>NZ_VDUZ01000059.1 GCF_008039615.1 Vineibacter terrae | reverse complement strand
TGTGGAGAACATGAGCGGCCAGGACTGGAAGGATGTGGACCTGACGCTGGTGTCGGGGCATCCGGTGGCGTTCCGGCAGGCGCTGTATCAATCCTACTACGTCGACCGCCCCTACGTGCCGGTCGACGTCATGGGGCGGCTGATGCCGCGCACGGATCAGGGCTCGGTGCCGGTTGCCGGCGCGCCGCCGCCGCCCCCACCGGCGCCAGCGCCCGCGATGGCGCCCCGCATGGAGATGGCCCCAGGCCGCGACAGCCGCGGGATGCCCAAGCAGGCCGCGGGCGCGTCGGCGCCGGCTGTGGTGGCGCCGCCGGTCGAGCAGGTTGCCGCCCAGGAGGCCCTGACCCAGGTCGTCTTCCGCTTCCCCAGCGCGGTCTCGGTCGCCAATGGCCGCACGCTGTCGGTGCCGATCATCAACGGCGAGGTGCCGGTGAAGCGCCAGGCGCTGTTCCAGCCCGAGACGCATCCGCGCCACCCGCTGGCCTCGGTGCGGCTGGAGAACAATGGCAGCACCGGCCTGCCGCCGGGCGTGATCACGCTCTACGAGCGCGATGCCGCCGGCATGGTGGCCTATGTCGGTGACGCCCGGTTGTCGGCGTTGCCGGCCGGTGAGAACCGGCTGCTGAGCTATGCCCTGGACCAGAAGGTGACCGTCGAGGCCGAGACAGGCACCACCGAGACGCTGCTCAAGGGCAGCATCGTGCAAGGCGTGCTGCGCTACGAGATGCTGCAGCGCCAGACGATGACCTATCGGGTGAAGGCACCGGCCAAGGAGGACCGCCAGCTGCTGGTCGAGACGCCCAGGCTCGACGGCTGGAAGCTGATGAAGGTCGAGGGCAAGGATGTCGGCCAGATCGAAGGCAAGTACCGCATTCCGTTCGACCTGAAGGGTGGCGAGTCGCACACGTTCGAGGTGATGCAGGAGCAGACCGTCGTCGAGGAGCTGGAGCTGCTCGACGGCGACGAGGACCGCATCGCCTACTTCGCCAAGGCCCGGCAGTTCGACCAGAAGACCCGCGATGCGCTGTCGCGGATCGTGCAGCTGCAGGGCGCGGTGAAGGCGGCGGAAAAGAAGGCGGAGCAGGGCGAGGCGCAGCGCACGCGCATCGCGCAGGAGCAGCAGCGCATCCGCGACAACCTCAAGAGCGTGCCGGCGAACTCCGACCTGCAGCGCCGCTACCTGGCGACGCTCGACCGGCAGGAGACCGAGCTGGAGACGCTGGCCAAGCAGCGGGCCGACGCCGAGAAGGCCGTCGACACCGCCCGCGCCGCCCTGGAAGCCTATATCCGCACGCTGGGTTGAAAGTGAGTCATGACGGTCATCCCGAGCGCAGCGAGGGATCTCCTGCGAAAGACGCATGGTGCGCCATTCGCGGGAGATCCCTCGCTGCGCTCGGGATGACAGGTGTGTCACCCAAATCCAGCATTGGCTCTTGTTCTTTTGGTGAGAATATACTATAAGCAACTGTCAGAGCTTGCGTTCCCGTCGCCGGGGCTAACGGGCGTTTTCGTGGGCCCCGTCGCAAGGGGCAAGGCCGCCGCCGGGTCGATATCGGGCGCTTCGTCCGCTCCACGACACGGGGCGCGCCGTCATCGCCTGCGCGACGGCGCAACGCTCCAGCATGCCTACGAGGCCCCGATGACCGACGCGATTTTCTGGGCATTCCTGGTCAATTCTGGAAACGGGAGGTTTGCACCCAAGCCTTTGGAATCAGGCCGAAAAAGAATTTCTGGTATTTCTGGCGGGGAGCTGGACTGCGCAATCGCATCTCGCCACTCCTTCCGATGCCCCCTAAGATCGCCGGCCACGGAGCAAGAAAAGGGCGCGGATTGAACGACATGACGACTGCCACCGCGCCAGTTCAGCTGTTGATCGCCGAAGGCATCGCGACCGTGACCCTGAACCGCCCGAAGGAGATGAATTCCTTCGACGGCGTCACCGCGCAGGCCATCCTCGAGACCGTCGCCCGGGTCGCCGGCGATGCCGCCGTGCGGGTGGTCGTGATCGCAGCCAACGGGCCCGCCTTCTCGGCGGGGGGCGACTTCAACTGGGTGCTGAGCTGGCCCGGCCTCAGCGCGGCCGAGCGGCAGCAGGGCGCCCAGGTCATGACCGAGGTGGTGCAGGCGATCTATGACCTGCCCAAGCCGACGATCGCGCGGGTGCAGGGTGCGGCGGTCGGCGGCGGCGTCGGCGTGATGCTGGCCTGCGACTATGCGGTCGCGGCCGAGACGGCCCGCTTCGGGCTGACGTCGGTGCGCAACGGCTTGCTGGCGGGCATCGCGATCCCGGCGCTGATCCAGGCCGTGGGGCCGCGCCGGGCACGGCAGCTGCTGATGCATGGCGGCCTCTTTCCCGCCGCCGAGGCGCTGGCCATGGGACTGGTCGACCGGGTCGTGCCGGCCGACCGCCTCGACGAGGCGGTCGCGGCCCTGGCCCGTGAGCTGACCTTGGGCGCGCCTGACGTGCAGGCTTTGGTCAAGCGCCTCGTGACGCGCATCGATGCGATGCCGACCGACGGTGCCGTGGTCGACCTGATCGCAGGCCACGTCGCTGCCCAATGCGTCACCGACGAAGCCCGCGAGGGCATGTCGGCCTTTCTCGCCAAGCGCAAGCCCCGGTGGGCGACGTGAGGCTTGCCGCCGTGCTGACAGCTGCATTGGCGGTGCCGGTCGTCGCCGGGGCACAGTCGACGCCGCCCAGCCCGGCGGTCGAGGAGTTCGACGAGAACATCAGCGCCATGACCTTCGCGGCCGGACAGCTGGTGATCCAGGCGCGCGTCTGCGGGGGCGACGAGAAGGTCGGGCACGAGGTGCGAAGGTTCGTCGCCACCCGGGCACGCCAGTGCGCCGCTGCGGACCCGCGGTTGAAGGAGGTTGTCGACCATATGGACAGCGCCTTCGACAGCATGCTCAGGAACGCCGATGCCACCATCGAGCGGCGCGGCAAGCAGGCCATCTGCGCGCTCTACCGCAGTCCTGACTTGCAGGTCGAGGTGGCGACGGCGCTGCAGATGGGCACGCAGCTCGCCACGGACGCCGGCCGCGAGCGCATCGGCCAGCTGCCATGCCCGGCCAAGGATTGAGAGCGTGTCATCCCCCGTCATTCCGAGCGCAGCGAGGGATCTCCTGCGACAGGAGACTCCATTCCGGGGAGATCCCTCGCTACGCTCGGGATGACGGACGAGCCGAACCACCACAAGGCAAGAGAGACGAGAGCGCATGTTCACCAAGATCCTCATCGCCAACCGGGGCGAGATTGCCTGCCGCGTGATCAAGACGGCGCGGCGCATGGGTGTGCGCACGGTGGCGGTCTATTCCGACGCCGACCACAGCGCCCGGCATGTCGCGATGGCCGATGAAGCGATCCATATCGGGCCGTCGGCGGCGCGCGAGAGCTACCTTGTCGCCGACAGGCTGATTGCGGCCGCCAAGGCGACGGGCGCCCAGGGCGTGCATCCCGGCTACGGCTTCCTGTCGGAGAATGCCGGTTTCGCCGATGCCTGCGCGGCGGCCGGCATTGTCTTCATCGGCCCGCCGGCATCGGCGATCCGCGCCATGGGCTCCAAGAGCGAGGCCAAGAAGCTGATGGAGGCGGCCAAGGTGCCGCTGGTGCCGGGCTACCATGGCGACGACCAGTCGCCCGAGCTGCTGGCGCATGAGGCGGCGCGCATCGGCTACCCGGTGCTGATCAAGGCCTCGGCCGGCGGCGGCGGCAAGGGCATGCGCGTGGTCGAGAGCGCCGCCAAGTTCGCCGAGGCGCTGGCCGGCGCCAAGCGCGAGGCCAAGGCCGCGTTCGCCGACGACCATGTGCTGGTCGAGAAGTACCTGACGCGACCGCGGCATATCGAGGTGCAGGTCTTCGGCGACACGCACGGCAACTGCCTCTACCTCTTCGAGCGCGACTGCTCGATCCAGCGCCGCCACCAGAAGGTGATCGAGGAGGCGCCGGCGCCGGGCATGACGGCCGAGCGCCGCAAGGCGATGGGCGAGGCGGCCGTCGCGGCGGCGCGCGCCATCGGCTATGTCGGGGCCGGCACCGTGGAGTTCATCGCCGACGAGTCGGGCGACTTCTACTTCATGGAGATGAACACCCGCCTGCAGGTCGAGCATCCCGTCACCGAGATGATCACCGGCCAGGATCTGGTGGAGTGGCAGCTGCGTGTGGCTTGCGGCGAGCCCATGCCGCTGACGCAAGACGCGCTGGCGATCGATGGTCACGCCTTCGAGGTCCGGCTCTATGCCGAGGATCCGTCGCGCAATTTCCTGCCGTCGGTGGGCACGCTGAAGCATCTGGCGCTGCCGCGCCGCGGCGCCGGCGTGCGGGTCGACACGGGCGTGCGCGCCGGCGATGCGGTGACGCCGTACTACGATCCGATGATCGCCAAGATCATCGTGCACGGCCGCGACCGCGACGCGGCGCTGCTGCGCCTGCAGCGGGCGCTGGCCGAGACCGAGGTGGTGGGGGTGCGCACCAACACCGCGCTGCTGGCGCGCATCGCGGCTCATCCGGCATTCGCCGCCGGCGAGGTCGATACCGGCTTCATCGAGCGCCACAAGGCGGTGGTGCTGCCCAAGGCCGAGCCGGCCGACGATCGCGTGGTGGCCCTGGCGACGCTGGCACGCCTGCTGGAGTGGCGTCGCGAGGCGGCCGACCGTGCCGCTGCGTCGGCCGAGCCGACATCGCCGTGGCACCGCGTCGACGGCTGGCGGCTCAACGGCGCCGGCCACGACGAGGTGCGCTGGAAGGATGCCGACCGCGACATCGCCGTGATGGCCTACTATCGGCGTGCGGCGGGCGCCAGCCCGTCAGCGGCGGTGGGTGCCATCGACTGCCGGCTGCAGGTCGGCGGCACCGCCCTCGACGCCAGCGCCGTGCTGGCGCGTGACGGCAGCTTCCGCGCCACCCTGGGCGAGGCCGTGGCATCGGCGCGCGTGGTGCGCCAGGTCGCCAATGACGGCGGCGTCGACTACGTCGTGTTCGCCGACGGCAGCGTCGGCGGCCGCGCGCTGCGGCTGGTCGACCCGCGCGACGTGTCCGCGGCCGATGCCGACAGCCTGCACGGCGGCGGCCTGAAGGCGCCGATGCCGGGCAAGATTATCGACGTGAAGGTGAAGGAGGGCGAGACGGTCTCACGCGGCCAGCCGGTGATCGTGCTGGAGGCGATGAAGATGGAGCACACCCTGGTGGCGCCGGCCGACGGCACCATCAAGCGCCTGCTCTACGGGCCGGGCGACCAGGTCCCCGACGGCGCCGACCTGGTCGAGTTCGAGGCGGACGAGTAAGGCTTCATGGTGAGCTTGTCGAACCATGAAGCGATGCACGGCCGCTTGTGCGAGGCCTTCATGGTTCGACAAGCTCACCATGAAGGCTAGTGGCTCTGTCGCGGAAGTGGCAGGCGGCGAGGTGGCCGGGCGCGACGGGCTCCAGCAGCGGCACGTCCGAGCGGCACTGGTCGGCGGCGAGCGGGCAGCGGGTGTGGAAATGGCAGCCCGGCGGCGGGGCCAGCGCGCTGGGGATCTCGCCCCGGGCTTTCTGGCCGGCGACGGCGCGGCGGCGGAAGGCATCGGGGATCGCGGCGATCAGCGCGCGCGTGTAGGGGTGGCGCGGATCCTCGAAGATCTCGCGCCAGCCGCCGCGCTCGACGATGCGGCCCAGATACATCACCGCGACGCGGTCGCTGACATGCTCGACCACGCCCAGGTCGTGCGAGATCATGACGTAGGACAGGCCCAGGTCGTCCTTCAGCTCCAGCAGCAGGTTGATGATCTGGGCCCTGATCGACACGTCGAGCGCCGACACCGGCTCGTCGCACAGCACCAGGCGTGGCCGCAGGATCAGCGCGCGGGCGATGCCGATGCGCTGGCGCTGGCCGCCCGAGAATTCGTGCGGGTAGCGGTCGGCCTGCTCGGGACGCAGCCCGACCTTGGCCATGATATCGGCGACGCGATGCTCGACCTCGGTCTTGTTGCCGATGCCGTGCAGGCGCAGCGGATCGGCCAGCGTGCGGCGCACGGTCTGGCGCGGGTTGAGCGAGGCGTAGGGATCCTGGAACACCATCTGCACCGTCCGCGCCAGGTGCATATGGTCGGCCTTCTTCGCGGCGCTGATCTCCTGGTCGGCGATGCGGATGCGGCCATGGGTTGGCGGGACCAGGCCCATGATGGTCATGGCCAGCGTGGACTTGCCGCAGCCCGATTCACCCACCAGCCCCAGGCACTCGCCCGGCGCGACGGTGAGCGCGATGCCGTCGACGGCTTTCAGCACGCGTCTGGGGCCGCGGAAGGTGCCGCCGATCGGGTAGTGCACGGCAAGGTTGTCGATCGCCAGCAGGGGCGTCTGATCGGCTTCAGCCATGATGGTGGCACCGGACGAGCCCGTCCTCGGGCAGCGGCGTGGGCGGCGGGTCGTTCGACTGGCAGATGTCGGTGGCGCGCTGGCAGCGCGGCCGGAAGCGGCAGCCGGCCGGGAAGGCGGTGATCGCCGGCACGACGCCGCTGATCTCCTGCAGCCGCTGGCGTCCATGGACGATACGTGCGCCCAGGCGCGGCAGGGAGGCGATCAGGCCACGCGTGTAGGGATGCTGCGGCCGCTCAAAGATCTCGTCGGCTGCCTGCTGCTCGACGATGCGGCCGGCATACATCACCGCCACGCGCCGGCACATGTTGGCGACCAGGCCCAGGTCGTGCGAGATCATCAGGATCGCCGTGCCCTTGGCGGCGCACAGCTCCTGCATCAGGTCGACGATCTCGGCCTGCACCGTGACGTCGAGCGCGGTGGTGGGCTCGTCGGCGATCAGCAGGTCGGGGCTGCAGGCGAGCGCGATGGCGATCATCACACGCTGGCGCATGCCGCCCGACAGCTGGTGCGGGAAATCCTTCACGCGGCGCTCGGGCGACGGCACGTGGACCTGGCGCAGCGCGTCGACGGTGCGGTCGGTGGCCTCGCTCCAGCCGGCGCCGGCGTGCAGCACGAACATCTCGGCGATCTGGCGGCCGACCGTCGAGAGCGGGTTGAGCGCCGTCATCGGCTCCTGGAAGATCATCGCGATGCGTTTGCCGCGCAGCTGCCGCAGCTTGGCCGGCGGCAGGTTGTGGATGTCGCCGCCGTCGAGCGTGATGCGCCCGCCGCCCAGCGACAGCGGCTGGCGCAGCAGGCCCATCACCGCCAGCGCCGTGATGCTCTTGCCGCAGCCCGACTCGCCCACCAGGCCCAGCGTCTCGCCCGAGGCGATGGCGAAGGAGACGTCCTCGACGGCCTTGTACGACTTGCCGCCCTGGCTCAGCGCGATGCTGAGGTTCTCGACCTCCAGCAGGGGCGCGCTCATGACGTGCGCTCGCGCGACTGCGGGTCGAGGATGTCGCGCAGCCCGTCGCCCAGCAGGTTCAGGCCCAGCACGGTGATGAAGATCGCCAGGCCCGGGAAGATCGACAGCCACGGCGCCGTCGTGATCTGCTCGCGCGCATCCGAGAGCATGCTGCCCCAGCTCGGATAGGGTGGACGGATGCCCAGCCCGAGGAACGACAGGGCCGCCTCGGCGAGGATCGAGCCGCCGGCGCCCAGGGTCGCGATCACGATCAGCGGCCCCAGGATGTTGGGCAGCAGCTGCGTGAACATGATGCGCAGGTCGCTGTAGCCCAGGATCTTCGCGGCCTGCACGTATCCCTGCGACTTCAGCGACAGCACCTGGGCGCGCGCCAGCCGGCAGGAGTACGACCAGCTGGTGAGGCCCAGAGCGATCAGCAGGCTGACCAGGCCCGGGCCGAGGATCGCCATGATGGCCAGCGCGAAGATCAGCGACGGGATCGCCAGCATCAGGTTGGTGAGCCCGCTCACCAGGTCGTCCCACCAGCCGCCCCAGTAGCCGGCGGTCAGGCCCAGGGAGACGCCGATGATGCTGTTGATGCATTGCGCGACCAGGCCGACGGTCAGCGAGATGCGGGCGCCATGCACGACGCGCGAGTAGATGTCGCGGCCCTGCGCGTCGGTGCCGAACGGGTACTCCCAGCCCGGCGGGAGCTCGGCGTTCATCAGGTTGGCGTCGAAGACGGGATCGTGCGTGGCGATCACCGGCGCCAGCACGCCGACGATGACCGCGGTCGCGAAGAAGGCGCCGCCGATATAGAGGTTGGCCCGGAACTTCATGACATCACGCGTAGCGGATGCGCGGATCGATCACGGCGTAGGCGAGATCGACCAGCGTGTTGATGACGAGGAAGAAGAGCACGATCACCAGGATGCAGCCCTGGACGGCAGGGATGTCGCGCTGGAACACCGAGTCGACCAGCAGCGATCCCAGGCCGGGCCACGAGAACAGCTTCTCGACCACCACCGCGGCGCCCATCAGAGAGCCGAACTGCAGGCCGATGGTGGTGATCACCAGCACCAGGGCGTTGCGCATCACATGCCAGGTCACGACCCGCGTCTCGGCCATGCCCTTGGAGCGGGCGGTGCGCACGAAGTCGGCGTTGAGCACGTCGAGCACGGCGGCGCGCGTGGTGCGCGCCAGCAGGGCCATGGGATTGAAGCCCAGCGCCAGCGCCGGCAGGATCAGGTAGCGCGGCCCGCCGTCGCCGTAGCCGAAGCTGGGCAGCCAGCCCAGCAGCAGGCCGAACAGGTACATCAGCATCAGGCCGAGCCAGAACTGCGGCAGCGACAGGCCCGATACGGCGCCCACCATCGACACCGAATCGACGATGCTGCCGGGCCGCAGCGCGGCGATGAACCCCAGCGGCACGCCGACCAGGATGGCGAAGCACATGGCGGCGATCGCCAGCTTCAGCGACGGCCACAGCCGGTCGCCGATCAGCTTGGTGACCGGCTCGCGGGTGCGGAAGGACTTGCCGAGATCGCCGACCAGGGTGTGGCCGACATAGCGGCCAAAGCGCTCGAGTATGGGGTCGTCCAGCCCCATCTCCTTGCGCATGCGCTCCATCACCTGGGGGTCGAGCATGCGACCATCCTCGGCGCCGGTCGACGTGAAGCTGCCGGGGATGACGCTGAAGAGCAGGAAGATGACGAGGATGACGGCGCCGACTGTCGGGATGATGTTCAACAGTCGGCGCAGGAGGACGGCCAGCATCGGGCGCGACCCGCTACGGCGGAACTACTTGGCCGGCGAGCGCTCGTCGACCCAGACATCCTCGACGTACTGGTGCGTCAGCTCCGTCGGGTTGGCCTGCAGCCCGTGGATCCACGGCTGATAGGCCATGACCGCCTTGTTGTAGTTGAAGAACCAGACCGGGGCAGCCTCGAAGATGAGGTTGTTGGCCTGGCGCAGCAGGTCATTGCGCTTGGCCTGATCGACGGCCTGGCCCGCCTCGTCGATCAGCTTGTCGAACGCCGGGTCGTTGAAGCCGGTGTAGTTGCAGGCCGTGCGCGGCGTCTTGGAGTAGAAGCACAGCAGGGTCGCCAGCGAATCCGGCCCGGTCAGGCTCGAGCCGATGAAGGCCTGGTGCTCACCCTTCATGGCGACCTCGGTCAGCACGGTGACCTCGACCATCTTAGGCTTCATCTTGATGCCGACCTTGGCCAGCATCGGGATCATCGCCTCGACGATCGGCAGGCCCCAGCTCTCGTTGGCGCTGGTGGTGATCTCGAACTCGAAGCCGTTGGGGTAGCCGGCCTCGGCCAGCAGCTTCTTCGCCTTCTCGGGATCGTACGGGTAGGGCTTGATCGACTTGTCGAAGGCCGGCGATGCCGACGGCAGCCAGCTGGTGGCGCGATAGGCCTTGTCCTTGACCAGCCGCTTGATGATCAGGTCGGTGTCGACGGCGTAGTTGATCGCCTGCCGCACGCGCTTGTCGCTGAACGGCTTGTACGCCGGGTTGAACTGCATCGAGCGGGTGAACATCTCGGCGACTTCGAGGATGCCCTTCGACAGCTCCGGATCGTTGCGATAGACGACGTACTGCGCCGGGCCCAGGATCGAGGTGTCGATCTCCTTGGAGCGGAACGCCAGGTCGCGGGCGGCCGCCTCGGGCATCATCAGCAGCACGAAGCGGTCAGCGTAAGGCTTGCCGGGCTTGTAGAACTTCTCCCAGCGCTCGGCCACGACGCGCGAGCCGGGGATATGCTCGACGAACTTGAACGGCCCCAGGCCGATCGGGTGGCTGTTGAGGCGGCTTTCCTCTTCCTTCGGCAGGATGGCGGTGGTGCCGTTGAACAGGTAGTAGCCCGGCTCGACCCGGTCGGCGAGCGTCATCTCCAGCGTGAAGTCGTCGATCTTGCGCAAGCCGCTGATCTCCTTGGTCTGACCCTTCTCGACCTCGGCGGCGCCCTTGATGATCCGGATGTAGCGCACGCCGGGAAATCCCCGGCTGCTGTCGAGGATACGGCTGTAGGACCAGATGATGTCGTCGGCCGTCATCTTGCGGCCGTTGTGGAAGTAGGCGTCGTCACGCAGCTTGTAGGTGTAGACGAGGCCGTCGGCAGAAACGCTGACCGACTTGGCCAGCTCCAACACGACCTTGCCCGCCGCCGAGTCCCAGCTGTAGAGCGAGCGGTTGAGCGCCTTGCCGACGATGTCGTCCTGGGCGCGCGGCGTGGTGTGGATGTCCAGGCTGTTGAGGCTGGCGGAATAGGGCGCCGAAAAGCGGATGGTGCCACCTTTTCGCGGCGTCTGCGCCTGGGCCTGTCCCAGCGCAAGGACCGCCAGCGCGGCCGCCATCCAAGCAAGCTTCCTCATCTTCTCCCTCCGAATGCGCCGTACGTGATGACAGCTTGCCGCGACGGTAGCTTGAAACCGAACGACAACGCAACCAGTGCAAGATGTGAGCCAATCTGTGCCCGGCACCTCACACGAAGGTCAGCAGGCGGCGCGGGTTGCGCACCAGGATGGCGTCGAGCTCGTCCTCGCTGTAGCCGCGGCGGCGCATCATGGGCACCACGTTGCGGAAGATGTGGCCATAGCCATGGCCGCCGAACACCGACAGCCGCGTGCGGTAGCAGATGTCATGGCTGATCACGACCCGTTCGAGGTGGCCATGGTCGATCAGCGCCCGGATCAGCTTCAGCCGGGTCGCGTCGTTGGGCATGTCGATGTCGGAGAGGCCGTAATAGGCGCTCTCCTGCCCGAACAGGTCGAACTCGAGCGTGATGCCGGTGTCGGCCAGCCGCAACAGGCGCTCGACGTCGAAGATGGTGCGGTCGATATGGCTGATCACGACGCGCTCGGTGGGCGCGCCGGCGGCCATGATGAAGTCGGCGACCTCCTGCGGCTGGTCCTCGTGACGGCCGGGATGGACGTTGAGCGCGGCGCCGGTCTCCTTCATGGCCAGCAGCGCTGCGCGCATCACCCGCTTCTCGAGATCGGTCCACGGCGCCTGGCAGCCGATCTCGCCGATCATGCCGGCGCGCACATCGGTGCCCCAGGCGCCGACCTGGACCTGGTCGATCATCTCGGCCGCGAGGTCGTGGACGGTGCGCGCGTGGTTGCGCGGCTCCTGGTAGTCGTTGACGTAGTGGCCGCAGCCCATCACCAGCTGCACGCCGGTGCCTTCGGAAATGCGCTTCAAGCCCGCCGGGTCGGGCGAGAGGCCGCCGCAGGTCAGCTCGACGACCGTGTCGCCACCATCCTGCTTCATGAGATCGAGCTCGCGGACCGCGATATCCTCGAGGTTCAGCAGGTACTTGCGGCCGGCACGCGCGATGCCGTGGCCGTAGTTCAGCTGCCAGACATTCTCCAGCGTGATCTCCGGGCCGAGATCGTTCTCGGTGCGCGTCGCGGGCGGGCGGATATCACACAGCACGTGCTCGTGCATCAGGGTGCGGCCCAGCCCCGCCGGATTGACCGGCCCGAGCACCGTCTGCGCCTTGCCGCGCAGGTCGTCGCGGGTGAGGCGGGTCATCTGGGACCGCGCGCGTCCACGCGCGCCTCGGTCTGCAGCGTCAACCGCCGGCAAAGTAGCCCTCCGCTGTCGCTGCGGGCGAGTGCGCGCGTGGACGCGCGCGGTCCGAAAAGAGACATCACAGGTCCCTCAGCACGCTGCGGTAGGCGCCGCAGTAGTCGTCCACGGCGGCGACGAGGCCGTCGTGATCGGACTGCGTGAGCGCCAGCGACAGGGCCATGAAGCCGCGGCGGGCGATGTAGTAGCCGCGCTGCAGCATGTTGAGATGGAACAGGGCGCGCGCCTCGACGGGCGTCTTCTGCGTGTCATGCGGCTGCGCCACCGGCGTCGACTGCCAGTGGACCACCACGATCGAGCCGACGCCGGTCGCCTGCAGCGGCACGCCGTGCTTGCGCCCGGTCTCGTTGAGGCGTGCGCGCAGCCGCTCGCCGTCATCGTAGAGCCGGTCGGCCGCTTCCGGCGTGAACACCTTGCTCAATCCGGCGACGCCGGCGGCCATGGTCAGCACGTTGTTGTTGAAGGTGCCGGCATGCGGCCAGGCGTCGGGCTGCGCAGGATCGTAGCGCCGCATCAGCGCATGCTTGCCGCCGAAGGCGCCGAAGGTCATGCCGCCGCCGAGATACTTGCCGAAGGTGGTCATGTCGGGCGTGATGCCCAGCTTCTTCTGCAGGCCGCCCGAGGACATGCGCGAGGTCATCACCTCGTCGAAGATCAGCACGATGCCGTGCCGCGTCGCTGCCTCGCGCAGCATCGCAAGGTAGTCGCGCGTGGCGGCGATGCCGCCGCCCGATCCGATCATCGGCTCGATCAGGATGGCGGCGAGCTTGTCGGCGTTGTCGCCGATCAGCGCGCGCGTGCCCTCGACGTCGTTGATCTTCGCCATCACCACAGGGAAGGGGGCGTTGATCGGGAAATCGGCGCCGTAGAAGTACGTCAGCACGCCGCCGTGGTAGGCGCCTTCCATCACCATGATATGGCTGCGGCCGGTATGGGCGCGGGCCGTCACCAGCGCCATCAGATTCGACTCGGTGCCGGAATTGGTGAAGCGCACGAGATCCAGCGACGGGAAGCGCTCGCACATCAGGCGCGCCAGCTCGACCTCGTCGCGGTTGGGGCCGCCGAACACGATGCCGCCCTTCGCCGCCTGCGCGATCGCCTCCATGATCACCGGATGCGAGTGGCCGTAGAGGCCGGCGGTGTACTCGCCGAGGAAGTCGACATAGCGATGGCCGTCGATATCGATCAGGGTCTGTGCCTGAGCCTGCGCGATCGCGACCGGGAACGGGCTGTAGTAGAGCACCGAGCGCGTGTTGCCGCCGGGCATCGACCGGGCTGCCGCGTCCTGCCGTGCCCGGCTCAGGGGATTGGCCGCGATGTAGCGCTCCTCGGTCTCGCGCAGGGCCTCCTGCAGCGACACGTTGATCCGCGCCTGGACGTTCATGGCTTCCTCCGTCTCCTATCGACCGTGGCTGTCATCCCGAGCGTAGCGAGGATCTCCTGTAAATGACGCATGGTGCGACTTCCGCGGGAGATCCCTCGCTGCGCTCGGGATGACGGACTACTTCACCGCGGCAACCTCCTCATCGCTCAGCCCGGCGGCGCGCAGCACCGCCTCGGTGTGCTCGCCCAGCTCGGCGGTGAAGCCGCGGGCGCGCGTGGTGGCCTGTGACAGGCGGAACGGCGGGTTGGGCACGCCGCAAAGTCCGCCCTTGTCGCGCACCATCTCCATGATGCCGCGGTGCTTGGCCTGCGGGTCGTCCAGCGCCTCCTTCACGGTGCGGTAGGGCGAGCACGGCACGCTGTGCTTCTCCAGGATCGGCACCAGCTCGGCGATCGGCACCGTGCCGGACCAGGACTCGAACGCGTCCATGAAGGCGCCCCAGTTCTTGCGCCGGTCAGCGTATTTCGCGAAGCGCGGGTCCTCGAGCCATTCGGGGTGGCCGGCAGCCTTGGCGAGGTCGACGAAGGTGCGCTCGCTGGCGGTGGCGATGATGATGTAGCCGTCCTTGGCCTTCACCGGCCCGTACATCGGCCGCGACGGCAGCTCCATCGGGAACTGCGCGCGCTGGAACTCTGACATCAGCAGGGCCAGCATGGCGTCGTACATGGCCAGGTCCACCATCTGGCCCAGGCCGGTGGCGCGCTTCTGCACCAGCGCCGTCATGATGCCGCCGAAAGCATAGGCGCCGGCCATGAAATCGGCCACGAAGATGCCGTTGAAGTCGGGCCGGTCGCGGTGGTCGAGCTGGTAGGTGAGGTGGGCGAGGTCGTAGCCGGTCGCCGCATGCACCACCGGGGCGTAGGCCGGCCGGTCGGCGCCGGGGCCGTCCTGGCCGTAGCCGGAGATGGCGCAGAAGATCAGGTCCGGCTTGATCGCCTTGAGCGTGTCGTAGTCGAGGCCCAGCCGGCGCATGACACCGGGGCGGTAGTTCTCCACCACGACGTCGGCGCCGGCCACCAGGCGCTTCACCGCGGCGATCGCCGCCGGCTTCTTGAGGTCGAGCGCGACGCTCTTCTTGCCGGCATTGAGGTGGGCGAACGTCGCGCTGGCGCCGTCGCGCAGCGGCGGACGGGTGCGCATCAGGTCACCCTCCGGCGCCTCGATCTTGATCACGTCGGCCCCCAGATCGGCCATCAACCGCGTGCAATGCGGCCCGGCGATGGTGGTGGTGAAATCGAGCACGCGAATACCGTCCAGAGCGTCCGTCATGTTCATCAGTGTCCCAGCAAGACGAGAACCACGCCGCCGACCACGAGCACGCTGCCGATCAGCTCGCCCAGGGTCGGCTTCTCGTGCAGCATGTATCGGCTGGCGATGAAGGTGAAGACCAGTTCGATCTGCCCCAGCGCGCGAATATAGGCGGCGCTCTGCAGGGCGAAGCCCATGGCCCAGCACGCCGAGCCCAGCACGCTCAGCACGCCGACCACCGACGAGGAGCGCCAGGTCACGGCGACCTTGACGATCTGCTGCGGCTCGCGCAGCAGCAGCCACGCGCCCATGATCAGCGTCTGCAGGGTGTTCATCACCGCCAGGGTGAAGATGGCCCGGATCATGAAGTCGCCGCTGGGCAGGTGGATCGCCCCTTGCCGGATCGACAGCGCCGCGACGCCGAACAGGCTGCCGGCGGCGATGCCCACCAGCGCCGCCTTGTGCATCCAGCCCAGCGCGATCTCGCGCAGGCTGCGCGTGTCGCCCCTGACCGACAGCACGATGACGCCGAACAGGCTGATCACGATGCCGATCCAGGCCAGCGCGCCCAGGGGCTCGCCCAGGATCAGCACCGAGACCAGCGCCAGCTGCACGGTCTCGCTCTTGGCGTAGGCGGTGCCGACGGCGAAGTTGCGCAGCTCGAAGGCGTAGATCAGCAGCGACGTGGCGATGATCTGGGCTACCCCGCCCAGGGTCGACCAGGCGACGAAGGTCCAGTCCCAGGCGGGCAGCGCGCGGCCGCCGACCGTGACCAGCAGCACCAGCATCAGGATCGAGACCGGCGCGCCGTAGAAGTAGCGCACGAAGTTGGCGCCGTTGGTGGTCAGCAGCGCCTTCAGCTTCTGCTGCAGCGCCGTGCGCGTGCACTGAAGGAAGGCCGCCACGACCGTGATCGGAATCCACAACTCCACGAGACGCCCCCAGGCGAGATGACTTGCACCTGTCGGTCCGCGCCCAGGGCGAGGTATGACCGCCGTGCCGGCAGGGCTGGACTGTACCCAGGCGTGACGGCAGAGTCATGCCGGTGGGGACGCAAGGGAGCCTTGCGGTCGATGTCGAGGGGCTGCGTCTATGTTCGAGGCGATCTTCGCCAGCGCCATCAAGGCGCTGCCGGTCTTCCTGCTGCATCTGGGGGTGACGCTGGCGATCCTGGTGCTGGGTGTCCTGGTCTACATGTGGGTCACGCCCCATCATGAGGCCCGCCTGATGCGCCAGGGCAATGTCGCGGCCGCGACCACGTTCGGCGCCGCCGTCCTGGGCCTGGCGCTGCCGCTGGCGATCTGCCTGGCGCGCAGCGTGAACGTCGCCGATATCGTGGTCTGGGGCATCGTGGCGCTGGTCGTGCAGCTCGCCACCTTCTTCGTCATGGAATTCGTCTTCAAGGACCTCGGGCGGCGCATCGAGAACGGCGACATGGCGGCGGCCGTGGCGCTGGGCTCCACCATGCTGGGCGTGGCGGCCATCAACGCCGCCGCGATCGCCGGCTGACGTCGCGGCAGGGATACGGCGGCGATGCGCGCCTTCCTGGTCTGGCTGGTCATCGTCGGCGTCCTGGCCGCGATCTACGCCGTCATCCCGCAGCACGTGCGAGAGCAGGGCCGCCGGCCGCTGCCGCCGGAGCTGACCAAGCCGCTGCCACCCGACTGGAAGCGGCCGGGGCCGCCCATGCCGTCGGCACCACCGGCTGTGACACCCGAGCGGCCCCTGCCGCCACCCGTTAGACGCAATCCGTCGGCGGAGACGCCTGCGCCGCCGCTGCGCGGCCAGGACTTCGTGCTGACCGTGAACAGCGACGGGCCGCGCGCCACCGACGGCCTGGGCACCGCCTTCGCGCTCGACCCGGCCGGCCTCTGGCTGACGGCGGCGCATGTCGTCGACGACTGCAAGGCCGTGTTCGTGCTGCACGGCCGCGACTGGCGTGCCGCCAGCGCCGTGCGCATGCATCCCAGCGCCGACGTGGCGCTGATCCGCGCCGCCACCACCGGGCCGGCTATTGCCCTGGCCGCGACCACGACGCCGGCCCTGGGGGCCGACGCCTATCACGTCGGCTATCCCCAATCGCGGCCGGCACAGGTGCATACGCGCTATATCGGCCGTGCCCGCATCGAGCGGCCGGAACGCGGCATGCCGCCCGAGCCCGGCCATGTCTGGGTCGAGGTCGCGCGGGCGCCCGAGTTCGCGGGCTCGCTGGGCGGGCTGAGCGGCGGTCCGGCCTTCGATAGCGCCGGCCGCGTGATCGGTGTCACGATCCTGGAGTCGCCACGCCGCGGCCGCGTCACCACGGCGCCGGTCGAGCGGATCCGCGACCTGCTGGCGCGAGGTGGGGTCGAGTCCCGGCCCGGGCCGGGTGTTCCCGGATTCACCCCGACCTCGTTCGGGGCGGAAGGCGACACCCTGCGGGCGGCCGGCACCGTGACGCACGTGTTCTGCTCGTGGAGGGGCAACACGGTGCCGCGGCGGCGCTAGCCCTCGCGGCAGGGACGACGCGTCGTCCCGAATTTCGCGCCGAAATCGGGGACAGGTGTGGCCGGACCGGCCTGCGCGATTTGCGCCAAGAGCGGGGAGTTTCTTCCTGCAGTCATGACAACGGCTTGGCGCCATGCCGCTGGGGCCGGCGGAGACGGCGCCATTGGCGCGAAGGCGGGCGCCCGAGCCGGCGGCGGCCTTTTCCACATAGAGCCGATGATGGAGCAAAAGTGTGCTTTGCTTCACATGCATACCGTTGGAGCATGCGTATCGATGAAGTCCAAGACGTTGACGACGGCTGAGCCTGTCGCTGGCCAGTGCCGCTGCGGCGCCGTGTGCCTGGAGATCGACTTTCCGGCGCGATGGGCGTGGCACGACCATACGCAGGCCAGCCGGCTGGCGCATGGCGCGGCCTACGCCACCTATGTCGGCAGCTGGCGCAAGCGCTTCCGGGTGACGGCGGGGGAAGCCGACATCACCCGCTACGAGGACGCCGCCACAGGCGCCACGCGCAGCTTCTGCCGGCGATGCGGCACGCCGCTGTTCTACGAGCGGGCGCGCTCGCCACACATGGTGAACATCCCGCGGGCGCTGTTCCAGACCCGCACCGGCCGCGAGCCGCTCTATCATATCGGCATCCAGGAGCTGCGCGACTGGGCCTACACAGGCGTGCCGCTGGTGCCGCTCAAGGGCTTTCCCGGCGTGGTGTGGGAACGCCCCGGGCGCCGCAAGCGCCTGCGCGAGCACGAGCCCATGTTCTGAGGGCCGGCGGGCCGCCGTGCGATGATCTGGAAACAGAATTCTGAAGAACATCGTACCGGGAATACCGGATATTATTTTGATACGTTCTTCAATGATTTGCAAGGCGATGTCTCGATACCGGAAAACAACCGGAAATACCGGAAACTTGTCTTGAAGCGCTGGCACGGTCGCATGAAGCGTCCGCCCGACGCGACCGATCAGGCATGGCATGCGCCGACCGGCGCCGCTCGCCTTGGGAGGCGCATCGCTTGTAGCTTCTGCAGGCCCGCCGGCCGCGACAGCTGTCAGGCCAACGCGCAAGAGATGGCTTGTGCCGTGGAGCCTCCATCTGGCTCATCGCCGCTTCCAATTGTGGTCTGGGAGATGTTCTTATATCATGATGATGAGTAAAATTCAAGTAATTTCAATAAGGTACAAATAGAGTCACGAACGGCGCATGCCGGCGTTTCGGCTCCGTGAAAGCGCATGGCGGGCTGTCCGACAAGCCGGAACGAAAACAGGCGACGCCCTGGGTGCGCTGCGCGAGCCGGCCCCCCCCAGCGCCGAAAGCACCTGCACATGCTCGTGTTCCGCCATCGCATTCACGCGTCCCGCGTGTCATCCCAAGCGAAGCGCTGAACTTTACCCATAAGCCTGGAAGGCGACGACGACACAGCCCCAGCCCGGGGCCTTGCAGGTGGCGGCGGTGGCGAAGCCCTCAGTCTCGATCAGCGGCTGGCCACTGTCGCCGCCGCGGCGCAGCGCGTCGGCCAGGGTGTCGGCATGCGCCCCGGGTGGAGGGCTGTTGTCATCTGTGGAAGCGCCGGGCTCCTTACGCAGCTTTCAGCACGCGCATCTCAACATGCAGGCCCGCGGTGGCCGCCATATTGACGAGAGCATCCAACCCGAACAGGTCGATCTTGCCACGCACCAGATCGGAGACACGCGGTTGCGTTACACCGAATACCTCGGCCGCCTGAGATTGGCTTAGGCGCTCGCGGGCAATGTGATCTTTCAGCGCAATTATCAGCACCGAACGCAGCTTCATGCTTTCAGCCATCGCCGGGGTATCTTCAAGAGCGTCCCACACGCTGTTGAACCGTTCATTGCTCATCGACCTGGCTCCTTCACCAAGTCGCGGAGCGTTTCGCGGCCACGTCCAGGTCCGCCTTGCTGGTCTTCTGCGTCTTCTTTTGGAAGCAATGCAGCACGTAAACCGCCGCGGCGAACTTGGCTACGTAGATGACCCGGAATGCCCCGACCGCGTCCCTGATTCGAATTTCCTGCACGCCCTGACCAACCGTGGGCGCTGTTCTACGAGCGGGCGCCTCGCCACACAGGGTGAACGTCCCGCGGGCGCTGATCCAGACTCGCACCGGCTGCGAGCCGCTCTATCACATCGGCATCCAGGAATTGCGGGACTGGGCCTGTACAGGAGAATCGCTGGTCTCGCTCACGGGATTTAGGAATACGAATTTACTATGATCGACCTTTTATGACGTTTCTTGGCGTTCAATCGTCACAATCAACAAGAAAATATATTGCAAAAAGGCGAAACTTCTGCAATTTGTATGAATACGAATTCACATATTTTGGGTTTAAATATGAGAGCGAAACCAGAACCACTGACGCCCTGCCGGCGTCGGTACGGCTCAAGCGGCTGATATGTCGGCTCTTTTGAAGCAGCGGATTGGATCAGGGCTGACTGTGGCCGCGAAGGCGGCGGGGGTCCGCATCTTCGACTCGCAGGGGCGGGACTATATCGATGGTTCGGGTGGTGCCATGACCGTGTCGATCGGCCATGGGGTGTCCACGGTGCTCGCCGCCATCCAGCGCCAAGCCGAAGCGGTCTGTTTTACCTATCGCACGCAGTTCACAACCGAGCCGGCCGAGCAGCTTGCGTCGGAGCTGACGGCGCTGGCACCCGAGGGGATCAATGCCGCGTTCTTCGTCAACAGCGGTTCGGAAGCCACCGAACTCGCGATGCGTGCCGCGATCCAGTACTGGCGCGAAGTGGGGCAGCCCGGCAAGACGCGCATCCTGGGCCGGCAGATCAGCTACCACGGCATGACAATGGGCGCGCTGTCGATGTCAGGACATCCGGCGCGCCGCAAGGACTATGGCGACTTGCTGCATCCGTTCGCGGTCGGGCCGGTGGCCGACAATTGGGGCCGCACGGCTGGTGAACGGCCGAACGAGCTCGAGAGCTCCGATGCATGGGACAAGGCGATCGCGCAGGCCGGCGCCGACACCGTTGCCGCGCTGATCGTCGAGCCCGTCATCGGTGCCGCCGGGGGCGCACTCGTGCCACCCATTGGCCACCTGCGCATGCTGCGCAACGTCTTCGACCGCAACGGCATCCTGCTGATCACCGATGAGGTGATCACCGGCATCGGGCGCACAGGCACGTGGTTCGCCAGCGAGCACGATGGCGTCGTGCCGGACCTGATCGCCGTCGGCAAAGGCATGACGTCGGGCTACACGCCGATGGGCGCCGTGCTCTTCCACGATCGGATCGTGGAGGCGATGCGACAGGGTTCGGGCATGGCGCCGTTCGGCCACACGTTCAGCGGCAATCCGCTGAGTGCCGCGGCCTCGCTGGCCGTGCTCCGTTACATCCGCGACAACGACGTGCTGGCGAATGTGAAGGCACGCGCGGCGCAACTCCAGGCGGGGCTGCATGACCTGCAGCGCCGGTACACAGCGCTGCAGTGGGTACGCGGCCGCGGCCTGCTCTGGGGCTTTGACTTACGCAAGCCGGACCCGGCCGCCACGGCGAGCACCGGCGCGCTGTTCGCCGCCGACTGCTTCGCCGAAGGCCTCATCGTCTATCCGGCCGGCATCGCCCCGCGCGACCACGCGGCCATCGTGTCGCCGCCGCTCACCATCACGGCCAACGACATGAACGATCTTCTGCGGCGGCTGGAGGCGGGCCTGCGCCGGTTCACGGCGCGCGCTATCCCATCGGACACACGAATGCCGCCGACGGCAGCCACTTCCCACTGAAAAGGCCAGGCCATGACACCTTCCGGTTTCTCACGACGTTCCGTTCTTCAGGCCCTGGCGGCATCGGGCTGCGTGGCGCCCGGCTTCGCCTGGGCGCAGGCCGCCGCCGGCGACCTCAACATCGCCCTGCTGTCGCAGAACAGCGGCAACTTCGCGACGCATGGCGAGGTCGTCTTCAAAGGCGCGACGATCGCGCTGGAGGAGCGCGGGCACACGATCCTGGGTCGCAAGATCAACCTGCTGCGGCGCGATGACGAGGGCAAGCCGGCGATTGGCGTGCGGCGTCTCACCGAGCTGGTGGAGACCAGCCAGGTGAAGTTCTTCATCGGCAACGCGTCCAGCGCCGTCGGGCTCGCCGAGTCGGAAATCGCGGCTCGCGAGAAGATCGTGCAATACGCCGGCGGCGGCTCGGACGAATTCACCGGCGCGCGCTGCAACCCCTATACGTTCCAATGGTCGGCATCGCCCTATACCGCGTCCAGCACCACCCTGGAGTATGTGCGCAAGGCCCATCCCAACGCCAAGCGGGTCTACACGCTCACCGTCGACTACGCCTTCGGGCACTCGCTGCTGAAATACACACGGGAGGCGGCGCCGGAACTGGGGTTCGAGCTGGCCGGCAATGACATGCATCCGTTGGGCGAGCGCCAGTACACCCAGTATTTCAACAAGGCGCTGGCCGTGAAGCCTGACGTGATCCTGCTGCTGACGGCCGGCAGCGACTTCCTCGCCGCCGTGCGCCAGCTCAGCAGCTACGGCCTCAAGAAGGTCATTGTCGCGGCGCCCTGGGCCGCCGAGCTGGATGAGCTGAAGGAGCTCACGCCGCAGATGCGTGCCGGCCTGATCCTGGGCCTCAACTACCACTCCTCGATCAACACGCCGGTGAACAAGGCCTTCGTGGCGGCGGCGGCCAAGCGCTACCAGATGCTGCCGACCTACGCCATGGCCTACGCCTATGATACGTTCCGTACCATCTTCCTCGCCATGGAGAAGGCCAAGAGCGTCGATTCCACGGCTGTCGCCAGGGTGATGGAAGGGATGCAGCTCGATAGCGTCCATGGCCCGACGTCGATCGACGCCAGGACGCACCAGACCAACCGGCCATACTACGTGTGCCTGTGCAAGCAGCCGGATGCGCAGAAGAACGACCAGGACATCGCCGACCTGGTGTTCCAGGGCGACAAGCCTCAACCGGCCGCCCTGAACCAGTGCTCGCGCACGTAGGTCATGGTCGCGCGGCACAAGGCACCCCGCCGGAGAGCTTCACGATGAGATCGTCGACCCATGAAGCTCGTCGCGCCAACGGCCGTGCGATGGCCTTCATCGTTCGACCTGGTGAATGCGAAGCATTTGCCTGTGCTCGACATGAAGGCCACGCAGCGCCGGGAGTCACGACATGAACCTGGTAGCGGCACAGATCGTCAACGGCCTGGCGATCGGGATGCTCTATGCCGTGATGGCGCTGGGGCTTTCCATCATCAAGGGGCTGCTCAACGTGCCCAATTTCGCCCACGGCGCGCTGTTCGCGGTGGGGGCGTATGTCTGCTACACGTTGAGCACCATCGGTGCGCCGTTTGCGGTGGCGCTGATCGGCGCCTTCTCTGGCGCGGCGCTCCTCGGCTTTCTGATCGAGCGGTTCGGGATCGCCAACCTGACCGGCGGCTCATACCTGCTGCAGGTGCTGTTCCTGTTCGGTACGGCGCTGGTCATCGAGCAGATCCTGGTCCTGATCTACGGCACCACCGGCGTCAGCCTGGTGCCGCCCGCCATGTTGGGCGGCGCCATGGATCTCGGGTTCATGTTCCTGCCGCGCTACCTGGTCTTCTGCGCCCTGGTCGGGGCATTCAGCATCGTCGCCGTCTGGCTGCTGATCGAAAAGACCAGGATCGGCTCGAGCATCCGCGCCGGCATCGAGCGGCGCGAGATGGTCCAGTGCCTGGGCATCGACATCGGCACCCTGCTGACGCTGGGGTTCGCGCTGGGCGCCGGTATGGCGGGCCTGGCTGGCGGCATCGCGCTGCCGCTGCTGGGCGCAAACGCCACCTCCGGCAACGACATGATGGCGATCGCGTTCGTGGTGCTGGTGCTGGGCGGTCTGGGCTCGCTCTACGGCGCCGTTGCCGCCGGCATCCTGATCGGCGTGGCGCAGAGCCTCACCACCCTGGTGGCGCCCTCGGCCAGCACGCTCCTCATCTATGTCATCATGACCGTCGTCCTGCTCATCGGCCCCAAGGGGCTGTTCGGGGAACGCTAGTGACAATGAACAAGAACCTGCTCGCCCTCGCAGCGGTCGTCCTGCTTGCCGTCGTCGCGCCGATGGTGATCCCGATCAGCATCGCCAACGAGATCATCGTGATCGCCATCTTTGCGATGGCCACCAACCTGGTGATCGGGGTGGCGGGGCTGTACTCGTTCGGCCAGGCGATGTTTTTCGGCGCCGGGGCCTACCTGACCGGCTACAGCCTCACGGCCGGCGGCCTGTCGCTGGTGCCCAGCATTCTGATCGCGATCGCCGGCGCCGCCGCCCTGGCCGGGATCGTGGGCGCCGTCATCATCCGCCGGAGCGGCTTCTACTTCATGATGCTGACCTTCGCCTTCAACCAGATGGCATTCTATGTCGTGCTGGTGTGGAGCGGCGTCACCGGCGGCGAGGATGGCATGGCCGGGATCAAGCGCGCCCCGGTCGGCGGCCTGGACCTCAACGACCGCAGTGTGTTCTACGCCTTCTGCGCCGTGCTGTTCGTGGCCAGCTACGTCATCCTGCGCCAGATCAAGAAGAGCCCGCTGGGCCTGGTTCTGGAAGCGGCGAAGGAGAATCCCAGACGCATGGCCTCGCTCGGCTATTCTGTCCACGGCGCCCAGTTGGCGGCGTTCATGATCTCCGGCGCCTTCGCTGGATTGGCCGGCTCCCTGTATGTGCTGCTCTATCGCTTTGTGCCCATCGATTCGATCAGTTGGATCATGTCGGGCAACGTCGTCTTCATGGTCGTCATCGGCGGCATGTCCTCAATGGTCGGTCCGATCATGGGGGCGGCGGTGTTCGTGTGGCTTCAGGGACTGTTCAGTCTGCTGTGGGCGCAATGGGCGCTGCTGTTCGGCCTGTTCATCATCTTCGTCGTCTTCACCTTGCGCGGCGGCCTGATCGAGCTGTTCAAGCGGGTGGCGCGCATCCGCCGCGCCGGGGAGGCGCATCATGGCTGAGCCCGTGACGGTGCTCGAGGCGATCGAGCTGACAAAGCGCTTCGGAAAGAACACCGTCGTCGACGGCGTCTCACTGAAGTTCCCGGAAGGCCGACTGCACGCCATCCTCGGACCCAACGGCGCCGGCAAGACGACGCTGTTCAACCTGCTGACCAAGGATTATCCGGTGGATGGCGGGGAGATCCTGCTGCGCGGCGAGCGCGTGACGCGCCTGCGACCGCACCAGATTTCCCGCCGCGGCGTGGGACGGTCGTACCAGATCACCAGTGTGCTGCGGGAGCTCACGTTCTTCGAGAATGTATGGCTGGCGAGCTACCGGGCGGATCACGCTGGCGCCCCCGGGCTGTGGCGCGATTTCCGCGCTCACTGGGCGACGGCAGAGAAGACGCGGCAGGTGCTGGCGGAGCTCGGGCTGGAGCCGTTCACCGACCGCAAGGCCGCCGACGTGTCGTATGGCGACCAGCGTCTGCTGGAGATCGCCGTGACGCTGGCGACCCGACCGGAGATTCTTCTGCTTGACGAGCCGACATCCGGGCTGTCGCAACGCGAGAGCGAACGCGTCAAGCAGCTCATCCTGTCGATCAAGGGCAAGTTCACGATCATCATGATCGAGCACAAGATGAACGTGGTCATGGACATTTCGGACGACGTCACAGTGATGAACCGCGGCAAGGTGATCGCCTCGGGCTCGCCGGCGCAGATCTCGACCGACGCGGCCGTGCGCAGCGCCTATTTCGGACTGTGACCATGCTGACGCTCTCTTCCATCGACGCCTACTACGGCCAGAGCCAGGCCCTGCATGGCGTATCCTTCGACGTTGCGGAAGGTGAGATCCTGGCGCTACTGGGGCGCAACGGTGCCGGCAAGACCACGACCCTGCGCGCGATCATGGGACTGAACCGGGTGGCGCGTGGGGTCGTGCGCTTCGATGGGCGCGTGATCTCGGGCCTGCCGACGCACAAGATCGCGCGGGCGGGGGTGACACTGGTGCCCGAGACCCGCGATGCGTTTTCCCTGCTCAGTGTCGAGGAGAATATCCGGCTCGGCTACCGCACGGGATCGCCCTACACCGTGGAGCGGCTGCTGGAGATGTTCCCGATCATCCGCGAGTTCCGCCTGAAGAAGGGCGGCGAGCTGTCGGGCGGCCAGCAGCAGTTGATGGTGATGGCGCGTGGCCTGGCGATGGGCCCCAAGCTGCTGCTGTTGGACGAGCCCTCGCAGGGCCTGGCGCCGATCATGGTGAACGCCGTCGCCGAGGTGCTGTCCGCGCTCAGGCGCGACCGCCTGACGGTGATCCTGGTGGAGCAGAATCTGCGCATGGCCCTCGACGTCGCCGACCGTGTCGTTATCCTGGAGGACGGCGTGGCGGTCGATGCGCTGTCGCGGGCGGCGGCACTCGCCGATCCGGCGCGGGTCGAGAAGCACCTGGCCGTCCACTGACGCCGTGACGAGATTTTTCGAGAAGACAACCACAGAGGCCCGGAAACACAGAGGCAAGACAGATGAACACGTTCTGCGCGCGTGAGGTGCGCAACCCTCATAGCCCTGCGCCTCTGTGCCTCTGTGGTTGCGGGTCGGCATGCCCGTGTCTGCTGGCTCGATCTACGAGGTTGGGCGCGCGATGAGCACCAAGCACAGGGCGCCGACGCAGCGCGATGTGGCAAGGGCGGCCGGGGTCTCCCAGGCTGCCGTGTCGCGCTGGATATCCGGGCATGGCTATGTGGCCAGCGACGTGCGCGAACGCATCGTCAAGGCCGTGGCCGACCTGAACTATGAGCCGCACCCGCTGGCGCGCGGGCTCAGCAGCGGCACGTCCGATATCATCGCCATCGTGCTGTCGAACATCACCAATCCCTGGTACCCGATCGTGCTCGACCGCATCACCCATGTGCTGCAGGATCTGCGGTTGCAGGTGCTGCTGTTCAACGCCGCGCCGCCCCAGTCGGTCGACGACGTGCTGCCCAGCGTGTTGCGGTACCGGGTCAAGGGGGTGATCATCACCACGGCGGCGCTGTCGTCCAGGGCGGCGCTGATGTGCGCCGACCAGGGCGTGCCCGTGGTGCTGTTCAACCGCAGCACTCGAGCCGGCGGGGTGCACTCGGTGTCGTGCGACAATGCCGATGGCGGGCGGATGGCGGCTGACGTCCTGGTGCGGGCCGGCGCCCGCAGGCTGGGTTTCATCGGCGGGCAGCACGAGGCCTCGACGAGCGCCGATCGGCAGCGTGGCTTCACCGAGCAGCTGGCGGAGTGGGGCATCGAGCTGGTCGCCGCCACCGACCGCGAGTTCACCTACAACTGGGGCTTCGAGGCGACGCTGGAGCTGTTCTCGCGGCATCCGCAGATCGACGGGCTGTTCTGCGCCGATGACGAGATTGCGTCCGGCGCTGTCGATGCCCTGCGCTACAAGCTGAAGAAGTCGATCCCCGACATGGTGAAGGTGATCGGCTTCGACGACCATCCCGTGGCGTCGAACGCCGCCTATCAGCTCACCACCATCCGCCAGCCCGTCGACGAAATGATTGAGAATGCGCTCGACATGCTGCTGAAGGGCGACATGGCCTCGCCGTCACTGCGCCTGCTGAAGGGCGAGCTAATCAAGCGCGCCTCTGTGTAGGGGGCGCACAATGTCGCCCTGAGTGAGGCGAAGGACTTTGCGGTCGTCGTTCAAGGATGGCGGCAACGGTGGTCTCCGGCACCGTCATCCATTGAAACCACCTCCGCAAGATCCCACGCTGCGCTCGGGATGACGGCCTGAATCATCAACCAAGGAGTTCGGCATGTTCGACTATATCCTGCGCGGTGGGCTGGTCTATGACGGTACCGGCGCCGAGCCGCAGGAAGCCGATATCGGCGTCAGGGATCGGATGATCCAGGCGGTCGGCACGCTCGACGGCGCCACAGGCGAGGCGATCGACTGCACCGGCCTCGTCGTCTCCCCGGGCTTCATCGACATCCACACCCACTCCGATGCAACCTTGCTGACGGATCCCGACGGCTTCAGCCTCCTGATGCAGGGCGTCACGACGGAGGTGATCGGCAATTGCGGATTTTCCAGCGCGCCTTGCTGCAACCGCAGCCTGATCGAGCGGTTCATGGTCGGCAAGCAGCCGGACCTGGATTTCACATGGCGCAGCTTCGGCGACTACCTGGATGTGCTGGAGGCGCGGCGTCCGGGCCTGAACGTGGCGGCCTATGTCGGGCACAACAATGTGCGCCTGAACGTCATCGGCACCGACCCGCGTCCGGCCGAAGACCACGAGATCGATGCCATGACCACGCTGGTGCGCGAGTCGCTGGAGCAGGGGGCCATCGGCGTGAGCTCGGGACTGGAGTACAATCCGGGCTTTCATTCCGATCTCCCCGAGCTGGTGGCCGTGGCCAAGGTCGCCGCCGACTTCGATGCGGTGTATGCCAGCCACGTGCGCAATCGCGACTGGAACTACGAGATGGGCGTCGGCGAGGCGCTGTCGACCGCGCGCCTCTCCGGGGCACGCCTGCAATTGTCGCACCTCGTTCCGAAATACGGCGCGCCCACGCATGCGGCCGAGCACATCATGGAGATGATGGACTGGACCCGGCGCACGGACGCCGATGTCGGCTTCGACATCATCCCGCACGAATGGGGTCCGACCTTCGTCTACAGTGTCCTGCCGAAATGGGCCTACGAGGGTGGCGTGCCGAAGATCATCGAGCGGCTCGGCGATCCCGAGCTGCGGCCGATGCTGATGCACAATCCCTGGCCGCAATGGAAGATGGTGGCGGAGAAGCGCTGGCACGACATGGTACTGACCCAGTCGGCTGCCAACCCGTCGCTGGTGGGGCTGGATTTTGCCGAGATCGGTCGCATCCGCGGCAAGGACCCGCACGACGCCACGCTCGACCTGCTGCTGGAGGAGGGTGAGAACATGGCCAACCTGCTATGGGTGGGCCGCATATCGCGCGACGCCGACATCAGGACCATGCTGCGCGAGAAGGACTGCGGCGTCATCTCCGATGCCATCACGCTCAACAACAAAGGACCGCTGGGCGAGCTGAGGTTCACGCCCACGGGCTTCGGCTGGACGGCGCGGTTCCTGGGCCACTATGCTCGCGACGAGAAGCTGCTGTCTCTGGGCGAAGGGATCCGGCGGCTCACGACCTTGCCGGCGCAGCGCATGGGGTTGAAGCGGCGTGGCGCGGTCAAGGTCGGCTATCATGCGGACCTCGTGGTGTTCGACGCCAGGACCATCGCCGACCAGTCGACCCTGCAGGACATGAACGTGACGCCCGCCGGACTGCTGCATGTCTTCGTCAACGGCGAGGCGGCCGTGCGCGAGGGCAAGCGCACGGCGGCGCGGGCGGGGCAGGTGCTGCGCCGCCAGTGAGGCGCGTCGCGATGACGCGGCGGACCGGAGGATCAACGGCCCTCGTGCGTTCAAGCGCTCTTCGGACCACCGGTGCGGTAGCCCACCTTCGAGACGCCGGCCTTCGACCGATTCCTCAGAGGTGAGGTGCCGAGTGGCTGATGCCGTTCGATCGGAATGCGCTCTAGTCTTGGGCCAAGTCTAGTACTCTCTATCCGTGGAAAGTGGGTCGCGATTGTCATCCCGGGCGCCGCGAGGGATGACAGGTGTGTCACCAACCAGTGATTGCGAGTACTAGATTCCGGCCGGTTCCTTGCGCGCCTGTGGGGTGGATGCGGCACGGCGGTCACTGTCGAGGAGCACGCGCAGCGCTTTCGGCCGGGAGCGATAGCGCAGCGGCGGCCGCATGATCGCCACCTCGCCATCCAGGGCGACCGGCAGGCGGCTGGCGCGCGAGCGGATTTCCACCTCGGTCGCGCACTGCGTCGTCAGATCATCCGTCAGGTCCGTGCGTCCGATCACGGCGCACAGGCCCAGCCACAGAAGCGCCAGCCTGTTCTTCGGCTTCACCACGGAGAGCCACAGCTCGCCGCAGTCCAGGCGCGCCCGTCCGCCGAGATCGGGCAGGCTGAGGCTGTACTCGTTGTTGCCGATGAAGACGCATGGCGTCTTGTGCGGCATGCTGCGGCCCTCGACCACGATGGCAAGCCGCCGCCGCGGAAACTTCCAGAGCGTGCGAACGGCGGCCAGCGCCATCGCGCTCCATTTGGCGAGGCCGTGCATGCTGCGCCGACGGTCGCGGTCGAGGACCATGAACGGATAGGCGCCGATGGACGAGTTGTTGATGAACACCCGGCCGTTGACCTCGGCGACATCGATGGCGGTGGCCTGGGTGCGGGCGATGACGGCGACGGCGGCCTCGAGCCCCAGCGGCAGTCCGAGGTCCTTGGCGAAGTGATTGCGGGTGCCGAGCGCCAGCACGCCCATCGGAACATCGGTGCCGACGAGCGCTGATGCCACGGCGCTCAGGCTGCCATCACCGCCGCCAGCCACCACCGCATCGAGCTCCCCGCGCTCGGCACGCCGGCGTGCCTCCTGCGCCGCCTGCGGCAGCGCCGGGCCCGCGATCAGCCGCAGCTCGGCTTCGATATCATGTGCCGCGAACAGCGCCTCGAGCTGCCGCTTCAGGTCGGCTGACGTCGCGGCCGTCCCGGCACCCGGATTGATGATGGCGAGAATGCGCATGGGCGTTCAGGTGCGATCAACATCCCGGCGACGCCAGCGCACCAAGGCCAAGTCCTGCCACGCCAACAATCTCCAACTGCACTACCGACATCGTGTTCTCCAAACGTCACCACCCGGCGGCAGCATGCATGGAATCAAGGCAGCCGCAATTCGGGCAGTGTGCCGCCGATGGATTATGCATTTCACGTGAAGCGATGCGGCCATAGCTCCGGATCGCGCAACTCAATGTCGCTGGCGGAAGCGGGTGGCCTTGGTGCGGTTGCCGCAGGTCGCCATGTCGCACCACCGGCGTGAGTTGTTCTTGCTGACGTCCAGGAACAACCAGCCGCAGCCATGCCCGGGGCATTGCTTGATGCGCTCGGGCGGCGCCGTGGCGAGAAGGTCGACAGCGGACCAAGCAAGGCGGCCGAGCAGGGCGATGCCGGGCGGCGCATGTGTGAAGTCGAACTTGAAACCGCCGTCGGCAGCCGATGCGAGCGCTGCCGCGCCCAATGTCCATTCCGCAAAAGCCTTCAGCATGCGCAGATCGGCCTCCGAAGGGGCCCCACCGTGCGCGATCGCCGCGCCGACCGCGTAGATCGCGCCGCGAAGCTGCCGTGCGTCGCGCAGCAGCTTCCGGGCCGTTGCGGCATCGGCGCTGACGGCCGCGTCCGCCTGTCGTTTCGCCGTTGCGTCGAGGACGCCGGCGTGCGCAGCCCAAGCCACGAGGTTGGCCGGGCTCAGCAAATGCTCGACCGGCGCGGCCGTTTCGCGGCCGGCGGCGGTGTTGGCGAAATCGAGCACCCAGCTGCCGCCGACAAGCGCCAGGCTGCCGGCGCGGGAGTCCAGCAACGGAACCTCCAAGTTGTTGGACGTTATACTAACTACCTAAACGCCGCATAGTGGTTACGACGGTGTCGAGCAAGTCCACGGCGGCCGGATGCGCTGCCCAGAGGAGGAGCAGTCGCATGACGATACCTCATGAGAAACTCCGTCCGACCATCGCATCTGGCGTGGCCGCACGACCGCGTCGAAAGCCGATGCCGATGCCCGCTACCTCTATGAGCACGGCGTCGCGCCGCTGGCGCAAAAGGCGCTGGGCGTGCAGACGTTGCGCGAGGATCGCGCGACCGAAAGCGAGTTCGTGACGATCTCGTACTGGGAAAGAGCGTGGAGGCGATGTCGCGCTTCGCCGGCGACGATCCGCGGCGCATCCATCTGGAGCGCGATGCCGAGTTTCTGATCGAGCTGCCGAGCGAGGTCCAGATTCTCGATATCACGGCGAGCCTGGCCAGGTCGGCGGCGACCCTGTATGACGCGCGACGTATTTATATGACCATATTAGGACTAATTGTCGACCGTTGACAATTAAGGGGGATCATGAATTAATCAGCGAAACATGCGGGAGCGGACGATGGGGAGAACGACCCGGCGCAGCGTGCTGACAGGATGCGCCCTGGCGGGAATGACGAGCCTGGTGGCCCGACCCGCCGTGGCGCAGTTGCCGCGCGGTCCCATCCGCATCCTGGTCGGCACGGCGCCAGGGTCGGGGAGCGATCTTGCCACCCGCATCCTGGCACAGAAGATGGGCGACGTGCTGGGCCTGCCCGTCGTGGTCGACAATCGGACCGGCGGCGGCGGCATCGTCGCGGTCCAGGCGGCGGCGCAGGCACCGAAGGACGGCAGCGTGCTGGTGGTCGGCACGGCGACCACCCTGATCATCCATCCGATCCTGAACCGCAGCGTGACCTTCAACGCCGAGCGCGACTTCGCGGGCGTGAGCGGCCTGATCGAGACTCCGTTCGTCATCCTGACCGGCGAGCGCGAGGATGCGCCACACGACATGACGGACCTGCTCGGCGCGCTCGCCGAGTCGGACGCCAACTACGGCTCACTCGGTGTCGGCACCTTTCAGCACCTGATCGGCGAGTCGCTGCTGGAGAAGACCAGGCACAAGGCGACCCACGTGCCCTATCGCGGTTCCTCGCCGCTGATCACGTCGCTGGTGCAGGGCGATCTCCTGTTCGGCGTCGACTCGATCGCAGGCTCACGGTCAGCGGTGCAGTCCAAGCAGGTGCGCGTGCTGGCGGTGACGTCGGAAAAGCGCGTGCCGTCGATGCCCGACGTGCCAACCCTCAGCGAGGTGCTGGGCGACGCGCTGGTCGTGACCGGCTGGGCCGGCGTGTTCGCACCAGCCGGATCGCCGCCGGCGACGCTCGAGGCGCTTCAGGCCGCCGCCCTGAGGGCGCTGGGGGATTCCGCAACCGTCTCGCGGCTCGCGCCGCTCTCGCTGGATCCGTTGCCGCTGACGGGCGCGGCCTTGATGGCGCGCGTGCGGGCCGAACGGCCGTTCTGGGCGGAGATCATCCGCGCCGCCAATGTGCGCATCGAGGACTGAGGTCAGTGTGCGACCGGCCGGGATACGAGGCGGCCGTCCGGCGCCATCTCGCGTGTGATGTAGCCCAGCGCAGCCGCATCGACAGGTCTGTCGATCAGCCTGAAGCCGGAGCTGATGATCAGGCTGCGCACCGCGGCCTCTGCCTCTTCGGGATCGCCGGCAGCGAAGAGCTCGAGGAAGATGCCGTGCACGCGCAGCACGTGCGCCTTGTCGATGCCGTGCAAGCCGATCCGGCGCCGATAGAGCAGGATCAACGTCCGCAACGCCTGCCATGCCGAGACAAGATGCGCGTTGCCCGAGCCCTCCACCAGGGCGCGATGGAACGCCCAGTGCTCGTCAAGCAGCCGTTCGAGGTCGTCCTTGTCGGCGGCTGCGCGCATGCGCGCCACCGCCTGTTCCAGCAAAGCGCGTTGCGCTGCATCGCGGCTGACGGCGGCGACGCGTGCGGCCGCGCCTTCCAGCAAGCCGCGCATCACGATGGCCTGGCCGAGCGACTCCTCGGACGGCGAGGCGACACATGCGCCCAGGTTGGGGCGAATCTCGACCAGGCCACGCGCAGCCAACGACTTCAGGGCCTCGCGCACCGGGCCGCGGCTGACTTTCAACGTGTCGGCCAGCCACGATTCCACCAGCCGCTCGCCGGGCGCGAAGCGGCCTTCGCTGATGGCGGCAGCGATCTCCTCGGCCACTTGCTCCGGGAAGGGAACGGTTCGAACCACGCGTCGCATGGCGCGACCCTAACAAGGATCGACGAGAGATGACGACAGCAAAAGCGTTGCAAGGTGTCAGGGTGATCGAAGTGGCGAACTTCCTTGCCGCGCCTTCGATGGGCATGCACCTCGCCGACTACGGCGCCGACGTGGTCAAGGTCGAGCGTCCCGGCAGCGGCGACGAGTTCCGCAAATGGGGGCTCAGCAAGAACGGCGTGGCGCTCTACTTCAAGGTCATCAACCGCAACAAGCGCTCGGTCACGGCCGACCTTCGCACCCCGCTGGGCCAGGACATCGTGAAGCGCCTGGCGCGGACGGCCGACATCCTGGTGGAGAACTACCGTCCGGGAACGATGGAGAAATGGGGCCTGGGCTATGACGTGCTGTCGGCCATCAATCCCGGCCTGGTGATGATGCGGCTGACCGGCTACGGCCAGACGGGCCCCGCCGCGCGCAAGCCGGGCTTCGGCACCGCGCTCGAGGGCTTCGCCGGCGCCGTCTACATCTCGGGCGAGCCCGGGCGGCCGCCGCTCCTGCCCGGCTTCGGGCTGGCCGACGGCAGCGCCGGCATCATGGGGGCTTTTCTGGCCCTGGCGGCGCTGCGCGAGCGCGATGCCAATGGCGGGCGCGGCCAGGTGGTCGACCTCGCTCTTTACGAGGCCATGTTCGGCTTGCTCGGCCCGTTCGTGGTCGACCACGACCAGCACGGCATCGTGCAGGAACGCATGGGAAGCCGCGTTCCGTGGGTGGCGCCGCGCAACACCTATCGCACGCGCGACGGGCGCTGGGTGTCGCTGTCGGCAAGCTCGAACCAGACCTTTGCGCGCCTGTGCCGGGCGCTCGCGATCCCCGAGCTCGCCGCAGATCCGCGCTTTGCAGAGAATCGCGACCGCATCGGCAATGTCGAGGCGCTGGACCGGCTTCTGCAGGATGCGATCGGCCGCTTCGACCGCGACGCCCTGATCGCGACCCTGGAAGCTGCCGAAGCCGTGGTCGCGCCGGTCAACAGCATCGCCGACATCGCCGCCGATCCCCACATCCAGGCGCGCGAGAGCATCGTAGCCGTGGACGACGAGGAGCTGGGCGGGCCGGTGCACATGCAGAACGTCGCCGGCCGCTTCTCGCGCACGCCGGGCCGCATCGCGCATGCCGGCCCGCCGCTGGGCGCGCATAATCGCCAGGTGCTGATGGAGGAGCTGGGCTTCAGCGCCGAAGAGCTGGCCGCGGCCGAGCTGCCGATATGATCTCGTTGCGGCCATCCGCTGCGCCGTAAGTGGACGCGAAGCACACTTCTGTCATCTTGAGCGCGGGGTTGGCTATCCGCTCGTGCGCCCGACGTCAGCGCCCGGCCATACGGATCTGGACCTCGATGGTGGCGCTGCGGCCCGAGGCATCGATCACGGTGAGGCGGGTGCGGCCGGCGCCGCCGGGGTGCCACAGCGGGAAGGCGCGGAAGCGGTCGTCGGGCACCGGCTTGCCGTCGACCAGCCATCGCAGGGCGCCGCTGCCGCCTTCGGCCTTCAGCGGCACCGCATCCGACGTGACCTCCAGCGTGCTGTTGGCGACGGGATAGAGGATGCGCGGCGGCTTCGGCGGCGTGATCGCCGCCGCGCGCATGCCCGACGACGCGGGGGCAGGGGCGAGCGTCGCCGTCGCCGCCTGCAGGCGCGCGGCTTGCGGGATCAGCACGCGCATGGCTGGCGGCAGATCGCTGTTGCGCGCCACGATCAGGGCATCCGGCGGCGGCGCGGCATGCGGGGCCGCCTCGCCCGGCATCTGCTCGAACAGCTTCAGCAGGATCGGCAGCGCGGTGTCGCGGCCGTAGCGGCCGGGCAGCGGCGCGCCGTCGGCGCGGCCGGTCCACACCACGATGGTGTAGGCGCCGGACACGCCCGCGGCCCAGGCGTCGCGGAAGCCGTAGGATGTTCCGGTCTTGAACGCGATCACGCGATCGCCGCCGCGGCGCCCGTCGAGCGGGCGCGTCGGCGCGGTCCAGCCGTCCGGCAGGGGGCCGTTGGCGAGGATGTCGCGCACATGCCAGGCCGCGCCCGGCCCCATCAGGCGGAAGCCGTCGGCAACCGGATCCTCGGCGCGCAGGCGCAGCGGCCGGACGGTGCCGTCGCGCGCCAGCCCGGCATAGAGCGTGGCGAGGTCGAGCGGCGAGAGGCCGACGCCGCCCAGCGCCAGGGCCAGCGACGCCGGCTCGCCCGGCCCGCGCGGCAGCGCCGGCGCCACGCCCGATTGACGCAGCAGGGCCAGGAAGCGCGCCGCGCCGATGCGCTCCAGCGCCGCCACGGCCGGCACGTTCAGCGACTGCTGCAGCGCCCGGCGGATGGTCAGCGTGCCCTGGTGCTCGCCGTCGAAATTGCGCGGCATCCAGTCGCCGAAGCGGATCGGCGCGTCATCGACGAAGGTCTCGGGATGGGCCACGCCGTCATCGAACGCGATGCCGTAGATGAACGGCTTCAAGGTCGAGCCCGGCGAACGCTTGGCACGCACCAGGTCGACATAGCCCTGCCGGCCGGTGAGGTCGCCGCCATGCCAGGCGACGATCGCACCCTTGCGGTTGTCGACGATGACGACGGCGATGTCGCCCTTGCTGGCGTCGCGGCTGCGCTCCTCCGCCGCCAGCCGTGCGGCGGTGGCCTGGAGCTCGCGGCGGATCGTGGTGCGGATGATGCCGTCGGCCGGGGGGCGGGCAGCCAGCATCTGGCTGACATGCGGCGCGATGCGCGGCAGCGCCAGCCGCTGGTCGGGCGACGGCTGCGCCATCGCCTCGCGCAGGGTCTGATCGTCGATCGCGCCGCGCTCATGGACGCGCTGCAGCACCATGTCGCGGGCGGCGTGGGCGCGGTCGGGAAAGCGGTCGGGCCGGCGCCGCTCGGGCGATTGCGGCAGCGCCACCAGCAGCGCCGCCTCGGCCGGCGTCAGCCGCCTGGGCTCCTTGCCGAAATAGGCAAGCGCGGCGGCGCGCACACCTTCGATGTTGCCGCCGAACGGTGCCAGGGTGAGGTAGATCGAGAGGATCTCGTCCTTGGAGTAGCGCCATTCGAGCTGCAGGGCACGCGCCGACTGCAGCAGCTTGCCGGTGAACGTGCGGCGCTGGTGCGGCTGCAGCAGGCGCGCCGCCTGCATCGACAGCGTCGAGGCGCCCGACACGATGCGACCGCGCGTGGCGTACTGAAAGGCGGCGCGCGCGGCGGCCAAGGGATCGACGCCCAGGTGCGAGTCGAAGCGCTGGTCCTCGTAGGCTTTCAGCAAGCTCAGATAGAGTGGATCGACATCGGCGGGGGTGGCCTTCAGCCGCCAGCGGCTGTCAGGCGCGGTGAAGGCGCGCAGCAGGCGAGAGTCGGCGTCGAGCACCTCGACCGAGCGCGCCTCGTAGCGCGACAGGTCGGGCGGGAAGATCCGGTCCAGCGCCAGCAGCGTGCCGGCGGCGGCGACGGCGGCGAGGGCGAGGGTGCGGGCGACGTTTCGGACCGCGCGCGTCCACGCGCGCCTCGGCGCGCGAGCGCCGACCGCCGTTCGCTCTTCGCTTCGCTGCGAGCGAGTGCGGGCGTGGACGCCCGCGGTCCGAAAGAACATCATCCGCGCCTCACCGCGGCAGGACGGTGAGCTTGCCCGGGGCGCCGCGGGCGACGGTCTCGGGGTCGTACATGTCCTCGGCCTGCACCGCGGGCAGGGCATAGGTGCCCGGCGTCACGGCGCGCACGATGTAGGCCAGCTGCACGGCCGAACGGTCGTCCTCGTTGTACCAGAAGCGGTAGGCCGAGCCGACCGGGCGCTTGCCCAGCGTGAAGGAGGCGAAGAAGCGGTCGTCCCGCGCCTCCGTAGTCGAGACCTTCGACAGCGCCGGGAGGAACTTGTAGGCGTTCTCCTCGGGCAGGACGCCCTCGATCTCCAGCCCGGCGGGCAGCAGGTCCAGCAGCGCGATCTCGCGGTAGACCTGGTTCACATTGCCGACCGAGACCAGGGCGATCAGCCGATCGTTCTGGCGCACCTTCGAGAGATCGGCCGGCTTGCCGTCGAGCGTCAGGAACTGCCGGCTGAGCTGCAGGCCCTTGTGCTGCTCCGGCGGCAGGACCTGGGTCGGCACGCCGCGCACCGAGACCGTGGCCCAGACCTCGCCCGCGGCGGCGTTCTTGACCGAGAGCTTCTTGCCGGCCTTGACGTCGACATCGAACGCGGCCGGATCGCGCTCCGGCTTGACGGGCTTGCCGTCAACCACGAGGTCGAGCTTGCCGCCAGCGCCCTGCAGGGTGGCGTAGGCGGCCATCAGCATCCACGCTTTCTCCTGCGTGGTGGTGTAGCGGTCCTCCAGCCGCTTCTGCTCCAGCAGCAGGGTGGTGAGGCGCGCCAGCGCCGGGCGCTGGTCGGCGTCGGGCACCAGCGCGATGAGGCCGGCGAGGTCACGCACCGCCGTGCCGTAGTAGTCGTCCTTCGGCTTCTGGCCGACGCTGGCAACCGCGAGCTGGAACTGGCCCTGCGAGCGGCCACGCTCGCCGACCAGGGTCAGCGCCGCCGCCAGCTGGCCGCGGCCCAGGGCACCGACGATCTTGTCGCCGTCCGTGTCCTGGAAGTAGCGGACGCGGCCGGCATCGGCCAGGCCGGCGCGCGCCAGCACGTACCAGGCATAGGCCTGGGCGTTGGGCGCCATCTTCTCGGCCGAGCGCTGCAGCCACAGAAGACCGCGGCGGTAGGGCGTCTCGGGCACCACGAAGCCCTTCTCGCGGGCGCGCATCAGGAAGTCGAGCGCATAGACCTGCAGCCAGGGATCGGCGATCGAGCCCTGGGCCGTCCACATGCCGAAGCCACCGTCCGAGGCCTGCCGGTCGAGCACGCTGAACACGGCATCCTGCACGCGGCGCGCGATGGCGCGGTCCTCGTGCTGGGCGCCCAGCAGCGCCACGTCGTTGAAGTAGAGCAGCGGCAGCGCGCGGCTGGTCGTCTGCTCCAGGCAGCCATACGGGTAGCGGTCGAGCGAGCGCAGGATCGAGGCGACGTCGAAGCCGCGCAGGGCCGAGACGGCCACCGCGACGCTGGCGGTGCCGGGCAGGAAGTCGGCCGCCGCCTCGCGGTCGACGGTCAGCTCCTTGCCCGCGGTCAGCGACACGGCAAACTGCTTGGTGACAGGCGCCTGGGTCGGCCGCACCTCGATCTGCCAGTCGCGCGTGACCTTGAAGCCGCCGGGACCCTCCATGGCCAGGGTCAGGGTGCTGATGCCCGTCTCGCGCGCCACGATCGGCACGCTGAGCTGCTCGCGCTTGTTGGCGGGCAGCGACACGGTCTTCTCGCCGGCGGTGACGTTCACCGGGCCGACGGCGGTCAGGCGCACCTTGTAGTCGCCGGGCGCGCCGGTGACGTTCTGCACCGAGATGGTGGCGCGGCTGTCGTCGCCGGGCGCCAGGAAGCGCGGCAGCACGAGGTCGCTGGTGACGGCATCGCGCACGAACAGCCGCTTCTCGGCGGCGCCGACGCGGGCCTTGTCGTAGGCCACCACCATCAGCCGCAGCTGGCCGCTGAAGTCGGGCACGTCGAGCGCGATGCGCGCCTCGCCGTTGGCGTCGAGCTTCACCACGCCGGAGAACAGCGAGGCGATCTTGATCGGCACGGCATCGAGCCCGGCGCCGCCGGCGCCATCGCCGCCGCTGCGCAGCTGGCCCATGAAGTCGGCGCGCGGGTCGAGCAGCTTGCCGTAGTCGTCGCGCATGGCGACGCCCAGCATGCGCTTGCCGAAGTAGTAGTCGACCGGCGCCGGCGTCTTGTGCCTGGTGATCTGCAGGATGCCCTCGTCGACGGCGGCCAGCGTGACGAACACCTCGCCGCTGCCGGCGTTGGCCACCTTCACCGGCATCACGACGCGCTGGCGCGGCACGATGCTCTCGGGCGTGCCGATCTGCACGTCGAGCCGCCGCGCGCCGGGATCGATCGCCAGCCACGCCAGCCCGACGGTGCGCACCGGCACGCGATCGGCCTTCTGCTGCAGCGGGCGATAGGCCGTGACCAGCGCATAGGCGCCGGCGCCCCAGTCGGCCGACACCGGGATGTCGACGGTGCTGCCGCCGGCGGCGACCTTGACCATGCGGGTCTCGAAGATGCGGTCGCTGGCCAGCACCACCATCGCCTCGCCGGCGAACGGCGCCTCGATGCGCAGCCTGGCCGTCTCGCCCACCGCATAGGCCTTCTTGTCGGCGACCACGCCGGCAGTGTCGGGCGAGTCGCGCTCGTCGGACGAAGCGCCCCAGCCGACATAGAATTTCACGACCGTGCGGGTGTCGTTCTCGGCATCGACCACGACCAGCCGGTGGCGGCCCCATTCGAAGGTGCCGGCGACGCGGGTCGACCGGTCGGCGGCGACATCGATCGTGCCCTCGGTCACGACCACGGCGCGATCGTTGTCCTGCCAGCGCCAGCGGCCGTCCTGGTCCTGGAACCACTGGTAGGTGCGATGGATGCGCTCGATGCGCCACTGCAGGCCGCTGCGCGCGATGCGCTTGCCCGCCGCATCGACGGCCGCGATCTCGAAGGCGGCCTCATGGCCCTCGGGCACGAAGAACGAGAAGTCCTTCTGGCCGTACCACGGCGGCAGCTCGCGGTCGCCCAGCGCCGGGCGCACGCCGACATAGCCGTTGCGGGTGCGGATCGGCACCGTGAGCGTCTCGGCCGTGGGGCGGCCGCCGGGCTCGAACACCGAGATGCGGGCCTCGGCCAGCAGCGGCGCGATATGGTCGATCTTCTCGTCGAGCTGGGTCGTGGCCTGGCTCTTGCCCTTGTCGTCCAAGGTCGGCAGGTCGAGCCGCACGACCTCGGGGCCGAACTTTGCGTCAGGGTCGCCGAAGAGATAGCCGGGCAGGGCGGGGAAGGGCGCCGGGTCGACCTTCACGGTCAGCTCGCCCTCGCCGTCCAGGCCGGCGGCCGGCGCGCCATAGAGGAAGTCGGCGCCGACATCGACCGCGAGCTCGGCATTGCGTCCCACCGGCGCCTTGGGGCCGGACAGCTCGACCTTGATCTTCTGCGGGATGAAGTCCTCGACCGCGAACTCGACACGGCCGACGGGCGCGCCCTTGGGGTCGAGATAGGTCTCGACCGACCATTTGCCGCGCCGCGCGGTGCGGGTCAGCTCCAGCGGCCAGTGCAGGCCGCCGGCGCCCTGCATCTGCAGCGCGGCGCGCCGGTACTCGACGCCGTCCGGACGCTTGGCGACCATGGTCACCGGCACGCCCTCGATGGCGTTGGCGGCGCGGTCGCGGATCAGCGCCACGATGTTGACGGTCTCGCCGGGACGGAAGACGCCGCGGTCGGTGTAGAGGAAGGCATCGACCGGCCCGGGCACGCTGCGGCCTTCGACGCCGCGGTCGGAGAGGTCGAAGGCGCCCTTCTGGACGTCGATATAGCTGAAATTGCTGCCGCCCTTGTCCCGCGCCATCACCATGATGGGCTCGCCGGCGCCCTTGGTGGCCAGCAGGTTGGCGGGGAACTGGGCGCGGCCCTGGGCATCGGTGGTCAGCCGGGCGATGTCCTCGTTGTTGCGCGTGATCAGCGTCAGCTCGATGCCGGCAGCGGGCTGGGCGGTGTTCAGCGAGCGGGCGAAGACGGTCAGCCCGTCGCTGCCGGTGAAGGTGGTGAGGCCGATATCGGTGTCGATCAGCCACTGCGTGGCGAAGCGGCGCTCGTAGTACTTGTCGTAGTCGAAGTTCTCGTTCTCCTTGCCGAGCAGCTCGTCGATGGTGCCGTCGGCGGCGTTCCAGGCCACGACGACGTAGGCGCCGGGCTTCCAGTCCTTCACCACCTCGCGCACCGGGATCGACGTCGTCACCACCTTGTTCTGGTCGTTGCGCACCTCCATGGTGCCCGACCACAGGAGCGCGCCGGTCTTCTTGCGGAAGGCATCCATGGCGTAGGACTGCAGCTCGCGGCGGCTCTCGCCGAAGGCCTCGTCATCGTCGGAATAGAAGATCGAGGCGCTGCGGCCGACCTGCGAGACCATGCGGTCGCTGATGCGATAGATCTGGACGTAGACCTTGGAGACGTTGACCGTGGTCAGCGGCACGCCGCCGGCGGTCTCGCGTGGCAGGATGTAGCCCTTGCTCTGGAAGTTGACCGACGCCGGACGCTCGCCCAGCGCCACGTCCACGGTCTCGGCCGCCGCCAGCTTGGCCCCCGATTTCGCCGGCAGGCCGGCCTTCAGCTCGACCTGGTAGTTGGCGCCGTAGGCCAGCCCGCCCAGGCAGATGCGCTCCTGGCGCACGACGATGGCGGGCTGGGCCTGCGGCTGGATGGCCAGGTAGTCGCCGTACTTCACGCGGCCGCTGTCGTCGAGCAGCTCGGAAAAGTGCAGGCAGGCCTCGGGCGTGGCGTCGGCGCTGAGCGTGACGCGCCCGAAGCGGAACGGCACCGGCGTAGGCGCCGCTGGTGTCGGCGCCGCGGCCGGGGTCGGTGCCGGCTTGGGCGCGGCGTCCGCCTGCTTCGGCGCCGCCGGTGCCGGCGCCGGCTTGGCCGCCGGCACCGGCGCGGTGGCGTTGGACACGTCGAACGGATCAGCGCGGTGGCCGATGACATAGCCACCGAGGCCCGAGAGCACGGCGACGGTGACGAGGAGGGCGAGGGTGGTTTTCTTCATGGCCATCACCTAGGGGGCGCGAAATCGTGGCGGCGCCGTGCCCGCAGCGGCGCGGGGCGACGTCGTCAGGAGCAGGCGGTGCCGGGGCGTTGCATCGCAGCCTGCGATACGCACCCTAACCCGTTGGACTGTAGATGAAAAGTGATCGCTCGCCAACGCGAAAATCGCAATTTTATGAGGCAACACGATACACATGGGCAACAATCCACAAGATATCGCCAGACCGTGGCCGGATTGTGTCGGTACGACGTCCTTGCCGTGACGCACGGAATTTCCGCGGCGCCGGCACGAATTCGGCACATGCCGACTTTGTGCATTGGGAAATCGCCTGTGGATGAGCATGCCGGGCGACGTCGCATCACGCGCGGCGCTTTGCTAAGCATCGGCCAGCATGACCCTGCATCTCATCAAGCTCGCCGTCGGCGTCGACGACATCGCGCATCTGAAGCAGCTTCAGGACAAGCGCCGCAAGGAGCGGCGGCAGAAGCCGGGCACACCGCATTGGGTCTTCACGCGCAACACGCCGCGCCGCGCCGAGGAATTGCTGGAGGGCGGCTCGCTATACTGGGTGATCCGCGGCGTGGTGCGCTGCCGGCAGGAGCTGGTCGGCCTCGATGAGGACCGTGATGCCGATGGCGACAAGTATTGCCGCATCAAGGTCAGGCGCACGGTGGTGGCGACGGCGCCCAAGGCGATGCGGGCCTTCCAGGGCTGGCGCTACTACGAGGACGAGCACGCGCCATCCGATCTGCGCAGCGGCGATTCCACGGATGTGCCGCCCGACATGGCCGCCGAGCTGAAGCGGCTGGGGTTGCTGTGAGGTCGCTCTATTGTCCTGGTTGACCCTTCGGCTTCGCTCACAAGACAGGTGCGAAGGACTCCGCGGCGGTTCGGTCAGCGAAGAGCGGTGCTGGCGACGGCTGGGACCGCGCCGCTCCAGCGGCGCTCATGAGCCGGCCCTTCGGGCCGGTGCGTCGCTGGAGCGACGCGGTCCGACCCGTCACCAGCCGCACCGAAGTTCTCGATCTCCAGGAGATCCTCGCTGCTTTCTGCCTTCTCTCGTCGATCACCCCTTCGCCGCCGTCTTGCGCTCGGCGTCCATGCGCTTGAGCTCGCGGCGCATGATCTTGCCGGTGGTGGTCAGCGGGAACTCGGTGACGAACTCGACCTCGCGCGGATACTCGTGCGCCGCCAGGCGGGTCTTCACGTAGCCGGCGATCTCCGCTTTCAGGGCTTCGCTGGGCGCCACCTCGGACCGCAGCTGCACGAACGCCTTCACGATCTCGGTGCGCACCGGGTCGGGCACGCCCACGACGCCGGCCATGGCCACCGAGGGGTGCCCCATCAGGCATTCCTCGATCTCGCCCGGGCCGATGCGGTAGCCGCCCGAGGTGATGACGTCGTCGTCGCGGCTCTTGAAGAAGAGGTAGCCGTCGGCGTCGAGGCGGCCGAGGTCGCCGGTCAGCAGCCAGTCGCCGGCGAACTTCTTCTGCGTCGCCTCGGGGTTGCGCCAGTATTCCAGCATCACCACCGGGTCGTGGCGCCAGCCCGCCACCTGGCCTTCCTCGCCCGGCGGCAGGAGGTTGCCGTCGCTGTCCACGATGCCGACGCGGCGGCCGACGCAGGCGCGGCCGCATGAGGCGGGGCGCACCTCGAACCAGTTCGGGGCGTTGAGCGTCATCAGGTTCATCTCGGTCTGGCCGTAGCCTTCCGAGATGGTGCAGCCGAAGGTCTCGCGGCCCCACTGCAGCAGCTCCTCGCCCATGGCCTCGCCGCCGGTGTAGACGGTGCGCACGGCGTAGTCCCAGCGCTGCCGCGGCGCCTGCACCTGGCGCATCATCTTGAGCGCCGTGGGCGGTATGAAGCTGGCCCCGACATGGTGCTTTTCCAGCAGATGGAAAGCCTTCTCGGGGTCGAACTTGGCGAAGCGGTGCGCCAGCACCGGCGTGCCGAAATACCAGGCCGGGAACAGTGCGTCGTAGAGGCCGGCGATCCAGGCCCATTCGGCCGGCGTCCACAGCACCTCGTTGCCGCGCGGCCAGAAATCGGCCCATTGCTGCATGGCCGGGATCACGCCCTCGAGCATGCGATGCGCGTGCAGCGCACCCTTGGGCTGGCCCGTGGTGCCCGAGGTGTAGATCAGCAGGGCCGGGTCCTCGCGGTGTGTCGCCACGGTGGTGAAGCTGTCCGACGCCGCCGCGAGCAGGGTGTCGTAATCGAGGAAATCGCCGGCATGCCTGCCGGCGCCGACCACGATGACATGCTTGAGGTCCGGCAGGCGCGGGCGGGCGGCCAGCACCTTGGGCAGCTGCGCCATGTCGGTGATCACGGCGATGGCGCCGGCATTGGCCAGGCGGTATTCGACCGCCTCCTCGCCGAACAGAGGGAACAGCGGCAGCGCCACGACGCCCATGCCGTAGCAGGCGACATGCGACACGGCGAGCTCGACGCTCTGCGACAGGAAGACGCCGACGCGATCGCCCTTGGTCACGCCCAGGCCGGTGAGCACATTGGCCGCCCGGGCGCTGGCGCGCACCATGTCGCCGTAGGTCCAGGTGCGGACCGTGCCGTCGGCATCCTCGACGATCATCGCCAGCGCCTGCGGCGGGTGCCGTTCGCAGACGAAATGACGGATGTTGTAGCGCTCCGGTATCCGCCATGCGAACCGGCGCTGCGCTTCCTCATACGATACGCCCAACGGAAACATCGGTCGGCCTCTGTGCGTTTCCACCATTATGGCCGCAAGACTAGCACCGGGCGGATCGATCGAGACAATGCAATTGTCCGGCAGGCGCTTTCGCAGTGCGCGGTCTGACGCTATCCTGCCCGCTGCACGAGAGGAGCGTTCACGACCATGGCCCCCGATGGCGGCGCCGCGCGCGCCAAGTCCAATACCGAGATCGTGGCGTCGGTCTGCCCGCATGACTGCACCAGCACCTGCGCGCTGGATGTCGAGCGGCTGGACACGCATACGATCGGCCGCGTGCGCGGCTCCAAGCGCAACACCTACACATCAGGCGTGATCTGCGAGAAGGTGGCGCGCTACAGCGAGCGTGTGCACCATCCCGACCGCCTGCAATATCCGATGAAGCGGGTCGGGCCGAAGGGCTCGGGCCAGTTCCGCCGCATCGGCTGGGACGAGGCGCTGGACATCGTGGCGCACGAGTTCACGGAACGCGCCGAGAAGCTGGGCAGCGAGACGGTGTGGCCCTACTTCTACGCCGGCACGATGGGCCTGGTGCAGCGCGACGGCATCCAGCGCCTGCGGCATGCGATGAAGTACTCGCGCTGGTTCTCGACCATCTGCGTCACCCTGGCGGACACCGGCTGGATCGCCGGCGTCGGCGCCAAGCGCGGCGCCGACATGCGCGAGGTCGACGCGCATTCGGACCTGGTGGTGATCTGGGGCGGCAACCCGGTGAACACCCAGGTCAACGTGATGCATCACGCCATGGCGGCCCGCAAGCGCGGCGCCACGCTGGTGGTGGTCGATCCCTACCGCACCGGCACCGCCGAGAAGGCCGACATGCACCTGGCCGTGCGCCCGGGCACCGACGGCGCGCTCGCCTGCGCGGTGATGCATGTGCTGTTCGCCGAGGGCTTCGCCGACTGGGACTACCTGCGCCAATACACCGACTGCCCCGATGCGCTCGCCGTGCATGTCAAGACGCGGACGCCTGCGTGGGCGGCGGCGATCACGGGGCTCAGCGTCGAGCAGATCACGGCTTTCGCGCGGCTCTATGGCCGCAGCAAGAAGTCGTTCATCCGCTGCCATCACGGCTTCAGCCGCTCGCGCAACGGCGCCGCCAACATGCATGCCGTGACCTGCCTCCCGGCTATCACCGGCGCCTGGAAATATCCCGGCGGCGGCGCGCTCTACGGCCACACCGGCATGTATCCGCTGAACCGCGTCCTGATCGAAGGGCTGGACTGCGTCGACCACTCGCTTCGTGATCTCGACCAGTCACGGCTGGGACCGATCCTGACCAACGATCCGGCGGCGCTCAACGGCGGCCCGCCGGTGACGGCGATGCTGGTGCAGAACACCAATCCGGCCATGGTCTGCCCGGAGCTGAACCTGGTGCACAAGGGGCTGGCGCGCGAGGATCTGTTCCTGTGCGTGCACGAGCAGTTCCTGACCGAGACGGCGGCCTTCGCCGACGTCGTGCTGCCGGCGACCACGTTCCTGGAGCATGACGATTTCTACACCGCCAGCGGCCACACGTATTTCCAGGTCACCAGGAAGGTGATCGAGCCTTATGCCGAAAGCCGCGAGAACCACCATGTCATCTGTGCGCTCGCCAAGCGGCTGGGCGCGAAGCATCGCGGCTTCGAGATGACGGCGTGGGAGATCATGGACGAGACCTTGCGGCTCTCGGGCATGTGGGACGCGGAGATGAACCACGCCCAGGGCGGCCAGGATTTCGCGCTGCCGTTCGAGACGGCGCATTTCCTCGACGGCTTCCCGACCCGGGACCGCAAGTTCCACTTCAGCCCCGACTGGTCGCGCTTCGGCGGCCGCTGGCAGCAGATGCCAAAGCTGCCCGACCATTTCGACGTGATCGACAATGCCACCGAGGACAGGCCGTTCCGGCTGGTGGCGGCGCCGGCACGCACCTTCCTGAACTCGACCTTCACCGAGACGCCAGGCTCGCTGGCGCGCGAGAAGCGGCCGACGGTGCTGATGAACCCCACGGATTGCGCCGCTCTGGACGTGGGCGAGGGTGACCGCGTCGTGCTGGGCAACGAGCGCGGCAGCGTGCTGGTGCATGTCATGCCGCAGGACGGCCAGCAGCGCGGCGTGGTCGTGGTCGAGGGCATCTGGCCCAACAAGCATTTCGAGCGCAAGCTGGGCATCAACGCCATCACCAGCGCCGATCCCGGCTGGCCCAACGGCGGCGCCGTGTTCCATGACACGGCGGTGTGGATCCGCAAGGAATAGCCGGCCAATCCGTCATCCCGAGCGCAGCGAGAGATCTCCTCGAAACGAGTCTCCATTCGCGGGAGATCCCTCGCTGCGCTCGGGATGACGGCGTTAGGAAGGCCGCATCCAAGTTGTCCCCACCCCCTGACTCGCGGTCGGGGAACGATCGGTGTAACAATCGGCCCAGGAGATCGGCATAGACCGGTCGGTGAGGCCCCCTCGATGAGTGTAACCACCGCGCCCTTTCTCGCCGCGTTCCGCGTCGCCGCCAACCCCAGCGTCGTGCAGGCCCAGGCGCGCGACGCCGCGCCGCGTGCGCACGTGATCGTCTTCGGCAACGAGAAGGGCGGCTCGGGCAAGTCGACGGCGGCGATGCATATCGCCGTGGCTCTGCTGCGCGAGGGCGCGCGGGTAGGCACGATCGATGTCGACGCCCGCCAGGGCACGCTGACCCGCTATGTCGAGAACCGGCGCACCTGGGTCACGGCAAAGGGGATGGCAGCGCCTGTCCCCGAGCATCGCGCCGTCCTGCCCAGCACCCAGTCGGTGCGGACGGACGCCGAGGCCGACGAGCGGCAGCGGCTCGATGCGGCTTTCGCCGACCTGTTGCCGGTCTGCGACTATGTCATCGCCGATACGCCGGGCAGCGATACATTCCTGTCGCGCCACGCGCACACCTATGGCGACACGCTGGTGACGCCGCTCAACGACAGCTTCGTCGACCTCGACCTGCTGGCGCGCATCGACCCCGACACCCTGAAGGTGGTGCGGCCCAGCATCTACGCCGAGACGGTGTGGAAGCAGCGGCAGCTGCGCGCCATGAGCGGCGGCAAGCCGGTCGACTGGCTGGTGATGCGCAACCGCCTGTCGGCGATCGCGGCGCGCAACAAGCGCGACATGGCCGCGGTCCTGGAGTCGCTGGCCAAGCGCATCGGCTACCGCCTCGCCGCCGGCCTGAGCGAGCGCGTGATCTACCGCGAGCTGTTCCTCAAGGGGCTGACCCTGCTCGACCTGCGCGAGGAGAAGACCGGCATCGCCATGACCATGTCGCACGTCGCGGCGCGGCAGGAGGTGCGCGATCTGCTGTCGGCCCTCAACCTGCCGTCGCGGGCCGAGGCGGCAGAACCGGTGGCCGCCGGCGAGTAGGCGCCGGGCACCGCCGCCCGGCCCAGAGCGTTTCACGTTTCAATGGAAATGTACCCGGCGCCGGCGAAGTAGCTGCCGCCCTCGTCGGACCGTGCGGTCTTGAACAAATCGCGCGCCGGTCCCGAGGCATTTAATAATTTTTTACATACGCTGTGCACTGCCGCCCTTCAAGATTGCGCAGCGACCGAGGGCAGGGGCCTCGGGTCCGATGGCTCGGCGGGGGCAGCGATTGGATAGCTGGACAAAATCGGCCGCGGCTCGCCGCCGCGCCACGACCTTGCTCACGGCGTTCGGCTGGCTCGCGGCCACGATGCCGGCGCAAGCGCAAGTCACCACCTGGACCGGCGTGACGTCATCCGACTGGTTCACCGCCGGCAACTGGTCCCCCGGGGTTCCGACCAACGCGGCCGACACGATAACGAGGATCGACACGGTCACGCCCAATGCGACGGTGGTCGGCACGGCCGGTGCCCAGGCGGACGGCCTCATCATCGGCTACATCAACGGCAGCGGGATGCTGACGATCCAGGGCGGCGGCACCCTCACCGACAATATGGCCACTATTGCTGCCGTCCCAGGAGTGACCGGCACCGTGACGGTCGAAGGGGCGGGATCGTTGTGGACCAATGCCGGGGTCTTCGTCGGCCAGTCGGGCAGCGGCACGCTGGTGATCCGGAACGGGGCTACCGTCACAGCCAGTACGGGCGCTATTGCCCTCGCCCCCGGATCGACCGGCACGGCGACGGTCGATGGCACCGGATCGTCCTGGACCAATTCCCTGCTCATCGTCAGCAACGGCGGCGGCGCCACGCTGACGGTTCGCAACGGCGGCACCGTGATCAGCGACTCCGGCTCGATCGGCGCCGGCTTTTCGACTGGGACGGGCAGCGTGACGGTGGACGGCACAGGCTCGTCCTGGGCTGCCGGCCAGCTCCTGGTCGGCAACGGCGGCGGCGCCACGTTGACGGTCCAGAACGGCGGCACGGTCACAAGCACCAGTGCGTCCGTTGGCAATGGCGGCCCGACCGCCAACGCGACGGTGGATGGCGCAGGATCGTCCTGGGCCAATTCCGGCATATTTGTCGTCGGCAGTGCGGGCAGCGGCGCGCTGACGATCCGCAATGGCGGCACTGTAAGCAGCACGCTGGCCGCCGTCATTGGCGTCGGTAGCACGGCGGCCGGCACGGTGACGGTCGATGGCGCCGGATCATCCTGGACCATTGCCAGCAATCTCAGCGTCGGCAGCGCCAGCAGTGGCACGGGCACGCTGACGATCAGCAATGGCGGCACTGTGCGCAACACCGACGGCTCCATTGGTGATGCTCTCCGTGGGAGCGGCACCGTGACGGTGGACGGCACGGGATCGTCCTGGGCCAATTCCGGCAGTCTCGTCGTCGGCAACTTCGACACCGGCACGCTGACGATCCGCAATGGCGGTGCCGTGAGCAACACCAACGCTGACATTGGCAATTTTCCCGACGTCACCGGCACTGTGACGGTGGACGGCACAGGATCGTCGTGGACCAATACCGGTCTGCTCATCGTCGGCGACCAGGGCAGGGGCGTGCTGACGGTCAGCAATGGCGCCGCTGTGAGCAGCACCGGCGGCTTCATTGGTGGTTTTACCGGGTCGACCGGCACTGTGACGGTGGACGGCACAGGATCGTCGTGGACCAATACCGGTCTGCTCGTCGTCGGCGAGCAGGGCAGCGGCACACTGACGGTGCGCAATGGCGGCACTGTGAGCAACACCGACGGCGCCATCGGCAACTCTTCCGGCGTGACCGGCACCGTGACGGTGGACGGTGCAGGCTCGTCCTGGGCCAATACGGGCGTGCTCTCCGTCGGCAACGCCGGCACCGGCACACTGACGATCCGCAACGGGGGCACCGTCTCGGCCGCGAGCGCCATCATTGCCGGCGCGGCCGCCGGGACACTCAATATCGGCGCCGCCTCCGGTGAGATTTCGGCCGCGCCGGGCACGCTGAATGCGCCGACCGTCGCGTTGCAGGCCAGCACCGACCGGATCGTCTTCAACCACACCGCCGCCAGCTACGTGTTCGCCGCGGCCATCTCGGGTGCGGGCGCGGTGGTGGTCGAGGCGGGCACGACCATCCTGACCGCCAACAATACCTACACCGGCCCCACCACGATCGCTGGCGGCGGCAGGCTCATCGTCAACGGGTCGATCGCGTCAGGCCTCACGACGGTGAACAGCGGCGGCACGCTGGGCGGCAGCGGTGCCATCACCGGCACGGTGACGGTGGACGGCACCCTCTCGGCCGGCACCAGCCCCGGCACCCTGACGATGGGCACGCTGGCGCTCAACGCGGGGTCGACATCGATCTTCGAGCTCAACGCCCCGGGTGTCGTCGGTGGCGTGAGCAACGATCTGGTCGTCGTCACCAACGGCCTCACCCTGGGCGGCACGCTCCAGGCGCAGGCCGCGGCTGGCGGCTACTATCGCCTGTTCAGCTACGGCGGCACATTGTCGGGCAGCTTTGCCTTTACCAGCGCGACGGGCACCGGCGGCTTCGTGGTTGCGGACCATCAGGTGCAGGTGGGCATCCCGGGCCAGGTCAACCTCGCCGTGCGAGGTGTCGGCCAGGTCCTGCAATTCTGGGATGGTTCTGACGGCATCGGTAACGGCACAGTGGACGGCGGCGCCGGCATCTGGAGCACCGCCGGCACCAACTGGACCGGCCAGCCCGGCCAGGCCGGCATCAACGGACCCTGGGAAGGGTCGGTCGCCATATTCGCCGGCGCGGCCGGTGGCGGCGTCAGTGTCGCCAGCACGCAGGCATTCGACACGCTGCAGTTCTCGACCAACGGCTACGTGCTGGGCGGCGGCACGCTGGCGCTGTCACCCGCCAGCGGCACGGCCGGCACCATCACGGTCGACAGCGGCATCACCGCCACCATCGGCTCGGTCATCGCCGACGGCACGGCCAGCGGCCTGAACAAGCTCGGCGGCGGCACGCTGATCCTCACCGGCGCCAACGCCTACACCGGCGGCACGACCATCAGCGCCGGCACGCTGTCGGTATCCGCCGATGCCAATCTCGGCGGTGCCGGCGGCGGGCTCACGTTCAACGGCGGCACGCTGCAGAACACCGGCGCGATTACGATGACACGGGCGGTGACGCTCAACGCCGGTGGCGGCACCTTCCAGACCGATGCCGACCTCGAGGTCAGCGGCGACATCGGCGGCAGCGGCGGCCTGACCAAGACAGGCGCGGCGATCCTGACCCTGAGCGGCAACAACACCTACGAGGGCCCCACGACCATCACCGCCGGCACCCTGCTGGCGGCGACGTCCACGGCGCTCTCGCCGCTGTCGGCCATCACCGTCAACGCCGGCGGCGTCCTGCAAATCCTCGACGGCGGCATCTTCGCCGGCGCGGGGTCGCTGGCCGGTGACGGCTCGGTCGTCATCGGCATGGGCTCGGTGCTGGTCGTCGGGCTGAACGATCAGAGCACCACGTTCTCCGGCGCGATCTCCGGCAGCGGCTCGTTCGAGAAGAACGGCGCCGGCACCCTGACCCTGACCGGCACCAGCAGCATCGACGGCGAGCTGAGCGTCTGCTGCGGCACGCTCGACATCAGCGGCGGCTCGTTCACGGCGGGGGCCACGGTCGTCGCCGGCACGCTCACCCTCTCCAACGGCGGGCGATTGCAGACCGGCGACCTGCTCGACAACGGCACGCTGCTGATCACCGGCCCGGGCGCGAGCGCGACCGCCAGCGGCGATACCGTGATCGGCGCGTTCAACCAGGCCACGGCGACGATCAGCGGCGGCGGCAGGCTCGACAGCGTGGGTGACGCGTTCATTGGCCAGGGCTCCACCATCACCGTCACCGGCACCGGTTCGGCATGGACGATCGCCGGCGGGCTGGGAATCGGCGATCCGGTCGGTGGCGCGGGCACGCTGACGGTCGCCGATGGCGCCGCCGTCACTGTCTCTGGCGTCACGATCATCGACCCGACCGGCACGCTCAACCTCGGCAATGGCGGCCTGGCCGGCGCCATCGCAGCGCCGCTGATCATCAACGACGGCCAGATCGTCGCCAGCTTCACCGACACCCTGACGCTCGCCGCGCCCATCGGCGGCGCCGGCTCGCTGGTCAAGACCGGCGCCGGCACGCTGACCTTGACCGGCATCAACACTTATGGCGGCGGCACGACGATCAGCGCCGGCACGCTGGTGGGCAGCGCCACCTCGTTCGGGACGGGAGGCATCGTGAACAACGCCGCGCTGGTGCTGAACCAGGTGGTGGTCGGCACCCTGTCGAACGCGATCTCGGGCAGCGGCACCGTCGAGAAGACCGGCGTCGGCACGCTGACCTTGACCGGCATCAACAGCTATGGCGGCGGCACGACGATCAGCGTCGGGACGCTGGTGGGCAACGCCGCCTCCTTCGGGACGGGCGGGATCGTGAACAACGCCGCGCTGGTGCTGGACCAGGTGGCGGTCGGCACCCTGTCGAACGTGATCTCCGGCAGCGGCACCGTGGAGAAGACGGGCGCCGGCACGCTGATCTTGACCGGCATCAACAGCTACGGCGGCGGCACGACGATCAGCGCCGGCACGCTGGTGGGCAGCGCCGCGTCCTTCGGGACAGGCGGCATCGTGACCAACGCCGCGCTGGTGCTGGACCAGGCGATAGCCGGCACCCTGTCGAACGTGATCTCCGGCAGCGGCACCGTGGAGAAGACCGGGGCGGGCACGCTGATCTTGACCGGCATCAACAGCTATGGCGGCGGCACGACGATCAGCGCCGGCACGCTGGTGGGCAACGCCGCCTCGTTCGGGACAGGCGGGATCGTGACCAACGCCGCGCTGGTCCTGGACCAGGCGATAGCCGGCACCCTGTCGAACGCGATCTCGGGCAGCGGCACCGTCGAGAAGACCGGCGCCGGCACGCTGACCTTGACCGGCATCAACAGCTATGGCGGCGGCACGACGATCAGCGCCGGGACGCTGGTGGGCAACGCCGCCTCGTTCGGGACAGGCGGGATCGTGACCAACGCCGCGCTGGTCCTGGACCAGGCGATAGCCGGCACCCTGTCGAACGCGATCTCGGGCAGCGGCGCCGTCGAGAAGACCGGGGCCGGCACGCTGACCTTGACCGGCGTCAACAGCTACGGCGGCGGCACGACGATCAGCGTCGGCACGCTGGTGGGCAGCGCCGCATCCTTCGGGACAGGCGGGATCGTGACCAACGCCGCGCTGGTCCTGGATCAGGCGATAGCCGGCGCTTTGTCGAACGTGATCTCCGGCAGCGGCACCGTGGAGAAGACGGGCGCCGGCACGCTGGCGTTGACAGGCATCAACGCCTATGGCGGCGGCACGACGATCAGCGCCGGGACGCTGGTGGGCAACGCCGCCTCGTTCGGGACAGGCGGGATCGTGAACAACGCCGCGCTGGTGCTGGACCAGGTTGCGGCCGGCACCCTGTCGAACGTGATCTCGGGCAGCGGCACGGTGGAGAAGGCGGGCGCCGGCACGCTGACGTTGACAGGCATCAACAGCTATGGCGGCGGCACGACGATCAGCGTCGGGACGCTGGCGGGCAACGCCGCCTCGTTCGGGACAGGCGGGATCGTGAACAACGCCGCGCTGGTGCTGGACCAGGCGATAGCCGGCACCCTGTCGAACGCGATCTCGGGCAGCGGCACCGTGGAGAAGACCGGGGCTGGCACGCTGATCCTGACGGGCATCAACAGCTATGGCGGCGGCACCACGATCAGCGCCGGGACGCTGGTGGGCAACGCCGCCTCGTTCGGGACAGGCGGGATCGTGACCAACGCCGCGCTGGTCCTGGACCAGGGGACAGCCGGCACCCTGTCGAACGTGATCTCGGGCAGCGGCACCGTCGAGAAGACCGGAGCGGGCACGCTGACCTTGACCGGTGTCAACAGCTATGGCGGCGGCACCACGATCAGCGCCGGCACCCTGCAGCTGGGCAATGGCGGCACCACGGGCTCGATCATCGGTGACGTGCTCAACAACGGCACGCTGGCGTTCAATCGCTCCGACACCGTGACCTTCGCCGGAATCATTTCAGGCACCGGTGCCATGCAGCAGGACGGCGCCGGGACCACCGTGTTGACCGGCACCAGCACCTATCGCGGTCCGACCAGCGTCAATGCTGGCCGCCTGATCGTGAACGGCGTGATCGCCAGCACGGTGACGATCAACAGCGGCGGCCTGCTGGGCGGCAGCGGCACCATCGGCGGCTTCACCGCCAACGCCGGCGGCACGGTCTCTCCGGGCAATTCTCCGGACACGCTCAACGTCGCCGGCAATGTCGCCTTCGCCGCCGGCTCGACCTACCTGGTCGAGA
>NZ_VDUZ01000058.1 GCF_008039615.1 Vineibacter terrae | reverse complement strand
CCACGGCGCCGTCACGCCAAGACCCAGTGCCAGCACCCGATTCCCGTCCAACCCAACCCCCGCTCCGTCTCTCGGCGAAGGTTACCAACAATTCCCCCCAATTCCATTCGCCACGTCGAGGAGCCAAAATATCGAACACGCGAGTGTCGCGCCGGGAAGCCGTCACGATGGCGCGCAGCTGCGCGCGAAACTGCTGCGCCTTGCTCGGCTCCCCACGCAGGATTGCCGCCACCTCCCGTACGATGGCGGAATCGATCTCCGGAATCTGGACTGCAACGCGGATCACGACCTGGTCGCGTTGATCGCCACCGGCCATCAACGCGTTGCTTTGAGCATTCGAGGACGGCTGTTTCCCTGACGACATGGCGCACTCTTGCAGCAGCTGTATCAACGTAACCCAACGCACGCGGCAGGATCGAGCGCGAAGGCGAGCCCCTATGGGATACCCCGCGTGGTTTGACGCTCAGTCCTTCGAGCTCGACGTCGGTCGGCCCGGCGGGCGCCACGCGATGACGCCCTCGGTCCGCGCCCGCACGTCGGGCGAGGCGAGGCAGGTGGCGACGGCCTCGTAGCCGGGTGTTCCCGGGTAGGGCGCGACGCAGGTCGGCGGGCTGTGGTTCGCCGGGCAGAGGATGATCGCCTCGTCGCTGCCGACGGCGGCCAGGTCCAGGATGGCGCTGGAGCGCGTCAGAAGGAACAGCGGCCGCGCGCCGGGCCCCCTGTGGCGCAAATGGCCGATCAGCGCTTCCTGCGTGGCCTGGTCCAGCGCCAGCTCCACCATGTCGATGACAAGAACGGCCGGCCCGTCGCGCTCGAGCGCCGCGAGAAGCGCGACCAGGGCCTGGGAGGCCATGGCGCCCTCGTCGATGAGCCAGGCCAACGCCCGGTCGACCCTGGCCTTGAGCGCCGGATCGGCAGCCAGCCGCGCCCGTGCCTCGGCGGCATCGTCAGCCAGCCGGTCCAAGCCGAGGAAGGCCGCATCGGGCAGGGCCTCGGCGATCTTCCGCGCCAAGCGGGTCTTGCCACTGCCCAGCGGACCGATGATGTAGGTGAGTGGCCGGATGTCGCGCAGCTCGAACCGCTCGCCGCCCCATGGCCAGGGAAGGTCGAAGCCCACACGGGGCTCCGCCGCTGTCCCCAGCAGATGCGCCAGCTGCTGCGGCGCGGCCACGTCGCCGCGAGCGAGATCGGCACGCAGGCCCTGGACCTTTCCCACCGTTCCGGCGAGTTGCTGGATGCGGCTTTCCAGCGTCGCCTGATGAACGGCCAGCGCCGCCTCCAGGCACCGGGTGTCGCCGCCCAGCACCTGCGCCACCTGCGCCAGGCTGAGGCCCAGCGCGCGCAGGGCTGCGACCTCGGCGGCCTTGGCCATCTCGTCGGGGCCGTAAGCCCGCCATCCTGCCGCCGTGCGCAGCGGCACGACGAGGCCACGCTGCTCGTAGAGGCGCAGGGCCTTGGCGGAAACGCCAAGCTGCCTGGCTGCTTCCGAAGCGTTCAGAAATTGTCCTGCGTGATTCACGAACCCACCTCCTGTTCGTTGACCACGATCTTATCGGGGCAGCCCCAAGGGCCAGGTCAATACCGTTGTTGTGGATTTCGCGACCGCCTCGCTCGCTTCGACCATGACCGAAGCATCGGCGCATGGCCAGGCGCCCGACCTGCGCTATAGTCGGACATCATTCGATGGAGGCCGAACCATGCTTTCCACCAATGCCCTGGCCGAGGTTGCGGCGCTGATCGGCGATCCCGCCCGCGCCGGCATGCTGATGGCCCTGATGGACGGCCGCGCCCGGCCGGCAAGCGAGCTGGCGCTGGAGGCCCGCATCATGCCGCAGACCGCCAGCGGCCATCTCGCCAAGCTGGTGGCAGCCGGGCTGCTGGAAGTGCGGCCGGAAGGGCGCAACCGGTTCTACCGCCTGGCTGGGCCCACTGTGGCCGACGCCATCGAGGCGATCGGCGCCGTGGCCGGCCTGCGTCCCGCCGGACCGCCCGAGGCGCCGGCCAGCGCCGCCTGGCGGCGTGACCCCGACCTGCGCTTCTGCCGCACCTGCTACGACCATCTCGCCGGCCAGGTCGGCATGGCGGTCACCGACGCGCTCACCCACGAGGGCGTCATCGAGCCGGCGCCGGGCAAGGACTGGCACGTGACCGCGCACGGCGATCATTTCTGCCGCCAGGTCGGGATCGACATCGATGCGGCGCGGGTGGCGGCGTCGGCAGGACGGCGGTATTTCGCGCGCCAGTGCCTGGACTGGAGCGAGCGGCGCCCGCACATCGCCGGCGCGTTCGGCGCCGCGATCGCCGACCTGTTCTTCCGCAAGGGCTGGGCGACGCGCAGCCGCCGCGGCCGTGTCGTGACCCTGCTGCCGGAGGGCCGGCGGGCGCTGGTCAAGGTGTTCGGCGCGGTCGATCCGATGCTGACCACGACGCGCCGCGCGGCGTGAAGCTGGCCGGGCCGCTGGAGCGGCGCGGCCCGGCCTTCAGAAATCAAGCCATCGCGATGGCTTCGATTTCCAGCAGCCAGCTCTCGTCGAAGATGCCGGTGATGATCACGGTGAGCGCCGGCGTGCGCGCGCCGAGAACCTCGTTGCGGACCTGCCGGTTCTCGGCCGCGTAGCGGCGGTCGGACAGGAAGATCGTCGCCTTCACCAGGTTGTCCAGGGTCATGTCGGCGGCGCGCAGCTGGGCCTGCACGTTGGCCCATGCCTGCCGCGCCTGGCTGAGGAAATCGGGTGCGACGGTGCCATCGAGCGCCATCGGTATCTGGCCGCTGACATGCACGATGCGCTGCACGGCGGTTGCCTCGACAACCTGGGCATAGCCGCCGGACGGCGCCGGCACCTCGGGCGCGTTGATCGCGCGGGTCTTCATAGCCGCCTCCCCCCTGCTTCCAACTTCGAAGTCGCCACAAGCCGCGGTGATTTGTAGCCTTCATGGTGAGCTTGTCGAACCATGAAGGGCGACGCACTGACCGCCGCCGCGCGAGGGCCTTCATGGTTCGACAAGCTCACCATGAAGGCTTTTGGCGCTGAGCTCGCGTTTCCCCGGACAGCCCCGGTGCCGCGGCCACCGGCTGCGCTGTGCCTATTCCTGCTCCTTCGCGGCGCGGCCCTGGTCGGCCAGCCAGCCGTCGCCCGAGGGCACCTTCACGATGCAGCTCGCGCGCAGGATCTTGGTGTCGCCGGTCGTGAGATAGATGTGCGAGAACAGCAGCGAGCGGGTGGCGCGCACCAGCTCCAGCCGGCCCTCGACCCAGTCGCCGGCGCGCGCCGGCGCCACGAAATCGAAGGTCATGTTGACCGTGGGCACGAACTTGCCGCGGATGCCGGCCAGGAACGTGGCGCCCATGCCGCCGACCAGGTCGGCCACCGTCATCATCATGCCGCCATGCAGGGTGCCGGCCGGGTTGCACATATAGGGCTGCACCCGCAGCCCCATCACGAACTCGTCGCGCGAGCCCTTCTCGCCGCGCTTGTAGTAGAGCGGCCCGACATGGGTGTTGAAGTTGATCACCGTGGCGCCGCGCTGGAAGTCGATGCGCTTGAAGCCGGGCGGCGGATCGTCAGGGATGGATTTCAGCTCGAGAGGGGATACCGGTGCGTTCATCTCTCAGTCCTGCGGCGTCTGCGCGTCGGGTTGATCGGGATCGGGCGGCAGGGCCTGCAGCGCGCGGCCGGGACGCAGCAGCGCGAACACACCCTGTCCGGTCAGGATCGAATGGCGGCGACCATAGAGGCGGCCGCGCGCATGCGCCACCTGCGAATCGAAGCCGGTGCAAAAGGCCTCGGCCTCGATCCAGTCGCCGGGCCGCCCGTGGCTGAGGAACTCGACGTTCAGGCTGAGCGTGACGCAGCGCCGGCCCGCGGCGCGCCACGCCGCCGCGCCCAGAGCCGCATCGAGGAACGCCGTCAGCAGCCCGCCATGCACGATGCCCAGCGCGTTGAGGTGCCGCGGCAGCACGCGCAGGCCGCGCAGCACGGTGCCGTCGGCATCGGTCTTCTCGAACCACGGCCCGTTGCGCTCGGTGAAGCCGCCGCGGGCGGGCAGCGCGACGAAGCCGGGTGGCGGATCGATGGCTACGGGATCGGGCACACGGACCTCGTACTTCGAGAGGGCGGTTGTGGTCTGGCTGCCCGATGACATAGCGTGCCTTGATGACGGACAAAACCGCAAGGCCTGCGACCATCTACAGCATCGGCCATTCGAACCACCCGATCGAGCGGTTCATCGCGCTGCTGCAGGGTGCGGGCGTCGCTTCCGTGCTCGACGTGCGCTCCGTGCCGCAATCACGACACGTCCCGCAGTTCGGCCGTCAGCGCCTGCAGGCGGCGCTGGCGGCGGCCGGCATCGACTATGTCTTCCTGGGCGACATGCTGGGCGGCAAGCCCAAGGACCCGGCCATGCGCCAAGGCGGCGTGGTCGACTACGAGCGAATCGCGGCGACGGCGGCGTTCCAGGCCGGCCTCGATCGCGTGGCGACGCAGGGCGCGCAGCAACCGGCGGCGTTGATGTGCGCCGAGAAGGCGCCGCTCGACTGCCACCGCACGGTGCTGGTGTCACGCCATCTGGCCGCCCGCGGTCACGGGGTGATGCACATCCTGGCCGACGGCACGCTGATGCCGCATGCCGCGGTCGAGGATGCGCTGCTGGAAAGGTACGCGCCGGCCGACGATCTGCTGACCCGCGCCGAGGATCGAGCGGCGCGCCTGGCGATGGCGTACCGCCGGCGCGGCGCGCAGATGCTGGGGAACCCTTCTCCCCGCGAAAGCGGGAAGAAAGTGCCCCGAAGTGGCGGATGAGGGGCTTCGGACCGCGCGCGTCCACGCGCGCATCGGCGCGGCAGCGCCGACTGTCTTTCGCTCTTCGCTCCGCTGCGAGCGAATGCGCGCGTGGACGCGCGCGGTCCAAAGCCCACGGCCCCTCATCCGGCTCCGATGTTATCGTGCCACCTTCTCCCCGCCTTCGCGGGGAGAAGGGAAAATGCCTCAACCCGCGGCGACGAAGCCGTAGGTGGCGTTGTTGCGCACGCCCTCGACCGCGGCGTAGTCGCGCTTGAGCTGGGCCATGCGGTCGCGCGAGAGCGTGTCGGCCTCGGCCCGCACGTTCATGCCGAACAGCCGCGCCGAGTTGTGGCCGAAGATCGTGCTCTTCACGAAGCCGTCGGCCTCGCCCAGCGGCTTGAAGCCGTGCTTCTTCTGCATGTCCTCGGGGATCTCAAGCCGCCGCAGCGCCTCGATCTGCCATTGCGGCGAGCCGTACCACACCGAGTCGGTGCCCCAGATCACGTGGTCGACACCCATGCCCTTGATGAAGGTGCCGAGCAGCGCCGCCGCGAAGCGCGGGTTGGCGGTCGCCGAGTTCGCGAACGTCGTGCCGAGCTCGGCATAGACGTTGCCGACGCCATGCTCCTCGGGGATGCGCGCCAGATGGCTCGACCATTTGATCTCGCCCGTCTTCTCGAACTCCGCCAGCGCCCGGTCCGGCGTCTCCTGAAACGGCTGCAGGCAGCCGTGGTAGAAGACGAAGTTGATCTGCGGCCAGTCCTTCGCCGCCTTGGCGATGTCCCAGTGCGTGTTGTACTGCCAGACCTTGGCCCATGAGGTCTCGTAGTCGGCCGGCATCAGGCCCTTGTGGAGCGCGATCTGGCGGATGCCGGACTTCACGACCTTCTCATAGAACGGATACATCAGCTTCTCGTCGTCCAGCCGCCACGGATAGCGCGTGGTGTTGGTCAACGGATCGCCGATGGTGTAGCCCTTCCAGGCTTGGTGCCGCGGGTTCTCGAGCGCCTTGTCGACCGCTTCCATCCATCCCGGCTGGCCGGGCGTGAAGACGAAGTGGCCCAGCATCCGGCGGGCGCCGGCCATGCGGTTGACCGCCTCGACGGTATCGACGATCTGGTCGTTCGGGATCAGCCACCAGGACGGATCGTCGAACGGCGCGCCCGAGAGCAGCGCGATCTTGGTGTCGCTGTTGAGGAAGATCTGGCGCACGTAGTTCTCGAACTTGTAGTACGCCAGGGTGAGCTGCTTCTGCTTCAGCTCCTTGTTCCAGTTGTCGGCGGCGTATTTCGCCAGGCCCAGCAGGTCCTCCTGCTTGAAGCCGTCATGAACGAAATGGGTCTGGATATCGAAGATGAACTGGCTGGCGAGCGCCTCGGCGCGCGCCTTGGCCACGTCGGGCTCCGCCGCCTCGGCCTTGCTGACGTTGAAGACCGGGCCGAAGACGTCGTTCATCGCCATGAACGCCGCGGCCATGCCCGAGGCCGTGGTCAGGAAGCCGCGGCGACTCATGCCCAGCTTCTTGCCGTACAGGGCGGCGAGCTCCTTGATGCGGGCTTCGACGCGCCGCTGCTGCGGGCTCTGCGGCAGCGGCGTGAACTCGCCGTTGGAGATCATCTGTGTCGGGATCGGGGATCGGAACGCACGCTCTTGCGCCGGCCGCAACCGTTGCAACGCCGCCTCACTCAATAGGTGGACCATGGCTTCCTCCCGTTCTGTCCGATGTCGCTAGAGGCACCTCCTCCACTACGCTGCACGACCGCCCGCGATCTTAATCCCGCCCTCAGGGCGACCAAGAGCAAACTGGACGTATTTCATGCGCGCCAATGCAACCAGCCCGGCGTGCGGGTATGCCGATTCGGAAAGCGGCCGAAAGGAATTTCGATCGACGCCCGCGGTGCCGGCCCGATACTGGGTCGGGCATGAGCACGATGGCGGCCCGGGGACTACGCACCGAAAATGAACTGCGACGGGCCGACCTGCCTGCCGATCCCGCCGGTCGAGCCGATGGGCCAGGTGATGACCGTGCAGCTCCAGTTCACGAGCCCCAACCTGTTCGTGCTGCAGGACGCGTCCGGGCCGCTGCGCTGGGTGCGCCAGAACTGACGCTCAGGCCGCCCGCCGCCAGCGCAGCCGGCTGAGCCACACGAAGACCGGCCAAAGCAGCGCCGCGAAGGTCAGGGCCGCCAGCACCGCGGCGACCGGACGGCTGAAGAACGGCCAGATGCTGCCGTCCGACTTGATCAGCGACGTCACGAAGTTCTGCTCGACCATGGTGCCCATGATGATGCCCAGCACCAACGCCGCGACCGGAAAGCCGTTGCGCTCCATGACGTAGCCGATCACGCCGAAGCCGGCCAGGGTCACGACCAGGAACAGGTTGTTGCCGGTGGCGAACGAGCCCACGGCGCACAGCAGCACGATCACCGGCATGATCGCCGCCCGCGGCGCGCGCAGCACGAAGCTGGCGATGCGGATCATCGCGATGCCCAGCGGGATCATCAGGATGTTGGCGATGATGAAGATGATGTAGAGCGCGTACATGCTCGACGCCTTGTCGGTGAACAGCGTCGGGCCGGGGTTCAGTCCCTTCATGAACAGCACGCCGATGGCGATCGCCGTGATGGTGTCGCCGGGAATCCCGAACAGCAGCGACGGCACCCATCCCGATGCCAGGCTGGCGTTGTTGCTGGCGCCGGCCTCGATCAGGCCCTCGGGGTGGCCGGAGCCGAACTTCTCCGGCTCCTTCGACAGCCGCTTGGACATGGCGTAGCTGACCCAGGCGGCCATGTCGGCGCCGGCGCCGGGCAGCACGCCGATGATGATGCCTACGATGTTGCCGCGCACCTGCGGCCGGGGATAGCGAAGGGTCAGCGCCCACATGCCCTTCAGGATGCTGCCGAAGCGGCGGCTCGGCAGGCGCGGCGGCTCCGCCGTCGCCATGGCGCGCATCACCTCGGAGAGCGCGAACACGCCGACCAGGGCCGGGATCGGCTCGATGCCGCCCAGCAGGTCGGTCAGCCCGAACGTGAAGCGCGGCGTGCCGGCCGGATTTTCCATGCCGATGCAGGCGATCAGCAGCCCGATCAGCATGCTGGCGATGGCCTTGATCGGCGAGGAGCGCGCCACCAGGGTCGAGCACATCAGGCCCAGAAGGGCGAGCCAGAAATACTCGTAGGTCGAGAACTGCAGCGCCATCTCGGCCAGCGGCGGCGCCAGCACGATCAGCGACACCGTGCCCATGATGCCGCCGATGGCGCTGAACCAGAGGCAGATGCCAAGGGCCAGCTCGGGCTGGCCCTTGCGGGTCATGGCATAGGCTTCGTCGGTGTAGGCCGCCGACGCGGGCGTGCCGGGAATGCGCAGCAGGCAGCCCGGGATGTCGCCCGAGAAGATCGCCATCGCCGACGCGGCGATGATGGTGGCGATGGCCGCGATCGGCGACAGGTAGAACGTGATCGGCACCAGCAGCGCTGTCGCCATGGTCGCCGACAGGCCGGGCAGCGAGCCGACCACCAGGCCGTAGATCGACGCCAGCAGGATCGCGATCAGCACGTCCGGCTGGGCCACCAGGCGCAGCGCCTCATAGAACGTGTCCATGCTTCACCAGGGCATCGGCAGCAGCCCGTCCGGCAGCGGCACGCGCAGCAGCTTGTAGAAGACGAGATGCACGCCCACCGGCGTCACCAGCGCCAGCGGGATCGCGAGCTTGGGCCGCGCTCCCAGCGCCAGCGCCGTGGCCAGCACCATCGCCGCGCCGGTCGGCACGAAGCCCAGGCGGTCGACCGCGACGACGTAGAACAGCAGCAGCGCCGGCGGCAGCAGCACCTTCAGGCCGATGGCCGCCTTGCTGCGCCGCTCGGGCGGCGCCGGCTGGTCGGAATGAGCGGCGAGGTCGGCCTCGGCCTCCTCCTCGAAGCGGTGGCCGATGCCCAGCGCGATCAGCGCGCCGCAGATCGCGAGCCCGATGCCGACCACCATGGGGAAAACCTCGGGGCCGATCTGCTGGCCCGGCACCGGCGGCTGCAGCGAGCCGCCATAGGCGGCCGCGATGCCGACGCCAACCAGAAACAGCCCTGTGACCTTGTCGGGGAGTTGCATGCAAAGCTGATCCGCCGGGAGGAGCGTCATGCTCCTCTCCCGCAAGCGGGAGAGGAAGGGGCCCATGGCGCGCAGCGCCATGGGAAGGTGAGGGATTACGAACAAGGTGCTGTGCGTGAAGCCCTCACCCGACGCGCGCACGCGTCGACCTCTCCCGCCTGCGGGAGAGGTCAGGACTTACGCCTTCTTCAGGCCGGCGGCGTCCATGGCCTTGCCCATGGCGACATCGCTGCCGGCCATGAAGGTGCCGAAGCCGGCCGCGTCGGCCCACTTCACGCCGAAGCCGCGATTGGCCATGAACTCGCGGAATTCCTTCGAGTCGTTGACCTTCTTCAGGGCCGCGGTGAGCTTCTGCCCGATCTCCGCCGGCAAGCCCTTGGGCGCGGCGATGCCGCGCCAGGCGCCGGTGGCGTAGTCGATGCCCAGCGCCTCCTTGAGCGTCGGCACATCCTTGAACTGCGGATTGCGCTCAGGCGACATGATCGCGAGGCTCTTGGCCTTGCCGGCCTCGATCATGGTGCGGGCTTCCGGCACCGAGCAGGTGACGACATCGAGCCCACCGGCCGCGAGATCCTGCATCGCCGGCGCAGCGCCGTTGGACGGCACCCAGGCGACATGTCCCGGCTTCAGCCCCATCGCCACCAGCCAGCCGATCAGGGCCAGGTGCCAGATGCCGCCCTGGCCGGTGCCCGAGGCCTTGAACTTGCCCGCCGGGCTCGCCTTGATGGCGTCGGCCAGCTCCTTGACGGTCTTGTAGGGGCTGTTGACGTTGACCTGGATGCCGGGCGGATCCTCGTTCATCAGCGCCAGTGGCGTGTAGCTGCCGGGCGCGAGCTCGGTCAGCCCCTGCCAGTGCATCATGGCGATCTCGACCGTCAGCATGCCCAGCGTGTAGCCGTCGGGCTGCGCTGAGGCGATGGCCGAATGGCCGACCACGCCCGAGCCGCCGGTGCGGTTCACGACGTTGAACGGCTGCTTGAACTCCTGCTCCAGCAGCGAGGCGATGATGCGTACCGTCGCGTCCGTGCCGCCGCCGGCAGCCCAGGGGCAGATCACCGTCACCGGCCGGCTCGGATAGGCACCCTGCGCCAGTGACGGCCCGGCGCCTGCGAGCGCGCCGGCCGCGGCGGCATTGCCCAACAATCTGCGTCTTGTCAGCCTTGTCATGACGTCACCTCCAGTTGATTGATTGATCTCTTGTGCTTGCTCTTAGACCGTCTTGATCGCGAAGCCAACTGCCCGCGTTTTCTTGCCAGCTCGATCCGGCATGCGCGCCTGCCTGCCGGTGCTGCGACCATGGTTCTTCGGGATGACAGTGGTTCTTAAGGCGCTTCCGCCGACGCCAGGGCGGCTGTCGCCGCCGTCATGTCGGCGCGTCCGGCCTCGGCGCCCACCACCTCGACGAAGATCTCGTTGAAGGCCGGCTGGCCGCCCGGCGACCACGCGCCGGGACAGAGCAGGTTCGACACGGCGCCCTGATCTTCCGGCAGGCTCCACCACTTGCCCGGCAGCGAGACGGCACCGGCCACGACGGCATCGGTGATCCGGAGCGTCGCCGGGATCACACCCCTGGCATTGCGCACCCAGACGGCCTCGCTGTCGCGCAAGCCGCGCGCCGCAGCATCGGCGGGTGTCATGTCGAGCGTCGGGCGCCCCTCGGCGCGTCGCTGACGCGGCTGATTGGCGAAGCTCGAGTTCAGGAAGAAATGCGCCTTCGGCGTCATCAGCCGCAGCATCCGCGCCGACGGCGGCGCCGGCGGCAAGGCAACGCCGTCCCGCGGCGCCAAGCGCAGTTCCGCGCCCACGAGCTTCGCCGGCGGCCTGGTCGTCTTGACCCATCCGGCCTGCTTCAACGTCGCGAGATCGAGCCCCGGCGGCAAGGCGGCAGCCGCGATCTCTTCATCGCTCTCGCGCATGGCCGGGTGGTCGAGCCCCAGCCGTGGCGCCAGGCCGCGCATGATCTCGCCGTGCGACCTCGCCTCGCCCAGGGGCGCCACCGCCGGCAGGTTCACGCTGATATAATGGTGACCCCAGGCACCCAGCACGTCGAAATGCTCCAGCTGCGTCGTCGACGGCAGGACCACATCGGCAAAGCGCACGGTGTCGGTCAGGAAATGCTCGACGACGACGGTGAACAGATCCTCGCGGGCCAGCCCCTCCCGCACGCGCCCCGCATCCGGCTGCACCACCGCCGGGTTGGTGCCCCAGACCATCAGCCCGTGGATGGGCGGATCGAGCCCCGGATCGGTCAGGGTCTCGCCCAGCCGCGCCATGTCGAAGACGCGCGGCGATTTGCCGGCCGGAATCAGGTCGGCCCGCTCGGGGTACAGTTGATTGAGGTCGGGCCGGGCGATGGCAAGCACACCGCCGCCGCGGTGCTGCCAATGGCCGCCCAGCACCGCGAGCGCATGCACGGCGCGCACGAATTCTTCACCCTGCACGCTTTGCTGCGCCCCGACACCGGCGCGGATCACCGCGGGGCGCGCGGCAGCGAATTCGCGCGCCAGCCGCACCACCGTTTCCGGCGCGATCCCGCACAGCTCGGCCACGCGCGCAGGCGTCCAGGGCGCGACCTCCTGTACCAGCGCATCCAGGTCGGCGCAGACCGCCCGGGCGTGGTCGAGGTCGGCCAATCCCTCCTCGAGCATGACCCGGGCCATGCCCGCCGCCAGCACCGCGTCGGTGCCGGGGCGCAGCGCCACATGCTCATCGCACTGCCGGGCGGTGCGGGTGCGGACGGGGTCCAGGCAGATGACCCGCGCGTTGTGGCGCCGGCGCGCCTCCTGGATGAAATGCCAGTGGTGGTGGCACGTCGTGAGGATGTTGACGCCCCACAGAAGGATCAGGCGGCTGTCGGCGATATCCTCGGGGTCGAAGCCCAGCGGCAGCCCCTCCGCCGCGCTGGCCACGAACGAGACGGCACAGATCCCGCCACCTGCCCGGCTCGCCCCCAGCGCGTGGAACAGGCGCATCAGGCTGCGGCACTGCACCATGCCCATCGAGCCGAGATAGCGGTGCGGCAGCAGCGCCTCCGGCCCGTGCGTTGCCGCGATCGCCTTGAAGCGCTGCGCGATCAGGTCGAGCGCCGCATCCCAGGAGATGGGCTCGAACTGGCCGGAGCCCTTGGGGCCGACCCGCCGCAGCGGATGCAGCAGCCGGTCGGGCGCATAGGTGCGCATCGGATAGTCGTTGACCTTGGCGCACAGCACGCCGCGGGTGAAGGGATGATCCTTGGCGCCGCGCACGGCGACGACACGCCCCTGCTCGACCTCGGCGACCCAGCTGCAGGTGTCCTGGCAATCCAGCGGACAACAGCCCTTGACGGTACGCATCTCGCCCACGGCCGACCTCCCTGCACGCCCGCGGCGCGCAGCTTGAACCCTGGCACATCCAAGCGAGAGCTTGCACCCGGAAGGCAGGACTGTCATCCCGAGCGCAGCGGGGGATCTCCTGCGTGGGACGCACGATGCGCCATTCGCGAGAGATCCCTCGCTGCGCTCGGGATGACAGGAAGCCGTCTCAGCGACCAGCGTTTCGAGATGCTGGCCGCCCCCGACTGCTCTTCTTCTTTGCAGACGCTGCTGCGCTGCCTGTCTTGGCGGTACTTCGCTTCGCGGGCTTCTTCTTTCGCGGCGACGCCTCGTCCACCGCCGCGCCGTCGGCCATCTCCACGCCGAATAGCGCCGCCACGTCGGCACCGTCGAGGACGTTGCCGGCGGGCGCGGCCTTCGCCAGCGGCAGGTTCTTGTCGGCGTGGGCCAGCAGTTCGGCTTCATCGACACCGCGCAGCAGGAACAGCAGCCGGGGCTCGAGGTCGAGCCGCGCGCCCACGCCGTAGAGCACCGCCGCAACATGCTTGCACATGCCGGCCCAGTCCGGGCAGCTGCAGGAGAGCTCGATCTCGCCCGGTGCCGGAAACAGTCCGTCACCCTCGCGGCAGACCCGGTCCATCACACCCTTGGCCATGCGGCCCTGGAGCAGCTCCACGAGGGAGTCGATCGAGCCGGCGCAATCGCGGCAGATCGACTTCCAGCGCGCCGCCTTCACGGGCGTGATCGACACCTTCACGTCATAAAGATTGGACCCGCTGACGACAGCCGTGACCTGGCCTTTGGCCACCTGCAGATCGACAACGAAGCCGTTGCGCACATAGCTTCGCCCCCGCGGCAGGCGCGTGGCATAATCGCTGTAGCGCTCGAGGTTGTCGCACCACGACATGCCCCAGAAGCTCTCGGCGATCTTGCGGCCGGTGATGGTGACCGGCGCGACCGTGCGCTTCTTCTTCTTGAGCATGGCGAGGCGGCGCGCTGCCTGCCGCTTCCTCTCGGCGACCGGGACGTAGGGCTTGAATTCATACCAACCCATCGCCTAGCCCTCTTTCATGGCGGTCGTCAGGTCGAGAGCCACCAGCCTCAGCAGATCGTCGTCCTGCATCTCGGTCAGGACGGCGTCCGCCCCGCCACCCAGAAAATCGCCGGCGAGCTGCTGCTTGGTCTCGATCATCCGGTCGATCTTCTCCTCGATGGTGCCGCGGCAGAGGAACTTGTGCACCAGCACATTCTTGGTCTGTCCGATGCGGAATGCACGGTCGGTCGCCTGGTTTTCAACAGCCGGATTCCACCAGCGGTCGAAGTGGATCACATGCGACGCCGCGGTCAGGTTCAGCCCGGCGCCGCCCGCCTTGAGCGACAGCACGAAGAACGGCACGTCGTCGTCTTCCTGGAAGCGTCGCACCAGATCGCGACGCTTGCCGACAGCCGTCTCGCCATGCAGCACCAGGCCGTCGCGGCCGAACACCGCGCCCAGGAAGGCCGCCAGAGGCCCCGTCGTCTCCCTGAACTGGGTGAAGACCAGCGCCTTCTCCTGCCGGGCGGCAATCTCCTCCGTGATCTCGCGCAGGCGCGCGAGCTTGCCGCTGTCGCCTTCGGCCCAAGCGCCATCGCCGAGCCATTGCGAGGGATGATTGCAGATCTGCTTGAGGCGCATCAGCATCGCCAGGATGACGCCCTTGCGGGCAATGCCGTCGGCGTCCGCGAGCTGACCGGCGAGCTCGCTGACCGCCTGCTGGTAGAGCGCCGCCTGCTTGCGGCTCAGCGCGCAGAAGGCCTTGACCTCGGCCTTGTCCGGCAGATCGGCGATGATGCTCTTGTCGGTCTTCATGCGGCGCAGGATGTAGGGCCGCACGAGGTCGCGCAGGGGGCCGTAGGGATTGGGCGTGTCGGGGTCGGCCAGCCGCCTGGCATAGGACGAGAACTGCTTGGACGATCCCAGCAGCCCCGGATTGATGAAGTCGAAGATCGACCACAGATCGCCCAGCCGGTTCTCGATCGGCGTGCCGGTCAGGGCGATGCGTGCGTCCGCCCGCAGCTGCTTCACCGTGCGCGTCTGCCTGGCGCCCGGATTCTTGATGGCCTGCGCCTCGTCGAGGATCGCGAGCCGCCACGGCGTCGCCGCCAGCCACGGCACGCGGCCGAGAAAGCCGTAGCTGGTGATGGCAAGGTCGATGCCGGCCAACGCTTCGGCACCATCCGACTTCAGGACTTCCGCCGGCATGACCGAGGGGTGAACCACGGCCGCCTTCAGCTCCGGTGCGAAGCGGGCGATCTCCGATGACCAGTTGGCGAGCAGCGATGCCGGCGCCACCAGCAGCGACGGCTTGGGCGCGCTGGCGGCCTGTTGCTTCAGCACCAGCAGCAACGACAGGACCTGGATGGTCTTGCCCAGCCCCATGTCGTCGGCCAGGCAGGCGCCCAGCCCGAGGCGGGCAAGCAGATGCAGCCATTGCAGGCCCGCTTGCTGATAGGGCCGCAATGTGCCCGCCAGCGCGCGACCGGGATCGACACCCCTTGTGCCGTCCGGGTGGCGCAGATCCGCCAGCGTCTGCGAAAGCCACGGTCCGGCGATGGCCTGGCTCCAGTCGGCATCGGTCTGGCGGTCCGGGTCGCCGGCGATCCCGGCACCGGCCAGCAGGCGCATGGCCTCGCCGAACGACAGGCCCTCGGCGGCAGCCCGGCGCTCGATCGCCTCGAACTGACCCAGCGTGCGGCTCAGCCGCTCGGGATCGATCTCCACCCACTTGCCGCGGATGAAGGCCAGCCCTTCGGTTTGGGCGAGCAGGCGCTTGATCTCGGCCGCAGATAGCTTCTCGCCATCGAGAGACACCTCGACATGGAAGTCGAGCAGCGCGTCCAGCCCGAGCTTGGACGGCGGGTTGCCACCCACGGTGGCTTTCACCTGCGGGCGCGCCGGCCGGTTCATGCGCCATGTCGCCGGCATCCGCACAACGACGCCGGCGCTCTCAAGATCAGGCACGTCCTTCAGGAACTGCACCGCCTGCTGCGGACGCCAGCGCAGCGGATGATAGATCTCGCCCGAGTCGACCATCGGTTTCAGCCAGGCGCATCGCTCGGCTGCGCGCTGCACGGGCGTCAGCAGCGACAGCAGGCGCTCGCGGTTCTTCGCCCCGGCATATTCCTGCAGCGCCTTGCCCAGCGGCAGGTGCTGCGCCTTGGCCTGCGCCGACAGCCGTGTCGTGTAGGACGCCATGAAGGCGAACGGTGCCTCCTCGTCCCTGCGGTTCTCGGCAAGGTGGAAATGCACCCGTCCGACAAGGTTCCAGGCCGGATGCCGCGCCTTCAGGAAGGCCTGCACGGACAAGCCGGCTTCCGACAGCTCGGCATCGAAGGCGCCGTCCATGCGGCGCCACAAATCGGCGAGGACCGGGACCGTGAGGTATTCCGCGCCCGTCATCGGCGGCACGGCGGCAGCCCATCGGGTCAGGTCTTCCTCAGCCGGGACCGGCACGTGGGGCTTGCGTTGCGCGGCGTCCAGGCCAGGCAGGGCGCACAGCGCCGCAATGAAGCGCGCCGCCATCTCGCGCCAGTACGCCAATGTCGGCGACAGGGTCGTCCCGACCTCGTCGGCGCCCAGGCACAGCAGCCCGTGCCCCGAACCACGCGCAAAGGCCCTTTCCAGGCGTGCGGCGCGTGGCGCCTCCAGCGCCGCCGGGTCATCCGATGGCTTGAGGGACAGAACGCCGTGCCGAGAAAGAGCGGGCGCCAACGTCATGCGATCAACGATCTTGTAACCGGCCAGCCGCCCGATCGCGCTGCAGGATGGATCTGGCTGGGGCGCCAGGATTCGAACCTGGGGATGGCGGAATCAAAATCCGCTGCCTTACCACTTGGCTACGCCCCAATGCCGCAAGCGCGCGGACCATAATCGCAGCCGCCCGGGAGCGCAACGCTCACCGTCGCGGCCGCCCGACGGAGGGGGCAACCACCTTCCGGGCCAGCCCCAGCGCGGCCAGCAGGCGGATGGTGAGCCAGGTCACATCCAGCTCCCACCAGCGGTGGCCGTGCCGGGCCGCGCGCGGATCGGCATGATGGTTGTTGTGCCAGCCCTCGCCGTTGCTGATGAAGCCGACGATCAGGTTGTTGCGGCTGCCCTCGCCGGTCTCGTAGGTGCGATAGCCCCACAGATGGGCCACCGAGTTGACCGACCAGGTGATGTGCCAGACCAGCACGGTGCGCACGAAGGCACCCCACACCAGCAGGCTTGAACCGAACTGCAGCGCCTGCGACACGCTGCCGCCCAGCGCAAGCCCGGCGGCGGCCCCGGCGGCGAAGAAGACCAGCCACGACGCCAGGATCACCCACACCCAGCGCAGCCGCTGCTCCAGCGCGGCATAGACGGGATCGCGCATGACGTCCTTGGCGTAGCGCGAGACCAGCGCCTCGCGCGTCAGCTCGCGGTTCTGGAAGACGATCCAGCCAATATGCCCCCACAGGAAGCCGGCAAGCGGACTGTGCGGATCGGGCTGCTCGTCGGCGCGCGCGTGGTGGCGGCGGTGGATGGCGACCCAGCGCGCCGGCGTGTCCTGCACGCAGCACACGCCCAGGATGGCGAAGGCGCGCTCCAGGCTTTTCGGCAGGGCCAGGCCGCGATGCGTCAGCAGGCGGTGGAAGCACAGGTTGATGCCCAGCGTGCCGAAGACGTACAGCCCCAGCAGCGCCAGCGCGACGCCCGTCCAGCTGAAGAACCAGGGCGAGAACGCCAGCAAGGCCAGGCCGTGGACGAAGGCGATCGCCACGGCATAGCTCCAGATCAGGCGCAGCGGCCGCGCCGCCTGCGGAACGTCGAGCCTCCGGTTCGTATCCGCCGGCCCGTGACCGGTTCCCTCCTGGCGCAGACCCAGCATCGATGACCCCGCTCACCCGGGGCAAAAGCCGCTCGGACATGCGCTGAAAAAGGGATGGCGTGACGCCACCGATCGCCCGCGCCCGCCGGAACACCCCGCCCGAGAACGTGGATGACGTCGCGGCAGGTCTCCTGGCTCACGGGTCGCTGCTTCGTCCGGTCTTCCCGATGCGCGGCGCATCAGTGACGTGAAGGAGACGGAAGCTCGCCGTCGACAGTTGTGGGGGGCAGCTCCGGCCTTGCCGCGCGGCGCACCGGATTCCCTCTTAAGCTCCCGATCTTGCGATCGAAAGACCGTGACGGCCTGCATTAGCCGTCAAAGCCATGGCGATGTCAAAGGACGGCGGTGGCGCCTTACGACGCAGCCTTCAGGTGCTCACCGTGGATGAAGACACCTTGCGCGTAAAGCAGCGGCAGGTGGGCGGCGTCCAGGCACACATCGACGATCTCGCCGATGACGATGGTGTGCGTGCCTGCGACGGTGGTGTTCACGACTTTGCAGTCGAACGTCACCGGGCAGCCGCCCAGCACCGGCGCGCCGGTCGCCAAGGTGCGCCAGTCGCCCAGGTCGACGAACCGCGCATCGCCCTCGACCCCATCCATGCCGGCGAAGCGCTCGGCGATGGGGCGATGGCAGGGCGCCAGAACGTTCACGGCGAAGATGCGGCTGGCGACGATCAGCGGATGGGCGCTGGCCTCACGGTTGACGCACACCAGAAGCTGCGGCGGGTCGGCCGACACCGAGCACACGGCGGTCGCCGTCAAGCCACCGCGCTCCACGCCATGGCGTGTCGTGATCAGGCAGACGCTGGCCGCTAGGTGCCGCATCCCGCTTTTGAATGCCCCGGTGTCGATGCTCATGCGTCCTGGGCCCTGGAGCGAACTCGTACTCATGGGATCATGGAACCACGGACCGACCACCGCTGTCATCGGCCGTGATATCGCCGATTAGATGGATGTGGTGTGCGAAAAAAGCAACGGTCGGGCGCGCAGCCGCGCGATCCCCTGTCGTCCCAAGCCGCTCGGGCCAGGCGCAGCACCCCGGCCGCCAGGCGGCATGAGATGCGCCTTCTTGTTCCATCCGGACAACCCGCCTCGCGCCCCAGCACGCTCACGCGTTTGCGAAGATCCATCCATATCCTGCAGATACCGCGCCAAATCTCACTACCAATAGTAGGTGCGACGCTGCAGCAGCCATCGCAACAAAACCGTCATTTGTTTGTCACGCGCCCGCGTGCTGGGATGGCCCACGAATGAACATGCCCCTTCACCAAGACCCTGTCGGCAGCGACGCGGTGCCGGCCCTCGCCGTCTTGGCGCATGACGCGCTGGCCTCCTGCCATGCCGACCTGCTGGCGGCGCGGCAGACTGTGCTGACCGCCCGCGATCCCGTCGGCATCCACGGCACGCGCGTGGCGCTGCGGCGCATGCGGGCGGCAGCCACGCTGTTCGGCCGGCCGCTGGCGGACGAGGCGATCCTGGCCCTGCGTGCGGATGCCAAGCTGCTCGCCGATGCCTGCGGTCCGACCCGCGACCTCGACGTGTTCCTGATCGGCGTGCTGAAGGAAGCCGAGGCCAGCTTCGCCGACCACGATGCCGTCCTGCATGAGCTGCGCTCCTTCCGGGCAGCGGCGTTGCGCCTGCGCCGCACCCGCCACGACGCGGCACGGCGCGTGCTGACCGGCGACGTCTTCACCGCCTTCGATGCGCGCCTGGCCAGCTTGCCCGCGCCCACGGAGCCGCCGCCTCCAGCCGAACCGACGGTGCCGCCGCCGCTGTCCGCCGTGCCGGGCGACGCGGTCGCCGTCTCGGATGTGCCGCCGCCGATGCCGGCGCCGTCGGTGCCCGATGCGCTGGGGTTCGCACGCGACGTGCTGCGCGGCCGCGACCGCAAGCTGCGCAAGGGGCTGGAGCGCTTCCGCCGCCTCGACGGCGCCCAGCGCCACGCGCTGCGCCTGCGTGTCAAGAAGCAGCGCTACGCGGCCTCGTTCCTGTCCAAGCTCTTTGACCGCAAGGCTGCCGGCGCCTATATCCAGGCTGCGGCCGGTATGCAGGATGCGCTGGGCCTGGCCAACGACCGGCTCGTCGCGGCCAAGGTGATCGCCGACATCCGCGCCGCCGCCCGGCCCAAGGGCCGGCTGGACTGGATCGCGGGCGTGCTGACCGGCTGGCTTGCCGGCCGCGCCCAGGCCGGCGGCGACGACGACCGGGCGGTGGCCTCGGCCGGCAAGCGCTTCCGCAAGGCGGCGCGCTTCTGGCGCGGCGGGGATGACGGGGAGTAGACATGAGCGAGGCGGCTGAAGAGCGCATTCCGGTATCGGTGCTGACCGGGTTCCTGGGCAGCGGCAAGACCACGGTGCTGCGCGAGCTGCTGCGCCAGCCGGAGATGGGCGACACCGCCGTCATCATCAACGAGTTCGGCGACATCGGGCTGGACCACCAGCTGGTCGAGAAGTCCGACGAGGACGGGCTGGTCACGCTCAACAGCGGCTGCCTGTGCTGCACGGTGCGCGGCGACCTGGTGCGCACCATGAGCGAGCTGTACATGAAGCGCACGCGCGGCGAGGTGACGCCGTTCAAGCGCATGGTGGTGGAGACCACGGGGCTCGCCGACCCGGCGCCGATCCTGCACACCCTGATGACCGATCCCCTGCTCGCCTCGCGCTTCCGCATGGACGGCGTCGTCGTCACCGTCGACGCGGTCAACGGCGCCGGCACCCTGGACAACCATGCCGAGTCGGTGAAGCAGGCGGCGGTGGCCGACCGGCTGCTGCTGACCAAGACCGACCTCGCCTCCGAGGACCAGGTGACGTCCCTGCGCGGCCGCCTGCACCAGCTCAACCCCGGCGCGCCGGTGCTGCCGGTCAAGTTCGGCGCGGTGGCGCCCGCCGACGTGATGAACGCCGGCCTCTACAACCCTGAGACCAAGACCGCCGACGTCAAGCGCTGGCTGCGCGACGAGGCCTACCTCGCCGAGCACGACGCGCACGGCCATCACCACCACGGTCACGGCCACGGCCATCACCACGACGACCATCACCATCGCCACGACGATGATGGCCGCGCGTCCGGATCGCCCGACGATCCTTTCGCCGGCCCCGGGCCGGGCGAGGACCACGCGCATCGCGACCAGGACCCGCACGACGTCAACCGCCACGACGATCGGATTCGCTCCTTCTGCCTGGTCTTCGACACGCCGCTGCAATGGGCCACCATCGCCGCCGCCTTCGACGCGCTGGTGACCTATCGCGGCCCCGACCTGCTGCGCATCAAGGGCATCCTCAACGTCATCGACAGCGACAAGCCGGTGGTGGTGCACGGCGTGCAGCACGTCTTCCATCCGCCCGCGGTGCTGGAGAAGTGGCCCGACGACGACCGCCGCACCCGCATCGTCTTCATCACCCGCGACCTGCCCGAGGCCACGATCCGCAAGGTCTTCTCGTCGTTCATCGAGACGGCCGACAAGTGGGGGCAGACGGAAACGCGGTAGCGCGCCGCGCCGGCGCTACCGCAGCCATGCCTCGATGGTGCCGTCGGCGCGCACGCTGACGAGGTCGTCCCGGGAATCGCCATTGAGGCCGGCCGCCAGCACGTCGACGATCGGCGATTCGGCGCAGGACAGGCGGCCTGCCTCGCGCAGGGCGCCGCGCTGCGCCGTGACCACAGCGAGACATTTCCAGTCGCTGGTCGGCACCACGATGTCGGCGACGCCATCGCCGGTGACGTCGAGCAGCGCGCCGATGCCCTGGCGCACGGAACCGAAGCGGTGGCTGGTGTAGCCGTCCAGCGACGCATCGGGCTCGATCCGGCCGACCCGGATGCCGTCGACCTGCAGCCGTCCGACCTGGTGCGGCTCGACGACCTCGACGATGCGCCGGCGGCCGTCGCCCACGACATCGGCGATGCCGATCACATCGCGCCACCGCTCGCGCGCGCCCAGCGGCTCGGACACGGCCCGCGGCTCGAGGCCGGTCGGCGCGAAGGCGTACAGCACCAGCGCCGCGCCCTGCCTGACATGCGAGCGGATCACGAGGAAGCCGGCGCCGCAGGCGTCCTCGGCCGACCCGCGGGGCGGGTCGACATGGCGCACGGTGCGGTCCTCGAACAGCTCGTCCGGCGGCAGCTCGACCTCCTGATCGACCCAGGACACGACGTCCTGGCCGCTCAGCCGCCGCATGCGCAGCGTGCGGTACTCCCAGCGCTCGCCGAAGATGCCGCGGCCCAGGCGCCGCGTGCGATCGGCAAGGCGGACATCGACATGCATCAGCCCCGGCGCCCGGCCCAGGCTGCACTGCACGCTCGGCCGCGCCGAGACCGGCGGCTCGCATCCGCTTGCGTCGAGCACCACCGTCTCGCCATCGAGCGCATGCGGCACCGACACCGTCCGCCGCCCCAGCACCACTCCCAGCACGGGCGCGCCGCCCGGCCGGTCGCACACCAGGAAGCGCTCGGGCCTGCCCTCGACGCGCGCCGTGCGCGACGGCCCGATCTCGAGCCCTGCCTCGGCATCAGCCGGCGCCGCGCCGGCCGCCAGCGCGGCCACGACAACAAGGCCGCACAGCCATGCGCACGACCATCCAACCAGGCGTTCCCTCCGCCGCAGCATTGACGCACTCCCTGCCGGCGTTGGCGGCGATCCTGCGGCGGGCGCACGGCAGTGTCCATGGCTATGTCGGCGCCGGCGGCCTACATCGGCGGCACGAGGCCGCCGATGCCGACCAGCACGCGTGCCGCGCTGAGATCGCCGCCCGGCCCTTTGGTCACGGACGCGAACATGTGATTGCCGGGCTTCAGCAGATCCGGCGAGCCCGCTGCGAAGGTGACAATGGGCGCCGACGGCGGCACGGTGATCTCGATCGGCTGCTCGGCGCCCTTGTACGCGACCTTCAGGACGCGGCCATGCGCCGCTTCCGTGACCGTGGCGACGGTGCCGTTGGTCATGGTGCTCTGCGGCTGCAGGTCCCAGGGATAATGGCCCTCGCCGGAGCCGCGCGCGCTCTCGGGAAACACCAGCACTTCCAGGGCCACCCACTTGCCGTCGCCGCCCTTGAGCGCGGCGATGCCCACGAAGCTGTTGGGCTTGATGTCGGCGATGTCGGCCTTGGTGACGCCGATCACGCCGAAGCCGTCGGCCAGCTTGATGGTGAGCTTGTCGCCCTCGCGCGCCGTCACGCTCAGCACGCGATCGCTGTAGCCCGTGATCTCGCCGCGCACCCGCGTGGCGGGCGGCGTTTGCGCCGCGGCGGAAGCGGCGATCAACACCAGGGCAGATGCCAGCACGACACGACGGAACATCATGACGCCCTCCCTTGCTCGAGGCGGCCGGAGCCTACGTCCACACTATCGGCGGCGGAAGACGTGACGGGATCGTGCGTTACTTAGGGAAACGTAAGGTCGGGGTGACGATCCGTTATTCGGCTGCTGCGGGCGCAGCATGACTGATCGCCCAGAGATTGTCGGCATGGAAGTCGACAAACTGCCCGAATATTTCCCATGCCAGGCTCTCACCCTCGGCGTGAACGAACATGCGGCGCAGGAACACAGCCGGTTCCCCCAAATCGGCCAACATGCCGCCGCGAGCGATCGCAGGCTTGAGATCTGCCGTGCTGCGCGACCCGTCGGCCCATTCGATATCGACAGTGAAGTCGCGACGCGGCGTGGCTCGAGCAATGCGATGTGACGTCATTACCGGATCCTCTTCAGCGGTCGACCAGCCCGCACAAGACGCCAGTTTTCGTTAGGCTCCACGCGGTACGTGCTGGTCCAGTCCCGCAACCTGCGCCGCACAGCCGCTGACATGCGCCCAGTTTCTTCCAGCATCGAGCCGTTATCGATCCTAATCCCCATTCGGGGGGCGCTGTCGTCCAGTCGCCCTGGGATCATCCCGCGCTGCGCACGCGTTTGACGGCCGCCTGCCAGCCGGCGTAGCGCTGGTCGCGCGCCGCCTGGTCCTCCCGGGGCGCGAAGGCGCGGTCGAGCTGCCAGGTGGCGGCGACGCTGTCGAGCGACGGGAACAGGCCGGCCTGCAGGCCGGCCAGCAGGGCGGCGCCCAGCGCCGTGGTCTCGGTGACGGTGGGACGCTCGACCGCCACGCCCAGCGTGTCGGCCAGGCGCTGCATCAGCGGCCCGTTGGCCACCATGCCGCCGTCGACGCGCAGCGCCGCGATCGCGGCGCCGTCGGCCTTCATCGCCTCGATGAGGTCGCGCGTCTGGTAGCAGACCGAATCGAGCGCCGCCTGCGCGATCTCGGCCGGTCCGGTGTCGCGCGTCAGGCCCAGCAATGCGCCGCGCGCGTCGGGATCCCAGTAGGGCGCGCCCAGGCCGACAAAGGCCGGCACCATGAAGACCCCATGGCCGGGCCGCGCCGCCCCGGCCAGGGCCTCGACGTCGGCCGACCTGTTGATCAGCTTCAGCCCGTCGCGCAGCCACTGCACGGCGGCGCCAGCCACGAAGATGCTGCCCTCCAGGGCATAGGTCGCCACGCCGTCCAGGCGATAGGCGATGGTGGTGAGCAGCCGGTGCTTCGAACGCACCGCCGTGGCGCCGGTGTTGAGCAGTGCGAAGCAGCCGGTGCCGTAGGTGCTCTTGACCATGCCGGGCTTGAGGCAGGCCTGCCCGACCGTGGCCGCCTGCTGGTCGCCGGCCATGCCCAGCACCGGGATCGGCGCGCCCAGCAGGTCGGCCGTGGTGGCGCCGAAATCGCCGGCGCAATCGACCACCTCGGGCAGCAGCGCGTGCGGGATGTCGAGCAGGCGCAGCAGGTCGAGGTCCCAGCGCTGGCTGTTGATGTTGTAGAGCAAGGTGCGGGCGGCGTTGGTGGCGTCGCTGGCATGCCGGCGGCCACCCGTCAGCCGCCACAGCAGGAACGACTCGACGGTGCCGAAGGCCAGCGTGCCGGCCTCGGCCCGGGCGCGTGCGCCGGGCACGTTGTCCAGGATCCAGGCGAGCTTGGTGCCCGAGAAATACGGATCGAGCACCAGGCCGGTGCGCTGCCGGAACTCCGGCTCGAGCTCGGCCGCCTTCAGCTCGGCGCAGCGCTCGGCCGTGCGGCGGTCCTGCCAGACGATGGCGTTGTGAACCGCCGCGCCGGTCTCGCGGTCCCACACGATGGTGGTCTCGCGCTGGTTGGTGATGCCGATGCCGGCGACGGCGGCGGCGTCGAGCCCGGCCCGGGCCAGCGCGTCGCGGCATACCGCCACCGTGGCGCGCCAGATCTCCTCGGGGTCGTGCTCGACCCAGCCCGGCGCCGGGTAGATCTGCGGCAGCTCGCGCTGCGAAGTGGCCACGGCCCGCGCCGCGGCGTCGAACACGATGGCGCGCGTCGAGGTCGTCCCCTGGTCGATCGCAAGGATATGGCGTGCAGGCATGGTGGGTGCTCTCGGGTGGACCGTTCGTTGAGCTTGCCACGTCGCGTTGGCTAAGCCGCGTCCCGCCGCTGCGCGGTCATCCAGTCCGCGAAGGCTTGGCGCTGCGCCTGGGTCATATGCAGGCCTTCCTTGGTACGGCGCCACAGCACGTCGTCGGGCTCGCGCGCCCATTCGTGGCGGATGAGATGGTCGACCTCGATCTCGTAGAGATCGCCGCCGAAATGGCGGCCCAGATCGGCCGGGGTCCTGGCGGTGCCCAGCAGGTCGTCGCAGCCGGCGCCGTGGCGGCGCGCCAGGCGCCAGAGGTAGGTTTGCGGCAGTCCGGGATGGACCCCGATCAGGCCGCGCGCGAAGCCGTCGAAATCGGCGTGCGGCATCTCGCCGTCGGGCAGCGGCTCCTGGTCGGTCCACCGGCCGCCCATCGACGGGTAGTACTTGCCGAGATCGTCCATCGCGTGCTCGGCGAGCTTGCGGTAGGTCGTGATCTTGCCGCCGAAGACGCTCAGCAGCGGCGCCTGGCCGTCGGCGGCGTCGATCTCCAGCACGTAGTCGCGCGTCACCGCCGAGGGGTCGTCAGTGCCGTCGTCGAACAGCGGCCGCACGCCGGCATAGGACCACACCACGTCGGCCGGCGTGATCTGCTTCTGCATGTAGTGGTTGGAGAGCGTGCAGAGATACGTCACCTCCTCGGGGGTGATGGCCACCGGGCCGGGCGCGTAGGTGTCGAGCTCGATGTCGGTGGTGCCGATCAGCGAGAATTCGCGCTCGTAGGGGATCACGAAGACGATGCGCTTGTCGTCGTTCTGCAGGATGAAGGCGTGGTCGCCATCGTGCAGCTTCGGCACCACGATGTGGCTGCCCTTCACCAGCCGCACGCGCTTGCGGGTCGCGACATGGCCGACATCGTCGAACCATTGCCTGACCCAGGGGCCGGTCGCATTGACCAGGCCGCGCGCCTGCACGTCGAGGCGGCGGCCGGTGGCCGCCTCCTCCAGCGTGACCTGCCACAGACGGCGTCCGGCCGCCTCGATGCGGCGGGCGGCGACGCATTTGTGGCGCGCGAAGATCCGGGCGCCGCGGTTGGCGGCCGATTTCAGGTTGCCGATCACCAGGCGGGCATCGTCGACCCAGCCGTCGGAATAAACGAAGCCGAAGCCGAAATCGGGCTTGAGCCCGGCGCCGTAGGGGCTGCGCTGCAGCCTGACGCTTTCGGTCTTGGGCAGCCGCATGCGGCGGTCGAGGTGATCGTAGATGAACAGCCCCACGCGCAGCATCCAGCGCGGCCGCAGATGCGGCTCATGCGGCAGCACGAAGCGCAGCGGCCAGGAGAGGTGCGGCATCTTGGCCAGCAGCAGCTCGCGCTCCTTCAGGGCCTCGCGCACCAGCCGGAACTCGTAGTGCTCCAGGTAGCGCAGCCCGCCATGGATCAGCTTGGACGAGGCCGAGCTGGTGGCGCTGGCGAAATCGTTCATCTCGCACAGCCCGACCTTGAGGCCGCGGCCGTTGGCGTCGCAGGCGATGCCGGCGCCGTTGACGCCGCCGCCGACGACGAACAGATCAAGCACCGCGGGTGAATCGGAAGAAGCAGCAGGACTCATCCGCCCAGTGTAGCGCGCCGCGCGCCGCCATGCGAAGCCGGGACCGGGCTCAGGCGTCGGTTTCCGCGCCCGGCAGGCCGCCCAGGCCATGGATCCAGGGCAGCGCCGAGCGGCACCAGATCTGCCGCCGGGGGACCAGGTCGCGGCGCTGGCGGATGCTGCCCCAGCGGATGCCCCAGCTGTCGGCCTCGTCGCCCTCGCCGGCGGTGAAGATGGGCGAGCCGCATTCGGGGCAGAAATACTGCAGGCGCCGGCGGCCGTTGTCGCCGGTCTTGGCATAGAGCCTGGGCGGGCTGCCGGTGAGGCGGATGTTCTGCCGCGCGGTCAGCACCGTGACGCGGAACGGCGAGCCGGTCAGCGTCTGGCAGTCGGTGCAGTGGCAGATCGAGACCTGCGCCGGGTCGATCTCGGCCTCATAGGTCACATGGCCGCAGTGGCAGCCGCCGTCGATCCTCATGCCGCCTCCCTAGCGGTCGGTCAGGGCCAGCTTGGCGCCCAGCCCGACGAACGCGGCGGCGAACGTGCGGCGCATCCATGCCAGCACGCGCGGCCGCGAGATGATGTGGTGGCGCACGGCGGCGGCGGCGAGGCCATAGGCCACGAACACCACGAAGGTGAGCAGCATGAAGACGCCGCTCAGCTGCAGCATGCTGGCCAGCGGCCGGGCCTCGTCGGCGCGCACGAACTGCGGCAGGAAGGCCAGGAAGAAGATCGACAGCTTGGGATTGAGGACGTTGACCAGGATGGCGCTGCCGATCACCTGCAGCGCCGAGCGCGCCCCGACCTCGGTCGGCACCGCCAGCGCGCCCTGCTCGCGCAGCGTGGCCCAGGCCATGTAGAGCAGGTAGGCCACGCCCAGGTACTTCAGGATCTCGAACGCCAGCGCGCTGGTGTGCAGCACGGCGGCCAGGCCCAGCACGGCGGCGGCCATGTGCGGGATGATGCCCAGGGTGCAGCCGAACGCGGCGATCACGCTGGCACGCCCGCCGCGCGAGATGCCGGCGGCCAGCGTGAACAGCACGCCGGTGCCCGGCGAGGCGACGACGATCAGCGACGTTATGAGAAACTCGATGCTCACGGGCGCCTCCTGCACGTGGCCATGCTAGACGACGCGGCCGCGGCGCGCCATGTCGGCGCCGACGCTCCGCTGTCATCCCGAGCGCAGCGAGGGATCTCCTGTGAACAGCGCACCGTGCGCCGTGCTGCAGGAGATCCCTCGCTGCGCTCGGGATGACAACTGTGCCGGCTACACGTCGAGCTCGACGAACAGCGGGAAGTGGTCGGACGCCGGCGTCGTGTCGTCGATCCAGGCGCGGCGCACCTGGGGCGCGAGGTCGGCGGTGATGAAGCAATGGTCGATCCGGCCGTCGCCGGGGAAGCTCTCGCGGTCCTCGACATTGCCGGCGGCGGCCCAGGCATCGACCAGGCCGTCGGCCTGCGTGACGCGGCCCATGAAGGGATGCAGCTCGCCGCAGATCGCTGGGTATTCCGGGTCGGCATGCGTGAAGTTGAAATCGCCCATCACGACCGCGGCAGTGGGCACCGGCGGCGCCTTCTCGCTGAAGCCGAACAGGTCGGCCACCTGGTGATCCCAGGTGCCGCCGCGCCGCGCCGCGCCGTGCACCAGGTCGAGCACGGCAGCGATCTGCGGCAGGCGCTGGCGCGGCGTCAGGTGCGAGAGATGCAGGCTGTAGACGCGCAGCGGCCGCGACCGCGCCGCGATCACGGCCTCGACCATGCCGCGCTGCAGGTCGAACTGCGTCGGCAGGGAAGTCTTGGGCAGCAGGTGGCCGCGGGCCTCGCTGATCGGCCAGCGCGACAGCACGGCGTTGCCGAAGGTGCGCCGGCGATTGAGGATCCGGCCGTCGCCCTCGACCGCGCTGGAGTCGGCGTCGAAGGCGCCGTGGAACCAGACATAGCGGTTCAGCCGCGCGGCGATCTCGGCCGCCTGGTCGGCAAAGGCGTTGAGCGCCCAGCCCTGCACGACCTCCTGCAGGCAGATCACATCGGCGGCAGCCACGGCATCGGCGATCCGCGCCACGTCGTAGCGGTGGTCGCTGCCCAGGCCGAAGTGGATGTTGTAGGTGGCGAAAAGCATCGAAACCATACTGCAGACTATTGTTTTCGTCTTCGCCCGGCGCCGGCGCGAAGCGATGAGGGGAAGCCGACAGTATCGTCTGGATGGTCGATCGCAAACCGGTATGACCGGACAGACCCACGGTGCGGGACGCCCACGTGTCACGCCGCCGAAGGTTGGACGGCCGCATCAACACTGTTGCGCGATTGCGCGAACGGCTCACGCCGGCGCTGAGCGCGCTCGCCGAACGGCGGCCGCAGCCCATGGCTGCCGCCGCCGACATCCGCCGTCCGCGTCACCGGATCCATATCAGGCGGCATGCCCTTTTCCGCCGGATCGCTCCTGCCGGCGGGAAGCGGCGCGGCGGCGCCACTTGCGTGAGAAGCGCGTGCGGAGATTGCGGAAATGGAAGGGGCGGCATCATCCGGATCGGCTGCCCCGAGGTCGCCCGCCGTCCCGGCACCGCAAAGGTCGGGGTGCACCAGCCAGCGCCGGCGGCGGCGGCCGCGGCCGCCCTTGGCCGGCGTCACCGGCTGCAGCCAGCCGCCCTCGACGAGATCCTCGATCAGCCGCTGGGTGCCGGCGGCATCCAGCGCCTGCGACAGCGCCTCGCGGCGGATATTCTCGCGCGACACCTCGGGCAGGCGCCGCGCCGCCAGCCAGCGCAGCACCTGGCGCTGGCGGCTCTCGCCCTCACCGCCGGAACCGGCGATGCGGAACGTCGCCTGCGCGTGCGGCCACAGGTAGTCGCGCCACATCCGCGCCGCCGCCGCGATGGCCCATGCGGGCACATGCGCCGGCTCGGCCGCGCCTTGCGGGCTGGCCGCCCAGCCGAGGAATGTCAGCACGCCCGCCAGCCGCAGCACCTGGCTGGGCCCCTTGCCCCACCACGCCGCCTCCCGGCCTGCAAGGTCGCGCATCGGGACACGGTGCGCCCGGCGGAAGTCCTCGAAGGCGGCATGCGCTTCATCCGCCAGCGGCAGGTCGCGCATGCACCACGGCCGTTCGCAGAGCCGCCGCAAGGCGGACACCGCCTCGATCGTCACGGCGCCCTCGTCTTCGGGCAGCGGCAGCGGCCGCGGGCACGCCGCTGGCGCCGGACGCACGAACAGGAAGCGCGCCAGCATGCCGCTGTCGTCGCGGGCCAAGGCCGGCGCCAGCGCGTCGGGATGCGCCGTGCCCAGGATCGAGAGCGACGGGCCGTCGAGCTCGATCGTCTTGCCGCGCCAGCCCAGATCCAGGCCGCGCTGGCACCAGGTGGAGAGCCAGAACGCCTGGGCGCTGCCGTCGCGCGTGCCGCGCGCCATTTGCGATGGCCAGCCGCCGTGCTCGTCGCGCACCAGCAGCACGCCCCGCGGCCCGATCTCGCGCAGCACGCCGAGGACGGCGTCGATGGTCGTGCCGTTGGTGAACAGCGGCGCGGACGTCGTGTGTGCTTGCGAGGCCTGCGGCCCGTACCGGCGCTGATGCTCCAAGGTCCGCAGCAGGCCGCATACCGCCTCCACGGCCGGCGTCTTGCCGCACGAGGGCGGCCCGACCAGCATCGTCCACAAGATGCACGGTTCCACCCAGCCCCGGGCCGGCGCGACCCGGCGGTCCGAGACGAGGCTCCCCGCCGCGGTCAGCAGCGACAGGGCCACATAGTCGGTCGGCGCGACCGTGCTTGCCGCCGCGGCCTCAGTCCACGCGCGCCAGAGGGGTGGCAGCACGTCCAGCGGGAAAGGCGGCGGTGCGTCCGCCTGCTCGTCAAGCAGGCCGAGGTCCAGGCTGGGCCACGCCTCGACCGGAGCGGGCACGGCCAAATCCGCAGTCTGGAGGGTGTGCGCGTTCATGACTTCACCCCTGGTGACAACAAGGCAAAGACGGTGACTTCAGCGTTCGTCGTGGCGTCGGATCTGCGTTCTCGAATCAGATACAATATTATTGGAAACAAATCAAGAACAAAACATCTACCACCACGCCGGCGAGGTCTGATACGGACTCGCTGATGGCGGGCGGCACCCTGAGGAACTCGCCCGGTTGCTGGCCCTTGCGAGCCGGTGCCTGCGGAGGCTGATGTACCGCCTGCCCGGCACTGTCAGATCAAAGCCCGTTCTCCTGCGTGGGCTCTGGAATTGTTAAGATCAACATGCTATATGACCATCTACATGGTCATGAGCATGCTATGGACACAATCAACCTGGCGGATGCCAAGGCACATCTGAGCGAGCTCATCGATCGGGTCCAGGCCGGAGATTCGATCGATATCACTCGGCGCGGCCGGCCGGTCGCCCGGCTCACCGCGGTGGCCAAGCCGCGCAAGCGGATCGACGTGGCCTTGCTCAGGTCTTTGACGGCGACCATGCCGTTGCAGGCCGAAGGCGCCGCCGATCTGGTGCGGTCGATGCGGGATGGCGATCGTTACTGATGCTCTATCTCGATACGTCTCTCATCGTCGCGGCGCTCTCCCATGAAGCGATGACGCCGCGCGTCCAGGGCTGGCTGGCCGAGCAGGATCCGGCACAGCTTCTGATCAGCGACTGGACCATCACCGAGGTATCCTCCGCCATGGCGATCAAGCTGCGGACCGGGCGGATCAGCCTGGAGCAGCGCGCGGCGGCGCTCGCCATGTTCAACAAGCTCGTCGCGGAGAGCTTCACGGTGCTCTCGGTGACCGGTGGGCATTTCCGGGCGGCGGCCAAGTTCGTCGATCAGCATACATTCGGCCTTCGAGCCGGTGATGCCCTGCATCTCGCGACAGCGTCGGAGCATGGCGCCACGGTGCACACGCTCGACCAGCGGCTTGCCGAGGCAGGGCCGCTGCTCGGCGTGCCGACGCAGTTGCTGGCATGATCGAGGCCCTCTCCTGCTCCGCCAACCATACCCGGAGCATCGATGGCCGGTGACTGGACCGACGCGCAGAACGACGAGATCGTCGCCGACTATTTCGCGATGCTCGCCGACGACATTGCCGAACGTCCCTACACCAAGGCAGAGCATAACCGCCGCCTACAGGCGGTGATCGGCCGTCCGCGCGGTTCGATCGAATACAAGCACCAGAACATCAGCGCAGTGCTCAAGGGCCTCGGAGAGGATTGGATTGCCGGCTACAAGCCGGCTTTCAATTTCCAGGCCTCGCTCGTCGACGCGGTGGTGCGCTGGCTCGAGCGCCACCCCGATTGGCTCTCACCAGCCGCGCGGACGGGAGCGGGCCCATTGCCATCTTCTCTCCGAGAAGAAGCGATACTGTGGTTTGGCACGCCGCCCACACATAGCAATGCGCCTCCGCCCGACGAACTCGAGCAGATGACCGCCATCGCCCGGAAATACGATGTCGCCGGGCGGGACTCCCGCAATCGGGCGCTCGGTCACGCCGGCGAGGAGCGCGTCCTCGCCCATGAGCGCGCCAACCTGCTCGCTGCCGGTCGAACCGACCTCGCCGCGCGCTCGGGAGCCGCGAGCGTTCGAGCTGCGGCCGCCGCTGGAAGCGCATGTGTCGCTGATGGCGACCAGCTATCAGGCGAACTTCTTGTAGTGGCTGATGCTTGTCTTTCCGCTTGCGGCGGACTTTCGGCTTTGAAGGCGCTCGATCGCATCTCCGAAGTTCAGGAATTCGTTGGTGGCCAGGGCGTCTTTGCGCTTCCAGAACACCTGAATCGGGCTCTCGCCCGCCTCTTCGAGCCAGTCCAATCCAAACGCCGTGGCGATGGCTTCGAGCTTTCCATTGAGCTCACCTGGGCTGGTGGCGCGCACGAAGTTCTGGCGACCCTTTAAGATGGTCCGCGGACACTTCTGATTCCATGCACGTGCCAACAGCGGTTTTCGGCACCCTATTTCGGCTCGGGTCCATCTTAGCAAGAAAGGCTCCACCCGCTCCTGAGGGCCATCCACAGTGCAATTCGAGCCCAGATCCGCCAGCCGCGCCAACGTCCGTTGCGGTTGTTTACCTCCGCTACCATCGTGCGCGGAAGGTCATGTTCCTGGAGCCACGGAAGGGTCCGTTCGTGGCGCGACGCAGAACGAAGGTATCGACGAAGCGCTACGTCGGGCCTTCCTCTTCTATCTCATCAGCCACGACTGCCCCATGGTCGAGGTGCTGGTGGTTCGGCGCAAGGACATCGCCGCTGAATTCGAGCGCAGCTTCGCCGCCGCCGACCTGCCGGCTGTCCGATGGCGGCGACAGAATCTCAATGGGTTGAATCCCCAGAAGCGCGAGGCATTGGTGAGGCAGCTTGGAAAAGTCCTGGCGGGATAGGCTGGCCAGGGCTTTAAGCCCCCGGTTCGCCGACGATCGACACCACAGTTGCCCGCTGAGTTCCACGTCCGACAAGTCGAGCTGCGTTACCGAAGAGGGGCGATGGCGGGATCGATCCCGCCGAAGCGGATTTCGACCCAGTCGTCGTTATCCTCCTCGTCGGTCTTGATGACCTCGATCGACTCCGGCAGGCGGCCTGCCATCAGATTGCGCAACACGACGGCCTGCAAGTGGTTCGGTTCCCGGGGCATTTTCCGCGCCGCTTCGACATATTTGGCGCCATTGTCCTGAAGTGTCCGCAGACCCGCGAAGATCTCCGTAAACTCGCGCAGGCCGAGGCGCACCACGCTTGATCCCGACATAGAATAGCCTCCGTGATGGCCGACGTCGTAATCGTCTTCGCGAGCCCGAAGCGCGCCGTTGACGGGCATCATCGCGGGCTTCGGGAAGTGCTCGATCATCGCCTGGAACAGAGTGTTCAACTCGGAGCGGGCGTTACACCCCTCGCGAACAAACAGGCTCGCGTCGTTCTGCCGCACCGGCTTCGGGTAAGGCGCCCAGCCATGCCGACTTTCACGGACGCTCAGGAGCAGGGCGAAATCGACGGATGAGAATTGCCGGAAGAACTCGGCGACGATCTGCCTGGTCGACACTTCGTCCCAGTTCGCCGATCGACCCGAGAGCGCGACGCAATCACCGTCGCCGACAATGACTCCGGTGATACCGTCCGCGCCACGGAGCTGCTCGGCCTTGGCCTTGAGCGCGCTATAGAGCGGATTTCGGTCCTTGATTTTGGGCACATCATAGGCGGCAAAGCCGCCTGAGATGTAGGGCGACTTGGTCGGATCGATGGTGATGTCGAGGCCGACATCGTCATCGTCGATCGCGATGCGCAGCGGGAACTTCCCGGCGGTCATCTGCTCGCGCAGCTGCGGCACGATCGTCTGACGGACGAACTCCTGCAATTTCCTCCGAGGTGGCACCAGCAGCACCGTGCGGGTTCCGCGCTTCGTGCTCTCGTGCTTAGATCGGACGCGCAGATCGAGACCGCCGATGGGCAGCTTGAGCTTGTTCTTGGCGGCTTCGATCATTTGACTCAGTTCGTGATAGGGGTTGTCCTTGTCGATGCCTTCGTCCGAAACCGCCGTCACATCGGCGGTCAGCCGCAGCGTGCCCTGTTCGAGCAGGATGTCAGGCCGCCGTAGGGACGCCAGAACCACCTCGTGCTGGAGGAGGCCGCATTTCGACAGGCCGTGAAGCACGACCAACTCCCACATCGCCGCGACCCGATCCTTGCCGGCCCGGTTGAGACGCTCCGCCAGTTTGTCGACCGCCTCACCGTCCAGCACGTCGCGAAGCTCGTCGAGGCGGCGCTGAAGGGCCCGTCTCCGGTAGATCATGCCGACGGTCCCGAGCCCGCCGCGTAGCGCTCGGCCAGCTCGCCGACGATCCGCTCCGCCATCTGCGGATTGGCGTAGATGACCTGCTGCTCCAGCGGGCGAAGCCGCTGGTCCAGCACGACCCAGCGGGATTCCTCCATCGATTGCTGCTTCAGGATCTCGGAGACGGCAGCGATGGCCGCGAGGGGCACGAGCGCGGTGACGAAGGCCCCGTTCATGATGTCGCGCGTGCGCCGGTTCTGCAGGAAGTAATCGAGCGCCCATCGCAGCTTGCCGCGTTCCGGCTGCGTCGGATCATAGACGAAGGCCAGGATCGAGCGGCTGCGCCGGACCGCTTCGACCGCCGCCGCTTCGAGCGATCCGAAGGGCCTGATCTCGCGGAAGATGTCCGCCTCGGGTGGAAGAGCATTGGGGTCGTTGAGAACGGCGCGGAGCCGGGCGGCCAGCCGAGTCTGGACCGCGTTCTGAAAATCACCACCATAGTCCGGCTCGGCAAGGTCGGTGCGATACACGGTCTCGCCCGACATGCGCAGGAGAAGCTCCTCGCCAGCGGGCACGAACTCATAGGTGATTGACAAGATGCGATCGGTCGATCCCTGGCGCGACCAGGACAACGTGTTTTGACCGCTTTCGCCGGTGACGACCCAGCCGGTCTGACTGATCGACAAATTGCCGCCGATGGATTGCTGCACCTGGTTGAAGACCTGCTGCACCTTCCTCAGCGCGTCGCAGAGCTTCGCGATCGTTGCCGTCAGGCGGCGGTTGGCAGAGGTGTCGAGCACTTCGCGGAGCGCGGCCAGGTCCTCGTCCGCCGATGAGCCGGGTGGTTGATCTCGCATCATCCTGTCCATTCGTTCGCGCATTGCTTGCACGGTGGCGAAGCGGTTCACCACGCGGATGGCAAAAGCTTCATCGAAGAGAGCGAGGAGCCGCGCTAGCCGGGGCGATGCGGCGTACTGGAGCTTTGCCATCGCGGCCGTTCGCTGGTGCGGCAATCGGCCCTCGCTGTCTTCAAGCACATCGGGATGGTCGCCGGTCAGCAGATAGAAGAGGACGCCCGCAGCAAAGCAGATGTCCGACCTCGGATCCTGTTTCGACAGGCTGCCGGCCGACAACTCGGGAAGCCGCAGGAACCGGTTGCCGACCTCCTGCCAATGCTCGGTCTGGAAGTCGATGTCGGCGAGATCGTGATAGCTGATCCCGAAATCGAGCAACCAGACGCGCGCCGAGGCGCCACCTTCGAGGATGATGTTGTCGGGCTTTACGTCGCGATGGACGCACCCCTGCGCATGGCAGGCCTGAAGGATATCGAGCAGGCGCGATGTGATCGTCACTGCCGTCTCGATCGACACCAACGCTTGCGATTCGCGCCACGACCGCAGCGTGGTTCCCACGATGAACTCGGTCACGATGAAAGGAGCGACACTGTCGTCTGCGTGTCGATGCGCGTTACTCTCTATGAGCCTAGGAATGCCGTCGACGCCGAAGCTGTCATAGGCGGTCGCCTCGCGGAAGAAGCGAGCCCGGCGCTCAGCAACATTCTTCGATTTGATGATCTTGAGGAATCCGATCTTCCCGTCGGACCGGCGTCGCGCGCGATACGCTTCGCCTTGGCCGCCGCCATCCAGCTCCTCGATCTTCTCCCAGCGCGTCTTCCATGTCTGGTCATCGACCCATGGTGATTGGATCTCGGTCATGCTCTACCGTTACCTCAGCTACGTGAGTAACTCGACCTATTCTGATGCATTTTCAAGTCAGTGACCCGCCTTTGTGCACTCTATTCTACGCTACAATGCTCCCGCCCTTTGTGGCTGATGGCTCCGTCCATCAGGCTGAGGTACACCGGTACGAAGCGGCCGGCATCGGACGCAAAGAGTTCAAGATAAAGCACCTCCTGTGAAGGCCAACTATGCCGAAATCCGCGTCGAAACAGCTCGTAGTGTGCATCAACAACGATGGTTACCCTGCTTCGCTCGAGAAGCGGAAGATCTACGTGCTGCTTCGTGATCAAGTTGCGGAGGACCGTGGCCTTCTGCGGATCATCGACGAGTCGGGAGACGATTACCTTTACCCAAAGGCGCTCTTCCGTCCGATTGCCTTGCCTCAGGCTGTCAAGCGGGCCGTATTGGCCGCGGCCTGATCGCGTGTCGCCTGGTAGATCGACTTCGACGGTGCCGACGCCAACACGCGTCGCGCCGTAGCAAGGCCGAACATCTCTGGACGAACACTGTGGACACAGCCGTAGCGCAGCTCTGCAGCAACGATAATGCTCGTGCAGACGTTCTTTTCGCCCACCTTGGCAATCCGCGCCGCTGCCTTGCCCTGCGGGCTCCTGATCAACTCAGAGACGATGTTCGTGTCCAACATATGCTGGATCAAAACACGTTCTCCGGTGTCGGTGCAGGATCATCGATTTCCGGGAAGTCTTCATTCACGGGTTCCATCGCCTTCAGCAAGGCGACGAGACCACGCTTTCGCACAGGCTCGATCACCAGACGATCGCCGTCACGATGCATGATCGCTTCATTGCCGGGCAATTCAAAGTCCACCGGTATGCGGACTGCCTGATTGCGCCCGTTGCGAAACAGCTTGACGTGCCTCTGCTCGGTCATGGCTGCTCCATGCCTATGGCATAGGCCGCAACACTATGCCGGCTTCACCGGCAAGACGCCGAAAGCGCTCGATCGCGTACCGTGCACGGTTCAGCGAAGATCCCGCGCGGCTGTCAAGGGATCCCGCTCGCCTGGTTGGCAGGTTCGCCCGCTTCGTCCACGATCTCCGTTGCGCCGCAGCCCTGGACTACAGACATGGAGGCATACCTTGCCAAGCGCGGCCTGCCTGCCAAACCCGCACACGGGCAACCGGGGCTTCGACCTGCTCCTCTGCGCTGCCGCCTCACCCCGCCGCGGAAAGCGCTTGCGAAAAGGCATTGCTGCGCTCGCCTTGGCGACGGCGCTCCTGCTGCCGCTCGCCTGGCCCATCGCCGCGGTGGCCCAGGCCAAGGTCGATGCCTGGCCGACCAGGGGCTGGGAACGCTCGTCGCCCGAAGCACAGGGCATGAGCTCGCAGGAACTGGTAAACCTTGTCGTCTTCGGCATTTCCAACGGCATGGACAGCCTGCTCGTGGCGCGCCATGGGCGGATCGTGGCCGAGGCCTACTACGCGCCCTTCGCCTCGGGGGTCAGGCACCGCGTCAACTCGGTCACCAAGTCGGTCATCGGCAGCCTGGTGGCCATGGCGCTCAAGGACGGGCTGCTCAAGAGCCTCGATCAACCGGTGCTCGATTTCTTTCCCGAGCACCATGTCGCCCATCTCGATGAGCGCAAGAAGGCCCTGACGCTGCAAAGCCTGCTCGACATGAGGTCCGGCCTGGACTGGAGCGAGCCGCTGCAAGGCGCGCCGCCGCAGTCCTTCCTCGACATGCAGCGCAGTCCCGACTGGGTGCGGTTCATCCTCGACCGTCCCATGGCCGCCCGGCCCGGTGAGCGCTTCGACTACAACAGCGGCAACCCGCATATCCTGTCGGCAATCCTCTCGAAGGTCACGGGACGCAGCGCGCTTGCCTATGCGAAGGACAGGCTCTTCAAGCCGCTGGGCATCGAGGACGTCGCGTGGCGCCACGACCCGCAGGGCGTGTCCACTGGCGGCGCCGGGCTCTACCTGCAGCCGCGCGACATGGCCAGGCTCGGCTATCTCTGGCTGCGCGGCGGCGCCTGGGACGGACAACAGCTGCTGCCGCCGCAATGGGTCGACAAGACCAGGCATGCCACGATCGGCATGGGGCTGGGCCCCGACCTGCACTATGCCAACCTGTTCTGGTCCGTGTCCGCCAAGGGCGTCTACATGGCGGTGGGCTATCATCGTCAGCTCATCGTGGTGATGCCGGCGCTCGACCTCGTGGCCGTCTTCACCGGCGCATCGCGCTACAGCAATGCGCTCGGCGTTCCCAGCGTGCCGGCCTATGCTTTCGACGCCGTGCTCGGCCCCCTCATGGCGGCAGTCAAGTCCGACACGGCCCTGCCCGAGGACCCCGAGGCATCGGCCGCTTTGGCCGGCGCCGTCGAGCGGGTGGCGCTGGAAGCACGGACGCAGGAAAGCGGCTCATCGCCTCTGGCCTCGGCGATCTCGGGAAAGGTCTATCGCCTGAAGCCCAATGACCTGCGGGTCAGCTCGTTCTCGCTGACGTTCGAGGGCGAGGGTGCTGCCTACGACTACGCGGCCGACGGCCAACGCTTCGGCGGACCCATCGGGCTGGATGGCCTTTACCGGGTTGGCGGACGCCGACCCTATGGGTCGAGTGCCGCGAAGGGCATGTGGCTCGACGAGCGGACGTTCCAGCTCGAGGCGCAGACCCTGGGCAACGACGACGCCGCCATCGCGGCCGCCACGTTCGACGGCAAGACTGTCACTCTGCGCATCGGCGCGCTGGGCGGTCCCAAGCTGGAGCTCAGTGGCGAAGCAGAGGAGTGACGCGGCTCCGCCGCCAAGGGAGTCCGCCATCACCAGCGGCTGGCAACACGGCAACAGTCAGACGAGCGCTATCCGCCGGCCGCTGTCGGCGTCGAACAGGTGCACGTTGGCGGCGTCGACGTTGAAGCGGCGGCTTTCGCCGCCCTTGACCTGCACGTGCCCAGGCATGCGCACGGTCACGCCCTCCCTGGACTCGCCGAAATGGCCATGCAGCAGGGTGTCGGCGCCCAGCGGCTCGACCATCTCGATCTGCAGCGCGATGGCGCCGTCGCCGCCGTCCGCCAGCAGGTGCTCGGGCCGCACGCCGAGCGTCACGGCACGGTCGGGCTCGCCCTCGATGGCGCCGCTGAGCCGCAGCGTGACGTGCTGCTGGTCGGCGGTCGCCAGGCTCACCGAGCGCCGGTCGGTGCCGACCCGGCCGGAGAGGAAGTTCATCGCCGGCGAGCCGATGAAGCCGGCGACGAAGGTCGACGCCGGCTTCTCGTAGACGTCCATCGGCGTGCCGATCTGCTCGGCGCGGCCGGCATTCATGACGATCAGCTGGTCGGCCAGGGTCATGGCCTCGACCTGGTCGTGGGTGACGTAGACGCTGGTGGTGCCCAGCTCGCGCTGCAGGCGCTTGATCTCCAGCCGCATCTGCACGCGCAGCTTGGCGTCGAGGTTGCTGAGCGGCTCGTCGAACAGGAACACCGCCGGCTCGCGCACGATGGCGCGGCCCATGGCCACGCGCTGGCGCTGGCCGCCCGAGAGCTGGCGCGGCTTGCGCTGCAGCAGCCCCGACAGCTCGAGGATCCTGGCCGCCTTCTGCACGCGCTGCTCGATCTCGGCCTTCGACATGCCGCGGATGCGCAGCCCATAGGCCATGTTGTCGTAGACCGACATGTGCGGATAGAGCGCGTAGTTCTGGAACACCATCGCGATGTCGCGATCCTTGGGCTCCAGCGTGTTGACGACACGCTCGCCGATGGCCACGTCGCCGCCGGTGATGCGCTCCAGCCCGGCGATCATGCGCAGCAGGGTCGACTTGCCGCAGCCCGAGGGGCCCACGATGACGATGAACTCGCCGTCGGCGATCTCCATGTCGATGCCGTGGATGACGTCGACCTTGCCGTCGTAGGACTTCTTGACGCCGCGCAGGCTCACGCCGGCCATGTCTTGCTCCCCTCGCCGCGCAGCTTCATGGTGAGCCCGTCGAACCATGAAGCGTCTCGCACCGTCATCCGTGCGATGCCTTCATGGTTCGACAAGCTCACCATGAAGGCTGGTTCCAAAAGGTCATGCGCGCACGCCGTCACTTCTCGGTCTCCACCAGGCCGCGCACGAACTGGCGCTGCATCAGCACCACCACCAGCACCGGCGGCAGCATCGCCAGCATGCCCACGGTCATGATCAGGTTCCACTGCGGCACGCCGTCGACCACGTTGGCCTGGCGCGTGAGCGTCATGATCACGGTGTAGAAGCTCTCCTCGGTCGTGACCAGCAGCGGCCACAGATACTGGTTCCAGCCGTAGATGAACTGGATCACGAACAGCGCGGCGATGCTGGTGCGGCTCATCGGCAGCAGGATGTCGACGAAGAACCGCGTCGGGCCGGCGCCGTCGACACGGGCCGCCTCGGTGAGCTCGTCGGGCACGCTGAGGAAGAACTGGCGGAACAGGAAGGTGGCGGTGGCCGAGGCGATCAGCGGCACGATCAGCCCGCTGTAGCTGTTGAGCATGCCGAAATTGGCGACCACGTCGTAGGTCGGCACGATGCGCACCTCGATCGGCAGCATCAGGGTGATGAAGATCATCCAGAACGCCGTCATGCGCAGCGGGAAGCGGAAATAGACGATGGCGTAGGCCGCGATCAGCGAGATCGCGATCTTGCCCAGCGATACGCCCAGGGCCATGATCAGGCTGTTGGCAAGCACCCGCCACAGCGGCGTGCGCGACGCCTGCGCGAAGCCCTCGCTCAGCACCTTGGCGTAGTTCTCGAACATGTGCCCGCCCGGCAGCAGCGGCACCGGCGGCCGCAGCATCGTGGCCGAGTCATGGGTCGAGGCCACGAACGTGATCCAGACCGGGAAGGCGATCACCACCAGGCCGACGATCAGCACGGCATGGGCCAGCACGGTGAGCCAGGGACGATTCTCGACCATCGGCGCCTCAGTACCGGACGGAAACCACTTCATGGTGAGCACGGGTGAATGCTTCGCATTCACCCAGTCGGACCATGAAGTGGCCGCACCACGGTCGTGCGCGGCCATCATGGTTCGACAGGCTCACCATGAAGGCTACCGGGCGCCGGTCGCTGATAGACGTCATTGTGACAACCTCAGTAGTGGACCCGCCGCTCGATGAAGCGGAACTGCACGACGGTGAGCGCGATCACGATCATCATCAGGATGGTCGACTGCGCCGCCGAGCCGCTGAAATCCTGGCCGCGGAAGCCGTCCTTGTAGACCTTGTACACCAGGATCTCGGTCGCCTGCCCCGGGCCGCCCTGGGTCAGCGCGTCGACGATGCCGAAGGTGCCGAAGAAAGCGTAGATGATGTTGACCACCAGCAGGAAGAAGCCGGTCGGCGACAGCAGCGGGAAGATGATGGTCCAGAAGCGCCGCCCCGGCCCGGCGCCGTCGATCGCCGCTGCCTCGATCAGCGACTTGGGGATCGACTGCAGGCCGGCGAGGAAGAAGATGAAGTTGTAGCTGATCTGGTTCCAGCAGGCGGCCAGGATCACCAGCCACAGCGCCTGCGTGCCGTCGATCTGGTGGTTCCACTCGATGCCGAGCCCCGACAGCATGTAGGCCAGCACGCCGACGCGCGGGTTGAACATGAAGCCGAACAGCACGCCGGCCACCGCCGGCGCCACCGCATAGGGCCAGATCAGGAAGGTCTTGTAGAGCGTGGCGCCGCGCAGCGTACGGTCGGCCATCACCGCCAGCAGCAGCGCCAACGCCAGGCCGACGGTGGCCACCAGCAGGCTGAACACCAGGGTGAGGCGCGCCGAATGCCAGTAGCCCGGGTCGCTCAGCAGGCGATCGAAGTGCCGGAAGCAGCGCTGCCAGGCCTCGCCGCCCAGCGGGTCGGCGAGCAGGCCGCTGCACAGGAACTGGGTGTTGCCGCCGAAGGCGTCCTCCAGCACGAACGACTGCCAGACCGCCTGCGCCGATGGCCAGATGAAGAAGGCGATGGTGACGAAGAGCTGCGGCGCCAGCAGCAGGTAGGGCAGCAGCTTGGTGTCGAAGGTGACGCGCTTGTGCATGGGCGCTCGGGAACGCGGGTCTGCGGGCACCGGCCGTGCCCGTCATCGGACACGGCCGGCGCCCATTGCTTCAGTTGTTGGCCGCCGCGAAGTCCTTGAGCAGCTTGTTGCCGCGGGTCACCGCGTCGTCAAGCGCCTGCTTGGCGTTCTTCTTGCCCGACCACACCGACTCCAGCTCCTCGTCCATCACGTCCCGTATCTGGACGAAGTTGCCGATGCGCAGGCCCTTGGAGTTCTCGGTCGGCGGGTTCAGCGTGAGCTGCTTCACCGCCACCTCGCGGCCCGGGAACTGCTTGTAGAAGCCCGACTTCTCGGTGATCTCGACGGCCGAGAGCGTGATCGGCACGTAGCCCGTCTCCTGATGCCACTTGGCCTGCACCTCGCCCTTGGACAGGAAGGTGAAGAACTTGGCGACGCCGGGATACTCGTCCTTGGGCTTGCCCTGCAGCACCCACAGCGTGGCGCCGCCGATGATCGAGTTCTGCGGCTTGGCGATGAACTCGGGCCAGTACGGCATCATGCCGATGCCGACCTTCTCGACGCCCAAGGCCTTCTGGATGCCGGCCGCCGAGCCCGACGAGGCGATGTGCATGGCGCACTCACCGGCGTTGAACATCGGGGTCGACTTGCCCTCACGCCCACCGTAGACGAACACCTTCTCCTTGCCCCAGTCGGCCAGGGTCTGGATGTGCTTCACCCGCAGCGCATCATTGATCTTGAGCTCGATATCCAGACCGCCGAAGCCGTTCTGCTTCGTGGCGAACGGCTGGTTGTGCCAGGCGCCCAGGTTCTCGATCATCGTCCAGGTCTGCCATTGCGGCGTGAAACCGCATTTGGCGCCCGAGGCGACCAGCTTCTTGCCCATCTCCCCCAGCTCCGGCCAGGTGGTCGGCGGCTTCTCGGGATCGAGGCCGGCCTTCGCGAACATCTCCTTGTTCCAGTAGAACACCGGCGTGGACGAGTTGAACGGCATCGACAGCAGCTTGCCGTCGGTCGTCGAGTAGTAGCCGTAGACCGGGCCGATATAGGCCTTGGGATCGAACGGCTCCTTGGCGTCGGCCATCAGCTGGTAAACGGGATAGATGGCGCCCTTGGCCGCCATCATGGTCGCGGTGCCGACCTCGAACACCTGCACGATGTGCGGATGGGCGTTCTGCCGGGCGCGGAAAGCGGCGATCGCGGCCGTCAGGGTCTCGGTGTAGGAGCCCTTGTAGACCGGCACGATCTTGTAGTCGCTCTGCGACTTGTTGAACTCCTCGGCCAGCTGATTGACCGTGTCCCCCAGATTGCCGCCCATGGCATGCCAGAACTGGATTTCCTTCTGAGCATGGGCCGGCAGCGCGGCGATCAGCGCGGCGAATGCCGCGGAAGCAAGCAGACTGGTGCGCATCGACGGCACCTCCCCTCTCGACAAATGAAACCGACGCCCGCGATTAGGGCCGGCGTGTCACCGCTTGATTGCGGCTTTGTGACAACAACGTTACCCCGACGAGCGGGCATGCGGAAAGAGGGGAAATGTCGACGCGATCAACGTCCCGCCGTCGGCGTTCGCTGCGTTCGGGATGAGAGGTGATGCCGTGGCGGGATCACCTTCTATCCGATCGCGGCGGCGATGATGTCCGGCACATCGGTGATGACGCAGTCGACGCCCATGGCCACCAGGTCCCGGGCCAGGGCCGGGTCGTTGATCGTGTAGACGCTGAGCTTGTAGCCGGCGGCCTTGACGGCGGCCGCCCGCGCCACGGCGAGCTTGCCGCCGTTGGTGTTGACGCCGACCGCCGCCACTGCCTGGGCGCGATCCCGCCAATCGTCCTGCAGCTCGTCGATCAGGATGGCGCGCGGCAGCTCGGGCGCCGCGTCGCGCGCGGCAGCCAGCGCCGCATCCTTGAAGCTCGACAGCAGCGGCGTGGGCAGATGCGCCGGCCACAGGCGGCGCAGCATCGCCACCACCGCCCGCGCGACCTCATCTTCGCGGCCGGGCGACGGCTTGATCTCGACATTGGCGCCCAGGCCGAGCGCCGCCAGCGCGGCGATCGCTTTCTCGAGCGACGGCACACGCTCGCCGGCGAAGGCGGCGCCCATCCAGGCCCCGGCATCCAGCCGCTCGATATCGGCCCACGACGTGGCCGCCACCGGCTGGTCCAGGCCCGTCGTGCGCGTCAGCCGGGCATCGTGCATCAGCAGCGGCACGTCGTCGGCCGACAGGTTGACGTCGAACTCGACCCAGGGCGCGCCGCGGCGCCTGGCCTCGCGCAGCGACGACAGCGTGTTTTCCGGTGCGTAGGCGGCAGCGCCGCGATGGCCGATGAGCCGCGGCAAGGACAAGGATGGCAACGACATCGCCGCACGATAGGCCGCCACATCAGCGCCGGCAACGCCGTGCGGCGCATGGCCCGCGCCGCCGGCTTATCCACTTTGCAATCAGAGTCCGCGTGCCGTTAAATGCCCGCACAACCATCAGCGCATCGCACGGGGGACAAGGGGAGGATCATGTCTGGCGTCGATCAGTGGGCTCTGATCGGCGTGGCGCAAACCACGCTGTTGGCGCTCGCGGTGGGCGGCTGCCTCACGAACCGCCGCCCCGTGCTGATCGTGCCGCTCTACGCGCTGGCGGGGCTGGCGTGCCTGATCACGCTGATCGCGGCGCTGGGCGCGCTGCTGACGGCCGCGCCCGATGCCGCCAGCCGGCTGGTGCTGCCGGTGGGACTGCCCGACATCCGCTCGCATCTGCGGCTGGACGGGCTCTCCGCCCTGCTCCTGGTGATCGTCAATACAGGCGGCGTCGCCGCGTGCGTGTTCGGCATCGGCTACGACGCCCATGCCGCGCAGCCGGCGCGCGTGCTGGCACCGTTCCCGCTGTTCCTGGCCGGCATGAACCTCGTGCCCCTGGCCGACGACGCCTTCACCTTCCTGGTCGGCTGGGAGCTGATGTCGCTGGCATCGTGGCTGCTGGTGCTGGCCGACCACGAGCACGCCGACAACCGCCGCGCCGGGCTCGTCTATCTCTCGATGGCCGCCTTCGGCGCCCTGGCGCTGCTGATGGCCTTCGGCGCCCTGGCCGGCGCCAGCGGCAGCTACACCTTCGATGCCATGCGTGCCGCGACGCCGTCGCCGAGGATCGCCGCGCTGGCGGCGCTGGCGCTGGTGCTGGGCGCCGGCTCGAAGGCCGGCCTGGCGCCGCTGCATGTGTGGCTGCCGCTGGCCCATCCGGCGGCGCCCAGCCATGTGTCGGCGCTGATGTCGGGCGCCATGACCAAGGTCGCGCTCTACGCGCTGATGCGCGGGCTCCTGGAGCTGACGGGCACGCCGCAGTGGTGGTGGGGCGGGATCCTGGCCGTCATCGGCGGCCTCACCGCGGCGCTGGGCGCCTTGCAATCGCTGACGCAGAACGACACCAAGACGCTGCTCGCCTACTCCACCATCGAGAATATCGGCGTGATCACGGCGGCGCTGGGGCTGGCGATCGCCTTCAAGGCCTCGGGCCAGCGGCTGGAGGCCGGGCTGGCGCTGACCGCCGCCCTGTTCCACGCGCTCAACCACGCCCTCTTCAAGCCGCTGCTCTTCCTCGGCGCCGGCGCCGTGCTGCACGGCACCGGCACGCGGGCGCTGGACCGGCTGGGCGGGCTGATCCATCGCCTGCGCTGGACCACGCCGCTGGTGCTGATCGGCTGCCTCGCCATCGCGGCGGTGCCGCCGCTCAACGGCTTCGCGTCGGAATGGCTGGTGTTCCAGTCGGTGCTGGACGCGACCAGCCTGGCTCATTGGGAGATGAAGTTCGCCACGCCGGTGGTGGGCGCGCTGCTGGCGCTGGCGGCGGCGCTGGCCGCGGCCAGCTTCGTGCGCTTCTTCGGCATCGCCTTCCTCGGCCGGCCGCGCGATGCAGCCGCCGCGGACGCAAGCGAGGTGGCGCCCTCGATGCTGGCCGCCATGGCCGGCCTGGCGACGCTGTGCCTCGCCTTCGGCGCCCTGCCCGGCGTGCCGCTCGATCCCTTGATGCGGGTGGCGGCGACGATGGTGGATGCCACGGGCGCCATGGACCGGCTGCTCCTCGGGCAGGGCGAGGGCCGCACGGCGTGGCTCGCGGTGGCGCCGCACGGCGATGTGACCGCCGTCTACGCCGGCCTGATCGCGGCGCTGGGGCTGGCGGCGCTGACCGGGCTCACCGTCGGCCTCGTCAGCCTGGCCTCGGGCAGCCGCCCGCGCCGCGGGCCGGCCTGGGATTGCGGCTTCCCCGATCCGCGCCCGCAGACGCAGTACACCGCCGCGAGCATGGCCCAGCCGCTGCGGCGCATCTTCGGCAGCGTGGCGCTGGCGGCGCGCGATAGGGTCGACATGCCGGCGGCCGGCGATACGCGGCCGGCGACGTTCACCAGCACGCTGCGCGATCCGGCCTGGCGCTACGTGTTCGACCCGCTGACCGGCCTGGTCGGGCGCGCCGCCGACCGGCTCAACGCCCTGCAGTTCCTCGCCATCCGCGTCTATCTCAGCCTGATGTTCGCGGCGCTGATCGGGCTGCTGGCCATCGTGGCCATCGTGCGATGACGACGCTGCTGATCTTCGTTGCCCAGCTGCTGCTGCCGGTGGCCGCCGCGCCGCTGCTGACCGGCTTCGTGCGCAAGATCAAGGCGCGCCTGCTGGGCCGGCGCGGACCGCCGCTGCTGCAGCCCTACCGCGACCTGGCGCGGCTGCTGCGCAAGGAGCCGATCCTGGCCGACAACGCCTCGTGGCTGTTCCGCGGCGCGCCCTACGGCGCCTTCGCCGCGATCTGGCTGGCGATGACGGCCATCCCCACCGTCGCCACCACGACATCGCCGGGCCTCGGGCTGGACCTGATCGCGATCGCCGGGCTGCTGGGGCTGGCGCGCATCCTGATCGCGCTCGCCGGCATGGATGTCGGCACCAGCTTCGGCGGCATCGGCGCCAGCCGCGAGATGACGATCGGCGCCCTGGCCGAGCCGGCGCTGTTCGTCGCCATCATCGCGCTGGCGATCATCGCCAACTCCACGGCGCTGCCCGACATGTCCCGGGCCATGAGCGAGGGCGTCGGCCTGCGCGTGTCGCTGGCGCTGGCGCTGGGCGCGATCGTGATGGTGGCCATCGCCGAGACCGGGCGCATACCGGTCGACAACCCGGCCACGCACCTGGAGCTCACCATGGTGCACGAGGCGATGGTGCTGGAATACTCCGGCCGGCACCTGGCGATGATCGAGCTGGGCGCGATGCTGAAGCTCGTGCTCTACCTGTCGCTGATCGCCAGCATCTTCGCGCCCTGGGGCCTGGCGCACGGCGGCGGCGCCGGCGACCTCGGCGCCGCGCTGGGCCTGTGGCTCACCAAGCTGGCCGCCGGCGGCTTCGTGCTGGCGGTATTCGAGACCGCGATCGCCAAGATGCGCGTCTTCCGCTACCCCGAGTTCCTGGGCGCGGCGCTGCTGTTCGGCATCCTCGGCGTCGTCTTCCTCTACATCTCGCAGCACCTGAAATGACCGACCTGGCGTTCGATGTCGCCCATCTGCTCGGCGCCCTGGTGCTGACCCTGAGCTTCGCGCTGCTCTACCAGCGCCGCCTGACCACCGCGATCAACGTCGTGGCGATGCAGGCCGCCACCCTGGCGGCGGCCGCGGCCTGGCAGGCCGTGACCCGCGATTCGCCGCACCTGTTCGCCACCGCCGCCATCGCGCTGATCTTCAAGGCCGCCGCCGTGCCGCTGCTGCTGCACTGGCTGATCCGCCGGCTCAACATCAGCGGCACGGTCGAGCCGGTGTTCGGCGTCACCCTGACCATGGGGCTGGGCGTCGGCATCACGGGGCTGGCGATCCTGCTGGTGCTGCCGATCACCGCCGGCGAGACCCTGCTGCTGCGCGAGGACCTCGCATTCGCGCTGGCCGTGACGCTGATCGGCCCCTTGCTGATGATCGCGCGCCGCAACGCCGTGATCCAGGTGGTGGGCTTCATGTCGATGGAGAACGGCCTGATCCTGGCCGCCGTGGGCGTCAAGGGCATGCCGCTGGTGGTCGAGGCCAGCGTCGCCTTCTCGGTGATGATCGCCACCTTCATCTTCGGCGTCTTCTTCTTCCACATCCGCGAGCGCTTCGATTCGCTGGACGTGTCGCGGCTGGAGGAGATGCAGGGGGAGCGCCACGGATGACCCCGCTCCTGGTGGTGCTGGGCGTGCCGGCAGGCGCCGCCATCGTGCTGGCCTTCATCAGCCAATGGCGGCTGGCGGCGTGGCTCAACGTCGCCGCCAGCGCCGCCACCTTCGCGGCGGCGGCAACGCTGTTCGTGGCCGAGCGGCCGGAGCCGGGCCACCTGCTGCTGGTCGACGACTTCAACATCTACCTGATCGCGCTGACGGCGTTCGTGGCGCTGACCACCGCCGTCTTCAGCGCCAGCTACATCGCGCACGAGGTCCGGCGGCGGCGGCTCACGCCGCGGCTGCTGCGCTTCTACCACGCCATGTACCAGGCCTTCATCGGGTCGATGCTGATGGCGCTGTCGGCCGACAATCTCGGCCTGATGTGGGTGGCGGTCGAAGGCGCGACGCTGTCGACGGCGCTCATGGTGAGCCTCTACCGCACCCCGGCCGCGATCGAGGCGGCGTGGAAATACTTCATCCTGTGCGGCGTCGGCATCGCGCTGGCGCTGTTCGGCACCATGCTGATGTACCTCGCGGCGCAACCGGCGCTGGGCGAAGGCATGGCCGCCGTCACCTGGTCGACCCTGATGGCGCATGCCGCCGACTTCGATCCGGCGCTGCTCAACGTCGCCTTCGTGTTCCTGCTGGTCGGCTACGGCACCAAGGTCGGCCTGGCGCCGTTCCATGCCTGGCTGCCGGACGCGCATGCCGAAGGCCCGACGCCGATCTCGGCCGTGCTGTCGGGCCTGCTGCTGAACGTGGCGCTCTACGCCGTGCTGCGCTTCAAGATGCTGCTGGCGGCCAATCCGCAGGCGCTGGCGCCGGGGCCGCTGATGATCGGCATGGGGCTGCTGTCGCTGTCGCTGGCGGCGCTGATGCTCTACCGCCGGCGCGACATCAAGCGGCTGTTCGCCTACTCGTCGATCGAGCACATGGGCATCGCCGCCTTCGCCTTCGGCATGGGCGGGCCGCTGGCCAACTTCGCCGGCCTGCTGCACATGACCATGCACAGCCTGGTGAAGGCGGCAATCTTCTTCACCGTCGGCCATGTCTCGCAGGTCAAGGGCACGCAGCGCATCGCCGACATATCGGGACTGACGACCAGCCATCCGGCGCTGGGCTGGTCGCTGGTCGCCGGCGTCGTCGCCATCGCCGGCCTGCCGCCCTTCGGCGTCTTCACCAGCGAGTTCCTGGTGGTGTCATCGACGTTCGCGCGCCAGCCGCTGCTGGCGCTGCCGGTCGCGGTCGGGCTGCTGGTCGGCTTCGGCGCCCTGCTGCTGCGGCTGCACCAGCTCGCCTTCGGGCCGCCGAGCCCCAACGCCCGCGTCGGCGGCCGGACCGTGCCGACGCTGTCGCTGCTGCCCATCTGGCTGCACCTCGCCCTGGCGCTGGTCGCCGGCATCTACCTGCCGGCGCCGCTGGTGGCGTGGTTCCAGTCGGTCGCGCGCCTGCTGGGGTGACATCATGAGCGACTCCCGCGCCACCCTGCATGCCGTGCTGGCCGGGCTCGGCCAGGCGGTCCCCTCGCACCTTCCCTGGCCGCGCCATGTGCTGGACCGCGCCAGCTGGCGCCAGCTGATCGACGCGCTGGGGCATCGGCGCTGGCCGCTGCTGGGCCTGTGGGCCGATGGCAGCACGGTGCACGCGGCGCTGGAGGACCACTCGGCGGCTGCGTTCGCCGTCGCGTCGCTGGACACCGAGGACGGCACCTATCCGTCCCTCGCCGCCGCGCGGCCGGCGGCGCTGCGGCTGGAACGCGCGGTGCGCGACCTCGCCGGCCTGAACGCCGTCGGCACGCCCGACGACCGCCCCTGGCTCGACCATGGCCAGTGGCGCCTCGCCGCGCCGCTGGCCGCCGACGCCCGTCCCGCCACGCCGCGTCCCGCCACCGACTACCGGTTCCTGCCGGTCGAGGGCGAAGGCCTGCACCAGGTTCCGGTCGGCCCGGTGCATGCCGGCATCATCGAGCCCGGGCATTTCCGCTTCCACGCCAACGGCGAGACGATCGTGCGGCTGGAAGCGCGCCTGGGCTACACGCACAAGGGCACCGAGGCCCTGATGCGCGGCAAGCCCCCCGCCGAAGCCGTGCGCCTGGCCGGCCGCATCTCGGGCGACTCAACCGTGGCGCACGCGCTGGCCTTCAGCCGCGCCGTCGAGGCGGCGGCCGGCATCGAGGCGCCGGCGCGCGCGCACTGGGTGCGCGCGACCATGGCCGAATGGGAGCGGATCGCGAACCATCTCGGCGACATCGGCGGCATCTGCAACGACGCGGCGTTCCCCTATCTCCAGGCGCAATGCACGGTGCTGCGCGAGAAGGTGCTGCAGGCCTGCGCCAAGGCCTTCGGGCATCGGCTGATGATGGATGCCGTGGTGCCGGGCGGCGTCGCCGTCGACCTCGCGCCCGAGCAGGCTGCCGCCTTCGCCGGGCTCGCCGCCGACCTGCTGCCGCCGTTCGAGGCGCTGTGCCGTGTTTATGAGACCAAAGGCTCCCTGCTCGACCGCACGGTCGCGACCGGCATCACCCCGCGGGCCGAGATCGAGCGCTTCTGGCCACCGGGCCCGATCGGCCGCGCCGCCGGCGCCGGCCGCGATGCGCGGCTGGCGCCCGGCTATCCACCCTATGACGAGCTGAATTTCGCCGCGCCGCGCCTGACCGCAGGCGATGTCGATGCCCGCGTGCGCCTGCGCATGGAGGAGGTGCGTCACAGCGTGCGCCTGATCCAGCGCATGCTGGTGGCGATGCCCGACGGGCCGACGCGCGCCGAGGTGCCACCCGTGGCGGGCGAGGGCCTGGCGCTGGTCGAGGCGTTCCGCGGCGAGATCCTGGGCTGGGCGCGCCTGGCGCCCGACGGCACCGTGGCGCGCTACCACGCGCGCGACGCCTCGTGGCTGCAATGGCCGCTGCTGGAAACGGCGGTGTACGACAACATCGTCGCCGATTTCCCGCTATGCAATAAATCGTTCAACTGCTCCTATTCGGGGCACGACCTTTAGCCATGCTGAAGCAGATCACTCGTGCCCTGCTGTCGCGACCGGTGACCATCGATGGCCCGGCCGCCGGCGACGCCGCGCTGAAGGAGCTGGCCGGCAAGGTCGACGCGCTGGCGCAGAAGCGGCTGGGCCGCAGCCTGGCGATCCGCGCAATCGACGCCGGCTCGTGCAACGGCTGCGAGCTGGAGATCCATGCGCTCAACAATCCGATCTACGACCTGGAGCGCTTCGGCATCCGCTTCGTCGCCTCGCCGCGCCACGCCGACGTGCTGCTGGTCACCGGCCCGGTGAGCCTCAACATGCAGGAAGCGCTGCTGCGCACCATCGCCGCCACCCCGGCGCCGCGCTTTGTGGTGGCGGCGGGCGACTGCGCCTGCACCGGCGGGCTGTTCGCCGGCTCCTATGCCTGCGCCGGCGCGCTCGAGTCGATCGTGCCGGTCGATCTGCGCATCGCGGGCTGCCCGCCCACGCCGCTGCAGCTGCTGGAAGGCCTGCTGGCGCTGCTGGCCGCGTCCGCCGGCAAGATGCCGGCACGGCCGTAGCAGGTTGTCCAAACCGCCCGACGCAGGGTATGCAACATCAAACCGTTGCAGAGTTCGGGTGACGATGTCGATTCTCAATTCATTCCGGCTCGATGGCCGGGTCGCGCTGATCACCGGCGCGGCACGCGGCCTGGGCTGGGAGATGGCGCAGGCGCTGGCCGAGGCCGGCGCCCATGTGCTGCTCAACGGCCGCACGCCGGAGCGCGTGCAGCCGCGCGTCGAGCAGCTGTGCGCATCAGGGCTGTCGGCGGCGATGGCGCCGTTCGACATGGCCGACCGCGCCGCCATGCAGCAGGCCGTGCAGGATGCTCTGGCTGCCGGCCGCATTGACGTGCTGATCAACAATGTCGGCGAGCGCGACCGGCGCTCGCTCGACGCCCTGACGCCCGCCGATTTCGAGCGGCTGATCGATGTCGACCTCAACGCCGCCTTCGCGCTGGCCAAGATGGTGCTGCCGGACATGCTCGCGCGCCGGTCCGGCCGCATCATCATGGTGACGTCGATCGCCGCCGACCTGGCAGCGCCGCGCTCGGCCTCCTATGTGGCGGCCAAAGGCGGGCTGGCGGCGCTGGTGCGCGCGATCGCGGCCGAGACGGGCGCCCGCGGCGTCACCTGCAACGCCATCGCACCCGGCTTCTTCATGACCGAGACCAACGAGCGGATGTTCAACTCGCCCGCCGGCGAGCGCTGGCGCGAGCGCGTGCCCATGCGCCGCTTCGCCGAGCCGCGCGAGATCGCGGGCGCCGCCCTCTTCCTCGCCTCGGACGCGGCCTCCTACGTCAACGGCCACACGCTGGTCGTCGACGGCGGCGTGTCGGCCACCTTCATCACGCTCTGAGCAGGGGCCGCGCACGATGGCAGGATCAAGGATGGCGGCGCTGGCCGTGCTGGCATGGCTGGCCAGCGGCGGCGTGGCGCTGGCCGCAGGCGAGGCGCCACATATCGACGGCGCCCGCCTCGGGCTTGTCTGGATGCTGCCGTTCGCCGGCATCCTGCTGTCGATCGCGGTCATGCCGCTGGCGGCGCCGACATTCTGGCACCACCATTTCGGCAAGGTGTCGGCGGCCTGGGCGCTGGCCTTCGTGGCGCCGTTCGCGGCCCTGTTCGGCCTGCCGACGGCGGTCTACGAGGTCATGCACACGCTGCTCCTCGAATACGTACCGTTCATCATCCTGCTGCTGGCACTGTTCACCGTGACCGGCGGCATCCGCGTGACCGGCAACCTGCGCGGCTCGCCGGCGGTGAACACCGCCCTGCTCGCGATCGGCACGGTGCTGGCCGGCTGGATGGGCACGACCGGCGCCGCGATGCTGCTGATCCGGCCGCTGATCCGCGCCAACGACGACCGCAAGCACAAGGTCCACGTCTTCGTCTTCTTCATCTTCCTGGTGGCGAATATCGGCGGCGCGCTCACGCCGCTGGGCGACCCGCCGCTGTTCCTCGGGTTCCTCAAGGGTGTCGCCTTCTTCTGGCCGACCACGCATCTCTTCACCGAGATGCTGGTCTGCGCCGTGGTGCTGCTGGCGGTCTTCTACGTCATCGACCGCTATTGGTACGCCAGGGAGGGCCATCTGCCGCGCGATCCGACGCCCGACAGCCCGATCGGCCTGCAGGGCGGCATCAACCTCGCGCTGCTGGCGGTGGTCATCGCCGCGGTGCTGCTGAGCGGCGCCTGGAAGCCCGGCCTCACCTGGTCCGTCAACCACGTCGAGCTCGAGGTCCAGAACGTCGTGCGCGACGTCGTGCTGCTGGCGGCCACGCTGCTGTCGATGCGGCTCACGCCGCGGGCGATCCGCGACGGCAACGGCTTCACCTGGGCACCGATCGCCGAGGTGGCCAAGCTGTTTGCCGGGATCTTCCTCACCATCGTGCCCGCCATCGCCATCCTCAAGGCGGGCAAGGACGGCGCGATGGCGCCGCTGGTGGGCCTCGTGAACCGCGCCGACGGCACGCCGATCGACGCCTGGTATTTCTGGCTGTCGGGCGGGTTGTCGAGCTTCCTCGACAACGCACCGACCTACCTCGTGTTCTTCAACCTCGCCGGCGGCGATGCCGCGACGCTGATGGGCCCGATGGCAGCCACGCTGGCCGCGATCTCCTGCGGCGCCGTCTTCATGGGCGCCAACACGTATATCGGCAACGCACCCAACTTCATGGTCAAGGCCGTGGTCGAGGCCGCCGGCATCCGCATGCCCAGCTTCTTCGGCTACATGGCCTGGTCGTGCGCCATCCTGGTGCCGCTCTTCATCGTGCTGACGCTGATCTTCTTCCGCTGACCTGTCGCAGCGGCGCCGTGATGGCGCCGCATTCGCGCCACATTGCTGACAAGCTCCTGACAGACCGTCCGCATGTATCCACAACGTCGCGGAGGGAAACGCCATGGCCCAAGTCACGCCGACGCATCGCAAGTACATCGCTGTCGCTGCCATCGTTGCCGTCGTGGTCGTCGCCGCCATCCTGCTGTTCACGAGCGGCACCCCCGAGACGCCGGCGACAGCCGAGCAGCCACAAACCAACGCGCCGAGCGCGCCCTCGACGTCGACGCCCGCGCCGCCGGCCACCGGCTCGACGAACTAGGGCCTGTTTTCAAACCGAGTCACATCTTACTTGTCACTCGGAATGAAATTTGATTCAAAGCTGTTCTTTGCGTGAGTTGCAGCAATGAACAGGCGGCCGCTGAGTGATGAGCAATGGTCGGTGA
>NZ_VDUZ01000057.1 GCF_008039615.1 Vineibacter terrae | reverse complement strand
TGTGGCAGATGCCGGTGGCCTTGATCTCGACCAGCACCTCGCCTTGCCGGGGCCCCTCGAGATCGACCATCTCGACTTCCAGCGGTCGCTTGGCGGCAACGGCAAGGGCGGCGCGGGTTTTCATCGGTAATCCTCGTGACGACGGCGAACGGCGCAATGCTAGCCCACATCCGGCACCGGATGGAACGCCATGTGCGGCATGCCGGCCGCGCGGATGTGCAGGGCTTGCTACCGTCGTGGCAGGCCCGATGTCATCCCAAGCGCAGCGAGGGACCTCCTGCGAATGACGCACCGTGCGTCCGGCCGCGGGAGATCCCTCGCTGCGCTCGGGATGACATCGGGTTCAGCACGGGAGCCGGGCTCACGCTTCCGCCGCCGGCGGCTCGATCTCGATCGCGCACCTGTTCCTGGCCGGCATCTTTCCCGGCGTGCTGCTGGGCGTGGCGATCATGGCGCTGTGCCTGCTGCTGTCGCACCGCAACGGCTACCCCAAGGGCGAGCCGGTGAGCTTGCGCCAGGCGCTGTTCATCGCGCTCGATTCGCTGTGGGGCCTGTTCACCGTCGTCATCATCATCGGCGGCATCCTGTCCGGCATCTTCACCGCGACCGAGGCCGGCTCGGTGGCCTGCCTCTATGCGTTCTTCATCACCATGTTCGTCTACCGCGAATGCAAGTGGCGCGACCTGCCCAAGCTGGTGGCGCGGGTGACGCGCACCGTCGGCATGGTCATGATCATGATCGGCTTCTCGGTGGCCTTCGCCTACGCCATGGCGCTGATCCAGCTGCCGGCCAAGGCGACCGAGTTCTTCCTCTCCATCTCCGACAACAAGTACGTCTTCCTGCTGCTGATCAACATCCTGCTGCTGGTGCTCGGCACCTTCATGGACCTGGCGCCGATGCTGCTGATCTGCACGCCCATCCTGATGCCGGTGATCCTGAAGTTCGGCATCGACCCGGTCCATTTCGGCATGGTCATGCTGCTGAACCTGGGCATCGGCCTGGTGACGCCGCCGGTCGGCCCCACCATGGTGATGGGCTGCGCCATCGGCCGGGTCACCATGGAGCAGATCACGCGCCACATCTGGCCGTTCTACCTCGTGATGTTCGTCGTGCTGGTGCTGGTGACCTATGTGCCCGGGCTGTCGCTATGGCTGCCCAGCCTCATGAAAGGGTGATCGGGCTGCATAATTTTGCGATTGCGAGTCACTCGCAATATAGGCCATGATCCTTCGTCTCGCGCACCGAGGGAGGGACCATGCCGGACCAGGGGCCGACCGCACAGACAACCGATATGACGGCGGAGCACGGCTGCCCGCCGCAGGCGCGCGGTGTCGAGACGCTCGCCGTCGCCGAGCGCTTCCTCGTCTGGTGCCTGCGCCAGTGGGTCGAGGGCTGGCGGGCCGGGCTGCCCGACGGGCGCGTGCTGCATGACGGTTTCGAGGCGGCCTATCTGCCCGACGGCCTGGCGCCGTTCGACGGCATGATGCGGGCCGTGGTCGCCGGCACGCAGCGGCCGCTCGATGTGCGCTGCCTGCGCTGCCGCTTCGTGAGCGACGACGAAAGCATGTTCCTCAACGCCGTGGCGGCCGGCCAGCGCGACCGCGACGACCTGATGGCGCTGGCGTTCGACGAGTTCCTGGCGCCGGCCGCTTCCGGGGTGGCGGCGTCATCGGCGCTGGCGCTGGGCAGCGCCATGACCGCCGCCGGCCTGCTGCTGCCGCTCACCGCTGTTCCCGGCGCGGCCCGTGCCGCTGCCGTGCGTGCCGCCAATCGCGGCCTGCGTCTCGTGCAATGAGGATGTCTTGATGGCTGCTGCTGAACCCGACCGCCTGCCGGCGCTGAGGCAGGCGATGCACCGCATCGCCGATGCCGTCGCGGCGCTGCCCGAGGCGCATCGCGACCTGGCCGGCAACGCCCTGCTCAATGTCGCGGTCGAGACCCTGGTCGACGAGGTCGGGACCTCGCAGGCGGCGCGCCTGTTGCGGCGCGTCGCGGCGCTGGTCGACCACGGCGTGCAGCCGCCCGAAAGCGGCGCCATCAACCTCGCCCGCTGCGACGCCTGACCCGCGCCGGCTTCGCCGCCGTCGCCGCGGGATGGCGGCGGCCGCCGACGGCCCGGACCTGGTGCCGTGCCAGGGTCGGCGACGTGATGATGGCGGGCAGGGCCTTGAATGTGCCGCTGACGAACCTGAGGAAGGCCGTGACCTTGGGGGCGGCGTGCCGGCTGCTGGGATACACGGCCCAGAAATCCTGGCCGGGTGCGCTGTACTCGCCGAGCACCGGCTCCAGCCGTCCCGCCGCGACATCCTCGCCGAACAGATAGGAAGCCGCCTGCGCGATGCCCAGCCCGGCGAGCGCCGCTTCCCGGTAGGCGTCGCCGTTGTCGAGCATCAGGTTGCCGCGGATGGGGACGGTGCGGTCGCCTTCCGGGGTCCGGAACAGCCAGTCGCGCCCGCGCCGCCAGCTCGTGGTGGCGAGGCAAGTATGCCGGACGAGGTCGTCCGGCGTGGCAGGCCGTCCGTGGATCCGCAGATAGTCCGGCGTGGCGCAGGTCAGCCGGTAGGTGCGCAGCAGCAGCTTGGCGATCATGCTGGACTCGGGAATCTCGCCGACCCAGATCGCGACGTCGATGCCATGCGCGATCAGGTCCATGTGCTGGTCGCTCAGGGTCAGGTGCAGGCTGATGTCGGGGTACATCGCCGTGAAGCGCGGCAATGCCGGAATGATGTGGAGCCGGCCGATGGCCACGGGCATCAGGACGTGCAGCCGACCGCGCGGTGTCGTGCTGACCTGGCGCATCGCCAGGTCAGCGCTTTCCATGTCCTCCAGGATGCGCCGGCACCGCTCGTAGTACTCGCGGCCCTCGTCCGTCAGCGCGATGCGGCGCGTGGTGCGGTTGACGAGGCGGATGTGAAGCGACTTCTCGAGTTGGGCGATGCTTTTGGTCACCGACGATATCGAGACGTCCAGATGCTCCGCCGCGGCCGTGAAGCTGCCGCGCTCCACCAGCTTCACATAGGCCAGGATCGCCCTGAACTGATCCATGATTGTCCTCGAGGCCGTTCTGTCATCCCAAGCGCAGCGAGGGATCTCCCGCGGTAAGGCGCACGGTGCGCCATTCGCGGGAGATCCCTCGCTGCGCTCGGGATGACGGTCGCGAACGACACCAGCCAGCAGGTTATTATTTTTCTCAAACTGGCCAAAGTATTTTTCTCCTAATCGCGTATATCGCTCCTCACGTCGACCCTACGCTTCGACCAAGGGCTGCCGGCGGCTGCATGCCGGCGCAAGGCCCCAAGCGTGGTTGTGGGAGGGAAAGTCATGCGAAGCCTGGTCGGCGCGGCAGCCTGTCTGCTGGCCGCAGCACTCTTGGCGCCGGCGGCGGCGCAGCCGAAATATGGTCCTGGCGTCAGCGACAGCGAGATCCGGGTCGGCCAGACGCAGCCGCTCAGCGGGCCGGCCTCGGCCTACGGCACCCAGGGACGCATCGCCACGGCGTTCTGGAAGATGGCCAACGAGAAGGGCGGGGTCAACGGCCGCAAGGTGGCGATGATCGTGCTCGACGATGCCTACAGCCCACCCAAGACGGTCGAGCAGACGCGGCGGCTGGTCGAGAACGATCATGTCCTGGCGGTGGTGAACTCGGTGGGCACCCCGACCAACACGGCCGTGCACAAGTACATGAACCTCAAGAAGGTGCCGCAGCTGCTGATCTCGACCGGCGCCTCGAAATGGAACGACCCGGTCAACTTCCCGTGGACCACGTCGTTCTACCCGTCCTACGAGATGGAGGCGCAGGTCTATGCGCGATACCTGCTGCAGAACCAGCCCGACGCCAAGGTCGCGATCCTGTATCAGAACGACGACATGGGGAAAGACTATGTCCACGGCTTCAAGGCCGGTCTGGGCGACAAGGCGAAGGCGATGATCGTCGCCGAGGCGAGCTACGAGGTGACCGATCCCACGGTCGACTCGCAGGTCATCAGCCTCAAGGCATCGGGCGCCACCGTGTTCTTCAACATCGCGACGCCGAAATTCGCGGCCCAGGCGATCCGCAAGACCTACGATCTCGGCTGGAAGCCGGTTCACCTCCTGGCCAGCGTGTCGAGCTCGATCGGCGCCGTCCTGCAGCCGGTCGGGCCGGAAAAGGCCGTCGGCCTGATCACCGCCATGTCCTATAAGACACCGGGCGATCCGACCTGGGACAACGACGCCGGCATGAAGGCCTATCTCGACTTCATGAAGGCGTACTATCCCGACGGGCAGCCGGCCGATACCAGCAACATCTTCGGCTATTCCGCCAACCAGCTGCTGCTGGAGCTGCTGCGCCGGTGCGGCAGCGAGCTGACGCGCGAGAACCTCATGAAGCAGGCCACGAACCTCAGCGGCATGCAGATGCCGATGCTGCTGCCGGGCGTGACGGTCACCACCACGCCGAAGGACTTCAACCCGTTCCGCAAGCTGCAGCTGGCGCGCTTCGACGGCACGAGCTGGAACCTTTTCGGCTCGATCATCTCGGCGCAGTAGCGCAACGTGAAGTCGCATCGAACGGAGCGGAGAGGGCCATGCATGACATCGTGATACGTGGCGGTCTTATCGTCGATGGCACCGGCGCGCCGGCCGTCGAGGGCGATGTTGCGATCGAGAACGGCAAGCTCGTCGCCGTCGGCGGATCCGTCGGCGCCGGGCGCGAGGAGATCGACGCCCGCGACCGCATCGTGACGCCGGGCTGGGTCGACATCCATTCGCACTACGATGGCCAGGTGACGTGGGATCCCTACGTCAGCCCGTCCGGCTTCCATGGCGTGACGACCACGGTGATGGGCAATTGCGGCGTCGGCTTCGCGCCGGCCCGCCCCGACAGCCACGACCATCTCATCAATGTCATGGAAGGGGTGGAGGACATCCCCGGCACGGCGCTGCACGAGGGCATCAGCTGGGGCTGGGAGAGCTTTCCCCAGTATCTCGATGTCCTCGAGGCCATGCCGCGGGTGATGGATATCGCCGCCCAGGTGCCGCACAGCGCGGTCCGCGACTACGTCATGGGCGATCGCGGCGCGACCCGCGCGGTCGCCACTGCCGACCACGTCGAGGCGATGGCGGCGATCGTCGAGCAGGCGCTGCGCGCCGGCGCCATCGGCTTCTCGACCTCGCGCACCAAGCTGCATCTGGCCGCCGACGGCAGCGCGGTGGCCGGCAGCTTCGCCGACTCGACGGAGCTGCTGGCGATCGGCCAGGCCATGGCGCGGGCCGGTCACGGCGTCTTCCAGATGGTCTCCGACCTGGTCGATCCCGAGGCCGAGTTCGCCTGGATGGAGCAGCTCGCCCGGCAGCACGGCGTGCCCGTGCACTACATCCTGGTGCAGTTCGAGGAGCAGCCGGACAAGTGGCGCCAGCTGCTGGCGATGACGCGCCGGGCGGCGCAAGGCGGCGCCGACATCACGGCGCTGGTCGGCTGCCGGCCGGTCGGCATGCTGATCAACCTGGAAAGCCGGTATCATCCGTTCTCGGAGCATCCCTCCTATCTCGCCATCGCCCACCTGCCGCTGGAAGCGCGCATCCAGGCGCTGCAGCAGCCCGAGCTGCGGGCGCGTTTGCTGGCCGAGGAGACGACCAGCACGAACCGGTTCTGGCGCAGCCGCATGGCGCATTTCCACAACATGTTCCAGCTCGGTGATCCGCCGGACTACGAGCCGCCGCCGGAGCGTTCCGTCGAGGCGATGGCGCGCGCCAGCGGACGCCGGCCGCAGGAGATCGTCCTCGACATCCTGGCCGGGCATGGCGGCCACGACTGGCTGTACTTCCCCTTCATCAACTACGCCGACCGCAGCCTGCAGCCGCTCTACGACATGATGCGCCACCCGAACACGCTGCTCAGCCTTGCCGATGGTGGCGCGCATTGCGGCCTGATCTGCGATGCCAGCGCGCCGAGCTTCCTGCTCAGCCACTGGGCGCGCGACCGCCGGCGCGGCCCGCTCCTGGGGCTGGAGGAGGCCGTCGCCCTGCAGTCCAGCCGCGGCGCGGCAGCCTACGGGCTCACGGACCGCGGACGGCTCGCGCCGGGCCTGCGGGCCGACGTCAACGTGATCGACTTCGACCGGCTGCGGCTGCAGCCGCCGCGCTGGGCGCACGACCTGCCCGCCCAGGGGCGTCGCCTGCTGCAGCACGCGACAGGCTACGATGCGACCATCGCCGCCGGCGTCGTGACATGGCGGCACGGCGAGGCTACCGGCGCGCTGCCGGGTCGCCTCATCCGTGCCGGACGCCGCGCGGCCTAGTTCGCTCGGCCCCGCATCCGGATGAATGCATGACGGGACCACTGACCGGGCTGAAGGTGCTCGACCTGTCGCACTACGTCGCCGGTCCCTACTGCGCGATGATGCTGGGCGACATGGGCGCCGATGTCGTCAAGGTCGAACGGCCGGGCGTCGGTGATCCCCTGCGCCGCTTCGGCCCGGCGGTCGAGGGCCGCGGCCTCTACGCCATGATGCAGAACCGCAACAAGCGCAGTGTGGCGATCGACCTGGCCCAGCCCGGCGGGCAGCATCTGCTGCGCGCCCTGGCCGGCCGGGCCGATGTGCTGGTCGAGAATTTCCGTCCCGGGGTGCTGGAGCGGCTCGGCTGCGCCCCCGACGTCCTGCACGCGGACAACCCGCGGCTGGTGGTCGCGCGCATCTCAGGCTTCGGCCAGGACGGCCCGCTGGCGCAGCATCCCTGCTTCGACGTGGTCGCGCAGGCGATGAGCGGCCTGATGGAGATGACGGGCCCGGCCGACGGGCCGCCGCAGATGGCGGGAACCGTGGTGTGCGACTACACCACGGCGATGAATGCCGTGATCGGCATCCTGGCGGCGCTGCAGGCACGCCACGTCAGCGGCCGCGGGCAGGTGGTCGATGTCGCGCTGCTCGATGTTGCGACCTCGATGCTCATGACGGCGATTCCGGAGCAGATCCTGTTCGGGCGCCCGGCGACGCGGCGCGGCAATCGCGACCGCTACTCGGCGCCCACCAACAGCTACCGCACGGCAGATGGGCGCTGGGTCCATCTCGTGACGGCCTCGGACCCGGCGTTCGCGCGCCTGGCGGCGGCCATGGGACGGCCGGCGCTGGCCCACGATGCGCGCTTTGCGACCGCGGCGGCCCGGCTCGAGAATGTCGACGGCATCGACAGCGAGGTCGCCGGCTGGATCGCGTCCCTGTCGGCCGCCGACGCGGTGTCGGCCCTCAATGCGATCGATATTCCCTGCGCCCTGGTCGCGACCCTGGACGAGGTCGTGGCCAACCCGCAGCTCCATCATCGGCGGCAGATCACGTCCGTCGCGCACGACGCCATCGGTCCGGTCCCGACCGCTGGCGTCACCATCGGCCTGTCCGACACCCCGCTCACGATCCGCAGCGCCATGCCGGATGTCGGCCAGCACACGGCGGAGGTTCTGGCCTCCTGGCTGGCATATGGCGCGGCCGACATTGCGCGGCTGTCCGGCGAAGGCGTGATCGCGGGTTGAGAAGCGGCCCGGCTGTGCTCTACTGGAACCTCCAACAGAGGAGGGATTCGGCGGATGGCGCTCAAGGTCTATGGTGCGGCGCGAACGCGCACAGTGCGCACGCTCTGGATGATGGGCGAGCTGGGCATGCCCTACGAGCATGTACCGATCACGACCCAGGACGGCGCCAACCTGAAGCCCGACTTCGTCGCCCTCAATCCCACCGGCCGCGTGCCGGCGATCGATGACGGCGGCTTCGTGCTCTCGGAGTCGATGGCCATCAACCTCTATCTCGCCAAGACCTACGGCGGCGCTCTTTATCCCGCGACGCCGCAGGGCGAGGCGCGGGCCTGGCAATGGAGCTTCTGGGCCGTCACCGAGATCGACAAGACGATCATCGACTGGGCCCTGCACAGCTCGGTGCTGCCGGAAGCAGAGCGCGATCCCAAGCGCGCGCGCACGGCGCGCCTGGAGATGGAGCGGCCGCTGCACACGCTCGACCAGACCCTGGCCCGCGTCCCGTGGCTGGTCGAGGACCGCTTCACCGTCGCCGACCTCAATGCCGCGTCGGTGATGTATCGCGCGCTGTGGATGGACCTCGACGACAAGCCGCACGCGCGCGACTGGCTGCATCGCTGCTGGGACCGCCCCGCCGCCCGCGCCGCCCGCACCATGCGGGAGTAGCAAGATTCACCATTCACCGCAGAGGCACAGAGGACACAGAGATCACCGAGAGAAATCCGCGCGCGCCGCCGGTGCGCAAAGTCATCTTCTCTGTGATCCTCTGTGTCCTCTGTATTACTGACTTCAAGAAACTTCGCGAGCCGCGGTGATTTTTGTAGCCTTCATGGTGAGCTTGTCGAACCATGAAGGCGTCGCACGGGCAGTGGTGCGCCGCTTCATGGTTCGACAAGCTCACCATGAAGCGCTTTCCCCGCATTTGGTTGCGGCCAACGGCTGCGCTGTGCCTCTGTGGTGAATCTTCGTCGTGCGATAGCCCTCCCATGGTGTCGAAATACTGAAAAGTCCCGAGCTCAGAACGACCGCGCTACTCTCCCTCGCGTGGGCCGCGGCGCAGGGTCTTGGTCTTCGACCGCCGCTCCTTCGACTCCAGCCGTCGCCGGCGCGAGGCCGCTGTCGGCCGGGTCGGGCGGCGCGGCACGGGTGGCGTGGCGGCGGCGCGTATCAGGTCGACCAGCCGCGCCAGCGCGTCCTCACGGTTGCGCTGCTGGGTACGGTGCCGCTGCGCCACGATCACAAGCACGCCGTCGCGGGTCAGGCGCTTGCCGGCCAGCCGCTCGAGCCGCGCCCGCACCGCGTCGGGCAGCGACGGCGAGCCGCGCACGTCGAACCGCAGCTGCACCGCCGTCGACACCTTGTTGACGTTCTGGCCGCCCGGCCCGCCGGCGCGCACGAAGCTCTCCTCGATCTCGGCCTCGTCGAGCGCGATGCGGCTGGTGATGCGGATCACGGCGCCGGCTCAGCCGACGAGCTGCAGGAAGATCAGGATCATCCCGACCAGCGACACCGCCCAGACCAGCGTGCGCAGCCACGGGATGCCGGCGACATAGATCACGGCATAGGCCAGCCGGGCCCAGAAGAAGAGCTGCGCCCCTAGCACCGTCATGGCATTGGTCTTGCCGGCGGCATGCGCCACCAGCACCAGGGCGGCGAACAGCACCAGGCTCTCCAGCATGTTGAGATGCGCCCGCTTGGCGCGGCCGGCCCAGCCGGTGATGGCCGGCATATCCTCGCGGTTGCCAGCCAATTTTGTGAGGCCGACCTGCATGTTCGCGCCCATCGCGGCGACCACCATCTGGCCGACCGTCAACGCCACCGACCACACCAGCAAGGATAGCTCCGTGCCCATGTCTCCCCTCCCGTGGTTGTCCATCGCCATGGCGCGGACGCCGGCACTCTCGGCTGGCGGCCCTGCCGATGCAAGGCGCGTCTGCGTCCGTCGCTGACGCGGGCCTATGGACGGGCTGCGACTCTCTGCTAGGCTTGAGCGACAGGCGATGCGGAGGGAAGGCAATGGCCTATACGCTCGAAAGCTTCATCGACGATTGCCGCGTGGCGCTGAAGGACAATGCCGGGCCGGCCGGGCGCGAGAAGGTGCGCGCGCTGCTGGAGCAGCTGCTGGCCAACCCGGTGTTCGTCGACTCGGCGGTCGGGCCGGCGGCGCCGATCGGCACGCGCAAGCTGCACGAGGATGCCGACCTGGGCTTCGTCGTGCTGGCGCACTGCAACCCGCGCGCCCATCGCTCGCCGCCGCATGACCATGGCAGCTCCTGGGCGGTCTACGGCCAGGCGGTCAAGCATACCGACATGACCGAGTGGCGCCGCACCGACGGCGGCACCGCGGCCGGCGCCGCCGACCTGGAGGCCGTGCGCAGCTACCGCCTGGAGCCCGGCCATGCCGGCGTCTACGACGTCGGCGCCATCCACTCGATCGACTATCCCGAGGGCTCGCGCTTCGTGCGCGTCACCGGCCGCGACCTCGACTACGTGCAGCGCCTGAAGTTCGACACCGCCGCGCGCAAGGCGACGGTGATCGAAAGCGCCACGGCAGGATAGGCCGCGGACCCATGACCTACACCACCCTGCTGTGGGAGCGCTTCGGCGCCGTGCTGCGCATCACCGCCAACCGGCCCGAGGTGCTCAACGCGCAAAGCCGGGTGCTGCTGACGGAGCTCGACGCGGCGCTGCAGCGTGCCGTCGACGAGACGGACGTCAAGGTCGTGATCATCGCTGGCGCCGGCAAGCATTTCTCCGCCGGCCACGACCTGGGCAGCCCGCAGGAGATGGAGGACCAGAAGCGCCATCCCGTGGCGCCCGGCTTCGAGGGCGAGTACCGGCGCCTGTCGGCGCTCTATCTCGAGACCTGCCTGCGCTGGCGCGACGTGCCCAAGCCCACGATCGCGCAGGTCCAGGGCTACTGCATCATGGGCGGCCTGATGCTGGCGTCGTGCTGCGACCTCATCATCGCGGCCGACGACGCGCTGTTCGCCGATCGCGCCGTGCGCTGGGGCGGCGCGCATGTGCAGTATTTCTCGATGCCGTGGGATCTGGGGCCGCGCAAGGCCAAGGAGTACCTGTTCACCGGCGAGTTCTTCACGGCGGCGCAGGCCGAGGCGATGGGGCTGGTGAACCGCGTCGTGCCGCGCGCGGCGCTGGAGGCTCAGACCCTGGAGCTGGCGCAGCGCATCGCCGTCAACGACGCCTACGCGCTGCGCATGGCCAAGCGCTCGGTGAACGAGACGCTCGATGCCCAGGGCCAGCGCGCCGCGCTCGAGAACGCTTTCAAGAACTACATGCTGACCATTCCCACGCGCATCGAGCATGGCACCTACGGCAACGCCGCGCGCGAGAGGAGCCCCAAGGAGCGCTTCGCCGTCCTCAACCGCAAGCTGGGCGCGGCCGATACGTGACCCTCTGTCATCCCGAGCGCAGCGAGGGATCTCCTGCGAATAGCGCACCGTGCGCCTTGCCGCAGGAGATCCCTCGCTATGCTCGGGATGACAGGAGACTGTCGGATCACCCCACCAGCCGCCGCAACGCGCTGACGCAGCGCTCGATATCGTCCTCGTCGTTGTAGACATGCGGGCTGATGCGCACGCGGCCCAGCCGCGGCGCCACGTGCACGTTGGCCGCCGCCAGCCGCTCGATCAGCCCCGGCGGCATGCCGGCGGGGAAGACGACGCTGAGGATGTGCGGCGCGCGCAGAAGCGGGTCGGGCAGGCGTGTGTTGCCGACCGCGCCCAGCCCCGCGGCCAGGCGCGCGGTCAGCATGCCCAGCCGTCCGGCGATCGCGGCCTGGCCCCAGCCGGCCATCATCTCCATGCCCAAAGCGGCCATCTCCATGGAGATGAAATGATCGCGCTCGCCCATGTCGAAGCGCCGCGCGCCGGCGGCGTAGGCCGTATCCTTCATGTAGGGCGTGCCTTCGGCCGCGATGGCGCGGCGGCCATGGCTCGTCTGCTCCAGCGGCACGCCGTCCTGGCGGCGCTTGGCGACGTAGAGGAACGCGCGGCCATAGGGTCCCAGCACCCATTTGTAGGTCGGGAACAGCAGGAAATCCGGATCGAGCGTGCGCACGTCGATCGGCATCACGCCGACACCATGCGTGGCATCGACCAGCAGCGCCGCGGCCTGCGCGCGCAACGGCGGCGCGATGCGCGCCAGGTCGAGCGCGCCGCCGTCGGACCAGTGGATCGAGGACACCGAGGCCAGCGCCACGGGCGGCGCACCCGGCCGCGCGATGGCGTCCAGCACCGCCTGCGTCCAGTCGCCGTCGCCGGGCTGGCGCACGATGTCCAGCGTGAAGCCGCCGTCGGCGGCGCGTGTCATCCATTCCAGCACCGGTGAGGAATGGTCGTCCTGCAGCACCAGCACGCGCTGGCCGGGCGGGATGCGGATCTGCTTGCCGGCCGTGGCCACGCCGTAGGCGACCGACGGGACGAGCGCGATGTCCTCGGGCTCGGCGTTGATCAGCGCCGCCGCCGCCCGCCGCGTGCGCTCATGGACCTGCGACGCGAAGCCCGGGTCGAGTGTCCAGGGCTGGCCCTTGCGGCCGACGCCGATGCGGCCGGCTTCCTGCACCGCCAGCGGCAACGGGCTGTACGAGGCGGCGTTGAGGTAGCAGACATCGCGCGGGATATCGAACAGCGCGCGTTGCGAGGCCAGCATGCGGGCTCCTCCGGATCACGGGTGCCGACCATAGCAAGCCACCCCTGCGTGGCCCAGCGCTTGCAGCGCTTGCGGGGTCTTCGCCATGCGCTAGGCTGCGCCTTCCACCTGGGAGGATCGCAGATGACCGAGAGCGACATGTACCGGAAGGGCAGCGAGATCCGCCGCCAGCTGATGGGCGACTCGCAGGTCCAGAAGATGGCCGCCAGCGTCTATGACGATCCGATGATGAAGAAGTTCGGCGACTACGCGCGCGAGGCGGTGTTCGGCATGCTGTGGTCGCGGCCGGGCCTGGACCTCAAGACGCGGGCCCTGATCTGCGTCATTTCGGACGCCGCCACCCGCGCCTGGCCCGAGCTCGCCATCCATCTGCGCATGGCGCGGCGCCAGGGCTGGACCGAGGAAGAGCTGGGCGAGGGGCTGCTGCACCTGGCGGGCTATATCGGCCTGCCGTCGGTGCGCGAGGCGATGCTGACGGCCAAGGAGGTGTTCGCCGAGATGCGCAAGGAAGGCGAGGGCGCGTGAATGCGATGGCGGTCCAGGGCGCGTCCCTGTCTCGTCCTGTTGCTGCTGCTGGCGGCTTCGATGGTCGGTAGCGTGGCGATGGCCAGCGAGACGGCGCTGCACCAGGCGGCCGCGGCCGATGACGCGGCCAAGGTCACGGCGCTGCTGCGCCAGGGCGCGGCGATCGACGTGCGCGATGCCGGCGGCCGCACCGCGCTGCTGCTGGCCACGCACGCCGATGCCGTCGAGGCGGCGCGTGTGCTGATCGCGGCCGGCGCCGACGTGAACGCCAAGGACAGCCAGCAGGACTCGCCCTATCTCTACGCCGCGGCCGAAGGCCGGTTGGAGATCCTGCGCCTGACCCTGGCCGCCGGCGCCGACCTCAGGAGCACCAACCGATACGGCGGCACCGGCCTGATCCCGGCGGCGCATCACGGCCATCCCGACATCGTGCGCGAGCTGCTGCGCACCGCGATCGACATCGATCATGTCAATCGCCTGGGATGGACGGCGCTGCTCGAGGCCATCATCCTGTCCGACGGCGGCAAGGTGCATGTCGCGATCCTGAAGATGCTGCTCGATGCCGGGGCCGATCCCAACATCGCCGACCGCGACGGCGTCACGCCGCTTGCGCATGCAAGGCGGCGCGGCTATCGCGACATGGTCGCGCTCCTGGAAGCAAAGAACGCCCGATGATGCCTGCCGCAAAGGACATGTGATGAAGCTGAACTATGTGACCATCGAGAAGCGCGACGGCGTCGCCGTGGTGCGCTTCGACCGCCGCGAGAACCTCAACGCCTTCAATGAGAAGCTGGTGGTCGAGCTGACCGCGGCGGCACGCAGCTTCCATGACGACCTCGACACGCATGTCGTGGTCCTGGCCGGCGCCGCCAACGGCTTCTCGGCCGGCTTCGACCTGAAGGCCACCGGCAGCTGGACCACCGAAACCGACGACCTCAAGCGGCGGCACCGCGCCTATGGCGGCGTGCGCCTCTGCAAGGCGTGGGAGGCGATGCCGCAGATCACCATTGCCGCCATGGAGCGGCTGGCGGTCGGGGCTGGCGTCGCCATCGCGCTGGCCTGCGACTGGCGCGTGCTGGGCAAGGGCGCCTATCTCTACGTGCCGGAGGTGAAGATCGGCCTGAACCTGCAATGGGGCGCCCTGCCGCGGCTGGTGACCCTGGTCGGCCCGGCGCGCGCCAAGCGGATCTGCCTGATGTGCGAGAAGATGCCGGCGGCGCAGGCGCTCGACTGGGGCCTGGTCGACGAGCTGGCCGACGACGGCGCGACGGTCGAGAAAGCGCTGGCGATGGCCGACGTGGTGCGCGCCATGCCGGCGCCGACGGTGCGCATGGTAAAGGAGGCGGTGAACGCTACTGCCGGCGCGCTGCACGCCGCCAGCGCCTTCGCCGATGCCGATCAGAGCCAGCTGACCGCCGCCTTCGGCGCGGCACGATCGGCACGCACCGAATTCCGCAAGGGGTAAATCGCGAGCCGTCTGCGACGCTGCCCGAGTCGAGACTCGGGCAACGTCCGTTGCGCGCCTTCGACAGGAGCAGAAACGAGCCTGGCGTGCCGCGGTGGTCGAAGATCAGAACTTGTCAGATAGCCAGGAAGCCCCATGGCGAGCGACGGGTGACGCTTGTCAGGGATCGTCAGCACCGCCAGCGCTTTCGCATGACGCCCAGCTGAGCGCAGCGCGACGGCGCTGAGACTGTTGCCGCCGGACGTCGAGAGTGTGAGGAGCATCGCCCACCGCTACGGCTTCAGGCACATGGGCCATTTCTCCGCGGCATACCATTCGTCTCTTCGGCGAAACGCCCAGCCAGACGGTGGGCAGCGACTTCTTTCGCGCGCGTGAGCCGAAGCTTCATCGGCGGCGGGACAGCACCCGCAACAGGAAATCCGACCGACAGTCCGAATCGTGCGGGAACTGGATAGAAGCGCCGGGCGGCCGCGTAGCAGGATGAAGCTCGGGAAATCTTGGGGAAGGTTTCGCTCTTCACGTTTTGCGCTGTGCCTGCCCGAGACATCGGGCGCGTACGCGGAAACCCGTATACCCGCTGCACCGGGTAGCTTGCCCGGCCACTTCCTCGGGCAGTATCCGGCGGCAGACTTCTGTTGCCAGGGCGGTAAAGATCCTCGCAGAGGACACAGACATGATCGGGAGCCGCACCGCCTGCTGTGCGATGTACCCCTGGATTGCCTGGGCACCGGATGACGCCGACCAGCTCAGGGCGGCGATCCTGGCCAGCATCGACCGGTTCAAGATGGATACGCCGATGATGAACGAGGCACGACGCAAGCTGCTGGCCCGTGATTGATACGACACGAAACGCCGCGCCTGGCAGGCGCTTGCGCCGATTACCATTGGGCTTGGAGCTGATGTCGAAGCCGCCAAAACGCCACGCCGACATTTCAACGCGTTCATTTGCCGCCACTGGCACGCGGCCCTCTTTCGTCAGAGTGACGGCCCATCGTTTGCGCGCTCCCCGGTCGGAAAGGGGCGTCATGCTGCCGTGCGACTATGGCGGAGACGCGAATCCGGGCGGCACCTTCTTCCACGTATAGCCGCGCTGTCCGAGATCGTGACCGTACTGGTACAGGGGAACCATGTATGCCGGATCGAACGGGCCGACGTAGGCCGCCGTGAAATCGGTGTCGATGTAGGCGATGTTGAGATCGACGCCGTCCCGCTTGCTCTCGGCATAGATCCGGTACATGTCACCCGCGCCATCGCTCGCCAGCAGCATGGAGACGGCGCGGCCGACGATGGTGAGCGTGTGGCGTGGCACATCCTCCCATGGTGCGCTGAGCTTGGAATTGCGGATCACGTAGGCGACCCGCTTGCGCTGAAAGTGTTCGGCGTTGTCGATAGCCTTGAGCGAAACGGTCGGCGGATAAAGGAAGACCTGCGCCATGGCGCCGCCGTCGACATGCATCTCCTGGTACTTCTTGCCGTTGACTTCGACATCGATCATGGTCGGAGGGAAGGCGCCTGGCACGGCCGCCGAGGCGACCAGCAGGCGCCGGATCAATTCCAGTGCTTCGGGCGTGCCGGTCTTGGCGATGGCCCCGACGTTCCATATCACCGTTCTCGCGGCATCGAATTGCGTTGACGCAATCAGCAGGAGCCGGCCTCTGTCGTACTCCACGGCGATCCTGCCCATCATATCCATGGTCAGGTACTTGGACACTGTCCTGTAGAGCGGCGCATTATCGCTCAGCCCATCGCTCGTGAATGCGGCGAAGAAGGATCGCTTGGTGAAGATGCTGTCGGGCGATATCCTGGTATACACCTCGGTCAACGCATCGTCGTACTCGGGGCCGAGAAAGGCGAATGGCGCGGTCAGGGCACCGGTGCTGACGCCGGTGACGAGCTTGAATTTGGGTCGATCACCGCGCTTGGTCCAGCCCGTCAGCAGGCCGGCCCCGAACGCGCCGTCATCACCGCCGCCGGAAATCGCCAGGAGGTATGCCGGTGGTAGCGGTCCCTTGTGACCCTCGCTGCGATACCACGCGACCTCTCGTTCGTGGGCTGCCTTGACCTCGGCAGCCAGCGCCCCCGCATCGAGGTTCGGGTAGAATCGCCCGTTGGGGATTCCGACAACCGTGACGCGGTCGACGTCCTGGGCGGGCACGGCGTGTTGACGCTCGAGTGGCCCACAGGCCCACAGGCCGAGAATCCCGCATACCAGCAGCCCCCTAGCTCTGTTCATGCTGGTCTTCCTCAAGTCCGATAAACCCACGCGTGGCGAAGTGACGTATGATGCCGCAAAATGTTAAGGGTTCGAGTGGACCAGGAGCGCCATGGTCTCTGAAACTATGGACGGCAACATCTCGCCAAGCTCAGGGGAGTTGACGATACGTTCAGCCATCCTGGAGATATGCCAAAGGACCAGCTGAGCACATACTACTGCCGGGCGAGAACAACCGACTTCGGTGCCCATGTCTACTCCGCCGTGCAGAGCCAGACTATCCAATTCCCGCACGATTACGGTTCCGGCGGCCCTTTGCATGCGCTCACGACCAGGCTCGCGACGACGATTGCGATTGTCTGGATCGGCATCGCTACCTGGCGCCGCGCAAAGCACTTCTTATCGGTCCAATCAGGATTGCTTATGCGACGCCGCTGGATCGCGCACCTAAGGTGCCGAGACCGATGCCGTGTGGTCCGTCGGCATCCCGTCCCCTGCTTCCAGGAGGTTCCATCATGCCCAATGAGCTGTATGTGCCGCCGAGCCGGGCTGAGAAGCGCTTCGAGATGACCAGCAGCAACGCCATCACGCACTATCTCAACTCCAACACTATGCAGCCGAGCATCGAGGACGTGCATGCCCTCTGCCGGGCGACGATCGCCATGGTCGGCCAGATATCGGACGGCCTCGCCATGCTGCAGCGCGACCTCAACGTCACCAATGACCTCATCCTGCGCTTCCACAAGGTCATGCCGCAGCACATGACATTCGCCGACTACTTCGAGGAAGTCCGGAACTTGCTCCGCAAGCGGTGAATGGGAATCGCTGCTCGGGATGACCGTCGCGACTCACCCGCTACCGGCAGCCGGCGCGGAAGGATGCAGCGGCTTGTCCTCATCAAGCCCCGGGGGCACGTCCTTCCAGGGATATCCCCGGCGGCCGAGTTCGTAGCCGTGCTGGAACAGCTTGTTCATGTAGGCTTTGTCGAAAGGGGTCGGCGCGATGTCCGTGAACCCGCGATCGACATAGGCAAGCCTGAAATCAGCGCCGACGCTGCGGGCGAGGTGATACAGGTCGCGCACGCCGCCGGCGCCATGCACCTTGATCAGGGTTGAGATCGACCGGCCGGCGATTGGCAGCAGGCCGCGCTTCGCCTGCCCGAACTGCGGCTCCATGCGGTTGTTGACGATGACATAGAGCGTGCGCTTCCGACCGGCGATGGCCGGGGCGGTCGTGGCCGCCAGCGCCGCGGCGACCGGGACCGAAAACACCTGTGCCGTCACGCCGCCGTCGACATGCATCTCCTGGAACCTGCGTCCCTCCGCTTCCGCGTCGAAGTAGACCGGCGGAAAGACACCCGGAACCGCCGCCGAGGCGACCAGGACCTCCCGGAACAAGGCCACGGTCCCGGGGTGGCCGCTGCTGGCGATCCGGCCCATGTCCCATAGCACCGGCCGCTGGGCATCGAGATTGGTGGTGATGACGTACAGTCGCCGTCCCTTGGCATGCTCCTGCGCGATCGCGCTGATCAGGTCGGGCGTGACGTAGCGGCTGATCATGTCGCGCAATGGCGCGGTCGTGGCCAGTGAGTCGCCGACGAGAATGGCGAAGATGCTTCGAACCGCAAGAATGGCTTTCTTGTCGATGGTCGTATACGCAGCCTTGAGTTCCGCATCCTTCGTGGAGCCGACGAACGCCAGCGGCGCGATCAACGAGCCGGTGCTGACGCCGGTGACGATGTCGAAGGTGGGCCTGCCGCCCTGTTCGGACCAGCCGGCGAGGAGTCCTGCGCCGAATGCGCCATCCTCGCCGCCGCCCGACAGGGCAAGAATACGGGCCGGCGGCGCCTTCCCTGCCTTGTAGAGGCCCGCCTTCTGCTCTGCCGCGAAGCGCTCCGTGGCCTCGCGGATCACGACCTTGCTCTGCGCGTCAGCCCAGAACCGGATATCGTCAGGAAAGCCCGCGAGCCGTGCCTGATCTGATTCACTGGGCGTGTAGGTCACGCGATCAGGCAGGGCGGCGCAGGATGACAAGGCGCCGGCAATCAGAGCCGAGAGGACGAGAGTCCGTACGGCGCCCGACCAGCCGGACATTCCTCCCCAGCCGCTCTTTTGTCTCACGATGCCGAGCCGAGTCCGGGCGGCGTCTTCTTCCAGGGATAGCCGCGCTGTCCCAGCTCATGACCGTACTGGAAGAGCGGCACCATGTAGCGCGGGTCGAACGGCCCGACATACTCGGCCGTGAAGTCGCGGTCGATATACGCGAGGTTGAAGTCCACGCCATCGCGTCGGGTCGTGGTGTAGATCCGATACATGTCGCCGACGCCGTTGCTGGCGATCAGCATGGAGATCGCGCGCCCGGCAATCGTCAGCGTCTTGCGCGGCACGTCCTCCCACGGCGAGTTCAGCTTCGAGTTCCGGATGACGTAGGCGATGCGCTTGCGCTGAACGTGTTGTCTCTGACTCGTCTCAGCGAGGTGCAGCGTCGGCGGATAGAGGAAGACCTGGGAAATGGCGCCGCCGTCCACATGCATCTCTTGGTATTTCTTGCCGTTGACCTCGACGTCCAGAAGGACGGGCGGAAACGCAGCCGGCACCGCGGCCGACGCCAGCAGGATTCGCCGGATCAGCTCGAGCGCCTCGGCCGTGTCGGTCTTGGCGATGGCGCCGATGTTCCAGATCACCGGCCTGGCCGCGTCGAAATGGGTGGTAGCGATCAGCAGCAGCCGGCCCTTGTCGTACTCTGCCGCGATCTTCCGCATCATGTCCATCGTGAGGTACTTGGACATGGTCTTGTAGAGTGGCGCGTTGTCGCTCAGCGCATCGCTGGTGAGCGCGGCCAGAAACGAACGCTTGATGAAGATGTCGTCCGGCTTGGTCCTGGTGTAGACAGCCGCCAGCGCCTCGTCGTATTCCGGTCCGAGGAACGCGAAGGGCGCCGACAGGGCACCCGTGCTGATGCCGGTCACGAGCTTGAACTCGGGTCGGCTACCCTGCTTGGTCCAGCCCGTCAGCAAGCCGGCACCGAACGCACCGTCATCGCCGCCGCCGGAAATCGCAAGGAATTGGGCTGGCGGCAGGGGCCCCGTCAGGCCCTGGCTCTTGCGCCACGCGAGCTCGCGCTGGAACGCGGCGATGCCTTCGGCCTCCATCGCCGGGCCGTCCGTGTCGACATAGAACCGGGCGTTGGTGATGCCGGCGACCTTGACCTGGTCGAGCGTGGTGGCGGGCACCGCGTCGATCCGTTCCAATTGGCCGCAGGCGCCAAGGGCCACGCTGGCGGCCAGCATTCCCCCAGCCGCCAACATCTTCCTGATCGTGCTCATGTCACCCCCTTAAACTCTTATTGCCGACGAGCATCATCGTAGTCAATTGGAGGATATGCTTGTCATTGCTGCTGTACATCTTGAGGGCGCAGAGCATGCATCGCAGGCAATCCTTGGGCCCGCTCAGAGCGGGCGCGAGGTCGTTCGAGTTCAGAACTTGCGGAAACGGGATAGATGATCCCGCGCGCAGGACGCTACAAACCGTGGCCCTCGCACGTTTGGAGGCTGCGAACGCCGACTCATCAAGAGGGCACAGCTACGATGGGGCCGACTCAGTCGCACTGAGGGCAGGCGATGAGGCGCGTTCATGCTTGTCGTCAACCGAGATCGGGCAGCCGGCGGAGTTCGTCGAGGGGGCGAAGCCGTTCAACCGCAGGCCGTGGTGAGCGACGTCGACGCGCCGCATTTGCGAACCCGGATGTCGATGGGGTGTACAATCAAGGGAATCGTCGTGGGCCTTTCGATCGCGGCGGGCTGTATTGGCGGCGCGTCCGCTCAGCCTGCCGACGCATCCCGCTTTGTTGGGCTCTGGTGCAGCGGAACACTTCACCACCTCGACTCGGGATCGATCGAGCTGGCAATTGCTACGGTAAACGACGGTGTTGCGTTCGGAACCTATGCCTGGAGGGGACCGGACCCGGTCGGGGTCTCCATTCAAGGAAACATCACCGCGGGGACTCTCAAGATTGTCGTCGACTGGACCGTGAGTCTCGACTTGGCGCTGAGGGGCGGGGAACTGCACGGCACATTCTCCAACCATCGGCTGGGCAGGAAGTGGGATCTCACATTGGCGAGGAGGGATGCCTGCTAGGCCGCATTCGGGCTTGATGTGACATGAAGCTGAAAGCGTCCTTTGGTTTGCTCTCTGCACGCCAGATAACGTTGGGGGAACAGGTGACAATCATCGGCAGGCAGCGGATCGTGGCCAATGCGATCGTCGGATTGGTCGGATTCGCGTGGGCGGGTGCGGCCTTGCCGTCGCCGTTGGCAGCGCAGGAAGCACCGTGGGAGTTCTCAGTCACGCCCTATCTCTGGGCGACGGGGATCAACGCCAAGGTGTCGCCGTCGCGCGCTGCCAGTTCGCATGACGTGGATGTGAAGTTCAGCGATATCATCGAGAACCTCGACGGCGTCCCGGTCGTCATCGGCGGCGAAGTCAGGAACGGGCGCTTCGGTCTGATCGGCGATCTGTTGTATCTGCCGGTGGCGGCCCGGATCGACACCCGGAACCTGCTTTTCAACGACGGCAAATCCGAGATGTCGACCCTGATGGTGGAGGTCGCCGGGTTCTATCGCGTGGCCGACGGTTCGGATATCAAGGTCGATGTCGGGGCCGGATTCCGCCTGTGGTCGGTGTCATCGAAAGCCAGGCTGAATGCGGGCCTGCTGCCCGCGACCTCGACAAAGTTCGACAAGACATTCGCCGACCCGATCGTGGCTGTCCGAGCCAATCTGTCTCTCTCCGAACGCTGGAGCGTAACCGGCTATTTCGACATGGGAGCGTTCGACATCAGCAGCTCCGAGCTCACCTGGCAGCTGCTGGGGACCGTGAACTATCGCGCCGCGGACTGGATCGAGCTGCGCGCGGGTTGGCGACACATCGAGGTCAAGCGCGACGACATCAAGGTCGGCATAACGGGGCCGATGGTCGGCGCCACGTTCCGCTTCTGATGCCATGAGGTTGCAAGGGCGAGGCCTTGCCCTTGCCCTTGAACGCAATCGACCGGACAGAGCCAACAGTGGTGGGACCAATGAAGCCAATCAGATCAGCCATTTGCGCCCTGACCTGCCTGCTGCTGCCGGCCGTCACATCGGCCCAGGACAGTCTTCCGTTTCCACCCGTGCCGTCAGGCAGCAAGGCCGGGCCGACGATCGCACAGTCGGTCTATGCGCCCGCGAAGCCGGTTGACCGGCTGCCGGCCGACGCACCGAACGTGCTGATCATCATGCTTGACGACGTTGGCCCGGCGCTGCCCGAGACCTACGGCGGGCCCATTCACACGCCCACTCTTTCGCGCATCGCGAACAGCGGCATCTCCTACAACAGCTTCCACAATGCGGCGATGTGCTCCCCGACCCGCGCCGCCCTGTTGACCGGACGCAACCATCATCGCGTCGGCTTCGGCCAGATCGCGGAGCTCGCGAACGACTGGGACGGCTATACCGGTCATTGGCCAGCGACCACGGCGTCACTCGCCAAGGTGCTCGGGTACTATGGCTACGAGACCGCCGCTTTCGGCAAGTGGCACAACACGCCGGCCGAGCAGACCACCAGCCAGGGACCGTTCGATCGCTGGCCGACCGGCCGCCTGGTCGGCTTCGACTACTTCTATGGCTTTCTGGCAGGTGAGTCCTCGCAATGGGAGCCGGCCGTGGTGGAGAACACGATTCGCCTGCCGGCGCCGCACCGCGAGGGCTATCATTTCACCAACGACATGACGGACAAGGCGGTGAGCTGGCTGCGGCGGCACAAGGCGGTCTACCCGGACAAGCCGTTCCTGATGTACTGGGCGCCGGGCGCCTCCCACGGGCCGCACCATATCTTCAAGGAATGGGCCGACAAGTACAAAGGCAAGTTCGACGCCGGCTGGGACGTCGAGCGCGAGAAGATCTTCGCCCACCAGAAGCAGCTCGGGTGGATCCCTGGGGACACCAGGCTGACACCGCGTCCCGCCACCCTGGCTGCCTGGAACAGCATTCCCGAGGATGAGAAGCCGTTTCACCGTCGGTTGATGGAGGTGTTTGCCGGCTTCACCGAGCACGCCGACACGCAGGCCGGCATGCTCGTCGACGAGCTCGAACGCCTTGGCCTGCGGGACAACACGCTGATCATCTACATCTGGGGCGACAACGGCTCGAGCGCCGAAGGTCAGCACGGCACCATCAGCGAGCTGCTCGCGCAGAACGGGATTCCCTCCGAGATCAAGGACCACATACGGGCCCTCAACGAGCTCGGGGGCCTGGATGTGCTGGGCAGCAACAAGACCGACAACATGTATCACGCGGGCTGGGCCTGGGCGGGCTCCACGCCTTTCCAGGGCACCAAGCTCAATGCCTCGCATTTCGGCGGCACCCGCACACCGCTTGCGATCTCATGGCCACGGTCGATCAAGGCCGACAAGACGCCGCGTACCCAGTTCCATCACGTCAACGACATCGTACCGACGCTGTACGATGTCATCGGCATCAAGGCACCCGGCAAGGTCGACGGGGTCACGCAGCAGCCGATGGACGGCGTCAGCATGAAATACACCTTTGCCGACGCGAGGGTCCCGGGTCGGAAGGGGGCCCAATACTTCGAGGTGATGGGCGATCGCGGCATCTACGCCGAGGGGTGGTTCGCGGCGGTCTGGGGGCCGCGCATCCCCTGGGTTCCCGGGGTGCCTCCCGGCATTGCCACGTGGTCGCCCGACAAGGACACATGGCTGCTGTACGACCTCGGATCTGACTTCTCGCAGGCTGTCGATCTTTCCGGCAGGAATGCCGAAAGGCTGGCCAGAATGAAGGCGCTGTTCGACAAGGAGGCGGAAGCCAATCTCGTCTACCCCGTCGGCGGCGGTCTATGGTCGGTCGTCTGGAGTCCGCAATCGGCCCCGCAAAACCCGGCAACCGAGTTCGAGTACACGCAGGACGTGGTCGGCATTCCCGAGTTCGCCGGCCCGAAAGTCGGCGCGCGCAGCAACCTGGTCGTCATCGAGGCCGAGCTGAAACCCGACTCGGCGGGGGTCCTCTACGCGTTGGGCGCGTTCTCCGGCGGCTTGTCCCTGTGGGTGGACAAGGGCAAGCTGAGCTTCGAGTACAACCTGTTCGAGATCGAGCGTACGCGCCTCGAAAGCGCCGCCCCTCTGCCGCTCGGCAAGGTGAAGATCGAGGTCGAAACGCGAATTGCCGCGCCGCGCGGCGCCGCCGACATTGCGGTCCGTGTCAATGGCATCGAGATGGCGAAGGGACGTGTGCCGAGAACCGCAGCGTTGGCCTTCACCGCCAACGATGCTTTCGATGTCGGCATCGACAGCTATTCGCCGGTATCGCTTGCCTACTTCGACCGCGCACCATTCAAGTTCAATGGCCGAATTGACAGGGTGCACATCAAGTACCTTCACTAGGCTTGCTGCAGTTGGCAGGCGCGGCCGTGGCCGCGCCTGCATCGCGTCGAGTGACCGGGGATGAGCCGTCGCCGCCGGAGAGTGACCGGTAGAAGGGGAAGACATCGGCACGAGGCATCCGTGACGGCGTCGCCCGACAGGCCGGCTGTACGGGCGGGGCTGCTGCGAAGACCGGCAGCAGTCGGGCTTTTCACGGCAATGCTGGCCGTGGCAGCGATCGTGCTCGCCGGTTACTACCTCCTTGCTCCCCGGTCGCCATCCGAGACGCCCTCCAGCGCTGTGGCGAGCAGGCCGCCGACATATGTCGGAGCCGCCGCATGCGGTCAGTGCCACCAGGATCAGCTCAAGGCGTGGACCGGCTCGCATCACGACAGGGCTATGCAGAAGGCCGATGGCCGCACCGTTGTGGGCGACTTCAACAACGCCAGGTTTGTTCACTACGGAATCGAGTCAACATTCTACAGCCGTAACGGAAGGTACTTTGTCCACACGGAGGGAGCCGACGGTGCGCTGACCGATTTCGAGATAGCGTACACTTTCGGGGTGTATCCCCTGCAGCAGTACCTCATCGCCTTTCCCGGCGGCCGCTTGCAGGCCCTCAGCATAGCCTGGGACAGCCGCCCGAAGGTTGAAGGCGGGCAGCGCTGGTTCCACCTTATCCCCGACGAAGAGATCGCACATGACGACCCGCTGCATTGGACGGGTCTCTACCAGAACTGGAACCTGCAATGCGCCGAGTGCCACAGCACCAACCTGCGGAAGGGCTACGACGCCGAGGCGCGGATCTATCGGACCACGTTCAGCGAGATCAACGTCGCCTGCGAGGCCTGCCACGGCCCCGGCTCGCGACATGTCACATGGGCCGCGCAGTCGTCACGCCGGGGCCAGGAGCCGGCTGACAAGGGGCTCGCCGTGCACCTGCAGAGCCGCTGGGACGTAGCCTGGCGGTTTGCCGAACAGGGCGGCCCGATCGCCCGGCGGGACGCGCCGCCGGACGCGGCGCTGATGAATGTCTGTGCCGCCTGCCATGCGCGCCGCTCGACATTGGCGGATGGTGTGCCGGCTGGTGCGCCGCTGGAAGAGACGCATCGCCTGGCCATGTTGGTTCCGCCCGGCTACCATGCCGACGGTCAGCAGAGGGATGAAGTATATACGTGGGGCTCGTTCCTGCAGAGCCGCATGTTCCGGCAGGGCGTCACCTGCATGGACTGCCACGAGCCGCACGCCCTGAAGCTCCGCGCCGAAGGCAACGCGGTCTGCGGCCGGTGTCATGATCCGGCGGCGTTCGATACGCCGCGCCACCACTTCCATTCGGCCTCGGGCAAGGGCACCGCTTGCGTCGATTGCCACATGCCGGCGCAGACATACATGATCATCGACGCCCGTCGCGACCACGGCTTTCGCATCCCGCGGCCGGACGTGTCAGGCGCCATCGACGCGCCGAATGCCTGCACCACATGCCACACCACCCGCGATGCGGGATGGGCGGCTTCTGCGATGGACGGCTGGTACGGCTCCGGGTGGCGCAAGCGGCCCCAGCACGGGCTTGCGGTGCACGCAGGCCTGACGCAGGGCGCGCGTGCCCTGCCATCACTGCTCGAGCTGGCGCGCGACCCCGCCTACGCGCCGGTCGTGCGCGCCACTGCCGCGACGATCGCGCAGCCGCATATGCGGCCTGCCCTGCTGCCGCTGGCGCGGGCCCTGCTGCGCGATCCCGACCCGCTCGTGCGGATCGCGGCGCTCGGCCTTGTCGAGCCGTTTCCTGCCGCCATCCGGCTCGAGGCGGCGACCGCGCTGCTGGGCGATGGCGTGCAGGGGGTGCGCTTCGAGGCGGCGCGTCTGCTTGCCGATATTCCGGACGGGCAGCTTCCGCCGGCACAGCGCGCGATCCGCGATACCGTCACGAACGCCTATATCGCGTCCCTGAAGGAGAATCTGGACTGGCCTGCGGCCAACGTCACGCTCGGCAATCTGCTTGTGCGGCAAGGCAGGCTCTTTGAAGCGTTCCAGGCCTACAGGCAGGCGCTGGCGCTGGATTCGAAATTTGTCGGCGCGTACGTCAATCTCGCCGATCTGCACCGCCAGGAAGGGACCGACATCGAAGGGGAGAAGGTGCTGCGCCGCGGCCTCGAGCTGCTGCCGCAGTCGGCCGAGCTGCATCATGCGCTGGGGTTGCGGCTCGTGCGTGCCAATGACCTTCCCGGTGCCCTGCGTGAGCTTGGCGAGGCGGCAGCGTCCGCCCCCGACAACCCGCGCCACGCCTATGTCTACGCCATCGCGCTGCATTCGGCGGGGCGGCGCCAGGAGGCCATGGCCATCCTGACGGACGCGGACGCCCGCCATCCTTATGATCCGGATATCCTCGGCGCGCTTGTCTCGCTTGCCCGGGAACAGGGCGCGGTCGGCGACGCCCTTCGCTATGCCCGGCTCCTCCTGGAGGTCTTGCCTGATGATCCCGGCGTGAGCCGACTTGTGCGTGAGCTCGAGCGATGAGGATGAGGACCCGGACCGGTGCGGAGCCCAACATTGCCGTGCAGTAAGCTCGACGCCACCAGGTCCCCTGTGTCCTCCCTTCAGGTCCGCCGGTTGCGTGTCTGGCGGGGTGTTTCGCCGAAGAGCTGGCGATAGTCCTTGGAGAAATGGCCCATGTGCCAGAAGCCATACTGGTGCGCTATCTGGGTCACGCTCGCGACGTCGGCGGGCAGCGCCTTGAGGTCGCGGCGCACGCGATTGAGGCGAAGCATCTTCAGGTACTGCTTGGGCCCGATGCCGCAGACATCGCGGAAGGCATACTCCACGGCCCGCTCGCTGGCACGGCCCGCGCGGCACAGGTCATGCGTCATCAGCGGCTCGCCCAGATTCGCATGCATGAACTCCGTCACCCTGCGCACGATGGGGAGGCGCTGATAGTACAGCGAACGGAAAGCCACGGTGTCCGACCGCTTCCACGGCAGCAGGAGCATCGCGACGAGAGCATCGCTGATGCCCGCATGAGCGTGCTCGTGGGCACGCGATCCGGCCGGTTGCGTGCACGACGCGATCAGCGCCTCCGTCAATCCGCGGACTCTTGTGATCCAGCGATCGCAGTTCGTGACAACGTGCAAGGTGGTCCCCCGGAACAGCTCCGCCGATATGGGTTCTCGAAGGTCCAGCGCCGCTGCGACGAGCGTTTCCGGAAGCCTGAAGTCCACGCCGTCGTACTGCTCCGCGGTAAGGAAATCGAACTGCGCGCCGCCCGCTCCGACAACCAGATCGCTGATTTCGACAGCCCGGCCGCCAAGCCGCCTCGATCCGCCCGACCCCAGGTCCATATGCATGTGCACGATTCCGGCGTCCAGGCTCCCTTCGAGATGATGGAATCCTGTCGTTTTGGTCGTCCGGAACTCCAGATCACATATCTTCCCTAGAACAAGCCGAGTCTTGCTGGACCCCTTGCTCAGCCGCGTCAGTCGGGCGTCCGCGTAGCCGAGCAGAGCGGCAAACTCGTCACTGTCATTGAACCATAACTGGCTGAGCGCCCCATCGGAGGTTCCTGGCTGAGCATCCACCCCAACTCCCCCATGACCGATTTCAGATTGCAAATTGTGATTTAAATACACCGCGTTAGCATACAGTTTGCACGGAAAAGATCAATGACGGCCGACGCACACCTGATCACCCGCTCGCACAGCCCTTCTCCACGAAGAGCCGCGCTTGCAGGGGCAGCATCCTGGGCGTCGTCTACCGGGCGCAGCACGCGTTCAGTGACCGTGGCTACGATTTTCCAACAGGCCGTTGCAGATCCGGCATGCTCGCGCAACCAGACCGCAGGGCAGCACGAAGAACACCGGAGGCGAGATCCGGGCTATGAAACCTCTTTGGCCGCACCAACCGCGTGCTCATGGTGCCTGCGCTTAGACAGCTCGCCAGAGCCGCCCTCCAATGAGCGTGGTGGTCGATCGAGGCGTCGTCTGCGCTTGTGGCTGTCGAGCAAAAACAGCGCCGCGCGTCACGAGTCATACGCATAGCGGCAAGTATTGAGCGCCAGTGTTTCTTGCGGAATCAGGATAGTTTCTGCTCGAGCGCATATGGCAGCTTGAGGCAGCAGCACGGATCGTTGTGCTTTCGGGCGTCTTGCCGGGCGCAGCGAAGCGGTCGGCAGGATGCTGGCATGGGGAACCCCATGGTCCGGTCGGGCGCAGCGCTTCCGATGTATTCCGTTGGAGCGTTGTGACCAGGCGGGCCGGGATATGAGGAAGTTGTCTTGAGGTCTGCTCCGCCGCCTGCCCGGCGGAATAGTCAAAATCGGGAGATACGATAATGCGAATGAAACTGGGCGCAGCAGTCGCTGCGGCCCTGCTCGCTGCCCCGTTGGCGGCGAACGCGCAAGTGGCCACGCCTGGCTTCTACATCGGGGCCGGTGGCGGCCTCAATAGAGTGGACGTTCCGAATACCGGCGGCGAGAAGCTCGGCTTCAACATCACGGGATACGTCGGCTATGATTTCGTCGGCCCCATGGTCGAGATCGAGGGCGCCTACCGCTACAACAAGCTGCGCAATGTCCATCTCGATCAGTGGTCCGGAATGGCGAATCTGCTCTATCAATTTGCCCCGGAGAACAACTTTGCATTCCACGTCGGCATTGGCCTAGGTTTTGCCGACGGCAGCATCTCCAAGGGTGGATCCGCCGCCGATCTCGACATGAAGTTCGCGATGCAGGGCCTGGTCGGCGGGCGTTATCGCTTCGACAACGGCATGTTCATCAGGACGGACCTGAAGTTCCAGAACGCGTTCCTGTCGGGCAAGGATCTCCACAACTTCGGCGGCACGATCTCGATCGGCTACAAGTTCGGCCCGCCGCAGCCTGCCGTGGCGCCGCCGTCCCCGCCGCCAGCGACCAGCCCGAGCTTCATCGTGTTCTTCGACTTCGATCGTGCGAACCTTACGGCCCAGGCGATGGCCACGATCAAGCAGGCTGCTGCGTCGGCCAAGTCGGGCAATCGCACCCGTGTCGGCGTCACCGGCCACACCGATCGCTCGGGCAGCGATGGCTACAACATGGCGCTGTCGCTGCGTCGCGCGAACGCAGTGAAGGACCAGCTGGTGCGTGAAGGCATCCCGGCCGCGGGCATCGCCGTGGTGGGCCGTGGCGAGAGCCAGCCGCTGGTTCCGACGGCCGATGGCGTGCGCGAGCCGCAGAACCGCCGCGTAGAGATCGTGCTGCAGTAGGTTCGGTCGAAAGCCAAGCTCATCGCAAGCGGCCGGGATGCTTTTCCCGGCCGCTTCATGCCGTGGTGGAAGCAGGGTATTGCGCGTTTGTTGCCTGGCCGCTGAACAGCGCGCCGTAGGGAGAGCGGGGAAGGGACATGATGGTGCTCCGCAGGGGCAGGCCGGGCTCGATACGAGCGACGGTGGCGCGCCGTGTGGCAATCGCGTTGCTCACCGGTTCGGTTGTCTTCGGCACAGATGTCTGTACCTCGGTCGCGCAAGCACCGCCGACGCAGAATCCGCCGCCGCAATCGCCGGAATCGCAGCCGGGGCGTCTCACCGCTACCGAGCTTGATGAGCTCACCGCGCCAGTCGCGCTCTATCCCGACGCTCTGCTCGCCCAGATGCTGCCGGCGGCGGCCTATCCGCTTGACATCGTCCGTGCTCAACGCTGGATCGACAGCAACAAGGCGGCCCTCGAGAAGCGCGATTTCAGCGCCGCCGACAAACAGGACTGGGACGTCAGCGTCAAATCCATGGTGCGCTTTCCGGATCTCGTCAAGAAGATGAACGACGATCTCGAATGGACGACCGATATCGGCCAGGCCTTCGTGGCGCAGCCCAAGGATCTGTCGGATTCGATCCAGCGCCTGCGCCGGCAAGCCAGGCAGGCAGGTTCGCTGAAGCCGACGCCGGAGCAGCGCGTCGTCGAGCAGGGCGACACCATCGTGATCCAGCCCGCCAAGCCGGACACTCTCTACGTGCCGCAGTACAATCCGACGACCGTGTACGCGACGAGCGCGGTCGCTCCGGTCGTGACTTTCGGCGCCGGCGTCCTGCTCGGCGCCGTCATCGCCAGCAACAGCCATCCGTGGGATTGGCATCGTGGATACGTCTACCCGCCGGTGTGGATTCCGCCCACGGCGTTCCCGCCGAGTTACTATCCGCGGCCGCCGGGATACAATCCGCCAGGCTACAATCCTCCCGGATATCGTCCGGGCCTGAACCCGCCGGGCTACAATCCGCCGGGTTACGGTCCCGGACAACCCTGGCGGCCGGACCCGGACCGTTACCGGCCCGCAGCTGCACCACGGACGCAGGTCGCGCACATGCCGCCGGCCATGAGCCCGCGACCCGCGACCCTCCCGGCCGCGCGCCCCGCCAGTGTCGCGCCGAAGCCGGCGCAACGGCCGCATGCAAGTCAGCCGGCGGCCCGCCAACGGACCGGCGCGCAGCGCACGGTGTTCGATCATGCCGGCGATACAGGCAGGACCGAGGCGTTCAGGCATCGCGGCGCCTCCAGTCGCAGCGCAGCCGGGCTCGGTGAACGCGGCGGACGCCGGCCGCCCGGCGGCAATCGTTGATGGCCCGCTTCGTGGACAGAGCCCTTTCCGGGAGGCCGGTCATGCAACGGGTCGCTTCATTCTGCAGGGCGGCATGCTATCGCCCGACGATCGTGATCGCCGCGTTGGCGGTGTCGTTGACCGCCGGCTCCGCCGACGCTCAACAGAAATTCGCCACGCCGCAAGCAGCTGCCGCCGCTCTGGTCGAGGCGGCGCGGGCCAAGGATGTCGACCGGCTCAAGGCACTGTTTGGCGCCGAGCTGCAGAAGCTGACCGGTCTGACGGACCGCAATGTGGTTGCCCAGAAGGCGGCTGAGTTCCTGCGGCTGGCCGACGATGCGCTCAAGCTCGAAGCCAAGGACGAACGCACGCGCGTGGTGCGCGTCGGCCAGACCGCGTGGCCCATGGCGATTCCCATCGTGCGCCACGGCGGGACCTGGCAGTTCGACGTCATCGCCGGCCGTGAGGAGATCATCGACCGCATCGTCGGCGAGAACGAAATGGAAGCGCTCGAGACCTGCGTTGCGTACCTGCGCGCCCAGCAGGCGTATGCCGGCGTTGACCGCGACGGTGATGACGTTCCCGAGTACGCCCAGCGCTTCGTCAGCACGCCCGGCAAGCGGGACGGCCTGTACTGGTTGTCGCCAGATCAGGCCGATCGCAGCCCGATCATCGAAGAGGTGGCCGCCGCCGGTGTCGATCCGGTCGTGGCGGGCGCTGCGCCCGGTCAGCCCGAGCCTTACTACGGTTACTACTTCCGCATCCTGACCCGGCAGGGGCCGACAGCACCGGGTGGCGCGCACAGTTACATCATCAATGGCAACATGATCGCCGGGCACGCGCTCATCGCATACCCGGCCAGGTGGGGGGAGAGCGGCGTGATGACGTTCGTCGTCAACCGCCAGGGCCGTATCTACCAGAAGAATCTGGGGCCGAACACGGAGACCGTGGTGCGGCAGATCACCGAGTACAACCCCGACAAGACATGGGAGCTGGTTCAGGACTGACCGGTCCTGCCGCGCCAGAGGGGTAGCATTTCAGTTCTGCGGAGGAAGAGATGGCGAGTTGGTCGAGGATGGTCGCAGGCGCGGTGGTCGCCTCGCTCATCGGCGCGGCCGGTGGGTCGATATCGGCGCCGGCCCAGGCGCCCTCGGGCACGGTTGAGATAAACCAGGTGCAGATTGCGTTCCTGCTGAGCGGCAATCTCGGCAGCGGCCGCCTCCATTTCCAGGGCCGCACCTATGAATTCTCGATCGGCGGGCTGGGTGTCGGCGGCTTCGGCATCAACAGGCTGGAGGCCGTCGGCACGGTCCAGGGATTGAGCCGCATCGAACAGTTCCCCGGACTATATGGCGGCGCGCGCACTGGCATCGCTGTCGGCGAAACCGGTCGCGGCCAGCTCTGGCTGGAAAACAGCAACGGCGTGAAGATGCACCTTCGCGCCAGGCGGGAGGGATTGGCCCTGACGATCGGCGGCGACGGCATCGTCGTCCAGATGAAGTAGCGTGGTGGGAGGCGACGATGATCTCAAGGTTTGTCACACGGTCCGTCCTGTCGGCGCTCGTGGCCATGAGCTTTCTGGCACCATCGCTGGCACAGTCGGAGGAAGCGGGGATCAACGCCTTTTCCGTGGTGCGCGCAAAGGGTGCGACGCTGAGAATCGGGGAGAAGCTGGGAACGTTCGTCGGAACACTGGAGGGACCGTTGTACATCGACGGTTCGGAAGGCCCCATGCGCGCCGGCACGATCGCCTGCTCGGCAGCGCTGGAGATCCGGACCGAGGATCGCGCGCATCAGGGAAGCGGCCATTGCCTCATCACGGCCGAGGACGGCGGCGAGATCTATGGCCGGTATACGTGCAGCGGCTACTTCCTTGTCGGCTGCAGCGGCAGGTTCGTCATCACGGGCGGGTCGGGACGCCTTGCCGGCATGTCGGGGGAAGGGCCGATGACCGTGCGCACGAGCATCGGCAAGCTCGGTGCCGGCACCGCGGCAACCCAAGGTGTCGAGGCTGAAGGCATCGTCTTCTGGCGGGACCTGAAGTACAAGCTTCCCTGAGAACGGACGACCCGATCGATCAATCCTTGGGCACGACCGTGGCCGGCAGCACGCGCAGGCGCGCGCGCATCTCCTGCGGCGTCGGGTCAAGTGTCGTGAGCTTGAGCATCTCGATGAAGCCCAGCAGGCGTTGCCGCGTCAGCGGCTCGAGCCGCACCGTCTCGCGGTCGACCCACCGTTTCAGCGTCGCGGAAAGCTCGCGACGCGAAAGCGTGCTGTGACGGTCGATCACCGAGACCAGATGCAGCATGAACATCTCGTGCGACGCCATGCGGGCAGACATACGCTGGAGTTCCGCCTGCAGCTGTGTGCGCACCTCGTCGCGGATCGCTTCACGCGTCCCGTCGTCCATGGTCACCTCCGTGGTGAGCTCGCACCAAGCTGTCACGGTGCTTTCCGGGCCTCAACCGGATCATCCTGCACGAGGATTGAGGGCAGAGGCGCATGCGATCACGATCGACTTGGCACCGCGCAGCCTCGACCGACCGAAGACGGTAGCCGGTGGCTCTTTCTCTGGCGAGATCGTTGAAGGCGCCAAAGCCATTGTCGAGCAACGGACATGAACCGGCACGTCTGATTCGTTGCCCGAGGTTCTCTCTATTGTTCGGAAGATGGCGTCCCCGAGAGGAGACGCGGACCAAGGGGTGTCTGATGCCCAGAACCATTGATTTTGCTGCAATTCAGCCATAGGAATGTCCCCTAAACATGTCCCCTAACTGGCTTCTCCATGGCTACCTACCTCAGGTTCAAGAACGGTGCGTGGTACGCGAGGTTCCAGGTTCCGCCGGACGTTCGCGAAGCCTTCGACGGCAAGAGGGAGCTTTGGAAGCACCTAGGGACAAAGCTCAAGCGTGACGCGACTTTGCGGGCATTGGCGGAGAGCGGCGATTTCCAACGCCGGGTGGTGGCAGCCCGCAATGGTGGGCTACCGGGCAGTGACTATGGCGGCGCCCTGGAGTGGCTGAAGCAGTGGAGGGGCGCGAAGGCGCTGCTGGCCTCCAGCGGCGATGACAGCCTGTTGGATGCGGTCCGAGATGATATAGAAGACGCCGCTGAGAAGCGGTTTCTCAAGGGTGTTCCTTGGCAGGAAATTGAACATGAAATGCGGGAGCGCGAGAGCCGGGAATTGGACAGCAATCGGCGTGCTGTTATCGAGGCTCTAGGTGGGCCGCCCGCGAAACGATGGTTCAAGGTGGCGACTGGTGAGACAGCGCCGCTCCTCCCGCACGTTGACGATTGGCACAGGGCCTACAGCAGAGATGTACAGGACAAGACCGCGAGCATGGGGAAGAGCGACGTTCTCGCTTTCCTTGAGACGCATCCCCATGCGGACGATATCACTCGCAAGGCCGTTGCCGAATGGATCGAGAAGCGCCTTGAGGCGGGGGGCGCCGGGACAACCGTCAACCGGAGCCTGACCCCTCTGCGTAGCTTCTGGAAGTGGCTACAGGACCGTGAAGTGGTCTCTGAGGAGATGGAGCCGTTCGCCAAGCACGATGTTTCACGGCGGGCAAAGCAGAAGGGCAAGAGCGGCGGGGACAAGTACGTTCCCTTTGAGCCCAAGGAAGTCGTGAGCCTCTGGAAGGCGGCAAAGGAGAAGGACGATGATAGTCTTGCCGACTTGATCCTCCTAGGGGCCTACACCGGAGCGAGGATTGAGGAGCTTTGCAGCCTTGGGATCGCTGAGGCTCGCGGTGTCGTCCTCAAGATCACTGAGGCCAAGACCACGGCGGGCGTAAGGGACGTTCCCATTCACTCCGCCCTTAAGCCCGTGGTGAAACGGCTCATCCAGGCCAGCGACGATGGGTTCCTGCTTAGCGGCCTGAAGCCTAACAAATACGGTGACCGTTCTGCGGGCATAGGCAAACGGTTCGGTAGGCTGAAGAGGGCAATGGGCTTCAACAGCCGACAGGTGTTCCATTCCATCCGCAAGACCGTGACGACGCAGCTAGAGAGGGCCGGCATATCGGAGAACGTGACGGCCGATATCGTGGGCCACGAGAAGCCAAGGATCACCTATGGGACCTACAGTGGTGGGACGTCCTTGAGGCAGCGAAGGGAGGCCGTTGAGAAGATCAAGTATCCCGCTTTGAAAGGCCAATGCAGCGCCGCCCTTACAAAGGGAGCGCGAAGGGCTACTCTCCCTTCTTAGGTTTTGGGTCGCCGCCTGCCCGCATCAGCATAGCAATCTTGGTGTGACGCGCATGCTCCCGCAGAGCCTTCCGGTCCCAACTCATGTCGAGCAGCTTCAACAGTTCTGCGTGCGTCCGACAGCCGTGCTTCCCGGATATGAAATAGCCTGCCAGACCACGAAGGTAGTCGCGGAGGTCTTCATCGAAGTTTAAGGGGTCATCGTCCCTTATGGCTCGATGAACAAAACGGTTTCTTACTTCACCGATGATCTTGAGGCGCTTTTTACGATACTGTGGCTGGGCCGACGTGAATGACGCCCGCTCGACTATTTTATCCGTCGTCGTGTTTTTGTCAGGCAGCGCAAGCAGCGTTTCGAGGACTCCCCAGTGCCGCAACAGGCGTAGGTGCGGGTCCCGCAAACTGCCGGCGTCGTACATGTTGCGGAAGTAGGAAATCATTAGCGTCCCAAGGTCGCTCCTACGTCTGATGAACCCAACGGCCCGCCTATAGCGCTTCCAAAACGGGCTTTCGGCCGCCGGGAATTCTTGCAAGTTGTTGACGCGCTGGTATTCGGGGTCATACCAAGGATGATCTTCACGAGGGTTGCCCGCATCGTCATAGAAGATGTGCCACTTCCCAAGTCGAAGCCGGTTGACCGGCTGAGGGGGATAGACCCAGGCGATGCGTCCATCGGGAAACGCGTGGTTAAGAATGCCCATCCATAGGTCAAGTGCGGGGAATATATGGTCAGCCGCGGACGCCAAGGTCTGGGCCTGAACTGTCGCTGTCAAATGGCTGTACCCTAGCGGTGGGATTGAACTGGCGGGTTCTTCGTCGCCTCTTCGTGATGGCCTGTTGAAGGGCTTTAGGCGCCGCGGATAAGCTCGACTGATTTGCATCCGAACGCCTGCATGGGAAAAGCGAAGGTTCGCTTGAAGCTTTGACCGGTCTAGAGAGACTGATGTGGTCAGATAGAAGCGGCTTTGCGGGAGGCCCAGTCGAGCTTGGATGACAGAGCCCAGCGTACGGCTAAACCCCTCGTATGAACTGGCTCCTTCCCCTTTAGCGTCGCAGAATGCCTTGAAGATAAGATGGCGCTTCTCCTTTGACGTTAAGGAACCCGGAATGTCGATGCCGTCGTTCACGAATGCCAAGCGGTCTTGAAAGAAGAAGTCCGCTCGTATCGGCGCAATGCCGCGGCCATCAGGCCCTCTCCCCATAACTTCGAGCATCTGAACCACTAGCTCTTTTAGCTCAGTGATGTTCACTCTGGAGTTGAAGGTGTACGGCGTCTTGGGCATGTGTGTTGGGGAGGGGCGGCAGTCGCACTATTGGCAGATCATCCCGCCACGACGGTCGGATGGCCAGCAATGGACAAACCCCGAAGCCGGCGGCGGGGGTTGCGGGGCGGCAGGCCAAGGGGCATAGATCACAGGAGAGGGAGCCGGCCGCGATGCGCCGTTGAGAACAGTGGCGACGCAATTCCCATGGGCATCGGAGCCTCGTTCGTATCCTGTGGTGTCGCATATCTTAGCGGCGGCTTCGAGCCTGCGGGTTTGGTGCTCTTCGTAAGCTTTCCGCTCTGCCTCCTCCTCTTCCGGTGACATACAGGCCCCAAGGACTGCGGCTAGCGCCAGAATGGCCGCGACTCCCCTGCGCATGGCTATCCCCCCTATCACTTACAAATCACGTTGCCGCCGTACATCGGCATGCAGACCACTCCACGGCCTCCACCGTTGTACTCACGCTCCATCGCGGAAGCCTCGCGGACCGTGCATTGCGAATGGGCCTCAGAGCCCCTTAGGAGCCCCGCAGAAGCGCAGCGCTCCGCAGCCTTGTCTTGGTAGCGCTGATACCGCTCAGCCGCTCTGCGCTCCCTATCGGCCTCTGTAGCGCAGGCTCCTAGAATAGATGCGGCCAGCAACAGCCCGCCAGCGATGCGAACGCCTCTCCGCATACCAACCCCTCCCCTTCCGCAATCAACGCGGTTGAATGGAGAGGATGATTCAATCTGCTTTTCAGCGCAAGAACCATCGAGCGAGCGAAGTAGTCCGACTGGTCTCGGAATTTCCAGCACGCCACTACACGCTCCAGGGTCTAACACCAACAACAAGGCCGGGCTTTAGCGGCTTTTTTGAAGTGGGGTAGGTCGAACGCTGCGCCTAAGTGCTCGGAACCGGTCCCGTAGGAGTCCCAAGGGGGTCCCAAGAGTCCCGACCGCTCCGACGCTCCAAGGCTACCGTGGCCGGGAGGACCGAACGGTCTACGGATCAACGCAGGCAGGACCGCAGGCATTTGGCCCCGGGCATTCCGACATTTACGCTGCCTGCCTCAGCACCCTTGCAACCTGCGTCGCTGACCACGCACCACCACGCGGCGGGGAGATTTCCCGCTCCGTCAACCCGGCTGCTATCTGGCGTAGGGAGGATGCGCCTTCGCGGCGTAGATCAGTGATGATTTCCTGTAGGTCCTTCGCTCGCTTCGCGGCGGCATCGCTGCGGGCTGCTGCGCTGGCCTTGGAGCCCTTCTTGGCGACCTTGGGGAGATTGCCTCTGTCCCCGCCCAGGACCACACCACGAGCCTTGGCGCGGGCTAGAGCCACCTTGGTCCTCTGAGAGATAGCCTCTCTCTCGCTCTCAGCGACGGCTGCGAGGATATGGAGCGTGAGCTTGTTCACGACGGGAAGGTCTACCGCAACGAACTCAACTCCGCTCTCCATCAAGTTCGCGATGAAGGCGAGGTTGCGAGACAAGCGGTCTAGCTTGGCAATGACTAGAGTGGCGTTGCGGACACGGCACAGGGCGAGAGCCCGGGCAAGCTCAGGGCGGTCGCTCCGCTTGCCAGACTCAATCTCAGTGACTTCCGCAATGAGCTTCCAGTCGCCACCGTTGAGGTATGCTCCCACGGCTTCCCTTTGGGCCTCAAGGCCAAGGCCGCTGCGTCCCTGTCTCGCGGTGCTGACCCGGTAGTAGGCCACGAAGCGTCCGGTAGCCATGTCCCTGTCCCCTTGGGATTGGTGTCGTTGTGACTGTTACATTAACAACAACGTTCGATGAGGTCAATGTAACATGGCAGGGGAGGCCACGCGGTTAGGTATTTATCCGTGCTATTCCAGAGTCCGGCGCCATGTTGAGAAGGCAAAGGAAGGCGACGGCCTCCCGCAGAGGGCCGTCTGTCTACAGGCGAGACGGCTGCATTGCCCCCTTCAAGGTATATGCATTAACTATGCATGAAAGCCGGGGTAGGCTGAGGGGATTTAATCCTCATATTCCAGAGCGAGACTTTGGGTCATTAATTTGCATATATTATGCGATCTTTTAGGGTCAGGCCCTTCGAGGAGAAGACAAATGGACTAGACCCTCCCAGGAGGGCTTTAGGGACTCGCCAGACGCTAGGGAGTGGCTGAGGGCCACAACCTACCCAAACGCCTCAAAACCCTCTGTATGAGTCTGAAAACGGCTCTGAAGGGCTATTGGTGCCTGGGGCTGAGGAAGCCCGGGCCTGACCCAATTAATCAGCACTATCCCAGGAAGCGCCCAGGGCGGAGACCATTTAATCCCCCTATAGGGGAGGCCTCAATTAATCAGCACTTCTCCAGGCAAGCCCTCCCAAGGGCTAAGCCAGGGGGGCTTTGCGTCGGGCGGGGTATTTATTCCCCCCTATTCCAGGAAGCGGAGGAGGGGGAAGCCTTATGGTCGGGCGTATCCCAGGAGGCCCTTCGCCTAGGGGAGGGTGGGGATTTAATCCGCACTATTCCAGAGGAGGGGCCATGCCGGCCTTTGCTGGAGTCAGAGGCTTAAGAGCTTCAAGCGATGCCCTCTGACCCCAGGAGAGACCGGATAGGCTTCTCTCCGATCCCCGGGCTGCACTCAGGTTGAGGGTGCGGCCCGGGTCAACCCAACAACAACAGAAAGGCCCAAAACCAATGGGCAGTTTATTCGGCTCTTCAAAGTCGAAGAGTGAGAGTCATCCGGATGTCTACGGGCCACAGAAGCCCTATATCAACGAGACGTTCTCGGAGGCTCAGCGGCTGTACAACGACCAGAAGGGTTCCCCGAGCTACCAAGGTTCGACCTACGCCAGCTTGAACCCCATGCAGCAGTCCACCTTGGACAATATGTTCAGGGCGGGAGGTAGCTTCACTTCAGCGGGGATGGCGGGGCTTACGCCGGGGCTTGCGAACCTCAATGCCTCTGGGAGCTTTGGGGCCAATGCCAATGCGCTGTATGGCATGGCTGGCAATGACCCAACTGAGGCCATCGTCAACAACGCTGGTCGATATGCTTCCAATCCCTACATGGACAGCATGGTTGATGCCTCGTCGCGAGACGTGGTCCGCAATCTCAATGAGAACGACCTACCGCAGTTGAATGACAGCGCCAGCGCCAGCGGTAACGCCTACAGCAGCCGTACCGGTGTGGCTGAAGGGATCATGCGCCGTGGTGCTGCGGATAGGGTCGCGGATATTGGAGCCTCCATGCGAGGCCAAGCGTTCCAGAGCGGCCTAGGGATGGCTCAGGACCAGTACAACAGGAGCTTCGATAACCTGATGGGCGCCAATGCGGCCATCGGGAACGCGGGGTCTTTGGGGTCTTCGCTGGTCGGTAGTGCAGCGGCGAATGCCGGCGCTGGCTTCGACATGCAGTCTACGGCGGGGAATGCCTATCAGCAGGACTCGCAAGGCCAGTTGGATGAACAGGCCCAGAAGTGGTCCGAGAGCGATCAACGACCCTGGGAGTTGCTTGACCGCTATTTCAACTTCTCCGGTTGGGGTGGTGGTCCGGGGACGGCTTCGTCCTCGAAGACATCACAGTCTCTAGGCATCATCCCGGGTATCTTGGGAACTGCCTCCGCTATTGGCTCGCTTGGGTCCGCTGCGGGGCTCTGGGGAAGAGGAAGGTAGAGGCGTCCTCCTCCTATAGTACAGCGTAGGGATACAGGGCTCCGTATGCCTCATTAGGGGCTGGAGCCCTGCGTCCTCCATTGCGGAGAGGTTAGGCGCGGCCAGCGCCGCTCAGTGGCCCAAGGCGTTCAAGGGCTTCCCCCATCGCTCCCAGAGCGAACCCGCCAAGATCAGCAAGAGGGGTCTCGGGGGCCACAAAGACCCGTTGCCAGCGGGAGCGGCCTTCGGGGCGAATGGAGGCTTCGACTGTGTAGAGGCCGGCCGGCTCGCTCTTGAACTTCAAGCGGGCTAGGCCCTGTGAGGCACAGCGATCGAAGCGGACAACGGTGTCGTGGTCGGCTTCGTTGACGACGGCGGACAGCAGCATGGCGCGAGACCTTCAGTGCAAAGGGTTTCCGAAAGCCCCCTTCGAGGGGCTTAGGGGATCATGAGTCCCGTGAGTATTCGCGTCAACCGTCAGCACAATTGGGGTAAGACCACAGCAGTAACCTGTCCCTGAAAACAGTCTTCGGACAGCAATAGGGAGGCGAGAAGGGTAGTACCTTGTTTGGTCTTTCTATCTGAGAATTTGTAGACCGACGACGATAGGCCGGGGGCCTCTTGAGCGCCTTGGGCCTGACCACCACAACAGCAACACGAGCATGAACACGACGACGAAAACCACCGGCTCGCTTGAGGCCGCGAAGAAGCACATTCCTTTTGTGGCGCTTACGGCGTCCGATCTTTTGAAGGGCAGCAGCCCGTTACCTGACTACCTACTCTCGCCGTGGCTTCGCGAGGGACAGAACGCCATGGTCTACGCGGACACGGGAGTCGGGAAGACATGGTTTGCCCTCACGCTGGCTTGGGTTCTGGCCGGGGGAGGCGAGATAGCTGGATGGAGGACCGACAAGCCAAGGCGAGTGCTGTATGTCGATGGCGAGATGCCAACATGGAGCCTAGAAGAGCGCATCAAGGTCATTGCTGAGGGATACCGGGACACCATCTATCCACCAGTGGCGGCGGCCAACATCCTCTTTGTGCCTAGGCTGGCACAGAAGACCACAAAGGGGACCAAGGCCCCGGTGTGGGTTGATCTTGCCAGCGATGCGGGACAGAAGCTCATCGCTGAGATGATCGAAGAGGCTAGGCCGGACGTCGTGATCTTCGACAACTTCACGACCCTCACTGACTCTCTTAAGGATGAGAACGACGCGACTGCGTTCAAGGCAGCCATAGGGAACCTATTGGGGGCCAAGGCTCAGGGTGTGACCACCATTCTCATCCACCACAGCAACAAGGGCGGGAACTCCTATCGCGGTAGCTCAGCCATTGCAGCGACCTTTGATGCCATCGTGCATCTGAAGAAGCCCAAGGACGCGAAGGTGTATGAGGCTGATTTCTCCGTGGTCTTCGAGAAGAACCGGAATAGGGGAGACGCGAGTGTTCAGCAGAACCGATGGAGCCTCGGGGAGTCGGGGCAGTGGGCCGTCACGGTTGATGAGGACGCGAAGCTTGCGGAGATTGTTGAAGGGCTGAGGAGCGGGAAGCACAGCACACAGAGGGAGCTTGGTCTGGCGCTTGATCTTAAGGACTATCAGGTGACGAGGCTCATCAAGAGGGCTGAGGCTTCAGGGCTGCTGAAGAGGGGCGAGGCTAAGACTCTTCTGGAGGCTGCAAAGGATGGGACCGAGGAGGAGACAGTAGTGAAGAGGCTTAAGGGGGCTTCGGACTTCTAGGGGTGCGGGGGCGAGCGGTGCGGGGGCGGACGGGCTTGGGACTCCTACGGGACCGGTTCCGAGCCCCTTTGGCCCTATGGGCTGACCCCACTTCGCAAAGCCGGGTAAAGCCCCGCTTGTTGTTGCTGTTAGACCCTGGAGCGTGGAGTGGATGGCCCTGGGAAATCTTAGGGACCCTAGGGCTCGTCCCGACCGAAGGACCTCAGCCAGCCGTCCAGGGCCTTCTCCTCGTCCACCGACAGCCAGCGCAGTCGGCCCTCGTCTTCGTCCTGCCAGTCATAGGCTGGGGCAGCGGTGAGGTACGGTTTCCCTATGGTCGCTGAGGGGCTTTGCTTGCGGCAATGCCAGTAGTAGGAGCGGCGTAGCCGCAGGCGAGCCTAGAGCGTAGGGAGGGCCAGAGGAGAGAGCGAAGCTCCCTCTGGTCCCCCGGAGCGTGACAGGAGACTTGTTTGCACTTTTGCCTGTCCAATGGGCTGCAAACTGCAAACCAAGGGTTCTGAGAGTGGCTCGATTGTCCCCTAAAGCTGTCCCCTAATGCGAAATCGTCAGTTTCGTAAGCCATTGATTTTGCGGGATATTTCAGGATAGGAGACAGGTGGCGTCCCCGAGAGGATTCGAACCTCCGACCTACGGTTTAGGAAACCGCCGCTCTATCCGGCTGAGCTACGGGGACCCAGGCGCCTAAGCCATTGACCTATCAGGTTTTGCCGCCCCGCACAACACGAGGCCTTGCTTTGGCCCTGGGACTTCTGTCAGGCACTCGGTGCCCTGAGGATGTGCCCAGCGTGGGCCGCTCGATCAGCAGCATCGCGGCACCAGCTTCGCGATGCCGCTCCACCGTGCCTCCGGCGTCATGACGGATCGTGCGCCCGGGTCGGACAGGCCGATACGAGGAACTACGTGACCATGCCGGCCTCGATCTCCGCGACCCTCAGCGCCTGAGACCCGGACATCATGAACGCCGCCCATGAGCAGTATGCAGGACGGCGCTACGGCTCGGTGGACGGTAGGTCCGCGCCGAGACCGACGGGCCGTCCAGCTCCATAGGGGCGCGAAAAACCCTGCAGCGTGCAGTCAAGTTCAGCGGGTCGCTCGGCTCCCGCGAGTCGAGAGGGCTCGTGGGCAGCTTGATTGCCGACCGGGGCGCCCATGGCCGATGACAAAGATGAAATACCCGTCGTCCTGGGGCAGCTGATCCCCGGGACCAATGACATCGCGCCGCAGGTTCGGATCAGATGCCCGTACTGTGGGCAGGCGCACCATCACGTATGGGTCAGCCGCACGACCAGGCCGCGCCGCCGGACGGCGCCGTGCTCCAGCAGCGACACCAAGCGGGAATACAAGGTCGGGCCTGGGCCGTTGTCGATACCGGATGCATGATCGTGGCGCCTCGACCCGAGGCGGGCCATGAAGCCATTCGTGCCCGGCCGCAAGGCGCTCGTGTTGATCGTCCCGCGGCTGCCGCGCCGGGCCACAGGCCGGCCGAGCTAGGCCATCGTGTCCGTATCGACCTTCTCTGCCGAAATGAACGAGCTGGACGCGGTGTTGATGATGATCGGCTGGCCTTCGTTCGGGAACGACATGCCCCTGATCTTGATGAGCGTGTTGTTGACGTCCAGGATCTCGCACGATGGATATTCCGACCACAAATCGCCCTCGATCATCGTGATCCTGTAGATTTCTCCAACCTTGAACATGCACAGCCTCTCCCGGTTGGCGCTGACCCCGATACAATTTGCAGTATCGCGCACTATCTCTCCGGGTGCTGATGACATCCTGATGATGCGAGCCGATGGTCGTCGGCAAGTGGCTTTTGTCGCGCCCGCCCTCAAAGCGCGCGGGGCCTCATGAGCATCGCTCATGACCATCTCGGCAGGTGGAGACAAGCTTGATGTCTACCGTCGGCCTGACGGGCGGCATGCGTGACGTGGTTGACGCAGCGCAAGGACGCCGGCCGGAATCGCCGCTAGAATTGGATGTAGCGCTGATCGCCTTCCTTCGCGCCGCGGCGCAGGGCGCGACGTTGACGGGCCTTGCCTGCGAAGTGTCGACCATCAAGGAGGTGCTGCCATGACGTTGCATGCCGATTGGAAGCCGGCAGAGGAGGTCGCGGCGGAGATCGCTGCTGACGAGGCCGCCCTGTCGAGGATCGTCGTTGATCTGTGGGAGCGCGTCGAGGCGCTCGAGCGGGAGATGGCGCGGCTGAGGCAAGGCCCGGTCCGCAGTGATCCCTGGTAGGCCTCTCGGGCCGCGTCGTCAGATGGTGTCGGCGTGGCCGGCCGCCGCATGCAGCCGGGCCGCACGATGATGCGGCCCGCCGGAAGATGATGCGACGGCGCGCGCTTTGCCGGCGGGCTCGCGTCCCGTCTCGATCTCGCGCGTTCCCTTACCACCACCAGGAGCGGCGATCGCGCCAGTCGAGCCGGCCGTCGTGGTTGCGGTCGTTGCGGCTGAGGATGCGCCGGTCGCGCCAGTCGACGCGGCCATCGTGGTTGAAGTCGCGCACCCCGGGGCGGTCGCGCCAGTCGACGCGGCCGTCATGGTTGCGGTCGCGCCAGCCGTTGTGATTGCCCTGCTCCCAGCCGCGATGCCGCCAGTCGCTGCGCCCGTCGCGGTCGCCGCCGCCCTTGGCGGACCAGGCGGCCTTGTTGTTCCAGTCGCCGGCCATGGCCTGCGTGCTGAGGCCGGCGCCGAGAGTGCCGATGATCAGAGCGGCAAGAAGTTTGCGAGACATGAGCTTTCTCTCCCCTGCACGATAAGACAGCTGCTGTCCCCAACTTTGTTGCAGCGACCGTGATGGCCGATGTGGTTGCCACTAGGGATTTCTTGTGAAAAGACCGGGGCGATTTGAGGCGGAATTGGGGCGTCGCGGCACTCTGCGGCGGGCCGCCCATCGCTTCGCCATCCGCGCCCCGGTTTGACCGCGGCCGGATCGGCGCTAGAGTCGGCGCATGAAGCTCAAGCCCCTGGGCCGCACCGGCATCTCCGTCTCCGAGCTCTGCTTCGGCACCATGTCGTTCGGCGGCGATGCCGACGAGGCGATGTCGGCGGCGATGTACAAGGCCTGCCGCGATGCCGGCATCAACGTCTTCGACTGCGCCGACGTCTACAACGGCGGCCGCTCCGAGGAGATCCTCGGCCGCCTGTGCGCCGGCCACCGCGACGCGCTGGTCCTCACCACCAAGTGCTTCGGCGCCACCGGCGCCGATGCCAATGCCCGCGGCAATTCCCGCCGCCACGCGGCGCGCGCCGTCGAGGCCAGCCTGCGGCGCCTCGGGACCGATCGCATCGACGTGCTGTTCCTGCATCAGTTCGACCGGCTGACGCCGATCGATGAATCGATGCGGGCGCTCGAGGATCTGGTGCGCGCGGGCAAGGTGATCTACCCCGCCGTCAGCAACTGGACGGCGTGGCAGGCGCAGCAGGCGGTGGGCGTCCAGGAGCGCCATGGCTGGTCGCGGCTGCAGGCGATCCAGCCGATGTACAATCTGGTCAAGCGCCAGGCCGAGGTCGAGATCCTGCCGATGGCCCTGGCCAACGGCATCGGTGTCATGCCCTACAGCCCCGGCGCCGCCGGCCTGCTGTCGGGCAAGTATCTGGGCCAGGCGACGGGACGCCTGAAGACCAACAAGATGTACGAGGCGCGCTACGGCGAGCCTTGGGCGTTCGAGACCGCCGAACGCTACGTCGCCTTCTGCCGCCAGCGCGACCTGCATCCGGTCAGCGCCGCCGTCGCATGGGTCGGGGCGCATCCAGCCGTCACCGCGCCCATCATCGGCGCCCGCAACGTCGAGCAGCTGCGGGATTCGCTGGCCGCCGCCGCCGTCGACATGACGCCGCAGCTGCGGGCCGAGATCGCCGCCTTCTCACGCACGCCGCCGCCGGCCACCGACCGCCTGGAAGAGCAGAAGGCACCCTGAGCAAAGCCGCAGACGCTCCGGTTATCCTCAGCGCGTCGGCGGCAGCTGCTGGACGGGTGGTGGACGCGTGCCTAGGGTGGCCTCGCCCCTTCTGATCAAGGTCAAACCCATGGCAAAGAACATGGCGCATCGGCGATACCAGAAGGCCGCGCGACGCAAGGCGGTGCTGGCGGAACGTCGCCGGATCGCCGTGCTGGACATGTCGCTTCCGGCCCGGATTCGCCGTGCCGCCGCGGGTCCCTTCCGCCACTGCCTGCTGCAGGAAGGCCTGTTCGAATCCGGCGTGGCACGGCTGGTCGTGGTGCGCGGCGCGCCCGGCGAGACGATGTTGTGCTCGTTCCTGCTCGATGCGTTCTGCCTGGGCGTCAAGGACGTCGACGCGCAGGCTGTCATCCCCGATGAAGCCGCCCAGGTCATCGAGGCGATGAGTGATGATGCGCCGTTCAGGGCTGTCAGGCCCGCCTACGCGTGCAAGCTGGTGCGCGACCTTATAGCCTGGGCCGGCTCGATCGGCTTCCCGCCGCCGCCGCTTCTGGCCGCCGCGCAGCAGATCTTCGGCGGCGTGAACCCTGACAGCTGCGCTGACGTCTTCACCTTCGGCAGGGCAGGCAGGCCCACCTATGTGCCGGGTCCGGCGGACACGCTGGCGATGACGAACGATCGGCTGCGGCAGCTGCGCGAGCGCCTGGGCAAGGACGGCTTCGACTTCATGGTCATGATGCCGTCCGGGCTGCGGCTCGAGGTCGAGCTCGCCGACGATGAGACGGACGATGTCTTCGATATCCAAGCCGCAGCGCAGCGCGGCTGCGTGTCCGCACCATCCCGCCACAGCGCTTGAGCCGCCGGAGCGGATATCGCCGGTCCGGCCGGGTCACGGCAGGCTGCCCTGTCGGCGCCGCGCGATGCCGCGGACCTGCCTTGGCCCGGGCATCCGCGGCGGATATAGGCGGCGGCGTCCCTATGACGCCGCGACCGTCGCGGCTGCCCGGGCCGGCTCGCCTGCCGCCAGCGCTGGCCAGCGGTCGACGAGGCCGAGCGCGCGTTCCAGCGCCGCGCCGATGCGCAGCACCATGGGCTCGTCGAACGGCCGTCCGACGATCTGCAGCGACAGCGGCAGGCCCGCGCTCGAGAACCCGGTCGGCACCGACATCGCCGGGTTGCCGGTGACATTGAACGGCATGGACTGCATCGGCCACGCCGTCGGGTAGCCGTCGCGGTAGTCGGTGAAGCGCGGCGCCTGGCCGAGCGACGAGGCGGTGATCAGCGCATCGTAGCGTTGCAGCACCTGGGCGTTGAGCGCGGTGGCCAGCTCGCGGCGCAGCCGCAGCGCCTGCGTCAGGTCGGCCGCCGAGATGAGTGCGCCGGTGATGATGCGGCTGTAGGTCATGCGCGCATAGTCGAGCGGCCGGGTCTGGAAGTCCTGCTCGTGGATCGCATAGGCCTCGGCGTTCAGGATGATGCGGCCGCAGGCGTTGAACAGGTCGTAGTCGGGCAGGGTGACCTCCTCGACCTTGGCGCCCTGCCGGGCCAGCGCCTCGGCTGCCGAGTCGATGAAGCCGATCGTCTCCGGCGAGACGCCGTCGGCCCGGGCGTAGAAATGCCGCGGCACGGCGATCTTCAGGCCGTGCACGCCCCAGTCCAGGCCGCGGCTGAAATCGGGCATGTCGACGTCGGCGCTGGCCGGGTCCTGCGCATCGTAGCCTGCGATCACCTGCATGGTGAGCGCGCAGTCCTCGACCGTGCGCGCCAGCGGGCCGCAATGGTCGAGCGTGTAGGACAGGGGGAAGACGCCGCGGCGCGACACCAGGCCGTATGTTGGCTTGAGGCCGACGATGCCGCAGAACGCCGCCGGCCCGCGGATCGAGCCGCCGGTGTCGGATCCCATCGCCATGCGGCAGAACCCGGCCGCCACGGCCGCGCCCGAGCCGGACGACGAGCCGCCGGGGATGTGGTCGCGCTGCCACGGATTGCGCGCCGGCGGGAACGGCAGGTCGAAGCTGGGGCCGCCGATGGCGAACTCGTGCGTCGCCAATTTGCCCAGCAGCACGCCGCCGCCGTCCTTCAGCCGCTGCGCCACGACCGAGTCGGTGGTGGGCACGACATCCAGCCGCAGCTTGGAGTGGCAGGTGGTGCGGATGCCGGCGGTGTCGTAGATGTCCTTGAGGCCGTAGGGGATGCCCTGCATCGGCCCCTTGTCGATGCCGGCCTTGAAGTCGGCATCGGCCGTCGCGGCGTCGGCCAGCGCCCGCTCGGCGGTCAGCGTGATGAAGCTGTCGAGGGCGCCGTCGAACGTCGCGATGCGCTCCAGCGCGGCGCGGGTGAGCGCGGTCGATGTCAGCGTGCCGGCCCGCAACCGGCCACCGGCCTCCGCGATCGACAGCGTGTGCAGCGCCTGCGCCTCAGCCATGGCGGCCTCCACGGCGGCTGCCGACGAGCGAGTAGATGTTCGACGGCTCCGCCGCCGCGCCGCGCGGCTGGCGCATCAGCGCGGTCATGCGCTTGAGCTCCTTGTAGCTGGTCAGGACCGCATCATGGCGGTCCGCCGGAATGGTCAGTCCGGCCTTCCTCGCGACAATGTCGAGCTCCAGCCTGAGGTCGTCGTCGGACAGCGGTGTGGTCATCGCGCAGTCTCCTGCCGCGTCGGCATGACGGGCATTATGTACGGCATAGTTGCATGCGGCGTGGCACGATGACAGCCATGCCGATGCAAAAACCATGCGGCAGGTGTGTCGGTCTTGATTCGTAACTTCGGCACACGCTCGTAGGAAAGCCGTCGCGTCCCACGGCTGTCATCCTGAGCGAAGCGAAGGATCTTGCGGTGTTGATCCCAGGCACTGCAGGTGCTGATGGGCATCAGCACCGCTATTGCTTTCGCCGAGGGATTACCGGAAGAGATCATCCAGCCCGGGGCGATCCTGCTGCTGCGGCTCTTCCTTCATCAACTCAATAAAATCGTCGTCAAGCTTGTCGACGATCGCGTCCAGCCAGCTCCAGTCGCTGGCAACGGGCTCGAGGATGACGGCGCTGCCGTGGCGTCGGATGCGGACTTTCCTGCCTGGAAAGCGAACATCCTTCGGCAACCGGACCGCTTGGGAACGTCCGCATCGGAACAGCTTGGCCGTTTCCATCGGATCACCTCGAATGCCACATACTGTTGATAATGGCATCCGAGGTCGGTATGTGAAACCTGCCAGGAGCAGAGTCCAGCCGGCCGCCTCATCGTACCGAATTATAGGCCGCGAACTCCGCCCTCGTGTCGGAGATGGAGAACCAGCGGTGCTGGTCGCTGCGGAAGTGCCGCCAGTTCTCCAGCACCTTCTTGAACTGGGCGTTGGCGGCCGCCTCCTCGTCGAGCACGGCTTCGAGCGCGCCGCGCAGCGCCCGCACCACCTCGGTCGGCAGCACCGACAGCTGCGTGCCGGCCGCGACCAGGCGGGCGATCGCCGTGGCGTTCTTGGCATCGTAGGACGCCAGCATCTCGGTCATGGCGTAGTTGCAGGCGTAGCGCAGCACCGCTTGGTAGCGCGGCGTCAGCGCATCCCACGCCGCCTTCTGCACGAACAGCTGGTTGATCGCCTCCATCTCCATCACGCCGGGCGTGTAGTAGTATTTTGCGACCTTGTGGAAGCCCAGCCGCTCGTCGTCGTGCGGGCCGACCCATTCGCAGGCATCGATGGTGCCGCGCTCCAGCGCCGGATAGATCTCGCCGCCGGCGATCTGCTGCGGCACGGCGCCCAGCTTGGCCATCACTTTGCCGCCGAAGCCGGCGGTGCGCATCTTCAATCCCTGGAAATCGGCCGGCGTCTTCAGCTCCTTGCGGAACCAGCCGAACATCTGGCCGCCGGTGTTGCCGGCCGGCAGGGCGACGACGTTGAAGCTGTCGTACACCTCGTCCATCAGCTTGCGGCCGTCGCCGAACATCAGCCACGCGTTGTGCTGGCGCGGGGTGAGGCCGAACGGCACCGAGCCGTCGAAGATGAAGCTGGGGTTCTTGCCGATATAGTAGCCGGTATAGCTGTGGCCGCATTCCACGGTGCCGTTGGAGACCGCGTCCAGCACCTGCAGCGCCGGCACGATCTCGCCGGCCGCGAACGGCTGCAGCACGAACTTGCCGTCGGTCAGCTCGCCCACGACGCGCGCGATGGTGAGCGCGGCGCCGAACAGCGTGTCCAGGCTCTTGGGGAAGCTGGAGACCAGCCGCCAGCGCACCAGCTCGCCCGCCGGCTGGGCGATGGCGGGCGTGGCCAGGGCGGCGGCCGCCGTGGTGGCGGCCAGGGGCGCAAGGTTGCGGCGCGTGACGCGCCGGCGCAGCGTGGGCATCGGTTCCTCCTGTGCTTGCGGCCGTCGCCATCGCCATCGATGCCGCGGCCTTGGCGGGGAGCGTAGCACGGGCGGCGGCGCGGCAGCGGTCCCCGTCGCCTCATGGTTGCGGGCCAGCCATGGCGGAATCGATGGTGGCGACCGGGCGGCGGGACGGTGCAGGATTTGGCGGTCGCAGCGGAGGACACCACCTTGCACGGCAAACGTCCCACGATCTCGTCCCTCCATGGCGTCGTTGCCGCGGCCCACCCGCTGGCGGCGCAGGCCGGTGCCCGCATCCTGGGCAATGGCGGCAATGCCTTCGATGCGGCCGCGGCCACGGCGGCGGCGCTCAACGTGGTGGAGCCCTACATGTCCGGGCTTGCCGGCCTGGGCTACGCGGCGTGCTACGTCGCGGCCGAAGGCCGGGTGCGCACGCTGAACTTCGTCAACCCGATCCCGCGGCGCTTCCCCGTCGAGCGCTTCACGCAGCGCGAGGAGCTGGCGCGCGGCGCGCTCTCGGTCGGGACGCCCGGCAATCTGGCCGGCTGGTGCGAGATGGTGCGCGTCCATGGCCGCAAGGCGCTGCCCGAGATCTTCGCGCCGGCCATCGCGCTGGCGCGCGACGGCTATCCGCTGATCGAGTTCAACGTCGAGGAGACACGCGGCACCGCGCCCGAGCTGCGGCGCCACACGGCGCTGTTCGACACCTGGGCCCGCACCTACACCGACGGCACCGGCCGGGTGGAGCCCGGCTTCATCCTGCGCCAGCCCGATCTGGCCGGCACCCTGGAGGCGCTGGCCGCCGAGGGCCCCGGCCATCTCTATGGCGGCGCCCTGGGCCGCGCCGTCGTGGCGCACCTGCAGGCGGCGGGCGGCTGCCTCACGATCGAGGATCTCGAGGCCGCGCGGCCAGTCTGGGGCGAGCCGCTCTGCGTCACCTATCGCGGCCTGCGCCTGCACACGCTGGCGCCGCCCTGCGAGGGCTTCCAGTACCTGCTGACCCTGCGGCTGCTGGAGGATGCCGACCTGGCGCGCCTGGAGCGCAACGGCGTCGAGCATCTCGACCTCGTCTGGCGCGCCATCCGCCTCGCTGCCGGCGCCCGCATCGCCCACAACCACCCCTCGTCGGAGACGCTGGCATGGCTGCTGGGCGACGCGCATGTCGGCCAGCTGCGGGCGCGCCTGCATGACGGCCAGCCGGTGGAAGGGCCGACGGAGCAATGGACGCCCGGCGCGCCGCCGGCGGCTTCACCAGCGGCGGCCGCGATGGCCGAACAGCACACGACCTCGTTCTCGATCGCCGACCGCGACGGCAATGTGGTGTGCGTCACCCAGAGCCTGGGCAGCCCGTTCGGATCGGGCGTCGTGGTGCCCGGCACCGGAATGTGCCTCAACAACTTCCTGTACTGGGCCGACGTCAATCCGCACAGCCCCAACCGGTCGAAGCCCGGCGGCGTGCTGCCGGTGTGCATGGCGCCGTCCATCGGCCTGCGCGAGGACGGCAAGCCGGCGCTGGCCCTGGGCACGCCCGGCAGCTACGGCATCCTGCAGACCCAGGTGCAGGCGCTGGTCCAGCACCTCGATTTCGGCCTGCCGCTGCAGGACGCGATCGAGGCGCCGCGGGCGCGCCTGATGGACGGCCGCGCCGTGCACCCCGAGAGCCGCATCGACGAGAAGACCCAGGCGGCGCTGCGCCAGCGCGGCCATGCCGTCTCGCCGCTGCCGGCCTGGCACATGCGCGTTGGCGGCATGCAGGCGATCGCCATCGACGCCGCCACCGGCGCCATGACCGGCGCCTGCGACCCGCGCCGCGACGGCTACGTCGCGACGGCGTGAGGACGGTGTCGGGACACGCGGCGGCGCCGATACCCTATCGATCGGACCGTGGCGCGTCCAGGTAGCGCTGCCGCAGCTCGCGCTTCAGCAGCTTGCCGCTGGGGTTCTTCGGCAGGCTGTCGACGAAGACCACCCGCTTGGGAGTCTTGAAATGCGCCATGGCCTTGGCGCAGTGGTCGACGACCGCGGCTTCGGTCAAGGCCTGGCCGGTCTTGACGACTACGATCGCCGTGACCGCTTCGATCCAGCGGGGATGGGGCAGGCCGACCACGGCGACTTCCGACACCTGCGGCAGGCGGTAGATCACTTCCTCGACCTCGCGGCTGGCGACGTTCTCGCCGCCGGTCTTGATCATGTCCTTCATGCGGTCCACGACGGTGATGTAGCCGTCGGCATCGACGGTGGCGAGGTCGCCGCTGTGGAACCAGCCGTCGGCGAAGGCATCGGCCGTCTTCTGCGGGTCGTTGTAGTAGCCCGACAGCAGATGTGGCGAGCGGTGCACAATCTCGCCGACCTCGCCGACCGCGACGTCCTGCATGGCCTCGTTGACGACCCGGGTTTCGACATTGATCGCCGGCTTGCCGGCGGAGCCGGCCTTGCGCACCTGGTCCTCGGGCTTCAGCACGGTGGCCAGCGGTGCGATCTCGGTCTGGCCGTAGAAGTTCCAGAAGCGCACATCCGGCAGACGCTGCTGCAGCTCGCGCAGCACCTCCACCGGCATGATCGACGCACCGTAGTAGCCCTTGCGCAGGCTGGTGAGGTCGGTCGCATCGAAAGCGGGCGAGCGCAGCATGCCGATCCATACGGTGGGCGGCGCGAAGAACGACGTCACGCGATGAGCGGCGATGCGTGGCAGGATCAGGTCGGGCGCGGGCTGGCCCATGATCACGCTGGTGGCGCCGAGGTAGATCGCGGGCCCGAGGAAGACGTCGAGCTGGGCGCAGTGGTAGAGGGGCAGGGCGTGCAGGACCACGTCATCCTCGGCCATGCCGCCCTCGATGATGCAGCTGACATACTGCCACATCACCGCCTCGTGGCTGAGCATGGCGCCCTTGGGCAGGGATTCGGTGCCGCTGGTGTAGATGATCTGCGCCAGGTCGCGGCTGTCGACCTCGGCGCCGAGCGGCGTCGCATCGCCATCGAGCAGGTCGTCGAAGGTGGTCATGCCGGCCGCCGGTGCCGACGGCTGCTCGCCGGGCAGCCAGACCAGCGACCTGACCGCGCAGCCCGTCGCCGATGCGGCCCGCGCCGTGTCGATGAGATCCGGGCCGGCGGCGAGCACCGTCGCGCCCGAGCTCGCCAGGATGAAGCGGATCTCGTCCGGGTTGAGCATGAAGTTGATGGGCACGATCACGGCGCCGATGCGCGCCAGCGCGAAGCGCAGCGCGGCGAAGCTGTGCGAGTTGCGGGACAGCACCGCGACCCGGTCGCCCTTGGTCACGCCGAACCGGCGCAGGCCGCGGCCGAGGCGGTCGCAGATTGTGTTCATCTGCGCGTAGGTCCAGGTCGTGACGCCGCACTGGATGGCGATCTTGTCGCCGAGCCGCCGGGCGGAGCGGCGCAGCATGTCGCCGATGCCCTGGGTCCGCGCGCGCTGGATCGTGGTCGCAAGCTCATCCGTCATGTCGCCGCCTCCCGCGCGGTTTTCGATTGTGCTGCGCCGAAGGCCGCAGCATTCCCGCTTATCGCATCCGGACCGGGCTGTCGCATATGAAGCAACACCGCGCCGTCGCCTTTCCGAACCGCCTGCGCTCGCGTAAGACTCCACAGCTTCAGATTCCCGGACGACGACCATGCCATCCTCCTTCAAGACGATCCATGCCCGGGCCGCCAAGCGCAAGGGCGGCGAGCGCGCCCTGGCCGACCTGCTGCCGCCGCCGCCCGATGCCAAGGCGCTGGCGCGGCTGAAGGACGATCGGGCACTGGCCGAGATGACGAAGCGCATCTTCTCGGCCGGCTTCGTGTGGAGCGTGATCGAGAACAAGTGGCCGGGCTTCGAGGAAGCCTTTCTCGGCTTCGTGCCCCAGCGCCTGCTGTTCGAGACCGAGGAGTTCTGGCACGCGCTGACGCGCGATCAGCGCATCGTGCGCAACGGCGCCAAGATCATGGCGGTGCGCGACAACGCGAAGCTCGTGACCGAGATCGCGGCCGAGCACGGCAGCTTCGGCAAGTTCCTGGCCGCCTGGCCGGCGACCGACCAGATCGGCCTGCTGGAGCTGCTGGCCAAGCGCGGGGCGCGGCTGGGCGGCAACACCGGGCAGTATCTCCTGCGCTTCATCGGCAAGGACGGCTTCGTGCTGTCGCGCGACGTGATCGCCTGCCTGCGCGATTCAGGCCTCGATATCGCCGAGCAGCCGACCTCGAAGAAGGACCGGCGCAAGATCCAGGACCAGTTCAACGCCTGGGCCGCCGAGAGCGGGCTGCCGGTCCTGCACGTGTCACGCATCTGCGCCATGTCGATCGGCCCGAACTACGAAGCCGAGGCCCTGCGCCGGATGGGGAGCGGCGAGGAGTAGCGCCGACGGCCTGATGCACCCGGTCGAGAAGGCTGCCGATGAGCATCAGTCCATGCACGCTCTCCCTGGACGTAGCGCATTTAGGAAGAAGCGCGGTTCTCACAGCTGTCATCCTGAGCGAAGCGAAGGATCTTGCGGTGTTGGCCCCAGGCACTGCAGATGCCGGTGCGCATCAGCACACAATTCTCTGACGACCCACCGCAAGGTCCTTCGCTTCGCTCAGGACGACAAGAGGCGATGAAAGATCGAGCGGAACGATCCCGGTGGCGGCGTCGGTCGCGAATGCGCAGGCTTTTTGCGGCTCGAATGCTTGCGGCGCGATGGAGGGGCGCACGATGTTGAAGCCCTGCTCGACCGGAACGTAGCGTGCTCGTCGCGCCTGGACCGACATCGTGCCTCCTCTAGCAGCCTGTCGGACTTGAGCCGAGAGCTGGAATGAGATTCATTATCGAGGGTTGATATTGGCTCGAGCCAGCGTGGTTGTGATGAGTAATTTCCGCCAAGTTGATCGTCAGATCGATTTTTTGCTGCCGCCGTCGGTGGACGAGTGGCTTCCGGAGCGTCACCTGGCGCGGTTCGTGGTCGAGGTGATTGATCGGCTGGACCTGTCTTGCATGGTGAAGTCGTATCGCGGCTCGGGGTCG
>NZ_VDUZ01000056.1 GCF_008039615.1 Vineibacter terrae | reverse complement strand
CAGGGTTCAAACTCTGTGTCAGGCTCCTCTGCACTAGGGATCCGACCAACCTCGATGCCGGCCGGACAACAGCTTAGCACCCGTTTCAGCCCTTGTGGCCGACGTAGTCGGTGCGGAACTCTGTGGTGAACCTTTCAAGGTCAGCCGAACTTGGGCCTGGGGAACACGGCCTTGGCGGAGGCGAACTCGGGCGGGGCGATGACCTCGATGTCGCCCTTCAGCGCCTGCATCACCGCGGCGCGGCCGCCCTGGTTCTGGCCGTTGACGAATTTCGTGGGCCCGTAGGGCAGCAGCTCGGCCTTGAAGGTCGAGGCATCGAGCGCGGCGACGAGCTTCGCCTTGTCGGCCGAGCCGGCATGCTCCAGGGCGTCGGCCAGCAGCATCACCGTCGAGTACGCCAGGTAGACCTCGAAGGTGAACAGCGCGCCGCCCGCTTCGACCCGCTTCTTCAGCGCCTGCGCCTTGTCGGACTTCGGGTTGAACCAGTGGTTGGTGTCCATCATGTACTGCGCCACGTCGGGCAGCTCCTTGACGAACTTGTAGTTGAAGCCGCCGCCCAGCACCGAGAACAGGCCGGCGAGGTTCACCTTCTGCTGGTAGAGCGTGCGCGCCAGCAGCACGTACTCGTTCTGATAGTTCGACATGATCACGAGGTCGGGCGCCATCGAGCGGATGCGCAGCGCGACGTTGTCGAAGTTGCGCGTCGGATTGTCGTGGCCGATCAGCTCCTTGGCCTCGATGCCCACCGAGGGCAGCTTGCCCGCCAGCAGCTTGGCGGTGCCGGTGCCGAACTCGCCGCTCTCGTGCACGATCACGGCCGACCTGGCCGGCTTGCCGGCAGCCTCGTTGAGCGCGCCCAGCGCCGCGATGCCCTGGTCGACGCAGGCGCCGAAGCCGGGCTTGAGCCGGAACACGTTCTTCAGGCCGCGCGTGACCAAGAGGTCCGAGGCGCCGACATCGATCAGGAACGGCGTGTTGTACTTGGCGGCCGCCTGGCTGGCGGCAATGCCCACCGGGCTCTGGAAGCAGCCGATATAGGCCGCCACGCCCGCCTCGTTCATCTTCTCGACTTCGCTGACGCCGACCTCGACCTTGGACTGGCTGTCGCCCAGCAGCGCCTCGAGCCTGGCGCCGCCCATGGCCTTGATGCCACCCGCCTTGTTGACGTCCTCCACCGCCATGGTGGCGCCCAGCCTGCCCTGCTGGCCGTTGTAGGCCACGAAGCCGGTGACGGGGTGGATGATGCCCACCTTCACGGCGGCGGGCTGGGCCCCGGCGATGGCCGGCAGGCCCAGCGCGGCCGCCGTGCCGGCGATGAAGCTGCGACGCGATACGCTGACCTTGCGACTCCTGGACATGACATCACTCCCCATCAATTTGCACGAAGGTTACGATGATGTTCCGAGCCTGTCATCCCGAGCGCAGCGAGGGATCTCCCGCGGCCGGACGCACCGTGCGTCATTCGCAGGAGATCCCTCGCTGCGCTCGGGATGACATTGCCCCGCTACTTCCTTCCCAGCGTGTGCTCGCGCTTGTCGAGCCACCAGCCGTATTCCGGGTTCCACATCGTCCAGTCCGGGTCGCAGCCCAGCGCCTGCGCCGCGTGCAGGGCCCAGAACGGCTCGAAGAGCGCCTGGCGGCCGATGGCGATCAGGTCGGCGTCGCCGGCCTGCAGGATCGCCTCGGCCTGCGGCCCGTCGAGGATCAGGCCCACCGCCATGCTCTTGATGCCCGCCTCGCGCCGCACCCGGGCCGCGAACGGCACCTGGAAGCCCGGCGCCCGCTTGATCGGCGCCGCGGTGGCCACGCCGGTCAGGCCGCCCGAGGAGCAGTCCATGACATCGACGCCCACCGCCTTCAGCTCGGCCGCCAGCACCACGGTGTCGTCGAGGTTCCAGCCATCGGCGCCGTCCAGCGCCGAGACGCGGAAGAAGAGCGGCTTGTGCGCTGGCCAGGCGGCGCGCACGGCGCGCGCCACGTCGAGCGGGAAGCGCATGCGCCCCGCCCGGTCGCCGCCATAGGCGTCGTTGCGGGTGTTGCTGACGGGCGACAGGAACGAGGCCAGCAGGTAGCCGTGCGCGCCATGGATCTCCAGCACGTCGAAGCCGGCCGCGTCGGCCCGCCTTGCCGCGACGGCGAAGCGGCTCACGAGGTCGCCGATCTCCGCCGCCGTGAGCTGGCGCGGGCGCAGCCAGCCGGGCGCCACCGGATCGGCGGTCGGGCCCACCACCTCCCAGGGATGCCAGCCCTTGGCCGCGTGCTGCTCGTTCAGCACCGAGCCTTCGAAGGCGCGCGGCGTCGAGCCCTTGCGGCCGGAGTGGGTGATCTGCGTCGCCGCCAGCGCGCCCTCGGCCTTGATGAAGCTTGCGACGCGGCGCAGGCCCTCGATATGCGAATCGCTCCACAGCCCGAGGTCGCCCTGCGTGACGCGTCCCCGCGGCTCGACCGCGACGTTCTCGGTGAACACCATGCCCGCCTTGCCGAGCGCGAACTTGCCGAGATGGACGAGGTGGTAGTCGTTGGCGAACCCGTCGGTGGCGCGGTACTGCACCATCGGCGAGATCACGACCCGATTGGGCGCGACCACGCTGCGCAACGGCAACGGCGTGAACAACAGCGGATGGCTCAAGGCTACTTCCTTCCAGCGGATCGAGATGACTGGACGGCGATACTGCCGTCATCCGCAATTTGTGAGAAGCCCGCTCGCCGATGCGGCGACATCCGCCTGCGCGATTGGCGCTGATTGCGCGACGGGAAATTCTCCAATCCTGCCAAGAGCTTCCGCCGGGCTCGCGGCCGGCGGCGCCGATTGCGCGATTGGCGCCAATTCCCTTCGCGCCACGCCCCGCTGGCGGCAACCGGCTGTCCTGCCTTCGCAGGCGCCCGTCTCGAAAGCCCGGCGGCGGCTTTGTCCCGTGTCGTGGGGCTGACGAAGCGCCCGTTACTCCCGGCGGCGGGCTTACGCGTGCTCCAACGACACCAACTTACACCATTCTCGTTTTACGAACAAGAAATTTCACCGCCATTCCGGCAGGTCGGCTTTCCCAATTGGGCTGCCTGCACACGATCGGCTGTGCTGCCACGAAAGAAGTGCCGAAAGCGGATGCGATCGGCAGCGCGCGGATAGCGGGTGGAACGCCGTCGATGCCATGCTTGTCCAGAGGAACAGGCCGGAATTCCCAGTGGAAGGTTACCCGCGCCGACGTGGCGCGGGCCAGCGGCGGGAGGTCGGCGTGATCAGCATGTCGGCGGCAACTCTGGCAACCGGATGGACCCGTGCCGGAACTCGGTGTCCCAACGGCACATCTGACAATGCCCATGAGCGCCACAAGGTGGCTGGCATAGTGCCTCTCGTGCTGGTCGCGACCATCGCGGCGCTGCCGGGCAATACAGTCCCTGGCGCCGCTTGGGCCCAGGCTGAGCTGGACACCGCCATGCCGGCTCATGTCTCGGCGGCGACCAACGATCTGGCGCAACTTCGAACCGGCAATCCCGCAGATCAGGACCAGCGCATCTTTCTCTTCCACCGCACCAGCGGTGGCCTTCGACACAAGGTCTGGACTGGCACCAATGCGACCGGCGCCTGGTCAGCATGGACCTGGCGCAATCAGCCCGAGGTCGGGGGCGATGCACCGCTGTCGAGCTCGCTTGTGGCTCTGGGCGGCATGTATGTCGAGCCATCGACCGGCATCTGGACCGCGCGCTTCACGGCGGCCTACAATTTTCGGCTGTTTTCTCCCGGCGGTGACGTCAGCGTTGGTCTTCCCATGTGGCGCCAGATTCCCGGCGCGTACTCCTTTGTCCATCTCGCCCCGCCCGCGAACGCCGCGGGTGTGGACTTCATCCCGTCCACCGGGATCACCTGGCTCGACGGATCGACGCAGCGACAGAACCTTTTTGGTGTCGCAATCCAGCTTGACCGTGATCGCCATGTAATCGGCCACTCGCTGCGCGAGTTGTGGCATGACGGCAGCACGTGGCGCTACGTCGACCATGATCGACCCACGGGCCGCTTCTACCTTCGCGTCGGCCCGAACAGCGCAATCTGGACGAATGCCTTGGGCTATGGAAACGGCTATGTGTTCGCCACTGCCGACACAGCAGACCTGTGGGCTCTTTGGTACGATACCCGGAGCTGCGCGTCCTGGTGCTGGTTTTCCTTGGGCCAACCAGACGGCGGCATCACAGACATGCGAGCTCCAGTCGCCTTGCAATACCATGTCGACGGACGACGACGTATCGCCGTTTTCGTCACGGCAAAGGCCGAGGATGGCTATCATCTTTACAGCCGATACACGGATGGACCGGACTGGCGCCCATGGACGGACTACGGTTCGCCGCCAAACCTGGTCCGGGGAAAGGGGTTTGAGCTATCCAATGGTGTCGTGTGGCGGGATGGCTCGACGCTTCGGATCAACCTGTTCGGCACGACCGACCCCGTGGACAGGTTGAACTCCGGCTTGCCGACGCATACGGGCGGCCACTTGGTCGACTTCTTCTGGGATGGAAGCGTATGGAGCTGGGGACCGCTCACCGTCTTGCCGGAGACGCGTGACTGGGGCCCGGCCGGCGTGCACCCGGTGCGCCTGCGCGTCAGCGGCGCGGCCGTGGTCGACGCGGGACCATGGCAGCGAATCAGCGTTTTCGGCGAGGACGAGCTAGGCACCGTCTGGGAGCGTGCCTGGAGCGGCACGTGGGCCTGGCAGCGGCACTGATACTGACTCTCGATGGAAGGTGAGTCGCGACTGTCCCGAGCGCAGCGAGGATCCTTCGCGAATGGCGCACCACGCGTCCTTCGCGGAAGATCCCTCATGCGTGGCGATCAGGATTGCTCACGGCCGCGCGTGCGCCACGATGCGAAACCCCTCCTCGGGCTGCGGCAGCGCGAAATATGCCGTCACGCCGTGGAACGTCTCGTCGCTGACGTATCCCCAGTAGATGCCCGACGGCTTCTCGTCGTTGCGCCGATGGATATTGGCGAGGCACTGGGCGTCGGTGGCCTCGATGACGTGCAGCACGTGGTCGGCCTCGGCGGCCTCGAAAACACCGCGCGCCCACTGCCTGCTCTTGACGGTGTTGCCGGCAAAGTCGAAGACCACGGAAACGCCCAGCCGCAAGAGCTGGATGGCGAGCGGGCCGACCAGGCTGCGCCATTTCGAGGATGCCTTGACGAAGTCCTCGAGCGAGCGGGTCTCCAAGCCGAGCGTCGCGATCCACTCGTCCTCGCACATCACCACGGCAGGCAGCGTGCGGCCCAGCTCGCGGGCAAGGGTCGTCTTTCCCGCTCCCGCCTTGCCGCAAATGAAATGAAGCGTGGCCATTCCCTCACTCCGGCAGGCCGGCCTTCCGCAGGCCGTCGTCGACCAGCGCCGCGTCCTGCGGCCGTCGAAGGGGCAGCCACGGGTCGAGGCTGGCCAGCCGCAGCCTGGGATTGACCTCCAGGCCTTCCCGCCCGCCGGCATGGAAGCGCGCCATGCCGCGCAGGAAGTAGTCGTAGGCGTCAAGGCTCCCGGTCGGCTTGCGCTCGGCGCGTTCGATCTCGGCGCGCTCCAGCTGCGGCGCGATCGCGCCGACGACGCTCTGCGTGATCCGGTCCTGCAGCTCGAAGATGTCGTCGAGCGCGCCTTCGTAGCGTTCGGCCCACAGGTGGTGTCCGGTGGCCGCATCGACGAGCTGTCCCGTGATGCGCACGCGGTTCGCCGCCTTGCGCAGGCTGCCTTCCAGCACATAGCGCACGCCCAGCTCGCGGCCCACCTGCTTCACATCGACCGCCCGGCCCTTGTACGTGAAGCTCGAATTGCGCGCGATCACGAACAGCCAGCGCATGCGCGACAGCGCCGAGATGATGTCCTCCACCACCCCGTCGGTGAAATACTCCTGCTCGGCGTCGCCGCTCAGGTTGAGGAACGGCAAGGCGGCGATGGATGGCCTGTCGGGAAGCGACAACGCCTGGGCGGGCGCCCTGCCCAGCACCGGCGGCTCGGTCCCCGCCGGGGATGAGCTGCCGCCTGCCTGCTCATTCTCCGCGACGTCGCCGACGAACCGGAAGCCCTTGCGCGCCACGGTGCGGATCAGGTGCTGCTCCTGGCCGCTGTCGCCGATGGCCTTGCGCGCCGCGTTGATGTGGCTCGTCAGGGTCGATTCGGAAACGATGCGCCCGCTCCACACGGTGTCCAGCAGGTCGTCCTTGCTGACGACGTGCCCGCGATTGCGAACCAGGTAGAGCAGCAGGTCGAAGACCTGCGGCCCGATGGACACCGGCTCGGCGCCGCGCGTGAGCTCCCGGCGCTCGGGGTCGAGCACGTAGTCCTCGAACGCATAGCGCACGTCGGTCCCCCCTTGACCGCCAGGGCGATCGCATATGCCGCCGTTCACCCCTCGCCCCGCGGCAGGGAGAGGAGACGGCGATCACCCCGAGGGCGCAGCGCCGTCCTGCCGGGCCACGCAACCATCATAAAGCCCGCGACGGGCTTAGACGAAGAATCAAGGGAATTTCAATCCCGGTCGAAGACGACTGCAAGGTCTTCCGGCCGGCGATCCGGCATCTTGCTTACCGCGAGGCCGAGGCTTCTCAGCCTCGCCAGCAGCGCCGATCGAATTCTATCAAGCCCATGAGGGAAGGTCATTTGCGAAGCGCCCGACCAGAGCCACATGCGGCCAAAGGAGGCAAAGATGTTGCGTATGGCGCGAAGCGAAAAGGCGGCCGACTCGAAGCTCGATCTGCTTCGTGTCCTGATCGTCTCGGCGTTCTTCGCCGGGATGGCGGTCGGCCTGCTCATGGCGCTGGGCTGGGATGCCGCCTTCCCCGGCTATCATCCGGCGCTGATCGATACCGACGTCCTTGTGAAGGAATCGCCTGCCGTCGCGGACCCGTCGAGCTGAGCGGGCACGCCTCGCCTCCTCTCCCCGCTCTCGCGGGGCGAGGGGTGAACAGGCGCGACCTGCCCCGCTTGGACGAACAATCAAGGGAAATCCAACCCCGGCTGGAGGCTGCGGCAAGGTCTTGCGGCCGGCGATCCGGCATCCTCCGCCCTGTCGAGCCCAACACGGAGAGCTGAACATGAGGATCGTCGTCATCGGCGGCAGCGGCCTGATCGGAACGAACGTCGTCAACAGGCTGCGCCAGAAGGGCCACGCGGTCGTGGCGGCGTCGCCGAAATCGGGTGTCAACGCCGTCACGGGTGAAGGGCTGGCGGCGGCTTTTGCCGGGACCACGGTCGTCGTCGACGTAGCGAACGCGCCTTCGTTCGAGGACAAGGCCGTCCTGGACTTCTTCCAGGCATCGGCCCGCAACCTGGGCGCGGCGGAAGCCGAGGCCGGCGTCAGGCATCACCTCGCCCTATCCGTCGTCGGTGCCGACCGGCTGCCGCGGAGCGGCTATCTGCGCGCCAAGCTGGCCCAGGAGACGCTGATCAAGGCATCCGGGATCCCCTACTCGATCCTGCGTGCGACGCAGTTCTTCGAGTTCATCGGCCGCATCGCCGAGGCCGGCGCGCAAGACGGCGTGATCCGGCTGTCGCCCGCGCTGCTGCAGCCGATCGCGGCCGACGACGTCGCTGCGGCGCTGGCTGACCTGGCCGTCGGGCCGCCGTTGAACGGCACCGTCGAGATCGCCGGCCCCGATGCCAGCCCCCTCGACACGCTCGCCCGCAAGGTGCTTTGCGCCCAGGGCGACAAGCGCGAGGTGATCGCGGACATCCACGCCCGCTACTTCGGCACCGAGCTGGACGACCGGTCGCTGACGCCCGGCGCCGATCCGCGGCTTGGCCCGACCCGCTTCGAGGACTGGCTCAGCCGCGCCGCGGCGCAGTGACGGCATCGCGGGAGCCGCGGGCAGCCTTGGCAATCGGCCCGTGCCTGCGCCGTGCTGACAGCCACCTGCTGCAAGGCCATCGAGGGATCGCGCCAGCGCTTCACGTTGTGTCGCGTTGACACAGGCGCGCGAGCGTCGCCATTCACCCCGGGCAGAGGCGGTGGCGCTACCACTTGGCGCACGATCGAGATACCCTGCCGTCGGATCCGGCAACCGCTCCAGCCGCGCGGCCGTTCCATTTGCGCGTCCCTGACAATCGAGCTGCGACAGCGCAGCCCAGGATCCAGCCGGCCCGGATGCCGGGCTACGTCAGAATTCGCGGCTCCCGTCGACCGGATTCGGCGCTTTGCGCCCCGTGGCCAAGTCCCGGCGATTGCAAGGGGAGGACCGAAGATGGTGACGTCTACGGAGGACGGACCTTCCACTACGAGCGCGCCACGAACGACGTCACCATCATCCCTTCGGGTTCGGATGTCTTCGTCCGGCGCGCCGAGCAGAACCGCATCTACCACGTTCACGTGACCGGCCCGGGCGGCCGCGGACACCTGGTGCGCCAGCATCTCGTGGGGACACCCTGGATGCCGGCCACGGGCCTGCTGCGCTTCGAGACCGGTGCGAGCTATGCCTGCAAGGGCTGCGCTTCTACCTAAACGCAACGCGCTCTAGTGCCTGGAATCACTGGTCGCCGATACATCCGTCATGACTTTCTCGCGATAGCCGATACCAGGGTCACAACTTCGACAGCTCCAACAGCTGCCGGTCGCCGATCCACATCCTGGCGAGATCCGCTTCCAGCTTGCTCGCCTGGTCGACCTTGCCGCGCGCCCTGTAGAGCGCGGCAAGACCGTACCACGACCAGCCGTTGCTTGGGGCGCGCTTGAGCGCGCGCTGGAACTGCTCCTCCGCTTCGTCGAGCAGGCCGGCCTGCATCAGCGCGACCGCGAGCGACTGCCGCACAGGGTAGTACCAGTAGGGTGGCTCGGTGTAGGGCAGCCCGTCCTGCAGCGCAGCCGCACGCTCGAACCGCTCGATCGCCGCAGCCTTGTTGCCCTGACGCTGCGCGATGCGGGCTTCGATGACGGCGCGCGCCAGCGCCAGCACGTCCTGTGCCGGAACGCCCGAGGATTTGAGCAACGTGAAATCGCCGCCCTCGAGGACCGCGATCGCATTCGCCTCCGCCTTGGCGGCGGGAAGATCGCCCTGTGCCGCATAGGCAACGCCGCGCGCGTAGTGCCACATGGCCTTGACGTACGCAATGGCGTCGCCGGGGTCGGGCAGCGCCAGAACGGTGGCGGCAGGGCTGAACAGCGCATGGGCGAAGTAAGGCGCCGCCTTGACCGGCTGCACCAGCGCGATGCCGCGCGCCATCTCGTCGGGGATGAGGCCGCGCAGCTTCTCGGCCGCCGCGATGACGGTGGGTCCGTCGCCCGCCATCTGGGCAGACGCCAGCACGAAATGGACGTTGTGCGGGTAGTACCCGAGGCGATACACGCCCATGGGCGCATTGGTCGCCGCCAGGTATTTTTCGTCGACCTCGATCGCCGCCTTGTTCTCGGCCAGCGCGTCAAGATAGCGCCCGACCCGGTAGTAGATGTGGCTCGGCATGTGCACGAGGTGGCCGGCGCCGGGAATGGCTCCCCGCAGCCGGTCCGCATAGGGCTCGGCACGCTCGGGCCCGTCCGACGCCTCGACCGCGTGGATGTAGAAGTGGATCGCGCCGGGATGGTTCGGGTCGCGCGCCAGCACGCGCTCGAGCGTCGGCACGATGGGGCCGCTCTGCGGGTTTGGCTCCCGGCCGCCGGGCTGCCAGTAGTCCCACGGGCTGAGGTCCATCACCGCTTCGGCAAAGAGCACCGCGATCTCGTTGTCCTGCGGGAACTGGGCCGCGACCTTCTCCATGGCCAGCGCATAGGCGGCATCGAGCGGCGCCCGGTCCGCCTTCGCGTCGCTGGCGTAGCGGGTCGAGAGCGCCGCGATCAGCGCCTGCTCGCGCGGGGTCGCCCTGGAGGCGAGCATGCGCGCCTTCTCGGCTGCCGCGAAGGCGGGCGCCACCGCGTCTTCCTGCATCGGCAGATTGATGTTGGGCCCGAGCACCAGCGCTTCGCCCCAGAAGCACATGGCGCACTCGGGGTCGAGCTTCTGCGCCTTGCGGAAGGCGCGCTGCGCCTCGCTGTGATTGAACGCGTAGGCGAGCCGGAGCCCCTGATTGAAATAGGACTGCGCCAGCTCGTTCGCGGTGGTGATCCTGTACGTCACCCCGCCGAGCCCCTCCCATAGTGGCGGATCCGTGCCGGCGAAAGCGGCCGCCGGCGAGGCGGCCTGCATTTCCGCCTGCGGCACTTCCGTGCGTGCCTGGGCCAGTCGGAACATGACGCCGGCAGCGCCGGGCGACGGCGACCCACGGCAGATGGGGACGTCGGCGCCAAACGTCGGCGCGGCATTGGAGGCAATGCCGATGCTGTCGGTCGGAACTCTGCCAACGGCGAACGGTGCGAACAAGCCGCCCAGCGCCGCACCTGCGACGAGAAGCGGAGGCCAGGGAGAAATCACCCGCATGGTGCCCTCCAATCTGACAATGGAGCACAGGCGGAGCGCGGCGCCGTGAGCGGTGCCGGCCGCCTGGGCACGGAGGCTATTCCTCGCCGGCCGCGACGGCAATGGAATGGTGCATTCCGGCATATGGCGCAGCGGCATGGTCCGGGCGGAAGGATCACATGCTGGGGGTGCGCCACTCTGTGGCGCGTCATGGCCTCAGTTTGAGGCATGCTGCGCGATCATGGGCCGACCACGCGGGCAGCAGGCGCCGATGTCGTGCGGCGTCGGTTTGCGGTCATGCGCATGACGCGCCACGGAGTGGCGCGCCCCCAGCGTGTGACCATTCTGCCTGAGCCAATGTGATTGCCCTGCCCTCCGGTCAGCCTTGTCAGGCGCTGGCGGGGCCGATCAGCCCGAACTGCGCCGCCAGCGCGACGGCACGCGTGGAAAGCGCTTTCCACCCAGACGCCGCTGGATCGGGGACAGGCCACGGGCTACTGTCAGTGGTCGTTCCGCTCGCGCCGATACGCGAACAAGAACATGCGGCGAATGTGGGCTGGGCGCTCATGGGACGTTGTCGCTGCGCGCATCGGCCGGCCCGTGTCCCTGGCAGGCGGTCGCCTCGAGGTGCGCTACGGGGAGAGAGGATGTTCATTCTATTGATCGTGTTCATGGCGGGCGGCGGCAACGGCATCGCGGTATGGTCGCCCCCGATCACGTACGCGGACGAGGCGTCCTGCCGGCAGGCCGGGAATACGGCGAAGAACGACCATACCCGGGCCCAGGTCACCTTTTCGTGCCTGCCGACCACCCGAACGGACAAGCAGCCGTAAGTCGCGGCCGCCGCCCCGAATCGCGCCGGCGGCCGGCCATCGGTTTTTCTGATGCAAAGCGCGACCCCGGCGACTATCTATGCTGCGGCTTTGCGCCGGTGCGGCGGCACACGTCGAAGATTGATGCCTGTCATCAGCCTTTGTTGCGGCTGCTTCAGCGCCCGGCCGAAGACCGCCCTGCGAAAGCGATGTCTTTGACCGATACCGCGAGAGATCGAGAGCAATGAGAGACAGAGAAACGAGCCTGGCCGACCGGTTGAGCACGGCGGCAAAAGCAACGCAGGCTCGCCTTGCCCGGGCCCGCGCCAGCGATCCGTCGGCGCGCGCCGACTTCGCGCAGCAGCAGGAAGCCCGCCGTGCGGCGGCGGCCGCACGCGATGCCCGGATCGCTGAACGCAAGGCGGCCAAGCGCGCGGAGGAAGAGCGCGCGGCCGCGGCGAAGGCGGCGCAGCAGGCGGCGCGCGAGGCTGAAGCGGCGGTCCGCGACGCCGCGCTCGAAGCCGAGCGCAAGGCGGCACGGGACGCCCGCTACGCGGCCCGCAAGGCGCGGGGAAAGTAGGATCACGGGCTGGATGGCGACCGCCAGCGCAGCAGGGAAACGCTCAGGATGACTGAGCCCGAAACGCTCTGGCGTGGCAAGGTCCCCTCCCGTCCGTCAGATACAGTCGCGGGCGATGGTGCGGTCCCAGTCGCGGGCGCACACCTCCTCGTCGCCTCCCCAGGCGCGCAAGCCGGCCTGCAGGCGGAAGGCATCGCGGGTGCAGGACAGACGCAGGCGTGTCTCGATCCGGATCCTCCAGGCATCGCGCGCGAGCGTGTCGGCCCGCCGCAGCTCGGCGACCGCGCTCAGCGGGTCGTCGTCATCAATGTGGAAGGTCGACGTGCCCTCCGAGCCCAGCTCGAGCCCGAGGCGCTCGATGCGGTGCACGCCCGGGCGGACGGTGGTGATCGTCTCGGGTGTGGCGGTCTGCGGCTCGGGGAAAGGCCGCAATGCCTCCGGCTCGCGCGGCGGCCGCACCGGCAGGTCGAGGCTGCCGCCGAAGATCGTCAATGCAGCCTTCTCCGGGCTGGGCCAGATCAGCGGCCAGTACGTCGTCGACAGCGCCAGCCTGACCCTGTGCCCGGCCGGCAGGACGCAACCGGTGTTGTTGAGCTGGATGCGCACCCGGTAGCGCTGCCCGGCGGCAAGCGGCACCGGCGTCTCGTGCCCGTCGCGATGCGTCAGGTTGAGCACGCCGTAGGACACACGCAGCGACTCGCCTGAGGGATGGACGTCGCACAGGCGCGCGACGAGGTGGGCAACCGGCTTGTCGGAGGCGACCTCGACGGTGAGGATCGGCGCGCCGAGGATTTCCAGGGCGCGCTCCAGCGGCGGCGTCTCGAACGTCAGCGACCGCGCATCGTCCTCACGCTGATCGCCGGCTTGGTCCGAGCCGCCGAACGGACACCATTCACCGGCGTGCCTACCCACGGTCTGGGGGGTGCAGACCGACCGCGGCGCCAGGGCCGCCGCCTGCGTTTCCAATCCGCCATCCGCCAGGAACAGCCGGCAGGCGGTCATGCCGGGTGGCGGCCAGCCCGGCTCGCCGATCCACCGCCCGGGAAGCGCGTGATGGTGACGGGCCGGCCGCACGCTTTGCGTCATCCAGGCGCGCAGCATCGGCTCGTTCATCACGCCCGTGTCGATGCCTTTCAGCCACTGGTCCCACCACCGCAGCATCTCCTGCAGGAACCCGATCTGCGGACCCGGGCGCGCGAAATGCGGATAGGCGTGCGCCCATGGGCCGATGAGGCCTTTGCGGGGACACGACAGGCGCGCCAGCATGCGCGGCACGGCGTTGGTGTAGCCGTCGGTCCAGCCGCCGACGAGATAGACCGGGCACCTTATGGCGCCGTAGTCCTCGCATATCGACCCGTGCCGCCAGTACGCATCGCGTCGCTGGTGGCGCAGCCAGGCCTCGAGGAACAGCGGGACATGCGCCAGCCGCTCGAGCCACATCGCACGCCAGCGATCGCCCACCAGCAGCGGATCGGGCGGATGGCACATGGAGCGGAAGAAGAACGACGCCCACCCCAGCCCCGCCCCCAGGCGCGCGCCGCCCATGTAGTGCACGTCGTCGCGGTAGCGGTCATCGGTCGAGCAGATGGAGACGATGGCCTTCAACGCCGGCGGCCGCAGCGCCGCCACCTGCAGGGCGTTGAAGCCGCCCCATGAGATCCCCATCATGCCGACCGCGCCGCTGCACCAGGGCTGGGCGGCAAGCCAGGCGATGACCTCCAGGGCATCGTCCTGCTCCTGCCTCGTGTACTCGTCCTGCAGCAGGCCGTCGGACTCGCCGCTGCCGCGGATATCGACACGCACGGCGGCGTAGCCGTGGCCGGCCAGGTAGGGATGCGTCAGCGCATCCCGCTCGTGCGTGCCGTCGCGCTTGCGGTACGGCAGGTACTCCAGGATCGCCGGGACGGGATCCTGCTCCGCGTCCCGCGGCAGCCAGATGCGGGCGGCCAGCCTGGTGCCGTCGCGCAGCGGGATCATCGTGTGCTCGATGACGCGCACGTCGCGCGCGAAGGCGGTCACGATCAAGGCGATACTCCACCCGTCAACCGGTCGGCGAGAGAGTAGCAGCCCCGGGCGACAGCCCAGCACCTGGAATCGCGGATGGCTGATACGACCGCCCTGCCGTCATCCCGAGCGCCCCCTCTCCTGAGCTTGTCGAAGGGGCGCTCGGGATGACGGGAAGCGTGGCCGCGCAGCGTCGCGCCATAGGCGGCAGCCCCTCAGGCCGGGGCTGCGGCGCGGGCCGAATGGGCGTAGTCTTCGGCAGCGTTGTCCTCAGTGCCCCCCGCCCGGCCGGACGCTCCGGCCGCAGCGACGGTAGCGCTCAGCGCGGAGCGGCCGCCCCAGAGCCTTCGCTCCGCCCAGGACGACAGCAACGCGTGGTTCTGTTCGTTCGAGTTGTCAGATGACGCCGCGGCACGCCGGCGCGCGGCCAACGGCGCATCAGCACAGCGCATCACAATCGACGGGAGGAAATCATGGCTCGCATCGCGCGACGTAGATTTCTCAAGCTGTCCGGGACCGGCGCGGTCGCGGCGCAAAGCGGCGGCCTCGCCGCCGTCCTGGCCAGCGGCCGTGCCCCGGCGCTGGCGCAGGAGACAACCGTCCACTGGCTGCGCTGGGCCGATTTCGTGCCCGCCTCCGACGTGCTGCTCAAGGGCCAGATCACGCAGGAATGCAAGAAGGCAACCGGCATCACGCTCAAGCTCGAGTCCATCAACGCCAACGACCTGCAGTCGCGCATCACCGCGGCAATCCAGTCCGGATCCGGCCCCGACATCATCATGGCCATCGGCAACTGGCCGCAGCTCTATGCCGAGAGCCTGGCCGACAGCAGCGACGTGGCCGAGGAGATCGGCAAGGCCCAGGGCGGCTACTACGACGTCTCCCGCCTCGTCGCCACGGTCGGCAGCAAGTGGATCGGCGTGCCGTGGACGGTCGGCGGCGGGCTGATCGCCTACCGCAAATCGTGGTTCGAGGCGGTCGGGCACAACACCTTCCCCGAGACCTGGGATGCCTTTCGCGATGCCGGCAGGAAGCTGAAGGCCAAGGGCCAGCCGATCGGCCAGACCGCCGGGCACACGTTCGGCGACGCGCCGGCCTGGTGGTACCCCTATCTCTGGTCATGGGGCGGCAAGGAGGTCGAGGCCGACGGCAGGACCGTGGTGCTCGACAGCAAGGAGACGGTCGAGTCGATCAAGTTCGCCGTCGCCCTCTGGAAGGAGGCCTGCGACGAAGGCGGGCTCGCCTGGGACGACACCAACAACAACCGCGCCTTCCTGTCCGGCACGGTCAGCGCCACCAACAACGGCGCCTCGATCTACATCGAAGCCAAGCGCAAGCCCACGACGTACCTGACCGAGAAGGGCACGCCGATGGTGCAGGACATCCTGCACGCGCGCATCCCCAAGGGCGCCGGCGGCCAGTTCAACCTGCCGACCCCGTTCACCGACATGCTGATGGGCTATTCCAAGAACCAGGCGGCGGCCAAGACGTTCCTGCGCTGGGTGCATTCGAAGCCGGCCTATGATGCGTGGTTCACCTCGCAGCAGGGCTACAGCGACGGCGCCACCAAGGAATGGGAGAAGCACGCGGTGTGGGACGCCGATCCGGTGCTGCGGCCGTTCCGCGACATACCGCCGTTCGGCCGGCTCGCAGGCTATGCCGGGCCGCCCAACCGCAAGGCCGCCGAGGTGGTGACCAAGTACATCATCGTCGACATGTACGCCAAGGCGATCCAGGGCATGCCGGCCGACGAGGCGGCCAAGTGGGCCCACGCCGAGGTCGTGAAGGCCTACGCCTCGCCTGCCTGAGCACTTCTCGCAGGCCGCCGGAGAAGCCTCGGACAGGTCTGCTGGCCGTGCTGCTCGAGGACGAATCCTCGCCGACGATCCCGCAAGGGCGCGCCGAGCGCCGTTGCGGCCTACGCGGCGTGGGAGACGAGCTTGGTGGCCAGATAGCCATCCAGCGCCTCGCTTCCCCCTTCGCTGCCGTAGCCCGAATCCTTCACGCCGCCGAAGGGGGTCTCGGGCAGGCCAAGCCCGTGATGGTTGATGGAGATCATCCCACTCTGGATCTTGCGCGCGACCAGCGCCGCGTTCGCGGACGAACGGGTGTAGGCATAGGCCGCGAGGCCGAACGGCAAGCGGTTGGCCTCCGCGATCGCCTCCTCGGGCTGGGAGAACCGCTGGATCACCGCGACCGGGCCGAACGGCTCCTCGTTCATGATCCGCGCCGTCATGGGCAGGTCGGCCAGGACCGTCGGCTCGAAGAAGAAGCCGCGGTTGCCCAGGCGCTTGCCGCCGGTGATCAGGGACGCCCCCTTGCCGACCGCATCGGCGACCAGCGCCTCCATGGCATCCAGCCGGCGGGCGTGGGCAAGCGGCCCCATGCTTGTCGCCGGGGCAAGGCCATCGCCAACCTTCAAGGCGCGCGCGTGGCCGGCCATGGCAGCCACGAAGGGCTCGAACAGGCTCTCGTGCACGAGGAACCGGGTCGGCGAGACGCATACCTGCCCGGCGTTGCGAAACTTCTGGGCTGGCAGCACGCGCGCCGCCTGCGTCATGTCCGCGTCCGCGAAGAGGATGACCGGCGCATGGCCGCCCAGCTCCAGCGTGATGCGCTTCATGTGCAGCCCGGCCAGCGACGCGATCTGGCGGCCGACCGCCGTCGAGCCCGTGAACGACACCTTGCGCACCAGCGGATGCGCGATCAGAAACCGGGAAATCTCCGCCGGCCGGCCGAAGACCAGGTTGAGCACGTCCCCCGGCACGCCGGCCTCGAGGAAGACGCCGATCAGCGCCGCGCAGCTTGCCGGCGTCTCCTCGGGTCCCTTCAGGATCACCGAGCAGCCGGTGCACAGCGCCGCCGCGAGCTTCCGCACCGACTGGCTGAGCGGAAAGTTCCAGGGCGTGAACGCAACCACAGGCCCGACAGGCTCCTTGACGACAGCCTGCTGCACGGCATCGCTGCGCGCCGGAATCAACCGGCCATAGGCGCGACGCCCCTCCTCTGCGAACCATTCGATCAGGTCCGCTGCGTTGGCGGCTTCCGTCCTTGCCTCCACCAGCGGCTTGCCCTGCTCCAGCGTCATCGTACGGGCGATATCGTCGGCCTTGCCGCGCAGGATGCCAGCGGCCTGGCGCATCACCTTGCTGCGCTCGTAGGCGCTGACGGCGCGCCAGGCATCGAAGCCCCGCGCCGCCGCCTCGGCGGCTGCCTGCAAATCCGCCTCGGCCGCGACCGCGACCGTGCCGATCGGCTCGCCGGTCGCGGGGTTCAGCACGTCGAGGGTCTCGGCCCCGGCGCCGGCCCGCCATTGCCCTGCCACATGCAGGCTCGTGTCGCGATATGTCATGAGGGCTCCCGAGAAGCAGGCCTGGCCGCGGCTAGCGCGGGGCCAGGCGGCGAAGGATGGCACCGACATCCGGTGCGGCCGGCAGATGCCACAGCTCGTCCAGGACCTGGCGCGCGACGGCGTCGCCGCATACGGGCGCGACGAGGCCGAGGAACTTTTCCGAAAGCCCCGTATCGCTCAGCGGGAGCTGTCGCGAGCCCAGGGCTTCCGGCTTGAACATCTCGACGCTCATGCCCTTCGCGCGGATGGTGACACGGGCTGGGCGCTGCTGCGGATAGAGCCCGTCCATTTGCGGGCTGGACGTGATGTGGACGAGTCCGGCCAGCCGGGCAAAGGCCGCATCGGCCAGGATGCCGGGCTCGAAGTGGCGCAGGGATACGTCGCGATAGCGCAGACCCAGCAGCAGGATGAAGGGAAAGCTGAGCTGCGCGCTGGCCATGTCGTGCCACGGCGTGCCGGCGTGGCTGGCCGCGATCGAGTAGGTTTCCACATCGATGCGCTCGACGTCCTCGGCTGCGATCGCATGACGCTCGACCAGCTCGATCAACGCCTCAAGCGCCGGCTGCAGATGCCGGCAGCAGGGATGCGGCTTGACGTAGCAGTCGGTGATCCCGAACGCGCCGTCCGCGGCAAAGGTCAGCCCGGCGGCCGCATCGGGCCGGCCCGGAAACGCCTGCAGGAATCCGTCCGGTCCTTCGATGACCGCCGGCGGCCCCGACACGCCTTGCCGCGCCAGCATGGCCGCCCAGCCCCCCTCGCGGGCGGCGTGCGCGGCATGCAGCCGCTTGACGTCGGCGCCGCCGGCCACGAATGCGAACAGGCCGGCAGCGCTGCTGGCGGCGATGCCCAGCGCCTTCACCGTCTCGTCCGGCTCGAGGTCCCAAAGCGTCGCGGCCGTGAGCGCCGCCCCCAGCACGCCGACTACGCCGGTGGGATGGAAGCCCCGCTGGCGCAGATCAGGATGCGAGACGCGGGCGATGGACGTGATGGCTTCGTAGCCGACGACCACCGCGCGCAGGAATTGCCGGCCATGAATACGGCTGCCGCCGCAAGCCGCAATGGCCGGCGGCAGGACGGCGACGCCAGGGTGGATCGAGCCCTGGCGGTAGCCGTCGTCGAGCTCCAGCCCATGCGCGGCGCAGCCTGCGAGGTAGCACGCATCGAGCGGGTCCAGGCGCTTGCCGAAGCCCGGGACCGGGACGCCGCCCGCCTCTTCCCGCATCAGCGCCCCGACCTGGCACGTCAGGCTGCTCTGGCTGCCTGCGGCGATGACGCCGATCGTGTCGATGGCATGCCGCACGGCGGCATGCCGCACCTGCGGGTCGAGATCGTCAAAACGCACCGCACGCGCCCAGCGCACCAGTGCTTCGGTCGGCCCCGCTGGCGCGGCCGCGGATTGCTTGACTGCCTGCATTGTCGTCCCTGCTCCGTCGTCGCGGCGGCCGGCCGCTACGGCTGCGCCGCGATGACCACCAAGGCGTCGACGGCGACGACGCCTTCGCCTCTTGCCTTGACGAGAAGCGGATTGATCTCCGCTTCGAGCACCGCCGGCTCGTCCATGTCGGCAAGGGTCGACAGGGTCACGATCGCGCGCGCCAGCGCCTCGAGATCGCCCGGCGTCGAGCCTCTATAGCCGTCGAGAGCAGCAAGGCCCGTCACCTCGGCGATCATCTCGCGCGCGCCGTCGAGATCGACCGGCGCGAGCCGCACGCTGCGATCGCGATAAAGCTCGGCACGCACGCCGCCGGCCGCCACCATGACGATCGGACCGACGAGCGGGTCGACGCGGTAGCCGACCAGCGCTTCGCCGACCGCCGCGACATGGGGCTGAACCAGGATGCGGCTGACGTCGGCGCCGGGCACGTGTGATGCGACGCAAGCGCGGATCCGCTGCATCGCCGCGGTCAGGGCGTCGGCATCGGCGATGCCGACCTCCACGCCGCCGGCATCGCTCTTGTGCGGCACATCGGCAGACAGGATCTTGGCGACCACGGGATAGGCGATACCGTCGATCGCATCGGCGGGTCCCAGGACCTGCCCTGGCGCGCGCGCGATGCCCAGCCGATCGAGAAGACGATAGGATTCCAGCTCGTCCAGGGTACGGCGCGCTGCGCTGGCCGCCTCTGCACGTGGCGCGCGAACGGGTGGGTCGCGGCGGCTCCAGGCCGCGGCAATCGCATCGGCGCAGGCCTCGGGGGTGCGGAAGCTCGGCACGCCACCCCGGGACAATTGCTCGAGCGCCGCCGGCGCCTCGGGAACGATGAAGGCCACGATCGGCGTGGGCGCGCCGGCGCTGTCGATGATGGGCTTCACCGCCAGGTCCGGCTGAAAGCGCGCCGAGGAACCGACAACGGCCACGACGAGATCGAACTCCGGCGCCGACGACAGCACATCGAGCGCTGCCTTCATCACGGCATAGCGCGTGCCGCCCAGCGTGAGGTCGACGATGCGGCTTGGCTCGACACGAACGCCTCGCTCGGCAAGCCGCGCCACGGTCTGGGGCATCGGCGCCACGGTCGCAATCCCGCGCAGCGCCAGCTGGTCGACCACCATGGCCGCGCCGCCTCCCGTGGTGGTGACCACGCCGACCTGGGGCCGGCGCTGGCCCCGCCGCCGGATGGGCAGGCGCGGCAGGACGAGAACGCCTTCCAGGAGGGCATCGAAGCTCCCGACCCGGGCAATGCCGTTGGCGGCCAGAAATGCATCCGCGAGATCGGCCTCCGTGGCGAGCGCGCCGGTGTGCGTGACGGCAAGCTCGCGCGCCTCGGCCGAGCGGCCCAGCATGTAGGCGATGATGGGCTTGGCACGCGCCGCCGCCGCGCGCGCGAACGCCGCCAGCTGTGCACCGTGGCGGATGCCTTCGAGGAACAGCAGGTAGCTCGTGACCCTGGGATCGTCGAGGGTCAGCGCGCAGATCTCGCCGATGCCGAGGTCGGCTTCGTTGCCGACGGATACGAGCCCGTGGAAGCCGACACCACGCGCGCGCCCGCGCGAGACCAGAGCGCCAATCAGGCTGCCGCTCTGGGATGCGGCAAAAGTGCCGCCGACCGGCAGGTCCGGCTCGGCGAATGCGGCGTTCGCGGTGAGGATCACGCGATCGGCGTTGTTCACCATGCCCAGGCTGCTCGGCCCCAGAAGTCGCACGCCCGATTGCCGTGCGGCCCGCAGCAGCCTTTCCTGCCGCTCCCGCCCTTGCGGGCCGGCCTCGGAAAATCCGTCCGCCAGCACCGTGGCGACCTTGATCCCCAGGCGCCCGCATTCCTCGACCGTGCCGGCCACGGTGTCCGTGGGCGCAACGATGAACGCGTGGTCCGGGCGCTCCGGCAAGGCGGCGAGGCTGGGCCAGCACGGCTCCCCCAGCACCGTCTGCCGCCTGGCGTTGACCGGGTAGACGGTTCCCGCGTAGCCGCTGCGGCGCAGATAGCTCAACGGCCGCGACGATGTCTTGCCCGGGTCATCGGATGCCCCGACGATCGCGATACGCTGCGGGGCCAGCAGGGCGCGTCCCAACGCGTGGTCGCTCGACATGTCGTCACTCGGCCGCTTGCGCCTTCGGCGCCCGTTGCGGGAAGCGCCGATCGAAGATGGCCTCGGCAATGCGCGTCTTGAGGATCTCGGTCGAGCCGCCCGCGATCATCCAGCCGCGCGTGCGCCGGAAGCAATACTCGACCAGGTGCTCCTGGCTGTAGCCCAGGCCGCCCATGACCTGGAGCGCGGCATCGGACACCTCGAAGCCGGCCCGGTTGCAGGCCGCCTTGGCCAGCGCGGTTTCGAACGCCGACGGCAGCCCGCGATCGGCGTTGGTCGCGGCGCGGTAGAGAAGCAGCTGCGCCGATGCCAGCTTGATCGCCATGTCGGCGAAGCTCCATTGCAGCCCCTGGAACTCGCACAAGGCGCGCCCGAACTGTCGCCGGTGCGACGCGTGCTCGCGCGCGAGCTCGTAGGCATGCCTGCCCAGGGACAGCGACCGGGCCGAATTGCCGATGCGCTCGACATTGAAGCCCGACATCTGCTTCTTGAAGCCGCCCGGACCGAGCAGCACGTTGCCGGCGGGAATGCGGCAGCCCTCGAAGTACAGCTGGCACCAGTGCTCGCCGCCCAGCAGCGGCGACGGCCTGCCGACCTCGAGGCCGGGTGTTCCACGCTCGACGATGACAGATCCGATATTGCGCACGTCCGGTCCGAAGCGGACATAGACCAGAAACAGCGCCGCATCGGGACTGTGCGTCGCGAACACCTTCGTGCCGTTGATCAGGTAGCCGTCGCCGTCCGCCGTCGCCGTCGTGCGCAGGTCGGTCACCGCCGACCCGGCTTCCGGCTCCGTCATGGCAAGACTGATCGCGATCTTTCCGGCAAGCAGGTCGCCCAGCCATCGCGATTTCTGCTCGCTGCTGGCGAACTCGGCGAATGTGCGCAGCGGGCCGAAATTACCGGCCTGGATCACGTCGGCGCTGCGCGGGCAGACGAGCGCGACCTGCTCGATGGCGATGACCGCGTCCATCAGCGTCCCGCCCTGCCCGCCGTCCGCCTCGGGCAGCGTGATGCCCAGCAGCCCCTGCTTCGCCATCAGGCGCGCGACGTCGAAGGGAAACGCCGGCTCGTGCGCTCTCCTCAAGGCGCCGTCCGCCAGCTCGCCAAGCGCGAAGCGCCTCACATTGTCTGCGAACAGACGCTGCTCATCACTCAACTCGAAATTCATGATTGCCCTCGGCGAGACGTCGTTGCCCCTTAGTCGATCCGACGTCCTCGACAGACAACTGCCGTTTGGTTATAGGGCATGACGTTTATGCATGAGTTGGTCTGTATCGTGGCATACGACGGCACGCCTCTGAATCCGCTGCGCGTTTTTGAGATTGCGGCAAGGCTGGGAAGCTTCACGAAAGCTGCGGACGAGCTCAACGTCACGCAGCCTGCCGTCAGCCGGCAGATCGCGACACTCGAGAACTTCCTGAACGTTCGTCTCTTCAGCCGCGACCGCAACGTCACGAACCTCACGCCGGAGGGCAGCGAATACTATGCCCGGATCGCGCCGGCGCTGCAGGCCATCGCATCAGCCACATCCGATCTGCGCGCGCGCGAGCTGATGCTGCCGTTGCGCGTGAAGATCTATCCCACCTTCGCGGTGAAATGGCTCATTCCGCGGCTGGGCACCTTCCACAAGAGCTATCCCAGGATCACGATCCGGCTCGTCAGCGCGGTCGCGCCGGTCGACTTCTCGCGCGACCGCGTGGACGTGGCGATCCAGCTCGGATCGACCGCGGACCGCGGCGTGGTGTCGGAGCGTCTCTTTCCCGACGTCATCCAGCCGGTGTGCAGCCCTGCCCTGCTGCGCGGGTCCGTCGCATTGAAGACGATCGACGACATCGCGGCGCACAAGCTGCTGCATTCGCAATATCGCATGCGTGACTGGCCGGACTGGCTGCTGGCGGTCAACCGGCCCGATGTCATCTCGGAAAAGGCCATGACATTCCCGAGCTCCGTCCTGACCTATCAGGCCGCGATCGAGGGCCTCGGCATTGCGATCGGCCAGCCGCGCCTGCTGCAGTCGGAGCTCGCCCGCGGCCAGCTCATGGCGCTCTTCACCCCGATCGCCCGCAATCTCGCCTACTATGCGCTTTGGCCTGCCGATCGACCGCAGAACCGCGGGCTGCGGTCCTTCATGGCGTGGCTTCGTGCCGAGGTCGCGCAGCAGACGGACCCGATCGCCCCTCCGGGCAAGGCGCGTCCGTCAGGTTGAGCGAGCCACGGCCGTCATCCCGAGCGCGGCGGCGGATCTTCCACGGAGCCACGCTCGGGGCGACGGCGCCAGATGCATCTACGAGGTGCGCGCAGCGCTCTTGATGACCGGCACGAGCCTATCCATGGCGTAGTCGGCCTCGTCCCGGGTGATCGTCAGCGGCGGCACGAGCCTGACGACCTTATCGGCCGTGACGCTGAGCACGACACCAGCATCGAGCGCATGCCGCATGAGGTCCGGGCACGGCTGCTCAAGCTCGATGCCGATGAGCAGGCCCAGCCCGCGCACCTCGGCCACGCCCGGCCCCGCAAGGCGCTCGCGCAGCCGCTCAGCCATGTATTGGCCGACCACCCGCGCATTGCCGCACAGGTCGTCCTCCTCGATCACGTCGAGCACGGCTGTCGCAGCGGCGCAGGCCAAGGGATTGCCGCCGAACGTCGAGCCGTGCGCGCCGACGCCGAAAAGGTCCACGGCCTTCGCGGCGACGAGGCAAGCGCCGATGGGCACACCGCCACCCAGCCCTTTCGCCAAGGTCACGACGTCGGGCGCGACATCGGCATGCTGGAACGCAAGGAAGCGTCCCGTCCGGCCGATGCCGGTCTGCACCTCGTCGAGCATGAGCAGCAGACCGTTGGCCGCGCACAGCGCCTCGATCTCCTTCATCACGCGCGGGGCGAGGAGATTGACGCCCCCCTCACCCTGGACCACCTCGAGCAGGACAGCCACGATGCCGGGATCTTCGGCAAGCGCCCGCTCGATCGCCGCGACGTCGCCGAGCGGCACGCGGACGAAGCCGTCCACCGGCGGCCCGAAGCCAGCCTGGATCTTGGTGTTGCCGCCCGCCCACAACGTCGCCAGCGTGCGGCCGTGGAACGCCTTCTCCATGACGACGATACGGGGGCGGTCGATGCCCTTCCTGTGCCCATGGAGCCGGGCCAGCTTGATGGCCGCCTCGTTGGCTTCGGCGCCCGAGTTGGCGAAGAACACCTTGTCCATTCGCGACAGGCGGGCGAGCTGCTCCGCCAGCCGCTCCTGGATGGCGATATGGAAGTTGTTCGAGACATGGATCAGCTTGTGGGCCTGATCGGCGATCGCGCCGGCAAGGCGCGGATGCGCGTGGCCGAGGCTGTCGACGGCGATGCCGGCCAGCAGATCGATATATTTCCGGCCCTTCTCGTCGTAGAGCCAAACGCCCTGCCCATGGGTGAACGCGATCGGCAGGCGCTTGTGCGTGGGGATGAGGTTGGGGTGGAAGTAGGTCTCGCCGCGGTCCGTCGCGGCGCGGCGCGCCACCTGTGCTTCGCTCGGCGCCGCTGCCGCGCCCGATGCCCTCGTCATGTCGTATGGTCCTCTCCAGAAAAGGCTGATGCCCGCCAGCCGGCCCGGCGATCGCGCCGGAGCCACGCCGCGGCAGGCTTGAAGATCACGAGCGATCGGGACGAGCGCTGCGCGCTGCCTGGGGATAGTGGTGCCGCACCGCCTCGACGGTGACGTAGCCCTCCGCCACGTCCCGCCGGATCGCATCGAGCGAGCGCTTCTGCGGGTCGCCGAAGCCGCCGGCGCCGGATAGGCGGAAGCTCATGATGTCGCCGCGCTTCAGAGCGTGCACTTCCTTGGAGCCGAGGGCGATCTCCTGACCGTCGCGGATCAGCACGGTTTCGCCGAGCCGCCCCGATCCGCCCCCCTCGAGTCCGTAGGGTTGGAACTTGTGCCGATCGCTGAGCAGCGACACCCGCGCGGCCGAGGCCAGCAGCTCGACGTCCTTGCGCAGGCCGCAGCCGCCGCGGAACTCGCCCGGCCCGCCCGAATCGGCGATGAGCTCAAGGCGGTGGACCCGCACGGGCGTCGTGATCTCATGCATCTCCACCGGGATGTTGGCGCAGTTCATCACGGCAGCGACCGCTTCGGCGCCATCGCCATGATGGGTTCCGCCGTAGCCGCCCATGATCAGGTCATAGTAGATGAACGGCTTGCCGGTCCGATCGTCGATGCCGCCGATATTGGGATTGCTCCAATGCGAGAAGGCCGCGATGGCCCGTTCGGGCACGGCCTGGGCCAGCGCGCCGTTGATGGCCTCGAAGATCCTCACCTGGATGGTCGCACGCCCGCCGCTGGGCGCCGGGAACGTCGCGTTGAAGAATGATCCGGGGCGCGACGTCACCTTCACCGCCCGGATCGCGCCATCGTTCTGCGGCAGGTTGGGATTGGTGAAGACCTTGACCGCGAAGAAGGAGTAGGCGCGCGTATAGTTCAGGTAGGCGTTGATCGCCGCACCCACCTGGTCGCTGCTGTCGGAAAAATCGAACTCGATGTCGCCGTCGCCCACCGTGACCGCGACCGACACCCGGATCGGCTCGGTGCCCGGGCCGGCGTCGTCGAAGTGGTCGGTGAAGCGATAGCAGCCGGCCGGCAGCTTCCTCAGCTCATCGCGCGCGAACCTCTCGGAACGCTCGAGAAGCTCCTCGATGGCCGCCGCCAGCGTCGCGGCGCCGACATGCCGGTACATCTGCCTGAGCTGCACCTTGCCGATGTGGTTGGCGCTCTTCTGCGCATGCAGATCGCCGCGCACGATCTCCGGCAGACGCACATTGCCGAGGAACAGCCGCAGGAACTCCTCGTCGAAGGCATCGTCGCGTACCGCCCGGACGGGAAGAACGCGAATACCTTCCTGAAAGGCTTCGGTCACCCCTTGAACGAGCTGCGATCCGGGAGCAGCGCCACCGACATCGACATGGTGAGCGATGCTCGCGACGAAGCCGATCAGCACCTCGCCCTCATGCACGGGGGACACCAGATAGCAGTCGGGAAAATGCCCCGACCCCAGCCCGGCATCGTTCAGGAAGATGGCGTCGTCCTTGCGAAGCTTCTCGGGAGGATAGTACGCCAGCACGTGCTGCAGCACGTAAGGCATCGCGCCCAGGTGGCCCGGCGTGAAGTTCCCTTGCGCGATCAGACGCCCGCGGGCGTCGAACAAGCCGGTGGAAAAATCGTCACCCTCGCGAACGGCCGACGAGTAGGCCGAGTTGCGCAGGGCCGTGCCCATCTCTTCCGCGATCGCGACAAGGCCGTTGGCGATGACGGAGATCGTCACGGCGTCGACTTTCGGGGTCGCGATCGTGCCGCTGGCGGTCATGTGACATCCTCTCTGGCGATGTGCTCTCTGGCGACGCGGCGCGGGGCGGTCATGTGGACTCGACCAGCGCGTCGGCATGGGCAAGCGATGCCCCGACCTGATTGAACGGTAGCCGGCCGACCTCGTCGCGTCGATGGAGCCTGAACGCGAAATCGGGCGGCAGGAGGCTCAGATACGCCCCGTGGCCGAGCGCCTTGGCAGCGTGGACCGGCCAATCGGCGTTGAACATCAGCTCGCGGGCCAGGGCGATGAGGTCGGCATCGCCGGCCTGCAGGATCGCCTCGGCCTGCGCCGGCTCGGTGATCAGGCCGACCGCCATGGTCGGCACGCCTGCCGCCTGCTTGATGCGCCGCGCGAACTCGACCTGGTAGCCCGGCACACGCGGCACCACCGGCATGCTCGACGTGCCGGTGATGCCGCCCGACGAGCAGTCCACGACGTCCACGCCCCGCTCCTTCAGCGCGCCGGCCAAGGCCACGCTGTCGTCGATGTCCCATAGGCCGCCACGGCCGTCACGGGCCGACACCCTGAAGAAGAGCGGCTTGTGGGCGGGCCACGCCGCCCGCACCGCCTCTGTCACCTCGAGCGCAAAGCGCATCCGGCCTGCCCGGTCGGCGCCGTACCGGTCGGCTCGCGTGTTGGTGACCGGCGACAGGAACTGGTGGATGAGATAGCCGTGGGCGCCGTGGATCTCGCAAATATCGAAGCCGGCCGCATGGCTGCGCGCCGCCGCCGCGGCGAAGGCCGCGACGACGCGGTCGATCTCGCCCTGGTCCATCGCCGTCGACGGCGGCCGTCCGGTGCCGAAAGGATGCGCGGATGCCGAGATCGTCTGCCATGGCGCCAGGCCCGCGGCGGCGTCGCCGGCGGTCAGCGGCGTCCACTCGTCCATCGCTCCCTTGACCGAGCCTTTGGCGCCGGAGTGTCCGAGCTGAATGGCCGGCACCGCCCCCATCGCCCGGATGAAGTCGGTGATGCGCCGATATGCCGGGATCTGCCCGTCGCGCTCGATGGACGCGCAGCCATAGGATTTGCGGCCCCTCGCCTCCACCGCCGTCTCCTCGTAGAAGACGATGCCGGCGCCACCGATCGCATAGCGACCACTGTTCACCAGGTGCCAGTCCGTCGGTGAGCCGTCGACGGACCGGTACTGGCACATCGGCGAGACGACGACGCGGTTGCGGGCGGAGATGCCGCGCAGGGCGACGGGGCTGAACAACCGCGTCGGGACGTTTGCCTTGTCGGACTTCTTCATCAGTCGGTTCCCAGATAAGCGGCTCTGACGACCGGATCCTGGGCCAGCTCTTGCGAGCGACCCTGGAATTTCTTATGGCCGACCTCGAGCACGATGCCGCGGCCGGCGAGCTTGAGGGCCCACACGGCATTCTGCTCGGCGACGAGGACGGCGAAGCCCTCCGCAGCCTGGACGGTGCGGATCACCTCGCCGATGTGCTGGACCATCACCGGCGCCAGGCCCAGTGTCGGCTCGTCGAGCAGCAGCAGCCGCGGACGCGACATCAGGGCCCGGCCGATGGCCAGCATCTGCTGCTCGCCGCCGCTGAGGCTGCCGGAGGCCTGGTGGGCGCGCTCGCGCAGCCGCGGGAAGTAATCGAGCACCTGCGCCAGGCGCGCCGGCACCTGCGGCCTGGGCAGGATGTGCCCGCCGGCATGCAGGTTCTCGATGACGCTGGTGGCGGCGAACACCCGCCGCCCTTCCGGCGAGTAGCCGATGCCGCGCCGCACGACCTGGAACGTGCGCAGGCCGTCGAGCTTGCCGTTCTCGAACACGATCGAACCATGCCGGATGGGCGCGATGCCCATGATCGCCTTGAGGATGCTGCTCTTGCCGGCGCCGTTGGCGCCGATCAGCGCCACCGTCTCGCCAGGCTCGATCGCGAAGGACAGCTCGGACACGGCGCGCACGGCGCCGTAGCTGATGGAGACTCCGTTGAAATCAAGCAACTGAGTGCTCCGTTCCGAGATAGGCTTCCAGGACCCGGGGATCGCGCACGACATCGGCCGTCGGCCCCGAGGTCAGCTCCATGCCGTGATGCAGCACCACCATCCTGTTGCAGATCTTGGCCATGAACCTCATGTTGTGATCGACGACCAGCACGCTCACGCCCTGGTCGCGGACGCGGCCGATCAGCACCGAGATCAGGTCCGCCTCCTCCGCGCTCAGGCCGGCGGCCGGCTCGTCGAGCATGATCAATTTCGGCTTGCCGGCGAGCGCCGTCGCGAGGCCGAGCATCTTCTGGTAGCCGTAAGGAAGGTCGGCGGCCGGCGTGTCGGCCAGGTCCCTCAAGCCGAGATCCTCGAGCAGCGCCTCGATGCGCGAGCGGGTCTGCTCGCGCTCGCGACGGAAGGCTGCCGTCAGCAGCAGCGACGGCCAGAATCCGGACGGACGCGACGAGAACGTGCCGACATAGACGTTCTCAAAGACGGTCTTGCCGGCATAGACGTTGGTGGCCTGGAACGTCCGGATGAGCCCGAGGCGGGCCAGCCTGTGGGCCGGCATGCCGGTCACGTCGGCGCCCCTGAAGCGCACGACGCCGCTCGTGGGCCTGATGGCGCCGCTGATCAGGTTGATGGCCGTGGTCTTGCCAGCCCCGTTGGGGCCGATCAGACCGACGATCTCGCGCTCGCGTATGTCGAAGGAGACGTCGTTGACGGCGCGAAGCCCGCGGAACGACTTTCCAAGCCCTTGCACGGCCAGCAGAACGCTCATCGGCCGCTCCGCGTCGACAGCGACGTGATCCACCGGCAAGCGCGCTGCCACAGCTCGACGAGCCCGCCGGGCAGCGCCGCCATGACGACGACGAGGATGACGCCATAGATGATGAACTGGTACTCGACCCAGCCGCGCAGGAACTCCGGCAGGGCGACCAGGAACACGGTGCCGACAATCGGCCCGACCAGGGAGTTGCTGCCCCCCACGACGTTCATGACCAGGAAATTGAGGGATTCCTGGAAGCTGTAGGCCAGCGGCGAGATCAGCCGGATGAAGTGGGCCTGTAGGCTGCCCTGCAGGCCGGCAAGCGTGCAGCCGATGGCGAAGACGATGACCTTGACGGCGAAGACGGGGATGCCGTTGGCCTCGGCCAGGCTCTCGCTCTCGCGGATCGCGTCCATCTTGCGGCCGAAATCGCTTGCAAGCAGGCGGGCGCAGAACAGGATCGCCGCGCCGGCGGCGAAGAGAGCCAGGTAGTAGTAGGCCCTGGTGTCCATGAGGGCCGGCCATGGCGGCGGAATATGGCTGATGCCGTTGGCGCCGCCGGTCATGCTTTGCCAGTCGTTGAAGATGAGCCGCAGGATCTCGCCGAAGGTGAAGGTGATGAGGACGAAGTAGACGCCCTTCAGCCTCAGCACGATCGGGCCGACCAGCAGCGCCAGCGCCGCCGCGCTCACGCCGCCGGCGACGAAGCAGACGATCCACGGCAGCCCGAACGTCATCATCAGGATGACGGACGTGTAGCCGCCGATGCCGGCGAAGGCCGCATGGCCCAGCGACACCAGGCCGACGCGCAGGATCAGGTGGAAGCCCGCGGCGCCGATGACGGTCAGCAGGACCAATGTCGCGGTGTGCGTCAGGAAGCCGCCGGCGGCCAGCGGAAAGGCGAGCAGCGCGGCCGCGGCCGCGGCCCACGCCGCCCACCGCGCCAGCGGCCGCCAGCGCGCGGACGGGGCATCATCGGAGTCGAGCAGCAGCGCCATCTCACCCTTCCTTCCGTCCGACCAGGCCCTGGGGCCGGAACAGCAGGATGGCGATGATCAGGCCGAACGAGATGAACTGTGCCGCCGACGCGCCGTAGAACGTGCTGACGAAGCTTTCGCCCAGGCCGAGCACGAGCCCGCCGATGGCGGCGCCAAGGATTCCGCCCAGGCCGCCGAGGATCACGACGATGAACGCCTTCACGAGCGGCATCAGCCCCATGAACGGCGACAGGGAGAACAGCTGGCCGATCAGCCCGCCGGCCAGAGCCGCCATCGCCGTCGAGATGAAGAAGGCAAAGCGATAGGTGGCCACCGTGTCGATGCCCTGGGCTTCGGCCGTGATCCGGTCTTCAGCGACCACGCGCATGGCAAGGCCGATGCGCGTGAACCGCAGCACGAGATAGAACAGGGCGAGGCTTACCAGGCAGACGCCGATGACGACGACACGCTCGGCCGTCACGAAGATGGGACCGATCGTATAGACGGCGGAGAACGCGCTCGGAATGGAGCGCTGGTGCGTGCCCCATAGGGCGACGCCGCCATACATCAGCGCGATCGAGACGCCCAGGGATGCGATCATTCCCGGCATCTCGCGCTGATAGAAGCGCCGGTAGACGACGCGCTCCAGCACCAGCGAGAAGGCGCCGACCGCCACCGCGGCGATCGGCAGCGCCACCAGGAAGTGCAGCCCCAGCGACACGTAGAAGAAGGACAGCGCGAAGCCGCCCAGCATGGCAAACTCGCCGTGCGCGAAGTTCACGATCCGCATCACCCCGAAGATGAGCGTGAACCCCAAAGCCACGAGGATGTAGATCGCGCTGAGCGTGATGCCGTTCAACGCGATCTGGGACAGGATGGCGAACGTGAACACAGCCGGCCTCGTCGTGCCCTTCGGGCGATCTCAGGGCCGTACCCGGTCGATGACCGTCGGCTTGCCTTGCTTTACCTGCGCGATGAAGAAGTCGGTCATGAGCTGATGGTTGATCCCATAGCGCTCCTGACCGCCCCAGCGGACGGCCCCGAACAGCGAGGGATGCCCCTCCAGCTTCTCGAGCTCGGCCGAGACCGCCGTCACGTCGGTGGAGCCGGCTCGCTTGACGGCTTCGAACAGCAGCTTGGCGGCGTTGTACATGATCGGCACGAAGGCATTCATCGGCGCCTTGCCGTACTTGGCGCGGTAGGCCGCGACGAGGGGCGCCGCTTCGGGGCTGCCGGCATCGAACCACTCCATCGTCGTGTAGCCTTCGGCCAGCCCGCCCGCGATGTTGACGACCTCGTCGATGGCCGGCCCGCCGGTCTGCATGATCATGCCGCGGTATCCCAGCTGCCTGGCCTGCTTGACGATCAGGCCCGCATCGCCGGGCGTGCTCGAATCAAGCTCGATGACCTCGATACGCTGCGCGATCATCCGCGTGACGAGGGGCGTGAAATCCGAGGTGCCGCGCTCGACCTTCTCATCGAGCACGACCTCGAAGCCGGCCTTCTTGTAGGCGTCGACCAGAATCGGCACCACGCTTTGCCCCGTGGCATCGTTGGGGCTGATGATGCCGACACGCTTGGCCTGGGCATTCGTGCGGCGCAGCCAGCCGATGAAGGCCGGAGCGAATTCCGGCGTCGCCAGGGTGACGCGGAAATTGTGCCGCCCTTGCGGGGTCAGGATGCGGGGGGAATAGCCGCTGGACAGAATGACGGCCTTGCCGGGCGCCGCCACCGCCTGCGCCGCGAGCACCGGCGTCGAGCCCAGCGGTCCGAAGATGAACTTGACCCCGTCGCCCTCGATCAGCCTGGTTGCCGCGGTCGTTCCACCCTGGCCACTGTACTGGTCGTCGTAGGTGACCGTCGAGACGCGGTAGGTCTCGCTGCCGACGCGCAGCCCACCGGCGGCGTTGATCTCGTCGACGGCCAGCTCGACGCCACGCTGTGTTCCGATTCCCCAATCGGTCCCACCGCCCGACAACGGCGCGATGACGCCCAGCTTCAGGTCGGCGGCGGCACCCTGGGGCGGGTTGATCAGGGCAGCCAGCGCCAGCGCGGCGGCCGCGAGCAATGTCGTTCGCATGATGGTCTACTTCTCTGTGAGGAATTGGACTTGTCGGCACAGATGCGCCGGATCGGTCAACGCGCCGTGGCCTAGGCCCCGTCCTTGCCGATGTGGACGTGGATGTTGGCCTGCGCCGTGATCTCGGCCCGGTCGCCGGGCAGCAGCACCGTCGAGGTCTCGTTCTCGACAATGATCGCCGGACCGTCGATCCAGGTGCCCGAAGACAGGCTCGAGCGCCAGTGCAGCGGGCATTTCACGTAGCCGCCGAGCTCCGGAAAATAGACATCGCGATGCGACGGCAGCGCTGCGTCGTGGCGAATCAGCGCCGGCTCCGCACGCCGTCCACGACCATCCTCGACCTGCCAGATGAGCTGCCAGTCCGTGACCTCGACACGCGAGTCGGGCACGGTGCCACCGTAGATACGGCGATAGGCATCGGCGAAGCGGGCCTGCGCGGCGCGGATGAAGCTCTCATCGATCGGCCCGTCATCCAGGCCCACCTTGATCTCGAAGCCCTGCCCTTGATAGCGCATATAGGCGATACGGCTCAGCCTGGCGGCGCCCTTCGCCCCCAGGCGAGCCGCATCCTCGGCCAGCCTGGCGGCCAGGGCCGTGTAGATCACGTCGATCTCGCTGGCCGATTCCAGCGCCAGCGGCAGGATGCGGGTAACCAGGGCATCCAGCTTGGGGACGGCGGCCAGCAGCCCCATCGCCGAGCCGACGCCGGCGCCAAACGGCACCAGCATCCGCCGCACCGCTGCCTGCCGCGCGAGGCGCGCCGCGTGCAGCGGTCCGGCGCCGCCGAACGCGACAAGGGTGTAGTCCCGAGGGTCACGGCCGCGCTCGATCGAGACGATGCGCAAGGCGCGTTCCATGTTGTTCGTCGACAGCGCATGGATGCCCCAGGCCGCCTGCTCGATGGACAGGCCCAGAGGCCTGGCGACGGTATCGATTGCGGCTCTGGCCGCATCGCGGTCGAGCCTCATCGCGCCGCCGTTGAAGCCTTCGCTGCCGATATAGCCGAGCACGAGGTTGGCGTCGGTGACGGTCGGCAAGGTGCCCCCCTTGCCGTAGCAGGCCGGACCGGGCCGCGACGCGGCGCTGCGGGGACCGACGGTGAGAAGGTTCATCTCGGCAGAGGCGATGCTGCCACCGCCGGCGCCGATCTCGACAAGCTCGATGCTCGAGATATTGAGCGGCAGGCCGCTGCCCTTCTTGTAGTCGACGACGTCGACCTCGAAGCCGGCGACAATGGCGGGCTCGCCGTCATCGATTGCTCCCAGCTTCGCGGTCGTCCCGCCCATGTCGAACGTCAGCAGCTTGCCGACGCCTTCAGCGCGGCCGATAGCGGCGCACATCAGCACGCCGGCGGCCGGACCCGATTCGATGATCCTGACGGGGTACTGGCAGGCCAGCTCCTGCGAGATCAGGCCGCCATTGGATTGCATGATCTGCAGGTTGTCGGCGGCACCGAGGTCGACCAGGGACCGGCGCAGCTGAGATATGTAGCTGTTGACCGCCGGCGCGACATAAGCGTCGGCGACGGTCGTGCTGGTGCGCTCGTACTCGCGGATCTTCGGTGATATCTCGCTGGAGAGCGAGATCCGCACGCCGGGAAGACGTTCGCCCAGGATCTGCGCGACCAGCCGCTCGTTCCCCGCGTTGGCGTATGAATGCAGGAAGCAGATCGCGACCGCCTCGTAGCCGCCCGCCTCGATCGCGCCGGCGATAGCCGCGATCTCGCCGGGATCGACAGGCGTGCGAACGGCGCCGTCGGGATCGGTGCGCTCGTCCACCTCCATGATCGCGCGCCGCTGCACCAGCGGCGCCGGCTTGGCGACATTCAACAGATAAGTCTGCGGGCGCTTCTGGCGGCCGATGATCAGGATGTCGCGGAAGCCCTTGGTCGTCAGCAGCGCGACACGCGCCCCCTTGCGCTCGAGGACGGCATTGGTGGCGATGGTCGTGGCGTGGAACGCCGCGTCCGCGTCCTTGATGTCAAACAGCTTGAGCCGCAGCAGCTCGGCGATGCCTGCCAGAACGCCATCGGCGGGATTGGGATAGGTCGTGGGCACCTTGAGGAAGGTCGATCCAATCCGATCCTCGCGGCTGAAAGCGAAGTCCGTGAACGTCCCACCTACGTCGAAGGCGATCTGAATGCTCATCTCTCAGAAACCGAACCCTGTGGATCCGAGCACCGGCGGCGGACGTCGAGATCGGATCGTGATGCTGCGCGGTGCCGGGGCGATCGCCACTGCCCGCTTGCGGGATGAAGCGCGACGGAGGCCGGTCGGAGCAACTTACAAAACGTCATGCGTCATACGTTTCTGTTATGGCGGCGACTGCATGCCGCCATCGTCGCTGTCGTATGCGATGCATAACACCACGGCGATGCCACCCCTTATCGCAAGCCCGCGCCGGGTGGCACGGCGGCGGCATGACCTGCTTACATGCCGCGCCGGCGTGGCGGTCTCGGCCCCAGGACATTCCGGCGGCAGGGACCGCCGGACAGCCGCCTTTGCGCCGGAAAACAGACGGCAGATCAATCATTTGTGGCCTCGACCTCATGTCGGACACAACCGGGTGTGTGACTCGACAGGTCTTCTTGTTCCTGTTATGTTCTGGTCATGCCCGACGCTCTCACACGGCACATCGATCACAGCCCCGCCATGGTGGTGCCGCCGGCGGCCGCGTGCGGCTGCGCGCCGCCTCGCCGCTTTATCGCGACCGGCATGGACAGCCGCTGCGGGTGCGCAACGTCTATGCCGACGGCCAGGAGCTGCACCTGTGGTGCTCGCACTGCCGGCCCTCGCACCAGGTGCGGTTCGCCAGCGTGCGCCAGATCGAGGCGCAGCTGGGCTGCATCAACCCGACCTTCATCGAGGCCTGCCACCGCCTCGTCTGCCCCGATTCCGGGCGCGTCGGCATCGTCGGCGTCGCGGCGGCGCCGGCCGGCGATACGCAGATGCGGCTGCCGTTCCTGCGGTGAGCGCCGTGGCGCTGCCGATCACGCAAATCACGCACGACGCGGTCGTGGCCGCAACCGGGGAGGCCGAGGTGTACGAGGCTGCCGTCGACATCCCCGACCACGTGGCCCACGACGCCGAGCGGCTGGCGGCGTTGAAGCGCGCCGCCGACGCGCTCGCCAGCGGCCGCTACCTGGTCCTGCGCCCGTTCGACCGCCTGGTGTTCGCCTTCCCCTCGCTTTTCCACGCCGGGCTGTTCCGGCGGCATCTTCAAAGCGTCGCGCCTGACGCCAGCCATGACGGATGGAGACAGCCATGAGCATTCAGCTGATGTTTGAGATCGACGGCAGGCCGCCGGCCTGGCAGATGGACGAAGCGGCGCGCCTCGAGTCGGTGCTCGACATCCTGCAGCGCCGCTACGACCTGGACATCGACCGCCCGGCGGAGCGCCGCGACATCCGGCATGCCCTCGACGCCCTGCGGCCGGTGCTCGCGGCCGCATCGGACGGCCCGCGCTGCCAGTGGGCGCACGCCGACAGCGCCGATCCCGACGACGTGCCGTTCTGAGGCGCCGCGCGCCGGCATCATGCCGCCGGCCGCCAGTATCGCGGGCGCACGACATGCGTCTTGGCGCCGCGATGATGGCAGCGCGAGCAGACCGCCGCCCGTCCGACGGCCTCGATCGTGGCTTCGCGCCCATGCCTGGCGATCAGCGCGTCGCGGAACATCCCTGTCTTGCGGCCGCAGCTGGGGCATTCCAGCGCCAACCCGAGATCGCCGTCGGAGAGATCGCCCAGGGTCCTTGGCGGTTCGCGCATCGTCGCCTCGCGCGGTGACGCCGCGGATGCCGGCCGCGGCCTTCCTGCCTGTCTTATGTAGTGACGCGGCCGGCCGGCGCCAGATCATGCCGAAAGGCGCGGAGCGTGTGACTTCATCCTTCCCCCCTTGAGGGCAGGGCATTCGCATATGAGCGGAAGTGTCGGTTTCGACTACCTTCCCCCGCTTGCGGGGGAAGGTGGCGCGAAGCGCCGGATGATGGGGGGCGCTTCAACGCAAATGGTGCATCCCATCGAGCACCCGCGCCGTTGCAACACCCCCCATCCGCCCTTCGGGCACCTTCCCCCGCAAGCGGGGGAAGGTAGTCAAAAACCCATATGCGAATGCCCTGCCCCTGAGGGCAGCATGATCGCATATGGAAGCGCTCCCACGGGGCGAGGGGTGAACGGCAGCATATGCGATCGCCCTGCCCCGGAGGGTTGACGCGCCACAGAGTGGCGCGCCCCCGGCGTCTGTCCGCACGACCGTGCGTCCTCTCAGTCCTTGTGGTCGACGTAGCCGGCCCGGAGCGCGCGGACCTCCGGCCGCGGCACGGCGAAGTTCAGGCGGCACCGCAGCCCCTCGGGCGCGTAGTCGAGCTCATGCCGCCCGTCGATCTGCAGGGACCCGGCCGCGAACAGGCGGGTACCGAACCCCTTGCGCGCCGGCGGCACGACGGCCGGGCCATTGCGCTCGACCCAGGCCAGCTCGACGGCCTCCCCTGCCGCAACGCTGGCCACCGTCCAGGATATCAGCAGCCGGCCATCGGCAACCGACAGGGCGCCGAACTTGGCGGCATTGCTGGCCAGCTCATGCAGCATTAGGCTGAGCGTGATCGTCACCCCGGCCGGCACGGTGATTGCGGCGCCCGAGATGTCGATCGACCGCCCCTGGCTGATGAAGGGCGCCAGCGCGGTGGCGATGATCTCCCGCAGCGGTGTTCCCTGCCACGCCTCCTGCATCAGCAGATCATGGGCGCGCGCCAGCGCGGCCAGGCGATCGCCGAAGGTGTCCGCGAAGGCCCGCGGATCGGGGTTCCCGCGCAGCGTCTGCTGCGCCAGCGACTGCACGATGGCCAGCGTGTTCTTGACGCGATGGTTCAGCTCGTCGAACAGCAGGCGCTGGCGCTGCTCGGCGGCCTTCATCTGCGAGATGTCGATCAGCACGCCCAGGACGCGGCGGGCCCTGAGATTGCTGTCGCGGCTCACCTGGCCGCGGTCCATCACCCAGCGGACGGCGCCGTCCGGCCGCTGGATGCGGTATTCGAGCTCGTAGTCGGCCTGCGTGCCGGCCAGGATCTGCTGCTTGCGCTGGCGCACCGCCGCCCGGTCGTCGGGGTGCACGAAGGCGATGCCCGATTCGAAGCTGCCCTTCTGCGCCGCATCGTCCGCCCCCAGCAGGCGACGCATCTGCGGCGAGCGGATGGTGACGTCGGCGGCGACGTCATACTCATGGGGGCCGAACCGGGCGGCCTCGGCCGCCGTCCGCAGGCGGGCCTCGCTGTCGCGCAGCGCAGCCGAGCTTTCATCGAGATCGCCTGCCGCCTTGCGCAATGCCGCGGTCACGGCGTTGGCCTCGCGCAGACGCGAAGCGGGGACATCGAACGGCTGGCGGCGCCCCAGCGCCCGGGCTGCCGCGGTGGCGCCAGCCAGCGGCCGCGTGATCTCGCGGCCGAAGACGAACGCCAGCCCCAGCATGATCGCCGCCGCCAGCACGATCGTGCCGCCCCAGAACAGCAGCGAGTCGTTGACCTGCCGATCGATCAGGCCGGCGGGAACGCCGACGGCGATGCGCCAGCGCGACAGGCCGCTGGTTTCGGCCGCCGCCAGGACGCCGACATTGTCGACATCCGTCGCGCGCCGGACCTTCGACTGCAGCGCCTCGCGCAGATGCTGCGGCACCATGGTGCCGACGAAGCGGCTATGGTCGCGCGAGCGCGCCAGGATCCTGCCCTTGGCATCCCAGATCATCGCCGTCCATCCCGGCTCGACGTTCTGAAGCAGCTCGCTCAGATCCCGCGGGGTGAGGCCGATGCTGAGGATGTAGCGCAGCGCGCCGTCCCGCAGCACCGGGATCGAGATGTTGTAGACCGGCTGCTTCGTGACCAGGCTGACGAACAGATCGGACACCACCGGCCCGCTCGCGGCGCGCATGCGCACCACGGTCTCGGGGTCGCCGGTCATGGCCGGCGCCTGGCCGTAGGGCACGTAGGTGTTGACGAGCTGCCGTCCGTCGCGATCGACGAGCACGATATAGGCCCTGCCGCCCAGGCCGGCCTTGGCCTGGTCATAGAAGGCCGGCCAGTCGGCCGCGATCAAGGTCGGCGACGTGGCCAGCGTGGTCAGGACCGCGAGCTGCCGGTCGATGTCGCGGTCGAGCTCGTCGACGATCCCCCGCAGCACTTTGCTGACGCGCCCCTCGATCTGCTCGCGCTCGAGCTGGATGGCGCGCAGCAGCAGCGCGCCCGTGACCAGGATCAAGGGCACCGCGATGAGCAGGGCGAAGACAAGCAGATGGACGCCGGCCGGCCATCCGGCCGGCTTCGCCTCACCCGCGCGCGCCGTCATGGCGAGCCGGCCGTCGATGCCGCGGCGTTGGGATCGCGCCGCCCCAGGGCCTGCAGGAGCCCGGCCTGCAGGCTGGCCGCGGCATAGGGCTTGTTGACCAGCGGACAGTCCCGGAAGCCGGCGGGGAGCGCCGCCTCGCCATACCCCGAGACGAACACGAAGGGGATGCCGCGCCGCGCCAGGGCCTCGCCCACGGGGTCGCTGCGGACGCCGCCGAGATTGACGTCCAGGATGGCGACGTCGAAATCCAGCGCGCTGGCCTTGCTCAAGGCATCCTCGAGCTGCTGCGCGTGGCCGACCAGATCGCATCCCATGTCCGACAGGAGGTCCTCCAGGGCAAGGACGAGCAGCGCCTCGTCCTCGACCACGAACACGCGTGTCCCGCTCAACGACAAGCGCCGCTCCCTCGCCATCCAACCGGGAGTGCCAGGGACCTCCCCCAGAAACCTCCCTCAAACAGTGGAAAACGCCATCCTGGCCGAAAGGTTCCCGGGCGATGCCGTGCCGCAACTGGCGTCCGCCCCCGGCGTTGGCATCGGCGACGAAGAACGGGTGCCTTGGAGGCGCCCTCGCAGTTCGAAGCACCGGCGTTCACGAGCTCCACCATGCGTGATGAACAGTTGCCACTGACGATACTGATCGTCGAAGACGAATGGGCCGTGCGCGAGGTCGTCGCCATGTATTTCGAGGACATGGGCTGGCGTGTCGTCGCGGTGCCCAGCGGCGAGCAGGCGGTCGACACGCTGGCGCGCGACGCCGCGATCGACGTCGTGTTCACGGATATCCGCCTGGGCGGCCGCGTGTCCGGCTGGGACGTCGCGGTGGCCGCGCGCCGGGCCGACCGCATGATGCCCGTCATCTATGCCTCGGGCCGTTCCAGCAGCAGCTCTACGCGCCGGGTCGCGGGCAGCGTGTTCTTCGACAAGCCATATCAGCCTGCCGACATCAAGCACGCCTGCCGGCGGATGCTGGACACCGGGCGCCTGTCCGCCGCAGCCGCGCGCCGGGCGTGAGCCGGCATCGGCGGCCGGCAGCCGCGCGATCGCGGAACTCGCTCATCCGGCGTGACGTTTCCTTTCCAGCAAGGCTGGAAGGATATCGAGATGCCGCGGATGGTCATCGCCATGCTGGTTGCCGGCACGCTGGGCCTGGGCTTCGCCGCGCAAGCCAGCGCCGAAGGCTGGGGCAAGGACCGCTGCTGCATCGAGACGCGCAACGGGCCGTCCTGCCAGTGACGGCTGCACGCAGCGCACCTCCCCGCTTCCAGGCCGGCCAGTGACATCGAAGCCCAAGCCAACCGCCCTGCCCGTGGCGCTGCGGCTGCTGGAGGTGCAGAACGCGATCCTGGACGTGTTCGATGAGCGCCGCAGCCGGCCGGGATCGGCCCTGCATATGGCTGAGATCCAGCTCGCCATGGACCGGCGCGGCTATGGCGGACGCCTGGTGACGCGCGCTATCGAGGGCCTTTGCCGCGCCGGCCGCCTGCGCCGCCTGGGGCCCAACGATCTCGAGCTGTGCGCCGCACCGCCGACCGCGGCGGCGGCCAGGAAGACGCGGCGCACCGGGCGACGCAGCCGCCTGAAGCGGCGAACGGCGCTGGAGGTGTAGGAGAGAAAGGGACTCGCTGCGTTCAGTCCGACGTGCGCTAGCCGGGCGAGCAGCGCCCGATGGTGATGTTGGGAGTGTCGGGCGAGTCGCCGTCGAGGTAGCCCCATTTGTAGACATAGAGGAAGCGCATGGTCTTGCGGTTCATCCAGAACGAGCCGGCGATGCCGGTGCAGCTCATCTCGTCGTTGACCCAACCGCTGGGGCACCAATACGAAGACGTGCGACGCCCGCCTTCCGAGACGAACCAGGTCCGCGTCGCACCCTGGTCCAGATGCACGACCAGCTTCCTGTCCGCGACCAGCACGGAGGGCTGCCAGGCGCGCCGGACCTTGTCGAAGAGGAAGCCGGTGGACTGCTCCTCGGTGCACAGATAGCTCTCCTGCGCCCGCGCGCCGCCGGCCGACACGACCGCCAGCGCCACCACGGCAAGACCTGTCCTGGACCACGTCGGCAGCGGCATGGCGCACACATCCTTCACTTCGGGGCGGCGTGGACCGAGGCGCGATCACTCCGGCGAACGATGCGCAAGCAGCCCGGCGGCAGCCAGCGCCGCCTCGAACGCCGACCGCGCCGCTGCCGCGTCGGCGGCGGTCCCGGAGCTGCGCGCCCGGCGCAGCGCCGCTGCCGCGTCCACGAACGGCATCTTCACCTCGGCCGGTCGATGCTCGATCCAATCGAGCGCTTCCTCGACGTTTCGGATCAAGCCGACCCCGTCGCCGACCCGCATGCGGACCGGCTTGTCGAAGTACTTGCCTGGCTGACCACTCGACATGGCAGGCCCCCGCGATGGCTTGCCATGATAGTGAGGGGCGCCGCCCTGCCGCGCCAAGGCCCGCCGCGCCCTGCCCTCACGTGATCACAGGCGCCCTCAATCGCCCTTCGCCCGCGTCGCGGAAAGCCGTGCGATCGGCCGCAGCGGCGCGGTGGCGGCCAGGAGGCGCCCGACGGAGGCTTCGCTGCTGTTGGCGTACTTCACCATGCCCTTGATCGCGCGCTTGGCAGACATGAGATCCGCCTCGATCGCGCTGGCAGGAATAGCCGACAGCACGTCGCGCAAGGTCAGCATCATCTCGCGCTCGCTGCGTGTGTTGGGCCGGACCGGCGTAAGGTCCAGCCACATGGTGACGGCATGCAGCGCGCCGTCGATCGAGTAGAGCTTCGCCGGTCCAGGCCCGATGCCCCAAGGGGCCGGTGTCTCGAAGGTTCGTCTGCCCATGGCACGACACCGCAAAGGAGCACATCCGTGGCGTCGGTGCTTGCACCGACCGTGGAAGCTTCATCCCGATTACCGCGCCGTTCAAGGCCTATCATCACCGGGGATGAAGTTGGTTGGCTGAAGCAGGCGATGGGCGGACCTGGTCGATTGGAAAATTCTTTCAGGCGCGGGAACCAAGTCGTCCTTCCGGCGCTTTGCCTGTGATCCTGGCCGCCACGGCCAGGCGCGATGGCCGGCGGCAACCGCCGGTGCTTGTCGGGGATTGGAGTCATGAGCGGCCACCGAATCGACGTGAAGCGTGAGGGTCACGGGTTCGCCGTCACCGTCGATGGCGACAGCCCACGGGCATGCGCCGATATTGCCGATGTCGTCGCCGTGGTGGACAGCGTGATGCCCGGGTCGGCGCGCACGGCAAATGCCGCGCCGCCCGGCAAGACGCCTGCCAACGCAAACGGAAGCGCTGCCGGTACGGATCCGCATGACGAGACCGCCGCCGGAAGCGGCCCGGATGCCGTTGTCTCCTGATCCCATGCCACCGGATTGCGTGCGCGCCGAGCGCGCGCGGCACCCCGTTTCGAAGGCGACGTCGGCCGGCGGGAACGCTTGTCCACGCGGAACGCCCGGCTCCGGCCGGGCGTTCCAGCATCGGCGTCCAACGACGCCGCGAACGGGACGGAGCAGCACCATGGTGAGCTGGCAAACCAGGCGGACGGCACAGTCGATGCAGCGTGAAGCGCAGGAGCTGCGCCGCCGGATGCAACGCATCCTGACGACGATGGAGCAGTCGCTGGCGTCGGGTGGCGCCGATGCCAAGCATGCCATCGAGGACAGCGGCCGCGCGTTCCTGTCCCTGGGCTCGGCGCTGGTCGACCACCTCGCCGACGACGCAATCCGGGCGGCCGACTCAGCCGTTGGCGAGCAGCTGCGATCCACCCGCGACGCCCTGGCCGAGGACGTCGCGGCGCTGGAGGACGGCATACGCACCCGCCCTTTCTGCGCCGTCTCGATCGCGTTCGGGCTGGGCTGGCTCAGCGCCCATCTCAACCGTCGGCGCCGCTGACGCGAGCCGATGCCGGTCGCCGGCGGTCACCGCGCAGCTCGGCATAGGCGCGCGTGAACTCGGCGCCCAGCAGGAAGATCTGCGCCGAATAGAAGATCCAGACCAGCATCAGCGCCAGCGCACCGGCGGCGCCGTAGGCCGACGCCACGCTGCTGCTGCCGAGATAGAAGGCGATCAGGGACTTGCCGAGGGTCATCAGCAGCGCCGTGACGATGGCGCCCATGGTCACGTCGCGCCACGGGATCTGCGTGTCGGGCAGCGCCTTGTAGATGGCGGCGAACAGCAGGGAGATCAGGGCGAAGGACGCCACGAAGGTGACGACCTGCAGCAGCACGTGCCCGCCGGGAACGAAGCCTTTCACATAGGTGTCGATCGCCGACAGGCCGGCGTTCACCACCAGCGAGATGGTCATCAGGAAGCCCAGGGCCAGCACCAGCCCCAGGCTGACGAGCCGCGCGCGCACGAGGCGCGAGAGGACCGACGTCTGCGGCTTGGCTTTCCACACCCGGTTGAGCGCCGCCTGCATCTCGCTGAAGACGCCGCTGGCCGTCACCATCAGCGCACCGATGCCGATCACCGTCGCCCAGGTGCCGCTGCCGGGATCGCTGGCGCTGCGCACCACCGACTGCAGCACATCGGCGCTCCTCTCGCCCATCAGCCCGCTGAGCTCGGCGACGATCGCCCCCTGCGCCGCGTCCGGCCCGAAGACCAGGCCGGCGACCGCGATGGCGATGATCAGCACGGGCGCCAGCGCGAACACGCTGTAGTAGGCGATCGCCGCCCCGCGGCTCAGCATCTCGTCCTCGACGAAGCCGTCGATCGTGCTCCTCAGCAATACCCAGCCTGCACGCATGGATGGCGTCACCCTCCGTCGTCCGATTCACCATCCCGTGGTCAGCGGGATGAATCGCCTGAAACGTTACCATGACGCGCCACGGAGTGGCGCGCCCCCGGCGTGTGACCTTCCCGTCCGGGCCATGTCGCCACGCCTCTGGGGATGACAGCTTCATGCGGCGCGCCGGCGGCGCGATGTAGGAGCCGTCAATGCCGCAATCGCTGGTGCGAGAGGCCGCTCGCTGTCGGCATAGTCTGCCCATGCCTTGCTGCGCGCGATCAGGGCCGGCGCGCTGCGCAGGGTGTAGCGCCGCGGGTCAAGCCCGGCGCGCACCTGGCTCCAGGTCAGAGGCATCGACACCGTGGCCCCGGGCCGGGCGCGCGGCGACAGCGGCGCCACGGCGGTGGCGAACCGGTCGTTGCGCAGGTAGTCCAGGAAGATCCGGCCCGTGCGCGCCTTCTTGGCCATGGTCATGACGTAGCGATCGGGACTGTCGGCAGCCATCCGTTCGCAAAGCGCGCGCGCGAATGCTTTCGCTGCCTTCCAGTCCGGCCCGCTGCGGCGCGACTGCGTCAGCGGCGTCACCACATGCAGGCCCTTGCCGCCGGTGGTCTTGCAGAACGGCACCAGCCCGAGATCCTCCAACCGGCGCTTCAGCTCGCGCGCCGCCGCGATCACCGCCTCGAAGCCCACATCCGGCGCCGGATCGAGGTCGAAGATCAGCCGGCCGGGCAGCATCGGATCGCCGGGCCGGTTGTTCCAGGGATGCAGCTCCAGCGCCGCGACCTGCGCCATGGCCGCAAGGCCTTGGATCCGATCGATCTGCAGGTACGGCTTGCGGTCACCGGAGATGCGCGCCTGCGCGATCAGGCTCGAGGTGCCGGGGCCGGCATGGCGCTGGAAGAACTGCTCGCCGGCGATGCCGTCCGGCGCGCGCACGATCGAGCACGGCCGCCCTTCCAGGTGCGGCATCATCCAGCCGCCGACAGCCTCGTAGTAACGCGCCAGCTCCAGCTTCGTGGCCGGCTCGCCATCGACATCGGGCCACAGCTTCTTGTCGGGGTTGGAGATCGGCACGCCCATCACGACGGCCACCTCGCGCCCGGCGCGGCACTTCGCCTTGGTCCAGGCGCCGCTGCGGCCCGAGCGATAGGGCGCATCCAGCCGCTTCGACACGATGCCCTCCAGCGACATGCGACAGGCCGAGCGTAGCACCGCATCGCCTGCGCTTTCGAGGTGCTCGACATAGCGGAAAGAGGGTCCCAGCTTCCGGGCATTGGCCTCCAGCAGCACCTTCAGGCGCGCCTTGCGTTCGGCGAGCGGCAGGCGGCGCAGATCCTCCTCGCCTTCGACCAGCAGGTCGAAGGCGAAGAACGTCAAGTTGCGCGTGTCGCGCTCCGACAGCGCGGCCTGCAGCGCGGCGAAATCCGGCGCGCCGTTGCCGTCGAGCGCCACCACCTCGCCGTCGATGATCGCATCCGGCAGCGTGCCGGCCGCCTTGGCGATCTGTGGGAACTTGTCCGACCAATCCAGGCCCTTGCGCGTCTTGACCGTGGCCTCGCCGTCAAGGATGCGCGCCTGCACGCGATAGCCGTCCAGCTTTACCTCATGCCCCCAGCCGGCGGCTTCGGGCGGACGCTCGACGAGCTGGCACAATTGCGGCGCGATGAAATCGGGCATGCGCCCGCGCGGCAGCTTCACGCCGGGCCGCGGCGCGGCCGGTGCGGCATCGTCGTCTTCATCCTTGCGGCGATTGGAGGGCCAGACCGCGCCGGCCTTGCCACGCCGCCGCCCGGCCGTCATGAACGGGGCCGGCCCCCTGCCCTCGCCGGCCGTGATCTGCTCCATGTCGCGCCCCGAGGCGACGGAACGGTCATTCTCGAGCACAGCCTCGCCCCGGCCATCTTGCGCTGCCTGGTCGCGATGCTTGATCAGCAGCCAGTTGTTGCGCTTGCCGTCGTCGCGCCGGAACCGCACCAGAGCCCAGCCGCCTGCGAGCTTCTCGCCGTCGAGGGCGAACTTCAGGCTCCCGGCGCGCAACGCCGCCTGCGGCGAAGCTCCCGGCTCAGGAGTCCAATACCCGCGATCCCAGAGGAGCACGGTGCCACCACCGTACTCTCCTTTCGGGATCGTGCCCTCGAAGTCGCCATAGGCCAGCGGATGATCCTCGACCTCGACCGCCAGCCGCTTGTCGTGGGGATCGAGCGACGGGCCACGCGTGACAGCCCACGATTTGAAGACACCATCGAGCTCGAGGCGGAAATCGTAGTGGAGCCGGCTCGCGGCATGCTTCTGCACGACGAAGCGAAGCCGCGCCGAGGGCACCACGCCGGTCTTGCCGCTGGGCTCCGCGGTGCGGGTGAAGTCGCGCTTGGCGCGATACCGTGCAAGGGAACGATTTGCCAATCGCGTCTCCCGACCGGCTTCGGCGATGACGGTCAACGAGGCGCCCGCGGGACCGGTTCCAGCTCTCCGCAGTCTCTAGGTTGTGCGCGATTGCTTCAAGCGGGCCACGCTGCACGCGGTGTCCCACGAGCAGCATACGAGCGCCTTCATGGCGATGCACAGGCCAATGACGCCAGCCGATACGACCGGCCCGACATTGCGGGTCATGGATTGCGGTTCCTCGTCGTCTGCATGGGCTACAACGCGTGCCCAAGGTGACAGTTCCCGTCACCGGGCGTCAGGAACCTTGCAGGCCGCGCGCCGTTTCTTGTCCGACCAGGAGAGAAGCCATGAGCCTGTCACGCATGTTGTGCCTGATCGTTCTGCCGACGCTGATGTCGGCGGCCATCGCCGGCTGCAGCCACACCGAGCGCACCGTGTACGTCAAGCCGGCCGAGCCGCCGCCAACAACGGTCGTCGTACCGGCGCCCGCGTATTCGAGATACTAGGGCCGGGAACTGCCGAGTTCGATACGACTGTCATCCCTCGCTACGCGGGATGACAGTCGCGACTCGCGCGACGGCCGACACCGGCCTCAGCTGTCGCGCACCGGCCGCCAGAAGCACATCTTGCGCGTCAGCTCCTGGCCATTCTGGTGCCAATAGCAGCGCCAGTAGTTGTCGTCCGGCGACAGACGCGTCTCGTTGCGCGGGATCACTTCGCCGGTGGGCACATAGCGGAAATCGCCATTCTCCAGCTCCACCACATCGCCGGAATTGACCGGGATCATCCGACAGTCGAGCTCCGAGCAGCAACTGTTGCCGGCAGCATCGCGGAAATTCCCTTGCCGTATCCAGTCATGCAACCCGTGAGCCATTGCCGGGCCTGTGAGCACCACGAAGGCAACGGCGAGCTTGCCTGTTAAGCGCATTGTAGCCACGTCATGTTGAATATCCGGAAGCAGCCGCTGCCAACGCCCTGGGGACGCCGCCAGGGAAGACCCTGGTGCTGCGCTGGCACGCAAACGGGCCGGCCTCGTGGTTTGTTCCCGCGCGCGGCCTTGCATGCCTGGAACTACGGGAGTGACGCGGCGTTGTCCGGATGCGATGACGCGAGACGATTCATCCGACGTTTTGTTGCCGTACGATCTGGCAGAGCACGTGCGCGAGCGCTGTCAGGAGCATGAAGGCCCTGTGCGCAACCTCGATCGGCGCGCCGCCTGGGATGCAGGGATGATCCAGCTCGCCTTGCGCGAGATCCAGACGGCCAAGGCGAGCCTGCACCGCCTGGGCCGCTGCGCCAGCCTTCCCATTACGCGGTCACTGGGAGAGGAAAGCGAGGCGATGCAATCGATCTGCATCGCCGAGCAGCAGGTCGCGCGCGTGCTGGCAGCAATGCGCCGCCTGCAAGGCCCGGATCGCAGCGATCAGCGGCTGGACGCAGATCCGCAGCGCGTGCGCACGGTCACAGGATGATCTTCGCCAGGCGCATCGCCAATGTGCCGACCGGCAGGGCCGCGCCGGCGACCGGAATCAATGGCAGCAGAATGATGACGGCCAGCCGCCCGGCGAATGCCAGGCTGAAAGGCATCATGCGAATCTTCTGGACCCGGTCGTAGTTGCTCGTGACCGTGGCCAGCGCGTGATCGATACCATCTGGATCGACGCCATTCGAGACACGCGGAATGTTCCGCGCCGCGCGCTGCCCATAGCGCAGCAGCCCCTGGCGCCTGGCCTCCGCGAGCTGCGGCGAGAAGAAGCACAGCGGCCCCAGGTTCAGGGCCAGCAGGACCACCACCATCACCGCGACATCGCCCTTGAAGGCCGTGAGGTCGGCGCCGGTGGCGGTCACGTGATCGACGACCCGTCCTGCCAGCAGCGCGCCGTGCGCCAGCAGCACCAGGACGAAGGCACGGGCGCTGTCGGCCAGGAAGCCCAGGCCGGCCGCGGCGTCCGGATGTGCCGCCGGCAAGCTCAGCTCGAGGCGCGAGATGCGCCATAGCAGGTGGAACCAGATCAGCTGCCGCCAGTACCAGCGCAGCAGCACGAACTGGAAGAGCGGCACGCTGACCAGCACGAACCACACACCGGGCACTGTCGGGTGGCTGCCGCCGTTGCTGACGACGGCGAACCATACCTCTCCCCCGGGCGTGTCGCGCCAATGCCAGAGCCAATCGCTGCTGAGATAGACCAGGGCAAGCAGGACCAGCTCCGGGAGCAACGCATCGCGCCGGCGCAGCGCCGCTGCCACGGCCGCGTCAAACCGGCTGTGGTCGGCATCAGCCACCAGCCCGCGTGACAGGAACTGCTCTACAGCCACGCCCAGGCGTCGATGGCAGGGGATCTCCGCCGCCAGCAGCAGCGGCAGCACGACCAGCAGGCGGACATGGCCCTCGACATTGGCGAGGAACAAGGACAGCGTCGACGTGGTCGCGTGGCCGTCGGCGATCGCGGCCAGGATCGGCAGCGGCAGCCACGCGATCGCCAGAACGGCAGCGACGCGCCGCCACAGGAGCCCCAGCGGCGGCCGCACCAGGCTCAGCCGCAGGAGCAGGCGGTAGAACGGGCCGCCCGTCATGAGCGAGAAGGCCGGACTGCAATCCGTCATCCTGGCTCCAGCGACGGCGTGGCGGCTGCGGGATCTGTCGCCCCGAGCATCGCGGGCAAGCCCGCCATGCCCGGGAATGACGGCGTCGTGGCGCGAGCGCGCCAGCTGCTCACGCCGCCATCTTCACCAGCGTCTCGATCTCCTTCATGCGCGGGTCGACCTTCTCCGGCCGCTGGCTGCCGAGGTTCACGATCAGGCGGTCGACCCCGGCCTCGGCATAGGCCTGCATGGCATCGACCGACATCGATACCGGCGGCGTGATGATGATCTGGAAGTCCTTGCCGCGCTTGCGGCCGGCCTTCGCGAACGCCGCGTCGAGCTGCGCCAGCATCTCCTTCGTGCCCGCCGGATCGCGATTGAAGCCATACCAGCCGGCGCCGAAGCGCACGGCGCGGCGCATGGCCGCCTCGGCATAGCCGCCGACGATGATCGGCACATGCGGCTTCTGGATCGGCTTGGGGTCCAGCCGCATGGTCTCGAACTTCACCCACTTGCCCGCGAAGTCGACCACCGGCTCGGTCCACAAGCGGCGCATCACCTCGAGGAACTCGTCGCAGCGCGCGCCGCGATCCTCCCAGCGATAGCCGCAGGCCTCGACCTCCTCCTTGTTCCAGCCGACACCGATGCCGAAATCGATGCGCCCGTCGCTCAGCCAGTCGAGCGTGCACATTTCCTTGGCGGTGTAGATCGGGTTGCGCTGCGGCACCAGCGCGACGCCGGTGCCGAACCGCAGCTTGCTGGTCGCGGCCGCCAGGAAGCCGAAGGTGGCGGTGACATCGAGCATGCCGCCGCCCTCGGGCACGGGGATGCGCCCGTCCTTCGAGCCGGGATAGCCGTAGGTGTTCTTGTCGAACAGCGCCACGTGCTCGCCCATCCAGATCGACTCGAGTCCCATGCCTTCGGCGCGGCGGCCGAAATCGCGGATCATCGCAGGCGTCGCCAGCGGCGACATGAACGTGGAGAAGACGCCGATCTTCATGCTGTGGTTCCTCCATTCCCCGAGCGGCGGCGCCGTCAGGTTCTTGATGCTGCCGTCTGCTTTGCTTACGCCCCGATTTCATCGCAGACTTCCGCGCGGCGGGTCAACAATGGTCAAAGGCCGGAGCGTGACATGGATGAAGCGAGCACAGGCACCGACGAGCCGGCGGCACCGCTGCTGACCGAGGACACGCGCGCCCTGGCCGACGACTACGAGCGCATCAGCGCCGAGCGCCAGTTCCGCTCCGGCCAGCGCCTGGTGGCGGAGCTTGCGATCGGCGCCGGCGAGCGCGTGCTGGATCTCGGCTGCGGCACCGGCCTGCTGGCGCAGCATATCGCCGGCCTGGTCGGGGCCCGCGGCCACGTCCTGGGGCTCGATCCCCTGCCGCTGCGCATCGAGCTGGCGCAGGCCAAGACGCAAGCCAATCTCGTGTTCCGCGTCGGCAACGCCTACGACCTCGACGACCTGCCCGACGGCGGCTTCGATGTCGCCTGCCTCAACGCCGTGTTCCACTGGCTGCCGGAGAAGGCCGGGCCGCTGCGCCAGCTCGCGCGCGTCCTGCGGCCGGGCGGCCGCCTGGGCATCGGCACCAGCCTGAAGGACCGCGTATCGCCGCTGCACGAGGTGGCGGCGCAGGTGCTGTCACGGCCGCCCTTTCGCGAGCATCCGCGCGCCCGGGCCCAGATCACCTACCGGGTCAGCGAGCAGGAGATGCACGACCTGCTCGAGGCCGCGGGCTTCACGCCGACCAGGATCGCCGTGCAGCCGGTCGTGCAGACCTATGACACGGCCGAGGCCGCCATCCGCTTCGCCGAGGCAAGCTCGTTCGGCAATTTCCTCGGCCATCTGCCCGAGGCGCTGCGGCCTTCGGCGCGCGCCGCGATCGAGCACGACCTGGAGGCAATCGCCAGCCGCGACGGCATCCGCCGCGAGGGCCGGCGCCTGGTCGCGATCGCCGTGCGGCGATGACCTGGGGTCACTCGGATCGCGGGCCTCAGGCCCGCTCATGTCTCGGCGGCGTCTGCCGGACCGCGCGGCTCCGGGCGCGCTCATGGTATTGCCGCGACAAGACGAAGAGCGCGGCAGGAGCCGCCCGTCCGCACAATCGTGCGTCAAGGCTGGCGCCTATGGGCGAGCGCCTCAGCCGGCCCAGCCGAGCTCGCGCATGGCCCATCCGGCATGCCAGATCTTGGTCATGTGCCGGATCTTGCCGCCGTCGAATTCCATCACGTAGACGTAGTCCGTGTCGGTCTTGCGGCCTGTCGGGGGCACCGGCCCGCCCGGCCCCGTGTGCGAGGCCGAGAACACCGCGTACACGCAGACATTGTTGCGCTCGTTGTCAGCGGCGAAGGACTTCACATGGTAGCTGCCATCCGGCAGCACGATCAGCATGCCCCTCATCCACTCGGCATATTGCTGCAGCATGTGCACGTCGGTCAGCGGCTCGGCCTGCGCCGAGAAGGTCGCGTCGGGCCTGCAGTACGCCCTGCATACCTCCCAGCCCTTGCCGGTCTCGCACGCATCGAAGAACGCCTTGGCCGTGTCGGTCATGGATGGCATGGCAACCTCCCCTCCCTGTCGCCCGATCGGGCTTCCTGCGCACCTGCCTCTTGTCCCTGTCAAGCTACGCGAGCGGGTATGGGGCAGCACGACAGCGCCAGCGTCAAGGGTCGAGCGGTCTTCAGAACCCTGTCATCGTCAGGTCATCCGCAACGCGGCGAGGGATCCAGGACGGTGCCTGGATCCCTCGCGCTCAGATCTGCAGATCTCTCGCCTTGGGCGAAAGCAGCCGGCTACTGGCAGGACGGACCGTTGCGGGTCTCGATGCAGCAGCGGTCCTTGCCCACGGGCTTGTAGCCGGTGATCACGCCGCGACGCGTCTGGAAACGGCACGAGCCTTCGGGCCGATAGGTCGTCGACCGGCGGTCGTGGTAGCGCTCGGCCGGATAGTAGCCGCGCGGCGGGCCATCGCGCCGGTCGATGCGGCCGTCGTGGTTGCGGTCGCGCCAGTCCCAGTAGCGGCCGTCCTGGTGGCGCCAGTCCTCGGCGCCGGCCTGCGCCACGCCCAGGCCGATGATGCCGGCGACCAGCGCCGCGATGAACGTGCGGCTGCGACTCATGATCGGCCTCCGACCGTCTCCGCCTTCAGATAGCGGCGCACCGGCTCGACCTTGTTGCCGACGGCGTCGACCGCTTCCTTGATGCGCGCGACGTCGACCGCCAGCTCCTGGGCCCAGAAACGCACCTCCTGCTCGTCGTCGATGTCGATGTGATCCATGTCGGCCTTGGCATCCGACGTGCGCAGGTCATTTGCCGGCGCGGGCTGCAAGATCGCCGCCGGATCGCTCGCGGGGAATGATTCGGTCAGCGCCTTGTCGAGCTTCTTCTGCTTGCGCGCCATGGTCGCCTCCATTGATCCGTTGCGTTCGTGGTGTTCCCGAGGCCGTTAGCGCTCGTCGTCGCGCCGCCAGCGGTCCTCGTCCTCAGGGCCGATCTTGCGCAATGCCGGATCGCGCGGCGGCAGCTCCACCGGCGTCTCGCCGGGACGATCGCCGCCTTGTGGCGGCTGCGGTGGATCCTTGATCTTCGGCGGCGGCGTGTCGGCGGGCCTGGGCGGCGGCGACGCGGGTCGCGCGGGTCGAGAAGGATTGGACATGGCTTCCTCGTCTGCGTTCTCGGGAATCAACGCGACATGTCCGGGGAAAGTTTCATCGCCGGCGCACCGCTCTGCGGTTGCGGCGCGTGGAACGAAGCCATGCAGGGCGCGTTGCATCGCCACAGAAGCCGCAAGCCGCAGGATGCGTCCACCATGCTGAAATGGGCCCTCATCGCTTTCGTCATCTCGCTGATCGCCGGCGCGCTCGGCTTCACCGGCATTTCCGAGGCTGCCGCGCGCATCGCCAAGTTCCTGTTCGTGCTGTTCCTGATCCTGGCGATCGCCGTGGTGATCATCGCGCTGGCCGTCGGCCAGGCCGTGTTCTGACGCGTGCCGGTGCTCTCAGTCTTCCAGTCCACGACGTGATTCAAGTACGCCAAGGAATGAGGGCCGCTACAGGCCGGTGTTGCGGCGCGGCCGCCGCGGCGCCGGCCGACGCCGGCGCATGGCGGCGGTCGGAGGGTCAGCCAGGCGCTGCAGATATCCCGAGCCCGCGCGACCCAGCACGCCCTTGCCGATGAGCGACTCGACGGCGCGCAGCACGGCCCTGCCCGAATAGCCGCGCGCATCCATGGCCGTGTCGAGCGCGCCGAGCGCGATACTGCGCTCCGGGCCGCTGGCACGTTCGTCCATCACATCCAGGATCTGGCCTTCGACCTCGGACAGTCGGATCGCGAGCGGACGGTCGATCTGGTTCATATCCTGCCACATGCATCTTCGCCGGATGCGTCTTCGCATCCATCCCTTGCCTGGCGGCCGGGAGCATACTCCGCGCAGTCCATGCTCCCGGCCTGGCCCTGCGATCCGCTTGGGGGAGAGAAAGGAAGGAACGCAAGGTTGCGGCGAGAACGTTCTTGGCGCGGGCGGGTTCCGCCGTCGCAAAAATTGTCACCGCATCAGCCCGGACGGCCGTCCGCGCCGCCGTCGACCATTGCCGACGCCATGTCCGTCGTCGGGATGCAGCGCCAGAACCAGTCCGCGTGCTCGTGCGACGCCCATGCGATCACGAACATCACCATGTCGGCGATATCGGACTCGCTCAGATCCGGCCGCCGCGCGCGCACCATGTCGAACGCCGCCTTGTAGGCCTGATGGTGGTTGCGCTGATGCCAGCGCGCCCGGCGATAGGCCTGCACCAGGGCCTGGGCATCGCCCGAGGCGCGCGCCGCGGCGACCGCGCGCGCGCCCCGCTCCTCCAGGCCGGCGGCAAAAGGCATCTTCGGTTCCGTCACCGTCGATGCGGACGACGCGGCGGAGTCCTTCCCCCGGGGCGGCGATCGGCGCCGGCGCATCGGACTGCCTCACATCTGCGCGCCGGGCAACGGCGTGCCGGACGGCCAGTGGATCATGGTGTAGGGCAGCCCGCCGGCGCCGCAGCGCGTGCACGCGACCGGGATATCCTTCACCATCCTGTCGGCATGCCGGTCCATCAGGTCATGCGGGTCGAGCAGCTTCTCGCGGTGGCAGCGCCAGCAGCATGCCTGCACCAGGCCGCCGCGTGCCGCGAGCTGGCGCACGGTGGTTGTCGCCAGCTCGTGCTCGCGGGCGCGCGCCGCCGGGTCATGATCCTCGAAGAAGCGGACGCGACGCTTGTGGGGCGGCCGGTCGGGCATGGCATCCTTGCAATCAGCAGCGTTCGTCGGAACATCGGCGCCGACTTCCCCTCGCGCCGGATCAAGAACATAACAGGAACATGAATGTGAGTCCAACCCCCTATCTCGCCCGCTGGGACCTGGTGCCCGACGGCGCGCCGATCGTGACGCCTGGCAGCCGGCTGCTGCCCGTGCGCCAGGGCGCGACACCGGCCATGCTCAAGATCGCGCTGGCCGACGAGGAAAGGGCCGGCGCCCGGCTGATGGCATGGTGGGACGGCGACGGCGCGGCACGCGTGCTGGCGCAGGACGGCGACGCCATCCTGCTGGAGCGCGCCCAGGGCACCGCGTCGCTCGCCGCGCTGGCGCGCGGCGGCCAGGATGATGCCGCCTGCCGCATTCTCTGCCAGGCCGCTTCCCGCCTGCATATGCCACGGGCCCGTCCCCTGCCCGACCTCGTGCCGCTGTCATGGTGGTTCCGCGGCCTGGCGCCGGCGGCGGCGCAGCATGGCGGCATCCTGGCGCGCTCGGCTGCGGCGGCGGACGCGCTGCTGGCGGCGCCGCAGGACGTGGTGGTGCTGCATGGCGACATCCACCACGGCAACGTCCTGGATTTCGGACCGCGCGGATGGCTGGCGATCGACCCCAAGGGCCTGCTGGGCGAACGCGGCTTCGACTACGCCAACCTGTTCTGCAACCCCGACGCCCAGACGGCGCTGGCGCCCGGACGCTTCCGGCGCCGCGTGGCTGTCGTCGCCGCAGCCGCCGGCCTGGACCACCAGCGGCTGCTGCGCTGGATCCTCGCCTGGGCCGGCCTGTCGTCGGCGTGGCTCATGGCGGACGGCGCCGATCCCGCGATGCGCCTCGAGGTCGCCACGCTGGCGGCAGCCGAGCTGTCATCGCGAGCGTGAGCGACACTTGTCATGGCCGCTGCCATCCCAGGTTGCGCTCTGAACGTGCGCGACTCGGTCCGACGGAAGCGGAAGAACAATCGGATGAGCGCGTCGGTTTTCGATTACCTTCCCCCGCTTGCGGGGGAAGGTGCCCGAAGGGCGGATGGGGGATGCTGCAACAGCACGGATGCTCGATGAGACGCACCATTTGCGTTGAAGCAATCCCCCATCCGGCGCTTCGCGCCACCTTCCCCCGCAAGCGGGGAAAGGTAATAGCAACAGGTCAATCTCGCTGCTGTCGCAGCCGCTCTGAAACCGCCGTGAAGATCTGCTCCATCACGTGGTGTGGTTGCGCAAGAAGTTCGCCGTTCCAGAAGCGCATCACGCGAAAGCCGATTGCTTCAAGGAAGCGCGTTCTCTCTTCGTCGTAAGATACCCGATCCGCGTGCTGGCTGCCGTCGATCTCGACAATCAGCTTCGCTTCCAGACAGACGAAATCGACGATGTAGCGGCCAATCGGTCGCTGGCGGCGGAACTTTGCATTGCTCACTTGGCGAAAGCGTAGACGTTTCCACAGATCGCGCTCGGCGGGAGTTGCCTCCCGTCTGAGATATCGTGCGCGCTCAAGATGCCGGTGCCGAAGAATCATGCACAATAAAATAGTATGTATTGACAGTAAATCTACTTAATATTGCATACCTTTCCCCGCTTGCGGGGGAAGGTGTCCGAAGGGCGGATGGGGGATGCTGAACCGCACGGGTGCTCGATGGAACGCACCATTTGCGTTGAAGCGATCCCCCATCCGGCGCTTCGCGCCACCTTCCCCCGCAAGCGGGGGAAGGTAGTCCAAGGTCATGGCGAGCAGATCACTGCAGCACGAACTGCAGGGGCACGACGAACTCGAAGCGATCGTCCCGCATCTCGGGCGGCGGTGGCGGCAGGGGCTGGGCGCGGTCGGCCAGCGCCAAGGCCTCCTGGTCGAGCGCGGCATGGCCCGAGGCGCGCTCCAGCCGCTTGGCCAGCACCATGCCGTTGCGGTCCAGGGTGATGCGCAGATAGGCCGTGCCTTCCTCGCCGTCACGCCGCGCCGCGGCGGGATAGCGCTTGTGCCGCTGCAGATGCGCGGCCAGGGCGGCGTGCCAGCGACGGATCGCATCGGGCGACGGCTGGCTGGCCGTGCCCGGCGGCGGCGCCGCGGCGACAGGCGCCGGCGGCGCTGCCGCCGTGGCCGGGGCCGTGGTCTGCGCCACCTTGGGCTTGGGTTCTGGGGGCTTGGGTTCTGGGGGCTTGGGCTCGGGCTTGCGCACCGGCTTCTCGGCCGGCTTCGGCTTGACCTCGGGCTTGGGCTTTGGCGGTGGCGGCTTGGGCGGCGGCACCTCGATCACCACTTCAGGCGGCACATCGGGCGGCGGCAGCATCTCGGCCAGCCGGTCGGGCTGCGGCAAGGTCACGGGCTCCGGCGGCTCCGGCTCGGGCAGCTCGCGCGCCAGCACCTCGGTCTCGACGGCGGGCGGCTCGGCCTCCTCCTGCCTGGGGCCCGGCGGCGCATCGTCGGCCTGCGGCGCCGGCGTGCTGGCCACGGGCTCCATGTCGATCATCACGGCCGGCACCGATGCCGGCATGTCCTGCGGTATGCGCCAGGCCAGCAGCGCCATGCCGCCGCCCAGATGGGCCGCCAGCACCACGCCCAGGCTCACGCCCCAGCGCAAAACCTCCCCACGCAGTGGGGAGGTGCCCCGAAGGGGCGGAGGGGAGCCGACGGGGTCTTGGTCATCAGCACCACGAGCGCTCCCCATCCGGCCTTCGGCCACCTTCCCCGCGTTGCGGGGAAGGGAGTGACCCGACGTCACTTGCTGTCCCCGCTCTCGAGGCCGACCAGCGCCACCTTCAGGTAGCCGGCGCCGCGCAGCGCGTTCATCACCTCCATCAGCGCGCCGTAGTCCACCGTCCTGGCCGCGCGCAGGAAGATGCGCTTGTCCTTGTCGCTGCC
>NZ_VDUZ01000055.1 GCF_008039615.1 Vineibacter terrae | reverse complement strand
ACTCGCCTACGCTCCTTCATCGCATCGGTCTCCAGCCACGGCATGCTCACCTCCATGCCAAAACTGTTACCGATGTATCCGGTCTATTCCGTCACCGATCTAATCGGTCTGTACAAGGGGCCCATCGCGCCGCGATGGGAGGGTGAGGGGTACGCGCGAACAGTCCCTGTTCCTGCCGTATGGCTTGATCGTTCCTACCCCTCACCTTCCCATGCCTTCGGCATGGGCCCCTTCCTCTCCCCGCTCGCGGGGAGAGGAAGCTCCTGTTCAATGCCGTTCAGGGCCCGGGGTTGCGCACCGCCGTATCGCGGGCCGCGCAAGCCCGATCGAACACGCTCCGCATGCGCGAAATGTCGGGCGACAGTCCCGTGAACAGGCGAAACGCATCGGCCGCCTGGTGCACGCACATGCTGCCGCCGGTCATCGTGCGGCAGCCCCTGCCGCGGGCATGGGCAATGAGCTGTGTCTCGAGCGGCGTGTAGATGATATCGGCGACCCAGTGCCCGGACCGGACGAGGTCTTCGGCGATGGGAGAGCCCGGATAGCCGGTCATGCCGACCGGCGTCGCATTGACGATGCCGGCGACGGCCTTCGCGACCAGCCCTGGACTCTCCGCGAAGGCGCAGCGGCTGGCGCCAAACCGCATGATGAGATCGGCGCACAGCGCCGTCGCGCGGCCCTGCTCCTTGTCGTGGATGAGAAGGCGCTCGACGCCCAGGTCCATCAGCGCGAACGCGACCGCGCGCCCGGCGCCGCCGGCGCCCAGCAGCAGCACCTGCCGACCCTGGGCCGCGGCCGCGCCCAGGGTCTCCTCGAAGGCGCGGCGGAAGCCGGAGCGGTCCGTGTTGTGGCCAACGGTCCGGCCGTCGGCGTCGATGACCACCGTGTTGACGGCGCCGATCTGGCGCGCGCCTGCCGACACCTCGTCGAGCAGCGGCAGGATGGCTTCCTTGAAGGGGTGCGTGACATTGATGGCAGCGAAGCCGGCCGTACGCACGGCCGCCAGCAGGTCATCGAGCTGCCGCCCCTTCAGCCGGCTGACATCCATCAGGTGATAGTGGCCGACGATGCCGGCAGCGGCGAACGCGTCCTCGTGCAGCGCCGGGGACAGCGAGCGCGTGATGTTCGAGCCGACAAGGCCCACGAGCATGGCTTTGCGCATCACGCCACCTGCTGCGCCGGCGCCAGCCCGCCGCCTAGGAACAGCTGGGCGATGCGGGGGTCGCTCAGGACATTGCCGGCGGCATCCTCGATCCGGGCCTGGCCTTGCTCGAGGACGAGGCCGTAGTCCGACATCTCCAGCGCCTGCTTGGCATTCTGCTCGATCAGCAGGATCGTGACCCCCTTGTCGCGCAGATCCTTGAGGATCGCGAACACCTCCTGGACCATCAGCGGCGACAGGCCGATCGAAGGCTCGTCGATCAGCATCAGCTTGGGATCCAGCAGCAGCCCGCGCGCCACCTCCAGGAGCTTCTGCTGGCCGCCCGACAAGGTCGAGGCCTGGGCCGCCGCCTTCTCCCTGAGGATCGGGAAGCGCGCCATCATCGCTTCGATGCGCGCGCCCAGGCGCGACTGATCGGGCATCGCCACGCCCCCGAGCTCCAGGTTGTGGCGCACCGAGAGCTCCGGGAAGATGTTGCGGCCCTGCGGCACGTAGCACATGCCGCGATCCAGCATCTGGCGCGGCGTGCAGCGCGTGGTATCGGCGCCATCGAACGTGATGCGGCCGGTGCGCGCGCCCAGCAGGCCGAAGACGGTCTTGAACATCGTCGACTTGCCGGCGCCGTTGGGGCCGATCACCGTGGTGATCGCGGCACGCCGGATCGCGGCCGTCGTGCCGTTGAGGATCGTCATCTTGCCGTAGCCGGAGACGACGTTGTCGAGCGTCAGGATGGTGTCGGCGCCCATGCTTCAGTGCCCCAGATAGGCTTCGATGACCTTCGGGTCGCGCCGCACCGCGGCGGGCTCGCCTTCGGCGATGATCCGGCCTTCCGCCAGCACGATGATGCGCGAGCACAGCGCCATCACGAACTCCATGTTGTGCTCGATCACCACGAAGGTGGCGCGCGTCTCGCGGTTGATCGCCTGCAGCCTTTCCTTGAGGCTGGCCAGCATCGTGAGGTTGACGCCGCCGGCAGGCTCGTCGAGCAGGACCAGCCGCGGCCCCGCCATGAAGGCCATCGCGGCGTCGAGCAGCTTCTGCTGGCCGTAGGACAGGCCACCGGCATTCTCATGCGCCAGGTGGCCCAGGCGGAAGAAGTCGATCATGCGGTCGGCGGCAGCGCCCAGCCCGGCGTCGCGGGCGCCGAACAGCCGGCCCAGGCGCGAGCCCTTGTGCTCCTGCCCGGCCAGGATCAGGTTTTCGCGCACCGTCAGCTGCGGGAAGACCTGCAGGAGCTGGAATGTGCGGCTGATGCCCAGGCGGTTCAATTCCGAGGGCCGCTTGCCGCTGACATTGCGGCCGTCGATCCGCACCTCGCCGCGCGTCGGCGCGAGCTGGCCCAGGATGCAGTTGAACAGGGTCGACTTGCCGGACCCGTTCGGACCGATGATGCCCAGGATCTCGCCCTCGTGGACGTCGAAAGAGACGCCTTGGACGGCATGCACGCCGCCGAACGACTTGGCGATGTCGCGCACCTCGAGAACCGCGGTCATGGCTTGGCCTCACCCAGCAATGGGGCCGTCGCGGCGGCCGTCGGCCGTCGCCGTGCCGGAAGCAGGCGTTCGGCCAGTCCCATGATGCCGGTCGGACAGAAGGCCATCATCGTCATGACCAGCACGGCGTAGATCAGCAGGTAGAAGCCCTCGGCGAAGCGCAGCCATTCCGGCAGCAGCACCGCCACGGCTGCCCCGACGAACGGACCGGCGAACCGGCCGGCGCCGCCGACCACGACCATCAGCATGAAGAGCAGCGACGGTCCCAGGGCGAACGGATTGGGATCGATGAACTCGACCAGCGGCGCATAGAGGCTGCCCGCGAGGCCGCCATAGGCGGAGCCGATGGCGAACGCCAGCAGCGTGTAGAGGCGCACGTCGACGCCCAGGCTCTCGGCGCGGATCGGATTTTCACGCAGCGCCGTGAAGGCCCTGCCCCAGGGCGAGCGGATGATCCACCACAGCGCGAACGTCAGCACCGCCGTTATCGCGAGCACGAACCAATAGAAATCGACATGCCGGCGCAGGGTGTGGCCGAACAGCGTCGGGCGGCTGATGTCACCGATCCCCATCACGCCGCCGGTCAGCCACTGCTCGTTGCGGAAGACGAGCCAGGCCAGCACGGAGAAGGCCAAGGTCACGAACGCCAGGTAGTGCTTGCGCACCCGCAGCGCCGGGAAGCCCAGCATGATCCCGACCGCGAACGCGGCCACGCCCGATGCCAGGAAGGCGAGGCCGAACGGCCATCCCGCCTTGACCATCAGGGCGGTGACATAGGCGCCGATGCCGACGAAGGCGGCCTGCGCCAGGGTCTCCAGGCCGGCATATCCCACGATCAGGTTCACCCCCATGGCCGCGATCGCGGTCACGAGCCACAGCGTCATGATGTAGGTGCCGTAACGCTTCAGCCCGGGATACGGGATGCCGATGCCGGTCAGGTCGATCGGCGCCAGGACCAGCATCAGCGCGCCCAGGGCCACCAGCAGCCACGCGAGCCTCGGGGAGATCATACGGCACGCTCCTCGCGACGCCCCAGCAGCCCCTGCGGACGGAAAAGGATGATCGCGACCAGCAGGATCAGCGGCACGGCCTGGCGATACGACGTCGAGACATAGGCCGCCGCGAGATTGTCGACGACGCCGATCAGCAGGCCGCCCACGATCGCGCCGCGGACCTGATTGAAGCCGCCGACGATGGCGGCGACGAACGCCGCCAGCCCCAGGCTCTCGCCGTTCGAGAACTTCGCCAGATAGATCGGCGAGATCAGGATCGAGGCCATCGCGGCCAGGACGGCGTTGATGAGGAACGTGTAGAGGATCATCCGCTCGACCGGCACGCCCAGGATGCGCGCGACGGTCGGATTCTGCGCCGTGGCCTGCATCTGCCGGCCGATGCGTGTGGCGCCCAGGAACCACTGCAGCGCCACGATGGTGCCGAAGGCCACGACCAGGACGCCGACCTGCGCCAGCGACACCGCCACGCCGGCAACCGACAGGGTGACGTCGGGAAAGAGCGTCGGGAACGGCTGCGCCTCGGCGCTATAGACGTCCTTGACACCCTCCTTGAGCAGGACGCTGAGCGCGATGGTCGAGATCACGAGCGGCAGGACACCCTGCTTGATCAGCGGCTGGACCACCACGACCTTGAACATGAGCCCCAGCACCAGCATGGAGCAGACGATGGCGATGACCACGGCGACAGCGAAAGGCAGGCCGAGCCAGGTCATCGCCACGAGGGCGAAGAAGGCCGGCAGCATCACGAACTCGCCCTGCGCGAAGTTGATGGTCTGCGAGGTCTGCCACAGCAGCGTGAAGCCGATGGCGGCAAGGGCGTAGATCGCCCCCGTGGCGAGGCCGGAAATCAGGAGCTGCAGGAAATCTGCCATGGCGGATCATCCTCAGACGCACGTCGGAGAGCGGCCTTGACGATGAGCTCAAGGTCCTTGGGGACCGCTTCATGGTCAGGTGAATGCCTCGCATCCACCCGAGCTCACCATGAAGCCGCAAGCGGCCCTACTTCTTGAGCTTCGGCAGGATCTGCGTGATCACCTGCTTGCCGTCCTTGACCTCGCCCAGGAAGCTGATCCGATCGATCTCGCCCGTGTCGTCCCATGTCGCCTCGATCAGGATGCCTGGGGTCTTGTCGGGCGTGATGGTGAGGCCGTGCAGCGCGGCGGCGATCGCCTTGGGCTGCAGCTTGCCCGCCTTCTCGGCGGCTGCCTTCAGCATGTACACGGCGATGTAGCCCTTCACGCCGTTGTGGTCGGGCTTGTAGTTGTAGCGGGCCTGGAACTTGCGGCCGAACTCCTGGATCGCCGGTATCGGCGCGTCGACCGTAAGCCCGACATGCCCCTTCACGCCGTCAGCCGCGTCGCCCGCCAGGTCGATCACCTTCTGGCCCAGCAGCGTGGTCTCGCCGATCAGGGGCCTGTTGAGGCCCTGCTTCTTGGCCTCGCGCAGGAAGCGGGCGCTCTCCTCCTCGTTCAGGTAGACAAAGATCGCATCGGCATTGGCGCCCTTCAGCTTGATCACGTCGGCCGCGAAATCGGCCTGGCCGGCCTCGGTCGACAGATCGGCGGCAACGGCGATGTTGCGCTCCTTGAGCTCCTTGATGATCGCGTCACGGCCGCCCTTGCCGAAATCGTTGTTGACGTAGACGACGGCCACCGATTTGGCCTTCACCTCGTCGCGCAGGTAGTTGGCGATCTTCGGCATCGAGACGTTCTGGCCGAATGACGTGCGGAACAGGTACTTCGAGCCCTGCGCCGTCAGATTGGCCGCCTCGCCGCCCATGATCTGGGCCGTCTCGGCATCGGCGGTCAGCTTCAAGGTGGCGCTGACGCTGCCAGAGTAGATCGGGCCGAAGATCGCGATCGGCTCCTCGTCAAGCGCGCGCTGGACCGCGGCGCGCGCCTTGCCCGGGTCGCTCGCCGTGTCGACGAACTCGAGCCGGATCTTCTTCCCGAGGATGCCGCCGGCGGCGTTGATCTCCTCGGCGGCGAGCTGGGAACCGTTCTTCCAGTTGTTGCCGACCGTGGCGCCGCCCCCGGACAGCTCGATGATGTTGGGGATCTTGATGGTGTCCTGAGCCATGACCGGCATGGCCAGCCCCAGTGCAAACGCCAGCCCCAGCAATGTCGCGCGCTTCATTCGCTCTCTCCTCCCAAAACTTCATTCCGGCGCCGTCGAGCCGGCCCGCGCTCTTTTGTTTTCGCATGCCTGCCGGCTATGCGCCGGTCGTTCGTGCATCTGCACGGTGTCGCAGGCGCTATGTAATGGCAATGATCAAGTTTAGCGCCAGACGTAACTCTGGGTTAATTTCTGCTTCTGACCCGCGGCCTCGTGCTGCCCCCTGGCCGACGGTCGGGGCCGGCCGCAAGCTGCTCCATCTCGGTGCGCAGCACGCTGATGAAGTGCTCGCAGTAGCTCGACAACGTCGCATCCTTGCGCAGCGCCACGTAGGTCTGGAAAGTGGTGTCCTCCTCGATGGTGAGCGTGTGCATGCGCGGCCAGTTGTCGCCGGCCACCGTGAACTCGTCGACGATGGCGATCCCCAGGCCGTTGGTCACCAGCGCGCAGACCGTCGACCCGAAGCGGGCACGGATGCTCACCGTGTAGTCCAGCGCGTGGCGCGCGAAGATCGCCGTCATCACACGGCCATAGGGGTCGTTGGGGTCGATGCCGATCAACGGGTGCCTGGCGATCTCGCGCGCCGAAATCGTGCTGCGCGTGGCCAGCGGATGCTGCTCCGGAACGATGCAGCGCAGGCGTCCCTTGGCAAGCGGCTCGAAGGCCAGCATCGGGTGCTCGTAGTGGTAGCTCATGGCGACCACCTCGCCCTTGCCGAGAAGGAGGTAGTCGATGGCTTCCTCGATCTTGAGCACGTCGACATCGATCAGCAGGTTGGGAAACCGGCGGCGCACCCCGGCGATGGCGCGCGGCACCATGACATTGGCGATGCTGGGGACTGAGCCGATCTTCAGCGCCGAGTCGGCGCCCTGCGCCAGGCGCTTGATGACGTATTGCAGGTCCTCGACCTTGTCGTAGACGCCGTTGATCTGGGCGAAAATGTCCTTGGCCTCGGGCGTCGGCGTGTAGCGGCCGTTGCGGCGGCTGAACAGGCGCATCCCGAGCACGCTCTCCGCGTGCTTCATCACCCGGCTGATGCCGGGCGATGACACGTTGAGCAGGCGCGCGGCGCTGCCCACGGTGCCCGTGACCATGATCGCGCGGATGACCTCGATCTGCCGAAGCGTAAGCATGTGCGGCCGCACGGAACGATCGTTCGGAGGCCGAGGTTAGAACACGCACCATTGCGATACGATCAATTCCGTCATCCCGAGCGCAGCGAGGGATCTCCTGAAATCGACGCACCGGGCGTCATTCGCGGGAGATCCCTCGCTGCGCTCGGGATGACGGAAAGGCAGCCTACCCGGCCGCAGCCGCCACCGCGCGCGCCACCTGCTCGGGGCGCGTCTCGAACGACGTCACGAAGCGATAGGCCGTCTCGCCGGGCCGGTCGCTGGGCCAGGGATAGAACAGGGCGCCCGCAGCCCGCAGGCGTTCGGCGATCGCGTCCGGCAGCGCCACGAACAGCTCATTGGCCTGCCGCGGGTAGAGCAGCCGCACGCTGTTGAGCCGGGACAGCCCGTTCTCGAGGCCCTCCGCCATGGCATTGGCATGGCGCGCATTGGCCAGCCACAACCCGTTGTCGAGATAGGCGTCGAGCTGCGCCGACAGCAGCCGCATCTTCGAGAACAGGTGCCCTCCCCGCTTGCGCCGGAACTCGAACTCGCGCGCCTTGGCCGGATCGAAGAACACCACCGCCTCGGCGCCGAGCGCACCGTTCTTGGTGGCGCCGAAGCTCAGCACGTCGACGCCGGCACGCCAGGTGACCGCGGCCGGCGTGCACCCGAGATGGACCACGGCATTGGCCAGCCGGGCGCCATCCATGTGCACCGCCAGGCCGTGCTCCTTTGCCAGGGCCGCGAGCGTCCCGACCTCGTCGGGCGTGTAGCTGGTGCCGCATTCCGTCGCCTGGGTGATCGACACCGCGGCCGGCTGGGGATGGTGCACCACGCCCTTCACGTCCTGCGCCAGCACGGCGGCCAACGCCTGCGCATCGAGCTTGCCGGCAGGCCCATCCACCGGCACCAGCTTGGCGCCGCCGCTGAACAGCTCGGGCGCGCCGGCCTCGTCGACCTGGATATGCGCTGCCGGGTGGCAGTAGACCACGCCCCAGGGCGGCGTCAGGCAGGACAGCGCCAGCGCGTTGGCCGCGGTGCCGGTCGCGACCGGATAGGCGACCAGGGAAGCGTGCTCGAAGATCGCGCGCAGCCGCTGCACGACACGCTCGGTGAGCGGATCCTCGCCATATGACGCCATCGGCCCGGCGCGATAGGCGCGGCCCAGGGCCTCGATGATCGCCGGATGCGCGCCCGCCGTGTTGTCGCTGCGGAAATCGAGGACAGCATCCATGGTCATGACTCTTCAGGTTCGCGGCAGACCGCCTCGATCCGGTTCCCGTCGGGATCGCGCACGAAGGCGGCATAGTAGGTTGGCGCATAGTCCGGGCGCAGCCCGGGCGGCCCGTCTTCGCGGCCGCCCTGCGCCAGCGCCGCCGCGTGGAAGGCGCGCACCTCGGCCCGGCTGGGCGCGCGGAACGCCCAATGGCGCTTGTCGGCCACGACGGCGTCGCTGAGGTACACCGAGATGTAGCCGCCGGCCGCGCCGCGCTCGCCGTAGCCGATCCCCCGGTCGCTGCGATAGACGCGGGGATAGCCGAGGGCGGCCATGACCGCATCGTAGAAGCGCTGGGCGCGATCGAGATCGCCCGTGGTGATCGACACGTGGTCCAGCATCGGACGCTGGCGCCTACTTGGTGTCGGGGAAGCGCACGACACCCAGCAGGGTGCCCGTCGCCGTGTCGATGACATAGCCCAGCGAGGCGCCCTCGCGCGTGCGCACATGCGCGACCATGCGGTCGCCCGATGCGGTCAGGCTCTCGATCCGAGCCCCTTCGGGGATACGCACCTCGGCCTGCCCGAATGCCCGGGACGGCGGCGCCGGCGTCACCAAAGCCGGTTCCGGCGCGCCCGGTTTCGGCGTAAAGATGCGCCGCCCGATCTCGACCAGCAGGATGGCGAAGCCGACAACGATCAGCACCCCCATCACGCCGACGATCCACACCATCAGGCGCCCGCCGCGCGATTCAGGTTCCTGCTCCATTCCTACCGTAGTCCTTAGCGTCTGACCCAATGCCGCGCCGTCCGCCACAAACCGAAGCCGCCGACCTCGACGACGATGTCCTGCCAGCGATGCCTGCCGGGCCGGAGGCCGACACGCCGGCGCCCGGCCGCCACACCTTCGCCGTCGACGGCGCCGACAGCGGCGACCGCCTCGATCGGCGCATCGCCGCCTGGCTGCCCGCCCTGTCACGAAGCCGCGGCAAGGCCCTGATCGAAGCCGGCTGCGTGGAACGCACCACGCCTGACGCGGCGCGCGCGACCATGGCGGACGCCTCCCACAAGGTCAAGGCAGGCGAGGTCTATGCGATCACCATCCCGCCCAGCGTCGCCGCCGTGCCGCTGCCGCAGGCGATCCCGCTCGATATCCTGCACGAGGACGCCGACCTGCTGGTGCTCGACAAGCCAGCCGGGCTGGTGGTGCACCCGGCGCCGGGCAATCCCGACGGCACCCTGGTCAACGCCCTGCTGGCGCATTGCGGCGACAGCCTGTCCGGCATCGGCGGCGTGCGCCGGCCGGGCATCGTGCACCGCCTGGACAAGGACACGTCGGGCGTCATGGTGGCGGCGAAGAACGACCGCGCCCACCGCTCGCTGGCGGCCCAGTTCGCCCGGCACTCCGTCGAGCGGGCCTATGCCGCCGTTGCCCACGGCGCGCCCCTGCCGCGCGCCGGCCGGATCGAAGGCAATATCGGCCGCCACCCGCGCGACCGGCAGCGCATGGCCGTGGTGCCGGCGGGCGGCAAGCCGGCAGCAACGCAATACGCCGTGCTGGAAACCTTCGGCCCGCCGATCAAGCCGATCGCCAGCCTGATCCGCTGCGTGCTGCTCACCGGCCGGACACATCAGGTGCGCGTCCACCTCGCCCATCGCGGCCATCCGCTGGTGGGAGACCCGCTCTACGCCATCGGCCGGGCCGCCCGGTCGGCGACGCTGCCCGCGGCGGCCCGCGCCTTCCCCCGGCAGGCGCTGCACGCCCAGCACCTCGCCTTCGACCATCCCGCCGACGGCCGCAGGATGGCATTCGAGATAAAAATTCCTCATGATATCAATGAATTAATTCAGGCCCTCAGGCTTCCATCCTGATCATATTTCCGACATCATTGGTCAGGTATCCTTGCGTTACGCCGCAGCGCAGCATACTTTGGCAGTCGTGGTCGTCGAGTGCCAAAGAGCTGGGCTCGGAGCCACAGCGTAGTTCACGCGTTCCGCTCGGTACGGGGCGCCTCGCTCGAGGGCTCTGCCAACCAACGGAGGGGAGATCATGGCCACTGCCGCCGCTCTACCTGCTGTCGTCAGCCTGTCGCCGGACGGCAATCTGACCCGCTATCTGCAGGAGATCCGGAAATTTCCGATGCTCGCGGCCGACGAGGAGTACGTCCTCGCCAAGCGCTGGCGCGAGCACAACGACAGCGACGCCGCGCACAAGCTGGTCACGTCGCACCTGCGGCTCGTTGCCAAGATTGCCATGGGCTATCGCGGCTACGGATTGCCGATCGGTGAGCTGATCTCCGAAGGCAATGTGGGCATGATGCAGGCGGTCAAGCGCTTCGACCCGGACCGCGGCTTCCGGCTGGCGACCTATGCCATGTGGTGGATCCGCGCCTCGATCCAGGAATACATCCTGCACAGCTGGTCGCTGGTGAAGATGGGCACCACGGCGGCGCAGAAGAAGCTGTTCTTCAACCTGCGCAAGATCAAGGGCCAGATGCAGGCCATCGACGACGGCGACCTCAATCCCGACCAGGTGAAGAAGATCGCCACGCGGCTGGGCGTGCCGGAGGACGAGGTGGTGAACATGAACCGCCGCCTGACGGCGCCGGATCAGTCGCTGAACGCGCCCACCCGCACCGACGGCGAGTCGGAGTGGCAGGACTGGCTGGTGGATGACACCCCCAACCAGGAAGCCCGCTTCTCCGAGTCGCAGGAGCTGGAGCAGCGCCGGTCGCTGCTGACCGACGCCATGCGCACCTTGTCGGACCGCGAGCGGCACATCCTCACCCAGCGTCGGCTGATCGAGGAGCCCAAGACGCTCGAGGATCTGTCCGACGAGTTCAAGATCAGCCGCGAGCGCGTGCGCCAGATCGAGGTGCGTGCCTTCGAGAAGCTGCAGCGCGCCATGAAGAACGCCGTGGTGCAGGCAGCGCGGCCGTAAGTCCTCGGCATCCATCGCAATACAGCGCCGTCCCGGCCGACCGGGACGGCGTTATTGCTTGCCCTCCTGGGCGAAGTAGGCATCGACGGTCTTGCCGTCGATATGCCAGGCCTTGATGCGGGGGGAGCCCACCGCCGGCACGGCGACATCGATGGTGAGCCGCACCCTACCCTCGCGCAGCAACGTTTCCAGCCGCGCGGCATGCCGCTCCGGCACGTAGAGACGCCCGCTGCCAATACCGTCGGGTGTGAACTGAAGGCGGCCGGGCACGTCGCCCCGGGACTCGGCGCGCCTTGCCTCGGCCAGGGTCTCACCCCAGCCGTCGACGACAAGCACGCAGTCCGGGCCGGGCGGGCTGCCCGGCGCCAGCGGCCGCACATGCGCCGGCGCATGGGCGGGCGCCGATAGCACGCACAGCCGGGCCACCCGGCCGATGAACGGGACCTCGGCGTTCCAGTCGAACTGGTAGCGCAGGTAGTGGCCGCGCAGCATGTCGCGCGGATCGTAGCCGCGGATCGCGACGCGCATCACGGGCGCCTTGGCGATGGTGCGCTCGGCATCGCCGACCATGGCGCCCAGCACCGCCACCGGCAGGGCCAGGGCCGCGATCACCAGGCCCGTCATCATGCGCTTCATATCGCGGCCTCCACCGGCCTGCCGGCGCGGCGCGCGAGGTGCCAGCCCAGCGCCGCGAAGGCGAGGCAGAGCAGCCCGCCGCCGATCAGCCCGAGGCCGGTGTTGAAGAGGCCGCCGAATGCCTCCCAGTAGATGACGAAGACGCGCCCCGCGATCATCGCGAAGGCCATCACGAAGAGAGCGCGGCGCCCGGCCTGCAGGGCCAGCCAGCTCACCACCGCCCAGAAGGCGATGAAGACGAGCGCGGCGCACAGATACGGCAATCCGTCGGTCGAGCGGCGTGTCCAGAACGTCACGCCGTTGGCGCCGGCGAGCTTCCAGATCGCCATTGTCGCGAGCCATGCGCCAAGGCCGGTCAGCACGATCACCATGAGGGCCGTGGCACCGGGCGCGTCGCGCCGACGCTCACGCCACAGCAAGGCTGCCAAGAGCACAGTCGCAACCGCTGCCACGACAGTGCCCGCCTCCTCCTTCGGCCGAAAGACAATGAGTTGGGGGATACTGGCCGCCAGCAGCAGCGCCAGCACGCCGCAGGCGACGATCGCATGTGCCTGGCCACGCCATGACGGCAGCCAGCCGCGGACGATGCCGACAGCCAACAGCGCGAGCCCCGGCACCCACGCGATGAGGATCACCGCCTCGCCGTCGAGCCATCGGCCCAGCACACGGCTCAGCGGGTCGAGCGCCAGGAGGTAGGTCGCGGTGGCGGCCACCGCCCACACGATGCCCAGCACGCGCGAGCGCGTCACCAAGGCGAGGAACGGCGTGCACACCGCCATCCATACCAGCATCGCCTGCCATGTCTCGCCGTCGAGCTGGTAGACTTGGCTGATCAGGGCAATGCCGCCCAGCACCAGCCCGAACAGGATCAGCGCCAGGATCTCCCGCGTCTTTTCCCAACCGCGCTGCCAAGCGACGAAGACGGCCACCGCCACGGCCACGTCCAGCGACAGGCTGCTCGCGATCTTCAACCAGCCGGGAATGCGCTCCCAGTTGGCGGCCACGAGCGCCAGGACGCCCATGCCGACGGCAAAGGCCCCGAGGCCTGCGAGCGCCCACAGCCAGACGGGATGCGCCTGCGCGCGTTCCCACGACGCGATCCGCTGCGCCGCCGCGTCGTCGATCAGGCCCGCGCTCCGCCAGCGAGCAAGGTAGCGATTGGCAAACATGTCCATATTTTGAGCGAATACTCACTTCTCGTCAATATCGAACTGTGCTAGGACAATCACCTCGCCGCCGACGAAGCCGACACCAAGGGCGGGGCGGGTTGGGGAACAGTCATCGGAGCTCAACATGGTCAATCTCGTGCATCGACGGTCCGCCTTGCGCATGGCCGCTGGCGCCAGCCTGCTTACGGCAGGTCTCGCGGCGCCGGCAGCCGCGCAGTCCTTCCCGGCCACCGAGGCCGGGGCACGGGCGCTGCTGGCGCAGTTCCTGCCGGGCTCGACCGCCGACAAGAGCGCGGCGATGAAGCTGCTGCGCCCGACGCAGGCTGACTATCGCACGGTCTACAAGGACCCCCTTGCCGGCAAGATCGAGCAGGCGCACCGCCGCCAGTGGGAGTCCGGCGCCACGCTGGGCGGCAAGCCCGACCAGACCGAGATCCTGCTCGTGCTGGCGCGCACCGACGATCTCATCGATGGCAAGCCGGTGCTGGAGGAGTTCCCGGGCGGCTACAAGCGCGTCACGGGCGAGATGAAGCGCGGGATCGCCATCGCACGCTTCAAGTTCGTGCAGCCCGGCTCGCCGTTGGGCATGGCCTTCGACGGGCTCGTCCACGTGAACGGTCGGTGGGTATTCATCCCGAAGCCCTGGATCGGGCTCGGGTCCTGACCGCGGCCACGCTTGCCTCGCGGTCGCGGCGTGGTGTCTATGGCGCGTCGACACCACTGGGAACATGACATGACCGCTCCGGTACCGATCGCGCCGCTGGCCATCGCCCTGATCGGCTTCGGTGAAGCCGGCGCGGCCATTGCGCGGGGATTGTGCGGCGAGAACGGCTGGCGCAGCCACACGCGGCCCGGCGACAACCGGCCGCGACGCGTGATCGCGATCGACACGGCGCTGGATCGCGATGACCGCGGCCGGGCACTGAGCGCCGAGGCGCGGCGGCTCGACGTGGCGATCACGCGCGACTACGTCGCAGCGCTGCGCGAGGCCGACCTGGTCTTCTGCGCCGTGCCGGGCGAGAATGCGCTGGAGGCGGCGCAATCCGCGGCCCCCCTGCTCAGGCCGGGCGCGGTCTATCTCGATCTCTGCACCATCACCGGCCGCATGGCCGAGGACGATCGACGCGTGGTGGAGGGTGCCGGCGCGCGCTACGTGGACATCGCGGTGATGGGCACGTTCTTCGGGCACGGCCACAAGGCGCCGATGCTCCTGGCCGGCCCCGATGCCGCCGCTGTGTCGCCGTGGATGGTGGACAACGGTTTTGTAGCGAGCGTGCTCGGCACGAAGCCGGGCAGCGCCTCGGCAGTGAAGATGATGCGCAGCGTCGTGATCAAGGGCCTCGAGGCGCTGGCCGTGGAGTCGCTGGTCGCGGCGCGGCGGCAGGGCATCCTCGAGGAGGTGATGGGCTGCTTCGGCGACCTCGACCTGGTGACGTTCCGCCAGTACGTGACAACCCTGCTCGAGACGCACCTCGTGCATGCCAGGCGGCGCTGGGAAGAGATGGAGCTGGTCGAGCGCACGCTGCAGGAGACCGGCGTCGAGCCGCTGATGACGCGGGCCATCGTGCGCAGCCATCGACGCACCGTCGATGCCGGCATCGCCCCGGCCGATGGCAAGGTGCCGCCGCTCGATATGGCGCTGGAGCTGCTCTCGCGCCAGGCCGTGCGCGGCCACAGTCCCGACAATGAATGAGTGTTTGCACGAATGTATACTTCGTGCGCGGGCGGGCGGCCGACGGCGGACGCCCGCTCCTGCATGTGGATGATCGATGCCGGGTGGCGCCGCTAGTCGGCGAACGGATCCTTCATCAGGATAGTGTCGTCGCGCTCCGGCGATGTCGACAGCAGCGCCACCGGGCTGCCGATCAGCTCCTCCAGCCGGCGCACATACTTGATCGCGGCGGCCGGCAGCTGGGCCCAGGAGCGCGCGCCGCGCGTGCTCTGCTGCCAGCCTTCGAAGGTCTCGTAGACCGGCTCCAGCTTGGCCTGCGCCTGCATGGTGAAGGGAAAGCGCTCGATGGTCCGGCCGTCGAGCTTGTAGGCCGTGCACACCTTCACCTCGGACATGCCGTCCAGCACGTCGAGCTTGGTCAGCGCCACGCCGTCGATACCGTTGAGCTTGACCGCCTGACGCACCATCACGGCGTCGAACCAGCCGCAGCGGCGCGGCCGGCCGGTGACCGTGCCGAATTCGCGGCCGCGATCGCCCAGCCCACGGCCGATGTCGTCGAGCAGCTCCGTCGGGAACGGCCCGTCGCCGACACGCGTGGTATAGGCCTTGGCGATGCCCAGCACATAGCCGACGCTGCCGTTGCCCAGACCGCTGCCGATCATGGCCTGTGCCGCCACCGTGTTCGACGAGGTGACGTAGGGATAGGTGCCATGGTCGATGTCGAGCATCGTGGCCTGCGCGCCTTCGAACAGGATCCGCTTGCCGGCACGGCGCAGCCCGTCGAGGCGTTCCCAGACGTCCTCGGCGAACGGCAGGATCCGGGGCGCGATGTCCAGCAGCTCCTTCAGCAGATCGTCGCGCGACACCAGGTCCCGGCCCAGCCCCTGGCGCAGCGCGTTGTGATGCGCCAGCAGCGTGTCGACCTTGCGCGCCAGCGCCTCGGGCTCGCCGAGATCGCCGACGCGGATGGCGCGCCGGCCAACCTTGTCCTCGTAGGCGGGACCGATGCCGCGCCGCGTCGTGCCGATGCGGATCACGCCGGGCACGTCCTCACGCCAGCCGTCGAGATCGCGATGCAGCGGCAGGATCAGCACGGCGTGGTTGGCCACGCGCAACGTGGCGGGCGTGACCTCGACGCCCTGCTCCTTCAGCCGTGCGATCTCGGACACGAAGTGCCACGGATCGACCACGACGCCGTTGCCGATCACCGACAGCTTGCCCGGCCGCACCACGCCCGAAGGCAGCAGCGAGAGCTTGTAGGTCTGGTTGCCGATGACGAGGGTATGGCCGGCGTTATGGCCGCCCTGGAAACGCACCACGACCTCGGCGCGCTCCGAAAGCCAATCCACGATCTTGCCTTTGCCCTCGTCGCCCCATTGGGCGCCGACCACCGCCACGTTAGCCATTGCATGGTTCCTGCATAGACATGCGCGCAGCGCGCGCACGAAAAACGCCCCTCCCGGCCAGGGGGCCGTGAGGGGCGTGAAGCCGTCTAGCACGCTCCACGGCACGGCGGAACCGATTTTATCCACCCTACGCCAAGCCTGCTGCCGTTGGAACAGATGCCTTCCGTCCCGCCGGCGCTTCCGCTACATCCCGTCCATGGAGGAGATCGTTTGAACGCCGCCGATACACCGCACCGGGGCCTGCTGCCGGCCGGACTGAGCGACATGCTGCCGCCGGAAGCGGCGCGCGAGGCGCGCGCGATGGAGCTGGTGATGGGCCGGCTGGCCGCGCACGGCTATCAGCGCGTCAAACCGCCGCTGGTCGAGTTCGAGGAGTCGCTGCTGGGCGGCCCCGGTGCGGCCCTGTCCAAGGACACGTTCCGGCTGATGGACCCGGTGTCGCAGCGCATGATGGGCGTGCGGCCGGACATGACGGTGCAGGTGGCGCGCATTGCCGTGACGCGGCTCAAGGACGCGGCCCGGCCGCTGCGCCTGAGCTATGCCGGCAACGTCATCCGCGTGCGCGGCTCGCAGCTGCGTCCCGAACGCCAGTTCGCCCAGGTCGGCGCCGAGCTGATCGGACCCGATTCGGCCGAGGCCGATGCCGAGACCGTGCTGCTGGCGGTCGAGGCGCTGCGGGCCGTCGGCGTCGCGAACCTCTCGGTGGACCTCAATCTGCCCACCCTTGTGACCGCCCTATGCCGTGTCCTGGCCCTGCCCGGTGCCGTCATCGCCCGGCTGCGCCGCGCCCTGGAGCGCAAGGACGAGGACGCCGTGCGCCGGGCGCTGGAGACACGCACGGCAACGGACCTGTTCGTCGGCCTGCTGCGGTGCGTCGGACAGGCGGAGCCCGGCATTGCCACACTCAAGGCGCTGGACCTGCCGGCCGAAGCCCGCAGCGAAGCCGAGCGGCTGGCGCTGGCGGTCAGCCTGGTGCGTGCCGCGGCGCCGGACCTGCGCCTCACCGTCGACCCGGTGGAGTATCGCGGCCTGGAGTACCAGACCGGCGTCAGCTTCACCTTCTATGCCCTGGACACCCGTGGCGAGCTGGGCCGAGGCGGCCGCTACCGGGCCGGCTACCCCGAAGACCAGGTGACCGCCGATTCCGCCGTGGTGTCGCTGACCGCGGCAGACGATCTCGAGAGCATCGGCTGCACCGAGCCGGCCACCGGCTTCACGCTCTTCATGGACACGGTCTCGGGCGCCGCGCGCATCGAGCTGGCAGGCAAGCGGCTCTACGTGCCATGCGGCATCGCCTGGGCGGACCTTGCCCAATGGCAACAGGACGGCTTCCTCACGGTGCGCGGCCTGGAACCGGCCACGGACGCTGCAGCAGAAGCGCGCCGGCTGGACTGCACGCACTTCCTGATCGACGGCCGGCCGGTGACGGTGTAGTCGGCTTTTCCTTCTCCCCGGCGCGGCCCCATCTCGGAGCCAACCTCGCTGTCATCCTGAGCGAAGCGAAGGATCTTTTGGGTCGCCGGACCGCACGGGCGTCAGCCTCGAAGCCGTGCGCCGATAAGTCCGGTTCGTGCGAAACGACGGCCCAAGAGATCCTTCGCTTCGCTCAGGATGACAGAAATGTGCTTCGCGTAGGAATTCAAGCCCGCGCGCGTTCGACGGCGTTGATGGCGGGCGTCGCCCGCAGCGCGGCGGTGATGTCGGCAAGGTGCCGCGCGTCCGAGACCTCGATGTCCAGCAGCATGTCGAAGAAATCGGACGAGCGGTTGGTGATCTTCAGGTTGATGATGTTGCCGTCGTTGCGGGCGATCACCGTCGACAGGCTCGACAGCGTGCCGGTGCGGTTCTCTACCGTCACGCGCAGGCGGCCGACATACTTGTTGCCGTGGTCGCTGGTGCTGCCCTGCCAGCCGACATCGATCCAGCGCTCGGGCTGATGCGCGAAGCTCTCCAGCGTCTCGCAGTCGATGGTGTGGATGGTGACGCCCTTGCCGGTCGTGATGATGCCGACGATCCGATCGCCGGGCAGCGGATGGCAGCAGCGCGCGAAATGCACCGCCATGCCCGGGATCAGGCCGCGCACCGCGATCGACGGGTCGTCGATGGGCGTCTCGCCGCCGTCGCGCAGGCGGGCGCGGGCCCGGGCGATGGGCACGACGTCGGCGCTGGCCTTCGCCGGCCGCGACTTCAGGCCAGGATAGACCGCGTGCACGACCTCGCGCGCCGGCACCAGGGCGGCGCCGACGGCCGCGTAGAGATCGTCGATCGACTGCTGCTTGAAGTTGGCCAGCACGTCGTGCAGGCCCTTCTCGGTCATCGCCTCGCCGGCCTCGTTGAAGGCCTTCTGCAGCATCGACTTGCCCAGGCTGAGATACTGCTCGCGCTGCTTCAGGCGCACATAGCGGCGGATCGCCGCCTTGGCCTTGCCGGTGACGACGAAGCGTTCCCAGGTCGGTGACGGCGTCTGCGCCTTGGAGGTGACGATCTCCACCTGGTCGCCGTTCTGCAGCGGCGTGCGCAACGGCACCATGCGGCCGTTGACCTTGGCCCCGACGCAGGTGTCACCCACCTGGCTGTGCACGGCGTAGGCGAAATCGACCGGCGTGGCGCCGCGCGGCAGGGTATGCAGGTCGCCCTTGGGCGTGAAGCAGAACACCTGATCCTGGAACATCTCCAGCTTGGTGTGCTCGAGGAACTCCTCGGGTCCCGCCGCCTTGTCGAGGATGTCGAGCAGGTCGCGCATCCAGCGGTACTGGCGTCCTTCCGTAGCCGCCGCTCCGTCCTTGTAGGCCCAATGCGCCGACGCGCCGTGCTCGGCGATGTCATGCATATCGCGGGTGCGGATCTGCACCTCGATGCGGTTGCCGCGCGGACCGTGCAGGCCGGTATGCAGCGAGCTGTAGCCGTTGGGCTTGGGAACGGAGATGTAGTCCTTGAACCGGTTGGGCACCGTGCGGTAGCTGCCATGCAGGGCGCCCAGCGCGGCGTAGCAGCTCTGCACGCTGTCGACCACGACGCGGAATGCCATGATGTCGGAAAGCTGCTCGAAGGACACGTTCTTGCTGCGCATCTTGCGCCAGATCGAGTACGGCGTCTTCTCGCGGCCGGTCACTTCGGCCTCGATCCCGGCCTCCTTCAGCGCCGCGCGCAGCTCCTCGCAGATGTCGGGCACCAGGGTGCGGCCATGCTCGCGCAGGAACTGCAGGCGGTTCACCACCGATTCGCGGCCCTCGGGATTGAGCTCCGCGAAGGCCATGTCCTCGAGCTGCTCCTTGACGCGCTCCATGCCGATGCGCGAAGCGAGCGGCGCATAGATGTCCATCGTCTCGCGCGCGATGCGCCGGCGCTTCTCCGGATCCTTGATGAAGCGCAGCGTCTGCATATTGTGCAGGCGGTCGGCCAGCTTCACCAGCAGGACGCGGATGTCGTCCGACATGGCGACCACCAGCTTACGGAAGTTTTCCGCATGCTTGGTGTCGTCCGACTGCAGCTGCAGGCGCGACAGCTTGGTGACGCCATCGACCAGCTTGGCGATCTGCGGGCCGAAAAGCCGCTCGATCTCCTCCAGGGTGGCGTCGGTGTCCTCGACGGTGTCGTGCAGCAGGCCGGTGACGATCGAGGCCGAGTCCAGCCGCATGTCGGCCAGCAGGCCGGCGACCTCGACCGGATGCGAGAAATACGGGTCGCCCGAGGCCCGGGTCTGGGCGCCGTGCTTGCGCAGGCCATAGACATAGGCGCGGTTGAGCAGGTCCTCATCCGCCTTGGGATCGTAGGATTTCACCCGTTCGACCAGCTCGAACTGCCGAATCATGCGTCGCGATGACCTCCGGTCATCAATATAACCATCGAAGCGCGACGCTACCATGGCAGGTCCCCGATACCTGCCATCTGAAAGCAAAAGCGCCGGGCGGCGAGGCCGACCGGCGCTTTTGTAGGGCATCGTTGATCGGACTACGGCTGATCGGTGTCGTCGTAATCCTCGGCGGGCAGCGGGCGCGGTTGCGACGCCTCGGCGCCTTGCTGGGCGAGGGTCGCGGCCAGATGCTCCTCGAGCTCCAGCATCTCGTTGCCCTCTTCGGGCTTGTCGACCTCGCCCTCCTTCTGCAGGCCCTTCACGATCTTCTCGTGCAGGACCTCGAGGTCGAGCTTCTTGTCGGCGATCTCGCGCAGGGCGACGACCGGGTTCTTGTCACGGTCACGGTCGACCAGCAGCGGCTCGCCCGAGGAGATGTTGCGGGCACGCTGGGCCGCCAGCATCACCAGATCGAAACGGTTGGGGACCTGCAGGATGCAGTCCTCGACGGTCACGCGGGCCATGAAGCACTCCGGGAACGGGGGAAGGCGGTGGATACAGGCGTGGCCGGCAAATTGCAAGCGCAGGCGGCCTGCTGGGCGGATCAGTCGCTGAGCGGCGCGATCTGCTGTTCCGTCGGCAGCCGCGCGATCAGGGCCGTGATAGCCTCGCCCAGCACAGGATGCCGCCATTGCGGTGCCAGTTCCGCCAGCGGCAGCAGGACGAAGGCACGCTCATGCATTCTTGGATGAGGCAAAGATATTCGCGCACTGTTTTTATTTGAGATTACTACCGAATCGTAATCCAAAAGATCAAGATCAATCCAGCGCGGCGCGTCACGTTCGGTGCGCACACGGCCGAACATATCCTCGATCCGATGCAAGGCCGCCAGCGTCGCCTCCGCACCTAATCCAGTAGTAATTTCCGCTACTACATTGATATACCAGGATTGTCCAGACGGTGGCACTGGGCTGGTCCGATACCAGCGCGACATCCGCCTGGGCACGACCCCGATGTCGGCCAGGCACGACAGGGCACGGCTCAGGGTGCGCCGCGGCGAGCCGTGGCGCGGGTGATCGAGGTTGGCGCCCAGCCCGATATAGATGGCCATGCCCCGACGCCCGCTACGGCAGGAGGCCGGCCCGCACCTGGGGTAGCTCAAAAAATGCGAGCATTTTCAGCAGGTATGTGCCTTGCGAGGGGTCGGTACCGTCAGTTACACTGCTGACAGTGACATGCAGCATTTGCGGCTCCCTATCATGCGGTAGCCGGATCATGTATAAAGTCCCCTCGTGTTGGGAAAGCGACGATGAAAAGTCATTTTTACGCCGAAGAGCGCATCGCCCTCTTCATTGACGGTGCGAACCTCTACTCAGCCGCTCGGGCGCTGGGCTTCGATATCGACTACCGTAAGCTGCTCAAGGTGTTCCGGGACCGTGGACGGCTCGTGCGGGCGTACTACTACACCGCATTGGTCGAGGACCAGGAGTACTCGCCGATCCGACCCCTGGTCGATTGGCTGGACTACAATGGTTATACCATGGTCACCAAGCCGACCAAGGAATTCACCGACGCCATGGGCCGGCGCAAGATCAAGGGCAACATGGACATCGAGCTGGCCATCGATGTCCTGGAGATGGCCGAGCACCTGGACCACGCCGTGCTGTTCTCCGGCGATGGCGATTTCAGGCGCCTGGTCGAGGCGGTGCAGCGCAAGGGCCTGCGCGTCTCGGTGGTCAGCACCATCAAGTCGGCGCCGCCAATGGTGGCTGATGAGCTGCGCCGGCAGGCCGACGATTTCATCGAGCTCTCCGACCTGGCGCCGCTCATCGCGCGTTCGCCCTCCGAGCGCCCTGCCCGGCAGGCACCGTCCGCTGGCGGCCGCGACAACAGCCTCGACGACGAGCCGATGGTGCGATCGGCCTGACACGGCCCGCTTGCACCACGGTCGGGGCCCGTTCGGCCCCCTTGCCTTTTCCAGGTCGAGCCTACGGCATCGGCGCGCGCGGCGCGACTTCGTGCTAGAGCACGGACATCCGATCGTTTGGAAGTGGTTCCGTGGCCTCGCCTGTCCCCGCCCCTGCGCCTGAGCCGTTCACGCCGCCGTCGCGCGACTGCAGCTTCTGCCCGCGGCTGGTCGAATTCCGTCTCCGCCAGCGCGCCGCCTTTCCCGACTGGCACAATGCACCGGTGCCCTCGTTCGGCCCCCTCGAGGCGCGCCTGGCGATCGTCGGGCTGGCGCCCGGCCTGCGTGGTGCCAACCGCACCGGGCGGCCGTTCACCGGCGACTATGCCGGCGACCTGCTCTACGCCACCTTGCTGAGGTTCGATCTCGCCGAAGGCGTCTATCGTGCCGACCCGCATGATGGCCTGCGGCTGAAGGATGCGCGGATCGCCAACGCCGTGCGCTGCGTGCCGCCGGAGAACAAGCCGACGCCGGCCGAGTTCGCCAGTTGCCGTCCCTTCCTGCGTGCCGAGCTGGCATCGATGCCCAACCTCAGCGTCGTCCTGGCGCTGGGCCGCGGCGCCCATGACCAGGTGCTGCGGGTGCTGGGGGTGAAATCCCTGGCCGGCTACCCTTTCGCCCATGGCCGGCTGCACGAGCTGCCCAGTGGCCCGGTGCTGGCCGACAGCTACCATTGCTCGCGCTACAACACGAACACCGGCCGCCTGACCGAGGCCATGTTCCATGACGTCTTCCGCGCCGTCACCGACCGCCTCGGCCGCGCCCGACCATGACGGCCGGCGACGCCCTTCTCGAGGCCGCGCTGGCGCACCACCGCCAGCCGCATCGCGCCTACCATGACGCCCGCCATGTCCAGGAGCTGCTCGAGCTGGCGCAGGTCCATGCGCCGAACCTGACGGAGGCGGAACGGCTGGCGATCCTGTTCCACGATGCCGTCTATGTCCCGGGCGCGCCCAAGGGCGAGAACGAGGGATTGTCGGCGCTGCTGATGCGCGCCACCGTCTTCGCCCTCGCCCATGCCGGCATCGCCCCGGCGCCGGCCGACGCCGTCATTGCCGACGCCGACACCATCATCCGGGCCACCACCCATGCCGAGCCGCCGCCGGCGCTGGCGGCGCGCATGTGCGACCTCGATCTATGGCGGCTGGCGGCGCCCTGGGACGACTTCGTGCGCCATGGCGAGGACATCCGCTACGAGTTCCGCTACCTGCATCCGTCCGACGATGCCTTCTGGGCCGCGCGCCACGCCTTCTATCGCAGCATGCTGCAGAAGCAGGCGCTGTTCGCCACCGACTATTTCCGCGATCGCTTCGAGGCCCGTGCCCGCGCCAACCTGAGCCGCGCGATCGCCACCTGACGGGCGATCGAGCAGCCGTTCGTGTGGACGCTGAAGCTGCGGCGGCCTCTGGCGCGCTGGCCCTGCGGTCGCATCACGCTGCTGGGCGATGCCTGCCATCCGACCCTGCCGTTCCTGGCGCAAGGCGCCGTGCCGGTTTGACGCCGCTATCGGCCTGCCAGCGCCGCCTCGACGGCGCCGACGATCTCCTTGGACGTCGGCGCGACGCGGCTGGGCCAGGCGTCGAGCAGCTCGCCGTCCCTGCCGATCAGATATTTGTGGAAGTTCCACTTGGGTGCGGCGCCCTCGCCGAGCTGCTCGACGATCCAGCGATAGAGCGGATGCGCATTACCGCCGATCACCGCCTGCTTGGCCGTCATCGGGAAGCTCACGCCGAAGCGGGTCTCGCAGAAGCGCTTGATCTCGCCCTCGCCACCCGGCTCCTGGGCGCCGAAATCGTTCGAGGGCACGCCCAGCACGACGAGGCCCTTGGAACCCCATTTCTCGTGCAACTCCTGCAACCCGGCATATTGCGGCGTGAACCCGCAAGCCGACGCGACGTTGACCAGCAGGATCGGACGACCGGCGAAGTCCTTCAACGGCAACGGCGTGCCGTCGATCGAGGTGAGGGTGAAATCGGTCGCCGGCATCGCGGCCTCCTCCTATTCAAATGTCACGCGCGTCTCGCCGATGCCGATGAACTCGGCCACCGCCACGCCCGGGCCAGGGAGGAACTGCGGCGGGTGCGTCGAGCCGGTCAGCACCACGTCACCGGCACGCAATGTCTTGCCGTGGGCAATCAGCTGGTTGGCCAGCCAGGCCAGCGAGGCGAGCGGATGGCCCATCACGTTGGCGCCCGGCCCGCTGGCCAGCTCCTTGCCGTCATGCAGTGAACGGCCCTGGATGGCGGCAAGATCGAGCGACTGCCAATCGGCGATCGGCGGCCCCATGATACAGGCGGCTTGGAGGAATTCGTCGGCAATGCGGCACTTGCCGTCGGCCTTGGCTATGTCGGCGAAGCGGTTCTCGACCACCTCCATGCCGCAGAACAGCGCGTCGATGAACGGCTTGATCGACTCGCGGTCGTACGGCGCGCCACCGGCAGCCACGTCGCGCCCGATGCGCGCCACCACCTCGCATTCGACGCCGTACTTGCGCAGCGCCCCCTTGGGGAAGACAGCGCCCGACGGCTTGATGCCGGACTGATAGACGCCTGCGAAGGCCGGACCGGAAAGGCCGATCGGCTGGTACTGCGCTGGCAGGGTTGCGGCCACCTTCCAGCCGGCGATGCGGTCGCTACCCGACGCGCTCAGGCGCGCATGCACCGCGAACTGCAGCTTGTAGGCATCGGCCTCGGTGCCGTCGGCCAACGCGCCGGGCAGGAAATCGATCGTGGTCTTGCTCTGCCGTGTGGCTGCGATCTTCTCGGCGAGCGCGGCGATATCGGCATCTGTCGTCATCGGGCCATCCTCCATTGTCGGCTGCGACTAACACGCATCGTCTGCGCCGTCACCCCTGCTCGCACCAGCACGCTTGCATGACCGGGTGTTGCCGACGCCATATGGCAGCCCTTCGTGCCCGCCCGGAGCCGCGACTTGGACGCCAGCGCATCACCCCCATCGCGGCTGCAGCCTGCAGCCGCCCTGACGCCGTTCTGGGTCGTGGTCGGGCTGGCCATGGGGCCTCTCGTCACCCTGGGGCTGGCGCGGTTCGCCTATGCGCTGCTGCTGCCGCCCATGCGCACCGCCCTGGATTGGAGCTTCACCGACGCCGGCGCGATGAACGCAGCCAACGCGGCAGGCTATCTCGCGGGCGCCCTCGTGGCGTCCCCCATCGGCCGGTGGCTGGGCGAGAAGCGCACGTTCGCCCTGGGATTGCTGATCACCGATGCGGCCCTCGTCCTCTGCGGACTGACGACGGTGTTCACGCTGCTGCTGTGGCTGCGACTGCTCGCGGGCTTCACCGGCGCGCTGGCCTTCGTGCTCGGGGCAACGCTGGCCACGGCGGCAGCGGCCGGCGGATCACCGGCTCGCGCGCCAACTCTGCTGGGGGTGTATGTCGCAGGCTCCGGTATCGGCATCATCGCGTCGGCGCTGGCCGTGCCGCCGCTGCTGGACGCCATCGGCTGGCGCGGCGGCTGGCTGGCCCTGGGCGGGCTGGGGCTGGTAGCCAGCCTCTATGGGTGGCTGGTGCTGGGCCGTACCCCCGTGCCGCCGACCGCAGCCGATGGCGCGCGCGGTGGCTGGTCATTGCGGCTCATGGCGTGCCAGCTGGTGGCCTATACCTTGTTCGGCGCCGGCTACATCGCCTACATCACCTTCATCATCGCCTTCCTGCGCCACGACCGGGGCTTCTCCAGCAGCGGCGTCACGCTGTTCTGGGCGGTGCTGGGCCTGGCATCGATCATCGCCGCGTTCGCCTGGGGCTCCGTCCTGGGCCGGCTGAAAGGCGGCTGGGGCACCACCGTCACCACCAGCGTGCTGGCCGTGGGCGCGGCCCTGCCCCTGCTGTGGCCGACGCCGGCCGGCGCCTATGCATCGGCGGTCCTGTTCGGCGGCTCGTTCCTGGCGGTGGTGACGGCCGTGACATCGTTCGCGCGCCGGGCAGCGCGGCCGCATGCCTGGACCGCGGCGATCGCGGCGCTCACCATCGCTTTCGGCATCGGCCAGTGCATCGGCCCTGTGCTCAGCGGCGTGCTGTCCGACGGTCCGGGCGGCGTGCGCATCGGGCTATGGCTCTCGGTAGGCATCCTGGCCGCCGCCGCCATCGTCGCAGCGTTCCAGCCCGAGCCGAGGGCCGATCGATGAAGCGACTAGCGTCAACGCTTCACCGCAAAAGAAAGGGCGGCCGCGCGGCCGCCCTTCCCGTCTCGGTCCAGCTGCAACGGCTCACGCCGCCTTGGCCTGCTTGCCGTAGAAGCTCTGGCCCTTGGCGGCCATGTCGCGCAGCAGCTTGGGCACGGCGAACTGCTGGCCGTACTTCTGCGCCAGCGCATCGCATTCGGCGACGAACTGCTTCACCCCGACCTGGTCGATCAGGCTGATCGCGCCGCCGGTCTGCGGCGCGAAGCCCAGCCCCATGATCGAGCCGACATCGCCGTCGCGCGGGTCGGTGAGCACATTGGCTTCCAGGCAACGGGCGGTGTCGACCGCCTGCACGTAGAGCAGCCGCCGCTTGACCTCGTCGACGACGGCCATCTTGTCCGGCCCCTCGCCGTGCGCCAGCTCCTCGCGCTCCTGGAAGTGCTCCTTGAGGCCCGGCCACAGCCGCTTCTTGCCGTCGGCGGGATACTCGTAGAAGCCCTTGCCGTTCTTGCGGCCGAAGCGCTCCAGCTTCTTGACCATCAGCTCCAGGATGTCCTCGGTGCCGCTGGCCTCAAACTTCTGGCCGGCCGCCTCGGCATCACGCCGCGTCTGGTCCATGATCTTGTAGGAAAGGTCGATGGCGACCTCGTCGTTGAGCGCCAGCGGCCCCACCGGCATGCCGGCCAGCCGCCCGCAGTTCTCGATCATCGCCGCCGGGATGCCCTCCTTGAGCATGCGCTGGCCTTCGCTGATATAGGCGCCGCAGACGCGCGACGTGAAGAAGCCGCGGCTGTCGTTGACCACGATCGGGGTCTTGCGGATCTTCTGCACGAAGTCGAGCGAGCGTGCGAGCGTCTCCTGCGAGGTCTTGGCGCCGACGATGATCTCGACCAGCGGCATCTTCTCGACCGGCGAGAAGAAATGCAGGCCGATGAAGCTGGCCGGCCGGACGCTGGCCTCGGCCAGGCCCGTGATCGGCAAGGTCGAGGTGTTGGACGCGAAGATCGCGTCGGCGGCCAGCACCGCCTCGGCCTTCTTCGTCGCCTCGGCCTTGACCTCGCGGTTCTCGAACACCGCTTCGATCACCAGCTGGCAGCCCTTGAGGTCGGCGTAGTCCGCCGTCGCCTTGATGCGGCCCACGATCTCGGCCGCCTGCTCCTTGGTCAGGCGGCCACGGCCGGCGTCCTTCTCGATATCGGCCTGGCAATGCGCCCGGCCCTTGTCGGCCGATGCCTGGTCACGGTCGAGCAGCACCACCTCCAGACCGGCGCGGGCCGAGACGTTGGCGATGCCGGCGCCCATCAGTCCGGCGCCCAGCACGCCGATCCTGGTGTAGGCCTGCTTGGGCACGCCCTGCGGGCGGCGCACCAGCTTGTTGGCATCCTGCAGCCCGAAGAACAGCGTGCGGATCATGCTCTTGGCCACCGGATCCAGCAGCAGCGAGACGAAGTAGCGCGTCTCGATCCTGAGCCCGGTGTCGAACGGCACGTTCAGGCCTTCGTAGACACACGACATGATCGCCTTGGGCGCCGGATAGACGCCGTTGGTCTTGCCCGCGATCATGGCATTGCCGCCGATGAAGGTCTGCACGCCCACCGGGCTCCACACCTGGCCGCCCGGGAAGCCCGGCACCTTGAAGCCGGGACGGTCCCAGGGCTGCACCGCGCGGGCATCGAGCTGCAGGCCCTTGGTCCAGGTCGGCGCCACCTTCTCTGTGCCCGGCGCCATCAGCCAGGCCTTGGCGCGCGCCAGCAGCTCGCCGGCCGGCACCACCTCATGGATCAGGCCCAGCCCCTTGGCCTCCTGCACCTTGAGCTCCTTGCCCTCGAGCAGGACCGGCGCCGAATTCATCACGCCGATCAGGCGCGGGATACGCTGGGTACCGCCGCCGCCGGGCAGCAGGCCGAGCTTCACCTCGGGCTGGCCGATCTTGGCCTTCGGGTTGTCGGCTGCGATGCGGTGGTGGCAGGCGAGGCAGATCTCGAGCCCGCCGCCCAGCGCCGTGCCGTTGATGGCGGCGACCCACGGCTTGCCGCCGGTCTCCATGGCGCGGAACATCTTCTGCAGCTGGCCGAACTGGGTCATCAGCGCCGACGCATCCGACGTGTCGACATTGAGCAGCATGTCGAGATCGGCACCGGCGATGAAGTCGGCCTTGCCCGACGCCAGGATCACGCCCTTGACCGCCGTGTCCTTGATCGCCTTCTGCATGGCGTCGGTGAACGCCGTCATCGAGGCTTCGTTGAGCACGTTCATGGACCGCCCGGGCATGTCCCAGGTGATGGTCGCGATGCCGTCAGAATCGACGCTGTAGTTGATCATGTGAATAGCCTCCGTTTACCTCCCCACGCAGTGGGGAGGTGGCCCGAAGGGCCGGAGGGGACCCGACGAGGTCTCGCAACAAGAGCCACCACGTCAGCTCCCCCTCCGGCCTTCGGCCACCTCCCCCAACTTCGTTGGGGGGAGGGAAAAATCAAACCCGCTCGATGATGGTGGCGGTGCCCATGCCGGCGCCGATGCACAGCGTGGCCAGGCCCGTGCCCAGGCCGCGGCGCTCCATCTCGTCGAGCAGGGTGCCCAGGATCATGCCGCCAGTGGCGCCCAGCGGATGCCCCATGGCGATGGCGCCGCCGTTCACGTTCATCTTGTCATGCGCAATGCCGAGCTTCTGCATGTAGCGCAGCACGACGGCCGCGAACGCCTCGTTGAGCTCGTACAGGTCGATGTCCTTGGTCGACATCCCGGCGCGCTTCAGCGCCTTCTCGGTAGCCGGCGCCGGGCCGGTCAGCATGATGGTGGGCTCCGAGCCGATGGATGCGAAGGCACGGATGCGGGCGCGCGGCTTCAGGCCGGCCTTCTCGCCGAACTCCTTGCTGCCCAGCAGGATCGCCGAGGCGCCATCGACGATCCCCGACGAGTTGCCGGCGTGATGGACGTGGATGATCTTCTCGACCTCGGGATAGCGCTGCATCGCCACCGCGTCGAAGCCCGGCATCACCTCGCCGTGCATCTTGAAGGACGGTTCCAGCGATGCCAGCGACTGCATGGTGGTCTGCGGCCGCATGAACTCGTCGTGATTGAGGATCTCGACGCCGTTCTGGTCCCTGACCGGCACCACGGACTTCTTGAAGTAGCCCTTGTCCCAGGCCGCCTTGGCGCGCTTCTGCGACTCCACGGCATAGGCGTCCACATCGTCACGGCTGAAGCCGTACTTGGTGGCGACCAGGTCGGCCGAGATGCCCTGCGGCACGAAGTACATCGGGATCGCCACGGCCGGATCGACCGGCCACGAGCCGCCATCCGAGCCCATCGGCACGCGCGACATCGACTCCACGCCGCCGCCGATCACGGCCTGCGACTGGCCCGACATCACCTGCGCGGCCGCCATGTTGGTGGCCTCCAGGCCCGAGGCGCAGAAGCGGTTGACCTGCACGCCGGCCACGGTCTCGGCGAAGCCTGCCATCACCGCGGCGGTGCGGGCGATGTTGGATCCCTGCTCGCCGACGGGCATGACGCAGCCCAGCACGACGTCGTCGACCAGGCCGGTGTCGAGCTTGTTGCGGTCGCGCAGCGCCTGCAGGGCCGTGACAACCAGGCGGGTCGGCGTCACCTCGTGCAGCGATCCGTCCTTGCGACCCTTGCCGCGCGGCGTGCGCACGGCGTCATAGATGAAGGCTTCGGTCATGTGCTCGCTCCTTCTTTCTTCCCGATGCGGGCCCCGCCGGCCCGCCGATGCTGTTGCCAAGCAAAGCGCGCCTGCCCGGCGCGCTGCAAATCACAAGGTGCGGCCGATGAGCTCCTTCATGATCTCGTTGGTGCCGCCATAGATCTTCTGCACCCGGCTGTCGGCGTAGAGCCGCGCGATCGGGTATTCCCACATGTAGCCGTAGCCGCCGTGCAGCTGCAGGCATTCGTCGACGACCTCGCATTGCAGGTCGGTGGTCCAGTACTTGGCCATCGCCGCGCCGGCGACGTCGAGCTCCTTGCGCAGGTGCTTGGCGACGCACTCGTCGACGAACACGCGCGCCACCGTCGCCTTGGTCTTCAGCTCGGCCAGCTTGAAGCGCGTGTTCTGGAAATCGATGATCGGCTTGCCGAAGGCCTTGCGCTCCTTGACGTAGGCGATGGTGTGCTCCAGCGCCGCCTCGATCGCCGCGATCGCCTGGACCGCGATCACCAGACGCTCCTGCGGCAGCTGCTGCATGAGCTGGATGAAGCCCATGCCTTCGCCGCCGAGCAGGTTCTCGGCCGGCACACGCACGTTGTCGAAGAACAGCTCCGAGGTGTCCTGGGCCTTCAGGCCGACCTTCTCGAGGTTGCGGCCGCGCTTGAAGCCCGCCCGGTTGCCCTCGACGCAGATCAGCGACGTGCCCTTGGCGCCGGCGCCGGGGTCGGTCTTGCAGACGACGATGATCAGGTCGGCGTTCTGGCCGTTGGTGATGAACGTCTTGGCGCCGTTGATGACGTATTCATCACCGTCCTTGCGCGCCGAGGTTCGCACCGACTGGAGGTCCGAGCCGGTGCCGGGCTCGGTCATGGCGATGGCCGTGATCATCTCACCGCTGATCATCTTCGGCAGCCAGCGCTGCTTCTGCGCCTCGGTGGCGTAGTGCCGGATGTAGGGCGACGTGATGTCGTTGTGCAGCGAGAAGCCCGGCCCGGTGGCCAGCACCCTGCCCTGCTCCTCGATCAGGATGACGTTGTGCAGCCAGTCGGCCCCGGCGCCGCCGTCTTCCTCGGCGACGTCCATGCACAGCAGCCCCTGCTCGCCGGCCTTGCGCCACAGCGCCTTGGGCACGATGCCCTCTTCCTCCCACTGGGCGTGGTACGGCTTCACCTCCTTTTCAAAGAATCGACGACAGGTGTCCCGGAACATCGTGTGTTCCGGCGTGTACAGGCTCGCCAGGGCGGTCACCTTGCTTCGCTCCCAAATCTATTGGTTCGACGATACGGCGGCATGTCGCCGTGCTCCAAGTCACCATGGTCCGCCACGCCGCCTGCGTCCAGCCCGTGACATCGATGCATCGAACCTTAGTTTACGTTTACGTTAACGTCAACCATCCAGCGCCCTGGTCCCTGGCGGCTTCGACAAGGTTTTGCGGTCGCCCCGGCCTGCCCGTACGCTGGCGCCGTCATGAAGGACGTGTTCCTGATCTTCGAGGGTGGCGGCGCCAAATGCATCGCGCATATCGGCGCGCTGAAGGCGCTGGAACGCAAGGGTGTCAGGATCAGGGGTGTGGCGGGCACGTCCGCCGGCGCCATGATCGCGGCGCTGGTGGCGGCCGGCTACCGGTCCGAGGAGTTGTTCAGCGTCGAGGGCCAGACGACGGGCGTCAGTCCAGTCCTGCGCAGCGTCGGGCTGTGGGGTGCGCGCGACCTGTTCCGGCGGCGGGACCTGATCGCGCTCACGCTGGTGATCCGGCCGCTGGCGGCGATGGGGCGGTGGGCGGCCATCGTCATCGCCGGACTGGTCGTGATCGGCTTCGCCGCCGCCGGCTACTGGGCGCACACCTGCCTGACCTGCGGCATCGCGGCTTTCCTGATCGAGATCGTGCTGCTGCTGCTGGCGCTGCACAGGCTGCTCTCCGGCCTGGCGTCACTCGACCGCCTGCGCAACAAGCTCGACGAGGCGCTGCGCCTGCGGCTGGGACTGATGGATGGGCCGCAGCGGTCGGCAACGTTTCGCGACCTGCGGCAGCGCGGGCGGCCGCTGCGCATCGTGGCCACGAACGTCGATCGCGGCACCCTGCGGCTCTTCTCCGACAAGACGACGCCCGACATGGCCATCGCCGATGCGGTGACGGCGTCGATGGCGGTGCCCCTGGTGTTCAAGCCGCGGCGCATCGACGGGCAGCGGCATGTCGACGGGGCACTGGTCAGCAACCTGCCGGCCTGGACATTCGACGAGGAGCGGCAGCTGTTTCCCGACACCGCGACCATCGCCTTCGAGATCGCCGATCCGCGCAGCATCGGCGAAGCGCCGGGCGGCAACGGTGTGCCCTCGCTGCTGGCCGGCATCGCGCGCTCGACGCTGTTCGGCGCCACGGTGCTGGAGCGGCGCGCAACCGCCCATCTGCAAGGCATCGCGCTGCAGACCGCGGTCGGGCTGCTGGACTTCGACCTCTCTCGTCCACACGTCGCGCGCGCCATCCGCAACGCCCAGGCCTTCACCGAGGCCGAGCTCGACTTCCGGCTGGTCGACCTGCCGCGTCACTATCGCCAGGCATGCAAGGACATCCATGACGGCGTGCACACGCTGCTGGCCCACAGCCCGCGCGTCGGCGACTGCCCGCTGCCGCTGCACGAGCGCATCATCCGCGTGAACATCGCCTTCCAGGAAGCCGGGAGCCTCGATTCGCTGCGCATCCACCACGGCTACGGCATGGACGGCTACGCCGACAACGACCTGCTGCTGCCGATCACCGGCTCGCAGGCCGGCGACGTGTATGTGTCGCAGATCGCGCGCGTGTTCGCGGTGCAGCCGGACGGCGGCCATCATTGGCTGGACGGCGACGAGAACCGGCATCGCCGCCAGCTCCTGTGGCCCGGCATGAGATGGATCTTCGCGATTCCGATCTCGGTCTACGATTCCGGCCGGGCGCCCGACGAGCTGCGTCCGGCCGTCCTGCACATCGATAGCAACGTGCCGGTCGAGTACTTCGACCTCGAGCTCACCGAGGACCAATGGAATTGGTACGGCCGGCGTTTCGGCGACGTCATCGAGCTGGTGGATCATGCCTTGCGGCAGCTGCCCTATGACCGCGCGCCCGGCACCGGCCGCATGGCCATACCGGACCGCGAGATCACGCTGGACGGCATCGTGCCGGCAACGCGGCCGACGGCGCGCGGCAAAATGGTCCTCGCCGCCGCCGATGCCTATGCCGCGGCCAGCGAACGCCGGCTGGCCGCCGACATCGAGGCCACGCTCGACCGGCGCGCCGCCGCGATCGAGCGGATCCAGGGCGACGAAGCCAGCAAGCGCTGGCTACGCCGCCGTTGAGCCTGCGTGCTGGACGGCACGCGCCCACGAGATCACTGCAGCGCGCGCTTAAGGCGGAAGGCCACCTCGCGACCTGACGCGCCGGGCGCGACAGCAGATGCGTTGACGATGCGCAGCAGCATGCGGTCGTAGGTCAGCAGCTGGGCCTCGGTATATTGCTTCTCCAGGCCCCAGTTCAGCGGCGCGATCTCCAGCTTCCACGAGGCGTAGCGCAGGAATTGCGGAAAATCGAAGGGCTTGCAGGCGTTCAGCCGCGGGTTGCGGCTGCTGTTCTCAGTGTAATGCTTGCCGTCGAAGACATAGGCCCGCTCGATGGTCTTCTTGCTGGTGTCCGAGAGCTGCCAGGCTTCCCAGCGTTTGGGCCCTTCGGTCGGCGGATTGCGCAAGGTCTCTGTCAGGTTGAGGGGCGCCGCCTCGCGAAAAGCCTTCTCCGCCGCCGGTGCCGCCGCCAGCTCGAGCAGGATCTTGGCCTGCGCCGGGTCGGCGGCGCGCGTGAAGCGGATGCCGCTATCGCGCGACAGTTCCGCCAGCGACTGATCAAGCAGCGCCGACGTCTTGCGGGCGCAGGCACGATCCAGCCCGGCGCCCATCACCAGCGCCACCGGCACGTCCTGCGGCGCCCATCGGTAGAAGGACGGCACCGGCTCCAGGATGCGGTCGAAATCGGCCGGCACGAGATTGAGCGTGGCCATGTCGGCGCGGATGGCGGCCACCGGGAACGTGCCGGAATCCGGTCCAAATCGCTCGGCGCAAGCGCCCAGCAGCGCCATGGCGCCGGCGATGACGATCATTTTCGACGGGGTCAGCAACTCGGTCTCTCCTTTGTCCATGCTTATCTCGGGCCTGTCGCGCCGTGGAGCCGCTGCCATATAGTGTGCAGAGGAAGCGCAACGATTGCCAGTCCACCGACGATCAGCGCCATGCCGCTGAAGCGCAGCGGGCCGAAGCGCTCGCCGAAGGCCAGGAAGGAAACGACAGCGCTGATCACTGGCACCAGCAGCGCGAAGGGCGCCACGGTCGAGGCCGGATGCCGGGCCAGCAGATAGGCCCACATCCACCAGGCCAGCAGCGTGGCGGCGATGCCGAGATACGCCAGCGCCACCCAGCCTGCCCATGATGCCGAGGCCAGCGCCGCCAGCACGCGCATCGGTCCTTCGGCCGCGGCGCTCAGGCCCAGCGACGGCAATGCCGCCACCAGGCTCAGCCACGCGATCATCGGCGACATCTCGACCGCCCTCACCCGCTTGTAAATCACGTTGCCCAGCGCCCAGCTGGCGCCGGCGCCGACCGCCAGGACGAAACCGGTGGCGGTGACATCGCCGCCGATCGACAGGCCGACCAGCCCCAGGCCGGCCAGCGCCGTGAGCATGCCGGCGACCTGCCGCCGTGTCGGCCGCTCGCCGATCGCCAGGGCGAAGAGGATGGTGAACGGCGCCTGCATGTGATCGAGGACGGCGGCGATGCCGGGTGCCAGGCCGGCCGCCATGGCGCTGAACAGCAAGGCGAACTGCGCCACATACCAGCTCCCGGCGATCGCCAGCATCAGTGGCCAGGACACTGCCGGCCGCGCCAGCCACAACACCGGCACGGCGGCGATCAGGAAGCGCAGCCCGGTCAGCAGCAGCGGCGGGAACGACTCGAGGCCGATCCGAATGGCTGCGAAATTGAAGCCCCAGATGACGGCAACGATCAGCGCGAGCACGATATGGGTGGGAGGCATGACGGATTTCTGATCGCCGCGGGGGCGCGACGATATCCGCCAGGCGGGCCAAAAGCGAGCCGGCTGTCATCCCGACATCTTCACTGTCACCCCTCGCTGCGTTCGGGGTGACAGTCCTGCTTTGCAGTCGCTTCTATGACACCAGGCTCCAGGCCAGCTCGGCGCGCTGCCGGGCGGCGTCACGGCTGCGCACCGCGTCCGGCGAGGCGGCGGTGCCGTCGAGATGACGCTTGTAGACACCCTGGGCGATGGCGGCGAGGCGGAACAGCGAGAACGCCAGGTAGAACGTAAAGTGCTCGACGCGGCTGCGCCCGGTGCGGGCGCAGTAGGCGGCCACGTAAGCGGCTTCCGACGGGTGGCCGCTGGTGCTCAGATCGGCGCCGGCGAAGCCATGTGGCGGGGTGTCGAAATGGTAGCCGATGCAGTTGTAGGCCAGGTCGCACAGCGGATGGCCCAGCGTGCTGAGCTCCCAGTCGAGCACCGCCACGACGCGCGGCTCCGTGGGATGGACGATCAGGTTGCCCAGCCGGTAGTCGCCGTGCACGATCGTGGTCGGGTCTTCGGCCGGTATGTTCGCCGTCAGGAACGGGATCAGGCGATCCATCGCCTCGATGTCGTCGGTCTTCGAGTCCTGGTACTGCCGGGCCCAGCGCGCGATCTGCCGCGCCACATATTGGCCGTGCCGGCCGTAGTCGGACAGCCCGACCGCCTCGACGTCGACTTTGTGCAGCCGGGCCAGCACGTCGTTCATCGAATCGAAGATGGCGGCGCGCTCCGCCGGCGTCATGCCCGGCAATGTCGAGTCGGTAAGGATCCGGCCTTCGACGCACTCCATGACATAGAACATCTGGCCGATGACGCTGTCGTCGGTGCACAGCAGCCGGGTCGTGGGAACCGGCACGCCGGTGCCGGCCAAGGCGCTGATGACGCGGTACTCGCGATCGACCTGATGCGCCGAAGCCACCAGCTTGCCGGGCGGCTTCTTGCGCAGCACCAGATCGCGGCGCTCGCCGCCGGCCATGTCCAGCGACAGCAGGAATGTCGGGTTCGACTGGCCGCTTCCGAACTGGCGCACCTGCAGCGCGCCGCGATAGCCCTCGAGATTGCGTGCGAGGTAGCGGTCGAGCGACGCCTCATCGAAGCGATGCCGGGGCGCGACGGGCAGTGTCTCGGCGGTGACGGCCATGGCTACCACCACGGATAGGGCGGCGGCAGGTCACGGCTGGGCCGCCCCGGAAAGCGCGGAGGACGCTTCTCCAGGAAGGCCGCGATCCCCTCCTTCGCCTCCGGCGAGGTCGCCAGCGCCCGGTTCAAGGTCGCGTCGACGGCCAGCGCCGCGTCGGGGTGATCGGCCGCCGATGCGCGCCACAGGAGCTGGCGCGACAGGGCCGTGGCCACCGGCGAGGTGTTGTCGGCGATCTCGCGCGCGATCTCCTGGGCCCGCGCCAGCAGCCGATCGGGCGGCACGATCTCCGAGACCAGGCCGGCCTTGAGCGCCTCCTCGGCGCTCACCATCGCCCCGGCATAGATCCAACGCAGCGCCTGCGGCAGGCCCACGACCCGCGGCAGGAACCAGGCGCTGCCCGCCTCCGGCACCAGGCCGCGGCGTGTGAAGACGAAGCCAAAGCGCGCCGCATCGGTGGCGATCCGGATATCCATGGGCAGCGCCAGGGTGATGCCGACGCCCACGGCCGGGCCGTTGATCGCGGCGATCACCGGCTTCAGGCATTCGAAGATGCGCGTGACGAACCGGTCCTCCGGACCAGGGTCCGGCGATTCGCCGTCCTTGGCGAAGAAGCCGCTGTCCCGCGACATGTCGGCGCCGGCGCAGAAAGCGCGGCCGGCGCCGGTGACGATGACGACGCGGACGTCATCGTCGGTATCGGCGCGCCGGAAGGCGGCGACCAGCTCGCGTCCCATCTGCTGGTTGTAGGCATTGAGCTTGGCGGGCCGGTTCAGCGTGACGGTCATGACGCCGTTGCTGACCTCGGTGAGCGTGGCTGTGTCGGTCACGGCGGCGAACCTCCCTTCAGGTCGGCTTGTAGCCGATGGCGTCGATGATCTGCTTCCAGCGGCGCAGATCATGATCCATGCGCTCGGCGAACACGTCGGGAGCGCCGGGCTGCGGATCGAGCCCCAGGGTCACGAGGCGGTCGCGGACCACCGGATCGGCCACCACCGCGGCGATCTCGCGGCTCCAGGCGTCGATCAGCGGCTTCGGCGTTCGGGCCGGGGCAAAGAATGTGTACCAGCCTTCGATCAGGATATCCTTGTAGCCGATCTCCTGCGCCGTCGGGATCTCGGGCGCAGCCTGGGCCCGCGCGCCGCCTGCCGTCACCACGATCCGCAGCTTGCCGCCGCGATGGTGTTCCAGGAAGTCCGTGAGGCCGCCGCAGCCGGCGGCAATATGCCCGCCGCTCAGGTCGGCGACGAGCGGCGCCGCGCCGCGATACGGCACGGGCTCAAGCTTGACGCCCGCCGCATTGCCGAGCATCACGCCCACGAAATGCGTGAACGAGCCCAGCGCGGTTGTGCCGAAGTTGGCCTGGCCTGGATTGCGCTTCACCCATTCGACGTATTCGGGAAATGTGTTCACGCCCAAGGTCGGCGAAACCGCAAACGCCGTCTGCACGGTGCCGACCAGGCCCGTGGTCGCGAAATCCTTCTGCGGATCGAACCCGACCGAGTCGTTCGTCAACCGGGCCGCGAGGGTCGCGCTGGGCGTGAACATCACGACCGAGCCGTCGGCCGGCCCGTTCTTGAGCTGTTCCGCCGCGATCATGCCGCTGGCGCCTGTCTTGTTCTCGATGACGATGTTGGCACCCGTCCGTTGCCGCATCTTGTCAGCGATCAATCGGCCCATGACATCGGATCCGCCGCCGGCCGGAAAGCCGATCAGCATCCGCAATGTGCCGGTCGGCAGCGCCTGAGCCGATGCTGGACGCGCCGCTCCTGCCGACAAGGCGGCTGCGCCGGCAACAAAGCCGCGTCTGGTAACGCATGAACCCATTGCTTCCTCCTCCCCAACACTGCCCAGGCTTGCATAGTTGCTTGCCGGTAAACCAGCAAGTAGCAGTTTACGGGTACGAGGTATGTCCTATCCCTACCCTGTCAACGACGCGATGATCGCACGCAGCCGGTCGATGCCATCTGTCAGCGCCGCCGGGCCAGGCTGCAGGATGATCGGCGACTTGACCTCGTAAAGCGCCTGGCGCTGCACGGCGGGAATGGTGTCGAAGCCCGGCCGGGCGGTGATCCGCGCCGGCACGAACTTCTTGCCGCACCAGGAGCCGACGATCACGTCGGGCGCGCCGGCGACCACGTCGGCGGTGGCCACGATCCGCCCCGCCGCCCCCGGGGCCAGCGCACGGTCGGCGAAGATGTCGGTTCCGCCGGCGATGTCGATCAGCTGCGACACCCAGCGGATGCCGCAGATCATCGGCTCATCCCACTCCTCGAAGTAGACGCGCGGCCGGCGCGCCGCCGACGGCTGCGCCGCTCGCATCTCGTCCAGGCGACGCGCCAGGTCGTCGGCCAGCATCGCTGCGCGCGCCGCGCAGCCTACCAGCGCGCCCAGCATGCGGATCATCGCCAGGATGCCGTCGAGGTCGCGCTGGTTGAACGCATGCACCGCAACGCCGGCCTTCACCAGCTCGCGCACGATATCGGCCTGCAGGTCGGAGAAGGTCAGCACCAGATCGGGCCGCAGCGCCAGGATCTTCGGCACATCGGCGGAGATGAAGGCCGAGACGCGCGGCTTCTCGCGGCGCACCCGCGGCGGGCGCACGGCGTAGCCCGACACGCCGACGATGCGTCGTTCCTCGCCCAGGAGATAGAGCGTCTCGACGGTTTCCTCGGTGAGGCAGACGATGCGCTCGGGTGGATAGGGCATCGCTTGTCAGGCGCCGCCGCCTGCCGCTGCGGCGGTCTGTGCCGAAGACAGGGTGGTTGCCGCCGCGGCGCCACCCAGCGCCGGATCGACGGCGGCGCCGCCCAGCGACTGGACGCTGATGGTGGCCTGCGCGAACTCGATGCCCAGCGCCGGGAAGGCCTGGAACATGCGCTTCACCGCCTGGCGCTGGATATAGCTCGGCTTGATCGGCCGGCAGGTGAACTTGAAGCGCAGCACCAGCGCATTGTCGGCGATATCGGCGACGCCCTGCAGCTTCAGCGGCTGCAGCATGTCGCGCTTGAGCTCGGGCTCGGCCATCATCTCCAGGCCGATCTTCTTGACCGCCCTGCGCACCTTCTCCAAATCGGTGTTGCGCGCGAAGCGCAGGTTGAACTTCACCGTCGTCCAGTCGCGGCTGAAGTTGGTGATCTGGCCGAGCTGGCCGAACGGAATGGTGTGCACCTGCCCGTTCTGGTGGCGCAGCCGGATCGAGCGCAGGGTGAAGCCTTCCACGGTGCCCTTGGCCTTGCCGGCATCGAGATACTCGCCGACGCGGAAAGCGTCGTCGGCCAGGTAGAAGATCCCCGACACGATATCTCGCACCAGCGTCTGGCTGCCGAACGAGATCGCCAGGCCCACCACCGAGGCGCCGGCGATCAGGGGCGCGATGTTCACCCCCAGCTCCGACAGCACGATCAGGACCGTGAGCACCACGATGATGACGGCCATCGCCACCCGCATCACCGGCAGCAAGGTGCGCAGGCGCGACACGTTGCTGGGCACCGTGCCCTCCCCCAAGTCCTCCGGGTCGCCGCCCGGCAGCAGGACCGGGTTGCGCACGGCGTAGCGCTGGGCCAGGAACTTCACGAGCTCCCAGGCCACGAAGGCAAGGAAGAGGGTCGCGCCAGCGGTGACGCCCGAGCGGGCGACGCGCCACAGATCCTGCGGACGCACCAGCGCCAGAACCTCGACCACCCAGGTCTCGGCCACGATCAGCAGCGCCACGATGCGCACAAGCACACGCATGCAGCGGGCGGCGACATCGACAAACCGGGGCTCGGCGACCCCGGCCTCGTCCGTCGCCGCCGGCTGCGCCAGCCGGCGCGTCGCGTAGTCGAACAGGGTCTCGAGCAGCACCAGGCCGACGATGATCGCCAGCGTGCGGATCACCGCCGCCGATACCTCGAAATGCGCGAAGATCACCTCGTAGAGATGCGCCGCCGCGATGCCGAGGAAAAGGATCAGGGCGAAGATGATCCAGCGTCGTGCCAGGGCAGCGCGGATATGGTCGCCGGCGTGGTGCTGATGCTCGACCATGGCCACGAACCAGCGGGCGATCGCCTCGCGCGTGTACCAGGCCGCCGCGACATAGACGACGGTGACGAAGATGTTGCTGGCGACCGCCGCCGCCGCCATCACGTCCGGCGCGGTGCCGTAGCCGTGCAGGAACAGGTTCCAGGAACGCACTGCCGCCATGATCGCGGTGACCATCGACAGCGTATGATAGATGCGGCGCGCGTCGGCATCGTTCACCGGCACGATGCGCGCGACCGGCAGGTCGGTGCGGAACCACAGTCGGAAGATCAGGACATAGGAGCGCCAGGCGACAAGGCCGTAGAGGACGAGCGTCGCCAGCCGCGCCTGCGTGTCCTCGCCCGCGAACCACCAGCCGCCGACGGCGCGCGCCACCACCGCCAGCACCAGGATCGGCACGGTGTCGACCGCCGCCAATCCCAGCAGGCGCCACGGGCCGGGTGCCGCGTCATGGCCGTGCAAAACGCCCCGGCGCGCCCGCGCCAGCGCGTAGCGTGTCGCGAGCTCGGCTGCCAGGCCGAGCGCCACGGCCAGCGCCAGCAATAGAAGGAAAGCCCCCGGCCCGGTACCGCCGGTCGGCCGCCGGTCGAGGCGGCCGATCATCTCGCCGCTGTGGCGGATCAGCTCAGGGAACGCTGCGCTGACGGCCCGCACCCGGTCGGCCATCACGCGCGATTCGTCGCGGAACCTGTCGTCATCGTCGGACGCCGTCGAGGTCGCCCCGCCGGAAGGCGCCGGCTTGGCCGGAAGCGTGCCCTGCTCGCTCAGCTTCTTGACGACGGCGGCGCTGATCGCCTCGACCAGGGCGTCGAACTGCTGCTGCGTCATTCCAGGCGGTGGCGCTGGCGGCGCCTGCTGCGCCGCCAGCCGGAGGCTGCCGCCGGCCGCCATTGCCATCAGCAGGCCCAACGCCAGCACCAGCGATCTCAGCATCGTCTCCCAGCGCATCCGGATCCCCAGGTGACGCCACAGAGTAGCACCAAATGCGCCCCCGGAAAGAAGATGCCCTATTCCACCGTCGTCGCGCTCAGCCCCAGCAGCGCGCGACGGCGCAGCCACTGGCTGGGCCGGTAGCGGTCATCGCCGGTGATCGCCTGCAGGCGCTCCAGGATCGCGTGCGTCTCCTTCACGCCCATCGCGTCAGCCATCGCCAGCGGTCCCTGCGGGTAGTTCAGGCCCAGGGTCATCGCGGTATCGACGTCGGCCGGCGAGGCGATGCCGATCTGCGCCATCTCGCAGCCGAGATTGGCGATCATACTGCGCATGCACTGCAAGATGAAGCCGGGGCTGTCCTTGATGGCCGTGACCCGGCTGCCGGCCTTGGCCAGCGCCGCCGCCACGGCGTCACGCGCCGCCCCATCGCCGCCCGGCGCCATCATGATGGTGGCCCGCTTCTCGACCGCGCCGGTCGGATCGATCGCGACCGTGCGCTTGGGGTCGAGGCCGAGGCTCACGCATGTGGTCGTGCAGTCGTCACCCAGCGGGGTGACCACGACCGGGCTTTGCCCATCGTCATGCGCGACGACGGACGTGCCGCTCGCCATCAGCAGCGCCATCACCTTTCCGGCGGCCTGGTCGGCGGCCACCACCTTCGCCGCCGGCGCCGCGCTCACCGCCAGGTCGGGCCCGGGGTCGACCTTGGTGCCGCGCGCATCGTAGTCATACCAGCCGCCGCCGGTCTTGCGGCCGAACCTGCCGGCCTGGAACAGGCCCTCATGGTAGGGACTGGGCGTCATCCGCCGGTCGTGGAAGAAGCCCTCGTAGATGATGCGGCGGGCCGGGAAGTTCACATCGATGCCGGTGAGGTCCATGAGCTCGAACGGCCCCATGCGGAAGCCGCCGGCATCGCGCATCACGGCGTCGATCTGCGAGGGCGTGGCGCGGCCTTCGGTGAAGATGCGCAAGCCCTCGGTGCCGATCGCCGTGCCGCCGAGATTGACCAGGAACCCCGGCGTGTCGCCGACCACGACGGGCACGCGGGTCTGCCGCTTGCCCAGCGCCACCATCGCGTCGACCACCCACGGCGCCGTGTCGGCGGCGCGGATGACCTCGACCAGCTTCATCAGCGGCACCGGGTTGAAATAGTGCATGCCGCAGACCCGGTCGCGCCGCTTCAGCGAGCGCGCGATCGCGGCGATGCGGATCGAGGAGGTGTTGGAGGCGATCACCGTGGCCTCGCCGACAACCGCCTCCAGCTCGGCGAACAGCTTCTGCTTGACCTCCAGGTTCTCGAACACGGCCTCGATCACGACATGGCAGCCGGCCAGCGCCGTGAGCCCATTGGCGACCTCGAGGTTTCCCTCGGCGGCGGCGCAGGCCTCGGCCGTCAGGCGTCCCTTGTCGACCAGGCCCTTCATGGTCGCGACGATGGCGTTCCTCGCCGCGGACGCGCCGTCCGGCGTCGCATCGTACATGACGGTGCGGATGCCGCCCTGCGCCGAGACCTGCGCGATGCCGCGCCCCATGGCGCCGGTGCCGACCACCCCCACGACGAGGTCCGGGCGCGAAATATCGAGGCTCATGCGCTGCTCCTGAATCGCCGTCCGCCCGCTGCGAACGGGCGCTGGCATGGCATGCGCCACGCCCAGGGTCAACGCCCACCACATGGCCTCAAGTAATGGGGACGACGCGCCGCGGCGCAGCCTCAGCTGCCGGGTTTGTCGCAGCCCGCGGTATCGTCCTCGCGCGTGCCACGGGCGGGCGGCGGCGTGCCGTCGGGCACCGGCTGCGGCGGCGGCACGCGCAGGGTCCACGACACCAGCGACTTGAGCACGCCGCCCAACGCTTCGTCGAAGGCCTGCACCACCGGCGCCACCTGATCCGAGGCAGCGCGCACGCATCGCTCGAAGCCGCGGGTGGCGATGATCTGCCGGTCGGACTGGCGCACGATGCGACCCACGATGCGGACACGCGCGGTCGGCGGCTTGCCGTGGAAGTACTCTGCCTGGAATTCGCGCAATTCGGTCTGCAGCACGTAGGTCGGCCGCACCGCGAGAGGATCGCGGCCCACCCCGACGATGCGGTGGGTGTTCTCCAGCGATTCGACGATCAGCGTCTGCACCATCAAAGGTGCCCGGTCGGCCCAGGCCGACTTGGCATAGTAGTCGGCCGAGGTCGGTGTCATCGCCAGGGCGATGCGCGACGTGTTGATGTAGGCCGCCGCCGTCGGCGGCTCGACGACGATCTGCCATGACACCCGCGGCAGCGACGCATCGAACGTGCTCTTGGGGGTCAGGGTGTAGAGGTTCGGCGGGTCCTCGCCCGCCGACAGGACAGCGCATGCCGCCAGCAGGGCGCCGGCCATGGCCGTGATAAGGGCGCTGCGCGCCCGCGTCACCATCGTCATCGCGGCTGATATCCCTGCCGGCTGCCGCCGAGCAGATAGCCGGCCGGATCACGGTCGAGCCGGCTCGAGATCGCATTGAGGTTGGCCACCAGCGTGCGCAGCTCGCGGATCGCGACGCTGAGCTCCGACAGCCCGCCTTCCGAGAACTGACGGACCGCGCCGCGGTTCTCGCTGACGGTACGATTGAGATTGCCGGCCGCGGAATTGACGTTGGCCAGCGCGTCGCGCAGTTGGGTCATTGCCTGCTTCAGCTCGCTTGGTGTGCGTCCGGCCAGCATCTTGCGTGTCGCCTCGTCCTGGGGTCCCAGCTCGGCGAGCATCAGGTCGAGCCGCTCGCTGGCCGAGCCGAACTTGTCCAGCATCTTGCGCAGGTCGGCCAGTGTTTCAGGCAGATCGTTGACCGTCTTGGAGAATGCGGGTTCCGTCTTCGCCAGCATGGCGGAAATATCCGCCAGATTGACGAGGATCTGGTTGAACGCCTTGACCGTTTCGGGGCTGAGGGCATCGTTGATGCGGTCGGCGATCTGGCCGGCCTTGGCGATCAGCTCCTGGGCGCTCGTCGTGGTGGTCTGGAAGAAGGACGAGCCTTCGAGGATTTCCGGGTAGGGAGCATGGCCAAGCGCCTTCTTGGGCTTGATCTCGTCGCTTTCCTCGGGCCGGGCGATGATCTGGATGAAGGCGGCGCCGGTCACGAGCGGCCGCTCCAGCACCGCCCGGGAGCGTTCCCGGATATCGATCGTCGAATCGACGGCGATCACGACGGCGATCCGCTCGATCGGCCGGGGTGTGCCGCCGCGGCGCGGCGCTTCGGTGCGGGTGCGCAGCGAGATCGAGTACACCCGCCCGACACGGATGCCGCGATAGAAGACCGGTGAATCATTGGTCAGGCCCTGGACCTCGCCGGAGAAGAAGATCTCATAAGCCGCCTGCTCCTTCTCGCCGCCGGCGCGCAGCTTCCAGATGATGAAGACCGTCATCGCCGCCACGAACACCAGGACGGCGGCGCCAACCAGCACGTAAGGGGACCGGTTTTCCATACGCTCTCCTTGCCGGTTCCTAGCGAATGCCCGCTGCCCTGGCCCGCGGTCCATGGAAGTACTCTTTCGTCCATGGATGGTCGTAGGCGAGCAGCTCTTCCATCGTACCGGCCACGATGCGCTTGTCGAGCAGCACCGCGACCCGGTCGCAGATGGCGTTCAGGCTGTCGAGGTCGTGCGTCACCATAACCACCGTCAACCCCAGGGTCCGCTGCAGGTCGCGCAGCAGGCTGTCGAAGTTGGAGGCGCTGATGGGATCGAGGCCGGCCGTCGGCTCGTCGAGGAACAGCAGCTCGGCATCCAGCGCCAGCGCGCGGGCCAGGCCGGCACGCTTCTTCATGCCGCCGGACAGCTCGGACGGCTTCTTGGCGCAGGCGCCAGGCGGCAAGCCGACCAGCGAAATTTTCAGCGCGGCAATGTCGTCCAGCGCTGCCTCGGGCACGCGCGCATGCTCGCGCAGGGGCAGCTCGATGTTCTCGATCACGCTCAAGGAGGAGAACAACGCACCGTCCTGGAAGAGCACACCCCACCGGGTCTGCACGTGGCTGCGCTCATCGGCGGTGAGATGGCCCATATCCTCGCCAAAGACCTCGATGCGCCCCTCCCGCCACGGGTTCAGACCGACAATGGTGCGCAACAGCACCGACTTGCCCGAGCCCGAGCCGCCGACCAGCCCGACAATCTCGCCGCGGAACACGTCGAAATCGAGGCGGTCATGCAGTACGTTTGCACCAAACTGGTTGCGCAGTCCGCGGATCGAGATCACGCGCTCGCGTCCCTGCGAGTGGTCGTTGATCTGCCCGCCCTCGACCAGCGGCGGCAGGGTGGCCGCGTCGTTCATCTCAGACACCCGCGACCAGGAAGATGATCGAGAACAGCGCGTCCAGCACCACGACGAAGAAGATGGCCTCGACCACCGATTTCGTCGTCTGCCGCCCCACGCTGTCGGCCGAGCCCTTGACCTGCAGGCCCTCGTAGCAGCCGACAGCCGCGATCACGAAGGCGAACACCGGCGCTTTGATCATGCCGGTCCAGAAGTGCCAGATATACACGGTGTCCCGCAGGCGGTCGAAAAATTGCACCAGGGTGAAGTCCAGGTAGATCATACAGGCCAGCGCGCCGCCGAGCAGCCCCATCATGTTGCCGAAGAACACCAGCAACGGCATCGAGAGGGTCAGGGCGATGATGCGCGGCACCACCAGCCACTCGATCGGGTTCAACGCCATGGTACGCATGGCGTCGAGCTCGAGGTTGACCTGCATGGTCCCGATCTGCGCCGTGAAGGCGCTGCCGGACCGCCCGGCGACGATGATAGCGGTCAGCAGCACGCCCAGCTCGCGCAGCACGGAGATGCTCACCGCCTCGACGGTGAAGGTCTCGGCGCCAAACGCCTTGAGCTGCTCGACGCCCTGGTAGGCGACCACCACGCCGATCAGGAAGGTGAGCACGCCGACGATCGGCATGGCAAGGATCCAGACCTCGTGCATCTGGGCCACGACCGACGACATCCGGAAGCGCCGCGGCCGGCGGATCGCGCCGGCCAGCACCACCAGCACCTCGCCGAAGAATGCGAGCAGGCGGGCCGTCTGCTCGAAGAATTCCATCACCGTCTCGCCCAGCTCGTAGAGCCAGTGGGCCAGCCACCCCATCCGCTGCGGCTTGACCACGCCCGCGGCGATCCCCTTGGTCACCAGCTCGATCAGGGCCAGGTGCTCCGGCTTGCCGCCCTCCACGTCGGCGTCGGGAAAGAGCTTTTGCAGCCGCACGATCTCGAGCGCGCCGGCGGTGTCCAGCTTGTGGATACCGGCGATGTCGATGGCCGCCACATTGCGCCGGCCCTTGGCCGGGTCCTCGATGTGGCGCAGCTCGGCGACCGCGAACACGGTCCACGTGCCACCGGCCTCGAGGACCACTCTGCCGGCCTGGTCGACCGGCCGCAGCCAGGTTTCACCCGCATCTGAAGCGATATCCGTCATCGGGCACGATTGGAGGCAAGCGGCGCCTGCATGTCAACGCGGCTTGCAGGCGCTGCGCCATGCAACGGTGATTAAAGGTTGCATCACTGCGCCGCGGCTGCGCAGACTTGGGTGCGCGGAGGATGTGATGGGCAAGTGGAAGAAGCTCGACAAGATGGACCTCGCCGACGGCCTGGACGAGGATACCTACGAGGAGCGGCTGCACCAGCTGCAGTTCCAGCTGCTGCGCATCCAGCAATGGTTGGCGCAGACGGGCGGCCGGGCGATCGTCGCGATCGAGGGCTGGGACGCCGCCGGCAAGGGCGGCCTGATCAAGCGGATGACCGAGCGGCTCGATCCGCGCCCCCTGCATGTGTGGCAGATCGCGGCGCCAAGCCTGGAGGAACAAGGCAAGCACTACCTCTATCGCTTCTGGCAGAAGCTGCCCGAATCAGGCGCGATCGCGATCTTCGACCGTACCTGGTATGGCCGTGTGCTGGTCGAGCGCATCGAGGGCTACGCGCCCAAGGAAGCCTGGCGACGGGCGTATGACGAGATCAACGAGTTCGAGCGGCTCCTGACCGATGACGGCGTGCGGATGGTGAAGCTGTTGCTGCATATCAGCACCAAGGAGCAGCGCAAGCGAATCATCGGCCGCCTGGATGCCCCGGAGAAGCGCTTCAAGGTGACGATGGAAGATTTCCGCAACATGCAGAAGCGGGCCGAGTACCTCGAGGCCTTCGACGACATGCTGGAGCGCACGGATACAGATCATGCCCCCTGGGCCGTGATCGCGACCGACAGCAAGCGGCGAGCCCGGATCGAGGGCATCGACGTCGTCGCCAAGGCCTTGGCCAAGGGCGCCGATCTGGTGCCGCCGGCGCTCGATCCGGAAGTGGCGCGCGCCGCGATGGAGCAGCTCGGCTGGGATCCGGCGGCGCCCAGGCGGGACCCCGCCAACAACACGAACGACGAGTGACGGCGGACGGCGCGACGCATCGGGCACCGCAATGAAGGATCGCGCGTTCTACGGCTGGTGGGTGGTCGCCGGCACGTTCGCCGTCCTGTGCGTCGGCTTCGGGGTCGCCTACTGCTTCGCGGCCTTCTTCCTGCCGTTGCAAGCGGAGTTCGGCGCACGGCGCGGTGACATCTCGCTGATCTTCGCGGTCGCCGGTGGCCTCTATTTCTCACTGGGCCTGCCCAGCGGCGCCATCGCCGACCGGGTCGGCCCGCGCTGGGTGGTGGCCGGCGGCATGGCGCTGGTCGCCCTGGGCGCCTTCGCCGCCAGCCAGGCGACAGCGCTGTGGCACGTCTATGTCGGCTATGGCGCCGGGGTCGGTATCGGCATCGGCCTTGCCTATGTGCCGTCGGTCGCCGCCGTGCAGCGCTGGTTCGCGCAGCAGCGCGGCCTGGCCACCGGCATCGCCGTCGCCGGCATCGGCGTCGGCACGATCCTGGCGCCGCCGCTGGCGCAAGCGCTGATCGACAACCTGGGCTGGCGCGCCGCTTATGTCTGGCTGGGGGTGATCACGCTGGCCACGGCGGTGTTCGCCGCCTTCACCCTGCTGCGCTCGCCCGAGCTGTACGGCCAGCACCCCGACGGCCGTGCCGGCGCCGCCACCGGCATGGCGGCCGCCAACAGCGGCGACAGCCTGGCGCAGGCGGCGCGCACCCTGCCCTTCTGGCTGCTGTTCGCGGCCTGCGCCGCCAATGCCTTCGGCCTGTTCATCCCCTACGTGCACCTGGTGCCCTACGTGCGCGACGCCGGCCTGAGCGAAGCCTACGGCGTGACGCTGATCGCGCTGCTGGGCATCGGCAGCACGGTCGGCCGCTTCGCCTTCGCCGGGCTGGCCCACCGCGTCGGCCGGCAGCGCGCCTACGCCGCCATGTTCCTGGGCACGGGCGCGGCGCAGCTGCTGTGGGCATCAACCACGGACGTGTGGCTGCTGGCCGTGTTCGCGACCCTGTTCGGCGCCTTCTATGGCGGCTTCGTCGCCATGGCGCCGTCGGTGATCGCCGACTATTTCGGGACCCGCGCGCTGGGCGCCATCCTGGGTGCGCAGTACGCCAGCGTCTCGGCCGGCGCGCTGCTGGGGCCGACGGCGGCCGGCTTCATGTTCGACTTCCTCGGCTCCTATGTCGGCACCATCGTGGCCGGCGCGGCGCTGGCGTTCGCCGGCGCCGGCTGCATTCTCGCTGCGCCGTCGCCGGCGACGTGGCGCGCCGCGCGTCCCCTTCCCGCTGCGTGAGGTCCTCGCCATGAAGATGTCCGCCATCCCCTTCGGCACCACCGATTGGTCGGCGATCGCGCCCACGGAGCATCCCGGCGAGACCGGCAAGGCCCTGTGGCGCACCTGCCAGTTCGGCGATATCCGCGTGCGCATGGTCGAGTACACGCCCGGCTACCTCGCCGACCACTGGTGCGAGAAAGGCCACATCCTGCTGTGCCTCGAAGGCGAGCTGCTGACCGAGCTCAAGGACGGCCGGGTGGCGGTGCTGCGGCCCGGGATGAGCTACCAGGTCGCCGACGGCGCCGAGCCGCATCGCTCGCGCTCGATCACCGGCGCGCGCCTGTTCATCGTCGATTGACAGACGCCAACCCTGCGTGTTGGCCCTGCCCAGCCGCCATCGCCGATGAACGGAATTCAATCGGAATTGCAAACAATACGTTTGTGTCGACCTGCAGCCCGCGGCCAACTCTGCCCGTCGAGAACGAAGCAAAAACACGACGGGAGGAAATCGATGAGGCGCATCACGCGACGTGAACTGCTTCAGGCAACGGGCGGCGGCGCTGCGGTCGCCAAGACCGGAGGCTTGGCCGCGATTCTTGCGACCGGACGGGCACCAGCCTACGCCCAGACGACCCAGATCCATTGGCTGAAGTGGAATGACTTCGTGCCAGCCGGCGACCAGCTCCTGCGCCGGCAGCTGCTGGGCGAGGCGGAGAAGGCCCTCGGGATCAAGATCAACCTGGAAACCATCGGTCTCAACGACCTGCAGGCGCGGGTGACGGCGGCGATCCAGTCACAGTCCGGCGCCGACATCACGATGGCATTCAACAACAATGCTCAGCTTTATGCCGAGAGCTGCGTCGATGTGAGCGACGTTTGCGAGGAGCTTGCCGCCAGCCAGGGTGGCTTCTACGACTTGGCGAAAGCCCAGTCACATGATGGCAGGAAGTGGGTGGCGGTGCCCTACTGCATCATCGGAGCCATGGTGGCCTATCGGAAGTCCTGGTTCGACGAAATCGGCGTGACCACGTTCCCGGAAACCTGGGAAGCCTATCGCGAGGCCGGCAGGAAGCTCAAGGCTCGCGGCCGTCCGATCGGCCAGTCGTTGGGCCACACTGTCGGCGATGCGCCGGCATTCTGCTATCCGTTGATGTGGTCGTTCGGCGGGCGCGAGGTCGAGGCCGATGGCAAGACCGTCAAGCTCAACAGCAAGGAGACGATTGAATCGGTGAAGTTCATGACCGCCTTCTGGAAGGAGGCGCACGACGAAGGCGGGCTCGCCTGGGATGACAGCAACAACAATCGTGCCTTCCTGTCAGGGACCATCAGCTCGACGCTGAATGGCGCCTCGATCTACATCGAGGCGCTGCGCAAGCCCGACCAGTACAAGACCGACTCTGGCGCGCAGATGAGGACGGACATCCTGCACGCGCCGTTGCCGAGAGGGGCTCACGGGCAATTCGGCGTCCATCCCTTTCAGAATCACATGGTCATGGGCTACTCGAAAAATCAGAAGGCGGCCAAGGAGTTCCTGCGCTGGTTCCATTCCCCCGCGGTCTATGAGAAATGGTTCGTTGTGCAAAAAGGGTTCGCGACCGGGCCGACCAGGAGCTGGGAAAATCACAAGGTCTGGGATGAAGATCCGGTCATGGCGCCCTACCGTGTCGCCGGCCGCCTAGGCCTGGTGTACGGACACGCCGGACCGGCCGGCCAGAAGGCGGCAGAGGTTCTGAGCAAGTACATTATCGTCGATATGTACGCCAAGGCGGTGCAGGGCATGAGTGCCGAGGACGCGGTCAAATGGGCGGAGGCCGAAGTGAAGAAGGTCTACGGCACCGGCGCGTAAATGGACCAACGACGGGCCACATCATCGCAGGCGTGTTGTAGTGGCGATCCCGGGCCGTTGCCGTCTGGTGAACCAGATTCATCAGGTATTGCAAAGAATACGTTTGTCGCCCTGCCAAGGGTAGCCAACCCTTGCCTCCGAAAAAGCAAGAACGTACAGGGAGGACAGGCATCATGCGGGTGACGCGTCGCAAGTTCCTGAGGGCCACGGGTGCGGGTACCGCGCTGGCGAAGACCGGCGGCATGGCAGCGATCCTGGCGAGCGGCCAGGCGCCGGCTTACGCCCAGACGCAGCAGGTGCATTGGCTGAAATGGAACGACTTCGTCCCGGCATCGGATGTCCTGCTGCGCAAGGAGATGCTGCCGGCTGCCGAAAAAGAGCTCGGCATGAAGATCAACCTCGAGACCGTGAACGGCAATGACCTGCAGCCGCGCGTGACGGCCGCGATCCAGGCCGGCGCCGGTCCCGACCTGATCATGGCCTTCAACAACCAGACTTATCTCTACGCCGACAGCGTCGTCGACATGACCGAGCTGGCCGAGGACCTGTCCAGCAAGGAAGGCGGGCTTTACAAGTACGCACGCTCGATCTGCAGCAACGGCAAGATGTTCATGGGCATGCCGTGGGCCGTGATCGGCGCCATGATCGCCTACCGCAAGTCCTGGCTCGACGAGGTCGGCGCCACGACGTTTCCGGACACCTGGGAGGCCTATCGCGACGTCGGCAAGAAGCTGAAGGCCAAGGGCCATCCGCTGGGCCAGACGCTGGGCCACACGTTTGGCGACGCGCCGACCTTCACATATCCCTATCTCTGGTCCTGGGGCGGCAAGGAGGTCGAGGCGGACGGCAAGACGGTCGTGATCAACAGCAAGGAGACCATCGAGTCGGTGAAGTTCATGGCCGGCTTCTGGAAGGACGCCTATGACGAAGGCGGCCTGGCCTGGGACGACACCAACAACAACCGGGCCTTCCTGTCGCAGACCATCGCCGCCACCCTCAACGGTGCTTCGATCTACATCGAGAGCCTGCGCAAGCCCGACCAGTACATCACCGAAAAAGGCACGCAGATGAACAAGGACATCCAGCACGCCCCCCTGCCCAAGGGGCCAGCCGGACAGTTCGGGTTCCATCTGCTGCAGTCGCACATGCTGATGAAGTACTCGAAGAACCAGGCGGCCGCGAAGCAGCTGCTGAAGTGGATCCATACCACCAGCAACTACGAGAAATGGTTCATCTCCCAGAAGGGCTTCGCCACCCCGTGCACGGCCGACTGGGAGAAGCACAAGGTGTGGAACGAGGATCCGGTGATGACGCCCTACAAGGTCGCCGGTCGCCTGGGCCAGGCGCCCGGCTTTGCCGGCCCGCCCAACGCCAAGGCCGCCGAGGCACTGTCGAAGTACATCATCACCGACATGTATGCCAAGGCGGTGCAGGGCACGCCCGCCGAAGAGGCTGTCAAGTGGGCCGAAGGCGAGCTCAAGAAGGTCTTTATCTGACAAGGCCGTGAAAGGTCGTGCTGGCTGATGGAAGCAGCGCGATTCACCAACAGGCCGGTGCGTCTACCGAGGTCGGATCGCGGCCTGAACGTGGCGAGTTCGAGAGCATGCCATGGCGACAATAGCAATCGCGGTCGATGACCGGCAGAAGAGACCTCGCCCGCGTACCCGCGTGCTGGAGGACGAGCGCTGGCTTGCCTTCGCGCTGCTGTTGCCAACGGCAGTGCTGCTCGGGCTGTTCATCGCCTACCCCTTCGTGAAGGGCGTGCTGCTGTCGCTCAGTGCCGACCGTGTCGGCGTGTCGGGCGGCTTCGTGGGCCTGGCGAACTTCGACAAGATCTGGAATGACAGCATCTTCCGCACGGCCGTGTGGAACACGTTCTGGTACACAGGCGTCACGACGGTCTTCAAGCTGTTCCTCGGACTGTGGCTGGCGCTGCTGCTGAACCGGCACTTCAAAGGCAAAGCCTATATCAGGGCCGCCATCCTCTTGCCCTTCATCATCCCAACGGTGCTGTCGACCTTTGCCTGGAAATGGATGTTCGACCCCACCTTCAGCGTCATCAACTGGGCGCTCTTCAAGCTCGGCCTGATCACGGGGCGCATCAACTGGCTGGGCGATCCGGACCTGGCGATGACCTCGATCATCATCGTCAACATCTGGCGCGGGGTCCCGTTCTTCGCCATCAGCCTGCTGGCCGGCCTGCAGACGATCAGCCCCGAGCTGCAGGAAGCCGCCGCCATCGACGGCGCCAAGCCCTGGAAGCGCTTCTGGTACGTGACCTGGCCGCTGCTGCTGCCGGTGACCATGGTCGTCGTGCTGTTCTCGGTGATCCAGACCTTCGCCGACTTCCAGCTGGTCTATGTCATGACCGGCGGCGGGCCGGCCAACGCCACGCACCTGTTCGCCACCTACGCCTACCAGATCGGCATCGGCACCGGGCTGCTGTCGGAGGGCGCGGCGATATCGCTGGCGATGTTCCCCTTCCTGCTGCTGATCGTGATCGTGCAGCTCCTCTACATCCGCCGTGTCGAGACCAGGTGATCCATGATCGAAGGTGCGCCCTGGCGGCGGTGGGTCTTCTTCTACATCCCGCTGACGCTGTTCGTGTTCGTGCTGCTGTTCCCGTTCTACTGGATGCTGATCACGACGTTCCGGCCCGACGGCGAGCTGTACCAGCCGTGGAACTCGCCGCGCTACCAGCCGTTCTGGACCAGCAACCCGACGCTCGAGCACATCAAGTACCTGTTCAACGAGACGCTGTTCGCCGACTGGCTGTGGAACACGATGTTCATCGCCGCGATCTCGACGGTGATCTCGCTGTTCTGCGGCGTCCTGGCCGGCTATGCGCTGTCGCGGCTCAACTTCCCCTTCGCCGGCAGCCTGGGCACCGGCATCTTCGTCACCTACCTGGTGCCCCAGACCCTGCTGTTCATCCCGCTGGCCGAGATCATCCGCAACTTCAAGCTCGGCGACACGCCGTGGTCGCTGATCCTCACCTATCCGACATTCCTGATCCCGTTCTGCACCTGGCTGATGATGGGCTATTTCAAGGCCGTGCCCCGGGAGCTCGAGGAGTGCGCCCGCATCGACGGCGCCTCGCGGGTGCAGGCGATGCTCTACATCATCATCCCGGTCGCGATCCCGGGCATCTTGTCGGCCGGCATCTTTGCCTTCACACTCTCGTGGAACGAGTTCATCTACGCGCTGGTGTTCCTGTCATCGCCCGGCGAGAAGACCGTGCCGGTCGGCGTCACCTCCGAGCTGATCCGGGGCGACGTCTTCTTCTGGGGACCGCTGATGGCTGGCGCGCTGCTGGGGTCGATCCCGGTCGCCATGGTCTATTCGTTCTTCGTTGAACACTACGTCTCCGGCCTGACCGGCTCGGTGAAAGGGTAGTCCGGCCATGGCCCAGGTCGTCATCCGGGATCTGAACAAGAAGTTCGACGAGGTCCACGCCGTCAAGAACGTGAACCTGCACATCAAGGACAAGGAGTTCATGGTCTTTGTCGGCCCGTCCGGCTGCGGCAAGACGACGACGCTGCGCATGGTGGCCGGCCTCGAGTCCATCACCTCGGGCGAGGTCCTGATCAACGACACGGTGGTCAACGAGCTGCCGCCGATGGATCGCGACATCGCGATGGTGTTCCAGAACTACGCGCTCTACCCGCATATGAGCGTCTACGACAACATGGCCTTCGGCCTGAAGATGCGGAAGTTCGAGCGGGCCGAGATCGCCAAGCGCGTGCAGGAGGCGGCCGACATCCTCGATATCGGCCAGCTGCTGAAGCGCAAGCCGCGCCAGCTCTCGGGCGGGCAGCGCCAGCGCGTCGCGCTGGGGCGCGCCATCGTGCGCCACCCGCAGGTGTTCCTGTTCGACGAGCCGCTCAGCAACCTCGACGCCAAGCTGCGCGTGCAGATGCGGGTCGAGCTCAAGAAGCTGCACAACCGGCTGGGCACGACGGCGATCTACGTCACCCACGACCAGGTCGAGGCCATGACCCTCGGCGACCGCGTGGTCGTGATGAAGGACGGCGTGGTGCAGCAGGTCGGCGCCCCCCTCGAGCTCTACAACCAGCCCGCCAACCGGTTCGTCGCCGGCTTCATCGGCTCCCCTGCGATGAACTTCGCCACGGTGTCGCTGGCCGAGCATGACGGCGCGGTCTGGGTCGAGGGCCCGGATTTCCGCATCCGCCCGCCCCAGTCCAGCGCCGGCCGGCTGCGCGGCCATGCCGGCCGGCAGGTCGTGCTCGGCATCCGGCCCGAGGATCTGCGGGTGGCCAACGGCAGCGACCCGGCCGATCTGGGCTTCGATGCCGTGGTCGAGGTCACCGAGCAGCTCGGCTCGGAGATCCTGCTGGACGTCAAGGCCGGCCCCGCCTCCATGGTGGCGAGCGTCGAGCCGACCGTGCCGGCCAAGGTCGGCGACCGGCTGCGCCTGGCCCTCAATCCCGACCGCCTGCACTTCTTCGATACCCAGACCGAAGCGGCGATCTGAGCCGCCGGGGCGCCTTGACGCAGATCAAGGCCCGATCCCATGGTGCGACGGAATTTGTCTGGCGGAACAGCGTTGTAGACGGTAGAGACCGCGTGCCATGGAAACACGCGGCGGCCGGGAGAGCGCCATGGGGTTTGATTACGAGCGGTTCTTCGCCGAGGCGCTGGGCGGCCTGCGTCGCGAGGGCCGGTATCGCGTCTTTGCCGATCTGGAGCGGCTGGCTGGCCGCTATCCGCTGGCCGTGTACCGCCCGCCCGTCGGCGCCCCCCGCGAGGTTGTGGTCTGGTGCAGCAACGACTACCTGGGCATGGGCAGCCATCCCGTGGTGCTCGAGGCGATGCGTGACGCGGTGGCGCTGCAGGGCGCCGGCGCCGGGGGCACCCGCAACATCTCGGGCACGAACCACCTGCATGTCGAGCTCGAGCGCGAGCTGGCGGCGCTGCACGGCAAGGACGCGGCCCTGGTCTTCACCTCGGGCTATGTCGCCAACGAGGCGACGCTGTCGACGCTCGCGACCCGTCTGCCCGGCTGCCTGATCTTCTCCGACGCGCTGAACCATGCCTCGATGATCGCCGGCATGCGCAACAGCCGTGCCGCCTGCCGCGTCTTCCAGCACAACGACGTGGCGCATCTGCGCGCGCTGCTGGCCGATGCCGACCCGGCGGCGCCCAAGATCATCGCCTTCGAGTCGGTGTATTCCATGGACGGCGACATCGGACCGATCGCCGACTTCTGCGACATCGCCGACGCCTTCGGCGCGCTCACCTATCTCGACGAAGTGCACGCCGTGGGCCTTTACGGCGCCGGCGGCGCCGGCGTCGCCGAGCGCGACGGCCTCATGCATCGCCTTGACGTCATCCAGGGCACCCTGGCCAAGGGCTTCGGCGTGGTCGGCGGCTACATCACCGGCTCGACCGCCCTTGTCGACTTCGTGCGCAGCAACGCCTCGGGCTTCATCTTCAGCTCGGCGATGCCACCCGCCATCGCCGCCGGCGCGCTTGCCAGCGTCCGCCACGTGCGCGCCCACCCCGAGCTGCGCACCCGGCACCAGGAGCGGGCCACCAGCCTGAAGCGCCGGTTGCTGGCGGCCGGCCTGCCGGTGATGCCCTCGCAGACCCATATCGTGCCGGTGTTCGTCGGCGACGCCGCCTTGTGCAAGCGCGCCAGTGACCTGCTGCTGGAGCGGCACCGCATCTACATCCAGCCGATCAACTACCCGACCGTGCCGCGCGGCGGCGAGCGGCTGCGGATCACGCCGTCGCCGATGCACGACGACGCCTTGATGGACGCGCTGGTCGTGGCGCTGCAGGACGTCTGGCAGGAGCTGGGCCTGACCCGACCGGCCGCGGCATAGGGAATGGCGCTACCCGGACCACGGGCATCCCGACCGCTTTCACTCGCCCCGGCTATCGGCGGAAGGTGAGCCGCAACTGTCATCCCGAGCGCAGCGAGGGATCTCCCGCAAATTGCGCACCCTGCACCTTGCCGCAGGAGATCCCTCGCTGCGATTTCGGGCGCTAGAACAGGTGCCGGAACAGGAAGTACAGGCCGCCGGCCAGCACGATGCCGGCCGGCAGCGTCAGCACCCAGGCCATCAGCAGGTTGCGCACGGTCGACCATTGCAGGCCCGACTTGTTCGCCGCCATGGTGCCGGCGACGCCCGACGACAGGACATGCGTCGTCGACACCGGCAGGCCGAACATGTCGGCCGCGCCGATCGTCGACATCGCGACCACCTCGGCTGACGCGCCCTGGGCGTAGGTCATGTGCGTCTTGCCGATCTTCTCGCCCACGGTGATCACGATGCGCCGCCACCCGACCATGGTGCCCAGGCCGAGTGCGATGGCGACCGCGACCTTGACCCAGGTCGGGATGAACTTCGTCGCCTCGTCGAGCGATTTGCGATAGGCGGCGACGTTCTTCGTCGTGTCCACGTCGAAGGCCGGCTGGCCGCTCTTCTGCATCAGCCGGATCGCCTCGGACGTCAGGTACATGTCGTTGCGCACGTTCTGCACCGCTTCCGCCGGAACGGCCCGCAGGCTGCCGTACTTGCCGACGTTGTCCGCGGCATCGCCCATCAGCCGGATCAGCGACGGAATGGTCGCCGGCGTCAGCTCATGCGAGCGCACATAGGCCGCCACGCCCTCGCGGTAGTCGGCCGGCGCTTCGGCACCCTTGGCGTAGGGCATCAGCGACTGCTGCGTCGCCTGCGAGATGGCCCGGAACTGCGTGACATGGCTATCCGGCACGGCCCGGTTCAGGGCATAGGCGGTCGGCACCGTGCCGATCAGGATCAACATGATCAGGCCCATGCCCTTCTGTCCGTCGTTCGAGCCGTGAGCGAAGCTCACGCCCGTGCAGGTCAGCACCAGGAGGCTGCGGATCCACCACGGGGGCGGCTGGTTGCCCTTGGGTTCCTGGTAGAGCTCGGCTCGGGCCGGCGCGCCACGACCTTCAGCGCCAGCAGCAGCAGGGCGGCAGCGAAGAAGCCGACGATCGGCGACAGCAGCAGCGACCAGCCGATGCTGGTCGCCTGGGCCCAGTCGACGCCGCTGGTGGCGCTGCCGCCGGCGCCATGAGCTGGTTCGCGACACCGACGCCGATCACCGACCCGATCAGGGTATGCGAGCTCGACGCCGGCAGGCCGAGATACTAGCAGCCTGTCGGACTTGAGCCGAGAGCTGGAATGAGATTCATTATCGAGGGTTGATATTGGCTCGAGCCAGCGTGGTTGTGATGAGTAATTTCCGCCAAGTTGATCGTCAGACCGATTTTTTGC
>NZ_VDUZ01000054.1 GCF_008039615.1 Vineibacter terrae | reverse complement strand
TCGGGCGAGGAGGATCGGCATCGCAGTCCAGGAGACAGGCGATGACCGAGGTGAAGATCGGCGCGGCGAGAGTGAGCCGCATCGAGGAGAGCTACGAGCCGAATTTCGAGGCGGCGAAATTCTTTGCCGACTGGCAGCCCGACGTCGTCGACCGGCACCGCGACTGGATGGTGCCCGACCACTATGACCCGGCCAGCGGCTTCCTGAAGCTCAGTGTCCATAGCTGGCTGATCAGCATCGGCGGGCGCACCATCCTGATCGACGCCTGCGTCGGCAACCACAAGCCGCGCCCGGCGCGGCCGAAATGGCACCTGATGCAGACGCGCTACCTGGAGCGTCTGGCCGAGGCCGGCGTGCGGCCCGAAGCCATCGACATGGTGATGTGCACGCACCTGCACATGGATCATGTCGGCTGGAACACCCGCCTCGACAACGGCCGCTGGGTGCCGACCTTTCCCAATGCGCGCTATCTCTTCAGCCAGGCCGACTACGACCACTACCTGGCGCTCGACCGCGATCCGCAGACCGGACCGGTGAACCAGGGATCGTTCCGCGACAGCGTGCTGCCGGTGGCCGAGGCCGGGCTGGCGGACATGGTGAGCGGTGCGCATACTGTCGACGAGCATCTGTCGATCGATCCGGCGCCCGGCCATACCCCGGGCACGGTCGCCATCAAGCTGGCGTCGCGCGGCGAGGGCGCGGTCTTCTGCGGCGATATCCTGCATCACGCGGTCCAGGTCTTCCATCCGGAGTGGAACAGCTTCGCCTGCGCCGATGCGGTGAGCGCACGCAAGAGCCGCCGCCGGGTGCTCGAGGACTGCGCCGGCTCGGGCGCGCTGCTGATGCCGGCGCATTTCGGCGCGCCGTTCGTATGCAACATCGATGAGCGCGGCAGCCGCTTCACGCCACGCTTCGCGTGAGGCGGCCGCTGCATCTCACGGAGGGCCTACTGTCATCCCGAGCGCAGCGAGGGATCTCCTGCGAAAGAGGCACGGTGCGCCATTCGCGGGAGATCCCTCGCTGCGCTCGGGATGACGGGAAGGGGGCAGCGCGGCGTTGAGCCACATGCCATCACCCTGCCTACGCATGGCGCCTGAAGGCCGGCCGCTTGTCGGCCTCGGCCTGCACGCCGCCGGTGCGGTCCTGGTCGTGGCGGCGTTCGTGTCTTGCGTCGCCTTGCCGCTTGCCACCTATACCACGGTGCTGGCGCTGTTCGGTTTCGCCCACGTCGCCAGCGAGCTGCGCTACGTCGACCATCGCTTCGGCGCCAGGCTGGGGCGCGACCTGTTCGGTGCGATCGTGGCGCTGCTGGCGGCCGCCGTCCTCATGCGCCTGGCGGGGATGCGAGGATGGCTGGCGCCGCCGCTGGCCGTGAGCCTTGAAGTGGCGCTGGGGGCGGCGCTGCTGGCGATCACGGTCGCGCATATGCGGCAACGGCGCTGGCTGGCGGCGGGGGTGGCCCTGGTGCTGGTTGGCGGCGCATTGCTGGCGCCGTTCGAGACGCTGCTGTGCCTTGCCGTGGCCCATAACCTGACACCGCTGGCCTTTCTTGCGGAGGCCTTGCGCGGGGCGCAGCGACGGCGTGCGCTGGCTGCCGCCGGTATTGCTTTCGTGGCGTTGCCGCTTTTGATCGCGACCGGCCTGCCTTTCGCCTGGCTGACGCAGGCCGGCCTCGTGGCGCCGGACGCGACCCTCTTCACGTCCGCCGGCTCCCTGACGCAGAATCTCGGCGCCTATGTGCCGGCTGAGGCGATCCACAGCGACTGGGCGCTGCATGCTTTCTCCGCGTCGGTATTCGCGCAATGCATGCACTACATCGCTGTCATCGCCGTCCTGCCGCGCCTGATCGACGGCACGCGCCGGCCGCGGCTGGCATGGCCGGATGCAGCCCGCTTCGGCCGCTTGCTCTTCATCGGCGCTGCGGCGCTGGCCGCCGGCTTCGCCTTGGACTACGGCCTGCAGCGGCAGGCCTATGCCCTGGCGGCGCTGGTCCATGCCTGGCTGGAGCTGCCGGTGCTCGCCTTGGCGCTGGGTGTCGCGCGGGCTCAGGCGAGCCCCAGCCCGTAGAGCGCGAGCCCGATGCCGGTCGAGGCGGCGTTGGCCGCCAGCGACACGGCAAGCGCCCGTGGCCAGCGCCGCGTCACGATGAGCCGGTAGACGATGGCCTCGACCGCCACGACGGCGCCCTCGACCGCGACGACCGTCGGTCCATAGCCCAGCCGGGGCGTCAGCCACGGCACGCTCCACCACACGGCCCAATGGGTTGCCAGCGTTGCCAGCACTGCCGCAACGGCGGCACGCGGCGCCGATCCCCAGCGCGCCGCGCCGACCAGGGCCGCCGCAACGGCGCTCTCGATCATGATCGACAACAGCAGGGCGGTGGACTGGCTCACCGGAGGTTCCGTCTCGAAGCAAGCTTTGCAGGCGGGGACAGCGGGCGCAGGATAGCGCGGCTGCCCTCAAGGAGGATCCTCTTGTCGCGTTGGCTCGTTCCGCTTGCCGTCCTGGCGTTCCCGATCATGGCCTTGCCATCGGCATGGGCCGATATCCCGCCACCGCCCGGATCTCAGGAACGTGCCGCCGCTGCGCTGATCCGCGATCACGGTCATGCCTGTCCGAACGTGACCCGCCTCGCGGCGGCACCCCAGGCGGATGCCGACGCCCTGGCCAAGCAAGGGCTCGATGCCTCGACGGCGGTTTGCGATAACGGCAGGCGCTTTGTCGTCGCGTTCCCCTTCCGCCGGCCCGGTCCGCCACGGCCGGACGCCCCGCCGCCGGCGACGCCGGTGGTCAAGCCGCTGCCGTGACCATGATCTGGCCGCCATGGTCGTGGCCGCAATCCCATCCTATATCCCGGGCATGCCGCCGGCCGGCAGGGCTGGTAGCGGATGCGTCCCGGAACGGACGATGAACGGCGAAACACTGCCTCGCGTGAGGTTGGATCGACAGCTGGCACGCGCTGTCGTGGACGATGCCGCGCGCCGCTACTTCGCCAGCCGGCGTGACCGGGTGAAGCCGTTTGTCGATCGCCATTTCTCGCTGACGGGGGCGGCCGCGATCCACCGCAAGGCGCTGGGGTGGGACCTCGCCCGCGCCCCCGCCAACCTGATGCTGGCCGTGCCGCATCTTGCCGTGCGGCTGGCAGCGTCGTGGACCCGCAGCCTGGGGCCGCCGCGGGCTGCCGAATTCCTGAAGGCGCGCAAGCTGCTCTTCGAGACGGATGTCGCCCGCGAGGTCGAGTGGCTGATCATGATCGAGTTCCTCGAGCTGCCGTTCGGGCAAGGCAGCATCCGGCGATCGGACAAGGACGCGCTGGCCGACATGATTCTGTCCGATCCGCGCCTGGCGGAGACCTTCGACGAGGCCCTGACCGAGATCGGCCGGCGCGCGGGCGACGGCGATTTCCGCCGGCGCCTGGAAGATGCGCTTGCGACCTATGGCGGCACGCGGGCCGCCTCGGCCGACATGGCGACGTCGCTGCTGTCCCTGGCCACCGGCGCCATGGCGTTGAAGCAGGCGACGCCGGGCATGGTCAGCCTCGGGCCGGCATTGGCTGCGGTGATCGCGCACAACGCCGCCGTGGCGTCCTTTCCATTGGGCGCGTGGGCCGGCGGGGTCTGGTACGGCATGTTCCCCGTGGCTGCCACACCGGCGCTTGTCGCGTCGGTCACCGGCGGCCTGCTGGTGGTGGCGGCCATGGCCGGTGCCTTCGCCGGCTTGATCACCGACCCGCTGCAGCGCCGCCTGGGCCTGCACCGCCGGCGGTTGATCCGGCTGGTCGCCGCGCTGGAGGATGGCTTCTTCAACGATGGCGGAAACGGCTTCGTGGCGCGCGACCAGTATGTCGCGCGCCTGCTCGACCTCGCCGACCTGATCGGCAGCGCCTGGCGCCTGGCCGTGCGCTAAGGGGCGGGCACGAAAACGCCCGCCCCAGGCGGGGCGGGCGTGACTGCACAGGATAGGCTTCGAGGCGGCGCGCTAGCAGTTGCGGTGACGCCAGGCGGCCTCCTCGAGGGTCCGGGGCCGGCCACTGCAATAGGCGTTGATCTTGCCCCAACGCGCGCGCTCGCGCTCGATGCGCTGACGCTCGATCTGGCGCTGGCGCTGGCGCTCCCAGGCCTGCCGGCGCTCCCAGGCGCGCTGCCGCTCCAGCGCCTGCTGACGTTCCCAGGCCTGCCGGCGTTCCCATTCCTGATGGCGGCGCCAATCTGCGCGGTCACGCCATTCGGTGCGCTGGTACAGGCCGTCATGGGCAATGGCCGGGCCGACGATTCCCACGGTCAGCGCGGCGGCAACCGCTGCGGCGATCAGTCTGGCTTTCATCGCATCCTCCTTTGCCGTTACACACCAAGGTGGGTCCGGATTGTGGCGACGAACCGTATTGAAAGTGACGGGGCGTGGGCTAAGCGAGGTCGTTTTAGGGCAATTTTTCAGGACTTTCTCTTCATGCCGGGTGAAAAGGTGCGCTATGCAGGGTGGGCGGCCCGGCGTGTTGCCTTGGCAGAGAGGACTACGCGACGGGCTTGCGGGTGCTATGCTGGGCCGGCGGGCAAACCATGGTCCGGCTCTGACCCGAACGGTCAGGGCAGCCGGGGAAGGATCATCGGCCGCAGGGACGTGGGGACGGACAGACTGTGAAGGATGTGTCGGGATTTGGCGGTAATGGCGGTGCCGGTGCACCGACAGCCGAACTGCGGCCACTCACGCTGGGCGAGGAGGAAAGCTTCAGCCGGCAGATGCGTCTGGCCGCCGCGGCCCATCGCAGCGGGCGGCTGGAAGAGGCGATCACCAGCTATATGCGGCTCCTGGCCGTGCGGCCTTACCACGCCGAGCTGCATAACAACCTGGGCGTGGCGCTGCGCATCATCGGCAAGCTCGATGCTGCGGTGGCGCACCACCGCACGTCGCTGGCGCTCGACCCGGACAACGCGGCGCTGCATTCCAACCTCGGCAACGCGCTGCGCGCCGCCAATTGCCACGACGAGGCTGTGCGCCACCATTTCCGCGCTGTTTCGCTCAAGCCCGACTACGCCGAGGGCTTCTTCAATCTCGGGCTTTGCCTGCGCGATCTGGGACGCGTCGACGAGGCGCTGGGCTGCCTGTCGCGCTCGCTGCAGCTGGCGCCGCAGAACACGCGGGCGCGGGTCGAGATCGCCATCGCCCATCTGATGCGCGGTGACCTCGCCGCCGGGTTCGCCGAGTACGAGTGGCGCAAGCAGCTGCCTGACGTGCCACCGCCCGAGTTCAAGCAGCCGGCCTGGGACGGCGGGCCGCTGGCCGGACGGCGCATCCTGCTCTATCCGGAGCAGGGATTGTCGGATGTGCTGCTGTTCGTGCGCTACGCCCGCGAGCTGAAGCGGCGCGGCGCCACGGTCCTGGTGCTGTGCCAGGCGCTGCTCAAGGACCTGCTGCTGTCGGTCGACTATATCGACCGGGTCGTGGCCGAGGGCGAGCCGCTGCCCGATTTCGACCTGCATGTCTCGTTGCTGTCGCTGCCGCATCTCTGTGGCGTCGATCTGCCGGCAGCCACCGCGGTCGAGCCCTACCTGAAGCCGCCGTCGGAAAGCCGGATCCGCCTCGGCAAGCTGGCGCGGGCGCGGCTGCGCATCGGCCTTTATTGGGCGGCCATGCCGGGCCAGCAGCTCGACCGCCAGCGCTCGATCCCGCTGGCTGACCTGCTGGCGTTGGCAGGCGATCCGGAGCTGCTGTTCTTCAGCCTGCAGGGTGGCGCCCATCAGAAGGACATCCAGAATCTTGGCGCCAACGGGCTGCTGCACGATGTCGGGCGCGGCATCTATGACTTCGCCGAAGCCGCCACGGCGTTGTCGCAGCTTGACCTGCTGCTGACGATCGACGCGCCGATCACCCATCTCGCCGCCGGCATGGGCATGCCGACCTGGCTGTTGCTGCCGATGACGTGCGATTGGCGCTGGATGCACGATCGCGACGCCAGCCCCTGGTATCCCAGCGTTCGCATCTTCCGGCAGGCCACGCCCGGCAGCTGGGGGCCGGTCATCGAGCGCGTCCGCACCGAGCTCGGGATCATGAAGACGACGGTGGGGTAACAGCCCTCTCCCGCTTGCGGGAGAGGGAGGGGCCCGTTGCGCGATAGCGCAATGGGAGGGTGAGGGGCCAAGGACGAGGTATTGTGCGTGAAGCCCTCACCCGCCGCGCTGCGCGCGTCGACCTCTCCCGCCAGCGGGAGAGGTGAAAACCTATGGCAGCCCTGCCGCGGCGCGCACCGCGGTCCAGTTCACGGGCAGCGCTGAGACCACCGCCAGCAGGCCGAAGCCGCCCAGGGCGGCGCCGGAGACACGGTTCAGCCAGATCAGGCCGCCACCGACGAACCAGCCGCGCGCTGCCGACGAGATCAGCACCAGCGTTGCCCACCACCCCAGCGCGCCCAGCAGGACGCCGGCGATCAGGATGGTGGCGGCCAGCATGTCGCTGCCGACATTGCTCAGCCCGCGGCCGGCGAAGACGGCGCCGAACGCCATCACCGTGATCGGATTGAAAATGGTGATGAAGAAGCTGGAGCTGAGATAGTGCAGATACGTCCAATAGGGATGGGCGCGATCGGCAGCGACAGGGTCGCCGATCGTGCGCGGCCGGTGCTTGTAGTACGACCAGCCCATCCACATCAGCAGCGCGCCGCCGATGGCGCGGATGCCGACTTCGTAATGCTCGATGAACTCGGCGACGAAGCTCAGGCCGAAGGCGGCCATGCCGCCGAACACGGCATCGCCGATCGCGGCGCCGATGCCGGTGGCATAACCGGCGATCGGGCCATGCGATATGGCGCGCTGGATGCACAGGATGCCCGCCGGGCCGATCGGCAAGGCGATCAGGAAGCCGATGACGGCACCCTCGATGCCAAGATAGATCGGGTCGATGCCGTCGAGCAGCAAGACCGCCTCAAAGCCGCATGGCGGCGAACGGCCGCGGCGGCGCCACCAGCGCGTCCTGTGCCGCAATAAGCTGCAGCTCGCGTTCGTTCGCGCGCGCCGTCGCCTCCAGGATGGCGAAAATCGCCGACGCGGCGTACGACAACGCCGCCGCCACGTCGCGAGTCTTGAACCATTGCGCCAGGAACAGCGCCGCCACCGCATCGCCGGTGCCGTTGGGCGCCACGGGGAAGCCGAGCAGCGGCGTGACCACCCGCCATGCGCCGGCGGCGGTCACGGCCATCATCTCGACCGTGCCGTCGGCAGTGCCGTCGTGGTGCAGGCTGGTGATGAGAACCATCCTGGGGCCGACGGCATGGGCATTGGGTGCCAGCAGCGTGCGGGCCGCCGCATGGGCCGCGTCCAGCGTGCCGACGGTGCGGCCGGTCAGCAGCTCCAGCTCGAAGTGATTAGGTGTCACCATGTCGGCCAGCGGAACGGCGCGCTGGCGGAAGAACTCGGGGATGCCCGGGCGCACAAAGATGCCGCGGCCGATATCGCCCATCACCGGATCGCAGCACCACACGGCCGCCGGGTTGGCATTTCGCACCGCGGCAACGGCGTCGAGCACCACCTCGCCCAGGGCGGCATCGCCCAGATAGCCCGAGAGCACGGCATCGCACCGTGAAAGGACACCGCGCGCGCGGATGCCGTCGATCACGTCGCGCACCTGGTCGGGTGCGGCGACGCGGCCCTTCCATTCACCGTATCCGGTGTGGTTGGAGAACTCGACCGTATTGACCGCCCACACGTCGTGGCCCAGCCGTTGCAGGGGAAAGGTTGCCGCCCGGTTGCCGACGTAACCGTAGGCCACATGGGACTGGATCGACAGGATTCGCATGCGGCTGTGGGTAGCGGGTTGTCACATCGGTTGACCGATATATAGTCCGCCGCGCTTGCCGGGGGGAGAGGATTTCGCCATGACCGCCACTGTCCGTCCGCGCCGCAGCGTGCTCTACATGCCCGGCGCCAACACGCGCGCGCTCGAGAAGGCGCGCACCCTGCCGGCCGACGTGCTGATCTTCGACCTCGAGGACGCGGTCGCGCCTGACGCCAAGGAAACCGCCCGTGCCAATGTCGTGGCTGCGGCGGCAAGTCGCGCCTATGGCCGGCGCGAGATCGTGATCCGCGCCAATGGCCTCAACACCGCCTGGGGCCGCGAGGACGTGCTGGCCATCGCCGGCTCGGGCGCCGATGCGGTGCTGGTGCCGAAGCTGGAAAGCGCAGCCGATGTCACCGCGGTCGTCGAGCTGCTCGACGAGGCCGGCGCGCCGCCGTCGATGGCGATCTGGGGCATGATGGAGACGCCGCGCGGCATCCTGCATGCCGAGGAGATCGCTGCCGCTTCGCCGCGGCTGGCCTGCTTCGTGATGGGCACCAACGACCTGGTGAAGGACCTGCGCGCGCGCCACACGCCGATGCGGCTGCCGATGATGGTGGCGCTGGGCGTCGCGATGCTGGCGGCGCGCGCCCACGGTCTTGCGATCCTCGACGGCGTCTACAACGACATCCAGGATGCCGAGGGCTTCCGGGCATCGTGCGTGCAGGGCCTCGAGATGGGCTTCGACGGCAAGACCCTGATCCATCCCAGCCAGGTCGAGCCTTGCAACGAGGTCTTTGCGCCGACCGCCGCCGACCTCGTCCAGGCGGAGAAGATCGTGGCGGCATTCGACGCCGCCCGCGCCGCCGGCAAGGGTGTCGTCACCGTCGACGGCCGCATGATCGAGAACCTGCACGTGGAGCAGGCTCAGCGCCAGCTCGCGCTGGCCAAGGCCATCGCCGACCTGGCCGCGGCGTAGGTCTTCTTCACCTCTCCCGCTTGCGGGAGAGGTCGACGGGCGTGTAGCGCCCGGTCAGGCATATCGGCCTTCGGCCGATATGCCGAGGTGAGGGGATGCACACGAGGCGCTGAGTCCTTGGGCCCTCACCTTCCCATCGTGCTTCGCCCGATGGGCCCCTTCCTCTCCCGCATGCGGGAGAGGAGACTACGGAGTCCGATAGTGACCAAGACCAATACCGGCAATTTCTTCGAGGACTTCCGCATCGGCCAGGAGCTGGTGCATGCCACGCCGCGCACCGTCACATCAGGCGACGTGGCGCTGTACACGGCGCTCTATGGCACGCGTTTCGCGGTGCAGTCGTCGGATGCCTTCGCGCAGGCGCTGGGCCTGCCGCGCGCGCCGGTCGATGACCTGCTCGTCTTCCATATCGTGTTCGGCAAGACCGTGCCCGACATCTCGCTCAACGCCGTGGCCAATCTCGGCTACGCCGAGTGCCGCTTCGGCACGCCGGTCTATCCCGGCGACACGCTGTCGACCCGCTCGACCGTCATCGGCCTGCGCGAGAACTCGAACCGCGAAAGCGGCGTGGTGCATGTGCGCTCGACCGGACACAACCAGCACGGCGACGTCGTGCTCGACTATGTGCGCTGGGTGATGGTGCGCAAGCGCGACTCCAAGGCCGAGATTCCGGTCGCGGTGACGCCCAAGCTGGCGCCTTCCGTATCGGCGGCCGATCTCTCGGTGCCGGCGGGCCTGTCGCTGGCGGCGTACGACACGGCGCTGGCCGGCGCCTCGCATCGCTGGGGCGACTATGCCGCCGGCGAGCGGATCGACCACGTCGATGGCATGACCATCGAGGAGGCCGAGCACATGCTGGCCACCCGTCTGTACCAGAACACTGCCAAGGTGCATTTCGACCAGCGCCTGGCGGCCGGCACCCGCTTTGGCCGCCGCCTGATCTATGGTGGCCATATCATCTCGCTGGCGCGCGCGCTGTCGTTCAACGGCCTGGCAAATGCCTTCCGGATCGCGGCGATCAACGCCGGCAGCCATACCAACCCGACCCTGGCCGGCGACACGATCTATGCCTGGTCTGAGGTGAAGGAGAAGGCCGAGATCGCGCGCCGTGACGACATCGGCGCCTTGCGTCTGCGCACCGTCGCGGTGAAGAACACCACGCCGGCGGCTTTCCCGGACAAGGCGGCGGACGGCAAGGCCGATCCGTCGGTCGTGCTGGATCTCGACTATTGGGTGCTGATGCCGCGCTGATTTGCGGTACGGGGCGGGCTGCCTTGCAGGCCGCGCGGGCCGATCGGTTTCGATGCGCAACGCTGGGTCCCGCGCTACACGTTGACTTGCCGGCGGTGAGGACTAAAGTGCTCGACGTGGCCGGGTCAGCGCGGACGATTCGTCCGCGCGGATCCGGCGTCATCGTTTTCCGGGACAGGCATGAGCACAGCCGAACGGCCGGTTTCGCGGCCTCTTTCCCCCCACCTGCAGGTCTATCGCCCGCAGCTCACGTCCATGCTGTCGATCACGCATCGCGCAGCCGGCATTGCCTTGGCGGTCGGGCTGGTGTGGCTGGTGGTCTGGGTCTGCGCCGCAGCGTCGGACGCCGACACCTACGCCGCCGTGGCGTGGTTCAACACCTCGGTGCTGGGCCGCATCTTCCTGTTCGGCTGGACGGCCTGCCTGTTCTATCACCTGTTCAACGGCATCCGGCACCTGTTCTGGGATGCCGGCTACGGGCTCGAGCTGAAGGACGCCTACGCCAGCGGCCGGGCGGTGCTCGTCGCCACCGCTGTCTGCACAATCGGCAGCTGGCTGATCGCCAGCCTTGTGAGGTAGGGGCCATGGCCGATCTTCGTTCGCCTGTCGCGCGCGTGCGGGGCCTGGGCTCGGCCAGGGACGGCACGCATCACTGGTGGCTGCAGCGCGTCACCGCCGTGGCGCTGGTGCCGCTGGTGATCTGGTTCGCCGTGTCGCTGCTGCGCTTCGCGCCGGAAGGCCAGGCCGCGGTGCGGGCCTGGATCGCCTCGCCCGTCACCATGGTGATGCTGATCCTGGCCATCGCCGTCGGGCTGTGGCACGCGGCGCTGGGCGTGCAGGTCGTGGTCGAGGATTACGTTCATGCCAAGGGCTGGCGCATCGGGCTGGACATGGCGATGAAGTTCATCGCCGTGATCGGCTCTCTCGCCGCCATCGTGGCGATCTTCAGAATCGCGTTCGGAGGCTAGTGATGCCGCTCGACGAGAAGGGCGGCTCGCCCGCCAATGGCAGCGCGCCCGGCACCGTGTCCATCGGCGGCCGCGCCTACAAGGTTGTGGATCATGTCTATGACGTGGTCGTGGTCGGGGCCGGCGGCGCCGGCCTGCGCGCCACCTTCGGCATCGCCGCCAAGGGGCTGAAGACGGCCTGCATCAGCAAGGTGTTCCCCACGCGCAGCCACACCGTGGCGGCGCAGGGCGGCATCTCGGCAGCGCTCGGCAACATGGGCGCCGACGACTGGCGCTGGCACATGTACGACACCGTCAAGGGATCGGACTGGCTGGGCGACCAGGACGCCATCGAGTACATGTGCCGCGAGGCGATCCCGGCCATCATCGAGCTGGAGCACTACGGCGTGCCGTTCAGCCGCACGCCGGCGGGCAAGATCTACCAGCGGCCGTTCGGCGGCATGACCACCGAGTTCGGCAAGGGCATCGCGCAGCGCACCTGCGCCGCTGCCGACCGCACCGGCCATGCCATCTTGCACACGCTCTATCAGCAGTCGCTGAAGCACCACGCCGAGTTCTTCATCGAGTATTTCGCGCTCGACCTGATCATGGACGAGGGCGTCTGCCGCGGCGTGATGGCGTGGAACCTCGACGACGGCACGATCCACCGCTTCCGCGCCCACATGGTGGTGCTGGCCACCGGCGGTTACGGCCGGGCCTATTTCTCGGCCACGTCGGCGCATACTTGCACCGGCGACGGCGGTGCCATGGCCCTGCGCGCCGGCCTGCCGGTGCAGGACATGGAGTTCATCCAGTTCCATCCCACCGGCATTTACGGCGCCGGCTGCCTGATCACCGAGGGCGTGCGCGGCGAGGGCGGCTACGTCACCAACAGCAGCGGCGAGCGCTTCATGGAGCGCTACGCGCCGTCGGCCAAGGATCTCGCCTCGCGCGACGTCGTCAGCCGGTCGATGACCATCGAGATCCGCGAAGGCCGCGGCTGCGGCCCCAACAAAGATTACATCGAGCTGCATATCGAGCATCTCGAGCCTAAGGTGATCCACGAGCGCCTGCCTGGCATCGCCGAGACGGCGCGCATCTTCGCCGGCGTCGACGTCACCAAGCAGCCGATCCCGATCGTGCCGACCTGCCACTACAACATGGGCGGCATCCCCACCAACTTCCGCTGCGAGGTGGTGACGGTGAAGCACGGCGATCCCAACCAGGTAGTGCCGGGCCTGATGGCGATCGGCGAGGCGGCCTGCGTGTCGGTGCACGGCGCCAACCGGCTGGGCTCCAACTCGCTGCTCGACCTGGTGGTGTTCGGCCGCTCGGCGGCGATCCGGGCCGCCGAGGTGGTGCAGGCGGGCGCCGCGCACAAGTCGCTGCCCAACGCGGGCGAGGACGCCATCGCGCGGCTCGACAAGGCGCGCCATGCCAATGGCGGCACCGGCACGGCCCAGCTGCGCCTGGAGATGCAGCGCGCCATGCAGAGCGACTGCGCCGTGTTCCGCACCCAGCAGTCGCTGGATGAAGGCTGCAAGCGGCTCGACAAGGTGTTCGGCGGCAAGACGGACATCCGTGTCAAGGACCGCTCGCTGATCTGGAACTCGGACCTGGTCGAGACCCTGGAGTTCGAGAACCTCGTGCTGCAGGCGCAGGCCACGGTGCGCTCGGCGGCCAACCGCACCGAGAGCCGCGGCGCGCATGCGCGCGAGGATTTCCCGGAGCGCGATGACAAGAACTGGCTGAAGCATACGGTGATCTGGGTCGACGAGAAGGGCGGCACCAAGATCGACTATCGTCCGGTCAAGCTGCAACCGATGAGCAACGACGTGCAGTCCTTCCCGCCCAAGGCGCGGGTCTACTGAGCGGCGGGCCAAGCCCGGAGTGAGACGCAATGGCTGAATTCGCACTGCCCGCCAACTCGAAGATCGACCGCAACGGCGCGGCCTATCCGGCGCCGTCGGGCGCCAAGCGGGTGAAGTCGTTCAAGATCTATCGATGGAATCCGGACGACGGCAAAAACCCGCGCATCGACACCTATGACATCGACCTCGCCGACTGCGGGCCGATGATTCTCGACGCGCTGATCAAGATCAAGAACGAGATCGACAGCACGCTCACCTTCCGCCGCTCCTGCCGCGAGGGTGTGTGCGGCTCGTGCGCCATGAACATCGACGGCACCAACACGCTGGCCTGCACCAAGTACATCGACGACGTGAAGGGCGACGTGAAGGTCCATCCGCTGCCGCACATGCCGGTGGTCAAGGATCTGGTGCCCGACCTGACGACGGCCTATGCGCAGCTGGCGTCGATCGAGCCCTGGCTGAAGAGCGAGACTCCGCCGCCGGAGCGCGAGCGTCCGCAGTCGCCCGAGGAGCGCGCCAAGCTCGACGGCCTTTGGGAATGCATCCTGTGCTTCTCCTGCACCACCAGCTGCCCCAGCTATTGGTGGAACGGCGAGCGCTACCTTGGCCCGGCGGTGCTGCTGCAGGCCTATCGCTGGATCGTCGACAGCCGCGATGAGGCCATCGGCGAACGCCTCGATCAGCTCGAGGATCCGTTCCGGCTGTACCGCTGCCACACCATCATGAACTGCACCAAGACCTGCCCCAAGGGTCTCAATCCCGCCAAGGCCATCGCCGAGATCAAGAAGCTGATGGTGGCGCGAAAGTAGGGCGTTCGGTTGGTGGCCGGCGCAAAGCGCCTCGAGCACGCTATCTCTGCCCTTTGGCTATCCGGAGCAAGTCCTGGAGCAAAATCCAATCCGCTTCGCCCGGCCGAGATACCTCGATGTATCGCCAGCCATTTAGATTGGTCGTCTTGCCAGTCTTCGTTCTGTACAGGCTCATGGCCAAGCCAGAAGGTGATCCAAACTTGGTGCCTTGGTAGTCGAAGTAGCCTGCCGTTACATGACCGGACCGCTCGGCGCCCGTTGTCACCAGGCGCCAACGGGTGCCTTCGGGCAGTTCTACCCCGTTTCGACTCCAAGCAATCTCACGCGGACTGATAATCGGTGCCGCGATGCTCTCTGTGCGTCCTGACGGCGTGATTTTGAGCACCCTGTGCAGGATGTCGTTATGCGTCTCCTCAAAGCTTATCCTTGCGGCCTCAAGGGCCTTATAGACTTCGATATCTATCTCAATCTGCTTCCAGTCAGATGACATGACTCGCATCCCGTGATAATAGTAGAAATAGGAGAATTAGTAGTTCATGTCAATATACGCGCCGCATGCTACGAGAGGCGGAGTACGGCGTGGCAATCAAATCATGGGGCAGCGAGGATACGAGACGGCTCTTCGAAACTGGCAAATGCCGTTTTTCAGGTCTCGACGTTGAGAAGGCGGGGCGTCGCCTGGCGACGCTGCATGCCGCACAAAGGCTCGATCAGATTTCACCGCTGAAGAGCGTTGGATTGCACGCGTTGACGGGAGATCGCAAAGGGCAGTGGGCGATGACCATCAACGGTCCGTGGAGACTATGTTTTCGCTTCCGTGATGGTCACGCCTACGATGTAGAGATCGTCGATTACCATTGAGAAGAGAAATGTTTCCTGTCCATCCCGGTTCGATCTTGCGCGAAGAGCTAGAGGTCCGCGGAACGTCGGCGAATGCCTTGTCAAGGGCGCTGCGAGTGCCGCCAGGCCGGATTATCGACATTTTGAACGGTAAGCGCGCTATCAGTGCCGACACGGCGCTTCGGCTGGGGCGATACTTCGGGAACGACGCTGAGTTCTGGATGCAGCTCCAGGCTCAATACGACCTCGTGATCGCGCGTCAAAACGTGGGAAAGCGAGTTGAGATTGAAGTTCAGCCACGCGATAACGGGGCCGAATGGTCGCCTGGCAGGGGATAGCAACCCAACCTTCTGCATGGCGTAAGCCTGCGCTAGCATCTACTCATGGCGGCAGGTAGTCAGTTCGAGCGTCAAGCTGCCTTTCGCTCTCATGCCGCATTCTATATGCGCCGCGAAGCGCTTTTGTCGCCCATTTTTCCACTTTGAAGTGCCATAGAATAGCGCTGAACGCATACTGACTGAGTATGGACCCCGTTTCATGGCCGCTATTCGATGGTCCCGCAGCTGTGTCCTGCGCGTCGTCATGCTGCGCTTCAGATGGAGCGCAACTCGTGTAAAGGCCCACCTACCACCCGCTGCGTTGCCAATTGGGCGATCTCGGCCCCGCTGTAGCCATGCTCGAGCAGGACGGCGTGCGTGTGCGCGCCGCAGGCGGGGGATGTCGCGCGCGACCCGCCATCGGCCAGCGGCACGGTGCCCGGGATGTTGGGGACCGGCAGCAGCGGCTGGACGCCGTCCTGGCGCAGCCAGGCCACGGCGCCCGTTGCCGTGACGTGCTCGTGCGCCAGGAACTCGTCGTAGGTGTTCAGCCGCTCGTGCAAGATACCGGCCGCCGTGAAGCGCTGCAGCAGGCCGGCTGTCGCCTGGGCGCGGAAGATGGGCCGCAGTGCCGCATAGAGCGCCGCGTGATGCTGCGCCCGGCCGTCGCGGTCGCGGAAACGTTCGTTCTGGCTCACCTCGGGCGCGCCCAGGGCAGCGCAGAAACGCACCCAGTCGGCGTCTTTGACGATCTGGATCTGGACCCAGCCGTCCGCGGTCTGGAACGATCCGCTGGGCGGGATCGCGAGCAGCGCGTTCTGCGCTTCGAGCCGCGTCGACAGCAGCCGCACCGTCTGCAGGCAGGCCGCCGACTGCAGCAGGCTGACCTCGATGTGGCGGCCGGCCGCCTGGTCGCGGCGCGCGTACAGAGCGGCCGACAGCGCCTGGAAGGCATAGAGCGCGGTCGTCATGTCGACGATCGAGATCGGGACCCTGCGCGGGATGCCCTCGCCGTCCCGGTTCTCCAGCGTCAGGCCCGTGTAGGCCTGCAGCACCGGGTCCATCGCCGGCCGCGCCGCGAGCGGGCCGTCCTGGCCGAAGCCCGAGACCGACACGTAGAGGATGCGCGGCGCGCGCGCCGACACCGCGCCGTAGTCGAAGCCCAGCCGTGCCATGACGCCGGGGCGGAAGCCCTCGATCAGCACGTCGGCGCCGTCCAGCAGCCGCCACAGCACCGATTTTCCGGCATCGGATTTCAGGTCGAGGGCGACGCTGCGCTTGCCCAGGTTGCCGGCGATCGAGAAGGCGGTGTGGCCGCCATGGCTGACGCCCAGGATGCGGCTCCAGTCGCCGTCGATCGGCTCGACCTTGATCACGTCGGCGCCGTTCTGCGCCAGCAGCGTCGCGCAATAGGGGCCGGCCAGGCCCTGGCTCAGGTCGACCACCTTGATGCCGCGCAGGGGCGCATCGTAGCTCATGCCAGCCTCCGGCTCAGTCGAGGCGGATGTCGGCGGCCTTGACCACCTCCGTCCACTTGTCGATCTCCGCCTTGACGAAGCTGCGGAATTCCACGCTCGCCATCGGCGCCGCCTGCTGGCCCTGCTCGGCCAGCAGCGGCTGGATCGCCGGGTCGAGCAGGGCATCCTTCATCGCCCCGTAGATCTGGTCGCGGATGGCATCGGGCAGCGCCGCGGGGCCGAACAGGCTTTGCCAACCCGAGGCGACCAGCCCCGGCACCCCCTGCTCGATCGCGGTCGGCAGGTCGGGCGCGAAGGCGACGCGTTTTTCCGAGAGCACGGCCAGCCCGCGCAGGGCGCCGCTGCGGACATGCGGCAGCACCGGCGCGTAATAGATCATCATCTTCACGCGGCCGGCCAGCAGGTCCGAGATTCCTCGGCCGACGTCGCGATAGGGCACGTGCACGATCTTGGCGCCGGTCTTCAGGCGCAACAGCTCGGTTGCGAGGTGGCCCGACCCGCCGATGCCGCTGGAGGCATAGTCGACGCCGTCGGGCTGCGTCTTCGAATAGGCCACGAACTCGGCCAGCGTGCGGGCCGGCACCGAGGGATGGATCACGACCAGCCCCGGCGGCGTCGCCGCCAGGCCGATCGGGGTGAAGTCGCGCAGCACGTCGTAGGGCAGGGTCGGCACCAGCGGCACGAGCGTGGCATGCGAGGCCACCGTGCCCATCACCAGCGTGTAGCCGTCGGGTGGCGACTTCGCGACGGCGTCGCTGCCGATGACACCCGTGGCGCCCGATTTGTTGTCGATGACCAGGGGCTGGCCCAGCAGCTGCGACATGCGCGGCGCGATCATGCGCATCGTCATGTCGGTGGTCGATCCGGCGCCGTAGGGCACGATGATCCGGATGGGTCGGGTCGGAAAAGACTCGCCGCCGGACCGGGATTGTGCCCGCGGCGCGGCGCCCAGGCCGGCCATGGCTGCGGCACCGGCTGCTGCCGTGATCAGGGTCCGTCTGCGCGACAATGCCATTGTGTGTCCTCCGCGCTTCAGTCGACGGCCTTCTCCTTCGGCCACCTTGCCCGCGCCAGGGGGCAATAGGCTGTGCGCGCCGTGATAAGTAAAGTTTATTTGTTTGATCAATCGATTAGTTTTACAAAACACGGACCGTGTCGCTCGAGCTTTCGGTCCGGCATCTCAAGTACTTCCTCCTGGTCGCCGAGCTGGGCAGCTTCCGCGCGGCGGCGGCGCGTGCGGGACGCTCGCCGCCGGCGCTGTCGCTGGCCATCGGCGAGCTCGAGCAGCGGCTGGGGCAGAAGCTGTTCGAGCCGTCGACCCGGGCGACCTTGACGGCCTGCGGCGAAGCCTGCCTGCCGCTGGCGCGCGAGCTGGTGGAGAACTACGAGCGGGCCCTGGATCATATCGGCAAGCTGGCGCGCAGCGAGGCCGGCAGCCTCGCCCTGGCGAGCATCGTGTCCCTGGCGATGCATTGGCTGCCCGACGTGGTGCCGCGCTATGTCGAGCTGTATCCCGGCGTGCAGCTGCGGCTGCTTGACGACAACTCGCCGAACATCGAGCGGATGGTGCTGTCGGGCGAGGCCGATCTCGGCCTGTGCAGCGAGGTCTCGCGCGACGAGCGCCTCGCCTTCGAGCCGCTGCTGCGGGACGCCTTCGGAATCGTCTGCCGCGCCGATCATCCCTTCGCGCGCCGCCGGTCGCTGACATGGAAGGACCTGCGCGGCACGTCGCTGATCGACACCGTGACCAACGAGCTGTTCGCGCGGCTGCCGGAAGCCGGGCATCTGCGGTACGAGAAGCTCTTCATCTCCAACACCTCGACGCTGCTGTCGATGCTGGAGCGCGGGCTGGGCGTGAGCGTGCTGCCGCGGCTGGCCCTGCCGCCGGCCTCGACCACGCTCTGCTTCGTTCCGCTCGCCAAGCCGCATATCGAACGCACGCTGGGCATGCTGACGCTGAAGAGCCGGTCCCCGGCACCGTCGGTGGTGGCGATGCGCGACCTGTTGCGCCAGCACGCCCGCCGGCGCCGGCGGCCGTGACGCCACGCGATCAGAACACTTTCTTGCGCCGCCACCTGGCGGGACGCTCGCCGGGAAAGGCCAGCCCGCTGGCATCGATCCCCAGGCTGACCAGGGACTTGGCCACCTCGATGGCGCAGCGATAGCCCTCCAGCACCGGCGCCTCCCAGCCGATGGCCTGCAGGCGCTGCTGCAGCAGCGGCTGCATCCAGTAGGCCGCGGAGCAGCCCAGCAGGATGACGTCGGCACCGTCGTCCTCGATGGCCGCGATCGCTTCGGCCACCGCCGCGTCGAGCATCGGCGATGCCTCGCCGCGCTGCGCCTTGTCGCGCTCGACGTCCAGCGGCTGCACGTCGGGCAGATGCGGCTTGGGCAGCGGGAAATTGATGTTGCGGATCGAGGCGCAGCGGCCGGTCATCTGATACTGAACGACCAGGTGGTACATCTGCATGTTGTGCGTCTCGGAGACGTCGATGATGCTGAAGCGGTTGCCCAGCAGCCCCGCCACATGCATCTGCGCGTGGGCGCACGACGTCACGGCGATGCCGTGGCTGCGGCCGATCTCGCGCGCCTCCATGTAGCCGGGATCGCCGCCGCCCAGCAGCACGATGGCGTTGTAGCGGCCGCTGGCGCAGGCCTCATGCACCAGCGGCAGGCGGTTGGCGCCCACCGACAGGAACTCCTGCTTCGTCTCGACGGGCCAGTTTCCGTGCGTCGCGGGGGCCCCGGGGTGAAGGTCCCAGTCGACATCGGCGAGGAAGGGTGCGGTATTCGCGTAGTTGGGCAGCCGCGCTTCCTTGGCGCCGTCGTCGGCGGCGCCCATCCGGAAGGTGCTGCCGGGCGCCAGGCTGTAGGGATTGATCAGCAGGAAGCGGAACCGGCGGGATGGCGTGGCCATGAGGATCTCCGTCGTCAGCCTGGCGCGACTCGGGTGAACAACATCCGCTTGATGCGGCCGGTGGAGACGGCGAGGCTGGTGATGGCGCCGGCCCCGTCGCGCTCGATGCCGGCCAGCTGGGTGACGGTCAGCCATGGGCTGGGCGCCTCGATCTCGATCAGGTCCGAGGTCACGCCGCGCACCGGCCAGGCCGGCCCTCCCGTCACCAGCGGCCCTGCGACGTTGATCGCGAAGCTGCGGTCGACGGGCACGATGGTCCAGGTCGCGTCGCAATCCGCGGCATGATAGCGGCCGGCAAGGTCGGCCGGCGGCGGGTCGCGATAGGGCAGGCGGCGGAACGGCAGCACGCGGCCGGCGCCCAGCGCCACTTCCAGCGTGTCGCCGCTCGCCGGCAGGCGCAGCGCGAACTCGAAGGCGCCGCGGACGGCCGCCAGCCAGCCGTCGCCACGCGGCGCCAGCGCGAACGGCATGCCGTTCTGGATCACGGTCGGCTCGCCGTCGCGCCAGGCGAGCTCGAACAGCGACGGCTCGGCTTCGTTGACATAGGTGCCGGCCAGCGCCTCGATGGCCGGGGCCGCGATTGCGGCCGGTTCCGGTGCCAGCGCCGGCGCTTTGGCGTCGCGCAGCGCCTCGATCGCCACGGCGCGCGCCAGGCGATGCGGATCGATGCTGCCGAGATTGGCGATGACGACGACCGTGAGGCGCGCATCCGGCACGCGCAGGAACTCGGTGCGAAAGCCCGGCCACAGGCCGCCATGCCCGATCGTCGCCAGGCCGCGCAGCTGGCCGCGCTCGAGGCCGCGCAGATAGGCGTTGGCGGCGCCGCTGGAAAGCGGCGCCGGCGTCGTCAGGCGCTGCGCCAGGTCGATCGGCTGCAGCACCGGGCGGTCGAAATGCCGGCTCCAGATCAGCAGGTCCTCGACCGTCGAGATCAGCCCGCCTTCGCCACCCTGCGGATAGGCATGCGGCGCACGCCGCACGCTGCCGTCGGGGTTCTGCAGGTAGCCGGTGGCGAGGTCGGGCACGGGCGTGTCGAGCGACGGATGCAGCAGGGTGCGCGTCATGCCCAGCGGGGCGAAGATGCGCGTCGCCATCAGCTCATGCAGCCTCCGGCCGGCAAGGCGCTCGACGATCAGCCCCAGCAGCAGGAAATTGGTGTTGCTGTAGAGGAAGCGGCTGCCGGGCGGGAAGTTGAGATGGCGGTTGCGCGCGATGGCGGCGATCAGGTCCTCGGCGCGGCACGGCCGGTCGAGCCCGTGCCCGCCCAGCCGCAGCAGCTCGAGGAAGTCCGGCAGGCCGCTGCTGTTGCGCATCATCTGGTCGAGCGTCACCGGCAGCGGCGGTAGCTCGGGCAGGTAGGTGTGCGGCGGCTCGTCGAGCGACAGCAGCCCGTCCTCTGCCAGCATCAATGCGGCGGTGACGGTGAACTGCTTGGTGACCGACGCGATGCGCAAGCGCGTCGTCGGCGCGATCGGCACCCCGTGCTCGATGCTGGCCAGCCCGTAGCCTCGGCTCAGCAGCAGCGCGCCGTCCTGCATCACGCCCACCACCGCGCCCGGCGATCCCGGGCGCGTGAAGCGGTCGAAAAGCGCATCGACCCGGCGGTCGAAGCTCAGGCGGTCGATGGCATGCATGTCGGGCCTTTCGCGGATGTGGGCAGGCGCAACCGTGTCGGACCCGACGGCTGCCGTCCACCCCCTGCGTGCCCGCGCCGGTCGCTCTCAGCCGGCGTCGCCCGTCCGGCCGGCAGCGGCGCGGAAGGCGGACGGGCTTTGGCCGAAGCGCCGCTTGAAGCGCCGGCTGAAATGGGCTGCGTCGTTGAAGCCCCAGCTGAAGGCGATCTCGGTGATCAGCGGGCCGTCGAGCACGCCGTCGGCGAGCGCATCGCGGCAGCGCTGCAGCCGTTGCTCCCGGATCCACGACGAGACTCCCTGCCGCGTCGCCTGGGCAAAGAGCAGATGGAGATAGCGTACCGACATGCCGTTGGCGCGCGCGATCTGCTTCAGGGTCAACGCCGGATCGCGCAAATGCTTCATGATGTAGTCCTGCGCCCGGCGCAGATGCAGCTGGGCCAGCGGCATCGGCGTGCAGCCCATCCGCCGTGCCACCGCGGCGCCCAGCAGCTCGATGGTGGCACGCCGCGCCGCCAGGCCGTCAGCCTCGTCGAACGAGTCGATCTGCGCGACCAGCGCGTCGACGTGAGCCGTGAGCACGGCGGCAATACCGCTGCGGGCCGGCAGCACGCAGCCGTCGAACGCCTTTCCGGCGGGCAGCCAGTCGGCGGCAGCGGCAAGCGGGATCATGATGGTGGCCTTGTGCAGGCGCTCGGGGATCTCGAACTCCGTCGCCTTCAGGCTGCTCCAGATCAGCAGGTCGCCGGCGGCGGCCTGCACTGTTTCCTCGCCCACCCGCAGCCGCTCAGCGCCGTCACGAACGACCTGGATCGCGAGGAACGGCTCGGGGTCGCGGCTCAGCTCGCGGGCGAGCCGATGGCCGCTGCAGGGGCCGCACAGGCACTCGACAAGGCGCAGCCCGCCAAGCTCGCGGTAGCGCAGCCACGCCGCGAAATCGCGGGCGAGCCCGCGCGGCAGCTCCCATTGCCGGTAGTTTGCAGCGACGACGTGGCGCCAGGTGTCGGTCCTGGCATCGAGCGATACCTGGTCGGTCGACCACTGCTCCGCTCGGCCCAGCATAGCCATCGGGTCCTCCGGACAGGATCTTCTCGCGCAGTGAGACGAGACCATATCGCGGGCGACGGCCGAAGGATAGCAGTGGCGCCGGCCTGCTGCCGCCCTCGTCGTCCAGGACGACGGCAGGCCGGCGAGCCTGTCCGGCGCGTCAGCGCTCGCCCAGCGCGCTGCGTGCCTGCGCCTCCATCTTCAGGACGCCCTGCCAGTCCAGGACCATCAGGGTGTTGTCGTTGTCGTCGATGAAGCGGATCGGCCCATGGTTGGTGAAGTAGAGGACGCTCTCCTCGGGGAACTCGGTCTGGTCGTGGATGATGCTGTTCGGCTCGTAGCCGTAGTCGCCCGGGAAGGCGGTGATGCCGCCTTTCTCGACTCCGCCGCGGATCTCCAGCTTGCCCGAGATCAGGTAGTATTCGCCGGCGCCGAGATGCTCGTGGCGAGCGAAGCTCGAGCCCTTGGCGCATTTGAACATGACGGTCCAATGGCCCGTCTCCTGGGTCGCGCGCAGCACCTTGAACTCGATGCCCGGCGAGAACTGCAGCCAGGGCTGTTGCGAGGTGTGGATGTAGATGTCCTGCAGTTGCGCGTTGCGCTGGCGGTCACGGTCGGCGGTATTCCCCGACATTTGGCTTCCTCCCGAGTGTTGTTGCCGCAAGGCCGATGGGGCCGGTTGACGTATAGTCAAAACCCGGCTCGCCCTCTTGCCCGGGACTGCAGTCTCGCTTGTTCAAGACTGCAAAGCGGCGGCGCGCGAGGCGCCGCTGCGACCGCCTCCAGGCCGGCTGCCGCGGCCGCTTCAACGACACACCTTCACGCCCGGTCGCCCATTGGCTGCGGTCGGTCACGAAGGGCCGGCTACGACAATCGGCTGCGCGCTTTCCCCGCGATCATGCGCAGCCGCAGATCCGTCGCCCCGGCTGCTGCTCGGAAGGCCGCCGTCAGTTGCTCGCCGTGGTGCACCGGGCGCGGCACTGCGCCACCAGCGCATCGATGCGGTCGCGGTGCGACTCGGGCAGATAGTCGTACTCGTCCTTGGCGCAGTTCTTCACCCGGAAGGTCACGTCGCCCGAAGCCGCCACGAAACGCTGCGGCGCCGGGGCGCAGGCGTTGTTGGTGTCGGGAAAGACGTAGGTGTACTGCTGCAGGGGGGCGGCGGGTGCCGTCGAGGCCGGAGCGGTGTAGGGAATGCCCGGCAGTATTCCGCTCTGCGGGTTGACGTCGGACAGTGTCGCGGTGCCCTGCGGGTTGGCGCATGCTGACAGGACCAGTGTCGAAAGCATTGCGCAAATTGTCTTTTTCATCGGTTTACCCTGGATCATGACAGTCTAAAACTTTGGAAATAAACGCTTTTCTCTTTGCATGAATGGATACTCTTTTTTCGCTTTGCGGCCAAGCGCTTTCACGTTCCGTTGCCGATCGCGGTGGCATAGAATTGGGTGTTGGCTCACTTGCTGGTGTTGGGAAGTCGAGGTGCGCTATGGGCATGGGTGGTTGGATCGTCCTGGGAGTCGTCGTTCTGGTCATCCTGTGGGCGATCGCCGCCTACAACGGGATGGTGTCGCGCCGGAACCAGATGCAGAACGCCTGGAGCCAGATCGACGTCCAGCTCAAGCGCCGCCATGACCTCATCCCCAACCTGGTGCAGGTGGTGAAGGATGCGATGGCCTACGAGCAGGAGACGCTGAAAGCCGTCATCGAGGCGCGCAACCGGGCCGTTGCCGCCAACGGTCCGGCCGAGGCCAGCGCCGCCGAGGGGGCGTTGAGCGAGGCCACGGGCAGGCTGTTCATGCTGATGGAGAACTATCCGACGCTGAAGGCCAACGACAACGTCATGCAGCTCCAGGAAGAGCTGACCGCGACCGAGAACAAGATCTCCTTCGCCCGCCAGTTCTACAACGACAGCGTCATGGCGCTGAACAACGCCATCCAGTCGTTCCCCGGCAACCTGATCGCCGGCAGCTTCGGCTTCACCATCGGACAGTTCTTCAATGTGCCCGAGACCGAGAAGGCGGTCCCGCAAGTGAAGCTGCGCTGAGGCCGGCATGGCCGATCCGCGGCCTGCCGCGCCCCGGCCCCGATGGCTCGGTCCGTCCGCCGGCGTCAGGGTTGGCGCGACCGACTTCTTCGCCGCCCAGCGCGCCAACCGCCGGCGCACGCTGGTGCTGTTGGTGGTGCTGACCCTGATCGCCGCCGGGCTGGGCTACCTGCTGGGGTGGTTCATGGAAGCGGACGGCAGGTTGCCGTCCCGCCCGGGCAACGGCGCCTTCAGCATCGGCGGCGTGCTGACGGCGCTGGCGATCGGCGCCGTCTCGATCGGCTGGAGCGCCATTTCCCTGGCCTGGGGCGGGCGCATGGTGCTGGCCATGACCGGCGGCCACGAGGTGGCCAAGGCCGACGAGCCGCAGCTCGTGAACGTCGTCGAGGAGATGGCGATCGCGGCCGGGCAGAAGATGCCGCGCGTGTTCGTGATCGAGGACGCGGCGATGAATGCCTTCGCCACCGGGACCACGTCCGGCAATGCCGCCATCGGGGTCACGCGCGGCCTGCTGAACGGGCTCAACCGCGAGGAATTGCAGGGCGTGATCGGCCATGAGATGGGCCACATCGCCAACCTCGACACCCGCTACATGACCGTGGTCGGGGTCACGGTCGGGCTGGTGGCGCTGGTCAGCGACATGATCCTGCGGGTCATGAAATGGGGCCCGGGCCGGTCGAGCAGCCGTGACCGCGGTGGCAGTGGCAGTGGCGGCGCTGGTGGTGGTGGCTTGGCGCTGATCCTGATGGTGGTGCTGGTGGTGGCCGCGGTGGTGGCGCCGCTGGCGGCCAAGCTGGTGCAGTTCGCGGTGTCGCGGCAGCGCGAGTACCTCGCCGACGCCACGGCCGTGCAGTTCACGCGCAATGCCGCCGGGCTGATCTCGGCGCTGCAGAAGCTCACCGCGGCAGCGCAGCCCTTTGCCGGCGCCAGCCGCGCGACCCAGCACCTGTTCATCGTCAATCCGCTGCGCCAGTTCGGCAGCAAGGCGTCGGCCCTGATGGCGACCCATCCCGCCACCGAGGACCGCATCGCGCGGCTGCAGGCGCTGGGACGGCTGTGACCGCCGCAGCAAGCCATTGACAATTCGCCGTCTTTGAAGTTCTGTATACGGAATACGGAACACAGGAGCGGCCTGGGATGCAACTGGTGCTGCAGCCCGACCTCGCCGAGCGCGTGCATGACGCGCTGCTCGAGTCGATCTGCGCCGGCCGGCTGGCGCCGGGCGAGCGGGTCACCCAGGAGGGCCTGGCGGCGATGTTCGGCGTCTCGCGCCAGCCGGTGCTGCAGGCCCTGATGCTGCTGAAGCGGCAGGGCTTCATCGTCGATGCCGGCCGCAAGGGTGTGATGGTGGCACCGCTCGACCCCGACCATGTGCGCCATCTCTACGAGATCCGTGCCGCCCTGGACGGCGCCGCCGCCCGGGCTGCGGCGGTGCGCATGGAGGGCACCCTGGCGGCGCGCGGGCAGGCGCTGCTGGAGGCTGGGCGGGCGGCCGTGGCGTCGGGCGATACCGCGCGCCTGATCGCGGCCGATGTCGATTTCCACCTCTTCATCTACGAGGCGTCGGGCAATCCGCTGTTCGCTCAGACGGCGGCATCCCACTGGCGGCACCTGCGGCGCATCATGGGCGCGGTGCTGCGCGATCGCGGCTCCTACGAGACCGTCTGGCGCGAGCACGAGGCGATCCTGCAGGCGCTGGTGGCGCGCGACGGCGCGCGCGCCGAGGCGCTGGTGCGGGCCCATGCCGAAGACGCCGCGGCGCGGCTCGCCGCCTCGCTGGAGCGCGACGGCGGATCCGATTCCCGGCTGGCAGCCGGGTGACGACTGACAGGAGGAAACCCCATGAAGCTCACCGAGCAGCAGCTGCGGCAGTTCGACGAGGAAGGCTACCTCTTCTTCCCGAACTACTTTTCGGCCAACGAGATCGCGATCATGAAGGGCGAGGTGCCGGGCATCTTCGCCCAGCACCGGCCGGAGAACGTGCGCGAGAAGACCGGCGACGTGGTGCGCACGGCCTTCGCCGTGCACACCTACAACCCCGTGTTCGAGGCGCTGGTGCATCACCCGCGCTTCATCGAGCCGGCCGAGCAGCTGCTGGGCGACCGCACCTACATCCACCAGTTCAAGATCAACGGCAAGGCGGCGTTCGACGGCGACGTCTGGCAGTGGCACCAGGACTACGGCACCTGGAAGGCCGATGACGACATGCCGCAGGCGCGCGCCATGAACCTGGCGGTGTTTATCGACGAGGTGAACGAGTTCAACGGTCCGCTGTGGTTCATCCCGCGCTCGCACAAGAAGGGCGCCATCGACGCCAGCCACGACCTCACCACGACGTCCTACCCGCTCTGGGTGATCGACAACGACACCATCGCCAAGCTGGTGGCGCAGGGCGGCATCGTGGCGCCCAAGGGCGGCCCGGGCTCGGCGATCTTCTTCCACGGTACGCTGGTGCATGGCAGCCCGCCCAACATGTCGCCGTGGGACCGCCAGATCATCTATGTGACCTACAACGCCGTCAGCAACGCGATCCGCCGCTTCAAGCGTCCGGCCCATATCGCGCACCGCGATTTCAAGCCGCTCGACGCCTGGAGCGACGATTGCCTGCTCAAGGCCGCTGCCGCGCCGCGCCAGGCGGCCGAGTGAGGTGGACGGCACAAGGCGGTTGGGTATAGTGGCGCGGTGCGAAGTCCGCGCTTCACTTGGGATCCAGCTAAGAACCGCCTGAACTTGGCGAAACACGGAATCGCTTTCGAGGACGTCGTCAGCATGTTCGACGGACCTCGTGCCGAACGGCAAGACGACCGATTCGATTATGGTGAGATCCGTAATGTCGCTATCGGACTTGCCAATGGACACGAAACCACCGTCATCTACACGGTCAACGACGATGGCCAAATCCGCATCATCTCAGCCTGGCGCTCGATCGAGGGCTAGGGGAATGTCGCCGCATGGCACTGACTGGGACGCCTACGGTAACCGGACGGAGGATCAGATCCTGGCAGGGATCGCAGCCGACCCGGACGCGTTTGTCACTGACGATACATTCTGGTCCACAGCACGTGTCGTGCAAGGTCCACAGGAACACGCCGTTACTATGAAGCTCGACACTGACGTCGTGCAATGGCTGCGCCGACAGAAGGACAGCGATGCGCGGGTGAACGACATCCTGCGCGACCGGATGAAGGCCGGAGCGCGATCAGCAACCAAGCGAAAGGCGAGCAGATGAACCTCCACCGCATGCTGTTGAAGCGCGAGGCCGAGGACAAGCCGGTCCGCGTCGGGCTGATCGGCGCCGGCAAGTTCGGCGCCATGTATCTGGCGCAGATCCCCAACACGCCGGGCGTGCATCTGGCCGGCATCGCCGACCTCTCGCCGCAGGGCGCGCGCGCCAACCTCGATCGCGTCGGCTGGGCCAAGGACCGCACCGCCGCCGCCTCGCTCGACGCGGCGCTGAAGGCCGGCAACACGCATCTTTCCGACGACTGGCGGACGCTGGTGTCGCATCCGGCGATCGACGTGATCGTCGAGGCGACCGGCAACCCCGTGGCCGCGGTCGACCACGCGCTCGAGGCCTTCCGTCACGGCAAGCACGTGGTGATGGTCACGGTCGAGGCCGACGCCTTCTGTGGGCCGCTGCTGGCGCGCCGCGCCGAGGAAGCCGGCGTCGTCTACAGCCTGGCCTTCGGCGATCAGCCGGCCCTGATCTGCGACCTCGTCGACTGGGCCCGCACCTGCGGCTTCCCGGTGGTGGCCGCCGGCCGCGGCCACAAATGGCGGCCGTTCTTCGCGCAGTCGACGCCCGACACGGTGTGGCAGCACTGGGGCCTGAGCGAGGAGAAGGCGCAGCGCGGCGGCCTCAACCCGAAGATGTTCAACTCGTTCCTCGACGGCACCAAGCCTGCGATCGAGAGCGCCGCCGTCGCCAACGCCACCGGCCTCGCCGTGCCGTCGGCGGGATTGTCGTATCCGTCGGCCAGCGTCGATGACATCCCCTACGTGATGCGGCCGCGCGGCGAAGGCGGCCAGCTCGAGGCCAAGGGCATGGTCGAGGTGATCAATGCCCTGGAAGCCGATGGCCGCGCCATCCCCTACGAGATTCGCAAGGGCGTCTGGGTCTGCTTCGAGGCCGAGACCGACTACATCCGCAACTGCCTCGAGGAGTACATGGTGCAGACCGACCCCTCGGGCCGCTATGCCTGCCTCTACAAGCGCTGGCATTTGATCGGGCTGGAGGTCGGGGTGTCGGTGGCGGCCGTGGCGCTGCGGCGCGAGCCTACCGGGACGGCGATCTGCTTCAATGCCGACGTCATCGCCACCGCCAAGCGCGACCTTGCCGCCGGCGAGATGCTCGACGGCGAGGGCGGCTACACCGTCTACGGCCACTTGTTCCCGGCCGAGAGGTCGCTGCGCACCGGCGGCCTGCCGCTGGGGCTGGCGCACAACGTCAAGCTGCTGCGGCCGATCAAGGCCGGCCAGCCGGTCGGCTATGCTGATGTCGCGCTCGATGATTCGCTGGCCGCGGTGAAGATCCGGCGCGAGATGGAGGCGATGTTCGCCCCCGCCGCCCGCATCGCGGCGCAGTAGCTTTTCGGACCGCGCGCGTCCACGCGCGCACCGGCGCGCAAGCGCCGGATAATGACGCGCGCGGTCCGAAACCTAGTTCGCCATCTTGATGTCGAACACGCCGCAGGCGATGCGGCCGCCGCCGCCGCCCAGGGGCTGTGGCTGGTCGGCGTAGTTGTCGCCGCCGGCATGAACCATCAGCGACCGGCCGCGCAGGTCGGCGACCTTCAGCCGCGGGGCGAGCATCTTGGCGGTGCTGACGCCGTCCTTCTCAACCACCAGCAGCGGCAGGTCGCCGAGATGCCCCTCATGCTCGGGGCCGCGATGCGCCTTGCTGTCCTTGGGATCGTAATGGCCGCCGGCGGCGAGGCCGGGCACCATCTTGCCGTCCTGCTCCGCCGGGCCGCAATTGGGCTTCTCGTGCACGTGGAAGCCGTGCGATCCCGGCGGCAGCCCGGTGAGGTTGGGCTCGATCGCCAGTCCCTTGGGCGTATCGATGAACACCACCGAGCCGATAGCGGCGCCGGGCCCCTTGTCGTTGATCAGGTTGAGCGTGACCGTCGTGCGCGTCTGCGCCACCGCCGTCGCGGCGGCAACGCAGAGGGCCATTGCCGTCATGCACATCAAGGTCTTGCGCATCAGGGTCTCCGTGATCTTTCTCGTCGAGGGGCGGAAATGGGCCACGGCGGATCCCGGGCGGGCCCATTCAAAGTCCAACGATAACAGATAAGGCCGGTTCCGGCGACGAGTTGCCGGTTGCGTTGTCGGCACGAATCGCTAGGTATGCCGCCGGACCATGAACGTCGCCTTGCCCCCTGACGACGCGGCGCCGGCCGCCACCGCCATGCCTGCGCCCACGGGCAAGGGGCCGCTGGCCAATCTCGAGGCGCGGCTGGCCGCCGGCCTGGTGCGCGCCGATGCCGAGCAGCGGCGGGTGGCCGAACGCCTGCAGGCATTGCATGCGGCGCTGCGCAGGGCCCAGGCCGCGCCGCGACCGGGCGGCCTGCTGCGCCTTCTGGGCCTGGGCCGCAAGCCGGTCGCGGCGCCGGCCGGCATCTATATCTGGGGCCCTGTCGGCACTGGCAAATCGATGCTGATGGATCTGTTCTTCGCCGATGCGCCCGTGGCGAAGAAGCGGCGTGTGCATTTCCATGAGTTCATGCTGGAGGTCCACCAGCGCCTGTTCGACCGTCGGCAGGTCACGGCAGCCGATGGCGGTGAGTCCGACACCATTCCGCCGATTGCACGCGCCATCGCCAGCGAAACACGGCTTCTGTGCTTCGATGAGATGCAGGTGACCAACATCGCCGACGCCATGATCCTGTGGCGTCTTTTCGACACCTTGCTTGCCGAAGGTGTCACGGTGGTGGCGACGTCCAACCGCGTGCCGGACGATCTCTACAAGGGTGGCTTGCAGCGCGACCGTTTCCAGCCCTTCATCGACCTGCTCAAGGCGCGGCTGGAGGTGCTGGCGCTCGACGGCGGCCGCGACTATCGCCTGCGGCGGCTGCGTCAGCTCGACATGTATCTCACGCCGGCGGGCGCCTGGGCCGACCGCAAGCTGGAGGAGGCGTTCGCCAGCCTCACCGACGGCGCCAAGGGCAGCCGCCGCGTGCTGCGCACCCAGGGCCGCGACGTGGTCGTGCCGCGCGCCGCGCCGGGCGTCGCCTGGGCCGATTTCGAGGAATGGTGCGGCAAGCCGCTGGGCGCCGCCGACTTCCTGTGCATCGCCGAGCATTTCCACACGGTGATCCTGCGCAACGTGCCGCGCCTGTCGCCGCGCAACCGCGACCGCGCCTGGCGGTTCACGACCCTGGTCGACGCGCTCTACGAGAAGAAGGTCAAGCTGATCTGCTCGGCCGAGGCGTCGCCGGATCGGCTCTATGTCGAGGGCGACGGCGCCTTCGAGTTCGAGCGCGTCGTCTCGCGCCTGATGGAAATGCAGAGCCCCGAGTATCTGGGGCTGGAGCACATCGAGGATTGAAGGCTGTCCGCAGGCCTGCGCACGGCGACCTATAGCGATCTCGAATAGATCGATCCATTTTTCGTCTTGGACAGGGAAAGAGCCGTGTCGGACGATGCTCGATCAAAAGCAAGATTATCCTGGCGAGGAAGCGAGCTTAGCCATGAAGTCACCGATCTGCGACATGCTGGGAATCGAGTTCCCGTTGGTGGCGTTCAGCCATTGCCGTGACGTCGTCGTCGCGGTCAGCCGGGCCGGCGGTTTTGGCGTGCTGGGCGCTTCCAGCCATTCGCCCCAGTCGATCGAGCAGGAGCTGAAATGGATCGACGACCACATCGACGGCAAGCCCTACGGCCTTGATGTCCTGATCCCCGAGAACATCGCGACCGCCGGCGAGAAGAACGTCACCTGGAAGAGCCTGGAAAGCCGCGTGTCGCAGCGCCACCGCGACTTCACGCGTGAGCTGCTCGAGAAGCACGGCGTCAAGCTGACCACGGCCGAGGTCGCTCAGGACCAGCCGCAGCCGTTCGACACCGAGCGGACGATGGCTGTGCTCGAGGCATCGTTTCGTCACCCGATCCGGCTGATCGCCAACGCCCTTGGCGTGCCGCCGAAGGAAATGGTCGATATGGGCAAGGCGCACGGCGTTCCTGTCGCGGCGCTTGTCGGTGCCAGGGAGCACGCCGTGCGCCAGGTTGCGGCCGGCGCCGATATCCTCGTCGTGCAGGGCACTGAAGCCGGCGGCCATTGCGGCGAGGTCTCGACCATGGTGGTGGTGCCTGAAGTGATCAAGGCGGTCAAGGCGATCCGCGACGTGCCGGTGCTGGCCGCCGGCGGCATCATGACCGGCCGCCAGATGGCGGCGTGCATGGCGATGGGCGCCGCCGGCGTATGGACCGGCTCGGTTTGGCTGGCGACGGCCGAGGCCGAGACCACCGAGATCTTCCGGGACAAGATGGTCGCGGCCACGTCGCGCGACACCGTGCGATCGCGAGGGCGCACGGGCAAGCCGGCGCGGCAGCTCCGCTCGGCGTGGACCGAAGCCTGGGACCGGTCGCCGGACAGTCCCGGCGCCCTGCCGATGCCGCTGCAGACCCTCATCAGCCGCGATGCCTTCCACTCGATCGACCGGTCGGCCGCCGCCGGCAACGCGCGGGCGCGCGAGCTCGTCAGCTACTTTGTCGGCCAGGGCGTCGGCCTGGTCGACAGCGTCAAGTCGGCGGGCGCGGTGGTCCAGGAGTTCAAGGAGGATTTCGCCGAAGCGGTCGAGCACATGAATGCGCTGTTGGCCGATTGAGGTGCCCGGTCTGGGAGCTGGTGTTCCGTCCGTTCCTGCCGTCATCCCGAGCGCAGCGAGGGATCTCCTGCGGCAAGACGCACTGTGCGCCATTCGCGGGAGATCCCTCGCTGCGCTCGGGATGACGGTCGGGTCGGGCCCGCCTCAGTTCCGATAGCTCGGATCCTTGGCGTCCATCATGCGCAGCATGGCGTTCCAGGCCAGCGTGTTCATCTCGAAGCCGCTCTGCACGCCCTCGCGCCGCGTCACCTGGCGGCGCACCGTATCGATCGCCGCCTGGCTCGGCATGTTCAGCCGCGCCGCGCCGCCGGCCATGGCCGCGATCTGGATCGAGCAGGCGCGCTCCAGGTTGTGGATGTGCAGCCAGGCGTCGGCGATGGTGTCGCCGGCCGCCAAGGTGCCGTGGTTGCGCAGCAGCATCAGCTTCTTGTCGCCGAGATCGGCGATCAGGCGCGTGCGCTCGTCATAGTCGAGCGCCACGCCCTCGTAGTCGTGGTAGCTGAGATAGGGCAGGCAGAACATCGCATGCTGCGACAGCGGCAGCAGCCCGTCCTTCTGCGCCGCCACCGCGACGCCGTCCTTCGTGTGCAGGTGGATCACGCACTGCACGTCGGGCCGGCCCATGTGCACCGCGCCGTGGATCACGAAGCCCGCCTTGTTGAAGGGATAGGGCGAGGGCTGCAGGATGTTGCCTTCGTGATCGACCTTCAGCAGCGACGAGGCCGTGATCTCCTGGAACATCATGCCGTAGGGATTGATCAGGAAGTGATCCTCCGATCCCGGCACGCGGGCCGAGATGTGCGTGAAGATCAGGTCCGTCCAGTTGTAGTGCGCCACCAGCCGGTACAGCGCGGCGAGATCGACGCGCGTGTCCCATTCCTCGCGGCTGACCTGCTCACGGACGGACGGCGACGGCTTGACGGCGGCGACCGGGCTCATGGCGGACTCCTGATTGCGGAGATGGAGGTCGACCACCGATCCTGGGCGCCGGCTGCCGCGGCCGTCAAGTGCAGGTGCTGCGGGACAACCCTGCCGTGCGTGCTGCAAGCCGTCACTGGCCGGAAACCGCCAGTGTCGGAATCTCGCCGGATTGTGATCGACTTGCCGGCGCTGCGCGCCATACCGTCTGCCCCGGAAGCCCCGGACTGTCCGGGGTGCGTAGAAGGGGGCGGGTCAATGGATGGAGATCGTTTGACGACGGTTGCGGACACGGGCGTCTCGCGGCGCGAGCTGTTCGCCGGCGCGCCGGTGGCCATGGGCCTGGGCGTTGGCTTCTCCCTGGCGGTGCAGCCGGTGCAGGCGCAGACCATGATCACCACGCCCACCGACGGGCTGACGGCTGGTGTGGTCAAGGTCAAGACCTCCGACGGCAAGGAGATGAGCGCCTATCGCGCCTATCCGGCGACGGGTCAGGGCTTCGGCACCGTCCTGGTGGTGCAGGAGATCTTCGGCGTGCATCAGCACATCGCCGACATGTGCCGCCGCTTCGCCAAGGCCGGCTGGTACGCGATCGCGCCCGATCTCTATTTCCGGCAGGGCGATGCCACCAAGGTCAGCGACATCCAGGCCCTGATGAAGGATATCGTCAGCAAGGTGCCCGACGCGCAGGTGATGGGCGACCTCGATTCGACGGTCGCGTTCGCAAAGGGCGAGGGCAAGGCCGATACCACCAAGCTCGGCATCACGGGCTTCTGCTGGGGCGGCCGCATCGTGTGGCTCTATGCGGCGCACAATCCCGGCCTCAAGGCCGGCGTTGCCTGGTATGGCCGCGTTGTCGGGCAGGCCAGCGAGCTGCTGCCCAAGCATCCCATCGATGTCGTGAAGGATCTCAAGGCGCCGGTGCTCGGCCTCTACGGCGGCGTTGACAGCGGCATTCCCAATGATACCGTCGACCAGATGCGCGCCGCGCTGAAGGCGGCCGGCACGCCGGCGGCGACGAAGTCGACGATCCACACCTATCCCGACACGCCGCACGGCTTCAATGCCGACTACCGTCCCTCCTATCGCAAGGAGCAGGCCGAGGACGGTTGGAAGCGCGCCACCGCCTGGTTCAACGAGAACGGCGTGCCGGCGACCGGCAAGTCCTGAGGGACTTCCTCCCACCGTGCAGTCGGGGAGAAGGTGCCGGTACGCATTTCGAGCCACCTTCTCCGCGCTGACACCAGGATGGACACATCTCGTGATGACAGCCTCGCTGTCATCCTGAGCGCAGCGAAGGATTTTTTGGGCCCATCGAAGCGCACGAGCCCGGCACGCTCAGGCATGGTGCGCCCTTGATCGTTCCGTGCGGCAGGACGGTTCAAAAGATCCTTCGCTTCGCTCAGGATGACACCGAGCACGCCGCCACCGCATCCACCGCCAGCAGCCCTCAGTACTGGATCGTGGTGCGAAGGCCTACCAGCGCGGCATTCTTGATGCGCCGGCCGCCAGGGTCGGCTGGGTTGGCGATGCCGCCGCTTGGCCGCCGGATGTATTGGAAATCGGGTTGCAGGGTCCAGCCCGGCACGAGCTGCGCCAGGTAGGTGAGCTCGATCACGGTCTCGCTTGAGATGATCGGCGTGTTGGCGCCGAAGGCACGTGCATCGCGCTGCTGGGCGCGCAGACGGTTCGAGGCCTTGGCATAGCCGAAGGCGATGCCGGCGATGTCGTCGGGACGGTGGGACAGCACGCCCTTGAACGTGATGCCGCCATCGGCATAGAAGACGGCAGGGTTGCGATCGCCCGGTGCCGTCGAGACGCGCGCGAACGCGGCCAGCCCCTGGTCGGATGTCCCAGGCCTGAGCCACAGCATCTGCTCGGCCATGGTGTAGAAGCCATAGTTGCCGCGCACACGGCGGGCGATGCCCGTGCTGGCGGGATCGCCCAGCGAGACGCCGTTGGAGTCGTAGCGCTGATCGTTGAATCGGCCAGCGTGATACCAGCCGCCGAGCTTGATCGTTCCCGGCAATCCCGTCGCACCATCCTCCTGGTTGTAGGCATAGGCGGCCTCGCCGATGAAGAACGGCGCATTGTGGAGCGGGAACTGCGTGCCGTGCTGGTTGTGGCGCAGCGGCTCGCCGGCGCCACCACCCGAAGGATCGCCGTTGAAGACCGCGCCCAGCAGCGTGACGCCAGGCGCCGGCAACACCTTCACCCGCACCCCTGGCGTCGCCCAGGGATAGGCGTCGCCGCCGGCCGGCAGGTTCTCGTTGGTGATGTCGGGCCAGCCGAAGGTGCCGTTGATGAACACCGATGCGGTCTGGCTGGACAGGAATTCCATGTCGGCCGAAAGCTGGCCCACCCGCACCGACAGCTTGCCGTCGAGCAGCGTCTGCTCCAGCCACAGCTCGTCCAGGCGGATCGACGGCAGCGCCTCGATATTGCTGACGGTCATGAGGTTGCCGACCTTGCGCCGGCTGGGACCGCGGCCGTGGATCTGAAGGAGCTGCGCGTGGAACGCCAGCCCGGTCAGGCCGGCCAGCTTCTCGAGGTCGACGTCGAAATGCAGGTCGAAGCGGCCCTCATAGACGGCGCCGCGTTCGATGCCGCCGCGCAGATTGTCGAACACCTCGCCGATATATGAGAAGCTGTAGGTGACGCCCTTTACCGCGAGCGCCGCACGAACGCCGCCGGGGTCGCCCAGGGCACCCAGGGAGGACTGGATCGAGGATGTCGTCGGCGTGGCTGGATCGCTGTCGTGCGGTGCCGGCACCGGCGCCTGTGCCGCGGCCGGCTGTGCGAGCACGACGCAGGTCAGCCCGGCAGCAAGGCGCCGCATCGCAGTGAGGACCATTCGATGAAATCTCCCCCGTGCGACCCTATAGGAGCACTCGCTGCAGGGGTATGTCATCCCTCGCCCCGCGGGACCGGGATATCGGACGGCCGCGCCTCGAAATCGCCAGCAGGCAGGGCCTTGTTTGCCGGTCGGTGGCATGCTGGTTAATGCCTGTCGTTAGCCAGGAGGAGGCCATGACGGAATTGCAGCCTATCGCTACGGCCTCGGGTCTTGTGTTCGACGCCTGGGTCGACGGCCCGCCGGACGGGCCGCTGGTCCTGCTGCTGCATGGCTTTCCGCAGTCGCGACACACCTGGCGGCATCAGCTGCCGGCGCTGGCGGCCGCTGGCTATCGCGCCGTCGCGCCCGACCAGCGCGGCTACTCGCCGGGGGCGCGGCCTGATCCGGCCGACCTTGCGCACTACCACTACGACCACCTGATCGGCGACGTGATCGACCTGGCGGCGGCCTGCGGTCATGGCAGCGGCCGTTTCCATCTCGTTGGCCACGACTGGGGCGGGCAGGTGGCCTGGGGCGTCGCCGACCGCCATCCCGACCGGCTGGCCTCGCTCACCATCCTGTCGCGGCCGCATCCGTCGTCGTTCGTGCGCGCGCTGCAGGCGCCTGACGGCGACCAGAAGCATCGTTCAAGGCACCACAGGGCGTTCCTCAGCGCCGACACCGCGCGCCTGCTGCTGGAGGACGACGGCCGCCGGCTGCGCCAGGGCCTGGTCGATGGCGGCGTGCCGCCGGAGGCCGTCGCCGACTACCTTTCGGTTCTGGGCACACCGGCGGCATTGGAGGCGGCGCTGGGCTGGTATCGTGCCCAGGCGGAGCTGCGCGCCTCTCTGGGCAAGATCACCGTCCCCACGCTCTATCTCTGGGGCGATGCCGACTCGAGCGTGAGCCGCATGGCCGCCGAAGGCACGGCCGAGTTCGTGACCGGCCCCTTCCGCTTCGAGGTGCTGTCCGGACTCGGCCACTTCATCACCGACCAGCTCGTCGAGCCGGTGAACGCCCTGCTGCTGCAGCATCTGCGCTCATTTCCGGCCCGCTGATCGGACCGGGCGCCCCCCATGACGGGTTCTGTCATCCCGAGCGCAGCGAGGGATCTCCCGCGAATGGCGCACCGTGCGCCTTGCCGCAGGAGATCCCTCGCTGCGCTCGGGATGACAGAAAGGTCGGCAGCGGTGTTGCACCGTATCCGATCGTCCTACCCAGCCGCGGCCTCGGGTCTGGCCGTTTTTCAGCACTGGCGCCAAGCTTGCCGCACTGTGGGAATCGCGCTACCTAGCGCCGCCCTTAGCGCCGGTCGCCTCAGGATGGTGGCCTGGCCCCACCAGACCGAAGGAGATGGACATGGCCCGCAAGAAGATCGCTCTGGTTGGCGCCGGCCAGATTGGCGGCACGCTGGCGCTGCTCGCCGGCCAGAAGGAGCTCGGCGACGTCATCCTGCTCGACATCCCGGATTTCGAAGGTGTCGCCAAGGGCAAGGCGCTGGACATCGCCCAGCTGTCGCCGGTGGCCAAGTTCGACGCCGCCTATAGCGGCACCTCCAACTATGCCGACATCAAGGGCGCCGACGTGGTGATCGTCACCGCCGGCGTGCCGCGCAAGCCCGGCATGAGCCGCGACGACCTGATCGGCATCAACGCCAAGGTGATCGGCGCCGTCGGCAAGGGCATCAAGGAGAACGCCCCCAACGCCCTTGTGATCGTCATCACCAACCCGCTCGACGCCATGGTCGGCCTGATGCAGGAGGTCACCGGCTTCCCGGCGTCCCGCGTCGTGGGCATGGCCGGGGTGCTCGATTCGGCCCGCTTCCGCTACTTCCTGGCCGAGGAGTTCAAGGTCTCCGTCGAGGACGTCACCGCCTTCGTGCTGGGCGGCCATGGCGACACCATGGTGCCGCTGGTGCGCTACTCGACCGTGGCCGGCATCCCGCTGCCCGACCTGGTGAAGATGGGCTGGACCACCCAGGAGCGGCTCGACAAGATCGTGCAGCGCACCCGCGACGGCGGCGGCGAGATCGTGGCCCTGCTCAAGACCGGTTCTGCCTTCTACGCCCCGGCGGCTTCGGCCATCGCCATGGCCGAGAGCTTCCTGAAGGACAAGAAGCGGCTGCTGCCCTGCGCCGCCATGCTCGACGGCCAGTATGGCATCAACGGCCTCTATATCGGCGTGCCGGTGATCATCGGGGCCGGCGGCGTCGAGAAGATCGTCGAAGTGGCCATGAATGCTGAGGAAAAGGCCATGTTCGACAAGTCGGTGGCTGCCGTCCGCGGCCTGGTCGAGGCCACCAAGAAGATCGTCGCGGCTGCCTGATGACCGCCCGCGACGCTGCGTCGCGTGCCCAGGAAACCCCTGCCTGTCCGCGGACGGCAGGGGTTTTGCGTTCGTTCGCCCGGCGGGCGGGGGCCCCGAATTGACATTGCGCCGCAAGGGCAAAGTGATAAATTACCCCGGCGTCCGGGGTGAGTTGTTGAAAAAGACTTAGGCTTGTCCGATATGCCGGGCAGCAGCTCGATCGATCCGCGACGTTTCCTTTCAAAACCGCCGACCAGGTTTCCATGAACATCCACGAATACCAGGGCAAGGCATTGCTCGCGAAGTTCGGTGTGGCGGTGCCCAAGGGTTTCGTCGCCTACACGGCAGCCGAGGCCGTGGAGGTGGCGCGCAAGCTGCCGGGTCCGGTCTATGTCGTGAAGTCGCAGATCCACGCCGGTGGCCGCGGCGCCGGCCGCTTCAAGAACGACCCTGACGGCAAGGGCGGCGTGCGGGTCGTGAAGTCGATCGACGACGTCGGCGCGCAGGCCGGCGCGATGCTGGGCAAGGTCCTGGTCACCAAGCAGACAGGGCCGGCAGGCAAGGAGGTCAAGCGCGTCTTCATCGAGGAAGGCTGCGACATCAAGCGCGAGCTGTACCTGTCGCTGCTGATGGACCGCGCCTCGAGCCGCGTCACCATCGTCGCCTCGACCGAGGGCGGCATGGACATCGAGAAGGTGGCGCACGAGCACCCGGAGAAGATCATCAAGGTCGCCATCGACCCGGTGGCCGGCTACCAGCAGTTCCACGGCCGGCAGGTGGCCTTCGCGCTGGGCCTGGAAGGCAAGCAGATCAGCACGGCGGTGAAGCTGATCGGCGCCCTCTACAAGGCGTTCATCGAGCTCGACTGCTCGCTGGTCGAGGTCAACCCGCTGATCGTCACCGGCGCCGGCGACGTGATGGCGCTCGACGCCAAGGTCAACCTCGACGACAACGCGCTGTACCGCCACAAGGACTTCGCCGAGCTGCGCGACGAGAGCGAGGAGGATCCGGCCGAGCTCGAGGCCACCAAGCACGATCTCAACTACGTCAAGCTCGACGGCAATATCGGCTGCATGGTGAACGGCGCCGGCCTGGCGATGGCCACGATGGACATCATCAAGCTCTACGGCGGCGAGCCGGCCAACTTCCTCGATGTCGGCGGCGGCGCCACGCGCGAGCGGGTCACCACGGCGTTCAAGATCATCCTGTCGGATGCCAACGTCGAAGGCATCCTGGTCAACATCTTCGGCGGCATCATGCGTTGCGACGTGATCGCCGAGGGCGTCGTGGCCGCGGCGCGCGAGGTCAGCCTGCACGTGCCCCTGGTGGTGCGGCTCGAAGGCACCAATGTCGACCTGGGGAAGAAGATCATGCGCGAATCGGGCCTGCCGATCCTGTCGGCGGACAATCTCGGCGAGGCTGCCGAGAAGGTCGTCACGGCCGTGCGGGAGGCGAAGTAATGGCCGTCCTGGTCGACAAGAACACCAAGGTCATCTGCCAGGGCTTCACCGGCTCGCAGGGCACGTTCCACTCCGAGCAGGCCATCGCCTACGGCACCCGCATGGTGGGCGGCGTGACGCCCGGCAAGGGCGGCACCAGGCACCTCGACCTGCCGGTGTTCGACACCGTGAAGGAGGCCGTCGCGAAGACGGGCGCCGATGCCTCGGTGATCTACGTGCCGCCCGCGTTCGCGGCGGACGCCATCCTGGAGGCGATCGATGCCGGCGTGGCGCTGGTGGTCACCATCACCGAGGGCATCCCGATCCTCGACATGGTGGCGGTGAAGCGCGCGCTGGTGGGTTCCGGAACGCGCCTGATCGGTCCCAACTGCCCCGGCGTGATCACGCCCGGCGAGTGCAAGATCGGCATCATGCCGGGCCACATCCACAAGCGCGGCAAGATCGGCATCGTCTCGCGCTCGGGCACGCTGACCTACGAAGCAGTGTCGCAGACCACGGCCGCCGGCCTGGGCCAGACGACCTGCATCGGCATCGGCGGCGATCCGGTCAATGGCACCAGCTTCGTCGACTGCCTCGACATGTTCGTGCGCGATCCCGAGACCGAGGGCATCGTGATGATCGGCGAGATCGGCGGTGACGCCGAGGTCAAGGGCGCCGAGTTCCTGGAGGCCAGCGGCACGAAGAAGCCAGTGGTCGGCTTCATCGCCGGCCGCACCGCGCCGCCGGGCCGCCGCATGGGGCACGCCGGCGCCGTCATTTCCGGCGGCAACGACACGGCCGCCTTCAAGGTCGATGCCATGCGCGCGGCCGGCATCCATGTGGTCGATTCGCCCGCCGCCCTCGGCACGGGCATGGTCGAGGCAATGCGCAAGGGCTGATGGTTCACTGTCATTGCGAGCGCAGCGCGGCATCTGCCGCCAAGGAGCCAACCTTTTGACGAGATCTCTCGCTACGCTCGCCCTGACAGATTGATTTTGCAGCGGAGGCGGCGCCAGCGGCGCCGGCGATGTCGTCATGCAACAGGCCGAACGGACCTCATTTCTCTACGGCGCCAACGCCGCTTTCATCGAAGAGCTCTTCGCGCGCTATGCCGCCGACCCCGCCTCGGTCGACGAGAGCTGGCGCACCTTGTTCGACGAGCTGGCGGCCGAGCAGCCGGCGCTGCTGCGCGAGGCTGCCGGCGCGAGCTGGGCGCCCAAGGAGACCAAGGTCATCGGCGTCGTGGACGCCGACATGCGCCCGCTGGCTGCCAATGTGAACCAGACGGCCAACGGCCAGGCGGCTGCGGCCGAGCCTGCCATCTCGCAGGACCAGGTGCGGGCGGCGGCGCTCGATTCGGTGCGGGCCCTGATGCTGATCCGCGCCTTCCGCATCCGCGGCCACCTGCAGGCCAACCTCGATCCGCTGGGCCTGGCGCCCAAGCCCTATCATCCCGAGCTCGACCCCAAGACCTACGGCTTCGGCGAGGGCGACTGGGACCGTCCGATCTACATCAACGGCGTGCTGGGCCTGGGCGATTCGGCGACCCTGCGCCAGGTCATGTCGCGGCTGGAGAAGACCTACTGCGGGCCGATCGGCGTCGAGTTCATGCATATCGGCGATCCTGACCAGAAGGCCTGGATCCAGGAGCGCATCGAGAACATCGAGAACCAGACCGAGTTCACCGAGCTTGGCCGCCGCACCATCCTGCAGCGCATCATCGAGGCCGAGCACCTCGAGAAGTACCTGCACGTGAAGTTCGTCGGCACCAAGCGCTTCGGCCTGGATGGCGGCGAATCGCTGATCCCGGCGCTGGAACAGATCGTCAAACGCGGCAGCACGCTGGGTGTGAAGGAGCTCGTGGTCGGCATGCCCCATCGCGGCCGGCTCAACACGCTCGTGAACTTCATGGGCAAGAGCTACACGGCGCTGTTCTCGGAGTTCCAGGGCAAGGCCTCCTATCCGGAGGAGCTGCGCGGCTCGGGCGACGTGAAGTACCATCTCGGCGCCTCGTCGGACCGCGAGTTCGACGGCAACGTCGTGCACCTGTCGCTGACCGCCAATCCTTCGCACCTGGAGGCCGTCAATCCGGTGGTGCTGGGCAAGGTGCGCGCCAAGCAGGACCAGCGCCATGACAAGGAACGCGCCTCGGTGATGGGCCTGCTGATGCATGGCGACGCCGCCTTCGCCGGCCAGGGCCTGGTGGCAGAGGGGCTCGATCTCAGCGACCTGAAGGGCTACCGCACCGGCGGCACCGTGCATTTCGTGGTCAACAACCAGATCGGCTTCACGACGTCGCCGACCTACGCGCGTTCGGGTCCGTACTGCACCGAGGTGGCCAAGATCGTGCAGGCGCCGATCCTGCACGTGAACGGCGATGACCCTGAATCGGTGGTGCATTGCGCCCGCATCGCGGTGGAGTTCCGCCATCGCTTCAAGCGCGACATCGTCATCGACATGTTCTGCTATCGCCGGCACGGCCACAACGAGTCCGACGAGCCGATGTTCACGCAGCCGTCGATGTACAAGCGGATCGGCCAGCATGCCTCGGTGCAGGAGGTCTACGCCAGGCGCCTGGTCGAGGAGGGCATCGTCACCCAGGCCGAGGTCGACCACATGGTCGCCGACTTCCGCAAGAAGCTGGATGACTCCTTCACCGCGGCCGCCTCGTTCAAGCCCAACAAGGCCGACTGGCTTGAAGGCAAGTGGTCGGGGATGACGATCGCGCCCGGCGAGGAAGACCGCAAGGGCGAGACCGCCGTCGACATGGGCTTGCTGCGCGAGGTCGGGCTGTCGATCTCGAAGCGTCCGGAGAACCACGACACCAACCGCAAGATCCTCCGCCAGCTCGAGGAGAAGCGGAAGATGATCGAGGGCGGCGAGGGCATCGACTGGGCCACCGCCGAGGCGCTGGCCTTCGGCACCCTGCTGGTCGAGGGCACGCCGGTGCGCCTGTCGGGCCAGGACTCCGGCCGCGGCACCTTCTCGCAGCGCCATTCGGTGCTGGTCGACCAGACCAACGACAACCGCTACGTGCCGCTCAACAATATCCGGCCCGACGATCAGGCGCACTACGAGGTCATCGACAGCCCGCTGAGCGAAGCCGGCGTGCTGGGCTTCGAGTACGGCTACACCCTGGCCGAGCCCAACGCGCTGGTGCTGTGGGAGGCGCAGTTCGGCGACTTCGCCAACGGCGCCCAGGTCATCATCGACCAGTTCATCAGCCCGGGCGAGAGCAAGTGGTTCCGCTTCTCGGGTCTGGTGATGCTGCTGCCGCACGGCTACGAAGGCCAGGGTCCGGAGCATTCGTCAGCCCGCCTGGAGCGCTATCTGCAGCTGTCGGGCGAGGATAACTGGCAGGTCTGCAACATCACCACGCCGGCCAACTACTTCCATGCCCTGCGCCGGCAGGTGCGGCGCAGCTTCCGCAAGCCGCTGGTGATCATGACGCCCAAGTCGCTGCTGCGGCACAAGGATGCCGTGTCGCGGCTGGAGGACATGGCGAGCGGCAGCAGCTTCCATCGCGTGCTGCCGGAGGCGGACAAGCTCGCCGCCGACGCCAAGATCCGCCGCGTGATCCTGTGCTCGGGCAAGGTCTACTACGACCTCGTGGCCGAGCGGCGGAACCGCAAGATCGACAACGTCGCGATCATCCGCGTCGAGCAGCTCTATCCGTTCCCGTTCACGGCGACCGCCAAGGAGCTGCGCCGCTACCGCGATGCCGAGGTCGTGTGGTGCCAGGAGGAGCCCGAGAACATGGGTGCATGGCACTTCGTCGACCGCCGCATCGAGCGGGCGCTGGCCGACCTCGACGCCAGGTCCAGGCGGCCGGTCTATATCGGCCGCAAGGAAGCTGCTTCGACGGCCACCGGCCTGCTGAAGAACCACACCAAGGAGCAGGCCGAGCTCGTCGAGCGCGCGCTGACGGTCGATTGAACAATGACCGCTGGGAGCGCGCCACTCCAGTGGCGCATCGGCCCGAAGGGCCGGCTCTGGTCATGAGCCGGCGCTGCGCGCCGGTGCGCCACTGGAATGGCGCGCTCCCGGCATCATAGAGGATCATCATGGCGATCGAGATCAAGGTTCCCACCCTGGGCGAATCGGTAACCGAAGCGACCGTGGCCGAATGGTACAAGAAGGAAGGCGAGGCGGTTGCCGTCGACGAGGCGCTCTGTTCGCTGGAGACCGACAAGGTCACGGTCGAGGTCAACGCATCTTCTGCCGGCGTGCTGGGCAAGATCATGGCGCCGGTGGGCACGACGGTGCCGGTCGGCGCCACGCTCTGCCTGATCGAGGCGGGCGCTGTCGCGGCCGCCGCGGCGCCCGCGCCCAAGATGGAGCCCAAGCCCGCCGCATCGTCCCCTCCGGCGGCAGCGGCGCCGGCCGCCGCTGCTGCGCCGGCGAACCTCGCCGCATCCGGCCCCGCCGCGCGCAAGCTGGTGGCCGAGAACAACCTGGATCCGGCCGCCATCGCGGTCTCGGGCAAGGATGGCCGCGTCACCAAGGCGGATGTCGTGAGCTTCCTGGCCGCCGGCGCGGCGGCGCCGGCCCCGACCCCGGCAGCCAGGCCGGCCGCTCCGTCGGGGCCGCGCCCCAACGCGCAGCGCGAGGAGCGGGTGCGCATGTCGCGCCTGCGCAAGACCATCGCGACGCGGCTCAAGGACGCGCAGAACACGGCCGCGATGCTGACCACCTTCAACGAGGTGGACATGGGCGCGGTCATGGCCCTGCGCGAGCGGCTGAAGGATCCGTTCGAGAAGAAGCACGGCGTCCGGCTGGGCTTCATGGCCTTCTTCGTGAAGGCCTGCGTCGCGGCCCTGAAGGAGATCCCGGCGGTCAATGCCGAGATCGACGGCGAGGACCTGGTCTACAAGAACTACTATGATATCGGCGTCGCGGTCGGCACCGAGGCCGGGCTGGTGGTGCCGGTGCTGCGCGATGCCGATACGCTGGGCTTCGCCGGCGTCGAGAAAGGCATCGGCGACCTGGGCCGCAAGGCGCGTGACGGCAAGCTCAGCATCGCCGACCTCACCGGCGGCACGTTCACGATCTCAAATGGCGGCGTCTACGGCTCCCTGATGTCGACGCCGATCCTCAATCCGCCGCAGTCGGGCGTGCTGGGCATGCACAAGATCCAGCAGCGTCCCGTGGTGGTGGGCGGCGAGATCAAGGTGCGGCCGATGATGTACCTGGCGCTCACCTATGACCATCGCGTCATCGACGGCCGCGAGGCGGTCACCTTCCTGGTGCGCGTCAAGGAGTGCATCGAGGACCCCGAGCGCCTGCTGCTCGAGGTGTGATTCTTTAAACCTTCTCCCCGCGCAGGCGGGGAGAAGGTGCCGCGAAGCGCCGGATGAGGGGCTTCGCGATCACGCGTTCAATGACGATGCCGGGAATATCCGCGGCAAACCCCCCTCATCCGCCCCTTCGGGGGCACCTTCTCCCCGCCTGCGCGGGGAGAAGGGGTGATCCAAGGACCAAGTCATGGCCAGCGAAGCCTTTGATCTCGTCGTCATCGGTGCCGGTCCCGGCGGCTATGTCGCGGCGATCCGCGCCGCCCAGCTCGGCATGAAGGTGGCGTGCGTCGAGAAGCGGCCGACGCCGGGCGGCACCTGCCTCAATGTCGGCTGCATCCCGTCCAAGGCGCTGCTGCAGTCCTCGCATGTGCTCGAGGAGACCGCGCACGACCTGAAGGCGCACGGCATCCTGGTCGGCGACGTCAAGCTCGACCTGGCGCAGATGATGAAGCGCAAGGACGACGTCGTCGGCGCCACCACCAAGGGCGTGGCCTTCCTGTTCAAGAAGAACAAGGTGACGGCCATCACCGGCACGGCACGCATCGATGCGCCCGGCAAGGTGGCGGTGCTGGGCGACGACGGCGCCGTGGCGCAGACGCTCGAGGCGCGCAACATCCTGATTGCCTCGGGCTCGGAGGTCACGCCGCTGCCCGGCGTCACGATCGACGAGAAGACGATCGTGTCGTCGACCGGCGCGCTGGAGCTGCAGGCGGTGCCGCAGCGCATGGTGGTGATCGGTGCCGGCATCATCGGGCTGGAGCTGGGGTCGGTGTGGCGCCGGCTGGGCAGCGAGGTGACGATGGTCGAGTTCCTCGACCGCATCGCGCCGGGAGTCGACAACGACGTCACGCGCCAGCTGCAGCGCGCCCTGGAGAAGCAGGGCCTGAAGTTCAAGCTCGGGCGCAAGGTGACATCGGCCGTGCAGGGCAAGGACGGCATCGTCGTCAGCCACGAGCCGGCCCAGGGCGGCGCGGCCGAGCAGCTCACGGTCGATGTGGTGCTGGTCTGCATCGGCCGGCGGCCGTATGTCGAAGGGCTCGGCCTGGACAAGGTCGGCGTCAAGCTCACCGACCGCGGCCGCATCGCCGTCGATGCGCATTTCCAGACCAGCGTGCCCGGCATCTACGCCATCGGCGACGTGATCGACGGCCCGATGCTGGCCCACAAGGCGAGCGAGGACGGCATCGCCTGCGTCGAGACGCTGGCCGGGCAGAAGGGCCATGTCGACTGGGACAAGGTGCCGTCGGTCGTCTACACCCAGCCCGAGGTCGCCTGGGTCGGCAAGACCGAGGAGCAGCTCAAAGCGGCCGGCGTCGCCTACAAGGTCGGCAAGTATCCCTTCACGGCCGACCCGCGCAGCCGCGCCAACAACCGCACCGACGGCTTCGTGAAGGTGCTGTCGGACAAGGCCACCGACACGGTGCTGGGCGTGCACATCATCGGCGCCGAGGCCGGCACCATGATCGCCGAAGCGGTGCTGGCGATGGAGTACAGCGCCTCGGCCGAGGATATCGGCCGTGTCTGCCATGCCCACCCGACCGTCAGCGAGGCCCTGAAGGAAGCCGCGCTCGCCGCCTGGGACAAGCCGATTCACCTGTGAGGCCCTCTCCCGCTGCGCGGGAGAGGGAGGGGCCCATCGTGCGCAGCACGATGGGAAGGTGAGGGCCTATGGACGAGGTGCCTCGTGCGTGGCCCCTCACCCGCCGCGCGCTTGCGCGCACGTCGACCTCTCCCGCTCGCGGGAGAGGTGAAGACGTCACGTCGGAAACGTCGCCGCGAACGCCTCCAGCGGCAGGCGCAGGCCGGTGCAGAAGTACGACACCGTGCGATAGAAGCCGCAGAGCGCGATCAGCTCCAGGATCTGCGCGTCGCTGAAATGGGCGCGCAGCGCCGCCCACACATCGTCCGGGATCGCCGCCCCATCGTGCAGCGCGTCGGCCAGCCGGATGGCGGCGCGCTCGTCGTCGCTCCAGCACGCGGCGTCGGCATCGCCGTGCACCGTCGCGTGCTGCTGCGCGGCCGTCAGGCCGGCGCGCTCGGCGAAGATCGCGATGTGAACCCCCCATTCGTATTCATTGCCGCAGCGGGCGCAGGTACGGTCGATCACGATCTCGCGCAGCCGCAGCGGCACCGGTCCCTTGTCGAGCAGGGAGCCGGCCCGGAACTTCTCCCAGATGCGCGGGCAGGTCGCCAGCGTGCGGAACAGCACCAGCGGTTCCATGCCCGGCGGCATGATGCGCTCGAACGACGCCTGCGCGTCGGGCGGGTAGGGGGCGTTCAGCGGCGCGATGCGCGGTTCGGTCAAGGCAGCCTCCATCTCCGAGTGCTACGAAATGCGTAGCGATACGTTTTTCGTAGCGCAAGAGGCCTCTGCGGTCTAGGCTCCGCCCATGACCGCCGCCCGTCCGACCAAGCGTGCCGCCACGCCGCTGCCCGGCCGGCCGGCGCGCGGCTCCGCCACCGGGCGGCCGATCATGGCGCTGCTCGACCTGCTGGGACGTCGCTGGGTGCAGCGCGTCATCTGGGAGTTGCGCGGCGATACGCTCAGCTTCCGCGCCCTGCGTGCCGCCTGCGACGATGTCAGCCCTTCGGTGCTGGCGGCGCGGCTGGCCGACCTGCGCACGGCCGGCATCGTGGAGCTGACGGCGCAGGGCTATCGCCTCACCGCCGACGGGCAGTCGCTGCTGCAGCTCATGCTGCCGCTGCACGCCTGGGCCGAGCGCTGGGCCCGGCGGATGGGCCGACTGGAACCATCGCCCCGCTAGCGCGTATTTAGGGCTGGTCTCCCACCGCGGCCAGGTAGCAATCCGGTGCAAGAACGTGTGACGATGAACGCCCCGCGGCCTGCTTCCGGCGGCGACGCGGTCGTGGAAACCGATGTGCCGGCGCGGCTCGACCGCCTGCCGTGGAGCCGCTTCCATTGGCTGGTGATCACGGCGCTGGGGATCACCTGGATTCTGGATGGGCTGGAGGTGACGCTGGTCGGCGCCCTGTCGGGCGCCATCCACGAAAGCCCGTCGCTGCGGCTCAGCAGCACCGAGATCGGCCTGACGGCCAGCGCCTACCTCGCGGGCGCGGTGCTGGGGGCGCTGTTCTTCGGGCATCTCACCGACCGGCTGGGGCGCAAGAAGCTGTTCACCGCCACCGTGCTGCTCTACGCCGTGGCGACGGCGGCCAGCGGCTTCGCCTGGGATTTCTGGTCGTTCGCGGCCTTCCGCTTCCTGGCCGGCGCCGGCATCGGCGGCGAATATTCCGCCATCAACTCGGCGATCCAGGAGCTGATACCGGCGCGCCGGCGCGGCTACACCGACCTCGTCGTCAACGGCAGCTACTGGCTGGGCGCGGCGCTGGGGGCCGGCGGCTCGCTGGTGGCCCTCAATATCGGCGGCATCCCGCCGGAGCAGGGCTGGCGCGGCGCCTTCATCATCGGCGGCGTCATCGGCCTGGTGGTGATCTTCCTGCGCCGCTTCCTGCCCGAAAGCCCGCGCTGGCTGATGACCCATGGCCGGGTCGAGGAAGCCGATCTTGTCGTGCGCGGCATCGAGGCCCGGGTCGAGCGCGAATGCGGGAAGCTGCCGCCGGTGACGGGTCTGCCGCTGCGGCTGCGCCGCGATCATCGCCTGGACATGATGCAGCTCGTGCGCTCGCTGTTCGTGCACTATCCGCGGCGCACCACGCTGGGCGTGACGCTGATGGCGGCGCAGGCCTTCTGCTACAACGCCATCTTCTTCACCTACGCGCTGATCCTGACCAAGTTCTACGGCATCGCCTCCGGCGACGTCGGCTGGTTCATGCTGCCCTTCGCCATCAGCAACTTCCTGGGGCCGCTGCTGCTGGGCTCGCTGTTCGACACCGTGGGCCGCAAGACCATGATCGCCGCGACCTACGCCTTGTCCGGCATCCTGATGGCCGTGTCGGGGCTGCTGTTTCAGCAGGGCACGCTCGACGCCGTCGGCCTGACCCTGGCATGGACCGCGATCTTCTTCTTCGCTTCGGCGGCCGCCAGCGCGGCGTATCTCACCGTCAGCGAAAGCTTTCCGCTGGAGATGCGCGCCATCGCCATCGCGATCTTCTACGCCTTCGGCACGGCGCTGGGCGGCATCGGCGGCCCGGCCCTGTTCGGCGCCCTGATCGAGACCGGCTCGCGCATCGAGGTCATGTGGGGCTACGTCTTCGGCGGCGTGCTGATGCTGATCGCCGCCGCGGTCGAGGCGGCCATCGGCCTCAAGTCCGAGCGCCGTCCGCTGGAAGAGGTCGCGCGCCCGCTCTCGTGCTGCGATTGAGCCACTCCCTTCTACCCGCCTGCGCGGGGAGAAGGACCGTTGGTCAATACCTCGATGATCCGGAACTTCTGCACCTTGCCCATCGGGTTGCGCGGCAATGCAGCGAGCAGCTCGATGCGCCGCGGCACCTTGTAGCCGGCCAGGCGCTCGCGGCAGAAGGCCTGCACGTCGCCGGCATCGGGCATCGCGCCCTCGCGGGCGACGATCGCGGCCGTGACCTGCTCTCCCCAGCGGTCGTCGGGCAGGCCCACGACGGCCGCTTCCAGCACGGCGGGATGCTCGTGCAGCACGCGCTCGACCTCGGCGGTGTAGACGTTCTCGCCGCCGGTGATGATCATGTCCTTCTTGCGATCGACGATGCACAGGCGCCCGTCCGCCTGCCAGATGCCGATATCGCCTGACATCACGTAGCCGTTGCGCCACGCCGCCTCGGTCGCCTCCGGCCGCCCGAGATAGCCGTCGAAATGTGTGACGCCTTTCACGCCCACCTCGCCGGCCTCGCCGACGCCGCAAGGCGTGCCATCCTCGGCGAACACGCCGACCTCGTTGCCGAAGGTCGGCCAGCCCACGGAATGGGCCAGCAGCGTGTCGTCGCGCTTGGCCTCGAAGGTCACCCAGCCGCCCTCGGTCCAGCCATAGGCCTCGCAGACACGGGCGTTGCCGAACATGCGCAGCGCCGTGCGCGTCAGGCTGAGCGGTCCGGGCGCGCCGGAGCTGATCATGAAGCGCAGCGCCGCCACGGCAGGCCCGCCGCGGCGCTGCCATTCCTGCGCGATCAGGCCGGTCATAGACGGCACCAGGAAGGCGAAGGTGCTGGTGCCCGAGAATTCATCCAGCGCCAGCCCGGCGTCGAAGCTGGGCATGATGCGCACGCGCGCGCCGATGCACAAGGCGGCCAGCGACAGTCCGGCATAGGAGAGATGAAACAGCGGCCCCGGCACCAGCATGACATGGTCATCGGTCAGCCCGAACGTCCAACCCCAGCGCATCAGGGCTGTCAGGTAATGGTCGTTGCTGTAGAGCGCCCCCTTGGGAAAGCCGGTCGTGCCTGAAGTGTAGCCGACCACGCATGGCAGCGTGCCGCGTCCGGCCGTGCCCAGAGCGGGATGGCTCACGGACGTGGGCGTCGGGATCGTCTCGACGGACACCAGCTGCGCGCCATGATCGCGCGCGGCGCGCGACGCCACATCGGCATGGGCGGCATCGGCAAGGATCAGGCGGGCTCCTGAATCGCCCACGATGAAGCCCACCTCCGGCGCCGCCAGCCGGCTGTTGACCGGCACCGCCGTCACGCCGGCCCATTGGCAGGCGAGATAGGCCAGCAGCGCGTCGGCCGTGTTGTCCAGCAGCACGGCCACCATGCGGCCATGAGGGCCCGGCGCGGCCATGCCGATCGCGCCGGCCAGGGCCACGACACGCCGCCAGGCCGCGCCATAGGTCAGCCCGGGGCCGCCCAGCACGTCGATCGCCGGGCGGTCGGGGTGGGCCAACGCCCGGACGGCGACGTTCTCGGCGATGGTCAGGCGCACCGTAGCCTCCCTCAGTCGCGGGTCACGATCAGCGATGCGTTCTGGCCGCCGAAGCCGAAGGCGTTCACCTGCAAGGTGCGATAGGCGATCGCGCGCGGCGCCTGGATCACGATATCGAACGCGGCCTCGGGGTCGGGCTCGTCGGTGTTGGCGGTATGCACGAAGCGCCCCTCGCGCATGCCCAGGAGCCCGGTGATGATGGCCATGCCACCCGATGATGCGCCGCTGTGGCCGATATGGCCCTTGATCGATGCCACGGGCAGCCGTTCGCGCCGCCGCCCGCCATGCACCTGATTGATGGCGCGGATCTCGGCGGTATCGCCCTTGGGCGTGCCGGTGGCATGCGCAATCAGCGCGTCGACGGCACCGGCGTCGATGCCTGCGTCCTGGAGCGCCAGCTGCATCGCCCGCGCTTCCCATTTGCCCGTGGGCTCGGGCGAGGAGGGGTGGAACGCGTCGGCCAGGCTGCCATAGCCCCGCACATACCCCAGGATCGGCGCGCCGCGCGTCCGCGCGTGATCGCCGCGCTCGAGCACGACGATCGCCGAGCCTTCGCCCACCACGATGCCGTTGCGCTTGGCGTCGAAAGGCAGCATCGCGCGCCGCGGGTCGTCGGACGGCGCGTCCATGCCATACAGCGTGCTGGTATGGAACATCGCGGGCACGAAATCGCCGTCGGCATCGCCGCCGGCGAGGCTGAGGCCGCCCTCGGTGGCGCCGGCGATCACGACGTCGGCCTGGCCTCCCGCGATCAGGCGCGCGGCCGTGCCGATGGCGTCGAGCGAGGAGGCGCAAGCCGTCGTCACGGTCAGGTTGGGGCCGTGCAGCCCGTAGCGCATCGCGATCTGCGCCGCCGCCATGTTGGGCCAGATCTGTATCTGCGTCTTGCGCGGGATCGCGTCCGGCCCCTGGGTGTCGAGCAGGTGCTGCGCCTTCATCACGGCCCGCGCGCCGCCGATGCTCGTGCCATGCAGCACGCCGGTGCGCTCCACGTCGAGCCTCGTGAGGCCGGCCTGCAGCACGGCCTGCTGCGTGGCCGCCAGCGCGAACTGCGCGAACAGGTCGGTGCCGGCTTCGACCTGCGCATCCATCCAGTCGCGCGGCACGAAGCCGGTGACCGCGGCCCACCACGCCTTGCGGCCGTCGGCCGGCATCCAGGGCGCCGGCCTGATCGCGGTCTCGCCCGCCATCAGGCGGCTGTGGAATGCTTCGACGTCAAGCCCGAGCGCGGAGACGATGCCGGTGCCGGTGATGGCGATGTCGAGCATGGCGCATCCTCCCTGGTTCCCGTTATGCCGAGCGTAGCGAGAAATCTCTTGCGAACCGAGCCCCCTTGCGACGGGATGCCTCCACGTGGCGGGCGGAACGGGCCTTCGGGGCATCGCGCGTCAGCAGCTCGAGCGCCTGCTTGAAGAAGCGCTTGCCGGCGGGCGGCGAGGCCACCTCGATGCGTGCCACGTTGGCCGACAGCAGCAAGCGCGCCCGCAGCGCCGCCTCGCTGCCGGCATAGCCGAGATCGCGGAAGGCCTGTGTCAGGAAATCCAGCACGATGCGCTCGGCGGTGCGCATGGTGGCGGCGGCGCGCGCGTCGGTCGCGGCCCAGATGCGCATCGCCGAATCGAGCTGGAACATGCGCGTCCTGACGCTGATGCGGCGCAGCCGCCGCATGCGCGTCAGCGGATCGGCGTCGCCGTCGGACGCCTGGCGCAGCGTGTCGCGCACCTGGTCGGCGGTGAAATGCTCGGCCAGCGCGTTCAGGAAGGCCTCGAAGTCGGCGAAGTGGTGATAGAAGCTTCCCGTCGAGACGCGCAGGCGGCGCGTCAACGCCGCCAATTTCAGTCCGGCAATGCCGTTTTCGCAGAGGATCGCCTGGCCGGCTTCGAGCCAGTCTAGGCGGCTGAGGCGGCCGTTGCGCCGGGGTCTGCCTCGGCTTGTCATGCCGCCAGACCATAAGATAAGTTATGTTATTGTCAAACGAACCTGTGGATCGGAGGAAACGATGGGCCTGAAGACCGCCGAGCAATACGTCGCCAGCCTGCGCGACGGGCGCGTCACCTACTGGGACGGCGAGCGCATCGACGACATCACCACCCATCCGCGCTTCAGGGTGCCGATCGCCGTCGCGTCGCGCGACTACGCCTATGACGATCCCAAGGCCGCCGAGCTGCGCAGCTTCACCACCGAGGACGGCGGGCGGGCGCATCGCATCTACCAGATCCCGCGCAGCGAGGCCGATCTCGCGCAGCGCGTCGAGCTGATGTACCATACCTCGATCGTCGGCCTGGTCAGCGGCGTCTACATGGCCCTGATGAGCGTCAAGGACGCCGTCGCCAAGGTGAACCCGCAATACGCCGCCAACATCGAGGCGATGTACCGCCATGCGCGCGACAACGACCTGCGCGCCGCCGAGGTGATCACCGACGCCAAGGGCGACCGCAAGCGCAAGGCGCACGAGCAGGACGACCCCGACCTCTACCTGCGCATCGTCAAGCGCACCGACGAGGGCATCGTGGTGCGCGGCGCCAAGCTGCACATCACCGCCGCGTCGCTGTGCCACGAGCTGGTGGTGATGCCGACCAAGGGCATGCGGCAGGACGAGACCGACTACGCCGTCTCGTTCTCGATCCCGGTCAACACCAAGGGCGTGAAGATCATCAACCGCAGCTTCGCGCCGGCCGAGCTCAACGAGTTCGACTATCCCGCCAGCGCCCACCACAGCATCCCCGAGGGCTTCGTGGTGTTCGACGATGTCTTCGTGCCGTGGAACCGCGTCTTCCTGGCCGGCGAGGTGCAGCTCGCCAGCATCTTCGCGCAGTCGCTGGGCCTGTGGGAGCGCACCGGCGGCCTGGTCGAGGCGGTGCGCATGGCCGAGATCTTCGTCGGCCTGGCCCAGCTCGTGACCGAGCAGCAGGGCAAGGACCGCGATCCCATCGCGCAGAACTCCGTCGCCGAGCTGATCAGCTACGCCGAGATGCTGCGCATGAGCCTGGACTACGCCTGCCGGCACTGCGAGCGCACGCCGTCGGGCATGATCCATCCCAACGTGCTGGCGGTGAATGTCGCCAAGTACTACTACGCCGCTAACTACCACCAGATGATGCGCTACGTGCACGATCTCGGCGGCGGCCTGGTGATCACCCTGCCGCTGGAGGCCGATTTCCGGAACGAGGAGTCCGGCCAGTATCTGCGCAAGTATCTGCGCAGCGTGCCCGGCGTCGAGGCCGAGACCCGCATGCGCGTCTACAACCTGATCCGCGACCTGACCGCCGACGCGTATGGCGGCTGGCAGTTCGTGGTCGCGCTGCAGGCCGGCGGCGGGCTGAACGCCCAGCGCATCATGATGCACCGCACCTACAACATGGCGGCCGCCAAGGCCAAGGCGCTGGCGGCGGCCGGGGCATAGCGCGACCGTCATCCAAGAGCGTGTGGCTCACCTTTCGCCGGAGGGCAGGGCTATCGCATATCGCGCTACGCCCTGCTGGCGCGCTTTCTGTCATCCCGAGCGCAGCGAGGCCTGGTCATCGCCGTCGCTCCATCGCCAGGAGGATTTTCGATAACCGGACCATGCTGCAAAGCAAGTGAGTGACGATTGAATATTAGGTGAAGATCGTCAAGCCGGCTTGTGGCGGGCGTCAGGAGACTGTCCACAGGCCGTCGTCGCCAGCTCGCCACGGCGCACTTGATCGCATGCGCGGCGCCGCTACTTTCGAACCTGCGGCGCAGATATCCCGTCGGCCGTGAGTGGAACAGCGAAGAATACGATTGCGCATGCCTGATGCGTTCGCGGCCCAAGCAGTCCTGCCTTTCGATGAAGAGCCGGGGCTCGACTGGCACGAGGCTCTGCTCTCCGCTTTTGCCGACCCCGGTTGCAAGGGTGGATTTCTCCCGCGCGCCGAGGAGGCCGTCCGGGCGGAACCGGGTGATGGCCCCATCCTGCTGCTCGCCACCGCGGCGGCGCTCCTGGATCACAAGCCCGAGCGGGCGCAGGTTTTCCTGAAGCGGTTTTCCAAGCGTTACGTGGCAGGCGGCACTTACCATTTGTTGCGCGCGCTCGCGCTGGCGGCCGAGGGCAAGCTGACCATGGCGCGTTCGGTTCTCGAAACCCACGGCTTCGTCGGTCGGAACCGCGCTCTGGCCTATTTTCCCGCCGGTCATGGACAAGAGGAGTGGTTCTTTCGTCAGCACGATCGAATCCTTGGACGCGACAAGGCCCGCCGTCGGAAGCCGGCCGCAGCGGCGGAGCGGCGTGATGTCCCGCCTCCCGCCAAGGCCAAGCCGATGGCGCCGCAGGTCAAGGCTGCGCCGGCCTCTGTCCGCGAGACGCCTGCCGCGCCGCCCGCCCTGCCGCTGGTCGATCTCGATATTCCGCTGGTGGCTGAGATCGACCTCGCGCCGTTGCTGGCCGCGCTGCAGAGCCAACCCGAAAGCGATGGCGCATCGTACGGGCTGCGCGAGCGGCTCGCCCATCTCGGCCTGGCGCAAGGCTTCGACGAGTTGCTGTGCCTGGCGCATTTGCGGGGCATCGAGACCTTCTGGTATCAGGTCGAGACGGTCCGCAAAGTGCTCAAGCAGTTCCGCGGCCGGGTTTTGCTGGCCGACGAAGTCGGGCTGGGCAAGACCATCGAGGCCGGCATGGTGCTCAAGGAGTACCTGCTGCGCGGTATGGTCAGCAGCGTGCTCGTGCTGGCGCCGGCGTCGCTGGTCGGGCAGTGGCGTGAGGAGCTCGAGACCAAGTTCGACATCCCTTGCGCTACGACCCATGACGCGCTGCTGCGCAGCGACCCGGACCAGTTCTGGGCTCAGGAGCGGCTGATCGCGTCGTTGCCAATGGCGCGCCGCAGCGAGCATGCCGAGCGCCTGCTGGCCCGCAGCTTCGATTTGGTCATCGTGGATGAAGCGCATCACCTGCGCGACCGCGCGAGCCAGAGCTATAAGCTGGTGGACGCGCTCAACAAGCGCTTTCTGCTGCTGTTGTCGGCCACGCCGGTGCAGAACGATCTCATTGAGCTCTACAACCTGCTGACGCTGCTCAAGCCGGGCATCTTCAAGACGCTCAAGGAATTCCGCGCCGCCTACATGGTCCCCGGGCAGCGGCGCCAACCCGCCAATCCCGAGCGCCTGCGCGCCTTGATGCGTGACGCCATGGTGCGCAACACGCGCGCCGTGGTGGCGCTCAGGCTGCCGCGCCGCCACGCGGTGACCATCCGCGTGGACGGCTCCGAGGGCGAGCAGGCAGCCTACCAGGATCTCGCTGCCGCGACGCGCCGACTGGTGGGTGGGGGGACGAGCCGCCTTGCGCTGCATCATCTGCTTGGTGCCGCAGGCTCGTCACCCGCCGCCGCAGCAGCGGCGGTGACGCGCTTCGCCGAGCGTCACCTCGATGCGCCGGACTGGCGCGCGCGGGCCCAACGTTGGGCCTCCCTCGGCGATGGCCGAAAGGAAGCGGCGCTGCTCGACCTGTTGCAGCGGAACCCCGATGAAAAGAAGCTGGTGTTTGTCCACTACCGCGAGACCCTCAACCATCTGGCCGGGCTGCTGGCGAGGCAAGGAATCGCCTTTGCGCGCTTCGAAGGCAGCTTGAGCGGACCCGACAAGGACGCCGCCATCGCCGAGTTCCGCGACAGCGTGCCGGTGCTGCTGTGCACCGAGTCGGGCGGCGAGGGACGCAACATCCAGTTCTGCAACACGCTCATCAATTTCGATGTGCCGTGGAATCCGATGGCCATCGAGCAGCGCATCGGCCGCATCGATCGCATCGGCCAGCAGCGCGAGGTGTTCGTGTTCAACCTCGTGACCCGCGGCACCCTCGAGGAGCAGCTGCTGCATCTTCTCGACGAGAAGATCTCGATGTTCGAGCTGGTGGTCGGCGAGGTGGGGGCGATCCTGGGCGGCCTCGAGGAGAATCGCGATTTCGCCGACCTGATGCTCGATGCCTGGCTGCACACCACCGAGGCAGGCCGCGACGAAGCGTTCGACGCGCTGGGTCGCCGCCTGTACGAGGCGAAGCAGCATCACGACGGCGCCAAGGTGCTGGATGAGTCTCTTTTCGGGGAAGATTTCGAGGCTGCGTGAGGCTTGGGCGATGAGCGAGCTGCGGGATTTCGTCGCCGATCTGCTGGAAAGTAGGGGCGCGGTCGTGGAGGCCGTAGAGCCGGATGGCCTGGAGGTGCTCGCGCCGGCACCCGTTCAGCAGGCGATGGGGTGGCCCGAGCTGGCGCGGCTCGGCTTCGGCACGGAACGCCCGTCCGGCGCGATCCCGATCGGGCTGGAGGGCGACTGGCTCGACCGGTTCGGTGCACTTCTTGCGCAGGACGGCCGCTGGAGCGAGCGCGAGGTCAGCCCGGCTGTCACGGTGCCTGCGCCCGGCGATCCTGAAGCGGTGCTGGAGCGCGCGCTCGATCTGCCGAACGCAGTCTGGCGCTTCCGCGGCATGACTGCGGCCTGGACGCGCTGCCTGATGCTGGCGTTCCGCTACACGGCGATTTCCGACGAGAAGCGCGAGGGGCTGGTCTGGCTTGGCTTCAATCTCGGCACCGGAGCGGTCGTGAACGACATCGTGGCACGTCTGCAGCCTGTCCTGGCGCAGATGGCCGAGTGGCGGACTCCCGATCAGGCGACCCGGCTTGCGGCCGGACCGGGATGGAATGCCGCGACGCTCGGGGCCCGCGTCCGGCCGCTGCTGGACCAGCAGGTGCGCGACGCCATCGCGCCCTTTCTGGGCGCCATGCGCCGTCGCCTGGAGCGCGACCGCAACAGGGTCCATGCTTATCACGACGACCTGCGCAGCGCGTCGCTCAAGCGCCTGGCGACGCTGGCCCATGCCGCCGGCGAGCGGGCCGACGCCGATCGCCGGCGCGAGACGCTTCGGGTCGAGGCGATCGAGCGCGAGTACCGTGCCAAGCTCGACGACCTGCGCCACAACTACGCGCTGCGCATCACCGTCGACTGGGTCCAGTCGCTCGACCTCTACATGCCCGTGCAGCGCTTCGACATCCTGATCCGTCGCCGCAAGGGCGAGCGCATGATCCAGCTCGACTGGCACCCGCTGGTGAAGGCCGCAGAGCTGCCGCTGTGCGAGGCGGGTGTCGGTCGCGCTCGCACACGTCTGGTCTGCGACGACAAGCTGCATCTGACCGAGCCCGATGGCCAGGGGCCGTGTCCATCGTGCGGCAAGCCGTGCTGCCGCGCCTGCTACCCGGCGGCCTGCCCGCGCTGCGGGCAGGCGTTCCAGGAGCCCGTTTCCTAGCAGCCTGTCGGACTGAGGTTATTGGGTAGTTGATTGAGTGATTTTGAAAGCACCGAGGTCATGGGTCGCGATTTTTGGTGGTACTTTCCCCGTCAGGCGTGTGCGAGGGTGAACATCCGCTT
>NZ_VDUZ01000053.1 GCF_008039615.1 Vineibacter terrae | reverse complement strand
GCTCCAGCGCCGCTCATGAGTCCGGCGCTATGCGCCGGATGCGGCGCTGGAGCGCCGCGGCCCGGCCATAGGGCATCGCACTACCCGGCCAGCAGGCCTTTGAGCTGGGCGTATTGCAGCAGCATGATCGTCTTGGCATCGATGATGTCGCCGCGCTCGATCATCGCCAGCGCCGCCTCGAGCGTCGGCTCGATGACCTCGATCTCCTCGCCTTCGCTGGCATCGCCGCCGCCTGCGGCGATGCGATCGGACGGATCGTACTCGGCCACGAAGAAGACCAGCCGCTCGGTGATGCTGCCGGGGCTCATGAACGCGTTGAAGACGCGGCGCGGCTGGCTCACCCGATAGCCCGTCTCCTCTTCGGTCTCCTTGCGGATGCAGGTTTCGGGATCGTCCGCGTCGAGCCGGCCGGCCGGGGCTTCGATGAGCGGCTCGGGGTGGCCGTTGACGTAGGCCGGAAGGCGGAACTGCCGTATCAGCACGACGGTGCGCGCCGTCCGGTTGTAGAGCAGGATCACCGCGCCGTTGCCACGATCATAGGTCTCGCGATTCTGGGTCTGCCACGTGCCGTCCTTGCGCAGGTAGTCGAAGGTCGTCTTCTTCAGGATGGCCCAGTCGTCCGACAGGACCTTCACATGCTTGATGCGGATGCGGTCGTGGATGGACCCGTTCATCGGATGACCCTGCTCTGGTGCGGGCGGAGCGCCGCCGCGGTAGACTCGCCGGCCCGGCGCGTCGCGCCCGCCTGCTTCACTTCGCGTAGTAGCCGCCGTCGACCACGAGCTGCGTGCCGGTGACGAAGGCCGCTTCGTCGCTGGCGAGATAGAGCACGGCGTTGGCGATGTCCTTGGGCTCGCCGAAGCGGCCCAGCGGCTCGTTCTTCATCAGCGTGTCGCGCGCCGCGTCGGGCTCGCGGTAGGCGGCGATCACGCCATCGAGCATCGGCGTCTGCATGAAGCCGGGATGCACCGAGTTGACGCGGATGTTGGCCTTCAGCAGCGCGAACTCCAGCGCCGCGGCGCGCGTCAGCAACGTGACGCCACCCTTGCTGGCGCAGTACGCGCTGGAGCCTTCGGCGATGCCCACAAGGCCCGCGATCGAGGAGATGTTGACGATCGAGCCGCCGCCGCAGCGCTTCATTGCCTCGGCGCCATGCTTGACGCCCAGGAAGACGCCGTCGAGGTTGACCGCCATCACCTTGCGCCAGCGTTCCAGGCTGAGCTTGTGGATCCAGCCGCCATCGGCGGTGCCGGCGTTGTTGACCACGATATCGAGCTTGCCGAATTCCTTCTCGGCGCGGGCCACGGCCGCCGACCAGCTGTCGTCGCGGGTGACGTCCAGCGTCTGCGCGACGGCGCGGCCGCCGGCCTGGCGAATGCCAGCCGCCGCCGCTTCGGCCGGCTCGGCGCGGATGTCGGCGATCATCACGGCGGCGCCTTCCTCGGCCAGCCGCTCGGCCGTGGCCTTCCCCAGGCCCGACGCAGCACCCGACACCAGCGCCACCTTGCCGGCGACGCGTCCCGTCCTCTCGACCATCTGCAACTCCTCCCATGCGTGAACGCCGGGAGGCTATCGCGGGCGTCAGGCGAAGGCGAGGCGAACGGCGTGCCCGTTCCTCACACCGGATCGAGCTCGGTATCCCAGTAGAGATAGTCGCGCCAGCTCTCATGCAGGTAGTTGGGCGGGAAGGCCCGGCCGTTCTCCTGCAGCTCCATGGCGCTGGGCTCGTACGGCATGCGCAGCGGATGCATGTGCGCCTGATGCGGCAGCCGGTTGCCCTTGATCAGGTTGCACGGGCTGCACGCCGTCACGACGTTGCGCCATGTCGTGCGTCCGCCCTTCGACCGCGGCACCACGTGATCGAATGTCAGGTCGTGCGCCACGAAGTCGTCGCCGCAGTACTGGCACGCGAAGCTGTCGCGCAGGAAGACGTTGAAGCGCGTGAATGCAGGCCGCCGATCGGCCGGCACGTACTCCTTCAGCGCGATCACGCTGGGAAGCTTCATCGTCAGGCTGGGGCTGCGGATGGGGCGGTCATACTCCGCCACGACGCTCACCCGATCCAGGAACACCGCCTTGATGGCGTCCTGCCATGACCACAACGACAAAGGAAAGTACGATAGCGGCCGAAAATCGGCGTTCAACACCAGCGCCGGGCAGGCCTCAGGCGCCGGCAACATCGGATTGACTCCGCGCAACGAACCGCGCGTATGTCGCTTCGTTCGTCATGGCGCGGATAGTGCCACTTTCGGAGCAAAACACAACGAATAGATTCCGTTTGCAGGCGTGCGAATTTGTAAATTCACGGCGCGGTAACCGAACCGTTGCATTGCCGTCATCGGTCGGAAAGATCAGTCCTGCCGGACATGGCACGCCACCGCATGGCCATCCTTTCCTGCCATCAAGGCTGGCCGTTCCCGGGCGCATCGCTCCGTGGCCAGCGGGCAGCGCGTCCGAAAGGCGCAGCCCGAGGGCGGATCGATCGGCGACGGAATCTCACCGCGCAAACCCGTGCCGCGGCGGCGTGTGCCCGCGCGGTGACGCGTGGCGGGATCGGGCACGGCGGCCAGCAGCGCCTCGGTATAGGGGTGGCGCGGCGCCGAGAAGAGGCGCTCGACCGGTCCGATCTCGACGATCCGGCCGAGATACATCACGGCGACGCGATGGCTGATATGACGCACCACCGCGAGGTCGTGCGAGACGAAGAGGTAGGCGTAGCCGGCCTGCGCCTGCAGGTCGCCCAGCAGGTTCAGCACCTGGGCCTGCACCGAGACATCCAGGGCCGAGACCGGCTCGTCGAGCACGATCAGCTGCGGCTCGGGCGCAAGGGCGCGCGCGATGCCGATCCGCTGGCGCTGACCGCCCGAGAATTCATGTGCACGGCGGCTGACCACATCGGCAGGCAGCCCGACGCGCGCCAGCAGAGCCTCGACCCGTGCGGCGATATCCGCTTCAGGCGCAATGCGAAAGTTGCGGATAGGCTCGCCCAGGATCTGGCCGACCGTGAGGCGCGGGTTGAGCGAGGCGAAGGGGTCCTGGAACACCATCTGCAGATTGCGGCGCAACGGCCGCATGGCGCGCGGCGGCAGGCTCTCGATCGAGCGGCCGAACAGCTGGATGCGGCCGGCCGTCGGCTCGATCAGCTTCAGGCAAAGCCGCGCCAGGGTGGATTTCCCCGAGCCCGATTCACCCACCAGGCTCAACGTCTCGCCGCGGCGGATCGAGAAATCGACGCCGTCGACGGCGCGCAGGCTCTTCCTGCCGCGCCCCAGCCATGAGCGCGCCACCGTGAACGACTTGGCAAGCCCGGCGACGTCGAGCACCGTTTCAGCCGGGGAGGGCGCGTCCTGCAGCATCACGCGTCCCCGCCGGCGTGGTGGCAGGCCACGGCATGGCCCGAGGAATCAAAGGGCCGCAACAGCGGCGTCTGCGCTCGGCATTGTGCTGTGGCTGCCCGGCAACGGGGCGCGAAGGCGCAGCCGGTGACGCCGGCGCGCAGCGACGGCACCATGCCCGGGATCTCCGTCAGCCGCGCCCGCTGGCCGGCGACGGTGGGCGTCAGGTTCGGCCGTGCCGCGAACAATCCTTGCGTATAGGGGTGCAGCGGCCGGGAGAAGAGATCATCGACCGCCGCGTCCTCGACGACGCGTCCGGCATACATCACGACGACGCGATCGGCGACGTCGCCGACGACGCCGAGGTCGTGCGTCACCAGGATCACGGCCGTGCCCATCGCCTCGCAAAGCTCGCCGATCAGGTCGAGCACCTGCGCCTGGATTGTGACGTCCAGCGCCGTGGTCGGCTCGTCGGCAATCAGCAGGCTGGGCGCGCAGGCGACGGCAATCGCGATCATCACACGCTGGCGCATGCCGCCGGACAGCTCGTGCGGATACTGATCCAGCCGCCGCGACGGATCGGGGATCTGCACCCGCTCCAGCAAGGCCAGCACGCGCTCCCGTGCCGCCCTGCGCGACAGCCCGTGATGGCGACGCAGCCCCTCGGTCAGCCGCCGCCCGATCGTCAGGACCGGATTGAGCGAGGTCATCGGCTCCTGGAACACCATGCCGATGCGATCGCCGCGCAGCTGCCGCAGCGCCGTCTCGCCCAGGCTGGTCAGCTCCTGGCCCTGGAACCGGATGCTGCCGCCGGCCAGGCGGGCCGGCGGCGAGGGCAGCAGGCGCAGGATCGACAGCGCCGTCACGCTCTTGCCGCAACCGGACTCGCCGACGATGGCAAGCGTCTCGCCGGCGCCGACCTGGAAGCTGACGTCGTTGACCGCGTGCACGACGCCTTCGGGCGTGTCGAAGCGCACGCGAAGCTGGTCGATGCGCAGCAGCGGCTCGGTCATGGCGCCGCCTACTTCATGCGCCGCGCCAGGCGCGGGTCGAGCATGTCGCGCAGGCCGTCGCCCAGCATGTTGATGGCCAGCACCGTCACCGACAGGCACAGGCCGGGGAACAGCACCAGCTGCGGCGCGACCTGGAACACGGTGCGGCCCTCGGCCATCATGTTGCCCCAGCTCGGCGTGCTGGAGGGCACGCCCGCGCCGATGAACGACAGGATCGCCTCGGTGATCATGGCGGACGCCGCGATGTAGGTGCTCTGCACCACCAGCGGCGCGACGGCATTGGGCAGGATGTGACGGAACAGCAGGCCGAAGAAGCCGGTGCCCGAGGCCGTGGCGGCCTCCACGAACGTGGCCTCGCGCAGCGTCAGCACGATGCCGCGGGCCAGGCGCACCACGCGCGGCACCTCCGCCACCACGATGGCGATGATCACATTGCCCAGGCTGGCGCGGGTCAACGCCATCAGCGCGATCGCCAGCAGGATGGCGGGGATCGCCATCAGGCCGTCCATGATGCGCATCATCACGGCGTCGATGGTGCGGTCGAAGCCTGCCAGCAGGCCCAGCAGCAGGCCGATCCCGGTGGCCAGGGCCGCCACGGTCAGGCCGGTGATCACCGACACCCGTGCGCCGTAGAGCGTGCGGCTCCACACGTCGCGGCCCATCATGTCGGTGCCGAACCAGAACTCCGGTGACGGCGGCCGCAGGCGCTTGGCGGTCGACAGCGCCGTGGGGTCGATCGAGGCCAGCCAGGGCGCGGCGATGGCCATGGCGCAGACCAGCCCCAGGATGATCAGTCCGGCCGTCACGGTGGGATGCCGCCGCCACGCCGGGCGACGGCGCACGGCATGTGTGACGGCGTCGTCGTCGAGGGCGCTTGCCGTGGCCATCAGGTGAACCGCACGCGGGGATCGAGCCAGGTGTAGCTGAGGTCGATCAGCAGGTTGATCAGCACGTAGATGCCGGAGAACAGCAGGATCACGCCCTGGATCACCGGAAAGTCGCGGCGCGCGATGGCATCGACGGTGAGGCGCCCCAGGCCGGGGATGGCGAACACCGTCTCGATCACCACCGCGCCGCCGACCAGCAGGGCGATGCCGATGCCGATCACGGTGGCGATCGGCACCGAGGCCGCCTTCAGCGCATGTAGCCACACCACCTCGCGCGGCAGCAGCCCCTTGGCGCGCGCGGTGCGGATGTAGTCCTCGGCCAGCACGTCCAGCAGCGCCGCCCGCGTGGTGCGTGCGATCAGCGCCGCATAGACCAGGGCCAGCGCCAGGCCGGGCAGGATCAGGTTGCCCAGCCAGGGCAGCACGCCGCGCGCCAGCGGCGTGTAGCCCTGCACCGGCAGGATCGGCCAGGAGATCGCGAAGCCCAGGATCAGCAGGTAGGCCAGCACGAAGATCGGGATCGAGAACCCGGCGACGGCGAGCATCATGATGACGCGATCGGGCACGCGGCGCACGAACACCGCCGCCAGGACGCCTGAGGGTATGCCGAGCAGGATCGCCAGCACGATGGTGACGACGGCCAGCGAGAAGGTCGGCCCGATGCGCTGGACGATGAGCTGGGCCACCGGTGTGTTGGTGAAGATCGACACACCCAGATCGCCGTGCGCGATGCTCCAGCTCCAGCGCGCGAACTGCACCAGCAGCGGCTGGTCCAGTCCGAGCCGGTTGCGGATCTGCGCGATCTGCTCGGCCGTGGCGTTCTCGCCGGCGATGACCGAGGCCGGGTCGCCCGCCAGCCGCGCCAGCAAGAAGACGACCACGGCCACGACGATCACGACCGGGATCGTGGCGACGAGGCGGCGCAGCACGTAGCCCAGCATCCGCGACCCTCCCGTCCGCGCCGCCGATTACTTCTTGGTCAGGTTCCAGAACACCGGGATGCCGCTGGGGATGATGCCTTCGACCGACTTGCGGTAGGCGGTCGGGATCACCAGCGTGCCAGTGACGATGTAGGGCACCACCTCGAAGGCCCGCGCCTGCACCTTGTCGGCCTGCGCCTTCTGCTCGGCCGGGTCGGTGAGCGTGAGCCACTGCGTGCGCAGCGTTTCAAGCTCCGGGTCGGTCGGCCAGCCATAGGCGGCGTTCTTGGCGCCGCCGGCGCGCAGGCCGGTGGCGATCGCCGGCGTCAGCACGTCGATGATGGTGGCGTAGCTGTGGAACAGGCTCCAGCCGCCCTGGTCCAGCGGCGCCTGGCTGTTGATCTTGCCGATCGCGGTGCCGAAATCCATCGTCTGCAGGTCGACGTTGAAGCCGGCCTTCTTCAGGTTCTCGGCCGTGACCAGCGCTGGCGCGTGCGAGTAGTGCACGTCGGCCGGATCCAGGACCACGACCCGCTCGCCCTTGTAGCCGGCTTCCTTCAGCAGGCGCTTGGCCTTCTCGAAGTCGGCCTGCTTGAGATGGCCATCGACGCCGGCCATGCTTTCGTACGGCGTGCCGCCGCAGCCGAAATAGCCCGGGCACGGCTTGACCCAGCGCGGATCGGAAGAGATCGCGTTGAGGTAGTCCGGCTGGCTCACCACCGCGAGCAGCGCCTGGCGCACCTTGGGATTGTCCATCGGCGGGTGCAGGTGGTTGATGCGGATCGACAGCTGGCTGCCGATCGTGTCCATCGGCCGCACCGTGATGGCGGCGTTGCGCTCGATCACCGGCACCAGGTCGGGGCCGGCACTTCCAGCCAGTCGACCTCGCCCGTGCCCAGCGCCGCCATGGCCACCGCGGCGTCCGGTACCGACATCCATTCGACGCGGTCGACATTCACCACCTTGCCGCCGGACAGGAAGTCGGCCGGCTCGCTGCGCGGCTTGTAGTCCGTGTTCTTGACATAGACTGCCTTGCCGCCCGGCACCCATTCGGCGCGCACGAACTTGAACGGACCCGAGCCCGTGGTGTCGTCGATCTGCTTGAACGGGTCGGTCTGCGCCACACGCTTGGGCATCATGAACAGCGGGTTGTTGCTGGGCTTGGCCAGGGCCTCCAGCACCTGACCGAACGGCTGCTTCAGCGTCAGGCGGAAACGCTGCGCGTCGATCACCTCGAGCGCCTCGGTCGCGGCCAGCAGACGGTTGCCCAGCACATCGCGCGCGCCCCAGCGCCGGATCGAGGCGACGCAGTCCTCGGCCGTCACCGGCGCGCCGTCGTGCCACTTGAGGCCGGCGCGCAAGGTGAACTCCCAGCGCATCTTGTCGGGCGTCGCGGTCCAGCTCTCGACCATCTGCGGCTGCGGTCGCAGCTTGGAATCCAGGCCGAAGAGCTGATCGTAGATCATGTAGGCGTGGTTGCGGGTCACGTAGGCCGTGGTCCACACCGGGTCGACCGATTTCAGGTCGGCCTGCGGCACGAACCGCAGCACGGTCTGCGCGGCGGCCGACGCCACGGTCATGGCCAGGGACGCAGCGGCCAGCACACCAGCCAGGCCACGGATCAGGCGGCCACGGTGGCCGGCAGGACGATCACGCATCGAATGCCCATTTGTCGTATGGCGATGACTTTAACGTTATAGGAAAATCAGCGCAATGCGGATTCAGCGCGACGTCGAAACCCACTGGATATTGACAAAAAACACGCGAAATACCTATAACGTTAAAGTCAATTCGAGACGATGGCGCACCTGCCACCGCCTCCAAGGAGGCCATGCCCATGAAGCAGTTCAGCCTGCAGGAGATCGCAGACCGCTTCTTCGCGTCCGTCCTGTCGGACTGCCTCGACCAGGTCGGCTGCAGCCGCCAGGCGATGCCGCCGCGGATCCGGCCGCTGGACGAGGCGCGGGTGATGGTGGGCCGTGCCCGCACGGCGCTCTATGTCGACGTCTATCACGTCGAGCCGGGCGAGAATCCCTACGAGCTGGAGATCGGCCTGGTCGACAGCCTGAAGCCGGGCGAGCTGCCGGTGTTCTCCTGTGGCGCCAGCGGACGGATCGCGCCCTGGGGCGAGCTGCTCTCGACGGCGGCGGCGGCGCGCGGCGCGGTGGGGGCGCTGATGGATGGCTGTGTGCGTGACATCCGCGCGATCCGCGCCATGGGCTTCCCGGTGTTCCACGGCGGCATCGCACCGCTCGACAGCAAGGGCCGCGGCAAGGTCATCGCCGTCGACGTGCCGGTCGAATGCGCCGGCGTGGCCGTCACGCCCGGCGATCTCGTCTTCGGCGATGCCGACGGCCTGGTGGTGATCCCGCAGGCGGTCGAGGCCGAGGTGCTGGCGCTGGCCGACAAGAAGGTCTCCGGCGAATCGAAGACCCTGGAAGAGCTGAAGGCCGGCCAGAAGCTGGGCGACGTCTTCGCCCGCTACGGCATTCTGTAGTCTTGATCCTGCTCCCAGCACAGACGCCAGGAGGGTGGACATATCTCGTGATGGCAGCCTCGCTGTCATCCTGAGCGAAGCGAAGGATCTTTTAGACCGTCGAGTTGCACGAGCCCGGCACGCTTAGGCACGGTGCCCCATTGATGGTCCCGTGCGACAGGACGGTTCAAAAGATCCTTCGCTTCGCTCAGGATGACACTGAGCGCGCCCTCCAGAAGATCTATCCAATTTCCTGGCGCCGGTGCGGGGAGCAGGGTGTCCCGCATGAAAGCAAGGAAGGCCGCGATGATCGTCGATTGCCATGTCAACGTGTACGAGGACAGCCAGATGCTGCCGCTGCACACCACCTCCACGGCGCATGCGCGGCCGGGTGAGCTGTCGCCGCGGTCCGATCCGGACACGGTCTATGCCGCGATGAAGGACGTCGACAAGGCCATCATCTTCTCGCTGCGCTACAAGGATTCGGTCGGCATCGACGGCGACGACGAGGTGACGGCCCGGGCGGTCGCCAAGTACCCCGACAAGCTTGTCGGCTTCGCCTGCGTCGATCCCCGCATGCCCAACTACATGGACCTGCTGGTGCACGCCATCGAGGATCTGAAGCTGAAGGGCGTGAAGTTCGGTCCGATCTACAACGGCGTGTCGCTGCTCGATCCGCGGCTGGTGCCCTTGTACGAGTACCTGCAGCGCAACAACCTGCCGCTGACCATGCACATGGGCACCACCTATGGGCGTGTGGCGCCGATCGAGTACGGCCGTCCGCTCGACGTCGATGCCATCGCCACGCGCTACCCCGACCTGAAGATGATCATGGCCCACATGGCGCACCCCTGGTACGAGGAGTGCATCGTCGTGGCGCGCAAGCAGCCCAACGTCTATTGCGAGGTCTCGGCGCTCTTCTATCGGCCCTGGCAGTTCTACAACATCCTGATCGCGGCCCAGGAATACCTGATCACCCATCGCAACAAGATCTTCTGGGGCACGGACTTCCCTTTCTCCCAGGTCCAGGAATCGATCGACGGGCTGCGCGGCATCAACAAGCAGGTGGAAGGGACCAACCTGCCACGCGTGGCGCAGGCGACGATGGACTACATCCTGCACTCCAATCCCTTCGAGCATTGGTGGCATGGCGGCTATCCCGGCTAATAAGATGTGGCCGTCCCGCACCACGACGGCCCAGTGAGAATGGCGAGCAGATCACGGAGCAACCCGAACCGGCGCATCACCATCCGCGACGTTGCCGCCGCTGCCGGCGTGACGCCGATGACGGTCTCCAACGTGCTGAACCGTCGGGCCGGCGAAGTCGGGCGTGAGACCCAGGATCGTGTGATCGAGGTCTGCCGCCAGCTTGGATACAAGCCGCATGCCAGCGCCCGCCGCCTGCGCACCGACCGGCGCATGGCGGTCGGCCTGGTGATCGTCGATCCGTCACCGAACTATCTCTCCGATCCGTTCATCGCGGCGCTGTTCGCGGGCCTCACCGATTGCCTCGGGCCGCAGGGCTACAGCCTGGTGCTGCACGGCTCCCATCCTGACGGTGTCGGTGCGATCCCGCTGCTGCAGCAGATCGAGACCGACGCGCTGTGCGCCGTGCTGTCGGGCAGCCTGCGTCAGCGCCGGGCCTTCATGCGGCGCCTGGCGGAGGCGCGCCAACCGCTGGTGCTGCTGCAGGAGGAGCATTCGGAGCTGGTCGGCGGCCTGGCCGGCGACGACGTGTGCACCGTGGTCCAGGACGACCGTGGCGGCGGCGTGGCTATCGCGCAGCATCTGCTGACGGGAAGCTGCCAGCACATCGTGATGCTGGTGCCGGAAATCGAATGGTCGGCCATGGTCCGCCGCGAGGCCGGGCTGCGCGCCGTGCTGTCGCGCGCCCGGCCGCGGCGGACGCTGCGCATCTTGCCGTGCGGCGATGAAGGCTACGTCGCCACCCAGGCGGCGCTGGCCGCCTATGTCGCCCGCCATGGGCTGCCAGACACGGTCGTGGGCGGCAACGACCAGATGGCGATCGCGGCGATGAAGTTCTTCCAGGCCCGCGGGCTGGTGGTGCCCCGGGATATCCGCGTCACCGGCTTCAACGGCTTCGAGGTCTGGCGCTACTCGTCGCCGGAGCTCACCACGGTCTTCTCGCCCGCCTACGACATGGGCCGCAACGCCGGCCAGGCCATCCTGGCGCGGCTGCAGAACGGGCGCTTTCCGTTCCGCGAGCAGGTGCTGTCGGTCACGCTCCAGGCCAACGGCTCGTCGTAGCCGCAGCTATCGGTGGAAGGCGAGTCGCCACTGTCATCCCGAGCACAGCGAGGGATCTCCCGCGAATGGCGTACTGCGCGTCTCTCGCAGGAGATCCCTCGCTGCGCTCGGGATGACAGGTGCGTTGGCGACCAGTGATCGCAGGTGCTAGGCGGCATCGTGGAAGATCACGCCGAGCGTGCGCCGCTTGCCGGCGTGGAGCTTGCTGACGCCGTGGTTCAGCTTCACCTGATAGTCGCCACGTACCCCTTTCATTGGCCGGCTGTTGACCGCGAAGATGGCGGCGTCACCCTTCTTGAGCGGCAGGACCATGGCCCGGGTCTGCATGCGGGGGCGCTGCTCGGTCATCACGAACTCGCCGCCCTCGAAGTCCTCGCCGGGCTGGTCCAGCAGGATGGCGATCTGTATCGGAAAGACATGCTCGCCGTAGAGGTCGCGATGGAGGCAGTTGTAGTCCTCCGGCGCGTACTCCAGCAGCAGCGGCGTCGGGCGGGTCTGGCCGGCCTGGTGGCAGCGCTCGAGGAACGCGGCGTGGTGGGGCGGGAAGCGGGCATCCTTGCCCATGCGCTCGTGCCATTGATTGGCGATCGGCACCAGGTGGGGATAGGCGGCCGTCCTCAGTGCCTGGATCAGAAGCGGCAGGGGATAGCTGAAATATTTGTACGCGCCGCGACCGAAGCCATGCCGGGCCATGATGACGTGGCTGCGGAAACCCTGCTCGCGGTGGTAAAGGCCGGCGATGAGGTCGGCCTCGGCGTGCGTCAGCAGCCGCGGCGCGATGGCCCAACCCTGGGCGTCGAGATCGGCGTGGACCGTCGTCCAGTCCACGCCGCCCACCCGCGCCTCGATCGCCGTTGAGGATGCGGCCGGCAGGGCCTCGATGGCGGCACTGTCGGTCCGCGTCTTGCGCAGGTTGAGGGACATCATGCCACCCCTTCCATGTTGATCAGGCGGCGCTTGCGCTGCACGCCCCAGCGATAGCCGGAGATCGAACCGTCGGACTTCACGACGCGGTGGCAGGGCACGGCAACCGCGACACGGTTCGCCGCGCAAGCCGAGCCGACCTCCTGGGCGGTCGCCGCCATCGGCAGGCTCCGGGCGATCGCGCCGTAGGTCTGCGTGTCGCCCGGTCGGATCGACTGCAGTGACTTCCAGACAGCGATCTCCAGGGGCGAGCCGCGCAGATCGAGCGCCAGATCGGTGCCCAGATGCGGCGCGTCGACCAGGGCGACCGCCTTGGCGATGGTCTGCGCAAGGCCGGCCTGGTCGGAAACGAGGTCGGCGTCGGGGAAGGCATCCTTCAGGTCGCGCAGCAGCCGTGCACTGTCCTCGCCGATGAAGAGAGCGACGACGCCCTGTGCGCTTGCGGCGACCACGATGGTTCCGAGGGCCGCATCGCCGTAGCCGAAACGCAGGCTTTCGCGTTCGGTGGCAGCGGAGATTTGCGATGTCATCATGGGCCTCTCTCGTGTTGAGCCCCGAAGATGGGCTTTCGCGCTCAGGCCGACACTCCGTCCTTTGCTTTCAAATCCATTCTTCCGGCTGTGTCGATGGCCTTGGTCGGGCAAAAAAAGAGCGCCAGGAGAACCTGGCGCTCTGCACCGCAGGTGCTGCCGTCCTGACGAAGGGCGGCATCCGGGATCAGGCGGCGCGCAGCAGCCCGAGCTGGGTCAGGGCGGTGACACCGTCATCGAGGCCGATCTCCTCGATACGAAGGGCGGCATCCGGGATCAGGCGGCGCGCAGCAGCCCGAGCTGGGTCAGGGCGGTGACACCGTCATCGAGGCCGATCTCCTCGATGATCCTGCCGTCCTTGAGCTTGAGGACGGTGACGCCGGTGAAGTGCATCTTCCGGCCCGTGCCGGCAGACAAGCCGCCGGCAAGGAAATCCTCGAAGGCCGGGCCGGTGTGCGTGCCGCCGCCCTCCCATTGGCCGACGACGTAGTCCCCCTCGGCGATGAGGTCGGCCGTGCCCCAGAAGTTCAGGTCGGGGAATGCGGCGCGGAAGTCGGTCATGAAGGCCTTGATGTCCTGGCGGCCCTTGCGCGGCTCATGCAGCGAATATTTCAGCAGCATGTCCGGCGCGGCAATCTCGTCGACGACGCTCAGATTGCAGGTCTTGCCCCAGAAGTCGGTGAACCAGCGGCCGACGATCGCCTTGTTGTCATATCCTGCAAGCTCATGGAGTGCCTCTCGATGTTGCATCAGAGGCCACCGGATACGGACCGATGGCCTTGGCACTGACGTAGCTTGCATGGCGTGCGCCCGAACTCCGCTTCTTGCTCCTGAATCGAGCCTCCGGGCCTGCGGCCCGGAGACATATGGGTTCGTCGAGGTGTTCCGGGTGCCGGCGCGGTCACTCCGCCGCCAGCCGCGTCGGCACCGGCTGATCGGCGAGCAGCGCCGCGCGCGCCTGCTCGTATTCCTGCGCCAGCCGGTCGACGATCTCGGCTGCCGGCGGCGCATCGTGGATCTGCCCCACGCCCTGGCCGGCGCCCCAGATGTCGCGCCACGCCTTGGCCTTGGTGTTGCCGCCGGAGCCGAAGTTCATCTTCGACTTGTCGGCCTCCGGCAGGTTCTCCGGGTCGAGGCCGGCGGCGGCGACGCTGCGGCTGAGGTAGTTGCCGTGCACGCCGGTGAAGAGGTTGGTGTAGATGATCTCCTCGCCGGCGCTGTCGATGATGCACTGCTTGTTGGCGTCGGTGGCGTTGGCCTCGGCCGAGGCGGTGAAGCGGGTGCCGATATAGGCGAGGTCGGCGCCTACCGCCTGCGCCGCCAGGACCGAGGCGCCGTTGGCGATCGAGCCCGACAGCAGGATGCAGCCGTCGTAGAACTGGCGCACTTCCGGCACCAGCGCGAAGGGCGACAGACGGCCGGCATGGCCGCCGGCGCCGGCGCAGACCAGGATCAGGCCATCGACGCCGGCCTGCAGCGCGCGCTTGGCGTGCTTGATGTTGATCACGTCATGGAACACCAGGCCGCCATAGCTATGGGCCGAGGCCACGACTTCATCGGGCGCGCGCAGCGAGGTGATCTGGACCGGCACCTTGTACTTGGCGCACAGCTCGACGTCATGCATCAGCCGATCGTTGGAGCTGTGCACGATCTGGTTCACCGCGAAGGGCGCCACGATCTTGTCGGGGTGCTTGTCCTGGTGCTCGGCGAGCTCGCTGGTGATGCGCTTGAGCCAGTCTTCCAGCACCGGCGCCGGTCGCGCGTTCAGCGCCGGGAAGGAGCCGATGATGCCGGCCTTGCACTGCTCGATGACGAGGTTGGGGTTGGACACGATGAACAGCGGTGCGCCGACAACCGGGATGCGCAGCTTGCCACGAAGCTTGGCGGGCAGGGCCATGGACGACTCTCCAGCGGAAAGGACAACAGGTGCGGGAAACGTTCTACGCTCGACAGGACGGCTCGACTGCCGCATGCCGATACGACGGGCGGGATTGATCGCCGTCGCATCGGCCTGCGGAACTCCCTATAGCGGACCCGGCCGCCAGTTGCCGTGGAAGCCGGCCGGAACGCGGTGTGACAGGTGCGCCGTCGCCACCGGTCCGGCGCTGACATTGGCGGCGTCGAGAACCACCAGATCACTGCGGTTCTCGGCGCCGCGATACACGACCGCCAGAAGCCAGCCGTCGCCTTCGGGCGCATCGTCGCGGCGCGGCACGAAGATCGGCTCGCCCGCGACGTCGATCGGGCCCGGATCCCAGATCTGGCTGCGGCCGGTGGCGAGGTCGACATGCACGATGCCGTTGCGCGAGGCGCGCGGGTTCTGCGGATCGGTGACGTTGCCGCCCTGCATGTAGCCGTGGCGGTAGGGCAGCATCGCGAAGCGCTCGTCCAGGCGCGGGAACTCGCCGACATGCTCCGACAGCGGCGCTTCCTTGTAGGTGTCGCTGTTGCCGTTCAGGTCGAAGGTCCAGCGCACCAGCGTGGCCGACGGCGTCTTGTCGCTCGACGGCGAGCCGTCCGGCCGCGGGAAGAGCGGCGCGACCGGATATTTCATCATGTCGCACACCACCTTGCCGTCCTCGGTGTCGAAGGCGTTCATGGGGTGGAAGACGTAGCAGGGATCACCTGTGAACCAGCGGATGTCGCTGCTCACATCGCCGTCGCGCATCATGATGCCGATATGGGTGCCCTTGTCGGGCTCCCAGGCAAAGGGCGGCGCGCCCTTCATGGCGCGTTCCATCGAGCCGGTGAGCGGGAAGATGGGGAAGATCACGTGCCGGCGCGTCACGACGAAGTCGTGCACCATGCTGGGATAGGGGCCCTGGAAGAAATCGCAGCGCCGCATGCGGCCGTCGCGGTCGACCACCTGATAGCTGAGATCCGGGGTGAAGCGGCCCTTTGCGGCGTAGCCGAACTGCACCATCTCGCCGCTGACCGGGTCGATCTTCGGGTGCGCGGTGACGGGCCCGGCAAGCTTGCCGTCGAAGGTGTGATAGCCCTTCGACGCCAGCCCCCTGGGTTCCATCTCGTAGGGCGCGTGCGCCTCCTCCAACGCCAGCAGGCGGCCGCCGTGCCAGACGATGTTGGTGTTGGCGATGGTCGAGCCCAGCGCCACGACGCGCGGGTCGCTGTAGCGCGGATTGCCGAAGGCGCCCGACAGGCCTTCGCCCTCCTGGTTCTCGAGCTGCCACTTGGGCGTGCGCACCCAGCGATTGAGGTAGGCGACGCGACCGTTCTCGATGTGGAAGGCATGCACCATGCCGTCGCCGCTGAACCAGTGGTAGGGTCCGCGCGGCGCGAATTGCGGGTTGGGGCCGTTGCGATACAGCGAGCCGCAGATCGCCTTGGGCATCTCGCCGCTGATCGGCAGGTTGGGTGCGTCGCATTCCATGTGCAGCGGCGCGTAGAAGCCCTGCAGGAAGGGCTCGTCGGTCGGAAATGCCTTGGCCATAGGGCCTCCCAGGTCCAGCGATGTCGAGATTTTTAAGGGTAACGCTGTGTATTTATCCGACCCTATGCTGTTTCCCCGCTGAGCGCAAGGGCCAAATCCCGGGTGTGCGTCGCGAAGTCCTGTCGCGCCGCCGCCTGCTGCGATCAGTCGGCGGCAGCGGGCGCCGGCACGGCGAGCGAGGCGGCCGGGGCTTCCGAATAGCGGCGGAAGTAGGTGTGGCCCCAGGCGCCGGCCAGGAAGATGAACAGGCCGCAGCCCAGCACCGTGACCGTCGGGCCCAGCAGCTCGAACAGCCAGGTCGCGAGCAGGCTGGCCACCAGCTGCGAGCCCGCCATCAGGGCCAGGCGCAGGCGCCAGACGCGCGCGATGTCGGGACCGTCGAACACCGTCTGGGTGCGCGTGATCAGCGGGATGAAGAACAGCGGTCCGCCGCTGCCGGCGATGACCGCCGCCAGCATCATGGCCGGCAGCAGCGCGCCTGGCGGGACCACCCACATGGCCAGCGCCATCAGCACGAAGCCGCCGCCCATGGCGATGTAGCCCAGATACATGGTCGACAGGGGGCGGCGCAGCCGCACGTTGCCCACGACCAGGTTGGAGCAGACATCGCCCAGCCCGTATGCGCCCATCACCAGGCCGTAGGCCGCCAGGTCCTGGATGCCGAGGAAGGTCGGCTGGTAGCTCTTCACCAGCAGCGCGACGCCCAGCAGCAGCGTGGCCATCCACGGTCCGTTCACGATCGAGTTGCTCAGCACCAGGATCGCCATGACGCGGTTGCTGCGCAGTAGGCGGAAGCCGGCGGTCAGGCCCTCGACGGCGCCGCGCCAGCCGCCGCGCGACGGCTCGGTGCGCCTGTCAGGACCGGCCAGCCGCGCGCGCGTGCTGTAGATCCCGGCCGCGGCGGCGAGGAAGCCGCAGGCCGTAACCGACAGGAACTGGATCACGGGGATGAAATGCACCAGCAGCGCCGCCACCGCCGGGCCGGCCAGGCGCGCCAGGCGCCATGTCGCATCGAACAGGCCGTTGATCGATTGCAGCATGGTGCGGTCTTTGACGAGCGTCGGCACGGTCGATTGCAGCGCCGGCGCAAAGAAGGTGCGCAAGCCCGACACGCCGACCGCGGCGATCACGAGCGCCGCCAGCGATACGCCCGAGACATAGGCGACCACCATCGGCATCAGCACCACCAGCGCCGCCAGGATGTTGACCATCACCATGGTGCGCTCGGGTCGCCAGCGATCGGCGATGGCACCGCTGGTCAGCCCGACGATCAGCATGGTGGCGTACTGCGCCGCGGTCAGCAGGCCGGCGAGGTTGCCGGCGATGTCGACGGCCAGCCAGATGATGGCGACGCGGAACAGATCCTCGCCGATGGTCGAGGCGGCAAGCCCTGACCACACGGTGGCGATGGCGCGGTCCTGCAGAGGCTGGAAGACGGGAAGCATGACGGCGGCATCTGATCCGATCTGCCGTCGCGAGAGTAGGCCGCTTATCGGAATGCTGGATTGCGCACGAACCGCGGCGGCCCAGAGCGATGACTCGGCTGGACATCGCCCGGCATTCCGCCCGATTGTTGCACTGGTTTCCGTTGGTCACCGGCATCCGCGCGACAGGAGAGGCTGTGTGAGCACGACAGAAGAAGGTCGCTTGCCTGCCGTGGTCTTCGTGCACGGCATCGGCGGCTCGGCACGTATCTGGTCGCCGCAGCGCGAGGCGTTCGCGGCAGCCGGCTTGCATCCGGTTGCCGTCGATCTGCCCGGCTACGGCGCTCGCGCGCCCGTCGCCGCGATGGACTTCGACGGGCTCGCATCCGATCTCGAGGCCACGGTGGCGCGCCTGGGCCTCGACCGGCCGGTGCTGATCGGCCACTCGATAGGGGGCATGGTCGCGCAAGCGGCCTTGCGGCGCCGGCCGGCGGGCTACCGTTCCGTGGTGCTGTGCTGCACGAGCCCGGCGTTCGGCAACCAGGCCGGTGAATTCCAGAAGGCGTTCGTTGCCGCCCGCCTGGGGCCGCTCGATGCCGGCGCCGCCATGGCGTCGCTGGCGGCGTCGATGGTCGACGGCCTGATGGGCCCCAGCCCGGACCCGGCCGGCCGCGCCTTCGCCATCGAGGTGATGTCGGCCGTGCCGGTGCCGACCTACCGTGCTGCGCTGCAATGCCTCGTCGCCTTCGACGAGCGCGCCAACCTGCCTGCCATCCGCGTGCCTGTCCTGTGCCTGGCCGGCGAGCACGACCGCACGGCGCCGGCACCGGTGATGGAACGCATGGCGGCGAAGATCCCCGGCGCGCGTTTCGTTTGCCTTGCAGGCGTCGGTCATCTGGCCAACCTCGAGGCGCCAGCCGCCTTCGATGCGGCTGTCCTGGGATTCCTGCGTGACGTGTTGTCGCCGCAAACATCCTGAGCGGAGTTGGTTCGATGCATGCTGCCGATAGCGACACACACGATGCGCCGATGTTCGCGCCGGACGCATTCCGGCTGACGCCGGCGCAGGCCGAGCTGATCGCCGGCGCGCGGCGCTTCGGCAGACGCGTGCTGGCGCCGCGTGCAGCGCAGCATGACCGCGACGCGACATTCCCGATCGAGAATTTCCGCGACATGCATCGCGAGGGCCTGCTGGCCATCTGCGTGCCGAAGGCCGATGGCGGCCTGGGCGCCGACTACCAGACCTATTGCCTCGCGGCTGCCGAGCTGGGGCGTTTCTGCGGTGCGACGGCGCTGTCCTGGAACATGCACGTGGCATCGACGCTGTGGCCCGGCGCGCTCGCCGACGATCTGCCGATGAGCGACGAGGATCGCGCCGCGCATGCGCGCCGCCGCCGGCTGCATTACCGCCGCGTCGTCGAGCACGGCGCCCTCTACGCCCAGCCGTTCTCCGAGGAGGGCGGCACGGCCGCCGCCGGCGCCAGCGCGTTCGGAACCGAGGCGCACCCGGTGGACGGCGGCTTCATCGTCAGCGGCAAGAAGATCTTCGCTTCGCTGTCGGGTGCCGCCGACTACTACGGGATCCTGTGCACAGCACGCGCCGAGGGCGAGGGCGCCAGCCGGCGCAACACCCTGTTCCTGGCGGTTCCGGCCAGGGCGCCGGGCGTCGAGGTCGTCGGCGACTGGGACCCGCTGGGCATGCGCGGCACGGTCTCGCGCACGCTGCTGCTGAAGGACGTCTTCGTGCCGGAAGACGAGATGCTGATGCCGCGCGGCGTCTACTTTCAGGCCGCGACGCGCTGGCCGCACATGTTCCTGACCTTGACGCCGACCTATATGGGCCTGGCGCAGGCGGCCTGTGATTTCACCATCGCCTATCTGCGCGGCGAGGTTGCCGGCATGCCGCCGGTGAAACGCCGCATGATCGCGACCAAGCAGATCGCGGTTGCCGAGATCCGCATCATGCTGGAGCAGACCAAGGCGCTCTGGTTCCAGGCCATCAGCGAGGCGCGCGCGAACCCGGCCAAGGAGCAGGTGCTGCGCGCCTACGCCGCCCAGCACACGGTGATGGAGAGCGCCAACGCGATCGCGGCCAAGGCGATCCGCATCTGCGGCGGTCACGCCATGCTCAAGCGCTTCCCCCTGGAGCGGATCTACCGCGACAGCCGCTGCGGCTCGGTCATGCTGCCGTGGACGGCCGAGATCTGCCTCGAGCGGATCGGCCGCGAGGCGCTGTACGAGCCGGGCGAAACGGATGGGTGATCCAGTCATGTCATTCCGAGCGCAGCGAGGAATCTCCCGTGGGCAGAGGCTCCCGTCGCGGGAGATCCCTCGCGGCGCTCGGGATGACGAGTCAGATCGCTGAGACGACACCATGGACCTCGCGGATCTCATCGATCGCAATGCCGCCTTCACGCCGGGCAAGGCCGCGATCCGCTTCGAAGCGCAGACGCTGACCTATGCCGGCTTCGCGGCGCGCATCGCGGCGGCGGCGCGGGCGCTGAAATCGCAGCTCGGGGTCGGCCGCGGCGATCGGGTCGCGATCCTGGCGGCCAATCATCCCGACTACCTCGTGCTGCTCTATGCCTGCGCCCGGCTGGGCGCGATGCTGGTGCCGCTGAACTGGCGGCTCGCCGTCGCCGAGCAGATGTTCATCCTGTCCGACGCGGCCGTGAAGGTGCTCGTGGTCGAGGACGCCTTCGCCGCCGTCGTGGCGCCGCTGGCGCAGTCGCGGCCCGATATCCGGGTCGTCGGCATCGATTGCCGTCCGGCGGGGACATCGCTCGACGACCTGCTGGGCAGGGGCAGCGGCGATGGCCGCAACCCGCATGTCGATCTCACCTGTCCCCTGCTGATCGTCTACACCTCGGGCACCACCGGCCGGCCGAAGGGGGCCGTGCTGCGCCAGGAAGCGCTGGTGTGGAATGCCGCCATGAGCCAGCATGCCAGTGGCCTTGCCGCCAGCGATCATGTGCTGACGGTGCTGCCGTTGTTCCATGTCGGCGGGCTCAACATCCAGACCACGCCGGCGCTGCAGGCCGGCGCCACCGTGACCCTGCATGCGCGGTTCACGCCCGACGCGACGCTGGCGGCATTCGACGCGCCTCAGTCTCCCACCCTCGTGACGCTCGTGCCGTCGACGATCCAGGCCCTGGTCGAGCATCCGCGATGGCGGCAGACCGATCTCTCGCGTCTGCGCGCGCTCACGACCGGCTCGACCATCGTGCCGCAGCCCCTGATCGATGCCGTGATGGCGCGCGGCGTGCCGGTGCTGCAGGTCTACGGCTCGACCGAGACCTGCCCGGTCGCGATCTATACCCGGCTCGGCGGCGACCTGGGCCGTGGCAACTCGACCGGCCTGCCCGGCCTCTACTGCGAGGCGCGCGTGGTCGACGACGACGGCCGCGAGGTGCAGCGCGGCACCGCCGGCGAGGTCATCGTGCGCGGCCCCAATGTGTTCCATGAGTATTGGGGCAACGCCGCGGCGACCGCCGAGGCGCTGCGCGAAGGCTGGTACCATACCGGCGACATCGCGACGCGCGATGCCGACGGCTACTTCCATATCCACGACCGCAAGAAGAACGTCATCATATCAGGCGGCGAGAACATCTATCCGGCCGAGATCGAGCGCGTGCTGGGCGACCATCCGGCGGTCGCCGAGGCGGCGGTGATCGGCCGCCCCGACCCGCGATGGCAGGAGGTGCCGGTCGCCTATGTCGTGCTGCGCGCCGGCGCGTCAGCCGACGCCGCGGCCCTGGCGCGGCATGTCGGCGACCACCTCGCCCGCTTCAAGCTGCCGCGCGATTTCGTCTTCGTCGACAGCCTGCCGCGCACGGCGCTGGGCAAGGTGCAACATTTCCGCTTGAGGGAGCTGCTGGGATGATGCACTGCCGTCTCGGAACCGCGCGTCGTCGGCTCTGGAGTAGTCTTCATGGTGAGCTTGTCGAACCATGAAGGCGTCGCACGAGCATAGGTGCGTCCCGCTTCATGGTTCGACAAGCTCACCATGAAGCGGTCAACCTCGGGGACCGTGTGAGATGATGCGTATAGCTGTATTGGGTGGCGGCAACGGCTCGTTCGCGGCAGCGGGCGATCTGGTGCTGGCCGGTCACGAGGTTCGCCTGTGGCGGCGCGATGCCGCTGCCGTCGCCGCGCATCGCGCGGCCGGCGGCCGCATCGTGGTGAAGGACTTCAACGGGCGGCACGAGGTGGCGGTGGCGCTGGTCACCGCCGACATGGCCCAGGCCGTGCGCGATGCGGTGCTGATCCTGTGTCCGGCGCCGGCAACGGCGCAGGCCGACATCGCCCGGGCGCTGGCGCCGCATCTCGCCGACGGTCAGGTCGTGTTCCTGCCGCCCGGCACCTTCGGGTCGCTGATCTTCGCCAAGGCGACGCGCGCGGCCGGCAACACCGCCGACGCCGCTTTTGCCGAGACCGGCACGCTGCCGTGGCTGACGCGCAAGCACGGACCGTTCGAGCCGGCCATCACGGTCCGTGCCCGACGCCTGCCGACCGGCGTCTTTCCGCTCACGCGCAAGGATCACGCGCTGGCGGTGATCTCGGCTGCGTTTCCGGACGTGATCGAGGATTGCGGCGATGCGCTCTCCGGGGCGCTGATGAATGCCGGCCCGATCATCCATCCGCCGCTGATCACCATGAATGCCGGTCCGCTGGAGCACTTCGAACGCTGGGACATCCACAAGGAGGGCACGCAGCCGGCGATCCGGCGCGTGACGGACGCGCTCGATGCCGAGCGCATCGCGGTGCGTGTCGCGCTCGGCTATGGCGCGCCCCATTTCCCGCTCGCCAACCACTATGCCCGCGACGGCGAGGAATGGATGTATGGCCGCGGCTCGCATGGCCGCCTCACCGACTCGGGCGACTGGCGCGAGCACATCGTGCTGACGGCGCATCGCTACATGCTGGAGGATACACGCATCGGCCTCTCGTTCCTGGTCTCGGTCGGCGCGCTGGCCGGCATCGAGACGCCGCTGGCGCGCGCCTTCGCCGCCATCGGCGGCGCCGTCTGCGGCGCTGACTTCATCGCCGGCGGCCGGACACTGGCCAGCCTGGGCTTGGGCGACCTGGATCGCGACGGCCTGCAGCTTCTGCTGCGCGAGGGCTTCAGGTGATGCCGCGCGCCGCCGTCGCCTGCCTGGGCGCGGGCCGCATGGGCCGCGGCATCGCCGTGGCCTTCGCCTATGCCGGCCATGACGTGACGCTTGTCGACCTCAAGCCGCGGCCGGCGCCTTCCTTCGCCGCGCTGGCACAGGCGGCGCTCGACGAGGTGCGCGGCACGCTGCGCACACTGGCGCAGCTCGGGCTGTTCGCCGAGAGCGCCGTCGACGCCATCGCGGCGCGCGTGCACGTCGTGCCGGAGGCCGAGGCAGGGCCGGCACTGTCGGCGGCTGCCGTCGTCTTCGAGGGCGTTCCGGAGGTGGTCGACCTCAAGCGCGAGGTGCTGGCGCGTGCCAGCCGGCTGGCCGGACCGGATCCGATCATCGCCTCCACGACATCGACCATCCTGGTCGACGACCTGTCGGCGGCGGTCGAGCACCCGCAGCGCTTCCTCAACGCCCATTGGCTCAACCCGGCCTACCTCGTGCCCCTGATCGAGCTGTCGCCGGGCGAACGAACGGACGCGGCCGTGACCGCCAGGCTGCGCGCCCTGCTCGAGGGCATCGGCAAGGTCCCGGTCGTGTGCGCGCCGCGGCCGGGCTACATCGTGCCGCGCATCCAGGCGCTGGCCATGAACGAGGCCGCACGGATGGTCGAGGAGGGCGTCGCCAGCGCCGAGGAGATCGACAAGGCGATCAAGTACGGCTTCGGCTTCCGCTTCGCCGTGCTGGGCCTGCTGGAGTTCGTCGACTGGGGCGGCGGCGACATCCTCTACTACGCCAGCCGCTACCTGACGCAGGCCCTGGGCAGCGATCGCTATGCGTCACCCGCCATCGTCGAGCGCAACATGAAGGAAGGCCGGCTCGGCTTCACGACCGGCCAAGGCTTCCTCGACTACGGCAAGCTCGACCTCGATGCCCACCGCCGCGAGCGCCTGAGGGCGTTCGTCGCCATGCTTGGCCAGCTCGGGCTCAGCCGGCCGCCGGTGGTGGGCGACTGATTCCTTCTCCCCGCCAGTGCGCTATCGAGTGGAGAACTTACGCGGTGTCATCCTGAGCGAAGCGAAGGATCCTTTGAGACATCCTGCCGCACGGGACTGTCAATGGCACACTGTGCCGAGGGTGCCGGGCCCGTGCGATTCGATGGTCTAAAAGATCCTTCGCTTCGCTCAGGATGACAGCGAGGCTGCCATTACAAGATCAGTCCTCTCCGTAGGGCCTTGCGGAAAAGAGAGTTCAGCCGAACACGTCCTGCAGCACGCCCTCGCGCACGACGACGGTGTTGTCGACCGCGATCGTGGTGCGCATCACCGGGATGTCGAAATGGCCGGCGGTGTAGCGGCCGGCGAACTCGTTGGCGCCTGTCGAGAACAGGAAGTTGCCGGCCACCGCGCGCAGCTCCGTGCCGTTGAAATCACGCTGCCCGTACATGCTGAGCGCTTCGTAGCGCGCGTTGGGATTCATGCCGAAGCCGACATGCGATACGGCATAGGCCTCGCGATCGCCCCAGGCGGCGAGATAGGCGCGCATCATCTCGGCATCGGCGCCCGCGCCCTCGATGTGCGTGACGTAGTCTTTCTCGATCGTGAGCGTGATCGGGGCTTCCAGGTAGCGCTTGAAGGTCAGGTTGACGTCGCCGCGATCCAGGACGAGTTGGCCGTTGACGGCGCCGCTGCCCGGGAAGCTCACGATCATGCCGCCGGGCCAGTGCGAGAGCGTGCCGGGCTTGTCGGTCCAGCCCCAGATGCCGACGGCCGGCGCCCCGGTCATGTCGATGGCGAGGTCGGTGCCGGCGGTGGAACTCACCGTCATCCGCTTCGAGCCGCGCACCATCCTGGCGGCGGCGCGCACGCGCGCCTCGAGCTTGTCGTCGGGCCGCAGGCGCTCCAGCGCTTCCGGATGCTCGTTCGACACATAGAGGACACGCGCGCCTGCTTTGAGGATCTGCGGCGTCTCGGGCGCATGCATCAGGCCTTCCAGCGTGCAGTCGGCGACGAAGCCGGCCTGTCCCAGCGCCGCGACCACCGGCGCCAGCCCGCCGATCGCGACGCTGGCGCCGGTCGAGCGGATCGGCACCGGATAGGGGTTGCGCGGTGTCGGCAGCACGATGTGGAACGGCCGCGCGCCCAGGCGCAGCAGGGCGAGCTCGGCAAGGTGCACGTTGAGCTGCCGTGACTGGGTCTCCGACAGGATGGCGGCGCTGTCGCCCGCCTTGACGCCGCAGCGCGCGAAGGTCTCGCTGAAGGCATCGATCCACTTTCCTTCGATCCGGTCGGAAAGCATGGCCATCTCCAGGTGCGTGGTGCCGGCATGCTACAGGAGAAAGAATCGTCCGTCGCCCATTGTCATCCCGCGTCATTCCGTCGTCTCGGGGAACCCGGCCAGCAGGCGCCGGCGCACGGCGTTGAAGCCGGCATTCAGCAGCAGGCCCAGCAGCGAGATGGTGATCAGCGGCACGAACATGTCGACGGTCTGGAAGCTGCGCGCGGCGCGTACCAGCAGATGGCCCAGGCCGTCCGTCGACGTGATCATCTCGGCCAGGAACACCACGATGCAGGAGATCACCAGCCCGATGCGGCAGCCCGTGAGCACCGACGGCAGCGCCGCCGGCAGGACGACGGTGAGCAGGCAGCGCCAGCGCGAGGCGCCCGCCGCCTGTGCCGACCAGGCGAGCTTGGGCTCGACGGCAGCGGTGCCCTGCGCCGTCGCCAGCAGGATGGGGAAGACGGCGTCGGCCACCACCAGGGCGATCTTGGACGCATCGCCGAAGCCGAGCGTGAGGATGAAGGCCGGATAGAGCGCGATCTTGGGCACCGGCGCCAGCACGCGCACGAGCGGCGTGACCGTGGCCCCGACCCAGCGGCTGGCGGTGACGGCCACGCCGATCGCGATGCCGGCGATGACGGCGATGCCGAAGCCCGCGAACAGGCGCAGCAGCGTGCTCGCCGCATGCTCGAGATAGGCAGGTGAGCTCCATTGCTGCACCAGCCGCGCGGCGACGGCGGAGGGTGCCGGCAGCAGCGATGGCGGCGCCATTCCCGTCGCGGCGAGCACGTGCCAGACGCCGACGATCAGGGCGATCGGCAGCGCGCCGATCAGCACCACGGTCGCGATGCCGGACCGCGCCCTCATGTGGTGCCCGCGATGATCGCGTGCGACGGCGCCGCCCACGCCACCAGCCGGGCGCGCAGGCGCTCGAAGGCGGCATCGAGCACGAAGCCCAGCACGCCGACGATCACGATCATGGCGTAGACCGTGTCGTACTGGGCCATGTCCAGCGCGTTGAACAGGATGTTTCCCAGGCCGGCCTGGCGCGCGATCATCTCGCTGGTGACCATGGTGATCAGCGCCAGCACCAGCCCGGTGCGGCAGCCGACCAGGATTTCGGGCAACGCCGCCGGCAGCACGATACGCACCAGCCGCGAGAGGCCGCCCATGCCCATGGCGGCAGCGGACCACAGCATCTTCTGCTCGACCGCCCGGCTGCCCTGATAGCTGTGATAGATGACCGGCAGGGTGACACCGAGGAAGATCACCAGCGTCTTCGATGCATCGCCGACGCCGAGCCAGAGCATGATGATCGGCATCAGCGCCGCCTTCGGCACCGGATAGATCATCATCAGCAGCGGGTTGAAGAAGGCCGCGACATGCCGGCTGCGGCCCATCGTGAGGCCGATCGGCACCGCGGCCGCCACCCCCAGGACGAACCCGACCGCCATGCGCTGCACCGAAGCGGCGATATCGAGCAGCGCTTCGCCGTCCGTCAGGATCCGCGGGATCTGCGCCAGCGCCCGCGACGCCGGCGGAAAGCCGTCGATGCCGGCAAGCCATGCCGCAAGCTCCCAGGCAGCCAGCAGCCCGGCAGCGGCGATGACGGCGGCCAGCGCCGAGACCGGCCGGGTCATGCCGGCGCGCCGGAATCGGCGCTGTCCATCAGCCGCTCGATGCCCACCACATAGTCCTGGAAGCGGCGGTCGAGCAGCAGTGCGGCGCGGCTGCGCGGCCGCGGCAGGTCGATGGCGATGATCTGCTTGAGGCGGCCGGGCGCGCGGGTCATCGTCACCACCCGGTCGGACAGGAACACCGCCTCCTCGACGCTGTGCGTGACGAACAGCACCGTCTTGCGGTCGCGTTCCCAGATGTCGAGCAGGTCGTTCTGCAGGCGCGTGCGGGTATGGGCATCGAGCGCGCCGAACGGCTCGTCCATCAGCAGGATGCTGGGCCGGTAGGCGAGCGTGCGCGCGATGGCAACACGCTGCTTCATGCCGCCGGAAAGCTCCTTGGGATAGAGGTTCTCGTAGCCGGCGAGGTGCACCATAGCGATCAGCTCGCGCGCCCGCGCCAGCGCCTGCTGCCTGGCGACGCCCTGCCGCTGCAGGCCGTACATGACGTTGCCCAGCACAGTCTTCCACGGAAACAGCGCGAATTCCTGGAACACCGGCCCGCGGTCGGGGCTGGGGCCGGTGACGCGCTGGCCGTTCACCGTCACGGCGCCGGCGGAAGGCGCGACGAAGCCGCCCACGATGTAGAGCAGCGTCGATTTCCCGCAACCCGAGGGCCCGAGGATCGAGACGAACTCGCCGGCCGCGACCGCGAGCGAGATGTCGCAGAGGGCCGGCAAGCGGCGTCTCTTCTCGGTCTCGAAGGTCTTGGAAACCGCTTCGATCGCGATCATTGCCGTGAAGGCGATTATTCCAGCGGCGCGACGATCGTGGGATGCCGGAACGCCGTGGCGTCCAGCTTCTTGGACAGCATGCCGGTTTCGGCATAGATGTCGAGCATGGCCTGGATGCCCTCGAAGTTCGGCTTGGCGCCCGGCTCGCGCGCGAAGTCGTTCGGCTTGAGCAGGTAGGTGTCGAGCACCTGGATCGGCGCCTTGGTCACTTCCGAGACGACCTTCAGCGTCTCGTCGCGGTTGGCCAGCGCCTTGGCCATGCCGGCCGTGAGGTCGCGCACGTAGCGGCGGGCAAGCTCGGGGTTCCTGTCGACGAAGTCCTTCCGGCAGACATCCATGATGTGCACGATGTTCTGCTGCTGGTCGGACAGCGAAAACAGCTTGCGCAGGCCGCCCTTGGCCTCGGCCCGCGCCGCGAACGGCTGGTTCAGCACGCCGACATCGACGCGGCCGCCGCGGATCGCATCCTCCGAGGCCGGGAATCCCGTCTCGACCAGCTTGATGTCCTTCTCTGCATCGACGCCGTGCCGCTTCAGCAGAAGCGCCATCGGGCCATAGATTCCGGAGCCGAACACGTTGATGCCGACGCTGCGGCCCTTCATGTCGGCGACAGTCTTGATCGGCGAGTCGTCCTTCACCGCCCAGTAGACCGAGAAGCTGCCGGGCTTCTCGCCCACATGCTGGGCCACGATGTAGGTCTGCAGGTTGGCCTGGATGGCGCCCTGCGCCATCGACAGCACGCCCTGCGTCGAGCAGTCGAGCGCCCCGGCCGCCATCGCCTGGACCATCGGCGCGGTGCCCTGGAACTGCACCCATTCGACCTTGTAGCTCTTGCCCAGCTCGGGGAACTGGTCGGGCCGCCGCATCATCCAGTATTTCGATTCCTCGGCCGGGATGGTCCAGCCGACCCGGATCGTCGGCTGCGCCGACGCCGTCGATACGCCCAGCAATCCCATGGCCGCAGCCAGCGCCAGCCCCAAGGTCCTGATCATGTCGGCCCTCGCGTGGATTCGATCGCAGCGGCGGTCATCATACGCGAAGGGCTGCGGCCGTCGATAGGACTTGGCCGGCTGGCGCCGGTCACAGGACTTCCTTGTCATCCCAGGGCATTCGCATATGCCCCTACCGTCATCCCGAGCGTAGCGAGGGATCTCCCGCGAATGGCGCACCGTGCGCCTTGCCGCAGGAGATCCCTCGCTACGCTCGGGATGACAGAGCGGTCATCGGCGACCCTGCGTCACGGGACCAGGCGCTTCTCCAGCACCACTTCGTAGGCTTCGAACCCGAACCGGTGGTAGGCGCCCACGGCCGAGGCGTTGGCCGCCAGCGAACCGATGCGCATGCGCCGCAGCCCGGCATCCCGGAAATGGCGCTCGGCTTCGGCGAGCAGCCGGCTGGCCAAGCCTTGGCGCCGCGCCGCCGGCGCGACATAGAGGTCCGACACATAGCCGTAGACGTTGGAGTCCGGCGTCTGGGCGGCGTTGACCTCGCGGGCGACATGGAAGGCGATGCAGCCCAGCCGCTCCTCGCCGCGCGCCGCGACCAGGATGGCGCCGCCCTGGGCGGTGATGGCTGCTTCGATCTGTGTCAGGTAGGCCTCGGCGCAGTCGGCGCCGGGCCGGCGCGAATCGTGCAGCGCGTGCTCGTGGTCGCTGATCCCGGCCATCGCGGTGATCAGCCAGGGCCGGTCCGCCCCGGTCGCACGCCGGATCGTCGCGTCGCTCATCGCAGCCAGACGCCGGCGTCCTTGGAACGATAGCCGAGCGCGCGGTAGGCGGCGTCGACCAGGGCTTGTCCGCGCGCGTTGAGCAGGATGCCGGGGCCCATCTTGCTCATGGTGTAGCCGAACGACAGGCCGCAGGCCGGGTCGGCGAACCCCAGCGAGCCGCCGGCGCCGACATGGCCGAAGGCCGGCGCGCCGAGGATGACGCTGTCGCAGTCCTCGCCCCACAGCGTCGCGCCCATGCTGCGCTTGCGGTTGTCCATCGACTTCATGAAGCCCAGCGCGAAGCGGGTGGGGATGTAGAGGGTGGCGTCGAAATGGGTCGCCATCGATACTTCGCCCATGCGCGCCAAGGTCGTCGCGTCGACCAGCCGCACGCCATTGAGCGCGCCGCCATTGGCCAGCGGCGCGTACATGCCGGCAAGCCCGCGCGCGTTGGTGATGCCGTTGGCGGCGCCGATCTCTGCGGCATGCCCCTCGCGGCTGTTGGCGCCGCCGCTGCGCCAGCGGCCGTTGTTGAAGAAGAACAGCGACGGGATGGATTTCGGCTCCTTGGCCAGCGCCGTCATGAACGGCGTCCTGGCCTCGTTGGCGGCGTAGACATAAGGCACGATCGGCGCCACGCGCGGCTCGATCGCCTCCGGCAGGCCGATCCAGAAATCCAGCCCCAGCGGCCGTGCGATCTCGTCCTGGAAGAAGGCGCCCAGCGACTTGCCCGACACGCGCCGCACGATCTCGCCCACGGTCCAGCCGAAGGTGAAGCCGTGGTAGCCGTTGCGCGTGCCCGGCTCCCAGAACGGCTCCTCGGCCGCCAGGCGCTCGGTCATGTAGGCCCAGTCGTAAGGGCCGTCGGGCTTCACCGCGGCGCGCAGCGCCGGCACCGCCGACGAATGGTCCAGCATCATGCGCGTTGTGACGCGCTCCTTGCCGTGCTGCGCGAACTCCGGCCAGATCTCCGCGACCGGCGCATCGATGTCGAGCTGGCCGCGGCTGGCAAGCACATGGGCGCACAGCGCCGTCGCGCCCTTGGTGCAGGAGAAGATGATCGACACCGTGTCGCGGTCCCAGGCGCGGCCGGCCTTGCCGTCGGCGACCCCGCCCCACAGGTCGAGCTTGATCTCGCCGCCGACCGTCAGGCACGCCGAGGCGCCGAGCTCGCCGCGGCTGCGGAAATTCTCGATGAACTGCTCGGCCACCGGCTCGAAGCCGGCAGCGACCGTGCCGGCCACGGCGACGCCGTCGCCGACCTTCTCGTTGATCATCGTGCTCATGGCGCACGGCCTCCCAGGACGTGTAGCAGGAATCGGGCACAGAGCTGCAGGCCGGTCTGGTCGATGCCGTGGCCGACGCCGCGCGCGACATGCGACTCGACCGGCACGCCACTTGCCTTCAGCGCCTTCTCGGTGCGATCCATCAACTGCACCGGAATCAGCTCGTCGGCATCACCGTGCACCAGCAGCACCGGCGGGCGCGAGCGGATCTCGTCCTGCAGCGACTCCATGCCGGCCAGCACGCCGGAGAAGCCCACGATGCCGGCCACCGGCCGCTCGCGGCGCAGGCCGATGTGCAGCGACATCATCGTGCCCTGGGAGAAGCCGATCAGGGCGGTGTCGGCTTCCGTCAGGCCGTACTCCTGCAGCCTTGCGTCGAGGAACGCCTCGGCGAAGGGTGCCGCGCCGCGCGTGCCGGCGAACATCAGATTCGGGTCGAGCTGCGAGATACCGAACCATTGATAGCCGAACGGGTTGCCGTCGCAGGGATAGGGCGCATTGGGCGCATGGAACACGGCATCGGGCAGCAGCGGCGCCAGCGGCTCGGCCAGCCCGATCAGGTCGGCGCCGTCGGCGCCGTAGCCGTGCAGCAGGATGATCAGCTTCTTGGGCGGCTTGCCGGAGGCCGGCGGATGCGAGGGACCTTCGAGCTCGAACATCGTGCCTCTCTCAAGGGCTCTGCCCGTCATCCCTCGCTGCGCTCGGGATGACGGTGGGGCTGGTTATTCATCGCGCTTTTCCGCCGGGCGCCGCCCGTTGCAGCTGCTTGCGGCGGCTGGCGGCGACGGTGCGCTTCTTGGCGGCGGCTTTCCTGGCTGCCGCGGCCGGTGGCGCCGGCTGCGCCGCGGCCTTAGCCAGGCGCGCCGCCTTGCGCTCCTCGCGGGCCAGCCGCTCGGCCTCGCGTCGCGCCTGGGCCGCGGGGCTGCTGCTGAAATCCGGCATGTTGCGCCGGAAATGCCAAAGGAACAGCGCGGCCACGGTGCGCCATGGCCGCCACGGCTTGCTGAGCTTCAGCAGCCGCTCGGGCTCGGGGCGCTGCCGCAGCTTCAGCAGATGCTGGACCGCCACCAGCAGGCCGAGATCGTTCGCCGGCATGACGTCGGGCCGGCCGAGCGCGAACATCATGTAGATCTCCGCCGTCCAGCGGCCGATGCCCTTGGCCTGGGTCAGCGCCGACACCAGCGACTCGTCGTCCAGCGCCGGCAGGTCCTCGAAGACGATGCGGCCTTCGACCGTGTCCAGCGCCAGGGCGCGCGCGAACTTGACCTTGTTGTTGCTGAGCCCGCAGGCGCGCAGCTCCTCGTCCGACAGCCGCAGCACGTTCTGCGGCGTCACCGGATCGACCGCCGTGGCGACACGGTCCCAGATGCTGCGTGCCGCGAACACCGAGACCTGCTGGCCGATGATCGAGCGCAGCAGCGCGCTGAAGCCTTCCTCGGCCGTGCGCAGCGGCGGATCGCCGTATGTCGCGCGTGCTTCGGCGAAGCGCGGATCGAGCTGCGCCAAGTAGTCCATGCCCTCGCGCAGGCGCGCCTCGTCGAGCCGGAACGGAATGCTCATGCCCGCCGACATAGCACGGGCGAGCCGCCGGTGCTAAGGGGCTGCGGCGCGCAGCGCGCAAGCTGCGTGGTGGACGCATCCAGCGCCATCGAAGAAGATTTCGCGCTGCGTTCGGAATGACGGATGATGCCCCTGCCGTTGATCACCCGCTTCGCCCCCAGCCCGACGGGCTACCTCCACCTCGGGCATGCCTTCTCGGCGCTGACGGCATGGCACCGGGCGCGGGACGCAGGCGGGCGTTTCCTGCTGCGCATCGAGGATATCGACATCCGCCGCTGCAAGCCCGAGTTCGAGGCCGCCATCCTCGACGACCTGGCCTGGCTCGGCCTCGACTGGGACGGCGATGTGCGGCGGCAGTCGGATCATTTCGCCGACTATGGCGCGGCGCTCGACCGCCTGCAGGACATGGGCGTCGTCTATCCCTGCTTCTGCACGCGCGCCGACATCGCGCGCGAGATCGCGGCGGCGCAGAGCGCGCCGCACGGCCCGGATGGCCCGCTCTATCCCGGCACGTGCCGCGGGCTGGCCCCGGCCGAGCGGCGCGCGCGCGTCAAGGCCGGCGCCGAGTTCGCGCTGCGCCTGGACTGCGCCAAGGCCGCCGACCGCGCCGGCCCGTACCGGTTCTTCGAGGAAGGCAGCGGCTGGATCGACGGCGAGCCCGGGCTGCACGGCGATGTCGTGATCGCGCGCAAGGACACCCCGACCAGCTATCACCTCGCCGTCACCGTCGACGATCACCTCCAGGGCGTCACCCTGGTCTCGCGCGGCATCGACCTTCTGCCCGCCACGCACGTGCACGGCCTGCTGCAGCGGCTGCTGGGCTACGAGACGCCGCGCTACGCCCATCATCGGCTGCTGACCGACGCGCAGGGCCGCCGTTTCGCCAAGCGCGACCAGTCCCTGACCCTGCGCGCGCTGCGCGAGGCAGGCGCCGCGACGGCCGATGTGCGAAAGCGCGCGGGGTTCGACTGACTTTTTTCTTCCTCCCCAGCTTTGCTGGGGAGGTGCCCCGAAGGGGCGGAGGGGAGCCGACGTGGTCTCAGCTACATAGACCACGTCGGCTCCCCCTCCGGCCTTTGGCCACCTCCCCCAACTGCGTTGGGGGAGGGTACGCCAGATCCGCAGTGCCTCCGCGGGGGAGGGGGCTACGATCGTGCTGCCATTGGCGGCGGGGCGATCGGCATCTCTTCCTCGAAGGCATGGGCGGCGCGCAGCACGCGGGCATCGGCGTAGAGCGGGCCCACGATCTGCAGGCCGATCGGCAGGCCGGCTTTGGTCGTGCCGCAGGGGATGGTGGCGGCGGGGTGGCGCGTCAGGTTGAACGTGAGCGTGAATGGCGTCCAGCCGATGTCGAGGCCGTCACCGCCCCAGGCTGCCGGCTCGCCGACGTTGAAGGTCGGCATCGGCATCGTCGGCGTCAGCAGCAGGTCGTAGTCCTCGAAGAAGTGATTGAAGATCACGCCCAGCTGCACGCGCTGGTGACCGGCGCGGATATAGGCCTCCAGCGAATGGCGCGAGCCATGCTCGGCGGCGCGCAGCAGCCCGGGATCCATCAAGGCCTGCTTCTCGGGCGGGAAGCTCTTGAGCATGACGCTGAAGTTGCTCGTCCAGTGGACGTTCTCGATGTCGCGCGGATCCAGTCCGCCCAGCTTGGGGCTGGCTTCGACGACCTTGGCGCCGAGCTTCTTGAACATCCTGGCGGCATTGGCCACCGACTTCGCGACTTCCGGATCGATCTTGTCCTTCTCGACAAAGCCGAGGTCGGACGAGTAGGCGATGCGCATGCCCTTCACGCCCTTCTCGAGGCCCTTGAGGTAGTCCTCCGAGTCGTCGGTCGGGATGGCGTACCAGTCGCGCACGTCAGGCCGCGCGATGACATTCATCATCAGCGCCGCATCGCGCACCGTGCGGGTCATCGGGCCGGCGTTCGACAGCGTCCCTTGCGCCGACGGCGGATAGAGCGGCACGCGCGCGAAGGTGGGCTTGAGGCCGAACAGGCCGGTGAAGCTGCAGGGGATCCGCACCGAGCCGGCGCCGTCGGTGCCCATCGCCAGGTTGCCGATGCCCACGGCTTCGGCCGCCGTGCCGCCGCCGGACGAGCCGCCCGGCGTCTTGTGGATGTCCCAGGGATTGCGCGTGATGCCGTACAGCTTGGAATCGGTCACGCCTTTCCAGCCGTATTCCGGCGACGTCGTCTTGCCCAGGAGCACGGCGCCCGCTTGGCGCAGCCGCGCCGTCACGGGGGCGTCGATCTCCCATGGTCCCTCGGGACCGATGGCGGCGCTGCCCATGCGGGTGGGCATGCCGCTTGTCTGGATCATGTCCTTGATCGTGGTCGGCACGCCGTCGAGCGGACCCAGCGGCTTGCCCTTGGCCCAGCGCTTCTCCGACGCCTTGGCCTGCGCGAGCGCGCCGTCGGCATCGACATGCTGCATGCAGTTCAGCACCGGATTGAACGACGCGATGCGGGCCAGGGCGGCCTTGGCCGCCTCGACCGGCGAGGCCTTGCCCTTCTTGAACAGCCGCGCCAGCGCGTGCGCCGGCATCATTGCGAGATCGGCAGCCATGCTTGCTCCCCCTGGTGTCGTTACGCCGGCAATGCAGGCGTCTTGAGCGGCGCCGCCGCCTGATAGTGATGCGCCGCGCGCAGCACCAGCGCGTCACGGTAGTGCCCCGCGGTGATCATCAAGCCGACCGGGAGCCCCGATTTGGTCAGGCCGCAGGGGACGCTGGCCGACGGATGCCGCGACAGGTTGAAATGATGGGTGTAGGGCGACCACTGCGTGTTGGGCGTGCCGTCGGCCAGCGCCGGCGCCATCCGGCCGACATCGAAGGCCGGCACGGCCAGGGTGGGGCAGAGCAGCAGGTCATAGGCCGCGAGGAAGCGGTTCCAGCCCAGCGACAAGGTGCGGCGGTCCGCCATCGCCGCGACGAGGTCGGCCGAGCTGTATTTCGCGCCGTCACGCGCCATCGCCAGCAGCGTCGGATCAAGCAGCGCGTGCTTCTCGGGCGGGAACATCTGCAGCACGCGCTGCACGAAGCACAGCCAATGGATGCCGAAGATCTTGCGGCCGTCGACGCCGCCCAGGTCGGGCGTCGCTTCCTCGACCTCGCATCCCAGCTTCTCGAACGTCCGGGCCGCCTTCGCGACCAGGGCGCCGACCTCCGGGTCGAGATGGTGGTCGCCGAACTTCAGCACCAGGCCGACCTTCAGCTTCTTCACCTTGCCGTCGAGCTTCTTGACGTAGTCGACGTCGTCGGCCGGCAGCGAGGTCGGATCACGCATATCGGGGCGGGCGATGACGTTCATCATCAGCGCGCAATCCTCGACCGTGCGCGTCATCGGCCCGGTGTTGGCGAGATCGCCGTTGACGCTGGGCGGCCAGGCGGCGACCCGCCCGAAGGTCGGCTTGTGCCCGACGATGCCGCAGAAGCTGGCCGGCAGGCGTATCGAGCCGCCGCCGTCGGTGCCGATCGCCAGCGGCCCCAGCCCGGCCACCACGGCGGCGCCGGCGCCGCCCGAGGAGCCGCCTGACGTGCGCTCGAGATCCCAGGGGTTGCGCGTGACGCCGCGCAGCGGGCTCTCGGTCACGCCCTTGTGCCCGTATTCCGGTGACGTCGACTGCGCGAAGATCACCGCGCCTGCCTCGCGCAGCCGCTGCACCGCGGGCGCGTCCTCGGTCCAGGGCTGATGCGGATCGACCGCCTTCGATCCCATCAGGGTCGGCCAGCCCTTGACTCGCACCAGCTCTTTGATCGAGACCGGCACGCCGTCGATCGCCGACAGCGTCTCGCCCTTCTTCCACCGCTTCTCCGATGCCGTGGCGGCCTTCAGCGCCGGCTCGGCGTCGATCAGGCAAAGGGCGTTCAGCCGCGGGTTCACGGTCTCGGCGCGGGCCAGGATCGCCTTCAGCGCTTCGACCGGCGAGGCCTTGCCCTTGCGGTACAAGGCCGCCAGCTCGGCCGCGGTGGCACGGGTGAGGTCGGACGTCACGGGATCTCCTTCGCTCTGGCCCCTGTCAGGTGGCGCGGTAGTGCCGCGCGAGCCGCTCGGCCTGCTGGCGGGCGGTGAGCGCATCCTCGGCCCGGCCCAGCCGCGTGTAGATCGTGGCGAGGTCGCGCTTGGTGTGGGCGATGTTGCCGCGGTCGTGGTCGTTGGCCAGCAGCTCGGCCAGGGCCCGGTCGTTCCATTCCGCCTTGATCAACGCGTCGAGCCACAGCGCGCCGAACAGCGCCCGCTGCGCATGGCTGCCGCCGATCGTCTGCAGGTGGGGCAGGGACTCGCCCAGCAGCTGCGCCGCCATCGCCCAGTCGCCCTTGGCGTGCGCCGCCAGGCCGTGCGCCGCCGGCACCGCCGCCTCGACCCAGGCCGTGCGCTCGAACGGGCGGGCGCGGACGGCGCGATCCTCGAGGCTGGCCAGCATCTCCGTCACGGCGGCATTCTCGCCGGCGCGGGCCAGGCCGTAGAGATACTGCAGGTCCAGGAACGGCGAGAAATGCTCGTGCAGGCGCGGCAGCAGGTAGGCGGCGAGGTCCTGCCAGCGTGCTCCGACATCGACGCCGCGCAGCTCCAGGCGGGCCAGCAGCGAGACGGCGTTGATCTGGTCCTGGCAGAACTCCTTCCACGCGCCCCAGACGCGCTGGTCGTATAGCGCCAGCGCCGCATCGGTGCGCTCGCTGTCGATATGGAACAGCGCCGTGTGCCACCAGTTGTGGGTGTACATGAAGGAATTGCAGGCATCCCAGGTATCGGCCAGCCCTTCCATCCAGGCGATGCCGTCGTCGAGCCGGCCCTGGGTCTCCATCACATGCGCGCCGGCATGGTGCGCCCAGGGGTCGTTGCGGTTGATGGCGACGGCCCGGCGTGCTTCCTCCTCGGCCTCCTCGAGCCGGTTCATCTCCTCCAGCGCGAAGGCCCGCATGCCGTGCACAAAGCCGTTGCCGTCATTGGCCGGCACGATCATGTCGGCGACGCGCAGCATGCCTTCGGCGTCACCCTGGTTGAAGTACAGCAGCTGCGCCAGCTTGGCGGCGAACAGGTCGCGCGGCCAGGCGCGGGCGAGGTCGTCGAACGCGCCCGCCGCGGCGTCCAGCGTGCCGCCGTGCCACGCCGACAGGCCGCGCAGCCAGGTGCGCTCGCGCTCGGTCATGTCGGCGGCGCGGGCTTCGGCCAACGCGATCTGGCCGCCGGCGGCACGGTGCGCGGCCGGGTCGTCCATGGTGATGTTGAGCGCCGCCGCCTGCATCTGCACCAGCGGCACGCCGGTGGCGTGCGCCGCCAGCATCATGAACGGCGCGAAATCCTTGCCGTAGCCGAGCCATTGGCCGAGCACATGGTCGAGGGCCTTGATCGCGCTCGCATCGGCATTGGCGACGGGCAGGCCCTGGGAATCGGTGAGCATGTCGGCTTGATGATATCCTTCCGGACCTGAACCTAACCATGCGCTGCGGCCCAAGTCGAGATCGGGCGGCAGTCCGATGCGAGGGCGCGGCGAAAACGCGCCGTCGCGCCGCTTCCACAGGCCGGTCGCCGCTGCTAGTTTCCGAGCCAATCCAGCGGTTTCGGCCGCCTGTGGCTTGTGTTCTGCGGAGGGAAAGATGGCCAGCCAGATCGGGCATTTCATCAACGGCAAGAACGTTCCCGGCGGCAGCGGCCGTTTCGGCGACGTGTTCAACCCGGCCACCGGCGAGAAGACGGCCCGGGTTGCGCTCGCCAGCGCCGCCGAGGTCGATGCGGCCGTGCAGGTCGCCAAGAACGCCCAGCTCGCCTGGGGCGCCATGCCGCCGCTGCGGCGCGCCCGGGTGATGTTCAAGGTCAAGGACCTGATCGAGAAGCGCCTCGACGACATCGCGCGCCTGCTGACCCTGGAGCACGGCAAGACGTTCGACGACGCCAAGGGCGAGGTCGGCCGCGGCCTGGAGGTGGTGGAGTTCGCCTGCGGCATCGCCCACCATATGCGCGGCGACTACACCGAGCAGATCGCCACCGATATGGACGCCTGGTCGATGCGCCAGCCGCTGGGCGTCGTGGCCGGCATCACGCCGTTCAACTTCCCGATCATGATTCCGTGCTGGATGGGCGCCATGGCCGTGGCCTGCGGCAACGCCTTCATCCTCAAGCCGTCCGAGAAGGATCCCAGCGCGCCGATGCTGCTGACCGAGCTGTTCGCCGAGGCGGGCGTGCCGGCCGGCATCTTCCAGGCCATCAACGGCGACAAGGAAGCCGTCGATGCGCTGCTCACGCATCCCGACGTGCCGGCGATCAGCTTCGTCGGCTCGACCGCCATCGGCCGCTACGTCTACCACACCGGCACACAGCACGATAAGCGCGTGCAGGCGCTGTGCGGCGCCAAGAACCACATGGTGGTGATGCCCGACGCCGACCTCGACCAGACCACCGACGCCCTGATCGGCGCCGGCTACGGCGCCGCCGGCGAGCGCTGCATGGCGATCTCGGTCGCCGTGGCGGTCGGCGACGTGGGTGACAAGCTGATCGAGAAGCTGGTGCCGCGGGTGCAGGCGCTGAAGGTCGGCCCGGGCCTGGATCCGCAGTCGGAGATGGGCCCGCTGGTGACGCGCCAGCACCTCGACAAGGTGAAGGGCTATGTCGACCTGGGCGTCAAGGAAGGCGCCAAGCTGGTGGTCGACGGCCGCGAGCTGAAGCTGCAGGGCTACGAGAACGGCAACTTCATGGGTGGCTGCCTGTTCGACAACGTCACGCCCGACATGACGATCTACAAGGACGAGATCTTCGGGCCGGTGCTGTCGATCGTGCGCGCCAAGGGCTTCGACGATGCCATCAAGCTGGTCAATGACCACGCCTACGGCAACGGCACCGCGATCTTCACCCGCGACGGCGATTCGGCGCGCGCCTTCGCCAACAACGTCAAGATCGGCATGGTCGGCGTCAACGTGCCGATCCCGGTGCCGGTGGCCTATCACTCGTTCGGCGGCTGGAAGGCCTCGGTCTTCGGCGATCACGGCATCTACGGCATGGAAGGCGTGCGCTTCTACACCAAGCTGAAGACCGTGAGCGCCCGCTGGCCGACCGGCATCCGCAGCGGCGCCGAGTTCCACTTCAAGGCGCGGCACTGAGCCTTCACCTCTCCCGCAGGCGGGAGAGGTCGGCGAGCGCGTAGCGCTCGACGGGTGAGGGGAGCCACGCGAAACGCCGCGTCCTTGGCCCCTCACCCTCCCATTGCGCTTCGCGCAACGGGCCCCTCCCTCTCCCGCGCAGCGGGAGAGGGGTATTGCGCATCACTTCTCGTTCTTCTCGACGTTCCAGAACACCGGCACCGCCGACTCGATGTTGCCGGTGACGGACTTGCGGCGTGCGATCGGCTGGTACCACTGGCCGAGGAACACGTGCGTCGGGTACTCGACGGCCCGCAGCTGGATCGCCTCGGCGATCTGCTGCTGCGTCGCGAGGTCCGGGGCGCGCGCGAACCGTCCGCGCAGCGCGACCAGCTCCCGATCGCAGGCCCAGCCGAACCAGGCGCCGTCGCAAGAGGCGTTGACGAAGGCGTTGATCAGCGGGTTCACGATGTCGACGGAGGCCGTCGCGGTCAGCAGCGCGTTCCAGCCGCCCTGTGCCGGCGGGTCCTTCTTGGCGCGGCGTGACACCAGCGTGGACCAGTCCATCTGCTGCATGTCGACCTTCATGCCGGCACGTTCCATCAGCGACTTGGCCACCGGCGCGAGGTTGTTGAGCACCTGGAGGTCGGTGGTCCCCAGCAGGACCACGGGCGTGCCGTCATAGCCGCCTTCCTTCAACAGCGCCCTGGCCTTCTCCATGTTCGAGTCGAGCTTGTCCTCCCAGCCCTTGGTCGAGGCGAAGGGCGTGTCGCACATGAACATGGCCTTGCAGGTCTTGTAGTACTTCGGGTCGCCGATCACGCCGTTGAGGAAGTCCTGCTGGTTGAAGGCGTAGAACAGCGCCTGGCGGATCTTCGGGTTGTCGAACGGCTTGTGCAGTACGTTGTAGCGGAAGATGTATTGCAGGCCGAGCGGGTTGGTGTTGACCAGCTCGATGCTGGGATCCTTGGTCAGCAGCCCGAACAGGTCGTGCTGCGGCGTCTCGATCATGTCGATTTCGCGGTTCACCAGCGCGTTGACGGCAGTCTGCTGGTCGGAGATCGCCAGCCACTCGACGCGGTCGACCTTGGCGACCTTGCCGCCGGCCAGACCCGAGGGCGGCTCCGCGCGGGGGCGGTATTTCGGGTTCTTGATGTAGACAGTCCTGTCGCCAGGCTTCCACTCGTCCTTCTTGAAGATGAAGGGGCCGGAGCCGGTCGTGTCCGATATCTGCGTGAAGGGGTCGGTCTCGGCCACCCGCCTGGGCATGATGAACAGGGCGTTGCCGGACGGCTTCGAGATTCCCATCATCAGCAGGCCCGACGGCTCCTTCAGCACCACGCGGAACGTCCGGGCATCGACGGCGGCCATCTCCTGCACGACGGCCATCATGAGCTGGCCAAGGGGATCGCGGGCGGCCCAGCGCCTGATCGAAGGGATGACGTCGTCGCTGGTGACGGGTTGGCCATCGTGCCATTCCAGCCCGTCGCGCAGCCTGAAGGTGTAGGTGACCTTGTCGTCGGCGACGCTCCACGTGTCCACCATCTGCGGCTGGACCTGCAGCTTGGCGTCGAGCGCGAACAGCGTGTCGTAGATCATGTAGCCGTGGTTGCGCACGATGTAGGCCGTGGTCCAGACCGGGTCGATGACCTTCAGGTCGGAGTGCATGACGACGCGCAGGGTGGTCTGGGCGTCGGCGCTGCCCGCCGCCAGCGTCGTGGCGAGCGCCAGCGCCAGGAATCGGATCCATCGCATGCCGTGTTCCTCCCGATTTGCTGATCGTTGCGGCTTGAACGCCGGTTGTCATGGGAGGGGGCGAACGGCTGGGAGCGTGGCGCGGCTGGCGGAGATCGGCAAGGCCCACCGGGCCGGGTTCGGGTGCTTCTTTTCGGCAGCGGATCAGCTAGATTCAGCGCCCAGTTTGTTACCACGGGGACAAGGAGGCCTGCCCATGACCATCGCCACGATCCTCACGCCACGGATGATCGTGATCGGCGGCGGCGCCGTCGCACAGGTTGCCGACGTGCTGAAGCAGGTCGGCGGCACACGGGCCCTGGTCGTCACCGACAAGTTCATGGTGTCGAGCGGCAAGCTCACGGCCGTGACCGATCCGCTGGCCAAGGCCGGCGTCGCCTTCGACGTCTTCTCGGATACGATCGAGGACCCGACGACCGACGTCGTCGAAGCCGGTGTCGCGCGGCTGCAGGCCGGCGGCTATGACAGCCTGGTCGCCTTCGGCGGCGGATCGCCCATCGACACTGCCAAGGCGATGAGCGTGCTGGCCGCCAATGGCGGGCGGATGCGCCAGTACAAGGTGCCCAACCCGATCCCCAGGCAGGGCCTGCCGCTGGTGGCGATCCCGACCACGGCCGGCACCGGCTCGGAGGTGACGCGCTTCACCATCATCACCGACACCGAGACTGACGAAAAGATGCTGATCGCGGGCGTGCCCTGCATGGCCGCCGCCGCCATCGTCGACTACGAGCTGACGCTGACCAAGCCCTACCGGCTCACCGCCGACACCGCCATCGACTCGCTGACCCACGCCATCGAGGCCTATGTCAGCAAGCGCGCCAGCCCGCACGCCGATGCCCTGGCGCGCACGGCCATGGCGACGATCTACCGCAACATCCGCGCCGTGTGCGCCGAGCCGCAGAACCGCGCCGCGCGCGAGGCGATGATGCTGGCCGCCACCCAGGCCGGCATGGCGTTCTCGAACTCCTCCGTGGCGCTGGTGCACGGCATGAGCCGGCCGATCGGCGCGTTCTTCCACGTGCCGCACGGACTGAGCAACGCGATGCTCCTGCCGGCGATCACCGCGTTCTCGGCCGGCGCGGCGCTGGGCCGCTACGCCGATTGCGCCCGGGTCATGGGCATCGCCGGCGACGATGTCTCGGACCAGACGGCCGTGGCCATGCTGCTGGACGCGCTGCGATCGCTGAACGCCGACCTGAAGGTGCCGACGCCCAAGGCCTACGGCATCGACGAGGCCAGGTACATGAGCCTGATGCCGACCATGGCCGAGCAGGCGCTGGCCTCGGGCTCGCCCAACAACAATCCGCGCGTGCCGACCAGGGACGAGATCGTGGAGCTGTACCGGCAGGTCTGGGCGTGACTGGTGGCTGACACACCTGTCATCCCGAACGCAGTGAGGGATCTCCCATGAATGGCGCACCGTGCGTCTTTCGCAGGAGATCCCTCGCTACGCCCGGGATGACGGTAGACAGTGCTAAGGAGCCGCTTTCGTTTCCCGCAGCTTCGCCATGACGGTGCGCGATACCAGGACCGCCGCCAGGGCCGTTGCCGCCAGGCCGACGCCGAAGAGGAGCCAGTTCAGGATCCTGCCCTCGTCATCCTCGGCGCCGTGGCCGAAGGCGCCGACGGAAATGAACAATGCGGCGCCGGGCAGGATGCCGATGGCGGTGGCGACGGCGTAGTGCGCGAAGCGGATGCTGGTGATGCCGAACAGGTAGTTCTGCACGTTGAAGGGCACGAGCGGGCTCAGCCGCAGCAGCAGGACGATCTTCCAGCCCTGCTCGCCCACGGCGTCGATCACGGCGGCACCGCGGGGGTGATCCTGGGCCCACGACCGTACGCGGTTCCGAGCCAGGTGGCGGCCGATGTGGAACGCCAGCGAGGCGCCTGTCATGGCGGATGCGATCACCAGCGGAAAGGCCCAGATGCCGTAGGCCAGGCCGGCGACGATCGACAGCGGTGCGCAAGGCAGCAGCGCGATCGTCGCCAGCACGTACGCCAACGCGAAGACGGCAACGCCCCAGGCGCCGAATTGCTCAACCCAGCCGCGGAAGCCCTCTATCCATGTCCCCACCGGCGACAGCACGCCGACGACTGCCAGCGCGACGAGCAGGAGGATGCCCACGGCCCATGCCCACCGGCGGCCCCGGCCATGCCGGCACCCCGTGCGCAGCGGCATGGCGATGGCTTCCGTCAATGGCGCTGCGCGGTGGGACATCGGCTCCTCCTCGCGATTGCGCCACTGGCGTGGGGGAAACGTCAGCCTATGGAGTGTGTTCCCGTGATCGTGCTGGAATGAAGCGCCGGGTGCCGGTCAGGCCGCCGCGCCGGCCAGAAGGTGATGGCCGCGGCTGGGCATGAAAGGGATGGCCCACAACAGGCCGGCGGGCGGCGCCTGCTCGTCGAGCTGGGCGAAGTCGTAGGCGCCCATGCACATATCTGCCGCCCCGTATCGGTCGACGAAGACCTCGACCCGCTCGGCGGGCTCGACGATCATCAGGATACCCGGCTCATACCAGAGCCCGCCGCTGCGGGCGAAATGGCCGGGTCGCACGAAGAACATCTTGATCATGGCGATGCGCACTCGCTGATTTGTTGGGACAGCACTCTTTTCAACACACCGACTGCGAATGGTCGTGGCGTAAGGCAGCCTCGGCGGCTTGTCTGCCTGTCATTGGTCCGAGGCGGACTGATGACGAACGCAGCTCCCCGCGGCCCCGCAACGGGAAGCTTGAAACGCTGCGATATCGAGGCGCCGACGTGGCAAAATCTTGACGGCGCGGCCTGACGATTTCCTGTCGCTCGCTCTGCCCTGCGAAATGAAAGGCTTGCGTGCGTCCCGGGCCCGTTGTCGGGCGGGCGCGCCCGCGCCCATACTATGGCGTCAAGCTGATACCGGAAGCCGGCGCTTCCCAAGGCGCCGCCTCGGCTGCGGGAGGAAGCGTCATGCAGTACAAGCGCATTTCCGCCGATTGTCATCTCGACCTGCCCTGGATGCCGCCCGACCTGTTCACGTCGCAGGCGCCGCGGGCGCTGAAGGAGCGCATGCCCTATGTCGAGGATGGCCCCGACGGCCCGCGCTGGATGGCGCATAGCGGCGCCAGCTTCGGCTATCTCAACGGCGTCGGGCCGGCCGGCCAGAAATACATTCCCGGCAAACATCACCGCGTCGACATCATGGCCGAGACGGGCCTCTACGACGACGGCAAGAAGGGCATCCGGCGCGTGTCGGATCCGCACCTGCGCATCAAGGACCTGGATCGCGACGGCGTCGATGCCGAGGTGATCTACGGCATCCTCGGCGCGGCCGGCCGGCTGAACGACCGCGAGGCCGCCAACGAGATGCTGCGCATCTACAATGACTGGCTGAAGGAATTCTGCCGGCCGTACCCGGACCGCCATATCGGGCTCGCCTGCCTGCCGTACGGCGACATCGACGCGGCGGTGAAGGAGATCCATCGCGTCGCGCGCATGGGCATCAGGGGGCTCGAGCTGTCGTGCTCCTGGGACATGGAGCCGATGTGGCACCCGATGTGGGAGCCGCTGTGGCAGGCGGTCAACGAGGTGCAGCTGCCGCTGCACTTCCATACCTTCCCCAACGTGCCGCCCGACACCATCCAGAAGCATGGCGGCCGGGTCGGTCGCTCGGTGTTCTTCACCGTCGTGTCCGGCTTCCAGATGAACCTCGTGAACATCCTGGCCGCGATCATCTCGGCCAATGTGCTGGAGCGCTATCCCAACGTCCGCATCGCCTTCGGCGAAAGCGGCTGCGGCTGGATTCCCTACGCGCTCGACCGCATGGACTACGAATGGGAAGACCGCTTCATGGACCTGGGGCTGAAGATGAAGCCCAGCGACTACTGGCGCCGCCAGTGCAAGGCGACCTTCCAGTTCGACCGCATCGGCACCAAGCTGATCGACGACATGGGCGCCGAGACCTTGATGTGGGGCTCCGACTACCCGCACGGCGACGGCGTCTGGCCGCAATCCGACAAGTACATCGCCGAGCAGTTCGGCCATCTGCCGGCCGACGTCACCTACAAGATCACCTGCGAGAACGCCGGCAAGTTCTACGGGCTGATCAACTGAGGGCAGTTCCCCTGAGCTTGTCGAGGTGCCCGGTGGGTGTCGGCGCGCGGCGCCGGCGCGGCTGATGGCGTCTGCTGCCGACATTGGCGGCGGTGCGCGCAGGCGAGCGCGGCCCGGCGCCAGGGACGTCGATCCGCCCGTGCGTCCGGTCCAGCCGGTGCCCGCCGCCGTGCGGCTGACGCCGGCGATGCTGCTGGCGCTGCAGGCGTTCGACACCGCCTTCCGCCTGGGCAGCTTCAAGGCCGCTTCTGCCGCTCTGCACCTCACGCCGTCGGCCGTGAGCCACCGTATCGGCACCCTCGAGCGCAAGCTGGGCGAGGCGCTGTTCGTGCGCAAGCACCGGCAGGTGCAGCCGACGCCGGCCGGCGAGGCGCTGGCGGCAGCAACGGCGCGCGCCTTTGCCGAGCTGGCGCGTGTTGCCGCGCCGGCGGAGGCCGTCGCCGGCCATCGCCGCTTGCGGCTGACCGCGCTGCCGTTCTTTGCCTCGGACTGGCTGATGCCGCGTGTGGCGCGCTTCATGTCGGCCCATCCCGACATCGAGCTGGTGATCCAGACGGCCAGCCGTCACGCCGATCTCGACAGCGAGGCTTTCGACGCCGCCGTCCGTGTCGGCGACGGCGATTGGCCGGGTCTGGTGGCGATGCGGCTGATGGACATCCGCGCCACGCCCGTCGCCACGGATGACCTGGTGCGGCAGCTGAAGCTGCGCCGGCCGGCCGACCTGGCGCACGCCACCCTGATTCATGTCACGACCTTTCCGCTCGCCTGGCCGATGTGGCTTGAAAAGGCCGGCGTGCCGGGCCTGACGCCGCGGCACGCCGTCTGGGTGGACGGCTTCGGCGCCGCCATGCAGCTGGCGGAGCAGGGGGCCGGCGTGGCCATGGGGCTCGAGCCGCTGATCGCCGGCCGCGAGCGCCGCGGCATGCTCTGCCGCCCGCTATCCGTCAGCCAGCCGACCGGCAGCTACTGGCTGGTGCATCGCAAGGACGATGCCGGCCACCCCGGCCTGCGCATGCTGAAGCGCTGGCTGCAGGCCGAGATCGCCGCCGACGGTTGAGCCTGGTTCACCTGTCGGCCCGCGCCTTTCGTTTGGCCCTGGCGCGGCGCGGGCTGATGCTGCGGCCATGACCGATCGAGCCCACCGTCCACGGCGGCGGTCGCCCTGGGCGCATAGGGAGGGACCCATGTTGATGGATGACCGGCAGATCGCCGCGCGCATTCTCGAGCACATCGAGGGCGGCACGACCGACACGGGCGGCGAGATCTGGCGCGAGCCGGTGGCGAACTATCTCTCGCCCGATCGCTTCGCCGCCGAGCGCGCCGTGCTGCGCCGCCTGGCGGTGCCGTTCTGCCCGTCGGCCGCGCTGGCCGAGCCGGGCGCCTATGTGGCGCGGCTTGCGGCGGGCACGCCGATCCTGGTCGTGCGCGGGCAGGATGGAACCGTGCGGGCCTTCCGCAACGCCTGCCGCCATCGCGGCGTCGAGCTGGCGAGCGGCTCGGGCTGCACCCGCGCGTTCACGTGCCGCTACCACGGCTGGACCTACCGCCTCGACGGCACGCTCAGCCTCGTGCCGCACGAAGGCGGGTTTCCCGGCCTCGACAAGGCGGCGCACGGCCTGGTGCCGGTGCATGCCTGGGAGCAGGCCGGCCTGGTGTTCATCAAGCAGGATGATGACGATGCCGGCGGCGACATCATGAACGATCTGCCGGCGGGCCTGATGGCGCCCGGCCAGGCGGTGTTCGCCACGGCCGAGCGTGAGGTCGAGGCCAACTGGAAGATCGTCGCCGAGGGGTTCCTCGAGGGCTACCACATCCGCTCGACCCACCGCGATACGTTCTATCCTTACGGGTTCGACAATCTCAACGTCGTCGAGTGCTTCGGCCGCAACAGCCGTGTGACGTTTCCGTTCCGCCGGATCGCCAAGCTGGCCCAGGTGCCGCCCGCCGAGCGGCGCGTCGACGGCCTGGTGACTTACGTCTACCACCTGTTCCCCAATGTGATGGTCGCCGTGCTGTCGCAGCACACGAAGGTCGTGGTGCTGGAGCCGCTCGACCCGGGCCGTACCCGTCTGGTCACATATGCGCTGGCCAATGCCGGCCGGGACGGTGATGCGAATCGCGAGGCGGCGGCGCGCGATGCCGCCTTCGTGGACCAGACCGGCGCCGCCGAGGACCGCGAGGTGAGCCAGGCCATCCAGCGCGGGCTGGCCAGCGGCGCCAACCGGCATTTCACCTACGGGCTCTTCGAGAGCGCGATCGTGCACTTCCACCGCACGCTGGATGCGGCGCTTCGCGGCCCGCGTCTCAGCTGAAGGCCTTGAAGGTGATGTAGGTGTAGGTGTCCTTGATGCCGGGCAGCGTCTGGATGCGGCTGGTGACGAAATGGCCGATATCCGTGGCGTCGTCGAGGTAGCACTTCATCAGCAGGTCGTAGGAGCCCGAGATCGAGTGCACCTCCGAGACCTGCTCGACGCTTTGCACCGCCTGGTCGGCGACCTCATAGGCCTTGCCGAGTTCGCATTTCACCAGGATGAAGATCGTCTGCATGAAGCCGCTCCCGTGCGCGGCACGGGGTGGCCGCGCCGCGGGCGATTGCCGCCCTGATCGAAGCGAAGGGGCTCGCGGTGCCGATGTCAAGGACCGCAGATGCCGGTCGCCGGCGCTGTCGACGTTCCCGGCTGCGGCCTCAGGCCGCTTCTTCCGTCACCGGCGGAGGGTCCTCGGAGCGGTTGGGGCGCCGGCGCTGCGGCACCGGGCGTGACAGGAAGGCCGGCGTGAAGTCGCCGAAGCCCACCACCGGCGGTCCGTCATCGCGATCCCAATTGCGGTCGCGGCGCCGGTCGCGGCCATGATGCCGGTCGCGATCCCGCCCTTCCCGCGGACGCTCCTCGTGCGGATGCTCGTCGCGGCGGCGATCGTCGCGGTCGCTCCGGCGGCGGCTGCGGCGCTCCTCGGCCTGTGCCTCGCGGTGCTCGCTGGCGGCCGGTGCCGGCGGCTGCAGGTCGTCGATGCCGTCACGATCGGCGTCGCGCGGCGGCCGGTTGCCGCGCTCGGCATGGCGCTCGCTGCGCCGGCGCCGGCTGCGGCCTCGGTCGCCCGAGCGCTCGTCGTCGGCGGGCGCCGCAGCGGCGGTGTGGGCATGGGCAGGGGCCTGCATGAGGTCGTCGGTGCCGTCGCGATCGCTGTCGCGGAACTGCGGCGCCGGCGCGTCGCGCTCGCGCCGCGGGCGGTCGCGGTCACGGCCGCCGCGACCGCGGCCACGGCCACGGCGACGGTCGTCGCCTTCCTGATCCAGCTCGGCAGCGTCCATGTCCGGCACCGCGATACGAGGAATTTCCTGACCTATGACCCGCTCGACCGCTGCCACCAGCTTGCCATCGTCGGGTGACGCCAGTGTGAAGGCGACGCCGCTGCGGCCGGCCCGGCCGGTGCGCCCGATGCGGTGCACGTAATCCTCGGGATGGAAGGGCACGTCGAAATTGAAGACATGGCTCATGTCGTCGATGTCCAGGCCGCGGGCGGCGACATCGGAGGCCACCAGGAGCTGGATCTCGCCCAGCTTGAAGCGCTCCAGGGTCTCCATGCGCACCGGCTGGGCCATGTCGCCGTGCAGGCCGCCGACATTGAAGCCGTGCTTGGCCAGCGACTTGTAGAGGATGTCGACGTCCTTCTTGCGGTTGCAGAAGATCAGCGCGTTCTTCACTTCCTGGCTGCGGATCAGGCGGCGCAGCGCCTCGCGCTTGTCATGCTCCGGCACGATGGCCAGGCCCTGGGTCACGGTCGACGCGGTGGTCGCCGGACGGGCCACGGTGACCTCCTTGGGGTTCATCAGGAAGGCGTCGGCCAGGCGACGGATCTCCGGCGGCATCGTGGCCGAGAAGAACAGCGTCTGGCGCATCTGCGAGACCAGCGACACGATGCGTTCGACATCGGGAATGAACCCCATGTCCAGCATCCGGTCGGCCTCGTCGATGACCAGGATCTTGACGTCGTTGAGCAGCACCTTGCCGCGCTCGAAATGGTCGAGCAGCCGGCCCGGGGTGGCGATCAGCACGTCGACGCCGCGGTCCAGCACCTTTTCCTGGTCGTCGAACGAGACGCCGCCGATCAGCAGGGCCTTGGACAGCTTGTGGTGCTTGCCGTAGGTCTCGAAGCTCTCCGAGACCTGGGCCGCCAGCTCGCGCGTCGGCTCCAGGATCAGCGAGCGCGGCATGCGCGCCTTGGCCCGGCCCGAGGCCAGAATCTCGATCATCGGCAAGGTGAAGCCGGCGGTCTTCCCGGTGCCCGTCTGAGCGCAACCCAGCACATCCCGGCCCATCAGAATGTACGGGATGGCTTGCTCCTGGATCGGGGTGGGCGTTGTATAGCCCGCGTCAGCGACCGCTTTTAGCACATCGGGGCCAAGCCCCAGCAGATCAAAACCCATTGAAATTCCAAGGTATTTCCGCAGGGCCCCAGCCACTGTCGGCGCGGTCAGGCCTGACGTTGGGGGCATGGCCGACCGTCTGTTCGCGAACGGTGCGCATGATATGCACGGCGGTTCGCCTGTCAATGCGACGGGATGCGATTCGGACATGCGGCCACCGCGCGTCCCCTGGCACCAATTTGGGCAGAAATTGCCGCTCCGCAAGGTGACGATTGAGGATCGGCAATCGGCCCGTGGTTGCTGGCGGCCGGCCGATCCGCCTAAGGTAGGGATCCGGAGGTTCGGATGCTGATCGAGCGCGACAAGACGCAGCTGCTGGTCGTCGACGAGCAGGAGCGGCTGATCCCGGCCATGCACGAGGGTGCGCGGGTCGTCGAGCGCACCGCCGTGCTGCTGCACGCCGCGCACACGTTGGGCCTGCCGGTGACGGTGACGGAGCAGTATCCGCAGGGGCTGGGCCCCACGGTGCCGCAGCTCCTGGAGCTGCTGCCCTCGCGAGGCCACGTTTTCGCCAAGACGCAATTCTCCGCCGCAGCGCAGCCTGACGTCGCGGCCCGCCTGGCGGACCTGGGCCGGCCCCAGGTGGTGATCGCCGGCGTCGAGGCCCATGTCTGCGTCGCCCAGACCGCGACCATGCTGCGCGCCTCGGGCTACAATGTCTTCCTGGTGGCCGATGCCATTTCGTCCCGCCGGACCGACAGCGTCACCCTGGCCTTCGAGCGGCTCAAGCCGCAGGGGATCTGGATCGTGAATGTCGAGCAGGTCCTGTTCGAATGCCTGGGCGAGGCCGGCACGCCCGCGTTCCGCGAGCTGAGCAAGCTGATCCGCTAGATGGCCGACGCCCGCACCGACCGCCCCGCGCTGCTGCTCTGCCCGGGCCTGCTCAACGACGCCCGGGTGTTCGCGCCCCAGCTTGCGGCGCTGGGTGCGCGTATAGACAGCCGGGTGGCCGATCTGGCCAGCAGCGATTCCCTGGCCGAGCTGGCCGAGGCGGCCCTGGCGCAGGCGCCGCCGCGTTTCGCGCTGCTGGGCTTCTCGATGGGCGGCTACGTCGCCTTCGAGATCCTGCGGCGCGCGCCCGAACGCGTGACACGGTTGGCGCTGCTCGACACCAGCGCCCGCCCCGACACGCCGGAGCAAACGGCGCAGCGGCAGGCGCTGCTGCGGCTGGCCCGGACTGGCACGTTCAAGGGCGTCACCCCACGGCTGCTGCCGCGGCTCGTGCACCCCTCGCGGCTGGCGGATCCGACCGTCACCGAGCCGATCTTCGCCATGGCTGCCAGCATCGGGCGCGACGGCTTCCTGCGGCAGCAGACGGCGATCATGGGCCGCCCCGACAACCGCTCGCTGCTGGCCGCCATCCGCGTGCCGATGCTGGTGCTGTGCGGCCGCGACGATCAGCTGACGCCGCCGGCCCTGTCGCAGGAGATCGCGGCCGCGGTGCCCGGCGCCGAGCTGGTCCTGGTCGACGATTGCGGCCATGTGTCGCCCCTGGAGCGGCCGGACATCGTGACGGCGGCGCTGGCGGCCTGGCTGTCCGCCCGTCCGCCTGCCGAGCGCTGACGCGCGTCCGAGCCGCCAAGCGGCTTGCGCCGCCGCCACCGGCAGGCCAGATAGCGATGACTGCAGAGGGAAGATCGATGCCGGGACCACTGCGTTACTGGGAAGACTACGAGGTTGGCGCCGACTATGCCCTGGGCCGCAGGACGGTCAGCGAGGCGGAGATCATCGGTTTTGCCACGCAGTTCGATCCGCAGTTTTTCCACGTCGATCCCGAGGCGGCCAAGCGGTCGATGTTCGGCGGCCTGATCGCCAGCGGCTGGCACACCTGCTCGATCATGATGCGCATGCTGGTCGACAACTACCTCAATCCCGAGACCAGCCTGGGCTCTCCCGGTGTCGATGGCATCCGCTGGCTCAAGCCGGTGCGGCCCGGCGACACCCTGACCGGCACGATGCGGATCCTGGAAAAGCGCGAGTCGCGCAGCAAGCCCGACATCGGCATCGTGATCAACGAGGCGTCGCTACAGAACCAGCAGGGCGAGGTCGTCGCCACGATCCGGGCGACGAACCTGATCCGCCGCCGCGCGGGCGCTGCATGACGGGACAGGCGGTCAAGGGCATCGACCACGCCGTCGTGGTCGTGGCCGATATCGAGGCGGCGCGCGCCGCCTATGTCCGGCTGGGCTTCGAGGTGCAGCCGCGCGGCTTCCACACGCGGCTGGGCACGGCCAACCACCTGATGATCTTCGGCGACACGTATTTCGAGCTGATCGGGATCGTCGAGCCCAACCCGTTCAATGCCGAGCGGCGGGCGTGGCTGGAGAAGGGTGGCGGCCTCGCCAACGTCGCCTTGCGCACCGATGGCGCCGACATCGCGCATGCCGCCTGGACGGCGGCCGGTCTGCAGCCCGATCCGGTGCTGGACTTCGGCCGTGCCGTCGAGATCGGCGGCAAGACCAAGCAGGCCGCTTTCCGCACAGTGCGGCTCGGCACCAACCGCGCCAAGCTGCTGGGCTTCTTCGCCTGCGAGCACCGCACGCCGCAATTCGTCTATCGCCCGGAATGGGCCCGGCATGCCAACGGCGCCACGGGGCTGGCGGGCGCCACGGTGATCGCCGGCGATGCCGGCACCGATGAGGCTTATGTCCGCAAGGTATTCGGCGATGCCGTCGTGCGGCGCGACCGCGCGGAACTGGTAATTGATAACGGCAGCACGCCGATCCGCTACATGCCGCGCGAGCGGTTCCTGGCGCTGTACCCTGGCGTCGCGCCGCGGCGCCACGACGATCACCCGGCGCTGCTCAGCTTCCACGTGCCGGATGTGCAACGCGCCGAGGCCGTGCTGCGCGCTGGCGGGCTGGCGCCGGTCGCGACCCCGGATGGACGGGTGCTGGTGCCGGCATCGGATGCGGCGGGCGTCGCCATCGAGTTCAAGAAAGGTTGACCCTCAGGATGAATGCAGTTCCGCAACTGGTCTCGGCGCCCATCGACCTCAAGGATCCCTCGGTTTACGGCCACCTGACCCACGAGACGCTGCGCTTCGGCGATGTCGACTCCAACGGCCACATCAACAACGTGGCCTTCCTGGTCTTGTTCGAGAACGCGCGCGTGTCCTATTTCGTGCAGCATCTCAAGTTCATGCGCGCGCGGGGACTGTCGTCGGTGGTGGCCCATCTCGACATCGATTTCCGGCGGCAGATGTTCTATCCCGGGACCGTGCGCGCCGGCGCGCGGCTGATCGAGGTGCGGCGCTCCTCGTTCGTGCTGGGCCAGGCGATCTTCGATCAGGACGGCCATTGCGCCGCCGCCGGCCACGCGGTGATCGTGGCCTACGATCCGGCCAGCGGGCGCGGCCAGCCGATCCCGGACGAGGTGCGCCGCGACCTGGTGCGCATCGCCGGGTCGCCGACGGGAGTGAGCACGTCATGAGCCCGCAGGCGCCGGCTGGCGGCATCCCCGAGGGCTTCGTGCCCTTCGACATCTCCGACGATTTCGTGCGCCTGATCGGGCCGCTGCATGTGAAGCTCGAGAGCGACGGCCCGCGCGTCGGCATGATGCTGGAGCGTCGGCACGGCAACCCGCTGGGCATCGCGCATGGCGGCTGCCTGATGACCCTGGCCGACATGGTGATGGGCTTCGGCTGCGGCTTTGCCACCCGCACGGCGGGCGTGCACCCCACCATCACGCTCAACAGCGATTTCGTGCGCGGCGCGCGCGTCGGCAACTGGGTCGAAGGCAAGGCCGTCATCACCCGGCGCACGCCCAACTTCATCTTCGCGCGCTGCGATCTGGTATGCGCCGGCGAGGTCGTGCTGTCGGCCTCGGGCGTCTTCAAGGTGCCGACTCAGAAGCCGGCGTGACGACAAGAGCGTCATCCCGAGCGCAGCGAGGGATCTCCTGCGAATAGCGCACGGTACGTCCTTCGCAGGAGATCCCTCGCTGCGCTCGGGATGACGTGTTTGTCCGCCTCACCGCCGCTTGTAGATGGTGTAGCGGTCGACATCCATGAAATGGGTGTAGCGCTCGAAGGCGCGTGCGAACTTCGGGTTGCGCATGAAGTACTCGAGATAGTCGAAGACGCGGCCCTGGCAGCGCGGCATGCCGGCGACGCGGTCGACGATGACCAGGTCGGGCTGCTGGCGCTCGAAGTCGTCGGACACCGAATCGAAGACGAAGCGCTCGGCGTCGGACATGTCCTCCGGCGCGTTGTACAGGACCGGGTACTCCTCGCAGTCGGCGTAGATGCCCTGCAGCACCCACATGGTCTGGAAGCGCATCGTCATGCGGATGCCGCCGTAGTTGACCAGCGGGTAGTAGGGATAGATGCCGGGCGACAGGACCAGGATGCGCTTGTTGGGGGCGTTTTGCTCGACGATGTGCAGCAGCACGCCGGTGATGCTGTCCTCGAACTGGCGCTGCTTCTGGAAGGGCGGTGTGAACAGCGCCGCCTGGAAGTAGAACAAGATGAGGAAGGTGGCGCTGATCCCGACCACCGGGACCCGGTGCGCCTCGCGGTCGATCGGCAGGTAGCGGTCGATCATCTGCGAGATCGTCACGGCGGCCAGCAGGATCGTGGCCGAGAGGGCGGGCAGCACATGATAGGGCCAGCCTTTGGCCTGCAGCGCCGCGGCCAGGGCCGCGCCCAGGCCGTAGGCGACGATCACCCGCGCCGCCACCGTGCGGGCAAGGAAGATGGCCAGCAGGCCGAAGGCCGCCAGCGCCAGCAGGCACGGCCCCAGGACGGGTCCGAACAGGACGCTCTGCCAGGTGGCCTCGCCGAGATGGGCGTAGGACTCCCAGATGATCGGCAGCACGCTGCTGACATAGGCGGGCGTGCCGAACACCATCAGCGCCGCATGCGCGACGATCACGGCGCCGATCAGCCACGGCACCATGTCGGTGATGGTGCGGCGCCAGCCGCGATGCAGCAGCAGATAGGCCTCGACGGCCAGCGGGATGGTGAGGAAATGCGGCTTCTGCGCCAGGCCCAGGCCGGCAGCCAGCGCGATCGCCCAGGCCGGCACGCTGCCGATCGCGGCGGCGCGGCCCTCGGCCCGTCCAGCCGCATGCAGCAGGTAGGGCGCCGTCAGCACGAACATCACATGCTCGCGCTGCCCGAAACTCTCATTGGGCAGCACGACGAACAGGAACAGCAGCGTCGGCGGCACCAGCGCTTCGGTCAGCGGATGGGCCAGCGACGGGACCTTGTGGGTCAGGGAGCGGCAGGCGAGGAACGACCCGATGATGGCGGCGTACAGGCACAGCGTCAGCCAGGTCGTGGCATCCAGGCCGGTGAAGGCGAACAGACGCGCCAGCACTTCCGGGATGGCGTAGAGGACGAAGACCAGCGGCAGGTTGACGTCGATGATGTCGACATAGAGCGTCTCGCCGTCGAGCCATCGATGCACGACGTCCATCAACGCGGCGACGTCGTGGTTGATCGGGGGAAACAGGTAGCCGGCGGCCCATATGGCCGGGATCAGCAGCAGCAGCGCGCCGATCGCATGCGCCGCGCCGGTCGGCAGCCGGTCGCGCAGGAAGCGCGCGGGATGATGCACGACCTCGGGGCCGGGGTCCTTGGCGGGTGACGCCGGGTGCGGCGGCACGACATCGTCTTGCGGCCGCTCGACCTTGGGGTCGGACAAAGGGGGGCGTTGATCGGGCAAGGGCGGACGCGATGCGAAGGCTGCAAGGAGCGCCGCTGCGACGGCGCGGCGGCACGATAGCAGAGCGCCGCCGGCCAAGGCCATCGGTTCGACTGCCGCATGCCGTGGCTATATAAGGGGTGGCATGGAGCGCCACGAATATGAGCGGATGCACGCGCTGGAGGAGCGGCTCTGGTGGTACCGCGGGCTGCACGGGCTGATCGCCGATCAGGTCGCGAGCATGGCAGGCGGCAGCTTCCGGCCGCTGCTCGACGCGGGCTGCGGCACGGGTGGCCTGCTGGCGGCATTGTCGCGTCGCGGCGTCGGCGGATCGCGGCTGGGCCTCGAGTATGACGCGCAGGCGGCGAGGCTGGCTGCTGCGCGCGGCGACGCGGCCATCGTCGTCGGATCGGTGACGGCGCTGCCGTTCGGCGACGATGTGCTGGGGGCCATGGTCAGCGCCGACGTCCTGCCGCATCGCCTGGTGGAGCCGGATGTGGCCCTGAAAGAGGCGCATCGCTGCCTCGAAACCGGCGGAATCCTGATCCTTAATCTGCCCGCCTATCGTTGGATGGCGTCGGCGCATGATCGGCACGTGCACAACGTGCGTCGCTTTACCCGCCGGCAGGCAGCGGCGTTGGCGCAGGCGGCGGGTTTCCGGGTCCGGCGCGCGACCTACTGGAATTGCATCCTGTTTCCGTTGATGGTTGCACGGCGCGTGTTGACGCGGTGGAGTACGGGTGGCAGCGACGTGCGGCCGTTTCCGGCGCCGATCAACTGGCTGTTCGGCGCCATCGTCGGTATCGAGCGCCGGCTGATCGGCTGGGGCGTCGCGCTGCCGTTCGGCGGCTCGATCCTGCTGGTCGCGCAGAAGGGCAAGGCGGAGAAGCGATGAAACGGCCATTCGCACTCAGTGTCGTGGTGCCGGTCTACAACGGCGCGAGCAGCGTCGGCGAGCTGGTTGTGGCGCTGCGGGCGCTGGATATCGCCGGCGGCCTGGAGATCGTCCTGGTCAATGACGGCAGCCCCGACAACAGCTTCGAGGTCTGCCGCGAGCTTGCGGCCCGGCCCGGCGCGCCGATCACCCTGGTCGACCTGTCGCGCAATTACGGCGAGCACAACGCCGTCATGGCCGGCCTGGCGCATGCGCGCGGCGACTACACCATCACGATGGACGACGACCTGCAGAATCCGCCGGAGGAGGTGCGCCGGCTGTTCGAGTACACGCGCGACAACGGCCACGACGTCGTCTACACGCACTATGCGACCAAGCAGCACGCCGCCTGGCGCAACATCGGCAGCCGCTTCACCAACTGGTGCGCCGACCGCCTGATCGAGAAGCCGCACGGCCTGTACCTGTCGAGCTTCCGCTGCATCAGCGCCTTCCTGCGCGAGCGGCTGGTGAGCTATGACGGGCCCTATCCTTATGTCGATGGCCTGATCTTCCAGATCACGGAGAACGTGGGCCGCCTGCAGGTGCTGCATCTGCCGCGCATCGAAGGGCGCAGCAACTACACCCTGCGTCGCCTCGTGCGGCTGTGGCTGTCGATGTTCCTGAACTTCTCGGTCCTGCCGCTGCGCGCCGCCAGCATCAGCGGCATGGTGCTGAGCGGCGTCGGCCTGCTGGGCTTCATCGCGGTGCTGATCGAGGCGTTGGTGAAGAACGACCTTCCGACCGGCTGGGCGTCGGTGATGTCGGCTGTGGTCCTGCTGGCCGGCGTGCAGCTGATGATCCTGGGTGTCATGGGCGAGTATCTTGGCCGCATGTTCCTGACCGCCAACCGCAAGCCGCAATACATGGTGCGCCGCATCTACGTCCGCGAGGGCGGGGCGCTGGTGGCGCATGAGCCGGCCGCGGGCAGCGCCGCCGCCGGGCGGCCTTATGCGGGCAGCGATCGTGAGCATGTCTCGCCGGTCGACGCGCGCTCGCCATCGGCTCTGCCCGCGGTGGCGCCGCCGCGGCGGGACACGCCCGACCGGGCGGCCGAGTAGCGCCGCATGTGGCCCTTCTACTTGGCGTTGGCCGGCGGCATCGTGACCGGCATCGGCGGCCAGATCCTGCTGAAGACCGGCGCCGACAGCGAGACGATCCTGCAGCAGCTGCTGCGGCCGCAGACGATCATCGGCCTGATGCTCTATGGCATGGCGGCCTTCCTCTACATCCTGGCCCTGCGCAAGATCCCGCTCTCGGTGGCGTTTCCCAGCGTGTCGCTGAGCTACGCCATCGTCGCCGTGCTCGGCTACGTGCTGTTCAACGAGCCGTTCGGCGTGCTCAAGATCGTCGGCCTGGTGCTGATCGTCGCCGGCGTGTGGCTGATCAACCAGGGATAGGAATTCGACAAGCGGGCAACGTGTGATGGCCGACGCTCCTCGCTCCTATGCCCAGGTCCTGCGTCTGCCTGATGTTTCCAACCTGCTGATCGCGGCGTGCCTGTCGCGCCTGGCTGGGCGGACGTTCACGCTGGCGATCGTGCTTTACGTGCTGGGCGCCTTCCGGTCGCCCGAGCTGGCGGGGTGGGTGTCGTTCGCCTCGATGGTGCCGGGCATGCTGGCAAGCCCGCTGGCCGGCGCCCTGCTGGACCGCGTGGGCACGGCCAGGGCCATCGTGATCGACATGGTGGCGGGCACGGCCTTGCTGGCGGCGCTGCTGGCGTTGCACGTCGTCCAGGCCGTCAGCCCGCCGCTGCTGCTGGTCCTGGTCGCGCTCTATTCGCTCACCAGCCCGCTGAGCGCGGCCGGCATCCGGACACTGATCGCCCGGCTGGTGCCGGCGCCGGCGCGCGACTGCGCCAACGCGCTGGACACCGGCAGCTATGCCCTCGTCGACGTGCTGGGGCCGGTGCTCGCCGGCTTGCTGTTCGGCTTCGCCGGGCCGGGCGCCACCTTCCTGGTCATCGCCGCGCTCTATGGGGCGGCTGCGCTGAGCCTCGTCGCGCTGGTGCGTCGTCCCGCAGCCGGCCCGGCCACCGGCCGTATCGGATCGCTGTCCGGCGAGGCTCTGGCCGGCCTGGTCTACGTCGTGCGCCATCGCACGCTGCGGGGGCTGGCCGTGTCCTACTCGCTCTACCAGGTGAGCTTCGGCATTCTTCTGGTCGCGGTGCCCGTCTTCGTCATGCGCGCGCTCGGCGACCAGGCCATGGCCGACAGTGTCGTGGGCGTGCTGTGGGCGCTGTCGGGCGTGGCGGGGAGCCTGGGTGCGCTCTATGCCGGGCATGTCCAGGCCGCCGGCCGGGAACGGCTCTTCATCGCGGCCGGCGCGCTGGCGACGGCCGTGGCGATCTATCCGGTCTGCGCCCATTTCGGGCTGGCAGGCATGGCCGTAGGGCTGATCGTCGTGGGCCTGCTGACAGGCCCGGTGGATGTCGGCGTCCTCACGCTGCGTCAAAGCCGCACCGATCCGGCCTGGCTGGGCAGGGCGCTGGCCATCTCCATGAGCCTGAACACCTGCGGCCTGCCGATCGGCGCCGCGCTCGGCGGCATGCTGGCCGGCCACTCGCTGGGGCTGACATTCGCCGTCGCGGGCGCCGCGTCGATCATCGCGGCGGTCGCCGCCTTCGGCCTGGTCCCGAAGCACGAACCGCCGCCGTCTCATCAGTGCGGATGATCGCAGCTGGAATCCGCCGCCAACGAAAACGGCACCGTCCTGCAGGACGGTGCCGTTGCGATGCCGGGGCAGGGCGCGCGCCGTGCGCGCCCGCCCGTGTCGGTCGGTCAGAGGCCGCCGTTCACCACCAGGCACTGGCCGCTGACATAGTCGCTGTCGGGGCTGCAGAAGAGGTAGACCGAGCCGGCCGCCTCTTCCGGCAGGCCGCCGCGGCCCAGCGGGATCATCTGGTTCATGGCCGCGATGCGGCCGCCCTGCACGCCGATCTTGACCTTGCGGCCCTGCACCTCGATCTCGCCGGCCTCGCCCTCGGAGAGCGGCTTGGTGAGGCGCGTCTGGATGTAGCCGAAGGCGACGGCGTTGACCGTCACGTCATAGCGGCCGAACTCCTTGGCCAGCGTCTTGGTCAGGCCGACGATGCCCGCCTTGCCGGCCGAGTAGTTCGACTGCCCGGCATTGCCGTTGACGCCCGAGGTCGAGGAGATGTTGACCACCTTGCGCACGATGCGCGTGCCGGCCGAGCGCTCCTTCTCCACGGCGCCGCGCAGGTGCTGCTGGAAGGCGCGCAGGATGCGGAACGGCGCCGTCAGGTGCACGTCGATGATGGCGTACCACTGCTCGTCGGTCATCTTCTGGATGACGCTGTCCCAGGTGTAGCCGGCGTTGTTCACCACGATGTGGCAGTCGCCGAAGGCATCGACGGCCGTCTTGATGATGCGGTCGCCGAAATCGGCGGCCGCGACGTCGCCGTTGCAGGCCACGGCCTTGCCGCCCATCTTCTCGATGGCGGCGACGGTCTCCTTGGCCGGCGCCTCGTCGATGTCGTTGATCACGACCTTGGCGCCGTCACGCACCAGCCGGAAGGCGATCTCCTGGCCGATGCCGCGTCCCGAACCGGTGACGACGGCAACCCGTCCGTCGAGTTGACCCATGTTCCGTTCTCCTTTGCTTGTGTTGTTGCACGTGCGTCATCCCGAGCGGAGCGAGGGATCTCCTGTGGCCGGGGGACTCCGTTCCAGGGAGATGTCTCGCTGCGCTCGACATGACGTGAACGCTATGCCAGCGCGACGGTGGCGTTGCCTTCGAGCGTGCTCTGGCCGTTCTGGTTGGTGCACTTGACCTCGAGGTCGACCAGCTTCTCGCCGTTCTCCTCGCGCTTGCCGACCACCTTGCCGCTGACCGTGATCACGTCGCCGACCCAGGTGATCGAGGTGAAGCGGGTGCCCAGCGCGCGGATCTGCTTCTGCGGCACCCACGACGTCGCCAGCCGGCCCAGGAAGGCCATCGACAGCATGCCGTGGGCGAAGACGTCCTTGAAGCCGAACTTCTTGGCGAAGTCGATGTCGACATGGATCGGGTTGTGGTCGCCCGAGCCGCCGCAGTAGAGGGCGAGCTGGTGGCGGCTGA
>NZ_VDUZ01000052.1 GCF_008039615.1 Vineibacter terrae | reverse complement strand
CGCCACGGCGCCGTCACGCCAAGACCCAGTGCCAGCACCCGATTCCCGTCCAACCCAACCCCCGCTCCGTCTCTCGGCGAAGGTTACCAACAATTCCCCCCAATTCCATTCGCCACGTCGAGGAGCCTATAAAGTATACAAAAGGCGCCACCTAAAGCGTTCGTGAAAACCGATTATTTGTATACATTGAATGAACTTCTCGAGTGAGAATCCCGTCAACATACGGAGGCACCTGACCCTCCGGTGCCGATGAGCACTACGGGCGCGGCCCCATTCGCTATCACCGACTGTACCGGCTATCTCCGACCTTCGTCGCCATCGTCATCGCCCCGGCCAACCCCGAGACAGCGGACGCGTGAGCGCCAAGACCTCAAGGTTGCCTATATCACGAACATCGGGCAGAAGCTCGGCTGGGAAACAAAGTATTCGGTTCTTGGGGGCGGCATGGCACAGGCTCAAGCGGTTCCAGTTTTGATCAGCAACGACAATATTCGCTGTGAACTTGCCCGTATTCGCCTTGGGAGTGGCATGTACGATGAAAGTTGGCTTCAGGAATTGATCCACAATCATCCTGCCATGCTGCCGATGTCGGACATCGAGCCGGGTTTCGGCGAGCTGATTGCGGCGGCGCGTGAAGTGCCGTGCGGGCATGGTTCCATCGACAATCTCTACCTCACCCCGTCCGGTGACATCGTAGTCGTCGAGACCAAGCTGTGGCGCAACAGCGAGATGCGCCGGACAGTGGTAGCGCAAACGCTGGACTATATCGCGGCGCTTGGGGCGATGTCGTATGACGACCTACAGAAAGCGGTTGCCCGGGGGAAGCAGGCGGCAGCGCGGCTCTACGATCTCGTCCGCGACCATCCCGAAGCCCTGGAGGAGGCTGAGTTCATTGATGCCGTTGCGCGCAACCTGCGGCGGGGACGGATGGTGGCCATCATCGTGGGCGATGGCATCCGAGCGGAAACCGAAGCGCTGAGTAGTTTGCTGCAAAGCCACGCGGGCTCGCACTTCACTTTCGCGCTAGTGGAACTCGCGACGTGGAGGAGCGCGAAGACAGGCGACATCCTTGCGGTTCCCAGTACGTTAGCCAAGACCGTCATGATCGAGCGCGGCATCGTTCGCATCGAGCAGGGCGTTGCCGTCGTCCATCCTGTGCCGAAGGACGATCAGCGCGGCCCGCAGACCATCAGCTTGGCCGATTTCTGGGAGGAGATGGCAAAACGCGCCCCAACCCTGCCGGCCAATATTCGCTCGTTTCTGGCGGCGCTCGAACCCCTCGGAGTTTACCCGGACCTCAAGGCCAGTCTGAACATCAAGGCCGATCTGGCCGATCGCGAAAGGTCAGTCAATTTCGGCTACATCCAGAAAAGCGGTCAACTGTGGACCAACCCGGCGTCATGGGACCTCCCAGAGGGTGCATGGAAGCCTTACCTCGAGACGTTGGCTGGGCTGATCGAAGGCAAAGTTGTCACCGGCTCTAGCAACTACGTCAGCACAAACGGCAGGTCGGCACCGAGGATCGAGCAGTTTTTGCCGAAACACACAGATGCCTTCGTCGCCGCGATTGAGACGATGCTACAAAAGCTCAAGGCCGATCGCCTGCTGGACCGGGCCGAGTCGGGGCACACGAAAGAGGCTTTCCGCTAGCGTTAGCTGATGTCACAAGGAAGGTGTCTATGTCGAAGCAGGTCAATCCCGATAAGTTCACGTGGAAGCCCGGTGACGTCACCGTCATCGATCCCACGAAGAAGACCGAGCCGAAGCAGGAGCCTGAGCCGAAGAAGGAGCCCGAGCCGAAGAAATAATCGGCATTTCACATGGTCGCGCTCTATACCGTCCGGTACAATTTCGTGCGCACGCTTGACGACCCCATGGCTCCACAAGTGCTACGGCCCGTGTGACGCCGGGGTGTGGATCACCAGCGCAAACGACAGCACGTGGGACACCCTCCCGGCGACGTCCGGCATAACGAAGTTGACCACCGAGATCGAGCAGACAGCCGAACACCCAAACAGCGGGGGGCGCGAAAGATCGTCCGATCGAACAGTGAGGCGGCGGAGTTCACCGGACCGGGGGGCGCCCCCACAGGGCCGCAAAATTAGGGTGATCAAATCCGCACCACGCTCCAGGCGCGCACGTTGTCCAAAGGGCATCCGCCACAGTTCGGCGTGCCGGCGTGGCACCATTGCCTCCCTATCATCCAAGCGGGCAGTCACCGCGGCGAATACGCCGGAACCCGATGCGTTCGACAATCGTAAGGACCACCACCGCCCGAACCTTTGATGTTCTGGCTGTAGAACTGACCCGTAGAAAGGACGGACATCAGGCCCTCGAGCGTCGCCAGCGGCAAAGGGATGGCGGCATCGCAGCCTCGCGCGACGTGCTCGAGTTCGCTCAGACGCTTTGCGAAGCGGATCTTCGGATCATTGCCGGCCCGATAGAAATAAGGGAGGAGGGGCTGCCCGACGACGTTGCGGCGTAGGCAGATCGCCGGAACTCGCCGCGGGCCGTCGCGAGCAGGTGGTCGACCTGCACGCTCCAGTGACGGTCGCCCCGAAGGCCAGCATGCAGATCAGCAGGGCCGGCACAGCTTCGCCAGCGGCGAGGGTGCCAGCAACGGCGAAAAGGCCAACGTCGCAAGCGCGGGCTTGGTCGCGTCATGCCTGCGAGCCATGGCCGCAGATGCAGAACAGCCTCGCTGCCGTGGCGCTGAACCTGCGGCGGCGGCGGCGAGCTGCCTTTAAGGCCACCTACCTGAAGACTTGATCCATAGACGTGCATCCTGGATGCGTCTTCACGCTCTTCGTGCGCTGCCGGTGTAAGGGGACCGATCCTCCACCGAGGCCAGGACAGCAGAACGCCGGCCGGGCGATCGGTCAGCGAGAACACAGTAAGAGGTATTGATGTCGAGTGCTGGGGAGAGTTCCGGATGCGATCCGCTCCTGGAACTGACGCGGGAATGGCGCAAGCGGCACGGGCGGTTCCGGCCAACCGGGGTGCGGCGCAAAAAGCGCGCAAGGAAGCCCCTCGATCCGAAGGTGATCGCAGCGCGAGAAATGCGCGATTTCCTTGATCTAATGGAGGTAGACCTGGGACCAACCCGCGATGGCTCTCCTTTAGTAAGGGAAGGGTTCAGAAGGGCATTGTCGAGGCGTGTGTCGGACAAGAGGGAGATCCTACGATACCGAGACAGGAACCTGGCAGCGCCCTTGGACTACTACGAACTGCCCGAAGATATAAACCTTCGATTTGATACGTTGGGGATCTACTCCAGCGGATACCACACCCACTTCACTTTCAGACCCGGACCCACAAAGACGGCGGCTGCCCTTCGACACCCGAAGAGGTACGCTGCCTACATGCGCCATCTTCTCCGCACCGAGCTGAGGCGCGAATTCGGTCATGCAGTCCCACTCCTGTTTGTCGTCGAATGCAAGGATCCGGAAGGCGACGAGCATTCGGACCCACCCCATCTTCAGGGCGTTGTTGGGGTCCCATACACCGAGGCCGCCCGCCTCAGAGAGGTTCTGCTCACGGTGGGGCGCCCCTATGCTGACCTGCGCTTCGAGAAGTATCGGGCGGCGTGGTCTGGTCAGCCGTACAACCTCTTCAAATGGATGGGCTACAACGCGAAGAGCTTCGAGCTGACCAGCAAGCGGGTCCCTGGAAACCTGATCGTCTGCTCCCATGCCGTCACGCGCGAGGCAAGGGCCATCTATTCGGAGACTTGCGCCATCATCATGGCTGCCCGGGATAAGCCTTCTTCTCTTTCTTGATGCGCTGAAGCCGGGCGGTCTTGTTCATGGGCTTCTGGCGTGCGGGGTCCCCGTGGCGGCGCGGTATTCGTTTCCGGTGTCGTGCCCCTGTGATTGTTTCTAGGCGTTGCACGTCTTCCGATTTTTGAATCTACGGCCGATCTTCATGGGCGCATCCCCATGGCGTTCGATCCCGGCGATGTCCTGCTCGTCAGCGACGCCAGCTTCGCGTCCAGGTTTCCGCGCTTGCCATTCTTCTCCCGCGGCCCCAGGTCCCATGAGGGAACCCATCCCATTGGTCTGGCGATTGTCCTGGTATTCCGACATCGCCCGTCATCATTCCCGATCATTTCCGCGCACGTCTCCAACCTTCTTCCTCAAGGCGCTTCTGAGCATGCAGGACCGTATCATCGCCTTCCGCCCGATGAACAACAGCTCGGCCCGCTGGCGCCGCTGTACGGTTTTAAGATCGTCCCTAGATCTCGTTCGTCATCTATCGCCAAGGCATCCGTCTCAGGTGCGACCTTGGTGTTCTCAAGCTCTTCGTCACTGACCCCGCTCACCGACATTGGGGGGCCGTGTCCGTCGGCGGCCTCCACCAGGGCTGTGGTTTCCAGATGACCGCGCGACCGGCTTACCCTTGGCGCGCAGTTGGACTTTCTTGGGCGTCAGCATCCCTCGCCGTGTTCCGCGCGACCACTCCTTCGCCGGTCCATCTGCCGCGCCGGCTTCGCGCCCCATCTGGATCTTCGGCGCCTCTTCTCGCCGCCCATGGTCGGGCCGGTCGACTTCTGGGCGATAGCCTCGGCTTCTGTCCCCATCGTCGTCGACCTCGACGTGGCGTTCCGCGGGGTTCGAGATCAACTCCTCGCACCACATTGCTCTCCGGTTCCGTGCAGCATGCCATCGTCCAGAACATCCATCACCGCACGCACACGCCGGCTCTCGAAAGCGCACTTGCATTGGGCCTGCGGCGCGCAGTGATCTGCTTGGGCGCGCTACTCACCGATTATCGTGTTCTGCGATCGCTCTCGCCGCATCCCGGTGTCAGATACCCCGAGGGACAGTATATCGCTCCATTTTCGACTGACGCGCCACCCTGGTCGACATCCCGCATTCAGATACCCTCCAGGACGCGTTTTAAGACTCGCTGGAGCCCTTCCGCGTATGGTCGGATAGGGTGGTAGCGCATCGAGGTCGGCAACGCTCCGCGGGCTTTTATTTGCCCCTCATGAGGATAAACAAGAAAAGTCTCAAAGATACGCTTATGCGCATGATTTTCGGTCAGTAAACATGTACACTACAAAAGCAGTGTGCACATTACAATGCATACAGGAGCAAGGATTAAAAGTATTCTTGGCACCTTTTTTTTTGCGTGCCTCGACGTCACCGGCGCCGCAGTCGCCCTTGAGCGCACTGAGCCGAGCGGGAAGGGAACTACGCCCGCTTGGCGTCCTCCAGGTCGGCAAGCTCTCCCGATCGACGAAAAATTTGGCCGGGTCTCGATTCCTTGGTGCTCGCTTGCCTTGACCATCTCCGGCGAGTGGGCGGTCCACCTGCGCCGCTGGGGAAAGCGGATCTTTGGAAGGCAGAGCGGAAGGCCGCCCTTAATTGTCGCAAGTAAATCGCAGTGTGAAGAAGCCAATCCGTGTGGCTTCAAACTCAAACTTCGAGAAGTTACGTGTCTCATTATCCACTTCGACTACGTACCGGCGCTCACTTCCCCAGTACCTCTCCCCGTCGACTTCGTGCGCATGCACATAATATATCCCGTTTCTTGTACGCAGCGGTTTATCGTCGTCAGCCAGCAAAAATGACTGACCGGGGTCGGCCCTCCAATAACCCACGGTGACCCATTCATCGTTTGTAGTAAGATACCTGATCGCCGCGTCTATCGGCTTGTTGCATGCGTTGGAGAACTTAAAATTCCAACCATAATAAGCCGTGATCACGCGATCAGCCTTTGCGTTCGCGGCGCGTTCAATGTCCAGGTCATCGTGAATATTAAACCTGCGCCTTTCGATAATCTTGGTTGGAATTTTTGCGATGTACTCCGCCAAGAATGGGCGAATGCCACCGCGACGCTCATATTGAACGACATGCTCTAGCTCATGGAGCATTAGCAGCACATCGTTTCGGTCATCGAGATCGATTTTGCGTGGGAAGAAAATTCGATAGCCAATGGTGATTGCTTGACCGTGGCCGGTGTTAATATCCACCGCGAACCGCACCTTCCGTAGATCAATTTCCGGGTAGTAGCGGCCGACACCTGTGACCATCTCCTCTGGCAATTCCTGATACCGGCCCTCTGCCTGCCTATAGAGATAGTCAAGATAGTGATTAACTATCATACGGAGTTGGTGGAAAAGAGCGTTGCTGATTATTGTTTGAGGACAATCCCCTGGTCGTTCCAAGCACCTTTTGACATCCTCGTGCGATAGCGGCCCGAGCCCCGGACCACCACTTCGCCAAGGGCCTTCGTCCACGATCGGCGGAACACCTCGGCACGCTATCTTGCGAGCCTCACAAACTGGGTCGTTTCCTCGCACTTTGCATTTCCCGAACATCGATACCAAACACCGACGGCAGCTCTCGTTCGGGTCGCAGCCGAATGCTTCTGAGGTGAAGGAGGCAAGCAGGAGCGCGAGTAGTGCTGCAATGCTCAGCGTTGATTTGGTAACCATGAATCCCCCAATGGTCCCAACCATCACGCTAGGAAGATACAGGAACTCAAACTTTTCTGGTAGAGGGGTGAGTGCCGATCTTCAACTCGTTCGCCGCTTGGGTTTGCTTCCGCGGCCCCGCCAGGTTCATCGACGGAGTAGGGAACTACACCCAGACCATCAGCAAGGTGGTCGCCCTCTCCATCAAGATCGGTGACGGCGTCTCGCCCAGGTACGCCCTGGGCCATTCCCTACTACATCGGCAAAGCCAGCACCGGTGAGATTTACAAAATCGTCCCGGAGCTCGGCAGTTATTCCCGACGGATGACGACACGTTGGCGCGGCGGATCCAGGCCGAAACTCCGGCGCGACTCACCTCGTCGTATAGGAGCAGGCCATGGAAAGCTCGGTGATCATCGCAACTGTGCTCTCGACCGCCGGCCTGTTCGCGGCGATCATGGGCATCGTCGCATCATCCCGCGAAAAGCGCCTTGAGCGCAGAATGGGAAGCATCCAGCGAAAGCTGTCGCTTCTTCTGCAACACTTCAACGTTGACCCGGGTTCGATGCCACCGCCTTCCGAACGGGGCAGACGACTCGTCGCGCTTCCCGACGGGAAAATGAAGGCAATTAGGACCTATCGTGAAGAGACAAGCACGTTCTGATCCATGCGACCGCGGTTCAGTCGATCTCGTGGGTTCCGGTCGTAGCGTGTGAGTGGCGGCGGCATGGGCGGACTTGGCTAGGCTCCCCTGTTAGCGAGCCATCTGTGACTGGAGGATGGAAAGTAGACTGCAAACATGATAAATTGCGGCAGTAAGGAGAACCGGACGTGCAACCGCACCAAGGGTGCCGGCGCGCAATTGGGGACAAACCACGGCTAAGGACGGCGTAACACCCGAAGCCCTCAGTGGCCTCGCCAAATTCCTCGAATATGGGCCGCTCGGGTTGGCCGGTCTGATGCTGGTGATCATTATGGTCGCCGTCACCGTGAGGAAGCTGACGCCGGCGATGGAACGAACGCTGCGCCATCTCATGTACATCATCGGCGGATGCTTCGCCCTTGCTCTAGCCGCGCAGTTCTTCAAGTCTCCAGCGGAATTGTACCTGAATGTCATTCCGCTAAACGCCGAAGCGTTTGGGGGACTTCCGCAGCCGACTGTCAAAGCAAACAAGGAGCCAATGAAAATGGACGAGGCGTACCTGTGAGAGGCACCGTGACGGTGTATGTCGATGTTTCGAGGCTGTTGGACGTAGGCAAAATGTTTCAGTCGAAAAGTGCGGCGCAATCGGCCGTCGGCAAAGACATCCTGGTTCGCGTCGGCCAGTTTGAGGATTTTGTGAGATCCCAGGAGCCCAGCTCGGGAGGAGCAAGCGGGATTGTGAGGGTTGAAGCCTCCGAATGGGATAAATTCCTACGGCAGGTGACGGACGTTAAGGCCCTCGTGGCGAAATATTCACAATTCGTCGAAGAGGACGACCGCATCGAGGTGTACATCGCTGCTCACGGTATGCCCGGTATGCGCGTTGGCGCTTACACGTGCGCGCAACGCGATCCTCTATCACCGCCGCTCGGGTTAAGAAGCGTGGCATAGGCAGCCCGACCGACGCTTCACCTCACCGGCACCACCCCGTCCGGGGTAGGTTCCCAGGTGGGCTTTCAACAACCCAAGGCCCTGACTCACGCTCTCCCTCCCGGCGCCTACCGCTCCAGCGAGAACGAGGCGATAGATCCCGATTACGGGCTGGGATGCCAGCTATGGATACCCTTGCGCTCACGTGGCGCAGCCGCCGGCCGTCTACTGCGCTCATCTTGCAGTCTAGCCGCGAGGCCGCTTACACCGGAAGCACCAGGTATCGGAACAGCCGCCAGATGCGGCTCGCCAAGGGGAAGCGCGGCGCGCAGCTCTCGTCCAGAACGGCGCAGCCGCTGGCGGACCGTAGCTTCAGCGACGGGTCGTTAAACCACACACCGCTGACACTCAACTTCTGCGCCAGGGAGAATTCGTGAGCGCGGTCCCACGCCAGCAGATTGACCGCCGGAGTCGAGTCGCCCTTGGCGCTCAGTTGCACCTGTTCGCCATCTGACTGCAGGACCAAGTGCCCGCCTTCGCCTTCCGCTACGCCGTAGAACGTCCCCAGGCCCAGGAAGTGGGCGCCAATATACGTGGTGTAGATCGACCGGAACGTCACACCAGTGGTGAAAGCCGCCAGGTCGCGCATGCGAAAACACACCTGCTGGCCTTTTTTGATCCTGATCCGCACCAGGTTGTGGTCGCCGGGAACCGAGATCTGCGGCGGATCATTGGTGTGCAGCGCGCTCTGCATCGCAATGCGGGTCACGATCAGGCGCGCTGTCAGGAGTCGTTGCAGGAAGCACCGGTGCGGATCGGGCATCGACAGGCACATCTGCGTGCCTTCGCCCCGTCTCGCGATCCGCAGACTCACGTACCAATCCTGGATGTCCTTGTCCGCAACTTTCGCTTCGGGATATTCAGGGTCAGACTGATCGGTCAGATACATGACTGGCGAGTGAACCAACGACAGATTTTGACTGGGGCCGCCACCAGGGAGCCGGAACGTCTGCTCCCGTGACGGCGCGATCTGCGGCTCTTGCTCCCGGTAGATCGCCCGGCCGAGCACCATCTGCGCGGCGGCGACCAGAGCGCCGGCCAACATGAGGTAACTCAGGCCGCTTAGGATGTGGGTGGCCAAGAACGCCGCATCGGCGGTCCTCTGAAGGTCGTCGAAGAATTCGTCGATCAACTTGAGGCCCAATGCACGTGCCTCCTCAAGACGTTGCTGCCGCTCGGACTCGGTCTTGACCGCCGTTTTAGCGACGAATTTGTTGAAGACTTCCTGTCTTTTGTTGAACTCTCCTTGGACCGCTCCGTTTCCCGAGTTGACCAGATTCCGACAGGGCGTTCGTACGGAGCCGAGTTTGAATTTGAACCCGTTACACGGCCTGCCGCTATCCAACACGGGAGGGCGTAATTTCGCAAAGCTGTCAGTGAGCGTTTGAGGAAACGTCTCGATGTTCGCTTTTGTGGCCCACCTTACCCTCTCCAGGTCAATTTCGAACGCTTCCCTATTGTCCGCTCTGTATGCTTGAATGGAGAAGCGCATATCATGTTCCAGATCGCGGTCTTGAACGGCAATTCTGTAATCCTTCCGAATGACCGTGACGCCATCCTTGTATTCGATCTTGTATGCAGCCTCGGTGAGTTCGCTTTGAATCCTGTAGTTGAAGAGCGCACCAGTCAGGGTCAGGAGAAACGCGAAGCCCCAGATCCATACCAGTCTCCAGAGCGACGGCTGTCCCGTTCCAGGCAGCGTTCTGTTTTGTCGCCAGTCCCGCAACGCGCGGCAGAAATCGTGGCGGTGGTCCAACACAAGTTGCACGATGTAGTTGATGACGGCCATGAGTGCGCCGAACGTGGCGAATGCGCCGATCCCAATAGCAGCGCTGTCGAAGTTGATAGCGAGCATCAGACCAACGCAAAGTGCGAACAGCGCATAGGCCGCGAGTCCGATGCGGAACGTGAAAATGAAAAGCACCAGACTCAAAACGAGGAAGAGTGCCGGCAGATAGAGGCGGTTGACGAAGGCAATGGGGTCGGTCGCCGGCGTGGCGCTGGCACCCGTACCGTCAAACACCCAGAAGAAGACAATGCCGATAGCGCTGATGGCGATTGTTGGCCACAGGAGCCCAGGCTGATGCCGCCTGAACACGACGCCCAGCGCAACGGCACCGCCGATTGCCCCGAGCCAGGCACCGCGTAGAGTGTAGAGCAGGGGCACCGATACGACGCCAGTGTAAGACTCAATGATGCCTAGTAACCCCAAAGCGCCGGCCGCGAAGCCCGCATACAAAGGCATTTGCGGCAGTCTCACCTTCAGAGGCATGTACTTCCCCATTGCTTGTATGGACTGGCCGCGCAATCCCTTGTCGGGCGCCTATCGAGGCGTCCGCCGCATGTCTTCCTATACGGGTTACTCCCCTCCGCAGGTTCAGCGCGTCCAGCGTCCAGCCTGCAATCAACGAATTCATTCTTTGCAACGCAGAATACTACCTTTTTGCAGCAAAGTCTTGCTGATTGATTCGGTCAGCGGCTCCTTCTCTTAAAAGGGGTCCGTTCAGCGTGACGTTTGACAGGTCGATAACGCCCAGGTGTCTCGGGGCGCCAGTGCCCGAGACCTGCATGTGCCCATGACAAGCGCCCGCCTGGCACGTCAACTGGGGTGATCGGGATGCGATGCCGCCAACCTGATGCGCAATCTCGGCGGCGCTATCAATCTCGCTGCCTGCGCCCGATCCTAAACGACCGCGTCAACCTGCATTTCCCGCGGCTGGCCAAGCACCTCGGCAATACCAACCTGGCGACAACGGGCCGACGGCGCTTGGAGGAGATCGCTACCACGGCCGGCGGCCTTGCAGAGTTTTCGATTCTGTCGCAGAAGCCCTGGCGTGGCTTGGTTGTCGCCGGATATGCCGGCTGATCCATGACTGGTGATGACCGAGTTCAGGGACTCCAGGCAGCCGCGGAACGGGTGCGTCGTTCTTCGGGGTGACGCGCCGGCACTATGGGTGTAGCTCACGCACGATGGCTGCCCGACCGAACGGGGTGAGGGCCGACGCTGCCTGCCAAGCACACAGAACGGTGGATCGGACATCGGCAGCAATGTCATGGTGCTCAGCTCAGCCCGAACCCGCCGAGCATGACCAATCTCATCCGCCCCAGGCCCCAGCACTCGACCAGCATCGCGGTCATTGACCGTGTGTGGGCAACTTGCGCTGCTATCTCGCAGCACAGCAGCATTCTTTGTATCATCGCTGGCTGATCGCCCATTGTGCGGCTGTCTCCCCGCGCTTGTTCGCGGACCGCGGAACCAGTGGCGACGGCAGCGCGGACCCGTTGGAGGGGTAGGAGAACGCAGCCACTCGCGGCAGAGTGGCGCAAGGCAAGGCGCCGCGACGTAACCAAGCACCGAGTGCATGCGACGGCCGCGACTCACCTCGTCGTATAGGAGCAGGCCATGGAAAGCTCGGTGATCATCGCAACTGTGCTCTCGGCCGCCGGCCTGTTCGCGGTGATCGTGGGCATCGTCGCGTCATCCCGCGAAAAGCGCCTTGAGCGAAGAGTGGGAAACATTGAGCGAAAGCTGTCGCTTCTGCTGCAACACTTCAGCGTTGACCCGGGTTCGATGCCACCGCCCTCCGAACAGGTCAGACGACTCGCCGCGCTTCCCGACGGGAAAATGAAGGCAATTAGGGCCTATCGTGAAGAGACAGGCGCCAGCCTCAAGGAAGCGAAGGCACTAGTCGGCGGGCTTACACATGATGGTTAGGCGTTGGACGCACCATATGCTGCGTCCGGCTGGTGAAGAAGCAGCTTGGGAAGAGCGAGACCAGCGCCGGCGGTGCGCGGCTGCCCGCACCAGGTGACCGATACGGCAGGCGCCCGCCCAAGACCACCGGATCAACGAACAGTTCCGGCCGCGACTCCCCACGACGCCTCTGGTCCTGAGCGGAGGCGCTGCTCGTCGCGGCCCACCCAACGACGACCTCCTTCGACCGTCTTGTCACCGCGGATGCGCGTCGCGCCACACACCCATCGAGGCCGCTCCAGTCTTACTCAATTGGCGTGCCAGTCCAAGAGCGGACGAGCCGAGATCGCTAATACGGTCGCGTAATGATTGTGTGCGCACTCACTATTTGTGAACCAAGGAGAATCCGATGAGCGATCTGGCGACCCGGAAGGCAGCGACCGCGGCTGGCCAACCATCTCTTTCCTGCGACAGCAAGGCCGCCGCTGTTGCCATTCTCAAGACCAGTCCAACACTGGATGCGAACACCAAGATGGTACTGACGCCTTACATGATAGACGGCATCATCAGCGGCGAGTGGAAGCGACTCGGATGGCGAGAGTGGGCGGGCGAAACGATCCTCCCGAGTAGCATTGACCCTAGCATTCCTGTGCTGGGTCGCTTGGATCTCCTGGCGCGCAAACTGTACCGCCAAACTGGCGGGCAGGGTCCAGGTCAGCTCTATCCAGCGGCTTACAACCAAGTGCTACAGAAACTGAAGCCGGAGCTGGACAAGTTCTTCACGCATATGGGGGTGAACTGCGGCGGTCTGCGCAGGGGATGCGGCGAGGTTCCCCTGACCCTTTTGGGTTATCCCCGAGATGTCATCGACCCGATCAGGGCTGATTTCTTCATTGCCGCGACTCTCGCAATTAAGATCATGGATGCGAAAAAGCCGGGCCGCACCGCGGACGACCAACTGCAATTCGGCATCGGCCGCTACCGCGGCGCCTTCGACATTCTCGCTAAGGCTCAAAGGGCAATTAGCCCGGACGACGACGGCAAAAGCGTCCTCCGCTACCCTCCTGTCAGGGAATGGCTGCTGCGTTCTAGCGATCCAATGGATAACGACGTGGCGGCCTATATCCAGGAGGTGTTCGGGCGGCGCTGATCTGGCGAGTGCAACCCTCGCAAGGGGGACGATGCGGCCGAAGATCAGGGAGGTTCTGACGCGCGCGAGACTGGCTCGAACTGCTCTCGAAGTACGCTGGCCGTCTGTGGGAGGCGATCGAGAGCCGGAGGTGAAGCTGTTGGTCAGTTGAACGTGGCACCTGTCCGGCGTTCGCGGCCCTGACAACACTCCCCACAGCATCAGCGCTACAGGGAAATGTTGTAGCTGCTGCCGTTGATGACGACAGCACCGCCCGGATTGACGTCGGCCCGTCGCAAGTCAGCCCATACACCTAGAGGAGGGGGCGGTAGATCACCGAAGTCGAGGATATAGCACGCCGCCGCGGCTCAGCATGGCCGGTCCTGCTGCGCGAAGAAAGGCGTCTCCGGCCGGTCCTTGGCCAAGGTCGCTACATAGCCAGTAGACCGTGGCGAGCGCGGGCATTGCATTGAAACAGACATTTCTCAGTAGGTACACGGTGCTGGCATCAAAGGCGAAACTTTGCAGGAGCACGCTCTGGGTTCGGACGACGCCGGGGGATCCGTGCAAGTGGAGCCACAGTTCAACGAGCAGTCCGAGTCGTCTGATGCGTCCAATTTCGTTTATGACGTCCTGGCGGCTGGCGACGTGCGTATAGACGATGCCAGGTTGATTGGTATTGCGACACGCATACTGGCGCAAAGGGTTGGCACTGTCATCGTACAGGTGCAGCGTCAGTGTCAGCATGAGTGCCTCGCGGCCTTGCCCGGTGCAGGCGGTAGCATCACCGTCTTCCAGTCAGCGTGATACGGCCGGTCGTTGGTCTATTCCCAAAGAGTTTGAAGGTCGGCCGCCATTGCGTACGGCGAGGGAATCCTGTCGCGGCCTGGAGAGCCTGCGGCATGATACGGCCACCGTGAGACCTCGACATCGCAAGCGACGTCGTCGAAGAGGTGTTCCATTCAGAGATCGCAGTTGAGCTGCTTCCCCTGACAGACGAGCGATAGGAACGTGGACCCGACGGACGTTGGCGTGGCGTGTTCACAGTCGCGACGCCAACGCATTCAACGATCCTCGGGCGCCGCATCCTTTGGCCCTGCCGATGTGTCGGTTGCGGCTCGATTTACGTGACGCCCGATCACCCGTCCTTGGGCGTCAAGATGATGGACAGCGCCGCGCCGTTGTTAGAGGGGTCGAGCGTGCCGTCACCGTCGAGGAACTTCATGTAGCGGTAGCCGGCGGGGCGGTTGGTCCACTGGTCGAACACTAGCACGCCCTTGTCGGGATTCTGGCTGATGTAGATCGCAACGTGGTTGCCGTGCTTCTGGTTAGCGTACCGACCCGACTTGAACGTGGCGACCGCCGTGCCGTAGGGAATGTATGGATTGCCGCGTACCTTAGGGCCTTCAAACCATTGCGCCGTCAACGGCAGGCCACCAAAGCTCTGGACGATGCCGGGGCACTGGCCTGAGCCGACAACGCGGCCCTCGAGTTTCTCGAAGCCCTTGATAACCCACATCTTGCCGCGTTGCGCGACGTTCTGCAGGAAACCCTGGCGAGCCGCGGTTGCGCTGTTGCTGAGGGCCGCGGCCACGGCCGTCATGGCGCCGATTCTGGCCAGGGCACCCAGTCCTTGCTGCCGAAAGAGTTCGGTCAACGAGGTATTCACTTCTGGCATGTCGTGTCACCCCTTCTAGCTCATGCTTTTTGGTGCCTTACAGGAGAAGCGTTCAAACAACTGGAAAGCACTCATCACCGCGACTTCCCACTTGGCGTCGCGGCTTTGGCGCCGGTCATGGATCACCGATTGCCAGTGCAGACGGTGTACCTGCCGCCCCAAGGACTTTGCCAAGCTTTGCAACTGTAGTGGGTTTGATGTGAGTGATCAATCACATAATTATATTACCATTGCTGCGGACAACCGATCGCTAGCCTGTGGCCGGAGGAAGCGCGCGGGTTTTCAGTCGCCCTGGCATGTCGCCAGGCCACCTCGCGGAGGCGATGAGGGAACTTCGCCTGGTAAAGCGATGCTCATCCGGCTTGACCCTTGGTTCTCATTTTGCTCTAGGGCAAATGCCCGTCGGGCAAGCACTGGAGGGCAGAACGCACCACGCTCACTACCAATGCTGCAGGATCATCATAGTGGTGCTTGACCATAAGATGAGCCGATCGGCGGCTCCGTAGGCTTGGAGCGATTTCGGGTCGGTGCGCTCCGGAAGGCACAAACGCAGCCTGCTCTTCACGCGGGCCGTGCCCCCGCCTCGCGGAAGATCGAGGATTCGCATCGACGTCGGATCGTCGTAGTCACCGAACAGGAGGGCCTGATTGGGCCGCACCGCCAACGCGCGCGCGCCTTGAATGCGTGTCCGCCAGACGGTCGGAACCCCGTTGAGCCAACGAACGACTACGAACGGTGTATAGAAGTACACCCACGCATCGTCTTCGGCACTCAGGTTGAACGCATACACATCAGAAATGTCGTCTGTTCCGGCCGCGTTCGCATCGTATGCCCACGTTTGTCGGCCGCGTTTATCGAAGCTGACCAGCCCGGCTGCTCCTGGTCCCCCGCCAAACACGCCCTCGTCGAAGTAGGCCGCCCAAATGTTTCCGGCGGGTGATACACGGACGTCCGACAGGCCATCGCCCAGCGACAAGCGTCGCTCGTTCTTCAATAAGCGAGTGGTCCACCATGCGCCGGGGCCATCGACGACGACGCGAGCGCTGACAAACAGAACGCCGTCCTTCGTGCCTTGAACGTAGTGCGGCCGACGGCGTCCCCGATACGGCTGCGTGGTGGCCTGCGGCCCCGACCGATAGGAATGGAGCTGCATCAGGGTCGCTTTGGCGAACCCTGTATCATTCAAGGACGTCTTCGGCGCAGTGAGCCAAAGAACCTCATCCACGCCCGGCCCTACGGCGACGCACACGTCCCGTTCAGGCTTGTCGGAGATGGGCAGCACGACATCAGGGAAAATGTCCCGCACTATTCGCCGTGCTCCAAGAGGACCGGCAATCCCAGGCCGATACGCACGATTTCCTCGATCTCTGATCGGTTACCGAATGACCGCTGGGCGCGCCATTCCGCCTGGTCGACGACGTCCTTAACGACCTTGTCAAGCCACCGATCGTGAGCGAGTTCCAGGTCCTCGAACTCATTCAGGTTGCCGCCCCAGATTTCTCCGATCCCCGGGACGAAATCCCAGAGGTCGATCTTGCTACGCTGCATCTCCTCGAATTTGGCGAGACGCTCAGCCTCGGCTTCGACGTTTTCAGCGGCATCGGCGACTCCCTCGGAAAACAAATCCACCGCAACAATGGTCCCCAGGGTGGTCAGTAGCTTGTCCGCTGGGAAGGCGGTCACCACCCGGCCCGACATGTCCAGAACGATGCGGAGCACCTTTTCGCCTTTCGTACCGATCGCCGAGTCGAACTCCTTTTGCAAAAGCCAGCGATATTTTCCGGGTGATTGCATGGTTTGTCGCGTGAGCCTGACGCCATTGCGCTCCACCATCTCGAGCCCGGAGTTTTTAGCGAAATGTTCGGAGAGCTGGACGCCCTCCTCAAGGGTCTTCCTCAGGAGGGGGCGAATCTTGTCGATGGAGCGAAACACACTGTGGATCGCCTTTTCAAAATTCCGGCGCGTATGTTTGGCGATGTGCTTCGACAGTGCCTTGCCACTGCGTTTGCCGATATAGGCGAGCGCCTTTCTGATAATGGGTGTCGCCGGGTGAGGTTGAAGGACGATCTGCGAAACCCAGCCCGGCTGAGGGCGCACCTGGAACTGGGACCGGTGCCGTTCGGGATTTGAGAATGCCAGCTCACGAACCGCCTTGTCAGCAATGAACTCTGCCTCCGCCTCCAGAGCGCCATCGAGGACGACACCGCTCCGAAAAGGAACGCGAAGTGCCCGCTGCTGGGCCACGTGGGTCAGCTCGTGAACCAGCAGGTGAGTCGTATGCTCGTCGTTGAACCCCGCAAAGACGGACGGGCAGACAACGATCCGCTCGCCAACGGCAACAGCCGCCGCGCCCAGCGTCTCGACACTCCACGAGCGGAGCACCCTAATATCTTCCAACTCAGTACCGAGCAGGCGCTCCGTGTAGCGCCGCAGAGCATGCGGGAGAGGGGCGCCACCCTTGCACCCCTCCAGGAAGACGTGCGCCACTGGCGGTCTCTGAGTTTCCAACACGGCGTCTCCTCCATGTCGTTCTGCACCTGGGCACACAACATGCCGTACTTGGCCGGCCACTTACCCAGCCACGTCGCCAGGTCGCGCCGTCATCGGCTCGCCAATGGCGGGCCACCCGAAACCGGGGCGACACGTAGTCCACTTCCTGACCATGCCTTGCATCTCGCTTCCACGCGAAGCTGCCGTCACCGGGCTTAGGTCCGTTTGCCTAGATCGGCAGAGTGCGTATCGCGGACCGGCCGTAAGAACTCATTCAAACGTCGCCGGTAACGTCGGACGGCAGCCATTATGCTTAAGCTGATAACAATCGCGATGTCATTGCCTTTATACAGGCAGAATGCAACTATAAACCGTAGTTGTAAAGGGCAAAGCATTCGAGGCTTGGACGCAGGACTGAGGAGCGGTTCCTGGTCACGGACCTTGAGCGGGCGGCCCACGATGTTTCCCTATTGGATTTTACCAATGTGGGCCGTCGGGCACGCGGCCCGCTCTGATCTCGGTCCGGTCCGGCATGTAACGCAAAAGGAAGGGCCACCACGAAGTGGCCCTTAGGGATCCGATGAGCAAACCTGTTGTGGGAACAGGTAGTCGGAAGGGTATAGCAGCCACAAACATTTTTCAATGCCGCTTTCGATTGTCGAGAGGAAATGACCGCGCCATTCGGGCGCGAACTCGCGGCATGGTGGCACAAATGAAAACGGACATCGTCACCCGATGTCCGTTCCCAGCCTCCCTGAAAGGCTTCAGGTCCGATTCGACCCCGGTGGGTTGCTTCCCACGGCTGCAAGATTAACCGAGGGGTGCCGCGGCGCAACGTTTTTCGGATTAGATAAATGCATAAACTGTGATGCTGACCGGCTGGTAAGAGCCGCGGGGCAAGCCCGTCGCGTCGTGTACAAGCACCTTTTGCATCGCAAGCCCACGGCGCGAAACGGCGGCCTATCGAAACCGGGGCTCCAAGGACGCGGCGGCAAGACCGTTCGGGGTGCTCATGTCCCAGGCCAAGATCAGCACGGGGCTGCCGACGCGCTCAAGTTTCAATCGCCATCCCGCGGCCCATCAGCTCGGTCCGGACACGTTGGGCCTGTTCAGGAAGGAGGTTGCTTTCGCTGCGCTCGCCGGCTGGGACGCTTCGGGTGCAAGCTGGTGCAGCGGGGCGAGCACTTCCGGCGGCGAACAGGGACGACGCCAAGCCCGCGGACAGCATCTCCATCGAGGATAAAGAAGCCTTGCGGCGGTGATCAACAGCAGTCTGGGCGTGGGCACATGAACGTGCTCCGGGTAGCGGGGAAAATGCCGCGGTGAAGCCCCGTCCGTGACAAGAAATCCGATCGTAGGTGACGGGCAAATTGCTGGATTGATTTGTGTCAAGACAAACGCTGTTTGCGTGCTGCTACGTGGCCAGCGCAGCTTGGAGCGAATGCTCAGTGTTCCGGTTCGCCTTTCGGATAGTGGATTTTCTTTAGGCCGCGCTGGGCTGTGGTCAACGTCAAGAATAATGGGGAGACAGTCATGGACGGGCTTCAGCCGCAGCATCAGGAGCACATTGGCTTTCCGCGTACGCACTTTCGCGATACCGATGAACTGGCCGCTGTGTACAAAACCTGGGGTATGGATGTCGTACAGCTAAAAGCGGAGTCGGGCGATAGCTGGACGGCATCCGAGCCGCTTGGGGACCTTCGAGTCTGGGCTTCCAGCTTGACGGGTCGCTACAGCGTCCGCACGGGCCTCCCGCCAGGGACAGTGCTCGTGCAGATCAACTCGGGCCGTCATGGGAGCAGGCGGATCGGCGGCATGGAGCTTCAGGGCAGTGATATTCTCGCTGGTTTCGCAGGACTTGGACTCACTGGAATCGTAGACCAGCAGGACCGGGGCACTAGTTTTGTGATGCCGCTCGACAGCGTGAAGAGGGCGTCGGTGGATCTTGCGCCAGGTTCGGATAGGCTGACGCGGGGAACGTCACCATTGATTGTCTCCAACAGCCTGTCCCGGGTCGCGGTGCTATGTCGGCTGAGCGACGCGGCGATGTGTCTTGAGAGCGAGCACGACAGGCTTTTGGCATCCAGCGACATCGTCGACGTGCTGCTCGGAGCACTGCTGTCACCATGGCACGGTGCGACGGATACGGCCTTTCGCGTGCCAACCTTTCAGCGTCTGCCGATCGTGCGGCGTGCCGAGGAGTTCATGCGCGCGCGACTGGGTGACGCGCTCACTCTCCAGGACATCTGCCGCGCGGCGCGAGCGAGTCAGCGTTCGGTCGAATATGCGTTTAGCACCACGTACCAAATGGGGCCAAAGCAATACCTGAAAGCACTGCGGCTCAACGCCGTTTGGCGGACTCTGGGATCGCGGGCATCGAAGACAGAAAGGATCAAGGAGGTCGCGAGACGCCATGGCATCTGGCACATGGGACACTTCTCGGACGACTACTACCGCGTGTTCGGCGAAACTCCACAGCAGACCAAGGCTCGGCGACGGCTATGATGAAGACGCGGGGCGCTTCTGTTCGCGAGCAGAACGCCCTGCATCCGGAAGCTGTGTCCCCGAGAGCGTGGATGCAATTCCGCCCCCTCGTTGTCGATCGCCTCGAAGAACTCATGAAGACGCATCTCTGCCAGTGCCAGCGCGAGTCGCTTGGTGGACAAAAGATGATCGGCCGCCGACCGGTCGACGCCAGGGCTGGTCCACGCTTCCACCATCGCGGTCGCCTCAGCCAGCTCGGCCTTGCATCTGCTGATGGCAGCCAAGGCAGCTTCGAGCTGCGCCAGCAGATCGTCGGGGCTAATCAATCAATGGCGCCCCCGGGTAACAGAACCATGTATCCCATCGGCGATACGGCGTCGTTCATACATCGCCCTAGCTTCCAGGAGCGTCGCCAGCGTGGTCTTCAGGACCTGGAGCAGTTCGGTCGCCATCCGAAAGTCTTTGGCCAGTCCTGACGAGATTAATTCCTGCTGCCGCCTAATCAGAAATTCGGTCTCTGCAATGTGTTCCTCTACCCGAAAACGCCTTCCACCAGTGCGGCCATCTCCTGGGCGGGTAACGGATCTAACGCCCTCGCACAGAGGGCACTCGAAAGTGAGGATCTCATAGGAGGTGATGCGCTGGGCTTGCCGCACGAGCGACATCTTGGTTCCGCACTCCCGACAGAAAGGGATCTTCCTGATGTTCGCCTCAACCTCATGATCGGACATCGACGCCCCCGAGATGCCACCCAGCCTGCGGTGAGTTTGCGCGCCAATGCAATTATTAGTCCATTGGCCTTAAGGGCTAACCGGCAGCCTCCACGGGCCGGCCACTGGCCTGTGGTTCTGGCGAGCCGCTCTGGAAAAGGGGGCTCAATGAGACTCCGCGACTGACCGTCGCGGGCGATGAAACCCACCGAACGGACGCTGGAATATCGCGTGCCTACGCCGGGTCGGTGGGCAAGGTATCGCTGTTCGATCCATGTCGGACTCGAAATGGCAATACAGGCCACCCGCTGATCCCTATCAGACGCCGGTGTTGAGACGGCCATGGGGGTGTTAGCCGTCTGAGGCGCAGGTAAGAAAAGCAAATATCCAGAAAGTTCTTCGTGGAGCCGGCTACCTGGCCCGAAATGGTGCTTGTTGGTACGACCCCCGCGTCATGCTGATCGTCGAAGAGGACGAGCGCATCGAGGTCTTCACGGCCGACTGGGTTGAGGAGCCCCAGGTAACGCGCCAGTCGTCGGAGGTATGCCGCAATCGGAGCTGGGCAATCCCGGGCATCATAGACCGCATGCTTTCGATTGTTAGCGCCGCACACAACATGGACTGTTGCTGACGTGCTCGGACCATGCCAGTCGGCAGAACAGCGTGTTCTCTCATCGGAACACAGAGTTAAGTAAATGTATGCATTTTTATCACAATGAATTCGCTAGTTATCAGTCATATCATTATGAATGCAAGAAGAATGTTGCCTGTCAACCTTCGGCGCAGGATTTTATGAAGATTTCACAGCCGATAGTCTTGTCCAGTTCCATATTACCCAACTTCTTGCGGCAAGCCCTTCCGGACCGGATTGCAAACGGGTTCCGCATGTTGATCGACTCGCCGGCAAGTTCCTCGAACGTTGACTGACACGTTCGGGTCCCGCAGCGACGATCGACACACGACACCAGGACGCTCGGGCAAAACGATACGGGCGTCGCCAGACGTGCTCCGCTGATTGTCGAGTCTCTGGGTAGCGGGCGAGAGTCGGAACGCGCTGGTGAGCTTCCCTGCGAGTCCTCGGTGCATCTCGCGGTCAACGTCCTCTTCGAGTGCCTAACCTAAATCGACGCGGCCTAACTCAAGCGGCGTAACCGAACTAGCGGGCTCGACCTGAGCGTCAGGTGCGTCGGCCAAAGCGAAAAGGGGCGAGCCTGAGAGTGACCGTACGTCGGGGCGTGCGGAGTAGCTCCAGGCGTCGGAACGCACCTACCGCGCTCCCTGTGCGTCCTAGCCGTGTCCGTGTCTTCCGCGTGCTTCCGGCGCTTCGCTCATGGGCAGGAGTGGTCCTCGAGTTGGTCGTCCCGATCCGGTCGCGAGCGAAGGTTCCTACGCGGCATGGTCAGGATACTCAATAAGAGCATAAATGATCTATATCTTCGTGCTGCGTGCCTCTCGATCAGACCGACGCCTCATTTTACGTTCGCTCCTGGCCACCGGGACGGACACTCAGGCGCACCGCCTACGGTCGCCGTATTTCGTCTACCTGCTTCTCGAAGTTGGGCGCCGGCCCTCCACCCATGTCATCTCGATCTTGAGCCTGGTCGAAAGTTTTTGGGGCGGGCGGGTATGCCCGGAATATCGCCCCGGACCACGTGTTCAGGTTCGTGCGACGCGGTCTTTCCCCCACTTTGCGTCGCAACGTGAGAGACAGAGGACGCCCGACTGACGCCGCGCCCCATACCCTCGGGGCGCGGCGGCTTTCATTTTCCGGATGGCGCTCATGGGAGACCCCGGGGAGGAACCCGTCGATCACCTTGCTGATCTGCTCGTCAGGAAGGTTCTGGAACCGCCCCAGCGCTGGGGACATCCCGACCGGGCCGGCGACGATGATGATGATGATGCGGCAAGTGCCTTCTATCGCGCTTGCTCATGGCCACCAAATCAGTCTCGATGTAGCGGCGAATTGCTTCGCCGCCTTCAATTCGTCTGGCGCCGTCGCGCCGGCAAAGCCAAGCTTCCGATCATGCAGCTTGAGCTACTCTTCCTCGGATTCTGTTTCGCTTCGCTCTTCTTCTATTCGGTCACTCCATGCCTTCTCAAGCATTTCGTCCATTCGGGATTCGGACGCCCAGACATCCCAATCGACATCGTCATTTGGACACAGCCACTTTTGGTCGTTTGGATCCTTCGGATTCGTACCTTCAACTTCAACATAGTCGACCTCGACATAAGGGTCCTCAATGTAGATCTCTAACTTGTCTCCAGGGGATGAGTAACGAAATCCAGGGCACGCAATCTCACCAGTGGTGAAGAAGTAGTGGATCCGCACATTCATTTCCCAGATCGCGTAGCCCTCCTGCTCTTCAACGTACGTTGTGTAGAGCATATGCTTCGATGTTATCTGGGCCAACGGTTCGTCCCGTTCCTCAAGCAATAGGTGCAGGTGCCGCCGTGTCACCGTTTCAAGATCGCCGACACTGATGCAAGTGACGTCCAGACCCGGGTAAATTCGATCGCCCTCTCCTACTACTAGGCCGCGTGGGAAAAATAGCGTCCAGAGTTCGCCGTTTGACTGCCAGCGGCCGACCGCCTCCTCATCAACCACGACGAGGCGGTCCCTATAGTCTCCCACAGCGTCTGGTCCCGTTCCAGGAACGGTGATAAGCAGGAATTGTCGTTCCTCTTCATTCATTGTGCGTCTGTCCATACCAAAACGCGCGACAATCGGCATCGTCGAATCTACTGCAGACGAGAAGCGCAGGGGTGATGCGCTCGATGGCCGGCCATTGTACCGCCACCAGCGTGCAGGCGCGACCGTAAAGGCGGTCAATGGTCGGCGTGCGGTCATCGGCAACGTATCAACGCCTTCGAGTCCGGTCCCGCGCGCCGCGGCGAAGCGATAGGCCACGTCCCGGTCGGTGGCGGCGCACACAGGGTCGCACCCACGCGCATGGCGCCGTTCGGCCGCGGAGCCAGCGAGACACACCACGGCAGCGTCGAAGTCGGACAACGGCGAGGAGAGGTCCCGGGTCACCAGGCCGCCACCGTCGTCAGCCAGCGTCACGCTGCGTAGCGCTCCACCCAGCACGAGCGTCGCCACGACATGGCCGGCCTCGTGGTAGGCGGCCCGGGCGCGTTCATCCGTGGTGTCGCGAGGGTGGAGAGTCATACGGGGAAGTGATTGGACGGGGGGCTATAGCGCCCCGTCGGCAGGGAGAAAAGACAGCGACGACTGGGGCTAGTTGTCGCTGCTACGGCATCGCCGCAAAATCCCCACGCCGATGCGCCGCGCACATGCGCCTGAGCCGCTCGGGCGCGAGCACCTCCACCTGGTTTCCCCACGAATATAAAAACCAACACATCTCAAGGTGCCCGGCCGCTTTGAACCGCACGATCAGCGAGCCATCCTTCTCCTCTTCGACGACTTGCTGGGGGTGGAACTCGAATTCCCTTGCCTGCTCTGCCGCAGCCGGTGCGAACCGCCAGACGACCTGGCCGTATTCCTCTTCATTCTGGAAAGTGCCGAAGGCGCGGTCCGCGAAATCCTGAAGGCTGAAGTCCGACGGTCGCACGAACGCTGTCTTGGTGAGCGATGCGGACGTGATCGCCTCGAAACGGAAGAGCCGGACCGGCCCGTCCAAAGCGTCGGCCGGCTTGCCGACCACGTATCGCCGCAGGCCCGAGAGGACGCCATAGGGTGCAATCCGTCGCCGGCGCCCCTTCGCTTCGCCGCGTGAACGGTACTGTATATCGAGGAGGCAGCAGGCTTTGATCGCTTCTGCGACAACGCCGGCAATCTTGGGATCTGTGCGGGGCCGCGGACCAGGTCGGGCGGCAAGTCCCTGCGCCTGCAGCAGGGCCTCGTGATCGGTTTCCAGCCGGGCGACCCGGGAACGAGGGACCAGCGCCAGGATCTTCTCCCGCAGCGTGGTCAGGTGGCGGGCTTCCACCCTGGCTCCCGAGCGCTTCAAGGCGGTGACCGCCAGGTCCAGAGCCGCCAGTTCCTCCGGGGACAGAGTCAGCAGATCCCGTAGATGAGCTGGCGGCAACCGCCAGCGCTTCCGGCCCTCGTCGTCGAGATGTGTCTCTACGTCGGGGAAGTGTGCCTCAAGCGTGTGCAGCAACCGCTGGGCCGTGCGCCGAGCGACCCTGAACCGGGACATGACATCGTCGATGGTGATGCCTTGCAGTCGGCCCGACGCCATGGTCGCTGCATCGAGAAGCTGCTCGGCCTTCGAGAAGGACATGAGAACGAACCTCTGGGCGCCCAGCAAGCTCGCTGGCGTCCACCCCCAGCACCGTTGTGCCAAGGGTGACAGGTTTTGTCACTAGCCTGCGGTATCCCGTGTCCCGGATGGGTTTGAGGGGGCGTCATGAAATACACAGCACATGGGGCCGCGCGCTGCCGCCAGCGCGGGATCCAGCAGGAAGTCGTTGACGTCCTGCTGGACTACGGCCGGCAGGGACGGCACCTCGGCGCCGAGGTGATCTTCATGAACAAAAAAGCCCGGCTTCACGCTCGGCGCGAGCTTGGAGAGCGGATGTTCGCCCGCATCGCCGACCGCCTGGATGCCTATCTCGTCGTCTCAGACGACGGTGCGATCATCACCGGTGCCCAGCGGCTTAAGCGCCTGAAGTTCTGAGCGGCGACGGCTCGCACCATCGAAGTTGGGGGTTAACGTGACCGAGATCATGCTCATCATCGCGCTCGGCCTGGGCGCGATCGCGGCCCTGTTCGGCATCCTGTCGTGGGTACGCTTGCGTCGCATGCAGGCAGCCGTGCCGTTGACGCCACAGGAAGCGGCTGTCCTGATCCGGGCAGAGCACGATCGGCCTCGTGAGGCAAAATGAACGATCTTCATGGACGATATGAATACTATGTTTTGGCAGCAGGCCGGGGAATTGGGGTAAACTCCTGCTCGCCCTTGGGTTTTGCCTCACAGATCTAATAAAGCGGCTGGTTGAACAAAGCGACGGTCCGGAGAAGGGCAAGTTTTTCAACTGCCTTGCGGGACGACGCTACAACGACCGCTGTGTCGGCACGAAGCAACGACGGCTCATGCGCTCCCTGTTGAAACGACTAAGGCGACTGTGGTCGCAATCGGATTCGACCCTCCCAGGTCGATCCCATGGACAAGCGGAGGCGACGCACGGCGCTTGGCTGCCCGAAGACTATCGTGTTTCCCCAAGCCCCGAACCCGTCGTCACCGACCCGTGGTCTGCTGAGGGAGATTGCGCTCGTACCGTTCCTACTGGGGAACAGCCCGAGGGCAACGTGCCTGCCTCCGAAAAGCCAGAGGAACTTGGCGAGACCGGCGCAAGTTCGTCTTTGTCTGGAACCGGATGCGTGGAAAGCGAGGCAGAAACATCGCACGGTGTGGTGTTGGGCGCAATCGGGACCGGCGATGCTGCTCAAGACGATCCTCGTGAATCCGCTGTGGAAGCGGGAATCAAGGTGGGTTGGGAGGACTTGGCAGAAGCGGAATGCGACGCCATCGAAGCTGACGCGGAGGCGACGAGTCTGCAGAACCCGTCGAGCTCGATCGATGACCTGAACGACGGAGAAGACGATGGGCCAGGCGAAACCGCTCTACAGTTCCGGGAGATTGAGGACGAAGACATTCAAGGATTCGTCGACCCTGCCAAAGCTGATCAACTGGACGAAGACCCGTCTGATCTGCTGAGCACCTCTGCAAGCACTGACAGTGATCGAGACCTCGACTTTGGCATCTCGGACTACGATCCGGGGGCGCGGCACCGGCCCTGGGAGTTCGAGTCCGAAGACGTCGTCGTACCGCCCCGAGCCCGCCAGAAGGCGGCAGCTATCGTTGCCAAGATGCACGGAATAGTGCGGCAAGCAGATGTACAAGCTCTGCTTGACTATCTCTCGGAGCTGTTCACGAGCCTGCCACACGCTTCGACATTCCGCGCGTTCTCGGCCGCGGTCGATCAGGGCATGACACCCGAAGAGCTAGATGCCATGGTTTCACTGCGAGAGGTGTGGCTTGAGCGCCCGGAATGGTGGGTAGGGCGCAGGTTCGACAAGATGCAGTGGAGCACCCGGGTTCACACCCTGCGGCATGGCCGTTCGGCCCTCACATGGGCGCTTGCACTTCGGATCTGTCGCATCCGGTCCGACTATGCAGTTGAAGACATGATCGATGAGAGCTGGTTCGAGGATTGGCTTGCCCTCTCACCCCAGGATCGTGGCTATCGTTACTTCCCAATGTACGTGGAGATCAGGGTCGCCAGGCTGGAAGCCGCACCACCTCGGTACCGGATGTGTCTGGATCGGGCCGATGGCGACTGCAGGGAGTTGCAAGACGATTTGGCCTGGCACAAGCATGGTTACTGGTGGTGGTATCGGTCCCGGTAGGGTCTTCTCATGCTTTTGGTGAACCGATCCTGGTTTGAGGAACACGATGTTGGCAGAGGAACTTGTTCCCGTTAACGGCTGCTGGGTTCGGCGGCGCAGCGATGGGTCGCAGGTCGGTCGCGTACGGGGGAGCCGAAGCAACAGCGGCCGATGGGAACTCAAGATCGAGTGGCGGCCTGGTACACCCGCCGAATGGACTGCGCTGAGCGATCTCCGATGTGGCCTGCAGCCAGGCTGGGCAGTCCAGGATTATCCCCGATCCACAACGCGCAGCACCCTTGGTCCGGGACGTGTCATCTCATACCGCACACTAGGCGGCCGCGATCAGGTGCTTGTGCAGCTAGACACAACGGGGCAATCGGTATGGTTGCCCTACGAGAATTTGGTGCGGTTCAAAGATGTCGAGCTGCGCTATAAACGTGCCGAAACCACGGTGCCCGACCACGCCGAGCGCTTCCGCCTTCGGCTCCTCGCCCATGCACTGGAGAACTGGAACCAGCTTACCGGGTCTTTGGATCGGCTCGACGTCGATCCTCTCCCACACCAGATCCAGCTCGTGCATCGCATCCTCAGTTCCGGTAACTACAACTGGTTGATCGCAGACGATGTCGGCCTCGGAAAAACGATCGAGGTCGGTCTTCTGCTTGCAGCGCTGAAGCGCAAGGGGCAGGCACGTCGCGTGCTGATCATTTCACCTGCCGGCATCACGCGGCCGTGGCAAGACGAGATGAAATACAAGTTCGACCAAATCTACGAGGTGTATGGCCTGGACTTCAGAATTGCTGATCCTGATCACTGGAAACTGCATGACCATGTGATCGTGTCGCTCGACCTCGCCAAACGCGATGAGCATATGCGGCTGCTGGGCCAGTCAGGTGGCTGGGATGTCGTGGTATTCGACGAGGCCCACAAGCTGTCGCGCCAGGCCAGCGGTGAACGTACGCAACGCTATCGCCTTGCCGAGATGCTGCGGCAGTCTGCCGATGTATTCCTGCTGCTCAGCGGAACGCCGCACCAGGGCTATGTCGATCGCTTCCTGGCATTGCTCGAACTCGTGCGGCCCGATCTGAAGCGGGAGATACATACGGTTGAAGCCAACCCGGAGATTGTCGGCGAGATGATCCTCCGCAACCGCAAGCGGGACGTCACAGACGTGGATGGCAACTTCATCTTCAAGGGGACGCAGGTTCACCGGGTTCCAGTGCCTCCTTCAGCGGCGACGGTCGAGTTCCAGGACCGGCTTCGGGGCTACCTGCGTCGTGGCTACAAGGCCGGAGAGACTGGCGGAGCGGCTGGCCGCGCCGTCGGGTTCGTGATGACCACTTATCGCAAGCTCGCATCCTCGAGCATTGCGGCGATCGAGCAAGCGCTGAGGCTGCGACTCGAGCGGCTGACGGATGCCGCGCCGGCGCATTCATCGGACGGAAGCTCCGTCGAGGAATGGGACGAAGACTTCGCCGAGGGTGGCGATCACCAGGACAACCTGGGCGGCTCGATTTCAGCGACGAGCGCGCGTGAATTCTTCGAGTACGAAAGGGATCTGATCGCACAGTTGCTGGAGCATGCTGCAGGCGTGCGCCGTTCCGACGAAAAGCTACAACTCTTCCTGAAGCAAGTCGTCGAGCCGGTGGTCACTCAGGGGAAGAAGCTGCTTGTCTTCACCGAGTACCGCGCGACGCAGAGCTATCTGAAAGAAGCCCTGTCTCGCTACGCGCCTGGCACAGACGGCGTCGTGCTCATCAATGGGTCCATGAAGCTGGCAGAAAAGCTCGAAGCTATAGGGCACTTTAACGGCCCAGCACGGTTTCTCGTATCGACCGAGGCGGGCGGCGAAGGGTTTAACCTGCACCAGTCGTGCCATGTGATGGTGAATTACGATCTGCCGTGGAACCCGGCGCGTCTGGCGCAACGCATCGGTCGTCTCTATCGCTACGGTCAGCGGGAGACAGTCATTGTTTTCAACCTCCATGCCCGTGATAGCTTCGACAATGCCGCCATCGATCTGATGTTGGGACGTGTGCTGCAGATCGTCCAGGACATGGCACCCGTCGGATCGGAGTACAACGAGCGTTTGTATGCTGAGATTCTGGGCGACATCCTTGAGAGAATAGATTTCGCCTCGGTGCTCGAGGCCGCCAGATCGATGGAGATAGAGCGCACACGGGATCAGATCGACGAGGCTATCCGGCGGGCGCAGACCGCTCAGGACTTGCAGCAGGAAATCTTCGCTCACGTGTCGGGATACGATCCAAATGCGCTGCGGGGCACCCTGGGTTTCACGATGGGTCACGTCGGGCTCTTCATCCGGGGCATGTTACCGCTGGTTGGCGCGACAACGACGGCCATGCTCCATGACGGCGCTCTTCTGGAGATTCGGTTGCCGGAAGCCCTGCGCGGTCAGTTTCCCGAGTTCGCACAACGGACTTCTGTGCGCATCACCACAGACCGGCGGCTGGCGCAGCGACTGAAAGACGCTGTTTTGCTGGACTTCGAGGCACCGTTCTTTCGCTATCTGATCGAGACGGCGCAATCGTATGGATTCAATGGGCAGTATGCGTCGGCAGCATGCCCCCTAGGCGTGGAAGGCGCGCTTGGCGTCTTCAAGCTACGGTGGCAAAACGACCAGGGGGAGCCGTTGACGGAAGAGTTCCTGCCACTCTTCGTTGCAGGCGACGGGCACGTCCAGAAGAATCCATCGTTCCTTGCCGAGTGGCTGACGTCGCCATTGAGATCCGCACCCGTACCGCACACGGAACGCAAGCGACGTGCGACCACATATGCTGCCCTCGTAAAGGAGGCAGACCGCCAGCTTGGAGCCGCGGCTACACGCTTCAAACATCCGAACGGACTGGTACACTTGGCGGTCGCCGATTGTGGGTACGCTCGAACTCGAGAGTGAGAGGCCGGACCACGGCACCGACAGGCTCGCCGAGAGCCTCAGGGCGATCGACTCGCTCCTTGATTGATCAAGCCAAGTCGTGCTCGGACAGTGTGATCAATCTCGCCTCAGTCGGCACCGAACATGGCTCTCGTGAGCACGACCGTTCCTGCCTCGATGTCGCGCAAGCGCCTTTCAGGGTATCCGACCGTCGCATTGGGGCTATCGGTCCAGGCATCCACGATCATGTCGCGGAGCTCCGAAACGGCGGCGGCCAGGCGTTGGACCACAAAGTCACGGCCCGCCTGCGTGGCGCTCTTGAATTCGCCGGTCTGCTCGAGCTCATACAGCGGCACGATCTGAGCTTGAGTCCCCAGCAGATAGGTGCGCGTGCGTTCTTCGATAGAGCAGCCGCAGTCGCGGTAGGGTCGTACAGCGCCGGTCACGGCGGTGCGGTCGACGTAGTTGCACACGAAGGCACCCTCAAAGAAGGCATGCAGGCTGCTCGACGTCGAATAGTTCTTCGGATTAGGGTAGGGTCCCCAGCCGTTGAAGTGGATCGAGACATGCATCCGCTGGCTGGCGTCGCCGATGTAGTGGCTCCAGACGCCGAGGTCGCGGATGATCAGCTTCTCGCGCAGGACACGGTCAGCCTCGAACCAGACCCTCTCGGCTGGATCCGTTGCAGTGCGCGCTCCCACCACGTCGGCGCGCCAGTAGGCGAAGTCCTTCCTGAGCTGAAGCCAGCCATCAATGATGGCGTAGGGCAGATAGCCAGCCTTGTATTGGGTGAAGCCACCCTGCCGGAGCAGCGTGTCGTACTCCTCCCGGGTCGGGGGCAATCGGCTCAACGGCAGGATGCCGAAGACCGAGCCTTCGTCGTCCAGGTCGATGTAGTGGCCGGGGTCACGCTCTGCGTCGTGGGTCTTGCCAGCGCCTTTGGAGCGGTCGAGTTCCCGGCCGAGGACGGCGATTTCGGCAGCGACCTCTGGGGTGCGCAGGAAGGCCGGTAGAACGGCTGGGAGTTGTTCGGCGGCGATGCCACTGACCAGCTCATGGCCTGTAGCGCCCCAGCCCCAGGCGTTGTCACCGCCGGTGACGGAGAGCAGCGCAACGCTGAGGAGGGTGAGAGCGGTTCGCCTGGGACGATCTGAGCTCATGTGCGGGGTCCCTGAGCCTGTGCTGGTCGTGTGCATCATTCCGCAACGCCTCGATTGAGGACAATCACGAGGTGGAGTCCACCGTCGGCTGGCCAACGGTCACGCAGTAGTCTCCCGGAGGCAGGCCAGTGCCGATGATGATCACCCTGAACGGTGCGCGCATGGCGCTCATCTTCGCCAACAGGCTGCGATGTCACATTTGTCTGTGGCTTAGTGCCCATACCGTGCGCTCAAGTAGTGAGCGCGATTGCGAGTTCGTTCACCTTCGCCTTGGCACTCGGCGTGCTGAGGCGAGGATCCATGTCGTCCGTCGCCACCCGCAGCGCCGTCAGGATCTCGACCTCGTGCGCTGTAACCCGCGGTCCAAGCGTATCCTCCAAAACGGCCCACAGATCCGGGTGATATTCCTGAAGGCAGCGACGCAACAGCCACACGGCGTCGACCTCCAGGATGCGGGCAAGGGGGCCGATCTTGTTGATCGGAACCTTCGCCTGGCCCGACTTGAACATCGAAACGATGTTCTGCCTGTCGTAGCCCAGCTTGGTCGCGATTTCGCGCTGGGTGAGGGGGCTGCGGTCGATGAGGTCGGCGAAGACCTCGTGGAACTTCAGGGCGGCGGGCACAGTTAGGATCTCCTTGTGGTTGGCTGTCAGGGAAAGGCTAGCGCTGGCGGTCGGTGCGGCAGATGCAGTGCTCACGTAGGGACGGCTCGGGTCGATCCCGTTCGACCACCTGGGGCCTCCATGGGGCAAGCGGCGGACCGGCTCTCGGTAACCCGAAGTGATGGTTCTACCCTCGTCATCATGGCCTTCCCCGCTGCCAACACCTGCGACGCGCTCGTGTCGTGATCTCAATGTAGCGCTGGGGTGAGTCGGTGTCGGGCGGCGAAGTGCGTCAGCGGAAGGCGAAGTGTGATAGTGTCGAAGAGCACGGTTCGGGACAGGCGATACTTGGGAGGTAGTTGACGAGGCTGCCGATAAGCGCAACTCTCCAGGTGAGGGAGGGCCTCGGGGGGAGGCTCATGGACATCGCCAACTGGCCGACGAAGCGCGGGCTGAACCAGCCCAGCGCCGGTGCTGTGTGCCGGCCAGGCTATCGAGTAATCGAGCGGCGCGAGGTCATCAGTCTGCTTGTCGGTGCGGTGATAGCGCGCCCGCTGCTGGCGTCGGCGCAGCCCGCGACGAAGGTATGGCGGGTCGGGCTGCTGGGGGAGGGGCTTGCCCCTGTCCGGGGAACGGCACATCCTGCGGTTGATCCGCTATTGGAAGGTTTGCGCGAGCGAGGATACGATGAAGGTCGGAACCTGAGACTTGAGGCCCGGTGGGCTGAGGGAAAGATTGAACGCCTCCCAGTGCTGGCGGCAGAGTTGGTTGGGCTACGAGTCGACACCTTAATAGCCCCGGGCACGCGCGAAGGGCTCGCCCTCCAGAAGGCAACAACCACGATCCCGATCGTAATGCTGTTTCCGGGAGATCCGGTTGGGGTCGGGCTTGTCACAAGCTTGGCGTCGCCGGGCGGCAACATCACTGGCATGTCGTTAATGTACCCCGACGTGAGCGGGAAGCGGCTCGATCTCTTCCGTGAGATCATCCCTACGTTCCGGCGTATCGCGATCCTCGGCAATCTGCAAAACGCCGCCTCGGCTGCGGACATCCGTGCCACAGAGGCTGCTGCGAGTACACTGGGCTTTCAGTTTTACACGGTAAGCGTCGAGTCAGCCGATCATCTTGCTGATGGTCTGAGCGAGATCGCAAAGAACAAGCCCGACGGCCTGATCGCTATTCAGGACACTGTAATCCTCAGCAATCGCGGACAGATAGCTGAATTCGCCGTTCAGAACCGTCTTGCGTCTGTATTCCCTGGCCGTGCTTACGTGGCGAGCGGCGGTCTGATCGGCTACGGCCCGAATTTGCGTCAGATAGCCCGACGTGCCACCGTGTATGTCGATAAGATTCTTAAGGGTGCCAAGCCGGCGGACCTCCCGGTCGAACAGCCGACGGCATTCGAGCTGATCGTCAACCTCCGGGTGGCGCGCGCTCTTGGCATCACCATCCCATTCGCCGTCCTTGCCCGCGCCGACGAGGTGATAGAATGAGGCGGCGGGTACTCCTGACTGCGTGTGCCGCCTGGTTTGCCGCGCCGGTCGACGCCAGGGAACAGACTGCAAGGCGCATGTACCGGATCGGGTGGCTCGTTCCCGGGTCGCCCACGCCGGACGGCGCCCGACTGCAGGACAGTTTCCGCGAAGGCCTGCGCATGCTCGGTCATGTCGAAGGGCGCGAATATATGATCGAGTTTCGCTGGGCTCTGGGGCGCCCTGAGTTGCTGCCGGAGCTAGCCGCAGAGCTGGTTCGCCTTCCCGCGGACGTGATCGTTACCGTCACAAGTCAGACGGCGCACGCTGCGAAGGCTGCGACCACGCAAGTTCCCATTCTGTTTATTACTCCCGACCCGCTGAGCACCGGTCTGGTAACTAATCTCGCGCGGCCTGAGGCAAATGTCACAGGCATTACAATGCTTCCCGGCCCCGAGATCATCGGAAAGTACCTGCAGCTCCTGGCCGATGTTGTAGGAGGTGCAGCACGGATTGCCGTGCTTTGGAATGAATCCTCGCCGTGGCAGTCCGCGATGATGGGGGAGGCGGAAGCCGCTGCCCACAGGCTTCGGATTAAGCTGATACCCGTGGCCTTTCGCGACCCCGATGATTTCGCGTCGAGCTTTGCAAGGATGAAGACAGCCCGGGCCGACGCTGTCGTCGCGCTGCCGGATGCTACGACGTTTGTTCATCGGAAGCGGCTGGTCGATCTTGCTTTGCAGCACCGCTTGCCGGCTCTCTTGACCCATCTGGAGGGTGCTATGGACGGCGCGCTGATGGTTTTTGCGACTGACCTCAATGTGCTGTTTCGACGCGCAGCCAGCTACGTCAACCGTTTGATGAAGGGCGCGGCCGTCGGCGACCTGCCGGTGGAACAGCCAACGACGTTCCGTCTTGCCATCAACATGAAGACGGCGAAGGCGCTCGGCCTCACGATCCCGCCCGCCATCCTCGCCCGCGCCGACGAGGTGATCGAATGATCGGCCGGCGTGCTCTCGCCGCAATGCTTGCGGCCCTCGCCGTCCCACGGATGGCAGGGGCACAGACCGGGCGTCTGCCTCGTCTCGCCATCTTTGCGATGACGACGACGAGCCCCGAGGCTGACATAACCGAGAACGCAAGTCGCAACTTCAGCGGGCTTTTCAGCGAGCTGCGCCGGCTCGGTTACGAAGAAGGGCGGACGCTGATTGTCGAACGTTGGTCAGCCCGAGGCGAGATCCAGCGCTATCCGGCCCTCGCGCGCGACGTCGCGGGCACGAAGCCCGATGTGATCGTCACGTTTTCGCCCCTACCCGCTCAAGCCCTTCAGGCCGCGACGGCGACCATCCCCATCGTCGTCAGCGGCTCGAGTCTGGTGCAGGCCGGCCTAGCTGACAGCCTGTCGCGACCGGGCCGTAATGTGACCGGTGTCAGCGCCGCTTTCGGTGCAGGGGAGATCGACAGCAAGGGTCTCGAGTTGCTGCGCGAGGCGATCCCAGCCGCAACCCGGATCGCCTATCTCGCCCCACACGCTTACTGGGACAGCGTGTATGGACGTCCAGTTCGCGAGGCCGCTTCACGGCTGGGCGTGACCCTGATCGCGACGCTGCTGGATGATCCGGTCCAGCCACCGGCGTACCGGCGCGCCTTCGCTACCATGCCCGATCTGCGTATCGACACGGTGCTGGTCGCGGGCTCGCCTGAGAACTTCTTCCACCGGCAGTTCATCGTCGAACTGGCCACCGCCAGCCGGTTGCCGACGATCAACAGTTTTCGCGACATCGCCGAGGTGGGTGGACTGATGTCGTATGGCATTGACACGAGGGAGCAGGGGCGACTAATCGCGGGTTACATCGTGCGCGTGCTGCGGGGCGAGAAGCCGGCGGATATGCCGATCCGGTTGATGGACAGGTTGGAACTCGTCATCAACCTCAAGACTGCGAAGGCGCTCGGCCTCACTATCCCGCCCGCCATCCTCGCCCGCGCCGACGAGGTGATCGAATGAGGCGGCGCAATCCTACGGCTGACTCACCCGGGGTTTCGACGTCCCGACCTGAAAGAAGCGAAGGCGCTGCTTAACGAGCTGGCTGCGGCGAGAGGCCTCGCCGAACCACGGAAGACAGTCCACCGGCGCCCGGCCATGGCACCTAAGCCACTCCACCGATCGCCGGCCTCAGCCCATCGGATCCAATACCAAGGTCGCGCCTTCCCGGTCCCTCTTGCTCATGCAGAGTGGTGGACGGTTGAGGGAAGGTTTTACAAAGGGAAGGGGCTAGGGACGTACGCGGGGAGCCCTTGCGGGACCGCGCGAAAATCGAACTCACACCAACAGGTGTCAACGGCGCTTAGACGGTGCGCCCTGCACCGCGCATCCCGCCCCAACTTGTCAGAGTCTGCCACTCTTCTAAATCTCCTTGATCCCGTGCAGCCGTTTCGCTGGAAGGGTTGCCTAGGACGGGCGACAAGCTGGACGTCGAGTAGATAGGTGCTCGACTGAGCCGGGTGTCGAACCTGTCCTTTCCCCAGCGCAGTGTCACACCGCTTGCCCCTGATTGGTGTAGATCGAACGCGCCATTGGACCGCGCTTCGCTGATGATCTCGCCTTGCACCGCGCAGAGATGGGTGGAGGGGCAAATTCGCGATCGTTCCCGCTCCAGTGACACTTTCAAAAATGACTATGGTCCGCGATCCGGGAACGGGTCGACAGGGCGCCATGTACCGCAGGGGCATGGAAGTCCTAGAACGGCAGCGTTCCTATGGGCAGGATGGTGCCAGTTTTCCGGGAAATCCGGTGTGACCCGGATACTCCAGATACGCCGCAGGAGGCCGGTATCGCACCGTCGGCATTACAGTATGATCAGGTGCCTTCAAGTGCGCCAATCACCCAGCTTGCGCCTATCCTCAAACGTCTCGATGATTCGGTCACAGATCACGATGCACTCTTGTAAGTCCTGCCGGATCACCCGTTGGTGCTCAAGCACCTCCTGGAGCATCTCGCAGATGCTGTCGAGGGTGGCGGGTTTCTCAGCCATATCGTCCGACTCCCTCCGCCGATGGCTTCATTCAATATAGGTTACGCCGAAAGTAACCGCTACCACGCCTTTGTCCGCCCGCCTACCGCTCGGCGTTGTGCGTCTCGAAGGCGGCCTCAAGCTTCACCAGCAGCGTGGGCTCTTGGGTGAGATCCGGTACATCGCCATCGTTCAAGTCACGGATGAAGTTCATCATGGACTGCTCCCGACCGAACGGCTCCCACGAGAACCTGCGGCCGATCGCCAGGAGCACCAGGCGGGCATAGTCGGCGAACGCCCTAGCCATCAGCTCGCCAGCGTCAACGTCGAACGCAGAGGCGAACCGGATGAGCGCGAACGGGACGTCGATCTCTCTAGGGTGGGTGCCGTCGCCGTCGTCATAGGTAGTGATCAGTAGCTGTATTTTTGAGAAGTCTGAGAAAAAAAGAATCCATGCTGGAGAAGGATTGCCGTTAGGGGGAATATAAGGACGACGGCGAAGGATAGCAGTCGGAAAGACCGCTACCAATCGCACCCGGGACCCGATGCATGGGGTTGCAAGGGAAGCCTCCCGAGGGCCGCAATCACCTCAGGGATGAAGACCGGGGAGAGCTGCGAGATCATCGTCGGACATGGGCCACTGAGGCATGGACAGGTTAACGATCTCGGCGACCAGCGCGTCGATCGTGGTCCCGCAGTCTGGCTGAACGTGATGCCTGTCAGGTTCCTGTGAGAGGGAAAGACGTCCGACAGCGTCCTAGGGCGCGTACTCATAGACAGGTCCTACCGATGCAGGCAAGGCTATGGCGCGTTGCCCCAAAAACGGACATTGGCGTAGGACAAAGGCATGTCCGCTTTGGGCCAGAAGCGGACATTGCGTCCGTTCACTTACAGGGGGAGCGGGCAAGCGGCAGTGCGGAAAAGGGGCGGTGAGTGCTCGGGGGTTCGATTTGGCCGGTCGCGACACCTTCAAGCTATTGTAGTAGCCTTGCAAGTTCATCTGGCCAGGGGAGAGGCGGATGAGACGGCGCAGTTTCTTGGTGACATCGGGCGGCTTGATCGTGACCTGGCCGGTGGCGGCGGCGGGCCAGCAACGGGAACGGCCTCGGGTCGTTGCCTACATCGCCGCCGCAGTGCCGCTCTCGGAGATGGCCGGGCCAAATCCGGCCTGGCCCCCCATCCGCGCCTTCGTACACGGACTGCGCGATCTCGGTTGGGTCGAGGGTCAGAACCTTGTCATTGAATGGCGGACACTGGCTGGAAATCCCCAGCGCGCGCCGGCAATCCTGGCGGAGCTGCTTGGCCGTAGTGTCGACGTGATTGTGTTGGGCGCATCGCAACCGCTCATCGAAGCCGCCCGAAAGGCGACCGCAAAGGTGCCGCTGATCGCGTACTTTCCCCTTGGCCTGGACCCGGTTGCCGCCGGGCTTGTTGCCAGTCTGGCCCGACCCGGCGGAAATCTCACGGGCATCACATCTGAGCCGACTGTTGAGATCATCAGGAAACGTCTTCAATTGCTTAAGGAGCTGGCGCCGCGAACGACGAGGATTGCGTTGATCGGCACGAAGCCGCAGCAAAAGCTTTTTCCGCCCGATGGCGGCCCGGCGGGAACCCGCCTCGTGCCCGTCGTCGTCGAGCAACCGCACGAGTTTGCCGACGCCTTTGTCACGATCCTGCGTGAACGTGCCGACGCGATCTATCCTCTGGGCGGAGGTGTGCAGTATGCCCATCGGGGACAGGTCATAGCGTTTGCGGCGGCGCATGGATTGCCGGCGGTGTACGGTGACCGCGAATCGGTCGAGGAAGGCGGTTTGATGGCCTATGGCCTCAGCGGCGGAGTTCCGCCTAACTTGCGAAAGATGGCCGGACAAGTTGACCGCATTCTCAGGGGCGCACATCCCGCCGAAATGCCGATAGAACAGCCGGACAGGTTCGACCTGGTCATCAACCGAAAGACAGCGCAGGCGCTCGGCCTGACGATCCCGCCCGCATTGGAGGCCCTGGCGGAGGTGATCGAATGAGGCGGCGCGAGATCATCGCCCTTCTCGGCGCCACCTCGGTCGTGTGGCTGCGCGCCGCGCTGGTGCAGCCGTCGGCGAAGCCGGTCATTGGGTATCTGGGTGCCACCTCGGCCGAGGTGCCCGTTCTCCGCTCCGCGCTGCACGCGGGCCTGAAGGAGAGCGGCTACGTTGAAGGCCACAACGTCGCCTTCGCGTACAGGTGGGCGGAACGACGCTACGAGCAGTTGCCGACGCTCGCCGCCGAGCTGGTCGCACTCTAGGTCGCGGTCATCGTGGCGCCCGGCAATGCGCCAGCGCTGGCCGCAAGGAACGCCACCCGGACCATCCCGATCGTCTTCATCTGCGACGATCCGGTCGGGCTCGGGCTTGTCGCCAGCTTCAGCCGGCCGGGCGGCAATGCCACGGGCGTCGGTTCCTTCGGCGCAGACCTGAGATCCCGTTTTACGAAAATTCCAAGTACGAACTGGTGATCAACCTCAAAACCGCCAAGATGCTCGGCCTCACGTTCCCGCTCTCGCTCCTCGGCCGCGCCGACGAGGTGATCGAGTGAACCAACTGGCAGCTCGTATGATCCTGGCTCAGCCGGCCTGCAGACTGCGATCATCAACAACGCGTGTCAAAGACTCCGGTGTTCCCGCCAAGCGCGAGCAGCTAAACGCAATTCGGTTCTGACGCCCCCAAAGTGTCTTTGGGAAAAAATCATCGAGTCATTGTCTTCTTGCTCCTTTGGCACGGGGGGACCAGTGTGCGGCTCTACCGCACGGCGATAACGTTCCAGGCCGGCACCGGCCGCGCAAATCCTTTCAGTGTCTTGGCGTCGGTGGCCTGCAGCTCGGCGATGTCGCCGACAGCGTCCGCGACGCGGGAGCTGATCAGGATCTCGCCGTCAGCGGCCTCGCCGCACAGGCGCGCAGCGAGATTGGGCGTGGAGCCGATGGCGCTGTAGTCATTGCGGCCCTCGAAGCCGATCTGGCCCAAGGTGGCGTAGCCCTGGGCGATGCCGACGCCGAAGCCGATCGGCTGGCCGCGGCGCTGCCATTTGTCACTGATGACTTGCACGGCTTCGCGCATGGACACAGCCAGGCGCACGGCCCGGTGCGCCGCGTCGGGACAGGGCAGCGGATCGTTGAAAAAGACCATCAGACCGTCGCCCATGAACCGATCGAGCGTACCCTCGTAGGCGTGGATCAGCGGTCCGACGGCAGCGTGGAAGTCAGCGAGAAGCGTCATTACCTCCTCGGGCTCGGCCTGTTCGGCGAATGCCGTGAATCCGCGCAGGTCGCAGAACAGCACTGCGATGTCCCGGCGGTGATTGCGCAAGATGCTGTCGTCGCCCTGGGCAACGAGCATTTCGGCGAGTTGTGGCGCCAGGAAGCGCTTGAGCTTGCCGACGCGCGCGATCTCCTCGAGCTGCGCCGCTACGCGCGCTTCCAGCCTGGTGTTCCATTCGACGAGTTCGCGCGCCTGTTGTTGTACTTGGTCGTGCAGACGCTTGATGCGCAGCATGGCACGTACGCGCGCGACCAGTGTAGCGTGGTCAATGGGCTTGAAGAGGTAGTCGTCGGCACCGGCGTCCAGTCCCACGACGAGGTTTTGGGTCTCGGCGAGCGCCGTCAACAGGATGATGGGCACGAACGGGATCGCCGGATTGGCACGCAGCCGACGGCAGACCTCAAAGCCGTCGAGCTTGGGCATCATGACGTCGAGCAGCACGACGTCGGGTGCCATCGATGCGATCTTGGTGAGACCGTCCTCGCCGTCGATCGCGGTCGCGACCGCGTAGCCCTGGCTCTCGAGGCGCATCTGGAGGATCTCGCGGTTTTCCACGACATCGTCGACCACCAGGATGCGTGCCTTGATCATGAATAGTCCCCCCGTCCCCCGCTCTGAATACGACGGCGGAGGAGGTATTCTTGTCTACCCGAGCCGCGCCCGAACCAGCGCCAGGAGCTGGCGAGGGCTGAAGGGTTTGGCGAGATAGCCGTCGCAGCCGGCGGCGTGTGCCTTGTCCTCGTCGCCGCTCAGAGCGTACGAGGTGACGGCGATTACCGGGATGTGCCGCGTAGCCTCGTTGGACTTGATGCGGCGGGTGGCCTCGTAGCCGTCGAGCACCGGGAGCTGGATGTCCATCAGGATCAGGTCAGGCCTCTCGCGCGTCGCTACCTCGACGCCTTCATGGCCATCGACTGCCTCGATCATCTCGTAGCCGACGCTGGTCAGCAGGTCGCGAACGATCTGGCGATTGTCTTCGGTGTCCTCGACCACAAGGATGCGCTTGCTCATGCCGCCTCCTGCTGTTTGTCGACCTTGACTGGGAGGACAACCCGAAACGTCGAGCCACGGCCTAGGGCCGACTCCACGATCAAGGCGCCACCATGCATCGCTACGATACGGCGCGAAATGGCGAGCCCGAGGCCGGTGCCACCCTTTCGGCGCGTGCTGGTGTTGTCGATCTGCTGGAATTCCTCGAAGATGCGCGTTTGGTCTTCCGCCGCGATGCCTGGTCCGGTGTCGCTAACCGCGATCTCAAACGTCGGTCCGCGTGCCACGGCGACGATCTCCACGCTGCCCTGGTCGGTGAACTTGATCGCGTTGCCCACGAGGTTCAGCAGCACCTGGGCAAGACGCCGTTCGTCGCCTACGCCGGCAGGCAGATTGGCAGCCACCACGGCCTTGAGCTTCAGCCCCTTGGCGCTAGCCAGCGACTCGGTGGCCGCGACCACCGTCTGCACGATTGCGGACAGGGCGTAGGTGTCCAGCGTCAGCTTGAGCTGGCCGGCCTCGATCTTGGATAGGTCGAGCACCTCGTTGATCAGGCCCAGAAGGTGCTGGCCGTTGCTCTGCATGCGCTCCAGCACGCCGCGCGCCCTGTCGGGCAACTCGCCATAGATGCCGTCGATCAGCAGCTCGGCATAGCCCAACACGGCATTGAGTGGCGTGCGCAGCTCATGGCTCATGTTGGCCAGGAACTGCGACTTGTGCTGGCTGGCCAGCTCGAGCTGACGGCTCTTCTCCTGGATCTCGGTGAACAGCCGCACGTTCTCGACCGCAATCACCGCCTGGTCGGCGAATACCCGCAGCACTTCGACTTGCTTGTCGGTGAACGCCTCGACATGGTGCCGCGTCAACACCATCACGCCGGTCATGATCCCCTCGCGCACCAGCGGCACGCCCAGCAAGGTGCGCACGCCGCCCTGTTGCGCCAGGTCCTTGCGGCCGTACTCGGGATCATCGAGCACGTCCTCGATCTGCATCAGCTTGCCCTCCAGCGCGATACGGCCGATCAGGCTGTCGCGGCCCGGCAGAAAGTGCTGCTCGCGGACGGCGTCGAGGAACGGGTTGCTGCTGTCGACGGAGGCGGCCCAGCGGTAGGTATCACCTTCACGCAGGAAGAGCGCGGCTTCTGCAGCGCAACACAGGGTGGCCGCCGTCTCTGCCACGGTTTTCAGCACTGGCACGAGATTGAACGCCGAGCCGCTGATGACCTTGAGCACGTCGCTGGTGGCAGTCTGGTACTCCAGCGACTCGCTGAGCTCCTCGGAGCGCGTGCGCAGCTCACGCAGAAGGCGCGAGTTTTCGACCGCGATCACAGCCTGGTCGGCAAAGGTCGACATCAGGTTGACATGCTTGTCGGCGAACCTTCCGACGTCGTGCCGGAAGATCGATAGCAGACCGATCAGCTCGCCCTGATGGACCATCGGGACGCTCAACATGCTGCGCACTCCGCCCTGGTCAACGAAAGCGCGGTGCAGGAGGTCGCCGGCAATATACGCCGGAGACATGCGGGTATCTTCGATCTGGTTGGGCGTCAGGCTGTGCATTGCGGGGCCGATCGCCGTGTCCGGACCGGATTGCATATCCTGGTCCAGATGAGATGCTAGTGCTGGCGGTATGTTGTGTAGGGCGACCAGTCGGAACACATCGCCGTGGATCGTCCATAGAACGCTGAAGTTGGCCTCACATAGCCGCGTGCCGTGCTGCAGGATGCTCTGGAACACAGGCCGCAGGTCCTCGGGCGTACCGGCGATCAGTCGCAGGATCTCGCCGGAGGCGGTCAGCTCGTCGACTGAGCGGGCCAGCTCCTGCGTGCGCGCCTCGACCTTATGCTCCAGGTTGGCGTAGGATTCCTGAAGCTGCTCTGCCATTCGATTGAAGCTGCTGCCTAGCGTTTCGAGCTCGTCGCCGCTTCTGACGGCGATGCGGTGGGTCAGGTCGCCACCGCCCAGCCGTGCCGCGCCAGCGCTGAGCACCCGGATCGGCACAATCATGTGCCGCGCCAGCACCCAGGCGGCGCCGGCCGCCAATGCGATCCCGAAAAGCAGCAACAGCCCTGTCTGGATCAGCGAGGCGTAGAGCGGCTGTAGAGCTTCGTTCAGGGGCAGTTCGACGAAGACCAGCCAGTCCAGGGCAGGGATGGAGGCCGCGGCCGACAGGACGTTCTGGTTGGCGAGGTTCACCCCAACCGTCGCGCGTGGTGCTTCGTCGCGGCTTCCCTGGCGTGCGCGCAGGGCTGCCTGTACATGCGAGAGCCGCGCCATGTCGGTGTTGCGCAGCACCTGGCTGATGTCGGGATGCGCGATCAGCCGGCCGTCACGGTTGACGACATAGGCGTAGCCGGCCTTGCCCACCTTGATGGCATTGATCACGTCCACAATCAGCTTGAGGTTTACCTCGGCCACGGTGGCACCGGAGCGCCGCCCGGCGCGGGCCAAGGACATTGTCATGTAGGGCTCGGATTCCCTGCGCCAGTAGATCGGGCTGAACCAGACCCTCTTGTCCAAAATCCCCTTGAAGCGGGGATCCTCCGACCAGTCGGCATCGCTGCCGATCACGTTCATGGCCACCCGCGAGACTTTAAGCCGCTCACGTCCGTTGCCGTCGAGATCCACCAGCTCGGTGATGTCGGGTACTTGGCGCATGAGGCGGTTGAAGTCATAGTAGCGCTGGTCGATGGATCCGGCGGCCCACTGCGCGTGCGTCGTCCAGCCGATCTGTCGCTCGATCTCGCTGACATACTGCTCGACGCCCTGTGCCGCGGCGATGGCCTTCTCTTGCTGGATGCGCGAGAGCGCCGCTCGCGTGTCCTGGTAGGAGACCCAGACATCAATGCCGCGGTTCACCACCAGCACCAGGGTGACGACAGTGATCATGCCACCAATATACTTGGCGAAAAGGCCGCGTCGCGCGGGTACGACGTCGCTCATGTGTCGTCGTGACTCGCCATGCCAAGTAAATCCAAGTGGTCCGGCCTGCGAGGGCCGCAGGCTGCGGCCGCGCCAACAAGGCCGAAAATCTCGCGCCGCCTCATAGCCTTCTCCCGGGCAGAACGAATGTGAAGCGTACTACAAAAGCTTGGGTCGGTGTATCGGCGCGGTGAGGGAAATATCCGGATGCGGGTTCGGCCTTTGCCGGTGGTTCGTGTCAGTATCCGGGTGGTATGCCGTAGTTCCGAGCCGGGCGGACACCACGTGGCTCTGGGTCACTTCTTGGCCGGGGTGAGGCATGTTGCCGTCGCTAAACCATCAGGCGGACGTTCGCCCGCAACTGGTCTGTAGGTACAAATGAAGTGGTTGTTGTTGATCCCGGTGTTCTGGAGCACCCCGGACCCTGAAGTAAGCCGGCAGAACCCTCCGGTGATCTTTTCCTTAGCACCGCAACTCGCGGTGAAGTGATAGTTGGTGTCCTCAGCGGTTGGAACAAACCTCTGTCGGTCCACGGTTCCAGGGCCGACCTCTATGCTGCGAAAGACGATCTCCCGAACATACGAGTCCAGAAATCCAGAGGCGTACGCGCCGATGGCAGCAAGCACAGATAGGATAAATCCACCAGCGGCACCTACGATGTACTTATACACTTGGCCGACTATCGGCGGCACACGGACACCAACGTTGGCCGATCGCCCCGCCGTTTGACCATTGGTCGCGCGATTTTTAGGCATGGTTTACCTCCCCCGAGTATCCGGAGGATAGCAAACCGGCGGGCGTCTGTATTCGGGTGCTGTACCGCGAGTTCCTGGCCGGGAGCATCCGGGGGGCGATGAATTCAGGAATTTGTGGCGGCACCGAACTGTCCGGTGTCGCCGGTCGGGCGAAGATCCAGCCCGCAAAGGAACTACGGCATCGCCGGAAAATCCCCACGCCGATGCGCCTCGCACAACTTCCTCAGCCGCTCGGGCGCGATCACCTCCACCTTGTCGCCCCAGCAGTAGAGGTGCCACACCATCTCCAAATGGCCCGCAGCTTTGAACCGAACGACCAGGGAGCCGTCCGCCTCAATCTCCATTGTCTGCTGCGGGTGGAACTCAAATTCGCGGGCTTGGTCAGCCGCGGCAGGGGAGAAGCGCCAGACGACCTGGCCGTATTCCTCTTCATTCTGGAAAGTGCCGAAGGCGCGGTCCGCGAAATCCTGAAGGCTGAAGTCCGACGGTCGCACGAACGCTGTCTTGGTGAGCGATGCGGACGTGATCGCCTCGAAACGGAAGAGCCGGACCGGCCCGTCCAAAGCGTCGGCCGGCTTGCCGACCACGTATCGCCGCAGGCCCGAGAGGACGCCATAGGGTGCAATCCGTCGCCGGCGCCCCTTCGCTTCGCCGCGTGAACGGTACTGTATATCGAGGAGGCAGCAGGCTTTGATCGCTTCTGCGACAACGCCGGCAATCTTGGGATCTGTGCGGGGCCGCGGACCAGGTCGGGCGGCAAGTCCCTGCGCCTGCAGCAGGGCCTCGTGATCGGTTTCCAGCCGGGCGACCCGGGAACGAGGGACCAGCGCCAGGATCTTCTCCCGCAGCGTGGTCAGGTGGCGGGCTTCCACCCTGGCTCCCGAGCGCTTCAAGGCGGTGACCGCCAGGTCCAGAGCCGCCAGTTCCTCCGGGGACAGAGTCAGCAGATCCCGTAGATGAGCTGGCGGCAACCGCCAGCGCTTCCGGCCCTCGTCGTCGAGATGTGTCTCTACGTCGGGGAAGTGTGCCTCAAGCGTGTGCAGCAACCGCTGGGCCGTGCGCCGAGCGACCCTGAACCGGGACATGACATCGTCGATGGTGATGCCTTGCAGTCGGCCCGACGCCATGGTCGCTGCATCGAGAAGCTGCTCGGCCTTCGAGAAGGACATGAGAACGAACCTCTGGGCGCCCAGCAAGCTCGCTGGCGTCCACCCCCAGCACCGTTGTGCCAAGGGTGACAGGTTTTGTCACTAGCCTGCGGTATCCCGTGTCCCGGATGGGTTTGAGGGGGCGTCATGAAATACACAGCACATGGGGCCGCGCGCTGCCGCCAGCGCGGGATCCAGCAGGAAGTCGTTGACGTCCTGCTGGACTACGGCCGGCAGGGACGGCACCTCGGCGCCGAGGTGATCTTCATGAACAAAAAAGCCCGGCTTCACGCTCGGCGCGAGCTTGGAGAGCGGATGTTCGCCCGCATCGCCGACCGCCTGGATGCCTATCTCGTCGTCTCAGACGACGGTGCGATCATCACCGGTGCCCAGCGGCTTAAGCGCCTGAAGTTCTGAGCGAGCCCGGTATGACCGACGTTCATGCGCAGTATGAGCGGTTCCACGGTGTATTCGTGGGCGGGGTGCCACTACTTGCTGGGGCGACAGCTCGCGTCGTCCTCGATGCGGCCCCTGGATGCCGCTGACAGGAAAGAACGCAGGGATGGCAGAAAGTTCAAAGGGCGACGGCAAGCCGGAACTGGCCCTGCTAGCCGGCAACTTGATGACCGTCGACAGTCTGATGGCGCGCTACGAGCGCCTGACGGGCAGGAAGGCGACGGCTGAAGAACGACTGAAAGTCGAGAAAAGTTGGAACGAGCGCCATCGCCAGCCCACACCGGAGAAATCCTAAACTTGGGGGCACGGAGGCCATCCGCCCACCCACCCCTTTGTCAGCAAGGCAGGGGCCGGGACGGAGAATATCATCACGGACAATCTCACACTACGCTGGCTAAGTGAGCTGCCGCCGGAGGCTCCGCCCTCGCCGCCACTCCGTTACCCTTACTGTATCTAGAAGAAACCGGACCATGTGGATTTTTCTGAACGACGCATTCTTTTCGATCATCGACGCTGGAGCAGCGAAGCAGGACGACGCGCCAATGGGGAGCAAGCTGCAGATCAAGCCGCGCCTCCACGCCGATAACCTGCTGGTACGGGCGCGCGCGAAAGGCGACATCGAACGTGTTTTCCCCGGTTACCAAGCCAAGGTCACGCCCGACAGCGACTACCGTTTCCGGGTGGAAATCCCGCGCACGGTGGTGGTGGAAATCATCGCCGGGCGGCTCGAGGACATCGACTACGGCAACTTCAAGGACAGCGTGAGGAAGACCGACAAAGGCCGCCGTGCCGCCTATGGGAACGTGTGGTCCGCGATGTATGACTGGCAGGACGCCGAAGAGGCTGACCGTCGTAAGCGTGCTTTCGAGCGAGAAGAAGAGCGCAAGAAGCAAAGGAAGTACGAGGGTATGAAGGCGGCGCTGACGGTAGTCTCGGCGGAAGAGTACGAAGCCTTCGTTGCCGGTCTCTGTCAGCGTGGCATCCACTATACTGTTTCAGAGCTACACGGCGAGATGGAATGGCGGAAGGATCTGCTCGCCGACGATGGGACGCTGCTCGCGCAACACCATGGGTGTTCGTTCGACGATCAAGACCTCGATGGCGTGACGTACCGCATCAGGAAGTGAAGCCAGAGCAGCCCCCGGTATCTGTATCGGGATAGACGAGCCGGGCAGATAGTCGAAGGAGCAGAAGCTATGACCGCGCAGGTCCCTGAAACGCTTCTCTACAATGGGGAGAGCCTTGCGATGTGTGTCGAACCGCTTGAAGTGTGGTTCAAGCTCGTCGGCCAAGATGAATCACCCTTCGAGGCGATGAGTTCTGCCAATTGGCGCGGCTATATTGGGACATGGGAGATCAAGGACAGCCGACTTTACCTGGTTGGGCTTCGGGGGACGCTGAAAAATGGTGAAGATGGATCAATCGAGACGTTCTTCCCGGGTTTCCAGGATCGCGCCTTTGCGCACTGGTTCAGTGGTCGGATACGAGCACCACGCGGGAAACTCCTGAAATACGTTCATACGGCCTACGCGAGCCAGTATGAACAGGATGTCGTGTTCCATGTCGATCGCGGCATCATCCAGAGCATCAACGTCCGGGAGAATGGCGAGGCCGAGGATGGTGCTGATGACGGCGGCTATCATATTGGCGGCGCCACGATGTTTTCCCGGAGGAATGCAAACGGGGCGAAAAGACAATGATTTATGCTTATGCCTACCTGTGCGTTGGCGTGCTGACCCTGATCTCCGTCCTGGGGGCACATATGTGGCAGGTGCGAAGAGAGCCCGCTAGCTTCACCCACCTGGTCGATGCCCTTCATCCAGAGCGAATAACCTTCAAGTACCTCCTTCTGGAAAAAGTTCTCGTACCTGTATTGACCGGCCTGTTCATTGTTCTCGCCTGGCCGATTGCTTGCGCCGTGATGCTTGGAATGAAGTTCTCGAGAAAATCGAAAGCATCCGCCATTCCGGTTGAATTGCGTCGCAAGGAATTTGCCGTCTCTCCGTCCTCACTTGGCTGTAGTTTCACCCTGGACGAAATCGAACGCCTTGAGGTGATCGACGACCCCTTGGGCGCAACGCCACGCTCTCCATTCGGCCACTTGAATGCGCACTGGGAGAAATTCAAGAGCGACGCGGCTCCCGGCTCGGAGATTTGGTCCTTCCGCGAGAAGTGGCAACCGCGCTGGGGAGCTGAAGAGACAAGATCCGGATATGTTGAGCTCCGGCAGAGCGAGATTGGTGCAGTCTTCATCAAGGCAATTGAGCCGGCTGACTTCCGGTCTGGTGCGTAGATCTGGGATACTACATGATCGAAATCATGCTCTTCACCGCGCTGGTTCTGGGCGCACTCGCAGCCCTGTTCGGCGTCCTGGCCTATCTGCGCCTGCGCCGACTCCAGACGGCTGTCTCGTTGACGCCGCAGGAGGCAGCGACCCTGCTGCGGGCAGAACACGACCGCCTACGAGATGCGGTTGACGGCCAGTCGAGGAACCTGCGCACTGAACTGGGGGACAACCTTCGCGGCTTCCAGGAGACGACGCTGAAGGGGTTCGGTGCCCTGGGAACGTCCCTCGAGGCGCAGGCGGTAGGCATCGGCGAGCGGGTGAAGGTGGCCGTCGAGAAGATCGAAGCGGAGACGAAGGGAATTGCTGCCAAACTCGACGCTGAACTCGCCAGGATGGTGGAAGACGCGACCACCGGCCGCGACAGACTGCGCGGCGCGATCGACGAACGCCTCGAGAAGTCCGCCCAGGCTCAGACAGATGCAGGCAAGGACCTTCGCGATCAAGTCCTCAAGGGTGTAGGTGACCTGGGCAAGGTCACCAGCACGACGCTCAACCAGATCAGCGAGCACCAGAAGGAGCGGCTAGACAAGGTCGCCGCTGAACTGGCGCGCCTCGTGGAGCAGCAGGATCAGAAGCTCGGCGAGATCCGCACCGCGGTCGAAGGCCGTCTCGACAAGATCCGCACAGAGAACGCGGACAAGCTTGAGGAGATGCGCAGGACCGTCGACGAGAAGCTTCAGAGCACGCTGGACGCCCGGTTAGGCGAGTCATTCAACCGCGTGGTCGAGCAGCTCGAGCGTGTCCACCACGGGATCGGCGAGATGCGGACCCTTGCCACCGGGGTCGGTGACCTCAAGAAGGTGCTGTCCAACGTCACCGTGCGGGGTGCGCTCGGGGAGATCCAACTCGCGATGCTTCTCGAACAGTTCCTGTCGCCCGAGCAGATGATCCGCAACGCCGCGGTCCGGGACGACACCCAGGAGCGCGTGGAGTTTGCCGTGAAGCTGCCGGGCCGGGACGACAAGAACGAGGTGCTGCTGCCAATTGATGCGAAGTTTCCGCAAGAAGATTACCAGCGCCTGCTGGCAGCCGTTGAACAGGGCGACCTGGATGGTGCCGCCGCAGCAGGACAGGCGCTCGAGGCCCGCATCCGCTTGTTCGCCAAGACGATCAGGGAGAAGTACGTTCACCCGCCCCGGACCACCGACTTCGCGGTCCTGTTCCTGCCGACCGAGGGGCTGTACGCCGAGGTTCTGCGTCGCCCTGGTTTGTTCGAGCAGCTCCAACGTGATCACCATGTCACGCTGGCGGGTCCGACGACGCTGACCGCCCTGCTGAACGCCCTCCAGATGGGGTTCCGGTCGGTCGCGATCGAGAAGCGGTCCAGCGAGGTCTGGCAGGTGCTGGGCGCCGTACGGACTGAGTTTGGGAAATATAACGAGGTTGTGGACCGTATTGGCAAACAGCTCACCACCGCGGCGAACTCGGTCGATGCGCTTGGCAGACGGACAAGGGCAATGGGGCGTAAGTTGCGGAGCGTGGAGACGCTGCCGGAGGCCGAGGCATCAATGCTGCTCGGGCTTGCGCAGGACGGTGAGCCGACGCCCGAAGGGGAACTGGTGGCAGCGCAGTAGACGAACGGCAGGAGTGTAAAATCATGGACTGGCGCAAAGGCGGCCCGAAAGAAGCCAACATCAGCACGCGCGAATGGTTAGCACGTGAGATCACGGATGTGGAGCGGTTGATCGAGCATCAGGAAGTGACGCTTGCAGATCAGCACCGCCAGTTGGCGCGTCTGCGCCTGATCAGAGACGCCCTCGACAAGACCGATCCAGAAAGCACCGCCGAACTTGACCGGCGGTTGTGATGGACTGCGAATGTCGAAAGCAAGTCGGGAGCGGCGTCGCGATACCGGCCTGCGGCTGGCGCGGCGTACCGGCGTCGAAGAGCCGACAGTCGCGGCGAGGGGACCGAAAAGCTTGGCACGGCCGCGAATTCTGTAGAGGCGTTGGGCGTGCGCACGCGGGCCGTGAGTCGTACGCTGCGGAGCGTGGAGACGCTGCCCGAGGCGGAGGCAGCTATGCTGCTGGGCTTCGAGCGAAGAAGAAGGGGGGCGAGCGAGCCGGAACTAGTGGCGGCGAAGGGAATGGACTGCAAACCAAAGACCTAGCTGTTTGATAGGGGGCGAATGGACATCAAAGCACTGCACTCGGCTTGGCACCACTGGAATGCGCTATTTTTCAACGGCGAGCTACCCGGTTCACCGAGGTTTGCATTTGAGAACATGCGAGAAGGGACGCTGGCTTTCTACAGGGTTTCGACGAAGGAAATTGTTCTCTACCGCGGGTTCCTGAGCAACTTCCTGAGTGGGCCACTCGTATCCGAGCTCGCCTGCCACATCATTCTTCATGAGATGTGCCACGCCTGGGTATACCAAGTCGGCGGCGGGGATGGCGTGGCCCATGGGGAGAAGTTCCGTTTGGTTGCAAATCGAGTAGGCTCCAAGCTAGGCGTACCCGAGTGTCGCGCGGAAGATCTCTGGTGCTGGCCAGATCATCCGGATGAGGGCTTGCGACCATACTTGGGTTGCCGCATCTCCCATGGGGAAGAGCTGCAAGCGGAATTGCTGCGAAAGGAAGGCGGATTGCGAGCGTCGGCGAAGTGGTCGGTATGATGCCGAACAGGCGATGAAGCCGATGAGACCTTCCAAAGGGGATCGCCGGGAAAAGTAAGCGTACGCGAATTCGTGCTCGGTACCCCGTCGGAAGCCGGTTTACCGCCTCGTCCGGATTGGAGCTACGTGAGGAGATTCTTGGTGTGAGTGCAGATCGGAAAGTTCACGCAACCGAGGAAGGGGCCGAATTTACCCTTCTTCGGGTGCAGCCACCCCCCGCACTGGAGGCATCCTTCGATCTCCTCGTCGCAGGCTCCGCAGGCCCAGCCCTCAGCAACCTTGACAGGCGTGCCGGCGCCACAGTGATGGCAGGCCGGCTGCGTGTGGTCGCAAAAAGGAAAGTTAGAGCAGCCGTAAAACATGCCCCCCTTACCGCCCAACTTAGGCAGCAACTGCCCCTTGACGCATTTCGGACAAGGTACTTCCTTCTGAAGAGCCCGTCCGAACGTTGTGACGTCGTAGCCATTGCCGACCAACTCCGTCACGAACTGCGACGGAGGTCCACCATCGGCGAGCAGGTAGACGTGGCATTTGGCGCGAGTGAGGGCCACGTATAGCAAACGGCGCTCCTCAGCGTTCGGATGGGCCTCGGGGGTCGCCAGGACAAGGTCGAGAATGGGATCGTCTGTCCTCTCGGCGGGGAAGCCATACCGGCCGGAAATGAGCCCAAGGACGACGACATAGTCGGCCTCGAGACCCTTTGAACCGTGTACAGTCATGAAAGAAATTCTCAGATTCGGATGCTCCTGTTTCAAGTCCGCGAGGTTCTTCGGGCAGGAATGCCGGTAACGGCCGAGCAAAAGTACGTCCGCGTCGCCGGCTCTCCGGGCGGCATCGGTCGCCACCCGACGAAGCGCGCCCCGTAGCAGGTCAGGGCACTCGTCGCTCGGCAGGCCAACATGTACGCACGGTCTGTCAGCCTGCACCACCGCGGATACTTCCTTACGGATCTGTGCGGGGTTCTGCAGGACGAACTCGGTCGCGACGGCTGCGATCCGGTCGGAGCACCGGAACGTCGTGCCGAGATCGGCCCGCTCACTCGCGCCGAACATCTCCTGAAATCCGCGCATGATCGCGATATCTGAGCCGGCGAATCGGTAGATCGCCTGCCAGTCATCACCCACTGCAAAGAGCTGAGAGCCCTCCGACTGATCCAGCAACGCCTTCAACAGGCGAGCCCGTCCGCGGGAGATGTCCTGGAACTCGTCGACGAGGATGTAGCCGAACGGGCTCTGATAGCGCCCGCGCTCCACATGCTCCGTCGCTTTGATGATCATGTCGTGGAAGTCGATTTGCTGCTCGTCAGCAAGATGGGCCTGATAGCGCTCAAAGATGCGCCTGAACAGGGTCAGGAAAGCCTGTGCCCGGGCTCCGTCGCGAACGGCGGCCGCCCGCTCAGACACCGTCGCGTCGGTAAGCTGGGCACCCTTGAAATGGTGAAGGAAGGTCGCGACCAGACGAGTAAACGGATCAACACGGCCCTGCTTCTCCAAAACCTCAAAGATCTCGCTCGACGGGATGGGTGAGAATTTGACCCCATGGGCCGCCAGTTTAGGTGCTAGGCTCTCGGCGAGATTCCCCGCCGCCTTCTCGTGGCTGAAGGTCTCGATCATGACGGTGCCGCGCTCGGTGTGGAGCCGACGCTTCCACTCCATCGACTGCACGTACTCCTCGCGGTTGATGAACGGTGGCGTGTCGCCAGAGGCGTTGATGGCGAAATGCTCGATGTAGATCCTCGCTTCCGGCAGATAGAAGTCCGGCTGGTACTGCTTCTTATCTGGAGTCGCTGTGGGATACTCGTAGGGCTGCTCGTATTTGTAGGGAATGCCGTTCAGGTAGAGGAAATTCGCGATCTCGCATTCCTCGAAGCTCTTCACCCGCTCGCCATTCAGCGACCGGATCTCGTTCGCCCGGATGTAATCCCAGTATTGGCCCCAATTCTCAAAGGCCATTGCGCTCTCATAAGTCGCGAAGTGGCTCTGAAACCAAGTGACCATCACCTGGGAGAAGGTGGGGTCGGCGAGCAGCTCGCCAATGATGTTCTTCAGGAGGTCGCATAACGCTCTCTCATCCTCCGCCACCTTGGCCAGTGTCGGCTTGGGGCCCTCTACCTTGCCGATGATCGCCGAGCCAAGCTCATGGAAGGTGTTGACCTGTATGCCAGAGCTGATGTCCTCACCGAGGCGACGTTTGAGCCTTTCCTTCATCTCGGTTCGAGCGTCCCGGGCAAACGCCAGCAACAGCAGTTCCCCCGGGCGCCGGTAACCCTTCTGAAGCAGCCAGCCCGCTTTAGCCACGATGACGGACGTCTTGCCGCTGCCAGCCGCCGCGACGATAAGATTTCGATCCTCATCGATCACGACCGCATTCCGTTGCTCCCGGGCAAGAGGCTTTGTCTCGACGATGTCGAAAAACTCCTTCGACCTGACCAGCTCCGCCTGCACGAACGCGGCGTTTGCTTGAGTACGACGGCTCTCCGGATCCCGTAAGAAGACCCGGATCGCGCTGAGCGTCCTGATTTCGTCCATCGACGAGAGCGCATCAGGCCAGCGGGCTGGAAGATCCGCTACGGCTGCGGTGATTTGGCGCTCCAGCTCGGAGAAGATGCTGCGCGCCAGGTACCGAGGAGGATCGGCCATGTGTTCGATCTTTTCGTGCGCCGCACGGATCGCCTCGCCCCGATCACGCAACGTCGTGCGCCACCAGCCGGCCCTAGCCCCTTCCACCGCATCCGCGAATGCCTGTGCCTCTCTGCTCGCCAGGCCAGACACGACCGTTGTGCCTGATGCCGTGTGGATGCGCACGCCAGACCATAGCCGTCCGGCGTCGACCTCCACCGACTCGATCTCCTGTAAGGTGACCTCAACAACGCCGGCCTTGAGGGAGAAGGAGACAACGCCGTGCTCCAAGGCAGCGGTACCCACCCGTGCGGGTTGGACGATGGGGAGCAGGAGGGCTGCTAGCTTGGTCGGGTTAACCTTCATGTTGTGCGGCCATGTTCAGTGGTCGAAGACCGTGGTCACGCTGGTGGATTTTCCGAGTGATAAGCAAAAAAGAGCAACCTGCCGAGAAGTCGAACTGGGCGTTACAGGCCGGAACAGGAGTTCAAATCAGAACAACCGCCCTCTCCAAGGACATCGCCCCGGTCGGAAGGCAGGGGCTGATGGCTGATCCGGTCTGCTTTGACAGCGAGCATTTTGCCGCAGCCGTGTGGGTCTTGGCCCAAATGATCGTAGCACCGACACTATGAACATCGTTCATGACCACTATGAAGCGCGCTGAACGATAGGTCCGCTGGGCATGTACAGGTGATATCCCTGCCGGCTCAGCAAGCGTCTCAAGGGCAGAGCGCCGAAGACGGCCCCTCGTGATTCAGGCCGATTCAGTGGCCGGGGTCACGCTCTGCGTCGTGGGTCTTGCCGGCGCCTCTGGAGCGGTCGAGTTCGCGGCCAAGGACCGCGATCTCCGGGACGGCCTCTGGCGTGCGCCGGTAGGAGATCTGGAAGTTTTCGGCGGCGATGCCGCAGACGAGCTCATGGCCCGTTGCACCCAGGCCAAGGCGTTGTGGCTGGGCGTGACAGAGAGCAGTGCGACGCAGAGGAGGTGAGAATGGTTCGCCGGGAACGATCTGAGCTCATCTGCGGGGTCCTTGAGCCTATGCGGGTCGCGCGCATCGTCTAGCAACGCCTCGATCACAAACAATCACGAGGTTGAGTCCATCGTCGGCCGGCCAACAGTCGCGCAATGGTCTGCCGGAGACAGGCCAGCACCGATGCCGACCACCCTGAACGGTGCGCGAATGGCGCTCATCTTCGCCAACAGGCTGCGATGTCACGTTGTCTGTGGCGTAGTGCTCTTACTGTGCCTCATGTGGTGAGCGCGGTTGTGAGCTCGTTTACCTTCGCCTTGGCACTTGGCGTGCTGAGGCGAGGGTCCATGTCGTCCGTCGCCTCCCGCAGCGCCGCCAGGATCTCCACCTCGTGCGCGGTAACCCGCGGTCCAAGCGTATCCTCCAGAACGGCCCACAGATCCGGGTGATATTCCTGAAGGCAGCGACGCAACAGCCACACCGCATCGACTTCCAGGATGCGGGCAAGGGGACCGATCTTGTTGATCGGAACCTTCGCCTGGCCCGTCTTGAACATGGAAACGATATTCTGCTTGTCGTAGCCAAGCTTGGTCGCGATTTCGCGCTGAGTGAGAGGGCTGTGGTCGATGAGGTCGGCGAGAATTTCGTGAAACTTACGCGCGGGCACTGTCAGGAACTCCTTGGTGGTGGTGATCGGGAACGGCTGTGGCGGGCGGTCGGTACGGCGGATGCGAGGAAGGGATGGCTCAACCCGGTTCCGCTCCCCACCGTGTTCCCTGTCACAACACGCTCATCTCATGAGCTGAATGTAGCGCTGGGATGAGTCGGTGTCGGGCGGCGAAGTGCTGGTCAAGCAAGGCGAAATAGAGCGCCCTCGACGCTCAAGGCGGTCTTAGGCATGCTGTACCGGCATACGTCGGCGAGATGCTTGTCCTGAGAGGTCTACGTCAGAGGGAGACGGCCCATGATCAAGTTTATCGTTGCCACGGTCATCACATGCGCTCTTGCGGCTTCGGCCAATGCCCAAGCGCCCGCCACCTGCAAAGCCCAGGCAGCCGACAAGAAGCTGGCCGGCGCGGCCCTGAACAGCTTCATGAAGAAGTGTCAGGACGACGCCAGCAAGGCATGTGACGCTTCTGCCGCCGACAAAAAGCTCGCTGGTGCCGCGAAGACGAGTTTCACCAAGAAGTGCGTGACCGACGCCGTCGGGAATTGACAGACCCTGCCGGAGCGCGATTGACGCCGCAAAGGGCCCAGCCCGCAGTGAGCTTCGCGTCAAATCGGCCGGAGCGCCCGCCCAGGATCCATCCCAAGGATCTGAGCCTGTGACGCCAGTCCCCATGGAGGAGAACGCGTTTCATGGGCGCCGGCGCCGTTCCGTGGGCGGGTTATGGGACCAAGGGCGGGCACGCGAAAATCTACCATGGATCGGGCCATGGTGCTCGCGTTCAACTGCCCTTTCCAGAACGCAATATGTATAGGACCACCACAGCCCCGACGACGCCCAGGGTCGCGAACGCAGCAACCCGGACGAGCGCTTTCTCAGCCGCCTGAAGCGTGCTGGGGAAAGTGTCGAGCAGGCCAAGCGCGCCGCCAAGAACGGCGCCAATCACGATCGGTCGGAACGCGCTTCCCGGTTTCGCGTCCACTCGAGAACTCCCCTGGGCGACCCGTCGGGTCGAACGTTGGTCGGCGCTTCATTCGCGTCCGTATGCACCGGGAGCGACACGCCCTGGTGCCAACGCCAGGGTGGGTGGGTCGGGCTCGGTGAAGAAGTTGGACCGAAGTCCAATACGACGCAGTCAGGCCGCAACCAACTCTCCACCCTCAAACGCCGCCGGCTCCTGCATCGTGGCATGACCCACCTGCGGTACTCCGAAAGATCCCGAGGTCCAGTCCACCCTCCGCCGGCCATGGCGCCTGCGTGCTATCCACCGAATGCCGGCCTTGGGTGAGCTCTCAGACGATGCGAAGCTGGAGATCGGCGATGAGCTCAAGGGCAAACAATAGATCGACGATCAAAGACATGCTGCACCAGCGCTCTTTTAGAGCGGACCGGAATCGTGTCGCCTTGCCCAGTCGCGGTATCAGCTTGCCGGCGGGTCGCCTGGGGACGCCGAGGATGCGCGCGATGCCCTGTGCCGCGCGTATCGCATCCCCTGTGTCGGACGGTTCTTCTGCTCGCCTCACCGATATCAGGGACAGAATGTATAGAGCTTATACGTTGGGAACCTGAACGTTACGTTCGGCGGGCAAGCCCACCCGCCGAACCTGACAACCCGAAACGACTGTCGTCAGCGGAGCCATGTACGTTTCCTGATCCCAAGTAATGGGTAGACGGTGTGCGTCCCTCGCTTCGTCATTCGTGACGACACCCATACCTGGGGTGTCCGCGCGGGGAGCCTCAACTTCGATCGCCAGGGCGCGGTTGGACACGGTGGGCGAATGCCTATGGTCGCCCGTCCGGGAACGGGTCGACAGGGCGCCATGTACCGATGGATGTTGGAAGTCCTAGAACGGCAGCGCTCCTACGGGCAGGATGGTGCTAGTTTCCCGGGAAATCCGGCGCTACCCGGACACTTCCGACGCGCCAAGCTAGAGAGCTCACGTGGATCCGGCCGCCGACCGTCCGGCGCGATCCGGATACTTCCGACTTGTACAACGCGGAGGGCCTGCACGGTGGCTTGGTTTGTCTAGGGGTGGGCGTCGTCTCCGTCGTCATAGGTAGTGATTGGTAGCTGTGTTTCTGGAAAGTCAAAGGAAAAAGAGAAAACCCAAAGTGACGAAGGACTACCGCTAGAGGGATTGAGGACGGCGGCGACGGTAGGAGTCAGGAAGATCGCTACCAATCGCACCTGTCATACCGGTACCCGACACGTCGCAGAATGGCTTCTCGAAGGCCGCAATCGCCTCAAGGGTGAAGACCCGGGAGCCTCGAGATCATCGTCGGACATGGACTGATGACGCATGAAAGGGGACAACGGTCTCGCGACCGGGCGCCAACCGTGGTTCCGCACTCTGGCTGAAGGTGATGCCTATCGGGTTCCTGTGAGAGGGAAAGACGTTCGACAGCGTTCTAGGGCGCGTACTCATAGACAGGTCCTACCGATCCAGGCAAGGCTATGGCGCGTTGCCCCCAAAAACGGACATTGGACGAAGGCATGTCCGCTATGGGTCCAATAGCGGACATGAAGTCGAGAAGTTCTATCCCACGGCACCGAACAGGCGCATCGGCTCACTAAGACCCTTAAGCTCGGCCGGGCCCTGCTCGACGAACTTGAGCCCGGCGCCCGCGACCAGGTCCTTCACTGTGCTCGAAACCAGCACTTCGCTTGCGTTGGCCTTTTGCGCCACGCGCGCAGCAATATGGACAGCAATGCCGCCGACATCGTCGCCCATCATCTCGACCTCTCCGGTGTGAACGCCGGCCCGTACCTCGATTCCGAGCGGCTGCACGGCCTTAACGATCTCCTGCGCGCAGCGCACGGCGCGGGCCGGACCGTCGAATAGGGCGAGGAAGCCGTCACCCGTGGTCTTGACCTCCCGGCCGCGGTGGCGCTGGAGCTGTGAGCGCACGACGGCATGATGTGCTTCCAGGGTCGAGCGCCACTGGCGATCACCCGCGGCCACCGTGCGTTTGGTCGAGTCCACTATGTCGGTGAACAGCACGGTCGACAGTACTCGATCGACTTCGGCAACGGCTGGCGAGGCGCCCATGAACTGCCGAATTTCCTCGACAATCCGGTCCTGGTCGGCTCCCCCGGGGACGTGATCGTTCCCGGGCATCTCGACATAGCGCGCGCCGGGAATGGTTTCGGCGAGCTCTCGCCCGGCCTGCGAGCGCACGCGGACGTCGTCACGGCGATGGATGACCAGCGTTGGCACGCGGATCGTGGGCAGGATCGCGCGCACGTCGATCTCGCTGTTCATGCGCAGGAGATTGATCACGTCCGAAGGGCTGGCGCTCAGGCGCTCGAACTTTGCGAAGTTGGCCACCGCAGCGGGATTGCCGGCCGCGGACGGCGCGAAGCCCGACAGACTCCTGCCGGTGCCCCAGTTCTCGCGGACCTCGCGTTCTGCCGCGGCAAGGTCGTCCTGAGGAACGGAGGAGCCGATCGCGCGCGCGTAGCTACCGAAAAGAATGAGGCCCGCCACGCGCTCGGGATAGGTCGCGGCAAACAACATCGCCATCGGACCGCCCTCCGAGATTCCGAACAGGAAGGTGCGCTCAGACTTCGCCGCGTCAAGCACGGCGCGAATGTCGTCGATGCGCTCGTCTAGGTGCGGGATGCCGACACCGCGGTCGCTCAAGCCCGTGCCGCGCTTGTCAAAGCGGATGAGCCGCGAGAATCCGCCGAGGGCGTGGAACAAACGCGCGGCGTTGGGATTCTCCCACATCTGCTCGAGATGCGAAACGAACCCAGGTGCCACCAGGAGATCGGGACCGGTCTGCCCAGAAATCTGATAGGCGACGAACACTTCGCCACTAGTGACATAGCGCGTCTCGACAATCATGGCTCGAGCCTAGCGTATCACTCAGGCTTGAGCTACAGGCCCGGAGACCGCTGTGAGCAAAGGCGGCCGCGGCCATGCCGTCGTGGGAAATGTCGGCTTAGGGTCAAAAGGCGACCTGCCGGGATCGTCGCCAGATGTCCGCTTTACCCCCGAAAACGGACAATCCCAGATTTATGAGTACGCGCCCTAACTGCGGGCTGCCGGACGTGGGTCCATCAACGGCTCAGTGGACCGGCCCTCCCTGGTCACCACCGACACCGCCCTGGCGATCGTCGTCGGGATCCCGAAACGCCTTCTCAAGCCTCTCCGCCAACGCCGGATCCTCGCTCATGGACGGACACTCGCCCCGGCCCAGCTCCGTGAAGAAGCTGACCAGCTCCCGCTGGATGGCACCTTCCTCCCACAGCATGGACCCTGCGATCGCAGTCAACGTCGCCAGCCACTGCTCGCCCAGAGCCTGGCTCATCAGAAACTTCGCGTCGACGTCGATCGCGTCGGCGATGTTGGGAATCCACATCAGCGGCACTGGTATCTCGCGGGAAGGCGCGCAGCCTCATCCCCGCCGATGTCTATGGCCCGGCGACGCCATCGTGGCTCACATTGGGTAGCACTTTGGCGTCATGGACATCGTTCATAACCAATATGTAGGATTCCGAGTGGAACAGCAGCCCAATGGGCGCTCGACGCCGACCACGATGGCCGATCGGCTCTGTTCGGGCGGGGGGCACAGCCCGACGAACATCGCAGCACTGGTAGGCAACTTCACGTTCTCTGTCGACGACTTGGTGAATGGTGACGGGTTCCGACATTCGACCCCATCCTGGGCCTTACCAAGGTCATGACTCCAAGGGTACGGCCTATATGCCCCATCCTCCGGTTGTCCAGGCGGCTTTGACCGCGGCGACGTTGCGGCCAGCTCCAATTAACCCAGCGTGGATCATCGAAGGCAACCCAGTGGCGCGCATCGCCTCGCTGTCGGTCAGTGCCGACGGCAGCGCCTGGACTGATCTCTGGGAATGCACGGCCGGGTCGTTCCATTGGCACTACGAGATCAACGAGACCGTCCAAATTCTTGAAGGCGGCGCGATCGTGACTGACCGCGACGGCGTGGTGTGGGATCTCAAGCCAGGCCATGTGATCCGCTTCCTGGTCGGAACCAAGGCGCACTGGCGGATCCCAAGCTACGTGCGCAAGGTTGCCTTCTGCAGCGAGCCGTTACCGCCCTCGATCTTCACCTTGCTGCGGGCGAGGAACTGGCTTCGCAGAAGCGCCGGGCGTTTGATGGGGCGTACCGTGAAGACGTGATTGGGAGGCTCTTCGACGTTTCAAATGGAATTGACGAGTTTGGGTAGTGGAGCGCCAACGAGATAGATCATGGCGATGAAGGTATCGACGTTGCGATAGCCGCGGGCGCGGGCACGGACGAGTTGGAACA
>NZ_VDUZ01000051.1 GCF_008039615.1 Vineibacter terrae | reverse complement strand
CACTCTGCCGGGGCACGGATCCTCGCTTGGTGCTCTGGGCACTGGATCAATGGGTGGCTCCCGGCAGGCGGCCCGACCCGGTCACTCTAGACCGGGCCTCTTGCGCTTCAACTGGTACAGGGATCTCTCGCGAATGGCGCACCGTGCGTCCTGCCGCGGGAGATCCCTCGCTGCGCTCGGGATGACGGGAGGGCCATGTGCGATTGCGGCGGCCTAGCCGGGCGGCACCGTGCCGGGACGGGGGTCGATCGGCAGCAGGCGATCGAGCCCGCTGATGTGCTCGAACATTGCCGCGGCATGCAGCGCGCTTGCTTCGCCGCGTGGCGGTGCAACGATCTGCAGGCCGACCGGGCGGGCGTACGAGTCGAAGCCGCACGGAACCGACACTGCCGGGCATGACGTGAGGGTGATGGCCGAGGTCAGCCCGCTGCCGGCGATGTAGTTGGTGAGCTTGACGCCGTCGATGACCTCGCGAGCGCGCAGATTGACGTCCCAGGCCGGCGTCGCCGCGCCGGGCGTGACCAGCAGATCGTAGGTTTCGAAGAACGCGGCAAAGCGGCGGAAGAGCGCGGCCCGCTCGCGATCGGCCCATGCCAGGCGGCTCGGCGTCTGTTGCAGGCCGCGTTCGGTGTTCCAGATGATGTCCGCCTTGAGCTGATCGCGGTGCGTGCCCAGCTGCAGCTCGCGGTCGACCACGAAATGCTGCGAGCGCAGCGCCAGGAAGACCTCGTCGACCGGTCCCAGATCGGGGAACGCTTCGTCGACGTGGCAACCCGCTTCCTCGAAGCGGCGCGCCTGCCGGCTGCAGATGTCGCGCGTCTCGCGGTCGATGGGCAGGGCACCGCCGAAATTTGCCGTGAACGCGATGCGCAGGCGCGCCGGCGGTCGTGCCACGGCGTCGCTGAACGACATCGCGGGGGCGTCGAATGTCAACGGGTCGAGGGGACAGAACCCGGCCATGGCATCGAGCGCCAGCGCCAGATCGGGCACGTTGCGCGCCATCGGCCCCTGCACCGACAGCGGCGAGAACAGGTTGTTGCTGGTGCCGCGCGTGACACGCCCCGGCGACGGCCGCAGCCCGACGACCGAGCACAGCGTCGCCGGCCCACGCAGCGAGCCGCCGTGGTCCGAGCCCTGCGCCAGCCAGACCTCGCCGGTGGCCAGCGCCACGGCGCCGCCGCCGGTCGATCCGCCGCAGGTCAGGGCCGTGTTCCAGGGATTGAGCGTGCGGCCGAACACGGCATTGAAGGTGTTGCCGCCGGCGCCGAACTCCGGCGTGTTCGACTTGGCGATCACGATTGCGCCCTTGCGCTCGATCCGCTCGACCAGCGGGTGCGAGCGTGCGGGAACATGGTTTTTGAAGATCGGCGAGCCGTAGGTCGTGCGCACGCCCGCGACATCGGTCAGATCCTTGATGGCGACCGGCAGGCCGGCCAGCCAGCCCGGCTCGTTCTCGGCCTCGCGGCCGTGGCCGGACATCAGGCGCCGGGCATGCGCGCGGGCCCGGTCGAGGCAGAGCGTCGGCAAGGCGTTGACCTGCGGCTCGACCGCGGCGATGCGGGCGGCAGCGGCCTCGATGAGATCGAGCGGCGAGATCTCGCGCCGCTTCAGCAGCGCGACCGCCGCGCGGGCGGTCAAGCGGGTCAGCTCTGTGGCCATGGCAGAACTCCTGGCTGTCGCAGCCGCTATCGTAGCCGCATCGCGTCGCGTCGACAGGGAGAATCCATGACACCGCTACCCAGGCTCGGCATCTCATTGAGCTTCCAGGTGCATCGCGCATTGGGCGAAAGCTGGGACAAGGCCTACCGTGAAGGCATCGAGATGGCGGCAGAGGCCGACCGTCTTGGTGTCCGGACGATCTGGGTCAGCGAGCATCATGGCGAGGCGGACGGCTATTGCCCGTCGCCGGTGGTCGCCGGCGCCGCGCTTGCCGTCGCAGCGCCCCGCTGCCGGATCGGCCAGAGCGTCGCGCTGGCACCGCTGCACGGTCATCCGCTGCGGCTGGCCGAGGATCTGGCCGTGCTCGACAACCTGTCCGGTGGCCGTGTCGAGATCGGCCTTGGGCAGGGCTATCGGCCGGCCGAGTTCGCGATGTTCGGCCTGCCGTATGCCCGCCGCACGCGCGCCTTCGAGGAGGCGCTCGACGTCCTGCAGCTCGCCTGGCGCGGCGAGCCGTTCGACTACGGCGGCCAAGTCTACACCGTGAGCGTCGGTGTCCTGCGCCCGCCGCCCGTGCGTCCGGGCACGCCGCCGCTATGGATCGGGGCGGCCGCGCCGGCGTCGCGGGCGCGGGCGGTGCGCTATCGTGCCGGCCTCATGATCGCGCCGCTCACCGAGCTTGAGCACACGGCGCGGCAGGTCGAGTCGTTCGACGAGGAGACGACGCGGCAGGGTGGAGCGCAGCTGCCGCATGCGCTCATCCGTGAGATCCTGGTCGGCGACTCGGTGGCGGATGCGATCGAGCGGCAGCGTCCCTATCTCGATCACGTCTATCGCGTGCAATATGCGCCGGAACGGACGGGTCAGACGTATCGCGATCCGCAGACCGGCGAGCGTCGGCCGCTCACCGCCGACCACCCGTACTACATGTCGGAAGCCTTCATGCAGGACCGCTGGTTCCTCGGGCCACCCGATGACGTTGCCGAGAAGATCGCCGTCTGGCAGCGGCGCCTGAAGCTCGACCATCTCATCTTCCAGCCGCGGCTGCCGGGCATGACGCTGCGCCAGGCCGTCGACAACCTCGAGCGCGTCGCCCGGGATGTGATGCCCCTCGTTCACGCCCGGCTGGGGACGGGCTAGGACGGTCGCATCTGACCTCGCTGTCATCCCGAGCGCCCCCTTCGACAGGCTCAGGAGAGGGATCTCCTGCGGCACGGCGCACGGTGCGCAATTCGCGGGAGATCCCTCGCTACGCTCGGGATGACGGTAGGGGCATATGCGATCGCTCTGTCTTCAAGGTGGGCCGGCCGATCGGCGATTGAAGGCCCGCACGGAAGCGACTACGCTTCGCGCCAATCCACGTTCCAACGACATGCATTTGGGGAAGACGCCATGAGAGTCGGCATCCTGGGAGTGCTGTTGGTTGCGTTTGGTTGCGCAAGCTGGTCGGCCGCGCAGGCGCAGGCTCGGCTGTGCGACAAGCCGCGTCAGATGGACGGGTTCAAGACGTGCGCCGACGTCGAGAAGGCCGAGGCGGAAGGCGAGGTGGTGCTCTACTCCACCGACCCCGAGCAGGGGCAGGTCAAGCTGCTGGCGGCTTTCCGGCAGCTCTTCCCGAAAATCAAGACGAGCTATGTCCGCCTGCAGGCCGGCGCGCTCTATGCCAAGCTGTTGTCGGAACGCCAGGCCAAGTCCTATCTCGTCGATGTGATGCAGATTTCCGACATGGGCATGGTGCTCGACTTCCAGCGCCGTGGCGGCTACCGCCAGTACGTGTCGCCCGAGATGGCGGCCTTCAAGAAGGAGTACAAGAGCGAGCCGGAAGGGTTCTGGACCTGGGGCGCCATCATCATGGCCGGCATCGCCTACAATCCCAACAACGTGCCGGCCGCGGAGGCCCCCAAGACCTGGGAAGACCTGCTGGACCCGAAATGGACCGATGCCGTCAACGTCAAGGTCTCCAACTCGGGCCTGCAGCACGGTGTCTGGTACACGCTGCGTCCGCTGCTGGGAGCGGACTACTTCAAGAAGTTCGCAGCCATCAAGCCGCGCGCCTTCGACTCCTATGTCCAGCAATACGGCAGGCTGATCGACGGCCAGGACAAGATCATCATGGGGGCCCAGTATTCGGGCTATATCGAGTTCAAGGCCAAGGGCGCGCCGCTGGCGTTCGTCTTTCCGCAGACCGGCGTGCCGACGGTGCCGCAGACCTGGGGCATCATCAAGGACGGCCCGCATCCCAACGCCGCCGAGCTGCTGATGGACTGGTTCCTCTCGCCGGTCGGCCAGAAGGCCTACGCCGATGCGCTGCTGCTGCACTCGCCGCGCGAGGACGTGCCGCCACCGGGCAACGGCCTGTCGCTCAAGGAGATGAAGCTGCTGGTCCCGGACGACTGGAACGCCTTCGAGAAGGACCGGCCGCAATTCGCCAAGGAGTGGGATCGCATCGTCGGCGCCCGGCGCTGAGACCGGCCGGCGATGTGGATCGGTGAGCTGCGCCGGCGCCTCAACGCGCAGGTGCTGGTGACGACGGCGATCCTGCTGGTCGTCGGCTTCCTGGTGCTGCTGCCGGTGCTGTTCCTGGTCGAGGAATCGTTCAACACTGGCGATCCGATGGCGTTTCCGGCCGAGACGCTCGGCCTGGACAACTATCTCGCCATCCTCGATGAGGATCTGCACATCCTCACCAACACGGTGATCATCGCCATCATGGCGACCGCCATGGCGATCGCCATAGGCTTCACGCTGGCCTGGATCCTGACCCGCACCAACGTGCCTGGCCGCGACAAGCTCGAGCGGCTGATGGAGCTGCCGTACTACATGACCCCGCTGGTGGGTGCGCTGGCGTGGAGCGTGCTGGCCGGCCCCAAGAGCGGCTTCTTCAATCAGCTCTGGCAATGGGCAGGCGGGCGCGGCGATCCGTTCAACATCTACTCGATGTTCGGCATCGCCTGGGTGATGGCGCTGTTCGAGGGCACGGTGGCGTTCGTGATGATCGCCGCTTCGATGAAGTCGATGGATCCGGCGCTCGAGGAGTCGGCACGCGTGATCGGTGCCAGCAAGCTGCGCACGACACTGACGGTGACGTTGCCCCTGGTCCTGCCGGGCGTGCTCGGCGCGACGCTGTTCGTGTTCGCCGAGATGCTGGGATCCTTCGCCGCCGCCCTGGTGATCGGCATCCCCGGCCGCATCTACGTGATCACCACCTCGATCTGGGAGGCCACGCTCAGCTATCCGCCGGACTATGGCCGGGCGGCGGCCATGGGCCTGTCGCTGTTCGCCGTCATGTTCGCCATGGTGAGTGTCTATCGCTGGATCGTGCAACGCGGCAGCTACGCCACGATCACGGGCAAGGCGTACCGGCCGCGGCCGATGGACATGGGGCGGCTGGCATGGCTGCTGTTCGGCGTCTGCGCCACCTACATCTTCCTGGCCGTCGTGCTGCCGCTGGCGGCCCTGATCCTGACCTCCCTGCAGCGCTTCGCCACCGTGCTGCTGGACCAGGCGCAGTTCACCCTGGCCAACTACGCCACCGCACTGTCGCTGGGGCCGGTGCGCACGGCGCTGTTCAACAGCCTGCTGCTGGGCCTGGGCGTGGCCTCGGTGGGCGTGCTGGTGATGGCCGTGCTGGTCTGGATCATCTACCGCTCGCAGCTCGTCGGGCGCGGCGCCGTCGAATACCTGGTGATGTTCCCGCAGGCGGTGCCGCGCATGGTGTTCGGACTCGCGCTGTTGTGGGCGTGGCTGAACATGCCGGTGCCGCTCTATGGCACGCTATGGCTGCTGGCGCTGGCCTACTTCACGGTGATGCTGCCGCTGGGCGTGCGCTCGCTCGCCGGTGTCGTGCTGCAGATCGACAAGAGCCTGGAGGAATGCGCCCGGGTCTGCGGCGCCGGCTGGGGCTATCAGATGCGCACGGTGACGCTGCCGCTGCTGAAGCCCGGCATCCTTGCCGCGTGGCTGCTGATCTTCATGGCCTGCGTGCGCGAGCTGGGCGCGTCGGTGTTCCTCATGGGACCGAACGCCAAGGTGATCGCGCCGTCGATCGTCAGCGCCTGGGCCAGCAGCGGCACGGAGCTCACGGCCGCGATGGCCCTGATCCAGACTTTCACGGTGGTCGTGGCGCTGGTCATCCTGTTCCGGCTCACGCGCGGCGTAACCCGGGAGCTGACGTGAACGCGAGCAGGAGCGACGCGCGCATCGAGGTGAGCGACCTCGTGGTGAGCTACGGCGAGGCGGTGGCGGTCAACGGCGTGAGCTTCACCGTCGGCCGCGGCGAGCACGTGACCTTGCTGGGACCGTCGGGCTGCGGCAAGACCACGACCCTGCGCGCCATCGCCGGGCTGGAGCAGCCCATGGCCGGCAGCATCCGCATCGATGGCCAGGCCATGTATGCGGCCGGCGAGCGGCGCAACGTGCCGACCGAGCAGCGCGGCGTCTCCATGGTGTTCCAGTCGTACGCCGTGTGGCCGCACATGAGCGTGTTCGACAACGTCGCCTACGGGCTGCGGGTGCGCAAGCAGAGCCGCGAGGAGATCGCGCGCGCGGTGGAGCGCGCGCTCGATCTGGTGCAGATGCGCCATCTCGGCGGGCGGCCGGCCTCGAAGCTTTCAGGCGGCCAGCAGCAGCGTGTGGCGCTGGCGCGCGCCATCGCCTTCTCGCCGACCGTGGTGCTGTTCGACGAGCCGCTATCCAATCTCGACGCCAAGCTGCGGGCCGAGATGCGGGTCGAGCTGCGCGAGCTGCAGCGGCGGCTGGACATCACGTCGGTCTACGTCACCCATGATCAGGAGGAGGCGCTGGCGATCTCCGACAGGGTGATCGTGATGAACCAGGGCGTGATCGAGCAGATCGGCTCGCCGGAGCAGATCTACAACAGCCCGCGCAGCCGCTTCGTGGCCGACTTCGTGGGCTCGGCCAACATCATCAAGGGCCGCCTGGATCCGGCGTCGTCGGACGGCGGCCTGCTTGCCTTCGAGGTCGAGGGCGGCCTCACGCTGCGCGTGAGCGCGCCGCATGCTGTGCGCGGCGACGAAACCGAGGTGGCGGTGCGCACCGCCTATATCGACATGCAGGCCCGCCCCGGCGACAATCATGTCAGGGGTACGGTGCGCCAGCGGATGTTCCACGGCGATTTCGTGCAGTACATTGTCGATTGTCCCTGCGGCAGCCTGATCGTGCGGCGGCCGCCCACCAATCTGCTGGATGAGGGGGCCGAGGCCACGTTGTCGTTCTCGCCCGAGCATTGCGTGCTGCTGGCCGCCTGAGCGCGGCGCGGCCGTCATGGGAGATCGCCATGCATGTCGGCACAGAGGCTGGCGGCGGCCAACCCGCCGGGATCGCGTTTGTCGGATGCAGCTTGCAGGCCGATGTCCCCGCGGCGCCGGCCGGGCGGCCATCGGCGCGCCGCCGGGCGGTGGTGGTCGGCGGCCGGCGGGTGAGGACGGTGGACATACATGCCCATTGCGCCGTGCCCGAGGCGATGGCGCTGATGGGCCTGCAGGTCGCGCCCCGGGCGCTGCTGATGTCCGACACCGCCAGCCGCCTGCAGGCGATGGACGAGCAGGGCATCGATGTCGAGGCGCTGAGCATCAATCCCTACTGGTACGGGGTCGATCACGACGTCGCCGCCCGCATCATCGCCATCCAGAACGAGAAGCTGGCCGAGATCTGCGCCGCCGAGCCCGACCGGTTCGTCGCCTTCGCCAGCGTGGCGCTGCAGCATCCGGCGCTTGCCGTCGAGCAGCTCGAAGCCGCCGTCAGGAAGCTGGGCCTGCGTGGCGTGGCGATCGGCGGCAGCGTCAACGGCGAAGAGCTGGCGGCGGAGAGGTTCCATCCCTTCTGGGCCAAGGCGGAGGCGCTGGGCGCGCTGGTCTTCATCCATCCGCAGGGCACCAGGGAGCTCGAGCCCAGCGGCCGGCTGAGGGGCAGCGGCCTGCTGGAGAACACCATCGGCAATCCGCTCGAGACCACCATCGCCCTGTCGCATCTGATCTTCGAGGGCACGCTGGACCGTTTTCCCGGCCTCAAGATCTGCGCCGCCCATGGCGGCGGCTACCTGCCGTCCTACGCCGCGCGCTCCGATGCGGTCTGCCGGACATTCCCCGACCGCTGCGGGCCGTTGCCCCGCAAGGCGCCCACTGAGTACCTGAAGCAGCTCTACTTCGATTCCATCGTCTTCACGCCCGAGGCCTTGCGGCACCTCATCGCCGAGACCGGGCCGGGGCAGGTGGTGATGGGCACCGACTACCCCTATCCCTGGACCAGCACGTCGGTGGACCACATCCTGGCGACGCCGGGGTTGAGCGACGCCGAACGCGCCGCGATCCTGGGTGGCACGGCGGCACGCCTGCTGGGGATAGCCTGAAAGAAGAAGGGCGCCGAAGCGCCCGTGGAGTTTTGCCGGAAATGATGGCTGCTGTGCGTCTCAGGCCGCCGCGTGCATGAGGTTGGCGCGCAAGCCGCGCGGCGGTGATGTTGCGTCAAGCTGCATGTAGGTGTAGCTGCCGATGCAGGCGCCACGCCGGCCATTGGCCGCCGCGAAAACCTCGACGCCCTCGCCGTCCTCCAGGATCACCAGAATGCCGGGACCGTACCACACGCCACGGTGTCGGGCCTCGTGGCCCGCCTCCACGTAAAAGGTCTTCAATCCATCCTCCGCCACACGTCAGAGTAGCGCGATCGGGGCAAACTGTACGGCTTTGCCTGGAACGTCAAAGGTCCAAGTACCCGTTTTGGGCTCAAAGCCCTTGACCGGGCACGGCGGATGGGCGGGGGTGCAGCGCCAGCATGGCGACGACCGCCGTTGCGATCATCACGGCGGCGCTGATGAGCGATGCCGTCTGCAGCGCGTGCGTGAAAGCGTCGCGCGCCGTTGCCAGCAGGTCGGCGCCGGCGGGGAGCGGCAGGCGGCTCGCCGCGGCGAGAGCGCCACCGAGCGTGGCGCGTGCGGTCTCCGTCACCTCTGGCGGGATGCCGCCGGTCGCGACGGCCTGGCTCATTGCGCTGCGATAGGCTGCGGTCGCGATGCTGCCGAGCAGAGCGATGCCCAGCGCACCACCCAGCTCCGTGCCGGTTTCGGAGATTGCCGACGCCGCGCCGGCCCGCTCCGCCGGCGCGGTGGCCACGATCATGTCGGTCGTCAGGATGTAGACCGGTGCCAGCCCGACGGCGAAGACGACCGACCCGGCCACGACCAGCGCCAGCCCCGGGCTGTGGCCGAGCCCGGCCAGCGCGCCGAAGCCGACAGCGGCGACCAGCAGGCCGCCGCCGACCACGGTGGCGGCGCTGAACCGGCGGGCCAGCCAGGGCGTCAGCATGGAGCCCAGGGTGTATCCGACCGACGAAGGCACCGACCACAAGCCGGCCTGGAGTGGCGTCAGGCCGATGACAAGCTGCAGGTATTGCGCCAGGAGGAAGGAGATTCCGAACATTGCGAGGAAGCCGGCCATGTTCGTCCCCAGCGCTGCGCTGAAGGCCGGTATCCGGAACAGGCGAAGGTCGATCAGCGGCTCGGGCAGGCGCGCCTGCCGGCGCACGAAGAGGATGCCGATCGATGCGCCGACGGCGATCGACAGGGCCGCGATCCAGTCGGGACCGTCTTCGGCGATGCGCTTGATCCCGTAGACCACGGCCAGCACGGCGGCCAGCGACAGCAGGGCGCTCGCGATGTCGTAGCGATGGTGGCCGGGATCGCTGAATTCCGGCAGCAGCCATGGCCCCAGCGCCAGCAGCAGCACCATCGGCGGCACGGCCACCAGAAGCACGGAGCCCCACCAGAAATGCTCCAGCAGCATGCCGCCGATCAGGGGGCCGAGCGCGCCTCCGACCGAGAAGCTGGTGGTCCAGATCCCGATCGCCAGTGTGCGCTGCGCCGGGTCATGGAACATGTTGCGGATCAGCGACAGGGTCGACGGCATCAGCGTCGCGCCGGCGATCCCGAGCACGGCGCGCGTGACGACCAGCATGTCGGCGCTGGTCGAGAAAGCCGCCAGCACCGAGGCCGCCCCGAACGCAGCCGCGCCGACCAGCAGCAGGCGGCGCCGGCCGATACGGTCGCCCAGCGTGCCCATGGTGATGAGGCACCCGGCGATCAGGAAGCCGTAGATGTCGACGATCCACAGCAGCTGGGCACTGCTGGGCTTGAGGTCGGCGCTGAGGTGCGGCACCGCGAGGTTCAGCACCGTGAGGTCCATGGAGACGAGCAGGCAGGGCAGCATCAGCACCGCAAGCCCGACCCAGTCCCGGCGCGATGCGCGTGCGGCTGTCGTCTGCGCCATCACTTCGCCGGCAGGGGAGAATCGAGGAACGGCGAGACGGTGGCCGCCAGCAGGGGCGACATGAAGACGTTGTAGTGCGTCTGCCCGGGCAGGATGGCGAGCCGTGCCTTCGACATCCCGGCGCCGTCCCAGCCGGCGTCCTTCTTGCCGCCGCCCAGCAGCTCGAAGAACGCCACGGCATGGCTGGAGAAGACGGCGTCGGCATCGCCATAGGCCAGCAGCGTCGGCGCCTTGATCGCCGTGACGTCCCTGGACCAGTCGTAATCCTGTCGCGCCATGTCGCCGATCTTGTCGAGCAGCATGCCGAAGCGTTCCGGCCGTGGCGCGACGGCGGCGTAGGCCTGGTACATCGGCGTCGGCTTCAACTGCTCGGCCGCGGCGCTGCTCAGCTGCTGCATGCTGGCCACGATCTCCGGGTACCAGCCGTCGCGCCGGAATGGTGCCGAGACGACCACCAGCCGGCGTATGATGTCGGGGTGCTGGATCGCCGTCCGCAGGGCCACGCCGCCGCCCATCGAATAGCCCATGATGTCGACCGCCGCGAAGCCCAGCTCCTTGACCAGGGCGGCGATGTCGTCGGCCATCAGCTCGTAGCGCAGCGGCCGGTCGATGTCGGCCGTGCGGCCATGGCCCTGCAGGTCCACGACGATCACCTGTCGCGTCCTGGCCAGCGCCGGCAGCAGCTCGCCGAACATGCTGCCCAGCCCCAGCCCGCCATGCAGCAGCACGAGCGGCTCGCCGGCGCCGTGGATCTCATAGTAGAGCTTGAGCTTGTTGACCTGAGCGTAGCCCGCTTTGCTGACGCTCGTCATGGCGCGCGCCTTCCAGCTCGGCGCTGCGCCGTCGGTGCCGGACTGCGCCAGGGACGGCAGCGCCAGGCTCGATGCAAGGGCGAGCCCGACCGCCACGGCGCGCGCCATTGCAAACCTTCTCGACATGTCGGATCTCCTGCGTTCGTCAGAAGGACGAACGGGGCGGCCAAGGTCCGACATAGGTTGGCGATTTTTCCGAAAGTTCAAGCCGGGATCGTGATGCTGCCGCGGCGCGCCGTGCCGTTGCCCGCGGCGGCCGCACGCGCGGCGGTGGTCGCCTTGCCTGTGGCCTCGCGCAGGGCGGCGTCGATCAGCGCGTCGAGCATCCAGCGTGCGATGTCCTCGACCTCGCGGTCGCCGGCGCCCCAGATGTCCTTGAGCACGACATAGGGCTCGATGCCGTAGACGATCGACAATGCCTTCACCAGCTGGTCGAAGCGACGCCGGCCCAGCAGCGGGCGCAGCGGCGCTGCCGCGCGGCGCAGCAGGTCCCGCCGGAAGCCGCGGCGGTAGCGCGGCTCCTCCAGCAGGCCCACGCGCTCCAGCGACTCGTGCTCAAGCGACAGCTGCAGGGCGGCGCGCATGTGCGGCTCGAATTCCTTGAAGCGCGGGAACGTCTGCCGGAACAGCTCGCGCAGGCGCTGCCGTCCGTCGCTGGCGCGCGGCTCGTAGCTGCGCACCGGCCCGAGGCTTTCGGCGACCACCGCGGCGATGACCGTGCTGCGGTTGGGAAAGTAGCGATAAGCGGTGGCGCGCGACACGCCGGCGCTGAGCGCGACCTCGGCCACGGACGGCGTGCGGCCGCGCCGGACCAGCTGCATCGCCGCCGCCAGCAGCCGGCGATGCGTGCGCGCGCGCGGGCCGTCATCGCCGGCGGGTGGCAACGTGAGCGTGCGGCGCGAGCGTGTCGGCATGGCGTTCCTTGACAGGGTCGGCACCGGGCCCTTGCTTTCCGGCAATCCGTGAGACGCGTGTCTCACCAAATAACAGCATGACGCGACCTTGGCCATCGCCAAGGCCTGGCACGGGTGGAAACGTGAAGATCGCCACCTACTGGTGGGCGGGGCGGCGGCACGTCGGGCAGCTGAGCGCCGATGGACGCAACGTGATTCCGCTTGCGCTTGGTGAGAGCGCCCACGCCGTGGGCGCGCTGGCGCTTGTCGAGGCGATGGCGCCGTCGGGTGTCGGCATCGGCTTCGATCCGCCGCGGTTCCTGCACCGCGGCGATCGCGTGCGCATCGAGATCGACGGCATCGGCACCCTCGTCAACCCGGTCCAGTAGGTGCAGGCATGGCCAACGTCCTGTTCACCAACGTCCGCATCCTCGACGGCTCGGGCAGCATGCCCTATGCCGGCGAGGTCCTGGTGCAAGGCAACCGCATCGCGCGGCTGGCGGGCTCATCGGCGCCCCGAGAAGCGGACCTTCGCGGCGACCAGCAGCGTGCCGAGGGTCGTCATGATGCCGGTGATCCCGAGCCAGGCCGGAAGTTCGCCAGGATAGTCGTTCACCTCAAGTGTGACGCCTGTAATGGCCGCAACGACCGCAGGGATCAGGATCGCCCAGAATAGGATTCGAGTCCGGCGGGGATAGGCGCGCGCGAGATCGCCGATGTCGCGCACACTGTCCACCGCCGCGGCATAATGGCGGATTGCCTTGTTTGCTTCGTTCCGCGCCCCGGGCGGGATCGGCAGGAGCAGCAGCCAGCGCGTCGTCCGCGGTGATCCATGGGCGCCGGCGAGCAGGCCGATAATGATCGCCACGCAGGGCGGATCAGTCAGCACCATCCCCGCCTGCTCCATCCCCACCCCGCGTCCGGGCGCGAGCGAGAAATAACGACCGTCGATCAGCGCACCCCGCGCCCCACAGATGATCTCGACCGTCTCGCCCTCGGCGACGGCGCGTGGAGCGAACAAAAGGCCCTTGAGCATCGGCACCCTGACTCCGGTCCCTTCGAGTCGGATGTTGCGAAAGCGTTGCCAGATCGCGGTCGGCACCCGCCAGCTTGCGATCACGTCGGTTCCGGCCTCAAGCTGCGCGGCCGCGCGCGCGGTCATTCCTCCGGTGACCACGAAATAGCCGGCGACGCCGAGGATCAGCAGGCCGACCACGCTGGCCACCATCGCGGGCGTGCCGTCATCCGGGCCGAGCACGCCCGAAAACGTTGCCCAGAGGAGGAAGATCGCGAGGCCGAACCCAACGACGGCAAGCACAAGTTTGCGTCGCGGATGGCGCATGCTCTCGTCTTCCCCTCTGGCGTCCGCACGATGTTGCACCGCGTCCCCAGCGAGGCACATCGACCTTTGTCGCGATTGCAGGAGTCGACAATGCAGGAAATACCGACCATCGACAAGCCGATCGGCGAGTTGCTGATGGCGATGCGAACACGCCCTCCAACGTTGCGTCCAAGTTGCTTTCGTGATCGGTGGGCAGGCTTTGATGGTCAACCTCGCCGACGGAGATGCCGCCGCATTCTGGCGGCGACGCGGCTTTGAGCCGCTCTGGGATGCCCCCTTGAACCTGCTTAGCGCTACTTTGACAGAATTGATTTTGGGTTGATTTGGAACCTGATTCGGCAATGGGGAACTGTAGCTGGCGGGCAGCGTTGCAATAGCTGAAATCTCCGCGCCGCCCGCTATCGGTCACGCCTGATCCTGCGGCGCCTGCGCGGTGTTGCCGATTTTTCGGGTGCGATCCGCTTCGAATGCTATCTGCCCGAGCTTTGTCCAGACGTCACGTGCGTGTTCGCGACCCTCGCTCTTAAGCTTTTCGGCTATCCAGATCATCGCGCCGTACATCATCGTCCGATCATCGCCGGTCAGGTCCACGACGCCCGCCTTGACGACGAGGCCGCCGAGCTCGATGAGGTGGCGGGTGCGGTTGCGGCGCTCGACCTGCCACGAGCGCATGTCATGCCGCGCCCGTGCCGCCTGATGCCGGTTGCGCGCCGCCCGGTTGCGTTTGAGCGCTGCCAGTGTCGCGTTCAGGCGCTGATGCAGATCGCCGCGACCGACCTTGAAAGAACGCGGCCCCGCGCTTGGCCCATGCCTCCCTCTTTCCGGCATCGGTCGTTTCCGCCAGCACGACAACCCCGAGCGCCGGCAGAGCGAGGACGCCACGCGCCGCGAGCTTGCCGACACGGCCAAAGCTATTGCCGAGATCGTGCGCGTCAGGGCGGCCATCACCCGCGCCCTGTCCACGCGCCTGACCGAATTGGAGACGAAACAGGACGGCCTCACCGCCCGCCTGTCGGACGTGCCGGACGACACGCCGGATATTCATCCGAACATCGCGGAAACCTATCGTCGCAGGATCGAGCGCCTGACCGCCGCGCTCGACCATCCCGACGACGCCATTGAAGCCGCCGACTCGCTGCGCGAGGTCATTGACCGCGTTGTCGTCACGCCCGGCAAGAGCCGGGGCGACTACACCATCACCCTGCAAGGCGAACTCGGCACTGTCCTCGACTGGATCGACCGAACCGGAAAACCCGGCTACAAGCCCAATCCCGACCTGCCAACGTCCCGTTTGTCGGTCTCGGTTAAAACTCGGCAGGTCCCGGCCGCGTCGCGGGCGCTGCTCGATATGATCCGCAGCAGCGGATCGCCGCCAGCGAGGCGGTCACTGCAGAGACCCTTTGCTGGGAACTAGGTCGTAGACTCGTAATTGCGGAGCCACAGACGCATTGAGGCGAGTTGGACCATAGCCAGGAAGTTGGCGGCGAGCTTGTCGTAGCGCGTGGCAACGCGATGGAAGTGCTTCAGCTGGAGAAGAAGCGCTCAATCAGATTGCGCTCGCGGTAGAGCCGCTTACGGCTCCCGACCCTTCGCGGTCCTACGAAGCGGATTGATTAGCTGCCTGGAAGCCCGCCTTCATCATGGCCAGACAGGTACGCCGTCGAGCCCCGCGGTTTCTGGCAGGCCGCAGATCAGGTTCGCATTCTGCACCGCCTGGCCGGCGGCGCCCTTGCCGAGATTGTCGACGACGCCCATCGCGATCACCACGTTGCGTTCCGGATCGGCCGCATAGCTGACAAACGCGAGGTTCGAGCCGGTCGCCCACTTGGTCTGCGGCGGCTTGTCGGTCACGCGGACGAACGCCCGTCCGGCGTAGAAGCGCCGGGCCGCTTCCAGGCACTGCTCCGTGGTGGCGCGGCCGCGGCAGTACATGGTGGCGAGCACGCCGCGGGTCATCGGCACCAAGTGTGGCGTGAACACCAGCCCGGCCGCGCTGCCGCCGCTCAGCCGCTCGATTGTCTTGGCCATCTCGGGCATGTGGACGTGTTTGAGCAGACCGTAGGGCACCAGGTTCTCGTTGCTCTCGGCGTAGCCGAACTTGCTATCGGCGCCGCCCCGGCCGGCACCGGAGATGCCGGTCTTGGCGTCGATCACGATGTTGCCAGGCTCGATCAGCTTGTTGGCCAGCAGCGGTGCCAGCGCGTTCAGCGTCGCCGCGGGGAAGCAGCCGGGGTTGGCAACGCGGATCTGACCCTCGATCTGGTCTGGCCAGACGTCGGCCAGGCCGTACGCCCAACCCTCGACGTAGCGGTGGTCGCCGCCGATGTCGACGATCTTCACGTTCTTGGGGATGCGCGCCAGCGCCTCGGCCGAGGCGCCCGTGGGCAGCGACGCGAACAGCACGTCGAGCTTGGGCAGGGTCGCAGGGTCCCACTTCTCGATCACCAGTTCGGCCAGCTTGGCCGGCACACCGGGGAAGCGGTCCACCAAACGGCTGCCGGCGCTGCCCTCGCCTGCGGCGTAGATGAGCTCGAAAGAAGGGTGGCTCGCGACCAGGCGCATCGCCTCGCCGCCGCCAAAGCCGCTGATCCCGACAATGCCGACACGAATGCTCATGGTGGTGTCCTTCTGGGTTCGGGCAAAAAGAAAAACCCCCGGAGCCGAGGGCTGCGGGGGTTCAGGAACGCGGGCCGGGGCCGTTCCGGCGGGTGGGACCTACGGTGAGGCAGTCACCACCCGGACGGACGCTGATCGACGCGCAGCCCGAAGAGCCGCCGCTTGGGTGCAGCGGCGTCGGCGTCGATCACAAAGGTTCTGGTTCCTGAGCATGTCCTTCGACACTGTCGCTACCCACATTGATCGTCAAGGGGGAATGTCTGCTGACCGCCCATCGCGGACGTTTCCGGTTTATGGGTTCACGACCTCGATGAGGCGCGCCGCGGCCCGGGATCTCTTACCGCCGCCGCAGTGTTTGCGATGGGCGCTCGCCGAACAGCGCGCGGTAGCCTGAAGCGAAGCGGCCCATGTGCTCGAAGCCCCAGCGGGCCGCGATGACGGTGAGGTGCTCGTCTGTGCCGGCGAGCAGCTCCCGGCGCACCCGTTCGTAGCGCGCCTTGCGCACATAGGCGAGCGGCGCCAGCCCGGTCGCCTGCCGGAAGTGGGCATAGAGCGTGCGTCCCGGCACGGCGGCGGCCGCCGCGAGCTGCTCGGCCGTGATCGGCAAATGCAGGTTGGCGTGAATATAGTCGATGGCGCGCCGCACGCTGCGCGGCGATATCGCGATGCGCCGGTGCAGCTGGTCGCTGTAGTTGTGCGACTGGCCGCAGACCAGCCCGGTCAGCAGCAGCTGCTCGAGCTGTGTCACCGCCAGCGGATTGGCCAGCAGGGCGTTGCTGTCATCGAGCTCCTCGACGGCGAGCATCACCCAGCGCTGCAGGCTGCGCCCGGCGCCGCGGGTGAGATCCAATGCCGGATCGAACCGCACCTTCTCGACAATCGCCTCATCCATCATCGCGTTGAGATGCCGGATGAGCGCGTCGCCGGCGAAGTACATCATCAGGCGCCGTGAGTTGGCCGCCGAACGGATCGTCTGGTCGCAAACCGGCGAGCCGATGACGCCTTGCATGTCGGCGCAGACGACCTCGGTCCGGCCCATCACCGAGACCGACCGGCCCGCCAGGGGGAACTGGACGCGGTAGTCGGTGCGCGCCGGCGTTGTCGTGGCGATCGCTTCGGTGCCATAGCTGACGTAGCAAAGGTGGATGCTGGGCAGGTCGGTCGCATTGATCTGCATGCCGCCATCGCCTTCACGGCGGCGCGGCAAGGTCAGGTTGAAGCCCTTGCTGGCCAGCAGATCGGCGACACCAGCGGCATCGCTGCAGCACAACTCTGGATGACGGTGCAGCGGGCTGCGGTCGACAGGCGCGTGCATCGGTTGCTCCGGCCTGGAATGCGGCAATTGCCGGCGAGCAGTGGATCAGCCGGATGCCCGCCCAATGTTCCGGCATCCGGACACCACGGCGTCACAGTACCAGAAAAATGTGAGTGATCCTATCAGAAAGCTGCGGACGGCGGATAGAGCCTGCCGGCATCGGATAGACGCTGGGATCACCACGTGTAGCCTCTGCGGTGCGCCCCGCACGCAGAGCGTGCCCGACCAATGTCGACGCGCCCGGCACCTGTCGTTTCTGCTTGCGCGCGGAAGGCGTGCTTCTGACGCGGAAAGCCACGGTGGTTCTCCTGTGAGCTCATCCCGCGATCGACCCTGCGGGTCACGCCTCTGGAGAGGGGGCCATGGCAACGATTGCACATTCGGTAGGCAAATGGGGCAAGAACCACCACGCCGACGTCATGCTCGTGCAGACGCTGCTCAACCTTCACATCGGAGGTGACATTCGGCTCCACAAATGGCTCAAGCCCTTCTCCTTCAGCGGGAGGATCAACGGCTCGAGCGACGCGGATCCGACGGTGACGGCCATCATCATCATTCAGCGCGAGATTCTGGGGATCACGAAGCCTGATGGGCGGGTCGATCCAGGTGGCAGGACACTCAAGTACCTTGAAGGCACGAGCGGCGCGTGGGGCCCGGGACGTCCCACACCGACGGCGAGCGCGCCTGTGATTGATCCGGCGCAACAGATCGTCAACGACTTTGCCGTCAAGACCGACGCCGGCGCATTCAAATGGCTGGACCGATCCACCATCGCGAGCGGGCTCCGGGCCCGGCTCAACAATCCCTATCTCATCAATCAAGGACAGTCAGGCTTGTGTCCCAGCGCCGCAGTGGTCTTTCAGATCGCGCGCACCAAGCCGGAGGCGTACGCCCAGGCCGTCACGGATCTCTTCGACACCGGCAAGGCGAAGATCGGGAAGTGGAGCCTGGCCCCTTGCCAGGACCTGAAGGACCACCGCGTTCCGGCCAGCATAGCGGAGGCTGACTGGATCATCATGGCGAGCATCCGGGACTCTGAAAACTGGTTCATCGACTACGAGAGCGAGACCGACCGCGGCGGCGCCTGGGGAAACGAGGTCGCTGCATGGATGAAGAAGGCCGGCTTCACGGACATCAAGGAGGATTGGAACTACTTCTTCAGCAAGGATGTGGGCAACCTCGTCATGGCCAGGCACTGGTGCGCGGCCAACTATCAGGTCGCCTTGCTGATCGATGCCGACATGATCGACGGAAAGCTGAAGACCCTCATAAGCAAGCCCAATCATTGGGTTGTCCTGGACTCGAAGAGCTTTGTGATCTTGAGCAAGCAAGATCCAGTTTCATTTCCAGTTTTCACTTGGGGGAAAAGGATCACGATTCCTCGAAATGGAACCCTGAATCTCGGTGATTTTCTGGATATGTACTACGGCTATATCGCATGCAAGTACTGAAGCGTGTCTCGGCGGGGAGCATCGGTGCTATCTCCTCGCCCCGCGGCAGCGGGGAGAGGAAGGGGCCCATGCCGAAAGCATGGGAAGGTGAGGGGTAGGAACGATCAAGCCATGCGGCAAAAATAGGGACTGACCGCTCGTACCCCTCACCTTCCCATCGCTTCGCGATGGGCCCCTCCCTCTCCCCGCTGCCGCAGGGCGAGGGGGAACGGTGTCATATGCGATCGCCCTGCGCCGGGACGCAGGCGGGATCACGCAGCGCCGTCGTGCTCGCCGATCCTGGGCGCGCGTGAATCGTCACCGGCGCGCTGGCCGTCGAACGAGACGGGCAGGCCGTGGAACAGGGCCGGCGAGTCGGCGAAGGGCTTGCTGAACATCGCCAGCGCCGCCACCTGCGCCAGCGCCATCACGTCTGGCACTGAATTGAGCGGGCCGTTGGGCACGCCGAGCTTGTCCAGCCGCGCGCTCCACGCGGCTCGCGCCTCGCGTTTCATGATGTCGCCGATCATGCCCAGCAGCGTCTCGCGGTGCTGCATGCGCACCGGGTTGGTGAGGAACCGCGGATCGTCGGGCCACTCGGGATGGCCCAGCGCCTCGGCGAACTTGCGCCACAGCCGGTCGTTGCCGGGGCACACCATCAGCGGCCCGTCGCTGCACTCGAACGCCTGGTAGGGCGTCAGCGACGGATGGCCGGTGCCCTGGCGCGGCGCCACCTTGCCGGTCGTGGTGTAGCCGGCGATGTGGTTGGAGGCCCACATCAGCCCGGTCTCGAACAGCGAGGTGTTGACGACGCAGCCCTGTCCGGTCTGCGCCTTGCGCCACAGCGCCGCCAGGATGCCGATCGCCGTCCACATGCCGGTGCTGAGGTCGATGATCGACACGCCGACGCGCGCCGGCGGCCCGCCGGGATCGCCGTTCAGCGAGATCAGGCCGGCGACGGCCTGGATGATCGGCTCGTAGCCCGGCCGCTGCGCCCACGGCCCGGCATGGCCGAAGGCGCCGAGATCGGCGTAGATCAGGTGCGGGAAGCGCTGCGCCAGCGTCGCGCCGTCGATGCCGAACTTGGCCGGCACGTCGGCCCGCAGATTGTGCACGAAGACGTCGGCCTGCCCGATGCGCTCGACCAGCGCCTTGCGCTGTGCCGGATCGGCGAGATCGACGGTGATGGACCGCTTGGCGCGGTTCAGCGCGATGAAGCCGGTGGAGTCGCCTTCGATGAACGGCGGTCCCCATTTGCGTGCGTCATCGCCTTCGGGCCGCTCGACCTTCACCACGTCGGCGCCCAGGAAGGCCAGGATCTGCCCGCAATAGGGCCCGGCCAGGTTCTGCCCGAACTCGACCGCCTTCACGCCGCTCAGAATGCCGGGGATCATGGTCACTTTTCCTTTGGTGCTTGGGGCGACAGGAAGACTTCACCACAGAGGCACAGAGAGCACAGAGGTCACAGAGAGGAAAGTGTCGCGCGCCGTCGGCGCGCAAAATCATTCTCTGTGATCCTCTGTGTTCTCTGTGCCTCTGTGGTGAACTCTTCCTGCGATGCGGTGGTCAGTTACGATTGAATAGATTCCCCCACAGTTGGGGGAGCGAGAAGGTCAATTCCTCCCCAACGAAGTTGGGGAGGTGCCCCGAAGGGGCGGAGGGGAGCCGACGTGGTCTCAGTAACGAACACCCCGTGGGCTCCCCCTCCGGCCTTCGGCCACCTCCCCCAACTGCGTTGGGGGAGAGAAAAGCTACCGCACGCTCGTGCCCAGGACCTCGCGCGCGATCAGCATGCGCTGCACCTCGCTGGGGCCTTCGCCGACGCGGCGGATGCGCATCTCGCGGTACCAGCGCTCCAGCGGCAGGTCCTTGGTCATGCCCATGCCGCCGTGGATCTGCATCGAGCGGTCGACCACGCGCCAGCCGCCTTCCGACGCGGTGAGCTTGGCGATCGCCGCCTCGGTGCGGAAGGGAACGCCGCGGCGCGCCTTCTCGGCGGCCTGCAGGGTGAACAGGCGCGCCGTGCGGATGTCGAGCTCGTTGTCGACCAGCATCCACTGGATCGCCTGGCGGTCCGACAGCCGGGCGCCGAAGGTCTCGCGCATCTTGGACCATTCGATCGCCATCTCGTGCGCGGCGATGGCGACGCCGATGCAGCCGGCGGCGTAGGGGATACGCTGGCGCGTGAGGCGGTCGTTGGCCACCGCGAAGCCCTTGTTGACCTCGCCCAGCACCTGATGGTCCGACACCCAGCAGTCCTTGAACTCCAGCTCCGTGGCGTAGCTCGACGAGCGCAGGGTGTGCACCACGCGCCGCACATGGAAGCCGGGCGTGTCGTGATCGACGATGAAGCAGGTGATGCCGCCGCGGCCCTTGCTGGCGTCGGTGCGCGCGAACACGATGCCGTATTGCGCCCGGTCGGCGCCGGAGATGAAGATCTTGCTGCCGTTGATCACCCAGCCATTGTCCTTGCGCTCGGCCCGGGTGCGGATGGCGCGCGCCGGGTCGCTGCCGCCGGACGGCTCGGTGAGCCCGAAGAACGCCTTCTTCTCGCCGCGCAGGGTGGGGAAGAGGTAGCGTTCCTTCTGGTCCTCGTTGGCCTCGAACAGCTGCGCCAGGCCGGCGCCGCCGAACGTGCCGTAGCAGGGCGCGTAGAGGCCGGCGCGGTGCTGCGCCATCTCGATCGCCAGCAAGGTGCGGGTCACGATGTCGATGTCGGGGCCGCCGAACTCGTGCGGGATGTCGATGCCGTAGAGCCCCATCGCCTTGGTCTTCTCGACCAGGCGCGCGTGGTCCTTGGGATCGAGCTCGGAGGCGTCGGGATCGAGCTTGGCCTCCAGCGGCAGGATCTCCTCGCGCACGAAGCGGCGCACATTGTCGATCAGCATCTGCTGTTCGTCGGAGGGGTCGAAATCCATGGTGTCCTCCGATCTTCAGCGCGGGCTCAGGCGGCCCAGCCGCGGCGGCGGGTTGGCGGCGTTGTCGCGCGGCAGGCTGCCGGTGTCGGCCTGGTGCAGCATCAGCAGCTCCTGGTAGCGGGTCATGTACTGCATGTTGATCTCGACCCGGAACCTGTGTCCGGCCGGTCGTGCCGCGAGCTCGTCCTCGAGCGCGCTGCGCAGCCCGAACCGCGAGCGGCCGCCGGCGTAGTTGATATGCACGACAGCGCCGTCGGCGTCGGCGATCTGGTAGACGCCGAGCTGCCCCGGCAGGCGCGCCACGGCCTCGGCCGTCAACGGGGTCCACGGTTTGTCAGGACGCAGCTGCATGGGGTTTCCTGTGGGATAAAACCCTCCCCCAGCTTCGCTGGGGGAGGTGGCCGAAGGCCGGAGGGGGAGCCCACGTGGTTTTCGTTACTGAGACCACGTCGCCTCCCCTCCGGCCCTTCGGGCCACCTCCCCACTGCGTGGGGAGGAGACAATGGTTCACCGCCCCTTGAACGCGGCGGTGCGCTTCTCCAGGCGGGCCTTCATGCCCTCCTGCGCGTCCTGGCTCTGCATCGCGGCGCGCACCAGCGCGTCGACGTCGTCATGCCCGATGCCGTCGCGGAACTGCAGCTGGCGCACGGTCAGCCCCTTCATGGCACGCAGCGACAGCGGCGCGTTGGCAGCCAGCCGGTCGACGACCTTCTGCGCCGCCGCCTCGAGCTCGGCGGCCGGCACGCAGCGCGCGATCAGCCCCAGCGCGTGCAGGCGGGGCGCCGGCAGCGGATCGCCCAGCAGCAGCATCTCGCGCGTCGTCACGGGACCCAGCACTTCCATCAGCTTCTTGGCCAGGAACCAGTTGGGCGCCAGCCCGACCTGGGCCAGGGACATGCCGAAGCGCGCCTCTGCGCTGGCGACCACCAGGTCACAGTGCAGCGCCAGCTCGTTGCCGCCGGCGATGGCGTCGCCCTGCACGACGGCAACCACCGGCAGCGGGTTGGTCTCGATCGCATGCAGCATGGCCTCGATGCCGCTGGCCTCGCCGCTGCCGATGGTCTCGCGGCGCTCGGACATGTCGAGGCCGGCGCAGAACACGCGGCCCTTGGCGCGGATGACGATGACGCGGTCGTCGGCGGCGACCGGTGCCGTGAACGCCGCCTTCAGGTCGCCCAGCAGCTCGCTGTCGAGCGCGTTGCGCTTGTCCGGCCGGTTCAGCCACACGGTCGTGACCGGGCCGCTCTTCTCGATGATGACCTTGCCGCTCACCGGCGTCCTCCGAGCTTCATGGTGAGCCTGTCGAACCATGAAGCTTGACGCACCGCGGATCGTGCGGAGCCTTCATGGTTCGACAGGCTCACCATGAAGGCACACCCCATACCAAGCGTCGAGCCGGCTTCGCGCAACGCCGACATGAAGAGACGCGGCTGCTTGCGCTCGTCTGGTTTCGTACCGGTTGAAGGATGATCGCCGCGGACATATATTGGTTGAGATCAGTAGGCATACCCGCCGCCGGGGTTGACGGGCGCTACGCTGCCCAGCAGTCAAAGGGCAAGCCGCCGCCGGGCTTCATACGGGCGCGTGCCGCCATCGCTTCGACGGTGACGGCAGGAACGCCGGTCGCTGACGTCAAGCGACGCCCCATCCACCACCATCGCGTGGCGCCCATGAGAATGCGTGATGTCACGAGCCTGACCCGTGTCCCCGCCGCGAGGCCTTTGTGCTGCCGCGGCGAGCCGTGCGCATCCCGGCGCTTGCCGCGGATTCAGGGTGTTTCTGGCACTTTCGAATTAACCGCGCCGCCACGCCAAGGCATTGAAACGGCGAGCAAAAGGAGATGTTGGTATTTTTGGCGCACAACATCGAACCGATTGTTGACAATCGGTTCGGCGTTGCGCCGCAGCTGTCCGCCGCTACTCCGGCTGAATGCCGGCGGCCTGGACCATCTTGCGCCAGTGCTCGAGCTCGCGCTGGGTGAAGGCGGCGAATTCTTCGGGCGACATCAGCACCACGTCGGCGGCCCCGGCCGTCATCAGGTCGCGTGTCGCGGCGTCGGCGGCGATCTCGCGCAGCTTGGCGTTGATCGCGGCGATCACCGGCGCGGGCGTCTTGGCCGGCGCATAGATCGCCTGCCACCAGGTGAGCTCGTAGTCGGCCACGCCGGCCTCGATCATGGTCGGCAGGTCGGGCGCGGCCTTGCTGCGCTGGCGGCTGGTCACCGCCAGTGGCCGCACCTTGCCGGCCCGCATCTGCGGCAGCGCATTCTGCGGGTCGGAGAACATCAGCTGCACGCGCCCGCCGATCAGGTCCTGCATGGCGGGCGGGCTGCTCTTGTAGGGCACATGCACGATGTCGACGCCGGTCAGCTGCCTGTAGAGCTCGGCCGACATGCGCTGCGAGGAGCTGCCCTCGCCGAAGTTCAGCTTGCCCGGATTGGCCTTGGCGTAGGCCGTCAGCTCCGCGATCGACTTCACCGGCAGGTCGGGATGCACCAGCACGATGTTGGGCCCGACCACCACGGTGGTGACCGGCGCGAAATCCTTGACCGGGTCGTAGCTGAGATTCTTGATCAGCCACGGGTTGGCGGCGTGCGTGGTGTTGGTGGCCACCAGCAGGGTGTGGCCGTCGGGCGCGGCGCGGGCGGCGTCGCCGGCCGCCAGCATGCCGCCGGCGCCGGGCTTGTTGTCGACCATCACCGGCTGGTTCCACGCTTCCTGCAGCTTGGCGGCAAGCGCACGGGCCAGGATGTCAGTGGCGCTGCCGGCCGCGAACGGCACCACCAGGCGCATCGGCTTGCTCGGCGCCCACGCCGCCTGCGCGCGCAGCGATGTGGGCAGGGCAGGCACGGCAAGGCTGCCGAGCAAAGCGGCGCGGCGTGTGATCATGATGCAACGTCTCCCCTTCGTTCATTTCCTCTCCCGCGAGCGGGAGAGGAAGGGGCCCGTTGCGCGAAGCGCAATGGGAAGGTGAGGGCCCAAGGACGTGGTCCTGCACGTGAAGCCCTGACCTCGGCATATCGGCCGATGGCCGATATGCCTGTCCGCGCGCGGCGCGCGCGTCGACCTCTCCCGCATGCGGGAGAGGTGATACTACATGAACAGCTTCTCGCCTTTCATGTCCTTGTAGAGGTCGGCGACGAATTCGCCGTAGCCGTTGTAGAGCAGGGTGGGGATGCGCTCGTCGGAGCCCAGCAGCTTTTCCGTCGCCTGGCTCCAGCGCGGATGCGGCACCTGCGGGTTGATGTTGGCCCAGAAACCGTATTCGTCGGCGATCAGCTTCTCCCAGAACGAGACCGGCCGCTTGTCGGAGAAGGTGAAGCTCACGATCGACTTCACGTGCTTGAAGCCGTACTTCCACGGCGCCGCCAGCCGCAGCGGCGCGCCGTTCTGGGGCACGATCGGCTTGCCGTACAGCCCGGTGGCGATGAACGCCAGCTCGTTGGTCGCCTCGGCCATGGTGAGGCCGTCGGTGTAGGGCCAGGGATAGTAGAACTCGCGCTGCCCGGGGAACACCGACGGGTTCGACAGGGTCTGCATCACCAGGTACTTGGCGCCCGCCTTGGGCTGCGCCAGGTCGACCAGCGCCTTGAGCGGGAAGCCGCTGTAGGGCACCGCCATCGACCAGGCCTCGACGCAGCGGTGGCGGTAGAGCCGTTCCTCGAGCGGCATCTTGGCCAGCAGGTCGTCGAAGCCGAGCTCCATCGGCTTGTCGACCAGCCCGTCGATCTTCACCATCCAGGGCCGCAGCTTCATGCGCTTCTGGGCGTCGCGCCAGATCGTCTTGTGCGAGCCGAACTCGTAGAAATTGTTGTAGGTGGTGGCCAGCTTCTCCGCCGTCACGGGCCGGTCGAGCGTGTATTTCGGGCTCCGGGCCACGGGGTACAGCTTGGCCGACGGGTCGGCTTCCTGGCCGAACGCGGCTGCCAGCGGCAATGCGGCGCCGATGGCGCCAAGGCCCATGCCCTGCAGCACGGTGCGACGGTTCATGTAAAGCGCTTCCGGCGTCGCGGCGCTCTCCGGCAGCTCCCAGCCGCGTTTGCGCTTGATCAGCATGGCCCAAAACCTCGTCTTGCCTGGCGGCGTTCCCGCTGCTCCTACCTGCGGGGGAAACGTGCTCTCTTCAACTCACCTCGGCGTGACGGCCGTGTGCGTCATGGCGGCCTGCAGGTCGCGGCGCCAGCCCAGCACGACCATGGCCTCGGCGACCAGGAACATCGGTCCTATGAAGGCCTGGAACAGGTTGTCGAGCAGCGCCGGGCGGCGCCCCTCGTAGTGGTGGCCGAGGAATTGCAGTATCCAGCCGCCGACGAACAGCGCCCCGGAGGCGATCCACGTCCCGGCCGGCCCCAGCGCCGCCGCCAGTCCTTCCGCCGCCAGCCACAATACCGCCATGACGATGGCCATGGCCAGGCCGACACCAAGGTCGAGCGCCATCCAGCCCAGCACCGCCAGCGCACCCACCAGGAGCGCGCCGGTAATCACCATGCCGCCGGCCGGGATGTGCCACAGCGCCAGCACCAGCAGCAGGGAGAACACGATGGTGGGGATGCCGATGAAATGCGTCAGCTTGTTGCGCGGGTCGCGATGGACCGCGGCATAGCTCGCCAGCTGGCGCACGAAGAACGAACCCATGCCCCACGGTAGCGCGTTCGGGGGGACCCCGCCATACCTCCCCTTCTTTCCTTCCCCACGCGTAGCGTGGGGAAGGTGGCCGAAGGCCGGATGGGGAGCCGACGTGGTCTTGTTGCGGAGACCACGATGGCTCCCCTCCGCCCCTTCGGGGCACCTCCCCAACTTCGTTGGGGAGGACTCATGCCGCCGTGCCGGTCAGTGTCTGGATCCGGGGCCAGACCTGCTCCTTCCAGCCGCTGTTGCCGGTGGCGGTGAGCAGGATCTTCTGGTCCTGGGCGATGATGAACCGCGGCGTGACATTGCCGCGCTGCGCCCCTTCATCACTCATCAGGAACTCGGTGAGGATCCACATCGCCTCCTGGGGCCAGGACTCCTCCTTGAGGATCAGCGACCCGTTGGCCGGGTGGACCACGACGTAGTCGAGCTTCTTGAACGCCTCAGAGGCCTTGAACGCCGGTTCGGACTGGGCACGCCAGATCTTGCAACCGCCTCAAAGCTCGTGGCCGACAAAGACGACGGTGATCCTGGATGCCTGGGCCCGGGCCAGGGCCGGCGCCATGGCCAACCCCAGGCCGCCGGCCATGAGCGAACGTCTGCGCAGCATGCGACCTCCTCACGCGATGCACGATCTCACCCCGCTGATGTCGCACAGGCAGCCGCGGATCAGAAGTCACGCGCGCGCGATTTTGCTGCACTATTTCCTCTTCGCGGACAGCCCTGCCGCGTGCGGGTAGGGCTATCGCACATGGGTCATCGCGTCGGCCTTTTGATTACCTTCCCCCGCTCGCGGGGGAAGGTGGCGCGAAGCGCCGGATGGGGGATGCTTCAACGCAAATGGTACATCCCATCGAGCCCCCGCGCCGTTGCGGCACCCCCCATCCGCCCTTCGGGCACCTTCCCCCGCAAGCGGGGGAAGGTAGTCGAAAGCCCAGATGCGATCGGCCTGCGCTCTCGCGGGGCGAGGGGTGAAGGGCTACCGTCCCGCGGCGGCGCGGCGCTTGCCTTCCTCGGCCACCTTCTCGGCGGCGCGGCCGGCCATCTCCTGCAGGTGGTCAAACTCGGCATTGTACGTGCCCACGCCCTGGGTCGCCGAGCGGATCTCGATGATCAGGTCGCCGATCTCCGATTCGGGCATCAGGGCCGTGACCTCGTCCCAGCCCGGCCAGCCCGGCCGCCCGTCGAAGCCCAGCAGCTGGCCGCGGCGGCCCGACACCAGGCGCTGGATGCGCGACGTGGCATCGCTGGGCGCCGCGATGGTCACCTTCAGGATCGGCTCCAGCAGCACCGGGTCGCATTTCGGCATGGCCTCGGTCATGGCCACGCGCGCCGCCTGCTTGAACGACATCTCCGAGCTGTCGACGGTGTGATACTGCCCGTCGAACAGCATGACCGAGATGTCGACCACCGGCTGGCCCAGCGGCCCCTGCTTGAGGTAGTCGACCACACCCATCTCGACAGCCGGGATGAAGTTGCGCGGCACCACGCCGCCCACGATCTTGTCGATGAACCTGAAGCCCTCACCGCGGCCCAGCGGCTGGATCTCGATCTTGACGTCGCCGAACTGGCCATGGCCGCCGGTCTGGCGCTTGTAGCGGCCATGCTGCTGCGTGCCCTTGCGGATGGTCTCCTTGTAGGCGACGCGCGGCGGGCTGCTGTCGACCGGCACGTTATAGCGCGACGCCAGCTTCTCGAGCGCCACGCGCAGGTGCATCTCGCCCTGGCCGCGGATCAGAAACTCGCCGGTATCGTCGCGATGCCCGGCCGACAGCGACGAATCCTCCTCGATGATCTTGTGCAGGGCCGAGGACAGTTTCACCTCGTCACTGCGGTTCTTGGGCATGATCGCCAGGCCATAGACCGGCGGCTCGGCAGCGGCATGGCCGGGCGCATCGGCGAGACCGTTGGCCGACAGGATCTGGCCGCTCGACAAGGCCTCGACCTTGGCCAGGGCCACCAGGTCGCCGGCCTTGGCTGCCACCTTGTCCAGCCGCTGGCCGAACAGGCGGAAGACGCCGCCGACCCGGGTCGATCCCAGCATCTGGCCTTCGGCGACGGCGCCTGCCCAGACCCGGCACAGCGACAGCTTGCCGGCATGCGCCTGGTGCGAGACCTTGAAGCATTCCGCCACCGTCGCGCCGTTGACCTCGACGCCGCGCCGCTTGGCGGTCTCGGGTGCGAAGGGCGCGTCATGGCGCAGCGCCTTGAGCAGGCGGCGCACGCCGCTCTCGTGCTCGCCGGCGCCCAGCAGCACCGGCGCGATCAGGTCGGCGCCGAACTCGTCATGCAGATCGCGGTAGATCAGGGATTTTTCGGGCGCCACGTCCTCGATCAGCTGCTCCAGCAGCGTGTCGTCGAACTCCGCCAGCGTCTCCAGCATCTCGCGCCGCGCATCGCTCTCGCGCGGCAGCAGCTCGGCCGGCATCTCGATCAGGTCCGAGGCGGCACCCTGCTTGTAGCGGTAGGCGCGCTCGCTCACCAGGTCGACATAGCCCTGGATCTCTTCGCTGCCGTCGGGGTTGACCTTGCGGATCGGCACCTGACGCAGCACCAGCTTGCGCTCCGACACCGACTGCAGGGCGGCCAGCAGGTCGCGCACGCGCGCATGCGCGGCGTCCATCTTGTTGACGAAGAACAGGTGCGGGATGCGCCGCGCCTCCAGCGCCCGCAGCAGCGGCGCCAGCACCGCGACGCGGTCCGGCACCGGCTCGCACACGATCACGGCGACGTCGCACACCGCCAGGGCGGCCTGCGTGTCGTGCTGGAACTCGATCGAGCCGGGGCAGTCGATGAAGGTCCAGGAATCGCCGAGATAGGTGCAGGATGCGACGTTGATCTCGGTGCCCATGCCGAGCTTGCGCGCCTCGGGCGCGCCGTCGCCGATGGACGAGCCGTCGCGCGGCCGGCCACGACGATTGATCGCGCCGGTAGCGTAGAGCAGCGTCTCCAGCAGCGTCGTCTTGCCCGAGAGATAAGGTCCGCACAGGGCGACGACGCGGTTGGCGCCGCCGCCCGCACGTTCCGAGCCCGTTGAGATGATGGTGTTTTCGGCCATGATAAATCCTTCCCGCGCGCCCGAACCCTTTTTTGGTCCGCGTGTCTCCCGGTCGTCGACCGGGCGGGAGCAGCCGTGGCACCCCCGCAACCGCGACGACAGGGCGACCAACGGGCCAAGCGTCCACCCGTCCACCCGGCCGAGTCAATGGCATCTGGGAAAAATGGCAGCGAAACGAGCGCCCGGGCGCGCCGCTGGAGCGGCCCGCCTGCGGCAGGTAGCATGCGTCATCGCGATGACCGTCCGGGGGAGGCGACATGATGGGGTTGCGTGTGCTGGTGTTCGTCCTGTCGCTGACCGCCGCGGCTGCGGCCTGGGCGCAACCACGCAGCTCATCGACCGTCCGCGACTGCCCGGACTGCCCCGAGATGGTGCTGATCCCCGGTGGGACCTTCGTCATGGGGGCGGCGCCGGGCGAGGAGGACCGCGAAGGCGTGCCGCCCCAGTCGCGCGGCCGGTCGCAGCCGCAGCATCAGGTCGTCGTGCGGCCCTTCCTGCTGGGCCGCTTCGAGGTGACCCGCGACGACTTCGCGCAATACATCAAGGCCACCCGCCATGTCATGGACGGCGCCTGCTGGACCGAGGGCAACGACGGCAAGCGCCGCGACTACAAGGGCTTCAGCTGGCAGCAGCCCGGCTTCCCGCAGACCGGACGCGACCCGGTGGTGTGTGTGAACTGGTTCGAGGCGCGGGGATACGCCGGCTGGCTATCGCAGCGCACCGGCAAGCGCTACCGCCTGCCCAGCGAGGCGGAGTGGGAGTATGCCGCGCGTGCCGGCAGCACCGGCCCGCGGCCGTTCACGGCCGACGCCGCAAGCTTCTGCAAGCACGCCAATGTCGGCGATCTGGCGCTGGCCGAGGCCTACAAGCACCGCAAGGACGCGGCGCGCTACGGCATATGCTCGGACGGCTATCCGTTCACGTCGCCGGTCGGCGCCTTCCCGCCCAACCCCTTCGGCCTCTACGACATGCTGGGCAACGCCTGGGAGTGGACCGAGGATTGCTGGAATCCGACCTATGACGGGGCGCCGCCGGACGACAAGCCGCGCTATTCGGGCGAGTGCGACAAGCGCGTCGTGCGCGGCGGCGGCTGGTTCAACGAGCCGTGGCGCGCCCGCTCGGCGTTCCGTTTCCGCGACTCCAACGGCCATAACGGCAACATGCTCGGCTTCCGCCTGGCCCGCGACCCGTAGGACAAGGCTCCTCTCCCGCCGTGCGGGAGAGGAAGGGGCCCATCGTGCGCAGCACGATGGGAAGGTGAGGGGATACGGACGAGGTGCCGAGCATGCAGGCCCTCACCCGTCGCGCTGCGCGCGCCGACCTCTCCCGCTTGCGGGAGAGGTGAAGACCCGCCTACGCCAGCGCGGCGCAGGCGCGCTGGATGCGCCGGCCTGCTTCCTCCAGCAGCTCCGTCGCCGTGGCGTAGGAGATGCGGAAGTTCGGGCCCATGCCGAACGCCGAGCCCTGCACTACCGACAGGCCCTCGCTCTCCAGCAGGTAGCCGGCGAAGTCGGTATCGGTGGCGATGATCTTGCCGGCCGGTGTCTTCTTGCCGATCACGCCGGCGCAGGACGGATAGACGTAGAACGCGCCTTCCGGGCGCGTGCACTTGATGCCGCGCGCCTGGTTCAGCATCGACACGATCAGGTCGCGCCGCTGCCTGAAGACGGCATTGTTCCTGGGGATGAAGTCGCTGGGCCCGTTGAGCGCCGCCGTGGCGGCCGCCTGGCTGATCGAGCTGGCGTTCGACGTGCTCTGCGACTGGATGGTCGACATGGCCGTGATCAGCTTCTGCGGCCCGGCGCCGTAGCCGATGCGCCAGCCGGTCATGCAATAGGCCTTGGACACGCCGTTCATGGTCAGCGTGCGCTCATAGAGCTTCGGCTCGACCTCGGCCGGGGTGTGGAACTCGAAGTCGTCGTAGACGAGCTTCTCGTACATGTCGTCGGTCAGCACCCAGACATGCGGGTGCTTCAGCAGCACGTCGCAGATCGCGCGCATCTCGGCGTAGCTGTAGGCGGCGCCGGTCGGGTTGCTGGGCGAGTTCAGGATCAGCCACTTGGTCTTGGGCGTGATCGCGCGGTCGAGGTCCTCGGGCTGCAGCTTGAAGCCCTTGGACTCCGGGCAGTCCACGATCACCGGCGTGCCGTCGGCCACCAGCACCATCTCCGGGTACGACACCCAGTACGGCGCCGGCACGATCACCTCGTCGCCGGCATCCAGCGTCGCCAGCATGGCGTTGAAGATCACCTGCTTGCCGCCGCTGCTGACGACCACCTGGTTGGGCGTGTACTCCAGCCCATGGTCGCGCTTGAGCTTGCCGCAGATCGCCTGCCGCAGCGCCGGGGTGCCGGCGATGGCGGTGTAGCGGGTGTCGTTCTCGCGGATCGCCTTGTAGGCGGCTTCCTTGATGTGATCGGGGGTCGGAAAATCCGGCTCGCCCGCCGCCAGGCCGATCACGTCCTTGCCCGCCGCTTTCATCTCCAGGAACTTGCCCTGCGCGGCGTTCGTGGGAGACGGCTTGATGCGGCTGAGGCGTTCGGCGATGAAGGCCATGGTCACGGAATCCGTAGGAAAGGCGTCCGGCAGCGCCCCGGACAGGGGGCCCAAAAAGGGCGGCGCAACCTAACGATGCCTCCGGCGCGATGCAAGGCAGCCTGCAGTGCAAAATTGTATGGGCACAATGCGCTTCGGCAGGCCGGTTGCGGCGTGGCTTGCATCGTCTCTGCGCTTATCCGAGCATGGCTGCCGGGTGGTCGACGAAGCGAGGGCAGCTATGCGTGGCGACGGGCGGATCGGCGGCTGGGCGCGGCGCTCGGCGCTCGTGCTGGTGGCGGCGACGGGCGCTTTGTGGCCACCGGCGGCGGCGCGGGCGCAGATGGGCGCCACGGTCTGGCTGGCGACCTCGACGGCGGCGCACGACGTGCTGGCCAATTGCCTGGCCAAGGCGATGTGGAACGAGTTCGTCACCGCGCCGGTGGTGTTCGCGCCGCCCCGGCGGGCCGCCTACGTCAATCTATGGCCGCGCGCCTCGCAGCCGGTCGATCCGGTGGCGACGTTCCAGATCGAGCCGCAGCAGGACGGCCTGATGCGCATCGGCTGGCACCGCCTGGCCAACGCCCCGGCCGGCGCCCGCTGGGATGCCAGCGCCAAGGCTGCCGCGAGCCGCTGCGCCGCCGGTCCGTAACGCGGTCCCTGCGCTGCCGGTCAATCGATCTGGCGCACCATGGCCTCGACGGTCATCTCGGCGTCGCCGCCGGGGCCGATGCGGCGGCCGGTCACCGGCGCGGCCTCGGTGTAGTCGAGCCCGACGGCCAGCTTCAGGTAGTCGTGTGTCGGCGAGGCGTTGTTGGCGGGATCGAAGCCGACCCAGCCCAGCCCCGGCACCAGCGCCTCGCCCCAGGCCGGGCAGGGCGACCCGATCTTGTGGCCGTTGTCGGTGCGCATGTAGCCGCTGACATAGCGCGCCGGCACCCCCAGGCGGCGGCAGCAGGCCACGAAGACCTGCGCCAGGTCCTGGCACACGCCCTCGCCGCGGTCGAAGGCATGCAGCGCATCGGTCTTCACGTCCGAGACGCCGACCCGATAGGTGATGCGCTCGTGCACCCGCTGCATCAGCTCATGCAGCAGCGGCACGTGATCGCGGCTGTCCGCGACACGCGGCGCCAGGCCGGCGATGAGCGGGTCGAGACGTGCATCGTGGCGCGCCAGCCCGTGGTTGCGCAGCCAGAACGTGGCCGGCAGCGGCTCGCGTTCGGCGTATTGCAGCCAGCTGTCGTCGCCAACCCACTCGTAGATGCCTTCGACCGCGATCTCGACATGGCTGTGGCGCTGCGCCACCGAGAATGTCGTGATCGAATTGCCGTGCCCGTCGCGCCACTCGGCGCGCCGGCCTGGCCCGCGCACCGACCACGAGACCAGCCGCTGCCCGGCCGCCGGCCGCGGCACCAGCCGCGCATCGTGGATCGAATGGCTGGCCGGCTCGGCGAACCGGAAGCGTGTGACATGGTTGACCGCGACGCGCATGCGCAGGCTCCGTCACCTCACTCGAAGAGGAACTGGCGGCCGATCTCGTCGCTGAGCTGCGCCATGCGCAGGCCGAGATCTTCCAGGTACGGACGCAGGCCGGCCTCGAAGACGTCCTCGATGCGGGCGTAGCGGACATGGGCATGCAGGGCGCCGGCCTGGCGGTCGGCTTCGCCGCGGGTGCCGTAGGTCTCGGCCAGCTCGCGCATGCTGAGATCGACCTGCCACAGGCAATGATGCACCGAGCGCGGCAGGTCGCGGCGCAGCACCATCAGCTCGGCGACCCGCGTCGGCTCGATCCGGCTGCGATAGATGCGCCGATAGGTGCGCACCGCGCCGACGCAGGCCAGGATCTCCGACCATTCATAGTAGTCGGCGCTGCCATGCTGCGGGTCGCCATCCGGGCACAGGCGGTGGAACTTCACGTCGAGCACGCGGGTGGTGTTGTCGGCGCGTTCCAGGTAGCTGCCGATCTGCAGGAAGCAGTAGGCGTCGTCACGCAGCAGGGTCGACTGGGTGGCCCCGGCGATCATCGTGGTCTGCTTCGTGACCATCTCCAGCAGCGCGCCGCGGTCGACGGCGGCACGCGGCAGGCGGGTCTGCGTGGCCACGTCCAGCCACAGCGCGTTGAGGCTCTCCCAGACATCGACCGTGAGGTTGTTGCGCTCGGCGCGGGCGTTGTTGCGCGCCGCGCGCACGGTGCTGACCAGGCTCGACGGGTTGGTGTCGTCGAGCGTCATGAAATCGACCAGGTCGTCGAGCGTGCCCTGCGGATGGCGGGCGAAGAACTCGGTGCGCAGCGCGTAGATGTCGGCGACCGTGCCGGCTTCCGATGCGCCGGACTGCAGCGCCATGCGCTGCGTCGACTCCAGCACCCGCGCCGTGTTCTTGGCCCGGTGCAGATAGCGGCCCATCCAGTAGAGGTTCTTGGCCGTGCTGCTGAGCATGGCTGGCTTATCCCGCCCCCTTCATTGTGTGTCGCCGCCGCGGCCGCCCAGCACCCAGGTGTCCTTGGTGCCGCCGCCCTGGCTCGAGTTCACGACCAGCGAGCCTTCCTTGAGGGCCACGCGCGTGAGGCCACCCGGCGTGATGAACACCTCGCCGGTGCGGCGCGACAAAATGAACGGGCGCAGGTCGACATGGCGTGGCGCCACGCCGGCGTCGACGAAAGTGGGGCAGGTGCTGAGCGCCAGGGTCGGCTGCGCGATATAGGCATCGGGCCGCGCCTTGAGCAGGCCGCGGAACTCCTCGATCTCGGCCTTGGTCGAGGTCGGGCCGACCAGCATGCCCTTGCCGCCCGATCCGTGCACTTCCTTGACGACGATCTCGGGCAGGTGCTCGAGCATGTACTTGAAGTCGTCGGCCCTGTCGCCGCGCCAGGTCGGCACGTTGCTGAGGATCGGCTCCTCGCCGAGGTAGAAGCGGATCATGTCGGGCACGTAGAGATACGTCGACTTGTCATCGGCCACGCCGTTGCCGATGGCGTTCACGACATTGACCCGGCCCATGCGCAGCGCGCCGATCAGGCCCGGCACGCCGAGATAGGAGTCGGGCCGGAAGGCCAGCGGATCGAGGAACGAATCGTCGATGCGCCGGTAGATCACGTCGACGCGCTGCGGTCCGCGCGGCGTGCGCATGTAGACGCGGCCTTCGTCGACGAACAGATCGGTGCCCTCGACCAGCTCGATGCCCATCTCGTCGGCCAGGAACGCATGCTCGAAATAGGCGCTGTTGTAGTGCCCCGGCGTCAGCAGCACGACATTGGGCTCGCCGTCGTCGCTGAACGACACCGAGCGCAGGGTGTTCAGCAGCTCCTCGGTGTAGCTGGCGACCGGCCGCACCGCCATGCGCGCGAACAGCTCCGGCGCCAGCCGCATCATCACCTCGCGGTTCTCCAGCACGTAGGAGATGCCCGACGGCGTGCGGACATTGTCCTCCAGGACATAGAATTCCTTCTCGCCGACCCGCACCAGGTCGATGCCGGCGATATGCACATGGATGTCGCCGGGCAGCTTCAGGTCCTGGGCCAGCGGCGCGAACTCGCCGTTGAGCAGCAGCTGCGCCTCCGGGATGATGCCGGCGCGGCAGATCTCGCGCTGGCCGTAGGCATCGGCGAGGAAAGCATTGAGCGCCCGCACGCGCTGCGACAGGCCGCGCTCGAGGAAGGCCCATTCGTCGGCCGCGATCACCCGCGGGATGATGTCGAACGGGATCGTGGTCTCGTGGCCGTCGACGGCGCCGTAGGCGCCGAAGGTGATGCCGGCCCGGCGATAGAAAGCGTCGACCTCTCGCCGCTTGGCTTCGATCGCCGTCATGGGGGTGTGCTGCAGCCAGCCGGCGATGGCCCGGTACGGCGCGCGCACCCCATCGGGCGCGCTGCGCATCTCGTCGAACGCCGCTGTTCCCCCCATGCCGGACCCGACCTCCATGCGTTCGCTCGGTCCACCTACCCAGCTTACAAGCAAATTCCTTGCCGACGGAAGGCGCTATCGTCGTGCTGCAAAGCTTCCGCTGCTTCGGCGCCGGCTTGCCGGGTGGGCGGCCATGGGCGACTGTATGGTTCCGGGCCTCCGGCCGGCCGTTGCGCCGATGCCTTCGGTGCGCCGCCTGTGGTCGAGGCCCTCAAGGCGCCGGCGATAGACCGGACGCCGCTTGCGAGGGGGGTAAGAGATGCGCCGGATTCGTCGCCGTTCCTTGGTCCAGGGTGCGTCGCTGCTGGCGGGTGCCGGCCTTCTTTCGATGCCCGCGGCTGTCCGCGCGCAGGCCGCGTGGCCGACCAGGACGATCACGATCATCGTGAACTTCGCGCCCGGCGGCCTGACCGACGGTATTGCCCGCGTCTTTGGCGAATATGCTTCGAAGAAGCTGGGCCAGCAGATCGTGATCGACAACAAGCCCGGTGCCGGCGGCAATATCGGCGCCGCCCTGGTGGCGCGCGCCGCGCCCGACGGCTACACGTTCCTGCATACCGTCTCCGGCACGATGGTGCAGAACCGCGTTCTCTACAGCACGCTGGGCTTCGATCCCGACAAGGATTTCGTGCCGGTCTCGGCAACCTCGTCGGGCGAGCTGCCGGTGGCGGTGCACAAGTCGGTGCCGGTCAGCAGCATTGCCGAGCTGATCGACTACGCGCGCAGGAACAAGGTCAGCTTCGGGTCCTGGGCGCCCGGATCGGCCGCCCATATCGTCTGCGCCAAGCTCAACGAGCTCTATGGGCTGCAGATGGAGGTCGTGCACTACCGCGGCGAGGGCCCGATGTGGCAGGACATGGGGTCGGGCTCGCTGCAGGCCGCGATGGGCAGCTACCAGGCCCTGCGGCCGCTGCTCGTGAACGGCACCATCCGGCTGATCGCGCTGCCGGCGCGGCGGCGCAATGCCAAATTCGCGGACCTGCCGACCATGACCGAGCAGGGCTATACGCATGCTGCATTCAGCCAGTTCGGGTGGCTCGGCCTGTTTGCGCCGGCCGGCACGCCGCCCGATGTCGTCAGGCGCATGTCGGCGCTGTGGGTCGAGGCCGCCGACTCCGAGGGCGGCCGCAAGATGTACGATACCTTCGGCCTGCACGAGAAGCCGCTGACCCACGAGGAGATGGCGGCCGACTACGAGCGGCTCAAGGCCCGCATGCTTCCCCTGGTGCGCGAGCTGGGCGTGAAGCTGGAGTGAGCAAGGTCACGGCTGTCATCCCGAGCGCAGCGAGGGATCTCCCGCGGCAAGGCGCACCGTGCGCTATTCGCAGGAGATCCCTCGCTACGCTCGGGATGACAGGTTCGCTAAGCCGCCTGCGGCGGGCAGGGCGGCATGTCGCGCAGGAATTTGTAGCGCCCGTGGCCCTTGATCGTGGCGAGGTCCAGCTCGGCCATGCCGGTGGGACGCAGCAGCTCGATCACCGGCGTGGTGCCGGCGAAATCGATGGCGAGCATCCCCGGACGCGGGTCGCCGCCCAGCGACTGGCTCGGCATGAAGGCTGTCGAGGGGGCCCAGACGTGGCGCAGGCCCTGGACCGTGCGGTCGCGGTATTGATGCAGATGGCCGCTGACGACCAGCGCGCCCCCGGCGTCGCGCAGCGTCGCCAGCAGCGTCTGGCGCGGCGCCAGGTTGAGGCTGCTGGTGGTCGCTTCCGGCTCACCGGCCGCCTCGAGGAACAGGGGCTTGTGAAGAAAAAGCGCGATCTGCCGTCCGGCCGCCGCCGCCAGCGCCGTGTCCAGCCACGCCTGCTGTGTCTCTTCCGCCGGCAGGCTCGAGCCGAAGAGCTGCGCATTCACGCCGATCAGCCGCCAGCCGGCCAGGTCGAAGGACCAGCGATCCGCGCCGAAAGCAGTGTTCCAGCGCGACAGCCGGCCGTCATCCACGAGCTGCTCGGCATCCTGGCCGGGCGGCTCGTCGCCCACGTCGTGGTTGCCCGGCAGGGCCAGCACGCGCGGCGCCAGCCGACGCAGCGCCGCGGCGGCGAACGCGACCTCGGCGTCGCTGTCCGGCCCGTTGATGCAGAGATCGCCGGTGACGATCACGGCGGCCGGCGCCATCGCGTTGGCCGCGTCCCGCGCCAGGGTCCAGTTGTTCCAGAAGAAGCCATGGGTTGGCGACAGGTGCAGATCCGACAGAACCAGGACTCGGGTCATGTGCGTATCCCTTGGGGCAATCCCGTCTCGATGCCGCTGGCCGGCCGGCCGATCGCGATGACTCGGTGCATGGGCCGCCGCAGCTTCCGACGTGGGTAGGATGCATGCATGTCTATGGACCGGGCATGACAATCGAATAACCTGTCCGTGACATTTCGACGATGCGTGCGGCCCAAGGAGCATCCACGGGCCGCATTCGAGGTGGACGAGGGAGATGACGTCATGAAGCAGGTGTTGCTCGACAGCTACGGCGTGCCGCAGGGCGTGGCGCGCTGCGCCGAAGTGCCGGATGTGGGGGCGCCGGGTCCGGGCGAGGTGGTGTTCGACGTGCTGCTGTTTCCGATCAACCCGGCCGACGTCTGGTTCTGCCGGGGCAGCTACCGGCTCAAGCCGCCGCTGCCGTCGACGCCGGGCGCCGAATGCATCGGCCGGGTGACGGCGGTCGGCTCAGGCGTGTCGCATGTCAAGGCAGGCGACCTGGTGATCAACCTGCAGCGTGAGAACTGGGCCCAGAAGCGCCGCGTGAAAGGTGACGATGTCATCGCCGTGCCGCCCGGGCTCGACCTGAAGCAGGCGGCGATGCTGCGCATCAACCCGCCGACGGCGCTGCTGATGCTGACTGACATGACGGACCTGAAGCCCGGCGACTGGGTGGTCCAGAACGTCGCCAACTCGGCGGTGGGGCGCCTGGTCATTCCGCTGGCCAAGGCGCGTGGCCTGAAGACGGTGAACGTGGTGCGCCGCGCTTCGCTGTTCGCCGACCTCAAGGCGCTGGGCGCCGATGCCTGCGTGGTCGACGGGCCGGATCTGGCCGATCGGGTGGCGGCTGCCACCGGCGGCGCGCCGGTCCGGCTCGGGCTCGACGCGGTCTCGGGCGCCGCAACAGCGCGGCTCGCGGCCTGTGTCGCCGATGGTGGCGTGGTCTGCAACTACGGCGCCATGAGCGGCGAGGATCCGACAGTCAGCCGCAGCGACCTGATCTATCGCGGGCTCAATCTCACCGGCTTCATGCTCGGCCGGTTCATGGCCAGGCGCAGCCTGGCGCAGATCCGCGACATCTACGCCGATCTCGGGCGGCAGCTCCTGGATGGCCGGCTGTCGGCGCCGGTCGAGAAGATCTACGCCATCGACGACATCAAGGAGGCGCTCGTGCGGGCGCAGGAAGGCGAGCGCTCCGGCAAGATCCTGGTGGCGCCCAACGGCATGATCTGAAGCCAGCTTGGCGGCACCTCACCCGATCGGGTGAGGTCAGGTCGCGCCTTCGGGACCATCGCGAGCGCAAACCCTCCATCCTCTCCGGCGGCACGTTGACAACCGCAGGGCGCCACGTTACGCCTATTTCTAACAAAACAATGACTGTTGTCGACAATGAAACAACATCATCACGCCCAAGAACGAGAGGAGACGAGGAGATGTCCCACCACCCTGGACTGACCCGGCGGGCCGCGGTCGCCATGCTCGGCCTGCCGGCCCTGTGGCCGGCCGCCGCCGCGGCGCAGGGCTTCATCCCCGGCACGTTGCCGCCTCTGAAGGCGGGCAAGCCCTATGCCGGCACCACCATCAAGGTGCCGACGCAGAAGGGCTGGGCGAGCTTCGCGCCGGCCGTCGAGCTGACGAAGAATTTCGAGGACCTGACGGGGATCAAGGTCCAGTACGACATGATCCCGGGCAGCGAGATCGGCCCGAAGCAATTGCTCGCCGTGTCGCAGAGCAGCGGCACCTACGACGTCGTGACCCAGCACGCTGCGACCTTCGGCAGCTTCTTCCGCTTCCTGCAGCCGGTCGATGACCGCATCGCGGCGACCTGGGGCAGCGTCGAGAAGTTCGAGAGCTGGTTCTTCCCGGCGCAGAAGGGCGTCAAGGGGCGCGACGGCAAGCACTACTTCGTGCCGTTCCACGCCAACGCGCAGATCGGCTACTACCGCAAGGCGCTGTTCGAGGATGCGCAGGAGCGGGCGGCCTTCAAGGCGAAATACGGCTACGACCTTGCGCCGCCGACCACGATCGAGCAGGTCCGCGACATCGCCACGTTCTTCACCCGTCCCGACAAGAACCTTTATGGCCTTACCGCCAACTGGGGTGCCGGCCAGGGCTACGTCGCCTTCATCGGCTACTACAGCGACACTGGGCGCGACCTGCTGGACGCAAACTTCCAGCCGACAATGAAGACACCGGAGGGGCGCGCCAAGGCGATCGAGATCCTGCGCTTCATGCAGGACAGCATCCACAAGGCGAAGATCGTCAACCCTGATTCGGCGAACTTCCAGACCGGTCAGGTGTCCGACTTCTTCCTCTCCGGCGCCTCGGCCATGGCCTATGGCTGGCTGTCCGACTACTGGACCTTCATGCAGAAGCCGGAGAACACCAGGCAGGTGGGCCCGGTCGGCGCCTTCCGCTTCCCGTCATTCGGCGGCAAGCCGGCGGGTGGCTTCAGCTCGTGGTGGGTCATGGGCATCCCGAAGGACTCCAAGCACCCCGATGCCGCCTGGGAATACATCAAATGGCTGCTCAACGAGAGCCCGCAGATCGAGATGGCCGCCGGCCAGCTGCCGCCGATCAAGACGCTGGCCTACCGCACCGCGGTCGAGCCGGGCGGCGTCAATCCGCGGGCGCTCTATGACGCCTTCGTCGAGGCGCGCATCGCCATCCAGGTGCCGGAGATGTCGCAGCAGCCGAACCGCAAGGGCATCGAGCTCTACACCCAGCTGATCGCCAACAAGATCACACCGGAGAAGTTCGTCGACGACTACGTCGCCGAGGTGGAGAAGACCCTCAAGGCAGCCGGGTACATCAAGTGAGCAGCCGGGCGGCCAGCATTGCCCGTCCCGACCGGTCCGGCCGCTACCTGCTGGGGGCGCTGCTGGCGCTCCCGTTCATCTATGTCGCGGTCTTCTACGCCTATCCGATCTACAAGGTGGTGGCGCTCAGCCTGCGCGACTATCAGATCGCCTACGGCATCGACGACTGGGTCGGCCTCGACAACTACGCCACGCTGCTGTCCGACGCCGAGACCTGGCTCACCATCGCCAGGACGCTGCTCTACACGGCGATCTGCGTGTCGGTGTCCTTCGGCCTCGGGCTGGGGATGGCGCTATTGACCGTGGCCCTGGCCGATGCGTTCGCGGAACGCTACGGCCGGATCTTCCGGCACATCGTCATCGCGCCGATGATCTTCGTGCCTGCCGCCGCCGGCGTCATGTGGGCCTTCGCCTACACCGAGCACTACGGCTGGGTGAACCACATCCTGTTGGCGCTGGGCCTGCCTGCCTATCCCTGGCTGGTGTCGGACGCGGCATTCTTTCTGGTCATGGTGACCGACATCTGGGGCTGGACGCCTTTCATCTACCTGATCCTGCTCGCCGCCTTGCAATCGCTGCCCCAGGAGCCGATCGAGGCGGCGCGCGTCGACGGCGCCAACGCCTGGCAAGTGTTCCGCTACGTGACGCTGCCGCTTCTGAAGCCGGTCATCGTCATCGCGCTCACCATCAAGACCCTCGATACCTATCGCGCGTTCGACTACCTCTGGATCATGACCAAGGGCGGTCCGGGCACGTCGTCGACCACGCTGAACCTCGCCACGTACAAAACGGCATTCCAGAGCCTCACTTTCGGCAACGCCAGCGCGCTGGCCGTGATCACGATGATCTTCCCGCTGGCGGTGATGATCCTTCTTCTCGTGCTGCGCCGGCGGCAGACGCCATGAACCGCTCGTTCGCGTACCGCGCCAGCCTCGTGCTCATGGCGATCCTGGCCGCGCTGTGGACGCTGTTTCCTTTCGCCTGGTATTTCCTGGTCTCTCTGACGACGCCGGGGCACATCCCCCGGCGGTTCAGCTTTCCCGACGTCATCACATTCCAGTCTTATGTCGCAGCGCTGCTGGGCGGCGGCACCGAAGGGACGACGGCCAACGTCTCGATCCTGCCGAACCTCATCAATTCGTTCATCGTCGCCGGCCTCACGGTCGCCGGCTGCACGGTGCTGGGATTCGGCGCCGCCTATGTCTTCTCGCGTGGCCGCTCGACAGTGCTGAGCGTCCTGTTCAACGGCCTGCTGGTCATCCGCATGACGCCGGCGGTGTCGCTGGCGGTGCCGATATACCTGATGATCAACAGCTACGGCCTGGCCGACACGCATCTGGGCCTGTCCCTCGTGCACACGATGCTGTCGCTGCCGCTGGCGATCTGGCTGCTCAAGGGCTTCATCGACGGCATCCCGACCGAGATCGAGGAGGCAGCGCTGATCGACGGCGCCAGCGTGCCGCAGACGCTGCGCTACATCATCATCCCGCTGGCGGCGCCGGGCATCGCCGTGTCGGCATGCTTCGTGTTCCTGGCGAGCTATGTCGAGTTCATGTTCGCCTCGATCCTGTCGCGCGGCACCGCCGACACCCTGCCCATCGCCATCGCCGGCTACAACTCGGAACACCAGACCTTCTACAACGAGATGGCGGCGGCCTCGTTCATGTCGATGATCCCGCTGTTCGCCTTCTTCTACGTCGCCGGCCGATACATGGTCAGGGGCCTGACCATGGGCGCCGTGAAGTGACGTGAGCCACCAACCCGGAACCCGTCCATGAGCAAGCCATTACGTGTGGGCATTGTCGGCCTCGGCCGCATCTTCGACCTCAACGGCCTGGGCTACATCGGCCATCCCGAAGTCGAGGTTGTCGGCCTGTGCGATGTGCGCGAGGACACTGTCGCCAGCCGCCAAGCCTTGTTCCCAGGTGCGAGAGGCGTGACCCGCTACGAGGATCTGCTGGGTCTCGATCTCGACCTTGTCGATATCCTGTCGCCACATCCCTTGCACGAGCAGATGGCCGTCGCTGCCCTCGAGGCAGGCGCTCATGTCAGCGTCCAGAAGCCGATGGCGATGACCACCGGCGAATGCGATGCCATGATCGCGGCCGCGACGCGGACGGGAAAGCGGCTGAAGGTATTCGAGAACTTCGTCTTCTATCCGCCGCTGGTGAAGGCGCGGGAGCTGCTGCTGTCCGGCGCCATCGGTGCGCCCAGGCACTTTCGCATGAAGGTCGTGATCGGCGACCGATCGGGAGCATGGCACGTGCCGCCCGAGACCAACGCCTGGCGTCACGACATCGCCGCCAAGGGGCGCGGCGGCCCCCTGGTGTTCGACCATGGTCATCACATGATGGCCGTGGCGCTGTGGCTGTTCGGCGATGTCCGCGACTGCTTTGCCCAGATCGAGGAGACGCCGATGCCGGCCGGCTACGCCACGGACGCGCCCTCCACCCTGGTCTGGCGGCACCGCGAGCCGGCCATCCACGGGATGTGGGACGTCAGCCTGGCGCTGCAGATGAAGGTGCGCACCGACTACTATGCCAGCCACGAGCAGTTCGAGATCCAGGGCGAGCGCGGGCTGATCACCGTCAACCGCTGCTCGGACCGCCTGCTCGACGAGCCCGTGCTGACGCTGTACTGCGACGGCGAGGTGCGTGCCTGGCACAATATCGAGGACGACTGGGGCGAGAGCTTCCGGCGCTCGACGCTGCACTTCATCGACGTGCTGAAGGGCCGCGCCGACCAGCAGATCCTGACCGGGGAGGAGGGCCGGCGCGTCGTCGAGCTGTTCGACATGTTCGACCGCTCGTCGCGCGAGGCACGTCGCGTGACGCATCCGGATCTGGAGCGTTGACGACATGGACGTTCCCTCGGTTCCCGCGCACCGCGACGCTGCGGCACGCCGGGCGCGCGCGATCGCGCAGGCGGGTGGCGTCGCCGCGGCGATAGAGGCGGGTCTGCTGGCCGACACCGTGGACTGCACCGTCTCCGAGGCCCTGGTCATCGGCCTTCTGAAGCAGGGCGTGCGCAAGTACCTCGCGATTTTTGGTCACGGCTCGACCGATCTCGCCGAGGTGCTGCGCCTCTACGCGGCGGCCGGCGTCGTACGCGTCCACGCCTTCCGCAACGAGGTGGCGATGGCGCATGCGGCGACCGCGCTGCGCTGGCAGTATGGCGAGCAGGCCGCGGTCGTGACGTCGATCGGGCCGGGGGCGCTGCAGGCCATGGCCGCGTCGCTCGCCGCGGCGTCGAACGGTGTCGGAGTCTGGCACATCTACGGCGACGAGACGACCCACGACGAAGGCTTCAACATGCAGCAGATCCCCAAGCACCAGCAGGGGCTCTACGGGCAGCTCACGGCCGTGATGGGCGAGAGCTATGTGCTGCATACGCCGCAGGCCCTGCGCGCCGCCCTGCGGCGCGGCAGCATCCGGGTCAACCACCCCTATGGCGCCGGGCCGTTCTATCTGCTGCTGCCGATCAACGTTCAGCCGCAGGGCGTGCAGGGGCTGCGCCTGGCGAGCCTGCCCGATACGTTTGCGGCACCGCCGACCGTCGTCGCCGGCGATGCGCCGCTCGCCGCCGCGGTCGACCTGGTCCATCGGCACCGGCGCATCGTGATCAAGGCCGGCGGCGGCACCCGGCGCTTCGCCAAGCAGATCCGCGCCCTGGCCGGGGCCGTGGACGGTGTGGTCGTGCTGTCGCCGGGATCGCTCGGGGTGCTGGCGGACGATGATCCACGCAACATGCATGTTGGTGGCAGCAAGGGATCGTTGTCGGGCAACGCCGCGATGGCGGAGGCCGATCTGCTGATCGCCGTGGGCACGCGCGCCGTGTGCCAGTCGGACTGCTCCGGCGTCGGCTATCCCGCGGCGCAGGCCGTCATCAACATCAACGGCGATCTCGCCGATGCCGCGCACTACAACCGCACGGTCATGCTGCCCGGCGATATCGGCGAGGTCGTGGGCCGGCTCGTCGCGGCGCTCTCGGCGCGGCCGCCTTCGGCGGCCGATGCGTGGCGCGCGGCGTGCGCCGAGCGCAAGCGGCGCTGGCAGGAGATCTGCGTGCAGGCCGCCACCTGTCCGCCGTTGCTTGACGACGTCTGGCAGCGGCCCGTGCTCACCCAGCCGGCGGCGATCGGCGTGGTGCAGGCGATGGCGCGTGCGGCGGGCGCAACCTGCCTCTTCGACGCCGGCGACGTGCAGGCCAACGGATTCCAGCTTGCCCGGGACACTGCGCCGCTTCAGACCATCACCGAGGCCGGCGCCTCGTACATGGGCTTCGCCGCCAGCGCGCTGGTCGCGTCGGGCATGGCCGACCGGCCGCAGCGTGTCGTGGCGGTCACGGGCGACGGCTCGTTCATGATGAATCCGCAGGTGTTGATCGACGGTGTCGAGCACGGCGTTCGCGGCACGGTCGTGATGCTCGACAACCGGCGCATGGCCGCGATCTCGGCGCTGCAGGTCGCGCAGTATGGAGCCGCCTTCGCGACAAGCGACGGGGTGGAGGTCGACTACGTCGCGCTCGCCGGCGCGGTCAAGGCGGTGCGGGCGCTGCACGGGGGCCATACGGAAGCGGCGCTGCGTGCGGCCCTGGCCGAGGCCTTCGCCTATGACGGCCTGTCCTTCGTGCATGTCCCGGTGTATTTCGGTCCCGACCCGCGTGCCGGGCTGGGCACTTACGGGCGCTGGAACGTCGGCAACTGGGTGGACGAGGTCCAGGACATGTATCGCGTGCAGAACCTCTGAGCATGACCTCTTCTGTGGAGGGCAAGACCGCCGAAGCGGAATTGGGATCCGCTGCCGGGACCGTGCAGTCCCTGCAGCGCGGCCTGCAGATACTGGACATGGTCGTGCAGGCGCAGGAGCCGTTGCGGCTGGCCGATATCGCGCGGGCGCTGGAGATGGACCGCGCCTCGGCGTTCCGCCTGCTGCAGACGCTCGAGCGCAACGGGCTTGTCGCCAAGGATCCACTGCGGAAGAATTACACGGTCGGGGGGCGGCTGCTGCAGTGGGCATCGACGATCGGTCACGACGTCAGCCTGGTGGCGACCGCGCGTCCCTATCTCGAGCAGCTCGTGTCGCGCACCAACGAGAGCGGCCATTTCGGCATCCTGAGCCAGGACCGGGCGCTGCTTCTGGACTACATCGGCTCCAGCGGCATGATCGTCGTGCAGAATCGGGTTGGCGTGTTCGAGCCGCTGTATTGCACTGCGCTGGGCAAGGCGCTGCTGGCCTTCCAGCCCGAGGCACGCCGCGAGCGCCTGCTCGCGGACATGCGCTTCGAGCGCTACACCGACGCCACCCTCGCGGATCGTGCCGCGCTCGAGAAGTCGCTGGACCGCGTTCGTCTGGACGGCGTGGCGTATGACAATGGCGAATACAACGGCGTGCTCTACTGCGTGGCGTCGCCCGTCATCGGCCGCGACGGCGATGCGATCGGGGCGATTGGCGTTTCCATGGTCAAGCCCATCGCCATCGAGGCGCCCCAGCACATCGCCAAGGTGGCCATGGATGTCCGCGCCGCCGCGCGCGCCATGACCGCGGCGCTGGGCGGCGAAGACGTCGCCCGTACCATCTTCGGCACCGTGAGCCCGGCTGGCAAGCCGCCGGCAGTGTCGGCGCGGCGCCAGGCCCGCAGGCCATAGCGACCGTCATCGTCGCTCGCGAAAGCGGCTTTTCACGCAAGGGCGTTGCGGACGGCCTCGCGGCAGGCGGGCAGCACCAGGTCCGCAAACCATGGATTCCTGCGCGACCAGATCTGGCTGCGCCAGCTCGGGTGCGGCAGGGGAAAATACTGCGGTCCGTATTCGGCGAAGGCCCTCACCGTCTCCGTCAGGTTGCGCTTTCGCCTCGGCCCCAGATAGAAGCGCTGGGCGTATTGGCCGACCAGCAGGGTCAGCCGCCGCTCGGGAAGCCGGGCAAGCAGACGTTCGTGCCAGAGCGTCGCGCATTCGGGTGGCGGCGGATTGTCCCCGCCGGCCTCGGCAACGCCGGGGTAGCAGAAGCCCATCGGAACGATGGCGACCTTTGACTCGTCATAGAAATCGGCTGGCTCCAGCAGCGTCCAGGCGCGAAGGCGGCTGCCGCTGTCATCGTTCCAGGGGACTCCCGTTTCGTGCACCTTGCGACCGGGCGCCTGTCCGACGATCAGCAATCGCGCGGTCGTCGCGATCTGAACGACGGGACGCGGCGGAAAGGGCAGCATGGCGACGCAGTGCCGGCACGCGCGCAGCTTGGCGAGCTCGCGGGACAACGCCGTCCGGTCGTCCCGGCGGGTCACGTGGCGCGCCGGCCGGGGTGGACCTGCTCGCGCATGTGCTCGGCAAGCGCGACGGCCTGGTTGTGCTGGGCGTCATGTGCGCCGTAGACCAGGGTCACCCGTCCCGCCTTCAGGAGGTCGCCGAGACGGGCGACCGCGTCCTGGTTGTCCATGAGCTCGGCGCTATAGCGGCGGCGGAACTCCATCCAGCGCGCGGGGTCATGACCGAACCATTGCCGCAGGGCAGTGCTGGGGGCGATCTCCTTGAGCCACAGCGTCAGCGCCGCGTGCTCCTTGCTGAGGCCGCGCGGCCAGAGCCGATCCACCAGCACACGCGCACCGTCCTCCGTATCCGGCGGATCATAAGCCCGCTTGATCCGCAAATCGGGCTGGCGCTTGGTCATGCCATTCCCTCTTCTACTCCACAGGCCGCAATTCGACGCTGACGCCGTAGTGGTGTGCGCCGCCGCCGAGAATCATGCCACGCACCGGGCTCACGTCCGAGAAGTCTCGCCCCCAGGCCACGATCACGTGCTCATCACGCGCGATCAGGTCGTTTGTCGGGTCGAGATGGACCCAGCCCGCCTCCGGCCCGCACCACACGGCGATCCAGGCATGGCTCGCGTCGGCACCGCGCAGCTCGGCGCCGCCGGGACGAGGATAGGTGCGGATATACCCGGAGACGTAGCCGGCGGCGAGTCCCAGGGCGCGCAGCACGGCGATGCCGACATGCGCGAAGTCCTGGCAGACCCCCAGCCGGCGCGCGAAGACCTCGTCGAGCGGCGTCGATATGTCGGTCGCGCCGGGCGTGTAGGTGAAGTCGGCGCGGATGCGGCGGATCAGGTCGAGCGCGCCGGCCAGCACCGGCCGGCCGGCCGGGAACGAGGGCAGGGCATAGGCGGCGGCCTCGGGGCCGATCGCGACCAGCGGCGAAGCATAGGTGAACTCGGCGGCGGCGGGCACGGCGGGAAAGGCGGCGGCCAGCGAGGCGCTCACGCTTTCCCAGGGCGGCGTCAGCGCCGGGTCTGTCGGAACCGGCAGCAGCACCTCCACCTCCGAACGCATCTCGATGATGAGTTCGGTGTGCGCCTGCTCGACCCGGAAGGAGTCGACCTGGTTGCCGAAATGGTCGACATGCAGCGTCGCGACCTGCGGCGCTGGGTCGACCAGCAGCCGGCAATCGGCGACCGACTGTCCCGGAAAGCGACGTGGCCGCAGATGGGCGATATGCTGCGCCAGGTCGACCGTCGCGGCATAGCGGTACGAGGTGCGGTGGGAGAGGGCGTAGCGCATTGCGTTCTCACGCCGTGGGCTGGCCAAGCGCGTGCGCCGCCGGCACCAGCGAGAAGTAGTGGCGCGTGAGCTCGTCGGAGAGCTGGCCCAGGCCGTTCTCCAGGCGGTCCAGCGCATGGCGCAGCTGCGCCAGCGCCAGGCCCTCGTGCCGCCAGGCACGCTCGTCGCGCGCAAAGAGCATCACCGCATCGTGCAGCGCGCCGACATGCTGCGTGGCGGGAAAGGCGACCGCGCTGCCCGTGGCCCGGCCCAGCTCGTCGAGATGATGATGGATGGCGTGGAGCTGGAACGCGACCGCACGCGGGTTGCTGTCGTCGAGCAGCACCAGATCGAGCGTGGGCGCCGGCTCGAGCGCGCCCAGATAGCGCGTGCGGTAGGTGATGGTGCTGTCGCACAGCTCGAGCGCCAGCCGCATCGCCGATTCCCAGACCATCGGGGTCTGGGTGAAGGGCGACAGCACGCCGCGGCAGGTGAAGTAGGCGCGCTCCAGGCGGCGGCCGATATCGAGGAAGCGCCAGCCGCTGCCGCGCGTGACGTTCTCCTGCGACAGGCCGGCGAAGGTGGCGACGAAGCGGATCAGGTCGCCGAGCGCGGCCAGCAGCCGGTCGACGTCGCCGCGCGCCTGGGCCAGGCGCCGCGTGACGGCGCCCAGCAGCGCATCGAGGGTGGCGATCATGTCGGCCGACAGCCGATCGCGGGTCGACGCCGCCAGGCGCTTGATGGCGCGCAGGATCTCGGCGATCGGCCGCCCATCGCCGGTGAATCGCGTCAGGGTCTGGATCAGCAGCACGCTGTCGGGCGGCGCCATCGCCTCGGACGCGCTGATCAGGCCCATGTCGGCGAGCGCGCGCGTGAGCTGGCGCAGCTCAGCCTGGTCGCGCGGCCCCATCGGCCCCAGCGCGAGGCGCGACAGCGCCGCCCGGATGAGCCGTGCGGTGTTATCGAGGCGCTCGGTGTAGCGGCCGAGCCAGAACAGGTTGTCGGCGATGCGGCTCTGCAGGTCGACACCGCGCTGGATGGCCAGCCGCTGGAAGCGTGCCGTCGAGGGGATCACCACATCGGCATCGTCTTCCGCCAGCACCCAGATGTCGCGCAGCTGGCCGTCAAGCCGTCCGGGCTGGGTCAGCGGATCGGCGGCCGGCGTGCGCGCGACGCCGCCGGGCATGACCATGTAGCCGTCGTCCCGCGCGATGGCGAAGAGGCGCAGCACCAGCGGCTCCGGCCGCAGGCCATCGGCCGTCCAGGCTGGCGCCATCGACGGCGCCAGCCGATGTTGCGCCACCCAATCCGCTGGCCGGGCGCGCACGCGGTCGTAGAGGGCGCGCGGGTCGCTGCCGCCGGCGGCGGGGACTGCGTGCGTCTTGTGTGCGGTATCGAAGGCCGGCCGGAAGATCAGCGAATCGAACTGCGCCAGTGCATGATCCAGCGCCGGCTTCTCGCCGAGCCACCAGACGTCGACCGCCGGCAACTGCAGCTCCTCGCCCAGCAGCCTTCGCGCCAGGCCGGGCAGGAACGGCGCCAGCGCCGGCGTCTCGATGGCGCCGCTGCCCAGGGCGTTGGCCACGCTCACGCTGCCGCAGCGCGCCGCGCCCAGCAGTCCGGTGACACCCAGGCTCGAGTCGGCGCGCAGCTCCAGCGGGTCACAATAGGCGCTGTCGAGCCGGCGCAGCAGCACGTCGACATGCTTCAATCCTTCGAGGGTCTTCAGCGCAACCCCCTCGGTCCGCACCGTGAGATCAGCGCCTTCGACCAGCGTCATGCCCAGCGCGCGGGCGAGGAACACCTGCTCGACATAGGTCTGCGCATAGGGGCCCGCCGTGAGCAGCGCCACCAGCGGATTGCCGCCGCCGGCGGGAGCCAGCTCGGCCAGCGTCTCCCGCCACTGCTCGTAGAAGGGACCGATCTCGCGCACCGCGACGGCGCGGAACGCTTCCGGCAGCGCCCGCGCCAGCGTGCGGCGGATATGCAGGGCGTAGCCGGCGCCGGCCGGCGCCTGGGTGTAGTCGGCCAGCACCGCCCACGACCCGTCGGGCATGTGCACGACGTCGGCGGCGTAGGTCACCAGGTGCCGCTTGGGTGGCGGGGTGCCGGGGCTGTGGCAGGGCCGCAGGAAGTGCGGGTTGGCCTGCAGCAGCGCCGGCGGCAGCACGCGTTCGGCCAGCAGGCGCTGCGGTCCGTAGACATCGGCAAGCAGCGCGTCCAGCAGGCGCGCGCGCTGCGCCAGCCCGTCCTCGAGCACCCGCCAGTCCGACGGCGACACGATCAGGGGCAGGCCTTCCAGCGCCCAGGCCTCGACCGGCGCGGCGCCGTCCGGCGTGGCGGCACCCGTGGCGCCGCCTTCGATGAGCTGCTGGCGGGCGCGCTCGACACGTCCGGCGAAGCCGCCGTCGGGCAACGACCGCACGACACTCAGCAGGCCTTGCCAGTGATAGCGGATCGTCCCCTGGCCGGTGACCAGCTCGTCATAGGCGGCCTTGCCGGGGGACGCCTCGGGAATGCGCAGGGCCTTCATATTGCCGGGACGGTCGTGGACGGAGGTCCAGAATCGCACAGCCCGGCGGTGGGGTCCACCTCATGCTCCTCTCCCGCTTGCGCGAGAGGTGAAACCTTCAGGCGCGCCGCAGGTCGAGCGTCAACGGGTGGTCAGGGTTGTCGAGCGGCCGGGGCGCCGCCATCGGCCCCTGGGTGTGGCCGATCGGCGCGAAGCGTACCCGGCGCCGTGCTTCGGCCTCGTTGGCGTTCACCGGGAACCGGTCGTAGTTGCGGCCGCCGGGGTGCGCCACGTGGTAGGTGCAGCCGCCGATCGACCGGCCGGTCCAGGAATCGTAGAGGTCGAAGATGAGGGGTGCATGGACGCCGATCGTGGGATGCAGCGCGCTGGGCGGCTGCCATGCCCGATAGCGCACGCCTGCGACGTATTCGCCCGGCACCCCGGTGGCGCGCAGCGGCACGGCATAGCCGCCGCACGCCACGGCGTGGCGCGTGTCGTTGAGGCCGCGGACCTTCACCTGCAGGCGCTCCAGCGAGGAATCGACGAAGCGTGCCGTGCCGCCGGTGGCGGCCTCCTCGCCCAGCACATGCCAGGGCTCCAGCGCGTGGCGCAGCTCGAGCTCGATGCCGCGCTGGGCGATGACGCCGATCTCGGGGAAGCGGAACTCGAGATGCGGCAGGAACCAGCCCGCCTCCACGTCGTAGCCGGCGCGGCGGAGGTCGTCGATGACCTCGTTGAAATCCTGCCAGACGAAGTGCGGCAGCATGAAATCGTCATGCAGGCGCGTGCCCCATCGTGTGAGCTTCCTGTCGTAGGGCTGGCGCCAGAAGCTGGCCAGCAGGCCGCGCAGCAGCAGAAGCTGTGCCACGCTCATACGCGGATGCGGCGGCATCTCGAAGGCGCGAAGCTCGAGCAGGCCGCGCCGGCCGGCGGCGCTGTCCGGCGTGTAGAGCTTGTCGATGCAGAACTCGGCCCGATGCGTGTTGCCGGTGACGTCCACCAGCAGATTGCGGAACAGGCGGTCGACCAGCCAGGGTGGCGCGTCCTTGCCGCTCTCGATCTGGCGAAAGGCGATCTCGAGCTCGAACAGCGCGTCGTTGCGGGCCTCATCGACCCGCGGGTGCTGGCTGGTCGGCCCGATGAACAGGCCCGAGAACAGGTAGCTGAGCGATGGATGGTTGTGCCAGTAGCCGAGCAGGCTCTTCAGCACGTCGGGCCGGCGCAGCAGTGGCGAGCCTGCCGGCGTGGCGCCGCCCAGGGTCACGTGATTGCCGCCGCCGGTGCCGGTGTGGCGGCCGTCGAGCATGAATTTCTGCGCCCCCAGCCGCACCTGGCGCGCTTCGTCGTAGACGACCTCGGTCTTGTCCACGACCTCGCGCCATGACGCCGAGGGATGGATGTTGACCTCGATCACGCCCGGATCGGGTGTCACCGAGAACTGCGACAGGCGTGGATCGAACGGCGGCTCGTAGCCTTCGACGAAGACCGGACAGCCGAGCTCTTCCGCCGTGTCCTCCACGGCGGTGATCAGATGCAGATAATCCTCGGCATCTTCGGTCGGCGGCATGAACACGTGCAGGTGGCCCTGCCGCGGCTCGAACACCATGGCCGTGCGTGCGATCCAGGCTGCCGACTGTCCCTTGGCAGGCATGCCGTTGACGGGTGCCGCATCGCGGCCGCGGGCCTCGCCCGGCTCGGCGGCCGGTGACTGCAGCCGCGTGACCGCGGCCTGCCGCAGCGTATCCAGCGGCGGCAACGGCACGCGCGCCATCAAGGGGTCGGGATCGTAGAAATAGGCTTGGTCCTCCGGCGCGGCCCAGGGCAGCGAGTCGAGCGGCAGGCGATAGCCGACCGGCGAGTCACCGGGGATGAGATAAAGCCGCTGCGGCCGCACGAACCACGGCCCGCTGCGCCAGCGCCGCCCGCGGCCGTGGTCGCGCTGGATCGGCAGCACATGGCCAACGACGCTTTCCAGGCCCTGCTCGAAGACGCGCGCCAGCCGCGCCCGCTCGAGCGGATCCTTGAGGTTCGACTCGGCGGGATCGACGTTCACCGGCAGGCGCCGCTCGCGCCAGAGATAGTACCAGGTGTCCTCGAACGCCGGCAGCGCGAAGCCCGGATCGATCTGCAGGCGTTCGGCCAGCACCTGCGCGAAGCGGCCCGCCAGCTCGGGCGTGGCGCCGTTGGGCTTCTCCTCGTGCGCGATCAGGCGCGGGTTGCGCCAGATCGCCTCGCCGTCCTTGCGCCAGAGGCAGGTCAGCGCCCAGCGCGGCAGCTGCTCGCCCGGGTACCATTTGCCCTGGCCGTAGTGCAGCAGCGATCCGTTGCCGAACCGTCGAGCCAGCGCGCGGAACAGGTTGCCGGCGATGCGCCGCTTGTTGGCGCCCAGCGCCTCGGTGTTCCACTCGGGGCCATCCATGTCGTCGACCGACACGAAGGTCGGCTCGCCGCCCATGGTCAGGTCCATGCGGTCGCTGGCCAGGTCGCGGTCGATCGTGTCGCCCAGTGCGACGATGCGCTGCCAGGTCTCATCGGCATACGGCTTGGTGGTGCGCGGTGTCTCGCGGATCCGCGCCACCGACATGGCGAACGAGAAATCGACCTTGGCCGTGCCAACCAGGCCTTCAACCGGCGCGGCGCCTTGCGGTTCCGCTGTCGCCGCCAGCGGGATGTGGCCTTCGCCGGCCATCAGGCCCGAGGTCGGGTCCAGCCCGATCCAGCCGGCGCCCGGCAGGTACACCTCGCACCAGGCGTGCAGGTCGGTGAAGTCCTGCGCCGGCCCCTCGGGCCCGTCGAGCGGCTTCTCGTCCGCCTTGAGCTGGACCAGGTAGCCGGACACGAAGCGGGTGGCGAAGCCGAGATGCCGCAGGATGTTGACCAGCAGCCAGCCGGTGTCGCGGCACGATCCTTTGCGCCGCGCCAGAGTCTCCTCGAAGCTCTGCACGCCCGGCTCCATGCGGATCACATAGCCGATGTCCTGCTGCAGGCGGCGGTTCAGATCGACGAGGAAATCGACGGTGCGCCGCGGCGTCCGGCGCTCGATGCGCCGCAGCCATCCGGCGAGCAGGGGACCGGGCGCGGTCGTCTTGCGGAACGGCGCCAGGTCTTCCGACAGCGCCGGATCGTACTGGAACGGAAACGACTCCGCTTCGGGGTCGAGGAAGAAGTCGAACGGATTGATCACCGCCATGTCGGCGACCAGGTCGACCGTCACCTCGAAGCGCTGCGCCGGCTCGGGGAACACCAGCCGCGCCAGGTAGTTGCCCTGGGGGTCCTGCTGCCAGTTGATGAAATGGCCGGCGGGCTCGACGTTGAGCGCATAGGACAGCACCGGCGTGCGGCAGTGCGGTGCCGGACGCAGCCGCACGATCTGCGGCCCCAGCGTCACCAGCCTGTCATAGGCATAGGTGGTGCGGTGATGAAGCGCGACGTGGATGCTCATGACCTGCCGGAACCCTCCTCACCCGTTGCGTCCTGGTACGCCCTGTCGCGCTTCTTGCAGCAAGTTTCAGGCCACCGCTATTGTCCGCGGGCATCGACTGGAGGGAACCATGCAATCGGAAATCGCTGAAGTCGAAAAGACTCTACGTACGTATTTCGATGGCCTGTACGAAGGTGACGCCAAGAAGCTGGGCGAGGCGTTCCACCCGCTGTCGCATCTGTACAGCGTTGGCGCCGATGGCACCGCCGCCGACCTGCCGCGGGCCGACTGGCTGAAGGCGGTGGAAAGCCGGCCCTCGGCCAGGTCGAAGGGTGACGAGCGGCGTGACCGGATCGTATCGATCGACTTCAGCGGGCCGACCACGGCCTTCGCCAAGGTCGAATGCCAGCTCCCGCCGCGCTACTTCACGGATTATCTCACGCTGCTGAAGATCGACGGCCGCTGGCAGGTGATCGCCAAGGCGTTCCATACGGTGACGAAGTAGCGCGATCGTCAGACCGGTCCCAGCTGGCGCACCGCCAGCAGGCAAACGAGCGTCACACCCGTGAGCGGCCAGCGCAGGCGTGGGTACCATGCCGGCAGCCAGCCGCGGCGGGTGGCGACGATGTCGTAGGCCAGCACGGCAAGAAAGCCTGCGGCCATCAGGAGCAGGCCGTTGCCCTCGCCCAGGGCCAGCGCCAGCCAGGCCAGCAGCGGCGCGGCGGCGGCAGTGGCCAGCCGTGCCGCCGGGACCGGCGTTTCGCGCAGCGCCGCGCCGGCGTGCACGGCGCCCAGGAACGAAAGCACGCAGGCGCCATAGCTGATCAGCGCCACATAGCCGTAGAGGCGCAGCGCCGGGCTATGGCCGAACAGCGCGCCGGCCGTCGCCGCGGCGAACGGGATCGCGCTTGCGATCCCGAGGATCAGTGCCATTGCCGGCATGCGCTGGTCGGCCAATGGCGCCGTGCGATCAGTCCTTCACGTCGGCTGCGACCCGCACCTTCAGCATCTTGTCTGGATTCTGCGGCGGCTCGCCCTTCTTGATCTTGTCGACGAATTCCATGCCCGACACGACCTTGCCCCAGACGGTATACTGGCCGTCGAGGAAATCAGCCTTCTCGAAGCAGATGAAGAACTGGCTGCGGGCGCTGTTGGGATCGCTGGTGCGCGCCATCGACACGGTGCCGCGCACATGCGGCTCCTTGGAGAATTCAGCCGGCAGGCGATCACCCATGCCGCCGCGGCCGGTGCCCTCCGGATCGCCCGTCTGCGCCATGAAGCCGGCGATGACGCGGTGGAACACGACGCCGTCATACTTTCCCTCGCGCGCCAGCTTCTTGATCTGGGCGACGTGCTTGGGCGCCAGGTCGGGCCGCAACTGGATGACGACTCGGCCGTCCTTGAGATCGATATAGAGCGTGTTTTCCTTGTCCATCGGGGCCACCGTCTTGCTTTGGGCGAATCCGTTCGCGCTCACGGCGAGGAGCGCCACGAGGGCCGTCAGCATTGTGGTCCAGCGCATGCGTTTTCCCCAGGCAATGATCGAACGCGGCGGACCATGGCGGAAGCGGCCTGACGGTGCAAGGGTGCAGGCACTTCGCCGCGACATATCGCGCCGCCGTCTCACTGCAGGCGCGCGCCGCCGTCTCACTGCAGGCGATAGCTGAACGGGATCTCGACCAGGATGGCATTGCGCAGCACCACGCCTGGCGGCGGGCGCGGCGGACGGAAACGCAAGGCACGCGCCGAGTGCAGTGCCGCCGTGTCGAGGCGGGCGTGGCCGCTCGACGTCTTGACGCGGGCATCGCGCAACGCGCCGGTGGGATCCAGCACGACCTCGACCAGCACATCGCCCTGCTCACCCTTGGAGCGCGCATCGGCGGGATAGGACGGCAGTCGCGGGTCGCGCCGCGGGTCGGCGGTGATCACCAGGGGCGCCAGCCGCGCCGCCGGTTCGGGTGTGGCCTCCGCCTGCGGTGCTGGGGGCGGCGCTGGCCGCAGCGGATCCGCCAGCGGTGGTGTCGGAGGCGAGGGCATGGCGGGCGGCTCGGTGGAGGCCATCGGCCCGGGCGGGATGGCGAACCCCCCGTCATGGAAGGGCAGCGGCGGCGCCGGGGATGCGGCGTCGGCTGCCTCGGGCTGGGGAGGGGGCTCGGCTTGCGGCGGCGGTGGCGCCGGGTCTGTCTGAGGCTGCTGTTGTGGCACCGGCTCCGGCTGTGCCGGTGGTGGCGCCGGCATCACCGGCCGCAGGTCGGCCGGCTTGTCGGGTGGCGGAGGTAGGTCTGCCGCTGGTGGTGGATCCGCCGCCGGTGCGGCCGGCGGCGGTTCGACGACCTCGACCTCGATGACATTGGGCGGCGGCTGCGGTGTCGGCCGGACCACCGCCAGCAGCGCCACGACGGCCAGGGCATGAATCGCCAGGGCGGCCACCAGGCTGCTGCCCCAGCGCAACCGCTCCTGCAGGGTCGGGCTCGATTTGCCGACAAAACCGAAGACTGGTTGGCGCAATTGCTGCGGCTCGGCGTGCGCGACCATCCCCCGGACCCTCAGTCGGACCGAGGCTCAATACGCTGGCGCAACCATCTGTGGAATGGCGCGTTCATGAGATTCGCGATAATTTAACGTTTCACCTCAACGAGCGGGCCTAACCGACTCCATGCGCGCCACTTTTGCCAGAAATTCACTAAGCTACAGTAATGGCTTATCTTTTTCGTGTCAATTGTGGCGAATACAAGATATCCTCCGGCCAAAATCAGTCTGATGCTGTCCCAATAGTCGTCGCCGGAATTCACGATGCGTCCTCACCGAGTTTCGGAACTTCGGGCGATCCTCGATCGCCCGGTCGCTGCCCCTGTGGACGGCATGTGGGGTAGCGCCTACAGCGCCGTCTTCCCTGAGCCGGCCGGCGCCGAGGGGCGCGGCCGGCAGCTCGAGGACACCTGGACCTCCCTGGTCTCGCAACTGCGCGAGCCTGTCGATACCACCCTGCGCGGCGGCATGTCGGCGGGCGATATCGCTTATCGGCTGGGCGAATTGGTCCACAACTACTTCCGTTCCCGCGGCGCGACGTTGACCAGCTTCGAGTTGCGTCGCATCGTGGTGGCCCTGCTTGACAACTATCGGCGGGGCTGGCCGTCACTTGCCGACCCATCGACGGATATGGCGGCCGTCTTTGCCGGTGATGCCCCAGCCGCGCGACAAACGGACACGCTGGTGGTTTTCGACGAGCGCAACGGATCGCGGCGGTACCCGCCCGCCGAAGGATGGGGCGGGGAAGCTCCGCCTGCGGCAGCACCGTCTGTCGTCACCCCCGATCTGCCTTCATCGCTGGTATCGCTGGCGCCACGCGCCGAGGCGACGCTGCCGCCGGTGGGGCCGCCTGTCCCGATGGCGGCGCGGGCCGCGTCCGCCGTGCTGGAAGCGTCGCCGGCGCCTGTCCCGCCGCCGGCCGGGCCGGTATCCGATGCGCCGGCGCCCCCGGTCGTATCGACGCCCGTGGTCAGCGTCGATGCCGCGCTCGCGGCCATCATGCCAATCCTGCTGCAGCAGCGCAGCAGCGCGCCGGCCTCGCGCCGCGAGCGGCAGGACCGGGTGCGCGGCGCCGTTGCCGCCGCGCTGGTGACGGCCGCGATCACCGTCTCCGAAGCCGAGCGCGACCTTCTGGAACGACAGGCATACGACGAGCTGTTCGGCCTGGGCCCGCTGGACGCGGTGATGCGCGACGACACCGTGCGCGCCGTGCTCGTCAACGGGCCGGGCGCCGTCTTCGTCGATCGCCGCGGCCGGCTCGAGCCGGTGCGTGTGGCGTTCCGCGACGCAGGCCAGCTCGAGCGTGTGGCCGAGCGGCTGACGCAGCGCGTCGGCGGCGCGGTCGACGCCGAGCGCGGGCCCGTGGTCGACCGGCGCCTGGATGACGGCACGCGCGTGACCGTCGTGACCCCGCCGCTGGCGTCGGGGGGACCCTACCTGGTGATTAGACGGCCGGTGACGCGCGCAGTGACACTCGATTCGATGGTCGCCGAGGGCGTGCTATCGCCGCAGATGGCAGGCTTCCTGCGCGTGGCGGTGCGCAGCCGGCTCAACCTGCTGATCTGTGGCGGCCCCGATTGCGGCAAGACGGCATTGCTGGCGGCCCTGGCGCGGGCGGCAGGCACCGAGGACCGGGTCATCACGATCGAGCGCAGCGCCGAGCTGCGGCCGGATGTGGTGCACCACGTGCCGCTGATCGTGCCCGGCGACATCCGCGTCGCGCCGACCGAGGTGCTGACCGCGGCGCTGGCGCTGCGTCCCGACCGTCTGCTGATCGACGATGTCACGGAAGCGGTGACGTCGGGGATCGTCGGCGCCGTCGCCGCCGGCACCGACGGCATCATGGCCAGCGTCGGGGCTGTGACGCCGCAGGACGCGCTTGACCGGCTGTATGCGCTGCTGCGTGCGGCGGATGCGGGAACACCGCCGCCGGAGGCGCGCCGGCGCCTGGCGCGCGCCTTCGAGGTGGTGGTGTATCTCGAGCGGCAGCGCGACGGCATGCGGCGGGTGGCGCATCTGGCTGACGTGACGGTCGCGGACGACGCCGTGGCGAGCCGCGATCTGTTCACCTTCGACAAGGACGCCGGCCGCTTCGTCGCCACCGGCGTGCAGCCCGGCTTCCTGCCGCGCGTCGGGCGCGCCGGGCTCGAGAAGGCGCTGCGCGACGTCCTCTGATCGGCCGACGCTATCGCGTCGCGATCAGCTCGGCGCCATCGCGGGCGCGGTCGGTCCTGGCCACGAGAGCACGAAAGCGCTCGAGATTCTTGCCGGCGAGGCCGGTGCGCTGCGAGGCGCGCGCCGTGAGCGGGTTCACCGGCCGGCCCTTCTGGTGCAGCTCGTAGTGCAGATGCGGCCCGGTCGACATGCCGGTGCTGCCCACGAAGCCGACCACCTGTCCCTGGTGGACGCGCGCGCCGGGGCGGATGCCGGGCGCGTAGCGGGCCATGTGCCCATAAGCGGTGGCGATGCCGCCGCCGTGGTCGATCTTCACGTAGTTGCCGTAGCCGGCATAGGGGCCGGCCTGGGCCACCGTGCCGGCGCCGGCGGCGAGGATCGGCGTGCCGTAGGGGGCGGCGAAGTCGACGCCGGAATGCATGGCGGTGAAGCCGAGGATGGGATGGCTGCGCATGCCGAAGCCGGAGGACAGGCGGTTCAGGCCCATCGGGGTGCGCAGCAGCGACTTCACCACGCTCTGACCGTTGCCGTAGTAGAAGAACTCGGCGCCACGCCCGGGCTTGAAGCGGTAGATATTGAACGTGTTCTTGCCGCCGCCGGTTGTGATCTGGGCCCACAGGACGCGGCCGGGGCCCACCAGCCGGCCGTCGGTTGTGTACGACTGCTCGATCAGCACCGCGAAGCGGTCGCCGCCCTTGACGTCGTACTGGAAGTTCACGTCCCACGAAAAGGCGCGCAGCATCTCGGCCCGCACCGACGGTGGAATGCGGGCGGCGTCGGCGCTGCCGCGCAGCGAGCCCTTCACCACGCCCGTGGCGCGCACCAGCTTGGCCACGACCTCGAAGGTGCGCTGCGTGGCGCTGTAGGCGCCGTCCGCATCGCGCTCGAGCGTGATCTCGCGGCGCGCCTCGGGCCGGATGACGAGCGCCTGCAGCGTCGGCTTGCCGTCGTTGTCCTGCGGCGCCTGCACCTGCAGCGTGAGCGTCTCGCCGACGGGCAGGCGCGCGCCCTTCAGCACCGGCTTGAGCGCCGCCACCGCCTTGCGGATCTCCTCGGGCGCGAAGTCCATGTCGCGCAGGATGCTCTCCAGCGTGTCGCCCTTTTCGACGCGGACGGTTGCCTCGTAGCGGTCCATGGGCTCGGGCTTGTCGCCGTCGTCATCGCGTGGCGGCGCCGCATCGGCGGCCTGCGGCGTGCCCGCGGAGGGGGCGGCATCGGCGTGGACGATGGGCGGCAAATCAACAGTTTCCGGTTGTGGCATGCCGGCGATGTCGGGAGCTTCGGTCGGTGCCGGGGCCCGTGGCGTGGCGGCCTGCGTGCCGGCCGCCTGCGTGGGTGGCGCGTCGTCGGGCGACCGGGTGGGCGCTGCCGGGTCTTGCCCGACGATGATCCAGCCGATGGCGGCCAGCAATCCGGCGCCCGCCAGGCCGGCACCCAGCTTCATCCAGGCCGGAATGGCGCGTGCTGGCGGCGCGATGGGCACCAATGTCGGCGGTGGCGCCGTTTCCGCCGGGGCGGCGGCGGCAGCCGCGTCGGGTGCCGCCGCAGAAGCAGCGTCAGGGGCAGATGATATGGGGGGAATCGAGGGGTTTTCGGAACGGTCCGGCTGATCGAGCATCCACGCATCCCTGGGGGGCAGGAGGGGACAAGGTGGCGGTTCTTATCCTGTCGCGGGCCTATGGCGCCGCCGGGCAATGGTTCACCCGACGGGTTCAGAGGGCGGGTGCGAGCAGTCGCCGTGGGGTCGGTTGGCGTCGCAGGCAGCTGTCATGCACCGAAAGCCCACAAACCTGCCGACCTCTATCTATTGTTACGAAAATCATCGAATCTCGCAATAACAACAATAGGTTCGATCCGTTTCGCCGGTTGTCGACGGCCCGGTCAACAATTTGTCAAAAAGGCCGTTGACAGATCCCGGGGGGGCGCGTACAAGCCCGCCTCCCGCAAACGACGGGGCGTTCTTCAAACCGCTGAGTAGCGCGGTGACGCGAAGTGCGCTCTGGCCGGTGGCGGTTCGGGCTTCAGCCCGCGCTTTATGGACAGGTCTGAAGGAAGGGAAACGCTGGCGGCGGTGTAAGCTGCCGGGTGTTGGGCAGAGATGCCTGGTGCTTGGTGGTGGATGCTGTCGCGAGCGAGGACGCAGGTGAATT
>NZ_VDUZ01000050.1 GCF_008039615.1 Vineibacter terrae | reverse complement strand
CACCTCATCCGGCGGGTGAGGGCCTCACGCGCAGCGCCTCGTGCTGGGCCCCTCACCTTCCCATCGCTGACGCGATGGGCCCCTTCCTCTCCCGCTTGCGGGAGAGGAGACCTGAGCCCGCTCATGCCGCCTCCTGCCGCCGCAGGCGGTGCCACAGCAGGCGCAAGCCGCCGGCGATGCCCTGCGGGAACAGCAGCACCAGGGCCAGGATCACCAGGCCCAGCAGGGCGCGCCAGAACTCGGTGCGCCGCGCCAGCTCGTCCTTCAGCCAGGTGAAGACGGCGGCGCCGGCCACCGGCCCGGTCAGGGTCTCGACGCCGCCCAGCAGCACCATCACCAGCCCGTCGGTCGACAGCGCGATCGAGGTGAGCTCGGGCGAGATGCTGCCCTTGGAGAAGGCGAACAGCGCCCCGGCCAGGCCGCCCAGCGCCCCGGCCAGCGCGAAGGCAAACCATTGCTGACGCCGCAGGTCGATGCCGATCGCCTCGGCGCGCAGCGGCGAATCGCGGCCGGCGCGCAGGGCGTAGCCGAAGGGCGAGAACAGCGTGCGCCACAGGAAGGCGATGCCGATGCCGCAGAGCGCCAGCGCCAGCCAGTAGTAGGCGGCCTTCGACGCCAGCCATGCCGACGGCCAGACGCCGATCATGCCGTTGCTGCCGCCGGTGAATTCGTCCCACTGGAAGATCACCGACCAGGCGATCTGGGCGAAGGCGAGCGTCAGCATGGCGAGGTAGACGCCCGAGAGCCGCACGCAGAACCAGCCGAACAGCAGCGCGAAGCCGCCGGCCGCGACCGGCGCGGCCAGCAGCGCGATCTCCATCGGCAGGGCGGCGCGCTTCAGCAGCAGCGCCGCGGCGTAGGCCGCGATGCCGAAATAGGCGGCGTGGCCGAACGACACCATGCCCGACGGCCCCATCAGCACATGCAGGCTGACGGCGAACAGGGCGAAGATGAAGATGTCCGTCAGCAGCACCAGCAGATAGCGGTCCTCGCCCATCGCCAGCGGCACCAGCGCCAGCAGCACCAGAGCCGGCGCCCAGGCCTGCCAGGGCAGCGGCGACAGCGGCGGCGCCGCCTCGCCGACGGCCCGCTGCAGGACCGGCGGCCGGCCCAGCAGGCCGTAGGGCCGCACCACCAGGACAGCGGCCATGACCAGGAACTCCACCACCAGGGTCAGGCGCGAGAACGATATCTCGAAGCCGGCGATCGACTGGGTGCCGAGCGCGACGCAGAAGGCCTTCACAACGCCGATCAGGATCGCGGCCAGGAAGGCGCCGGGCACGCTGCCCAGGCCGCCGACGACGGTGACCACGAAGGCGTCGGCGATCAGCGACAGATCGAGCCCCAGATGCGCCGGCTCACGCGGCAGCTGCAGCGCGCCACCCAGCCCGGCCAGCATCGCCCCGATGAAGAAGACGCCGGTGAACAGCCAGGATTCATTGACCCCCAGCGCGCCCACCATCTCGCGGTCCTGCGTGGCGGCGCGCACCAGGGCGCCCCAGCGCGTGCGCGTGAGCGCCAGCCACAGGGCCAGCAGCACCAGCGGCGCGATGACGATCAGCGCCAGATCGTATTGCGGCACGCGCCGGTCCAGGATCGAGACGGTGCCGCTCAGCCCCGGCGCACGCGGGCCGACAAGATCCTCCGCGCCCCACACCGCCAGCGCGACATCCTTGATCACCAGCACGACGGCGAACGTGGCCAGAAGCTGGAACAATTCGGGCGCGCGGTAGATGCGGCGCAGCACCAGCACCTCGATCAGCACGCCGACCAGGCCGACGAGCAGCGCGGCGATCACCACCGCCGCCCAGAAGCCGAGCGGCGTGCGGCCGAAGCCGGCAAAGACGAACAGCCTGGTCGTCAGGCCCTCGAGCAGGGCGTAGGCGCCGTACAGGCCCAGCATGTAGAGCGAGCCGTGCGCGAAATTGACGATGCGCGTGACGCCGAAGATCAGCGACAAGCCGGCCGCCACCATGAACAGCGACGAGGCGCCGGCCAGGCCGTTGAGAAGCTGGGCGATGAAGCTGGCGAAGGTCACGGGAAACGCTCCCTCCCCCAACGCAGTTGGGGGAGGTGGCCGAAGGCCGGAGGGGGAGCCGACGTGGTCTCAGTTGCCAAGACCACGTCGGCTCCCCTCCGCCCCTTCGGGGCACCTCCCCAGCAAAGCTGGGGAGGAATTTTGGCCATCAATTCGTCGGCCGCATGCGGCGGATGTCGTCGTCGGAGGGCAGGGCGTCCTTGCCGTCGACATAGCGCCAGTTGACCATCACGCCCTTGCCGTCCTTCTGCGCCAGCTGGCCGACATAGGCGCCCATGGTCGACTGATGATCGAGCGGCCGCCAGGTGATGTCGCCGAACGGCGTGCCGTGCGCCAGCCCGGACATCGCCTCGACCAGCTTCTCCTGGTCGAGCGCGCCTGCCTTCCTGATCGCCGCCGCCGCCGCCATCACCGTCGAGTAGCCCACGATCGAGCCCAGCCGCGGGTAGTCCTTGAACTTCGCCTGGTAGGCGGCAAGGAACTTCGCGTGCGCCGGCGTCTTGATCTCGGCCCAGGGATAGCCGGTGACGTACCAGCCGTTGGGCGTCTCGTCCTTCAGCGGATCGAGGTATTCCGGCTCGCCGGCCAGCAGGTTGAAGACCTCGACGCCCTTGAACAGCTCGCGCTGGTTGCCCTCGCGCACGAACTTGGCGAGGTCGGGCCCGAACAGCGAGCTGAAGATCGCGTCAGGCTTGGCGTCGGCGATGGCCTGGGCGACGGCGCCGGCCTCGATCTTGCCTAGCGGCGCCGCCTGCTCGATCACGAACGCGACGTCCGGCTGCTGCGCCTGCAGCAGCTTCTTGAAGGCCGCGGTGGCCGACTGGCCGTACTCGTAGTTGGGATAGACGATGGCCCAACGCTTCTTCTTCAGCTTCACCGCGTCGGGAATCAGCATCGCCGTCTGCATGTAGGTCGAGGCGCGCAGGCGGAAGGTGTAGCGGTTGCCCTGGTCCCAGACGATCTTGTCGGTGAGCGGCTCGGCGGCGATGAACAGCGTCTTGCGCTGCTTGGCGAAATCAGCCACCGCCAGCCCGACATTGGACGGGAAGGTGCCGATCAGGAACGCCACCTGCTCGCGGCTCAGCAGTTCCTCAGCCACGCGCACGGCATCGCCCGGCGTGCCGCCGTCGTCGCGCGAGACGATCTCGATCTTGCGGCCCAGCACGCCGCCGGCGGCGTTGACCTCCTCGACGGCCAGCTCCCAGCCCTTCTTGTAGGGCTCGAGGAAGGCAGGAAAGACCTTGTAGCTGTTGAGCTCGCCGATCTTGATCGGGCCCTGCTGCGCGCCCGCCGGCAATACGAGTCCGGCGGCAGTGCCGGCGGCAAGCCCAAGAACGGTCCTGCGTTTCATAGTCTCAGGTCCCCCTGTCCGAAATGAATGCCACTTGACGAGAGATCGACGCAACGCACAAGAGCCGAGCGCCATGCCCCATCCGCTTGCTCATCGCCCTCCTCGCGGCACACCTTCGCTGAGATTGTTTGCGCGCTAACAATCGCAAATCTTATCGTCGTGTGGCGACGTTGGTAAAGGGGCCGTCCATGGCGCATGGCATCGATATCACATACGCGCCCACCGACACGTTGAAAGCGGTGGCCGACGACGTCTGGATCGTGGACGGCCCGGCCATACGTTTCGGCTTTCCGAAGATGTCCTTCCCCACGCGGATGACAGTCATCCGCCTGCGGGACGACGCGCTCTTCATCCACTCACCGACGCCGCTCCCGCCGGAGCTGAAGAGCGCGATCGAAGCCATTGGAACGCCGCGTTGGATCATCGGCCCGAACCGGATCCACTACTGGTGGATTCCGGTGTGGAGAGATGCCTATCGCGCGGCCGACGTCTATCTCGCGCCCGGCATCAGGCGGCGCGCGAGGGGACGCATCGACTTTCCGGCGCATGAGCTCGCCCGGGCAACCGGCTATCCATGGGACACGAGCATCGCGACGCTGCCGGTCCGCGGGCGCTACATGACCGAATGCGTGTTCTTCCACCGCCCCAGCCGCACGCTCGTGCTAACCGACCTCATCGAGAATTTCGAAGCGGAGAAGCTGGGCTTCTGGACGCGCTGGCTGACGCGGCTTGGCGGCGCGCAGGATCCCGACGGCCGGATGCCGCGAGACATGCGGCTGACATACCCCAAGGCCGAGCTGCGACGCGCCCTCGGGATCATGATCGCCTGGGAGCCCGATCGCATCATTCTCGCCCACGGGCGCTGGTACGATCGTGACGCCGTCAACGAGCTGCGGCGGGCGTTCCGCTGGCTGCTCGACCGGTCATGATCTTCTCACCGCTGGCCGTCCCACAGCTTGATCTCGTCCGCCCGCAGGCCGCCGACGCGGGGATGCGGGCGGCCGCCGGTCGACAGGCCGACGATGAACACGATCTCGTCCGGCTTGGGGCCGTCGGGCACGCCGAACTCGATCGTGTCGAAATGGCTGCGCACATAAGCGGCGTTGGCATGGTGCAGCGGGATGTCGATCCGGGCACCGGCAGTCGCGACCTTCACCGTCGACGGCACGATCGCCTTGGCGCCGCCCATGGCCTCGCGGATGCCCCAGCCGCTGGGCTGGTGCCACAGGGCCGCGTGCTCCAGCTCGCCCGCGATGCCGACGATGGCGCCCTTGCCGTAGGCCTCGATGCCTGGTCCCTGCGCATCCAGCGCCGCGATCAGGCGGCGCGTGATATCCAGCGCCAGGGGCTTGAGCGCGTCCATCATCGGCGCGATGTCGGCGACGTAGCGGCCGGCATAGGGATTGCGGATCACGGCGCCGATGGCGCCCTTGCGCACCGGCTCCTCCAGCGGCGGGCCGCCGTCATGCCAGATCTCCTCGATCCCGGTCACGATCTTGCGGATCTCGACATCGGCCATGACGTTCCCCCTTGCATTGCTGTGCCACTGTCATCCCGAGCGCAGCGAGGGATCTTTCCGCAACAGCAGGCCACGCGCCATCCCCTCAGCTCGATTTTGGCCGGATCAAGCGGCGTAAGCGAGGGCGTTTTGCATGGTGCGCCAGATGCTGGCGGGAATTTTGATGATGTCTTGGGTTTGTCGGGACCTGTCATTGGGCGGAGGGCGCCGCCATGAGTCGGGGCGCCGGGCACGTGCCGCCATCACGGCCAGCCCGCCTGTCGTCATGAGCGCGGCTGCGGATCCCGTCGCCGGAATACGAACAGGCGGTCGTCGCGGTTGTACCATTGCGGGATCGCGACGCCGTCGATCGCCTCGAACTGTGCCGCCAGCAGCGCGAAGAACCGCGCATCGGCGCTGCCGCCCATCCATTCGCCGACGTAGATGACGTAGTCTCCGCGATGGAGGGCGAGGGCGTTGACTGCCATGGCCGTGCCCCAGGGCGGCCAACACAGGAACAGCGTGCTGTCGCGGCGGTCGAGTATCGCACGTTCGTCGCCCTGGGCGACGTCACTCCAGGTGAAAGCCGGAGGCTCATCATCGAACGCGGCGACGGTTATGCCGGCTTGTCGCATCAGCCAGGCCCAGTAGCCGCTCCCGGCGCCGATTTCGACCACGTCGGTTGCGTAGCGAGCTATGGTCGCGATCGCCTCGTCCGTCGGCACCGCCCACGCGAAGTGCCGTGCGATCGCCGATTTCCAGGTCAGCCAGTCGGCGTGCGCCGATTCGGATGCCGACAACGGCGCCGATGGGACGCGCCGGCAGGACGGGGGCAAGGCGCCGAAGAACGCACCATAGGGGTTCACCAGCGGCCCGTGTATTGGTGGGCGATGCACCGCCGCGGTGTTGCGCGCTGCGCGCTTCACGGCCTGACCGTCGTCCTGTCCTACCGGGCGGTTGTCGCGCCGGACGCCGCCTTGCTCGCGGCGATCAGGGCATTCATCCGCAGGTAGGTCGTCGGGTCGGCGGTGCGCATGTATGCCGGCGGGATGTAGAGCGTATTGCCGGCCGATAGCGGCCCATAGGCCAGTTCCGCGGCCGTGATCTGGCGAATGACCGGCTCGCAGCCGTGGAATACCGCTGCCTCATACAGATACATGGGATGGGTCGGCGGATAGATCGACAGCAGCCGCTCGATCAGCAACGGCATGGCCGACAGATCATAGCCATAGGGCTTGAAAGTCGCGTCGCCGACGACGCCGATCTGCCAGAGCACGACCGAACTGCTGGGATCGATGACCCGGCAGTTGACCAGGAAATCCGTCGCCTCGTAGGACTGGCAGCCATTGATGCCCGGGTCGACGCCGAGGTCGGCGAACAGGCAGTCCTCCGACGAGATGCCCGGCAGCATGCGGGCGCTGAACCCTTCTGCACGCGCGCGTCGTATCGACTCGTGCGATGGATAGACGAAGACGCCCGGATGGCCGTAACAGGCCATGCAGGTCACCAGGCCCGCGCGCACGCATGCAAGCGTGCGTTCCACCATTTCGTTGTAGGTATCGATCCGCGGTTTGCCTTCGGCATACATGCCGGTCATCGACTCGGCGCCCGCGGGATTGAGCTCCTTGAGCATCAATTCGGCCACAGGGTCGCCGACGACGTACAGCACCTTGTCCGCCCGCTTGATCCAGGCGACGGCCTCCACCGTCAGATGGCCGACGGTACGGATGCCCGTGCCGACAACGATGAGCGAGCCATTCCGCTTCTCGTTGGCGCCGTTGCCGTGGGGCGGGCCTGGGATTCCTGCGAGCCCCGGTGGCGCCGGTTCGTTGCTGCTGCCGTTCGTCTCGACTGCCATGGTAGCTCCGCTGTTCGGTGCTCGAATGCCTCGGGCGCTGTCGCTCCGACCTGTCCATCCGCGGCTGGCATGGCCTCGGATGGCGTTGGCAAACCAAGCGATCCGGTTTGTGCTAACCCGGCGTTCCCGGGGTCGCCGGTGGCGGCGTGACCAGCTGCGGATGCACCTGCGGCCAGATCTGCGGGTGGACCACCAGCTGCGGGTGCACCTGCGGCCAGATCTGCGGATGCACCACCACCTGCGGATGCACCTGCGGCCAGATCTGCGGATGCACCACCACCTGCGGATGCACCTGCGGCCAGATCTGCGGATGCACCACCACCTGCGGATGCACCTGCGGCCAGATCTGCGGATGCACCACCAGCTGCGGGTGCACTTGCGGCCAGATCTGCGGATGCACCACCACCTGCGGATGCACTTGCGGCCAGATCTGCGGATGGACCTGCGGATGCAGGACCAGTTGCGGGAACTGAGGCAAGGCGGCATTCGGCTGGACTAGCTGCGGATGCACTTGAGGATGGACGACCAGCTGCGGGTGGATCTGCGGCCAGATCTGCGGATGGACCACCAGCTGCGGGTGCACCTGCGGCCAGATCTGCGGATGGACCACCAGCTGCGGGTGCACCTGCGGCCAGACCTGCGGATGGACCACCAGCTGCGGGTGCACCTGCGGCCAGACCTGCGGATGGACCACCAGCTGCGGGTGCACCTGCGGCCAGACCTGCGGGTGGACCACCACCTGTGGGTGGACCTGCGGCCAAATCTGTGGATGCACCTGCGGGAAAATCTGCGGATGCACTTGCGGGAAGATCTGCTGCGGAATGTTAGGAAACATGGCCGCACTCCCTTGGCTCGGCGGTGTTGTGAAAGCAGGTTGAGCGCGCACGGCCGGCTCGTCTGCAGCGGCGGCCTGGTCGGCGCCCGGTGGCTTGGTCATGTCGACAACGAGAACCGTCACCGGGGTCGCCGGCGACGGCGGGGTAAAAGTATATTTCTGCCCGCTAAGGCGCCCATGGATTGCCCAGGGGTGGCCACTCTTCAAAATCACCTGATCGACGTCGCTGATGCCGGCTGCCTGCATCGTGCCGTCGGGATCCTTTATGAACGCGCCAAGTTTGGCGGGGTCGGTGGCCAAGGCGACCATGAACGAACGGAATTCGTCGGGAGGCGTGGCTTCGCCCGGTGGAATTATTGGCTCCGCCACGGGCCCGGTGCCGCCGCGCTTCCTGGTTGCCATGATGCGCTCCCAATCAGGTTCGCATGATCGGGCGGAATCCCGCCGGGTGCTTCATCCGCCAGCGGATTGCGATGGTCGCACGATCACCCCTGCGGCACGCTTGTCGTACCACCCAACAACAGGATCGATAGAACGCGAGCGTCGTTGCTGCAGGTTCCATGCCCAGCAGCAAGCCAAACCCGCTCCTGTCACACAGCGTCTAGTTTGTTACTTCCGTGCCCTCACGTGCCTATCCGGCACGTGCTCGAAGCCATTTCGAACGGCAGCGGTGACAACCTGGAATAACTAGTAAGAATGTTCGCGTGTATGCTTGCCAGACACTATGTCGCCTGGGATCAACTTAACCTAGCCGCGAAACAGTTATGATTTTATCGTGCCTGCGCTGAGCGGGCACGTCAAGCGCATTCTGAGGATGCGCAACGCTGCCGTGACGGTGCGCCGCCCCGGTGCCAGACTTCGCGCTGGCCCAGGCTCTTAAAGATTCCTCGCTTCGCTCGGAACGACAGATGCTGCGCCGGCGGCGTACTTCGTGAAGGCGTCGGGGCTGGATCGTCCCGCCACCATGTCAGCGAAGGCCTCGCCGAGGCAGGCGCCGAACTTGAAGCCGTGGCCGGAGCAGTTCGACATCGCCCAGGCCGACCGGCCCAAGGGCAGCGACTGGAAGGTCTCATGCCCCGGCCGGCGGTCGACGGTGTAGTAGCAGACCTTGCCCTCGGCCAGGCGGTAGCGCTCCAGATGGCGCAGCCGGCCGCGTGCCTGCTCGAGCACGGCCCGGGTCTCCTCGGCGCCGGCGACGCGCGGATCCGCCTCGGGATCGCCCGTCCGGCTGAAGAGATGATCGCCGATCTTGAGCCGGGTCCGGGTGCCGTCCGGCGCCACGACCGGCGGCACGAGGTAGAAGCCCTCCGCACGCTCGACGCAGAGCAGCGACGGATGCGTGGCCCAGGCCCGCGCCAGGTCGTCGGGCAGGTCGACATAGGCCAGCACCTGGCGCGACGGCTCGACCTTCGCCGCCAGCCCGGGCGCCAGCATCGCCACCCAGGCGCCGGCGGCCACCAGCACGAGGTCAGCCGCCAGACGCTCGCCATCGGCCAGGGTCACGGCACCGGCATCGGCATCGATGTCGACCACCTGCGTCCCGGGCCGCAGCTGCGTACCTGTCGCCGCCAGCCAGCGGGCCAGGGCCGCGACAATGCGGTCGGCCAGCAGCACGCCACCCTCCGGGGAGAAGAACGCGACCTCGATGCCGCGCGGCTCGACCAGCGGAAAGCGTTCCGCCAGGCGCTTCGCATCCAGCTCGTCGACGGGGAACCCGCCTGTCTTGAGCGCCTGCAGGGACATCGCCACCCAGTCGTCGGTGCGGGCGCTGGTCGAGAGCGCGCCGGTATCGACGCAGAGCTTCACGCCCAGGTCGGCCCACATGCGGTCCCAGGCGGCGCACGCATGCGTGATCAGGCGCATGTAGCCGTCCTCGCTGCCATAGGCGCGGCGGATCAGGCGATGGCTGTCGACCGAGGCGCCGCGCGGATTGGGGATCGGCCCCCGCTCCAGCACCGTCACGCGATGGCCATCGCGCACCAGCGCCCACGCCGCGCCCAGGCCGGCGATGCCAGCGCCGATGATCAGGATGTGCATGACCTTGCCACCCATCGCATCACGAGATCAGGCTCACGCTCCTCGTTGCTCGCGCCGTCGCTGAACGTGGCCTCGACAAAGCCGCGGTTCAGGTAGAAGGCGCGGGCGCGCTGGTTGCGCTGGAAGACGTAAAGCTGCAGCGCCCCGCCCGACAGGCGCTTGGCGTCTTCCAGCAGCCGCGAGCCGGCGCCGGCGCCTTGATGCGCCGGCGCGACGTAGAGATGGTCGAGCCAGCCGTCATGGACCACGGCGAAACCCGCGACCAGGCCATCGGCCTGGGCGATCCGCACGCGCCGCTGGCGCAGCAGGACATGAGCGATCCAACCGCGCGTTTCGTCGTCGGTGTGCACGACAGCCAGCCACGGCATGGCCGTGCGCCGCGCGGCGAGAAACAGGTCCGCCATGGCATCGGCGTCGTCCGGCATCGCATCGCGCAGCCGGCACGCTGCCGTTGTCACGGCGCCGCCTGCCCGACGGCCAGCTCGGCCGCCGCGAGGTCCTCCAGCGCGGCGCCGACCGATTTGAACAACGTGATCGACCGGCCGTCGCCCGGCTCGCGGCCGCGGTGCTCGCCGCGGCAGAGCGCGAACAGGTCGGCCAGCACGTCGTCCTCCTCGATCTCGCCGGCCTGCAACGGCTGCACGATGTCGCCCGCCTCCTTCAGCGCGCCGGCACGGGTGTCGACGAACACCTGAGCGGCCCGCACCGCGGCGTCATCGCTCTCGCGCATGGTCGGCTGATAGGCGCCGACCAGGTCGACATGCTGGCCCGGCCGCAGCCAGGCGCCCTCGACCAGGGGCGTCCTGCTCAAGGTGGCGCAGGAGATGATGTCGGCGGCCTGGACCGCGGCGGCGCGGTCCGGCACGGCGCGCACCCGCACGGCGCGGCCGACGGCAGCGGGCAGCGCGGCGGACAGGCGCGCGGCCAGCGCCTCGGCATGGGCCGCGGTGCGGCCCCAGATCATGACCTCCTCGATCGGGCGGATCCGGCTATGGACCCGGATCAGCTCGGGCGCCAGCGCGCCGGTGCCGATCATCAGCAGGCGGCGGCTGTCGGGCCGCGACAGGAAGCGCGACGCCAGCCCCGAGGCGCAGGCGGTGCGGCGCTTGGTCAGCATGGTGCCGTCGAGCAGCGCCAGCGGCGCGCCCGTGGCGCCGTCGAGCAGCAGGTACTGGCCGTAGATCGCCGGCAGGCCGGCAAGCCCGTTGTCGGGGAAGACGGTGACGACCTTGACGCCGATGCGGCCGGCCGGCTGGCCGCGCGATACGGGTGGGGTGGTCCAGGCCGGCATCAGCAGCAGCATCGCGTCGGCCGAGCCGGGGCCGGTCGGGGCCGGGATCGGGTGGTGGTGCCGCACCGGCATCTCGACGTCGGCCCGGAAGGTGGCCGCGAGCCGGTCGACCAGGACCAGGTCGTCGAGCGCGGCATCCACCTGCGCGGCGTCGAGCAGGCGCATCAGGCGCGGGCCCGGGTCGGGTCCATCCCCTCGGGATCGGCCAGGGCGCGCTGCCGCTCCAGCGCCCGGACCTCCGCCGCCGGCGGCTCCTTGGGTGGCGCATCCTTCCGGGCGGCCTTGTCGCGGGCGGCGATGTCGGCCTTGAGCTGGCTCACCTCGCGGCCCAGGCGGTCGGCCTCGCGCCGGCGCTCACGCGCCAGCCGGCGATGGCCGCGGCCGGCGACCCAGCCCATGGTCAGGCCGACCAGCACGCCCAGCAGCAGCAGCAGCACGACCGCGAGGTAGAGCGGCATGACCACGAAGTCGGAGAACGGCCACAGGTGCAGCTCGACCGGCGCGGTATTGCTGACGGCAATCAGCGTCCCCAGCAGCAGGACGATGCCGAGGGCGATGCGAGACAGGACTTTCATGCCAGCACCCTACCCGGGTGGCGGCCGGCAAAACAACGGCTGGTGCACGTCAGCCGGCGTCCTTGCCGGCATCCGGGTCGCTGCCGGGCTGCTCCTGCGCCGCCAGCTGGGCGGCGAATTCCCGGTTGATGCGGTCCCGCAGATCCTTGCCGGTCTTGAAGTAAGGCACGCGCTTTTCGGTGACCGAAACGGCCTCGCCGGTGCGCGGGTTGCGGCCGGTGCGCGAATCACGCTGCTTCACCGAGAAGGCGCCGAAGCCGCGCAGCTCGACCCTGTCGCCACGCGCCAGCGCATTGGTGATCTCGTCGAAGATCGTCGCCACGATGCGCTCGACATCCCGCTGGTACAAATGGGGATTCAACGCAGCAAGCTTGGCGATGAGTTCCGACTTGGTCATGGACGACGGCGCTTTCACCCCGAATGCTCCTCGCCTGGATCTCAACAACAACAGGTTGTGAGTATGCCGGGCCGGACCCCAAGCGTCAACCCTATGTCATTGGAATATAGGGATTTTTTTGGAACGCCAATTCCTGAGCCTGGGCCTGCCAGTGGTGCTTGGCGCACGAATGAGATATCGTCGGGACAGGAGGCGATCATGTCGGATTGGCGGAATCGCATCACCATCGACCCTGGCAAGATGAGCGGCAAGGCCTGTATCCGGGGCATGCGCTTCAGCGTGCAGGACGTGCTCGACTATCTTGCTGGCGGCATGACGATGGATGAGATGCTGGCGGAGTTCCCGTACCTGGAGAGAGAAGATCTCCAGGCGGCACTGGCTTACGCAGCCGAGCGCGAGCGGCGCACGCGCATTCTCGCAGCGTGAAGCTGCTCTTCGATCATAATCTTTCGCCTGCCCTTCCCCGACGCTTGGCAGAAGTGTTTCCGGGATCGATGCATGTTGCGGCGATCGGCCTGACGCACGCCAGTGACGAAGTCGGGTTACCTTCGGAACGTCATAACGCGGCATCAACATCCGTGTTGGCAAAGTCCTGCCCCACGAAGAGCAGTGGGATGTTGCGTATATGAGCGACAGCATAGGCAAAGCAGTCGCCAAGATTCAGTTGTGCCGGATGGCCAGTACCCTTGCCGTACCTGGAAAAGGCCATTAGCGCCGCATCGGCTTCCGCACCCGACAACTCCACGATCTCAATTCGCGCCAAGCGGAGGAACTCGCCGACATCCTCCCGCGCTTCCTCAACGCTGGCATGGCGCCTTCTCCTGAGCCCCAACGCCGCCTCGAACACAGCGATCGCCGAGGTAACCGGGCTCGCAGCCTTGTCCAGAGCATCGGCCAGCTCCTCGGCTCCCGGCTCATCTGTCAGAATGGCAACGATCGCCGACGCGTCGACGAACATCAGGGATCCCCGGAAAGCTCATCATAGAACGTCTTGTCGGCTTCAAGTCCGGTTGCCGGCCGGGCAAGGATCCGCCGCTTCAGAGGCTGCAACCGCAGCCTGAGGGGCACCGCATCTTCGAGCCGCCGAAGCTCGTTCTTGAGAGCCTGATGAACGACTTCGGTCTTGGTCATGCCCGTGCGGGCTGCCAGCTCATTGACCAGCTGGTTGACGGTCTCGTTGCGGATGTTCAACGGCATCGCACAGCTCGATAGCATATACGTGTAGACACACTAGTATTTACGTAAAGAAAATTCAATATCCAAGCGTGCTGGCCAGCCTGCAACAATTCGGCTGAGGCAAGCCCTGAGCCCGTCATTGCCCAGGGTCATTGGCTGCCTGATCCGGGTGATATTCAAACCCCCAATGGCAGCTGTTGCCTTTGCATTGCCGGAAGGGGCCGTTGCCGACCTGGATTTCGCCGTGCTCCCACCCCTGGAAATGGTGGAATGCTCGCACGGCGACACCACCCCATAGATTGGACAGCGTGACGAGAAACTCGTCGATCTCGCCGGCGTTGCAATGATCCAGGATGACGAGAGAGACGTCGGGATCGAGCCACTGCTTCAGCACCTCGAGGGTCGCCGCCTGTTTGGTCTTTTGCTTGGTGACGGGGTCATAGAGGCTCGAGCCGTATACGATCTCATAGGTGCCTATTCTGATCTGTCCGGGAGCACCATGTCCCATGATGCGGAGCTGGCGCAGCCGTTTGCCGCCGGAACAGACGCCCGCCACGATCAGGAGAAGTTCCGCAATCGAGGTGATCGGCCTGATGTTGCTGGGTAGCACAAAATAGTCCTTCTCATACTTCTCCTTCAGGCGTTCCCACTTTGGCCAATCCTTGGGATCCGCCGGCTTCGGTCCGGGGGGCGGGTTGTATTGATAGACAAACAGGTCGACGTAGCCGCTTGGCGGTGGTCCCGTGATCACGAGAGAAAACTCAATCTTGCGCGCGATCTCGCGCTGCAATGCGGCAAGTGCTCTATCGACCATCGGCACGGGCTCGGTCATGAGTGCCTTCCCTCTCCGATCGGACAAAGCCAACGACGAACGTAATAGCAATCACTCACTCACTATGCGCTACTGGCGCACTTTGGGCCATCCTCCAAAGGTATGGGGTGGCGCTATCGGCCCCGCCGTCACCCTTTTCCCGCACGTGGATGGCGCCCTCTTGAAAACGGTGCCTGGCCGGCTCACGGTCGCGCCATGATGAGCAACATGGCGGAATGGCAGGACCGGATCATGACCGCCCGGCGCTTATCCGGCCGGCGGCCGGCCGATGGCTAGCGCGACAGGACCACATCTCTCGCTCTGGAAGCAGGGCCTCGGCGCGGTTCCCGATGAGGTCTGGGATCGAACGGAGCTGCGCAGCCTGGTCCTGGCGGACAACGGCCTGACCCGGATATCCGGACGCGTCGGCGCGCTGCGCAATCTGCGCATGCTCGATCTCGGTCACAACGCGCTTCACGATCTTCCACCCGAGCTGGGGCACCTCGAAGGCCTGAGCGATTTCCTCTACCTGCACGACAACAGGCTCTCGGCACTGCCCGCGACCCTCGGACGCCTGACCTCCCTGCGCTACCTCAACATCAGCGAGAATGCTTTCGAGGTCCTGCCCGAGGCTGTCACCGAAATGTCGGGCCTGATCGAGCTGCGCGTCACCGACAATCACCTCACCCACCTGCCGCCTTCCATCGCCCGCCTCACGCGGCTGCGCGAGCTGCACCTGCGCAACAACCGGCTCACGGAGCTGCCGGCAGCGATCGGATCGCTGCTCGAGCTCCGCCAGATCGACCTCAGAGGGAACCCCGTCGCCCGACTGCCCGACGCCCTGCTGAAGCTGCCCCGTCTCGAAAAGCTCGACCTGCGCTGGGTGACCACATTGAACGCACCCGCCTGGTTCGCTGAGCTCGAGCACCGGGGCTGTGTCGTCTACCTTTAGACCAGCACCGTGACTGTCATCGGCACCAGATGGAGGCCGACCTGCAATTTCCGCGCTCGCACGGAAATTGCTGATCTGGCACGCTGCCGGCTGCGGCCCTTGTCCGCTTCCCCATCGCCACACGCACACGGGCAGCACGTCGCCGACACATGCCGCATCACACCCCGCTGATCGAAACCATCGTCGCCGGCATCGGGCTGGCCTTCCTGCTGGGCGCGCTCGCCAACCGGCTGCGCCTGTCGCCCCTGGTCGGCTACCTGATCGCCGGCGTGCTGGTGGGCCCCCACACGCCCGGCTTCGTGGCCGACCAGACGCTGGCGCCGGAGCTGGCCGAGATCGGCGTCATCCTGCTGATGTTCGGCGTCGGGCTGCACTTCTCGATCAAGGACCTGATGTCGGTGAAGGCGATCGCCATTCCCGGCGCGCTGGTCCAGATCGCGTTCGCCACCGCGCTGGGCATGGCGCTCGCCTGGGCCATGGGCTGGCCGGCCGGCGCCGGCCTGGTATTCGGGCTGGCGCTGTCGGTCGCCAGCACCGTGGTGCTGCTGCGCGCAATGGAAGAGCGGCGCATGATCGAGACCGGGCGCGGCCGCATCGCGGTCGGCTGGCTGATCGTCGAGGACCTGGCGATGGTGCTGGCCCTGGTGCTGCTGCCGGCCGTGTCAGGCCTGCTGGACGACCGGGGCGCCGGCGCCACGTCCGCGGGCAGCCAGGCGATTCTGCTGGCGTTGGGCATCACCCTGGCCAAGGTCGCCGGCTTCGTGGCCGTGATGCTGGTGGTCGGCCGCCGGCTGGTGCCCTGGATATTGCATCACATCGCGCACACCGGATCGCGCGAGCTGTTCCGGCTGTCGGTGCTGGCGATCGCGCTGGGGGTCGCCTACGGCGCCGCGGTGCTGTTCGGCGTCTCCTTCGCGCTCGGCGCCTTCTTCGCCGGCATGGTGATGAGCGAATCGGACCTCAGCCAGCAGGCCGCCGCCGAGGCGATGCCGCTGCGCGACGCCTTCGCGGTCCTGTTCTTCGTCTCGGTCGGCATGCTGTTCGACCCCATGATCGTGCTGCAGAACCCGTTGCCGATGCTGGCGGTGCTGCTGATCATCCTGGTGGGCAAGTCGGCCGCGGCGCTGCTGATCGTGCTGGCGTTCCGCCACCCCATGGGCACGGCGCTCACCATCGCCGCCAGCCTGGCGCAGATCGGCGAGTTCTCCTTCATCCTGGCCGGACTGGGTGTGAGCCTGAAGCTGCTGCCCAAGGAGGGCCAGGACCTGATCCTCGCCGGCGCCATCCTGTCGATCCTCGCCAATCCCTTGATCTTCATCGCCGCCGACCGGCTCGGGCCGCGCCTGGAGCGGCGCGCCGAGCCGGCGCCAGCCGAGCCGGCCGCGCCGCCGCCCGAAGACGACCTGCCGACCACCAGCCTCACCGATCATGCCGTCATCGTCGGCCACGGCCGGGTCGGCAGCGTGATCAGCGAAGCAGCCCGGCAGGAAGGCTGGCCGATCCTGGTGATCGAGGACCGGCGCGACGTCGTCGAGGGCTTGCGCGAGCGCGGCATCGAGGTGATCCGCGGCAATGCCGCCACGCCGCGGGTGCTGGCGGCGGCCAATATCGGCGCCGCGCGCCGCCTCTTCGTCGCCATCCCCAACGCCTTCGAGGCCGGCCAGATCGTGCAGCAGGCGCGCGCCGCACGGGCCGACCTCGACATCTTCGCCCGCGCCCATTCCGACGCCGAGGTCGAGCACCTGCATGACTGCGGCGCCACGGCCACCGTGATGGGCGAGCGCGAGATCGCGCTGGGCATGATGGCGCGGGCCAGGGACAGCAAGGACAAGAAGCTGGCGGCACCATCCGCAGCGCCGGCATCGGCCGCGGACGACGCGACGGCGGCGTGATCGTCCGGGTGTCCGCCTCTCCCGCGAGCGGGAGAGGTCGACGGACGCGAAGCGTCCGTCGGGTGAGGGCTTCAGGACCCGGCATCGCGTGCGCGGTCCCTCACCCTCCCATCGTGCTGGCGCACGATGGGCCCCTCCCTCTCCCGCTTGCGGGAGAGGGAGGTCAGTGGGCGCCGCGCACGAACATGTCGTACAGGCTGAGCAGGATCTCGAAGGCGATCAGCAGGATGATGGCCCATTCGAGCCGCACCGCCCGTCGCGTGTCGACGACCTGCAGCAGCGACGTGACCGATTCGTTGATCAAGGTGAGCTTGCGGCCCAGCGCCCGGCTGCGCTCGACGATCTCGTACTCGTCGGCCAGCCGCGCATAGAGACGCTCGAGCTGCGGGTAGTCCCACAACAGGTCGGGCTTGTCCTCGGCCTCGACCCGCACCGCCATGCGCTGCATGGCCGACAGCACGTGGCCGATCTGCCGCAGCAGCGCCGGTCCCTTCGTCACCACCCCGCCGCGGTCACGGAGCTGGAACACGAACGGCTCGATGCGGTCCAGCGCCGAGGCGATCGCCGTCTCCTGGTGCGCCAGCACGACGCTCTTGGACAGCACGCTGGCCACGACCTGCAGATGCTCCAGCGTCGCGTCCTGCAGCACGACCGCCTCGGACGCGACCGCAGCCTCGTTGACCTCGCCGCCCAGGACGATCTTCGCCTCCTCCGTCGCCGGCGCCCCTTCAGGCGCGACGACACGCCCGCGCAGGGAGTCGAGCAGCACGCGCTCGGCCGCCGCGTCGATGCCGCCCAGCACGACGACGCCGTAGCGGAACACGAAGGCGATGCCGCCCGCTTCCGGCTGCAGGGTCACCGGCGTGGTCGTGGCGCCGCTCGCCGCGCCCAGGCCACGGGTATCGATGCGCTCGCCCACCAGGATCGCCTTGAGCGTCAGCTCCGAACGCTCCGCCGGCAAGGGCAGCGCCTTCGTCGCCGACGCCGTCGACACGTTGTCGGTATTCATCGCCGTCACCTCCGGCGTGCCGGCTGACCGCCTTGCCAATGGCGCGCCGCCTGCATAGGAATCGCGACACGAACCATGCTCGCACGGCATAGAGTGCCGTATCCAGGGGGGCTTATCATGATTTGTCGCAAGGCCGGCGCCGCGCTGGCCCTCGCTTTGTCGCTCGCGGCCGCGCCGCTGCCGCTGGCGGCGCAGGAGCTGAAGGTGGGGCTCTCGACCGAGCCCAGCTCGCTCGACCCGCAATACCACAACCTGTCACCCAACAATCAAATCGCACTGCACCTGTTTGAAGCGCTGGTGGCGCAGGACCCGGCCCAGAACCTGCAGCCGGCGCTGGCGGTGTCGTGGAAGGCGATCGACGACACGACCTGGGAGTTCAAGCTGCGCGAGGGCGTGACGTTCCACGACGGCTCGCCGTTCACGGCCGAGGACGTGGTCTTCACCATCGACCGCGCCGCCAAGGTGCCCAACGCCCCCTCGCCCTTCACCCAGTTCACCAAGCAGATCGTCGGCATCGACGTGGTCGACCCGATGACCGTGCGGCTGCGCACCGCGGCCCCGGCGCCGCTGCTGCCGGTCGACATGACCGGCATCCGCATCATGTCGAAGAAGGCCGCCTCCGGCCCGGCGCCGGAAGGCAAGACCACGGAGCAGCTCAACCGCGGCGAGGGGCTGGTCGGCACCGGCCCGTTCAAGTTCGTCGAATGGTCGCGCGGCAACCAGCTGGTGCTGGAACGCAACGATGCCTATTGGGGGCCCAAGCCGGCCTGGAAGAAGGTGATCTTCCGGCCGCTGCCCAACGCCGCCACCCGTGTCGCCGGCCTGCTGTCGGGCGACGTCGACTTCATTGAGAATCCGCCCACGGTCGACCTGCCCAAGCTGGCGAGCAACGAGCGCGTCACCCTGGCGCGGGCCCTGTCGAATCGCGTCATCTACATCCACCTCGACCAGTTCGCCGAGCCGACACCGGGCATCCCCGACACCAACGGCAAGAATCCGCTCAAGGACAAGAACGTGCGCCACGCGCTGTCGCTGGCGCTTGACCGCACCGCGATCGTGCAGCGCATCATGGAGGGCTTCGCCGTGCCCGCCGCCGACCTGCTGCCATCGCCGATGTTCGGCACGCGCAAGGACACGCCGGTCGAGAAGGTCGACGTGGCGCGCGCCAAGAAGCTGCTGGCCGATGCCGGCTACCCCAACGGCTTCTCGATCACGCTGGGCACGCCCAACGGCCGCTACATCAACGACGCCAAGGTGGCGGAGACCATCGCGGCGCTGTGGACGCGGGCCGGGGTGAAGACGCAGATCGAGGCGTCGGCGCCGCCGGTGTTCTTCAAGAACCGCGACGAGCACAAGTACAGCGCCTACCTCGCCGGCTGGGGCGCCACCACGGGCGAGATGTCCGACCCGCTGCGCGCCCTGGTGGCGACGCCCAACCGCGAGCGCGGCATGGGCGGCACCAACAAGGGCCGCTACTCGAACCCGGCGGTGGACGCCAAGCTGGTCGAGGCGATGCGCACGGTCGACGACGAGAAGCGGCGCACGCTGCTGCAGGAGGCGAGCAAGCTGGCGATGGACGATTACGGCATCCTGCCGCTGCACTTCGAGGTCTCGGTGTGGGCTATGAAGAAGGGCCTGACCTATACCGGCCGCGCCGACCAGTACACGCTCGCCTACCTCGTCGCTCCGGCGCAGTGATGAGGTTTTCATTGTCCTCCCCAGCGCAGCTGGGGAGGTGCCCCGAAGGGGCGGAGGGGAGCCGACGTGATTTTGGTAACTGAGACTCCGTCGGCTCCCCCTCCGCCCTTCGGGCACCTCCCCCAACTGCGTTGGGGGAGGGAAACCGAAGCCTGAACCGATGCTCGTCTTCATCATCCGCCGTCTGATGCAGGCCGTCGTCGTGATGGTGGTGATGTCGGCGCTGGTGTTCGGCGGCATCTACCTGGTCGGCAATCCGGTCACGATGCTGATCAGCGACCAGGCCAGCGAGGCCGAGCGGCTGGCGGTGATCCGCGACCTGGGCCTGGACCAGCCGGTCTGGCAGCAATACCTCACCTTCGTCGGCAAGGCCGTGGTCGGCGAGTTCGGCAAGTCGTTCCGGGCCGGCGAGCCGGCGATGCAGCTGATCTTCCAGCACATGCCGGCCACCATCGAGCTGGCGCTGGTGGCGATGCTGCTGGCGGTGCTGGTCGGCGTGCCGCTGGGCATGTACGCCGGCCTGCGGCCCGACAGCCTGCGGGCGCGCGGCATCATGACGGTGTCGATCCTGGGCTTCAGCCTGCCGACCTTCTGGGTCGGGCTGATGCTGATCATGCTGTTCGCCGTGGCGCTGCCGGAATGGATCCCGGGCTGGCCGCGCCTGCCCTCGTCGGGCCGCGGCCCGACGGTCGACATCCTGGGCCTGAAGCTCAGCATCTTCACGGCCCAGGGCTGGCTGCACCTGCTGCTGCCGGCGGCGACGCTGGCGCTGGCCAAGGGCGCGCTGATCATCCGGCTGACGCGCGCCGCCACGCGCGAGGTGCTGCCCATGGACTACGTGAAGTTCGCGCGCGCCAAGGGCCTGAGCGAGCGGCGCATCGTGGGCGTGCACGTGCTGAAGAATATCGCCATCCCGATCGCCACCGTCACCGGACTCGAGCTGGGCCAGGTCATCGCCTTCGCCGTGGTGACCGAGACGATCTTCTCGTGGCCGGGCATGGGCAAGCTGCTGATCGATTCCATCCTGCTGCTCGACCGGCCGGTGGTGGTGGCCTACCTGGTGGTCATCGTCTTCTTCCTGGTGATGCTGAACCTGGTCGTCGACATCCTCTATTCCGTGCTCGACCCGCGCGTGCGCCTGGAGGCGCAGGGACGATGACCGACGCCGCCGCCGACAACATGCCGCCCGGCGCCGGCCGCGCCGCGCCCGCCGTCGAGACGCCGTGGCGGCGCTTCATGGCCGATTTCTGCGCCAACCGGCTGGCCCTGTTCGGCCTGGTGCTGGTGATCGTGGTGGCCGCCGCCGCCCTGCTGGCCCCATGGCTGGCGCCGCAGAACCCCTACGACATCGCCAAGCTCGACATCTTCGACTCCAAGATGCCGCCAGGCTCGGCGAGCAGCGACGGCACGCTGACCTACTGGCTGGGCACCGACGGCCAGGCGCGCGACATGCTCTCGGCCATGATGTACGGCATGCGCGTGTCGCTGCTGGTGGGCGCCGTGTCGGTGGTGGTGGCGCTGGCGATCGGCACCGTGGTCGGCCTGACGGCGGCGTTCTTCGGCGGCCGGGTCGATGCCTTCCTGATGCGCTGCGTCGACATCCAGCTGTCGTTCCCCGCCATCCTGGTGGCGCTGATCCTGCTGGCCGTGCTCGGCCAGGGCGTCGACAAGGTGCTCTATGCCCTGATCGCGGTGCAATGGGCCTATTTCGCGCGCGCCGCCCGCGCCGCCGCCCTGGTCGAGCGCGAGAAGGAGTATGTCGAGGCGGCGCGCTGCCTGGCGCTGCCGCGGCGGCGCATCCTGTGGCGCCACCTGCTGCCCAACTGCCTGCCGCCGCTGATCGTGATCGCCACGGTCGAGGTGGCGCATGCGATCGCGCTGGAGGCGACGCTGTCGTTCCTCGGCCTGGGCGTGCCGGTCACCGAGCCGTCGCTGGGCAAGCTGATCGCCAACGGCTTCGAGTTCCTGATGGCGGGCAAGTACTGGATCGCGCTGTTTCCGGGGCTGGCGCTGGCGATGGCGCTGATCGGCATCAACCTGGTCGGCGACCATCTGCGCGACATCCTCAATCCGAGGAACGCGCGGTGACTCGGTGCGCATTCGGACGTGCGCCATGAGCGACGCCGCAAGCCCCACCCTCGAGCTCGCGGACCTCAAGACGCACTTCTTCACGCGCGACGGCGTGGTGAGGTCGGTCGACGGGGTCGACCTGCAGGTCGGCGCCGGCGAGGTGCTGGGGCTGGTGGGCGAGTCGGGCTCGGGCAAGAGCGTCACCGGCTTCTCGATCCTGGGCCTGATCGATCCGCCGGGCCGCATCGTGGGCGGACAGGTCCTCTATCGCGGCGAGGATCTCGTCCAGGCATCGTCGGCGCGATTGCGGGCGCTGCGCGGCCGCAACATCGCCATGGTGTTCCAGGACCCGATGATGACGCTGAACCCGGTGCTGCGGGTCGACACGCAGATGATCGAGGCGATCCGCGCCCACGAGGCTGTCGACGACGCCACCGCCCGACGCCGCGCCGTCGCGGCGCTGACGCAGGTCGGCATCCCCTCGCCCGAGGCGCGGCTGCGTAGCTATCCGCATCAGTTCTCCGGCGGCATGCGCCAGCGCGTCGCCATCGCCATCGCGCTGCTGAACAAGCCCGACCTGATCATCGCCGACGAGCCCACCACCGCGCTCGACGTCACCATCCAGGGCCAGATCCTGTTCGAGATGCGCAAGCTCTGCCAGGAGACCGGCACGGCGCTGATCTGGATCACGCACGACCTGGCCGTGGTCGCCGGCCTGGCCGACCGCATCGCCGTGATGTATGCCGGCCGCGTCGTCGAGCACGGCGCCACCGCCGAGATCCTCGAGCGTCCGCGCCATCCCTACACGCACGGCCTGATCGGATCGGTGCCGACACGCGGCCATCGCGGCCAGGCGCTGTTCCAGATCCCCGGCATGGCGCCGTCGCCGCTGCGCCTGCCGCAGGGCTGCGCCTTCCAGCCGCGCTGCACGCGCGCCGTCGCGGCCTGCGCTGCCATGCCGGACCTGCAGGAGATCGCGCCGGCCCACCAGGCGCGGTGCTGGAATCCCGTGCCCTGAGGACCACCGTCATCCCGAGCGCAGCGAGGGATCTTCTGCGGCAAGGCGCACAGTGCGCTGTTCGCGGGAGATCCCTCGTCGCGCTCGGCATGACAGTGGCGGTCGACGATTTCGCGAAGCGATAGATTCGTCGTTGCGACGAAACCATGCGCCGCGCAACGCGAGCAGGCGATCGGCGTTGCTACCATTCGCAGCTGCACCATCATGCGGTTGACAGGCGTTTGTGGCGCGCGTGTGCTGTGCGATGTCCTCACGCGCCCCGCGATGGACAACCCATCGCCGCAACGGATCGTCGTGACGGGCGTTTCCAAGAGGAACAACGGGGATGGGGCCCATCATGCGAAGCATCACCAGCCGCAAGCCGATCTTCGCCGACCCCTGGCCCTTCCTGCGTGGCTGGTGCCGCTCGCCCGTGGCGGTCGGATGGCCGCTCGCCAGCAGCTGGTGGAGCGCGCAGCTTATCGCAGCGGCGGCGCTGCGCGCCGCCCGCAGCACGAGCGGCCCGGTCGTCGAGCTCGGCGCCGGCACCGGGCCGGTCACCGAAGCGCTGCTGCAGCTGGGCTGTCCGCTCGACCAGCTCGTGGTGGTCGAGCGCGATGCAGAGATGTGCGGCTTCCTCGAGACACGCTTTCCCGGCCTGCGCGTGCTGCAAGGCGACGCGCTGCGGCTGCGCGAGACGCTGGCGCGCGGCGGCGTGACGTCGACCTGCGTCACCGTGTGCGGCCTGCCGATGCGCGTCGTGCCGCCGGAAGCGGCCGAGCGCTGCTATGGCGATGCCTTCACGCTGATGCCCGCGGACGGCGCCGTGATCCAGTACACCTACGGGCTGCGCTCGCCGCTGGCTCCCGCCGCGCTGGCGGCGCTCGACCTGCGCGCCAGCTTTGTCGGCCGCGAATGGCGCAACCTGCCGCCCATGGGCGTATGGCGCTACCACAAGCGCGCGCCATGACCGGCAGCGCCCGTCTCGACATCGCCGGCTGAACATGGAAGGGTCGGGTTCCGTCGAACCGCGCCGCCCCGCATGGCCCGATCCCCTCATGGCCTCACCCATCGTCGACCTGACCGGCATCACCAAGCGCTTCACCCAGCGCGTCGACCTCGCGGGCCGCATCGCCAACGTCTTCGGCGCCGGGCTGCACGAGACCGTGGTGCAGGCGGTGTCGGATATCGACCTTGCCATCGGCGAGGGCGAGGTGGTCGGGCTGGTGGGCGAATCGGGTTGCGGCAAGAGCACGCTGGGCCGCATGGTCGCCGGCATCCTGGAGCCTTCGGACGGCGCGATCCGCTACCGCGGCGTGGCGCTCGAGGCGATGACGTCGGCGCAGAAGCGGGCCTGGGCGCTGGGCGTCCAGATGATCTTCCAGGATCCGTTCGCATCGCTCAACCCGCGCCTGCGCGTGGGCGAGACGATCGGCGAGGCGCCCGTCGTGCACGGCCTGGTCGACAAGGGCCAGGCCGCCGACTATGTCGCGGAGCTGATGCGCCGCGTCGGGCTCGACCCGGCGTATGCGCGGCGCTACCCGCACCAGTTCTCGGGCGGCCAGCGCCAGCGCATCGGTATCGCACGGGCGCTGGCGGTGAAGCCGGCGTTCCTGGTCTGCGACGAGGCGACGGCGGCGCTCGACGTCTCGATCCAGGCCCAGGTGCTGAACCTGTTCATGGAGCTGCGCCAGTCGCTGGGGCTCACCTATCTGTTCGTCAGCCACAACCTGGCCGTGGTCGAGCACCTGAGCGACCGGGTCGCGATCATGTATCTGGGGCGGATCGTCGAGATCGCGCCCACCGAGGCGCTGTTCGACGCGCCCAACCATCCCTACACCCAGGCCTTGCTGAGCGAGGTTCCCAAGCTGGAGGCCAGGCGCCGTGCCTACCGGCCGATCGAGGGCGAGCTGCCGTCGCCGATCGACCCGCCGCCGGGCTGCGCCTTCCACCCCCGCTGCCCGCATGCCGGCGCACGCTGCCGCACCGAGCGCCCGGCCCTGCGCGCGATCGCGCCCGGCCGGCTGAGCGCCTGCCACCTCAACGACGGATGAGGCTTTTCTTCTCTGTGCCGCCCGCGTCTCTGTGGTTAATCTTCGTGTCCCGGCGCAGGGCTGGCGGCCGCCGGCAGTGAGGGTCGATGTCGCATCACGATCATTTCTCGCCCGACTACCAGAGCGCGCGCGACACCTTCCGCGCCGCCTGCGGCGAGGCCGGCATTGCGGTGAAGAGCTGGCCGCACGACCTGCGCGGCATGCAGGGCGAGGCGCTGGCAACGGACACGGCCTGGATCGGGCCCAAGGATGCCAGCCGCGTGCTGGTCACGTGCTCGGGCACCCATGGGGTCGAAGGCCACTACGGCAGCGGCTGCCAGGTCGGCTTCCTGCGCGAGGGCCACTACCGGGACCTGCCGGCCGATACCGCCGTGCTGCTGGTCCATGCCACCAATCCCTACGGCTTCTCCTGGACCCGCCGCGTCAACGAAGACAACATCGACATCAACCGCAACTTCATCGATTTCGGCCGGCCGGTGTTCGAGAACGGCCTGTACCTGCAGGTCGCCGACCTGCTGGCGCCCGAAGCCTGGAACGCCGAGGTCGAGGCGCGCACGCGCGCCGGCCTGGCGGCGTTCGTGGCGAAAGCAGGCGTCGCCGGCTTCGGCAAGGCGGTCGTCGCCGGCCAGCGCACGCACCCCAACGGCCTGTTCTTCGGCGGCACCAGCCCCTGCTGGTCGAACCGCACCATCGGCAAGATCGTGCCGCACTACCTGGAAGACGCCAGCCATGTCTGCGTGCTCGACTTCCATACCGGCCTGGGGCCGTTCGGCTACTCCGAGATGATCTGCCGCCATCCGCCCGGCTCGCCGCCGCTGGCGCTGGCGCGGCGCTGGTTCGGCGATGCCGTCACCTCGCCCGCCGCCGGCGAAAGCGAGTCGCCGGTCATCGAAGGCAACCTGCGCATGGCCTTCGTGCGGCTGCTGCCCGAAGCCGTGGTCGTGGCCTCGGCGATCGAGGTCGGCACGCTGCCGGCCGACGAGGTCAACATGGCGCTGATCGCGGACAACTGGCTGCACATCCATGGCGACCCGCAGTCCGAGCAGGGCCGCGCCATCAGGCAGCGCGTGCGCGACGCCTTCTATTGCGATCGCGACGATTGGCGTGACGCCTGCTACCCGCGCGCCGTCGAGATCCAGAAGCAGGCGCTGGCCGGCCTGGCGGCGGCCTGACCGGGCGCGCTCAAGGCAGGGGCGCGGTCCCGGAACGGGCCCGATCGCGCGCCGGCGAAGATGCGCATGACGCCATACGCCGATCTTGCCGCTCGATGATACATCGCTGTCACCGAGAATGACGGCATGCGGTCAGCACGGAGAGCACCCATATGAGCCACAGCCAGCCGAAGGCGGTCGATATCCAGGCGGCCCTCGCGCCGCTGCCGGTGCTGCGCAACCGCCGTCCGGACACACCCGGCCCGGAGTCGGCAGCCGCCTTCGCCCGGCTCGCCGAGACGCGCGATGGCGCCGTCTTCGCCGGCTCGTTCGAGGGCCAGAGCCCCTGGGAGCGCCATCGCAACGGTGACGAGCTGGTGCAGGTCCTGGCGGGCGAGACGCAGCTCACGATCCTGACGCCGGTCGGCGCCTGCGTGCTCACCCTGAAGGCCGGCATGCTCACCATCGTGCCGCAGGGCAGCTGGCACCGCTTCCATGCGCCCACCGGCGTCACGGTGCTCACCATGACGCCGCAGCCGACCGACCATTCGACGGCCGAGGACCCGCGATAGACTGCGCTTGTCCGGGCGCGATTAGACGCTAGGCTCGGCCCGACGATTTCCTTTCGAGGCTGACCATGCTCGACGCCACGCTCACCACCCAGATCATGACCGCGGTCGACGAGACGTTCGACCGCCAGACATCGGTGCTGGCCGATCTCGTGCGCATCCCCTCAGTGCGCTACAAGGAGGCGCCGGCGCAGGACATGATGGCGCGGCTCTTCAAGGAGGAAGGGCTGGGCGTCGACCGCTGGCAGATCCGCATCGACGACATCAAGCACCTGCCCGGCTACTCGCCCAAGCATGTCGACTACGACGACGCCTGGAACGTGGTCGGCGCCTGGCGGCCCAACAGCCCCAAGGGCCGCTCGCTGATCCTCAACGGGCATATCGACGTGGTGCCGGAAGGCCCGCACGACATGTGGACGGCGCCGCCGTTCGAGCCGCGCATCAAGGACGGCTGGATGCACGGCCGTGGCTCGGGCGACATGAAGGCCGGCCTGATCCTCAACCATTTCGCGCTGATCGCGCTCAGGCGCCTGGGCTGGCGTCCGGCCGCCGACGTCTACATGCAGTCGGTGGTCGAGGAGGAATGCACCGGCAACGGCGCACTGGCCTGCCTGCAGCGCGGCTACCGGGCCGACGCGGCACTGATCCCCGAGCCGTCGGGCGGCGTCATGACCATCGCCCAGGTCGGCGTGATGTGGTTCCAGGTCAAGGTCACCGGCCATCCCGTGCACGTCTACAAGGCCGATGCCGGCTCGAACGCCATCGAGTCGGCCTATCGCCTGATCCAGGCGCTGCGCGGGCTGGAGACGGAATGGAATGCGCGCAAGGTCGACGATCCGCACTTCCACGACCATCACCATCCGGTGAACTTCAATGTCGGGCGCATCGAGGGCGGCGACTGGGCAAGCTCGGTGCCGGCGTGGTGCACCTTCGACATGCGCGTGGGCGTGCTGCCGTCGCAGACCCTGGCCGAGGCGCGGCGCGAGGTCGAGGACTGCGTGCGCCGCGCCGCGGCCAACGATCCGTTCCTGGGCAATACCCCGCCGACAGTGACCTGGGAGGGCTTCCAGGCCGAGCCATTCGTGCTCAAGAACCACGAGCAGGTGCGCGCCGTGCTGGCGGCGTCGCACCAGAGCGTGTTCGGCGAGGCGCTGCAGGACCGCACCTCGACCGGCACCGCCGACAACCGCTTCTTCGGCCTCTACGCCGGCATCCCGGCCCTGGTGTACGGCCCGCAATCCGACGACATCCACGGCTTCGACGAGCGGGTGAACCTCGAATCGGTGCGCAAGATCACGCAGGCCACGGCGCTGTTCATCGCCCAGTGGTGCGGGCTGGAGCGCGCCTGACGGACACGGCGTTGCAGTGCCGCAGTGCGCGCCCTAGATAACCCAGGACCGGACGCCCGCAAACGCAGCAGGAGTGGAGTAGCGCGGTGGCGCGTATCGTACGATCCGTCGTTGCACTGTCTGTGCTCGCAGCGGCGCTGGCGGCTTGCGAGTCGGCGCCGATCACAGGACGCAGCCGTCTGGCGCCCATCGGCGACCAGGAGCTGCGCGCGCAGGCGAGCCAGCTCTACCGCGACGAGCTGTCGAAACATCGGCTCTCGAATGACACCGAGCACAAGGCGCTGGTCGAGCGTGTCGGCCGGCGCATCGCCCAGGCCGCGGAAATGCCGCCCGAAGGCCTGTGGCGGGCGCCCGGCTTCCAGTGGGAGTTCAACGTCATCGACGAACCCGGCGTGGTCAACGCGTACTGCCTGCCCGGCGGCAAGATCGCGGTCTACACCGGCCTGTTCCCGGTCAGCCAGGATGAGAACGGGCTGGCGATCGTGATGGGTCACGAGGTGGCGCATGCGCTGATGCGGCATCATGGCGAGCGAATCGCCGACCAGATGGCGGTCGGGACGGCATCGACGCTCGGCGGCGCGATACTGGGCGCAATCATCGGCGGGCGCGACGACCGCGCCTCCGGCGCGGCTGCCGGCGCGGGCCTGGCGATCGCCGGCAACCTGGTGCTCCTCAACTTCTCGCGCACCCAGGAATCCGAAGCGGATCGCGTCGGATTGATCCTCGCCGCGCACGCCGGGTACGATCCGCGCGCCGCCGTGGGCCTGTGGGAGCGGATGCGAAGCGCCAGCAACAGCCGCGGCGGGCGCCCGCCCGAGTTCTTGTCGACACACCCTGCGGAAGAAACACGTATTGCCGAGATTCGCCGCCATCTGCCGGAGGCGCTGCAGTATTATCAGGGCCAGGACAGGTGATCATGGCTGATTCGCTCGTGGCTGACCGGACCTACGACGCCAGCGGGCTTTTGTGCCCGCTGCCGGTGCTGCGGGCCAACCGCATGCTGCGCGAGCTGGCGCCCGGGCAGACGCTGAAGGTGCTGGCGACGGACCCGGCGGCCGAGGCTGATTTCCCGGCCTACTGCCGGCAAACCGGCCATACGCTGGTCGGCACCGGCCGCGAGGGCGCCGTGCTGGTGTTCCTGATCCGCAAGAAGGACGCCTGAGCGCGTCACTGCATGCCCTTGCGCGCGGCAGCGGCGCCCGCTAGCCATGCGGCAATCGAGCCATCTGTCCGTTCCAGCGAGGTTTTCATGCCCTCCTTCAAGACTCTCGACGACATCGCGCCGGCTGGCAAGCGGGTGCTGATCCGGGTCGATCTGAACGTGCCGATGGAGGATGGCAAGGTCACCGACATGACGCGCATCGAACGCGTGGCGCCGACCATCGCCGAGCTGGCAGACAAGGGCGCCAAGGTGGTGGTCCTGAGCCATTTCGGCCGGCCCGGCGGCAAGGTGGTGCCGGAGATGTCGCTGAAGACGCTGGTGGAGCCGCTGGCGGCGACGCTGAAGAAGCCCGTCGCCTTCGCCGAGAACTGCATCGGGCCGCTGGCCCAGCAGGCCGTGGCGGCGCTGAAGAACGGCGACATCGTGCTGCTGGAGAACCTGCGGTTCCACAAGGAGGAAGAGAAGAACGAGACCGGGTTCATCGACCAGCTCGCGGCCCTGGGCGACATCTACGTCAACGACGCCTTCTCCTGCGCGCACCGGGCGCACGCCTCGACCGAAGGCATCGCCAACCGCATGCCGGCCGTGGCCGGCCGGCTGATGCAGGCCGAGCTGGTCGCGCTCGACAAGGCCCTGGGCACGCCGCGGCGGCCGGTGGCGGCGCTGGTCGGCGGCGCCAAGGTGTCGACCAAGCTGGAGCTGCTGGGCAACCTTGTCGGCAAGGTCGATCGGCTGGTGATCGGCGGCGGCATGGCCAACACCTTCCTGCATGCGCAGGGGATCAACGTCGGTAAATCGCTGTGCGAGAAGGACCTCGCCGGCACCGCGCGCGACATCCTGGCCAAGGCCGCGGCGGCCAAGTGCAAGGTGCTGCTGCCGGTCGACGCCGTCGTCGCGGGCGCGTTCAAGGCCGGCGCCGCCAGCCTCACCGTCGATATCGCTGCCGTGCCCGACGACCAGATGATCCTCGATATCGGCCCCAAGTCGATCGCGATGCTGAAGTCGGACCTGGCGGAGTGCGCCACCCTGGTCTGGAACGGACCGCTGGGCGCGTTCGAGGTGGCGCCGTTCGACGCCGGAACGGTCGCGATCGCGCGCGAGGCCGCCTCCCTCACCGGCGCCGGCAAGCTGCTGTCGGTGGCCGGCGGCGGCGATACGGTGGCGGCGCTGGCCCATGCCGGCGTCGAGGACAAGTTCAGCTACGTGTCGACCGCCGGCGGCGCATTCCTGGAATGGATGGAAGGCAAGGAGCTGCCCGGCGTGGCGGCCCTGGTCCGGGCGGCGTAGTGTCGGCGCGGCTTGCAGGTTCCAGCGCCGGAGGAGTCCGATGAGCGAAGTTGAGCGTCCGCCGCCGCGCCTGCCGTGGGATCCGCCCGACAACTTCAAGAAGCGCGTGCCCGACGGCGACAACCGCGAGCGGCTGGTGTGCGACGACTGCCAGTTCGTGCTCTACCAGAATCCCAAGATCGTGGCCGGCTCGGTCGTGACCTGGGAGGACAAGATCCTGCTGGCGCGGCGCGCCATCGAGCCGCGCAAGGGATACTGGACGTTGCCGGCCGGCTACATGGAGATCGGCGAGACCGCGGAGCAGGCCGCGCAGCGCGAAGCCATCGAGGAAGCCTGTGCCACGATCGAGATCGACCGGCTGCTGGCGGTCTACAGCATCGCGCGCATCGGCCAGGTGCAGATCATGTACCGCGCGCGGCTGGCCTCGCCCGACATCGCGTGCGGACCGGAAAGCGCCGAGGTCGGCTTGTTCCGCTGGGACGAGATCCCTTGGGAGAACCTGGCCTTCCCGACCGTGGTCTGGGCGCTGGCGCACTTCCACCAGACGCGCGGCATCAGCGAATTCGCGACCTTCAGCAACCCTACCGGCGATCTTGCCCGCATGTGGCCGCCGCGCAAGCCGGCCGGCGTGTAGCGCCACACCCGACCGGGCTCTGCTTGCTGCGGCTCAGGCGGTTCCTGCTCCACGCTCACCACACCGGCTCGATGGACGATCTCTACCGAGGCCCCTCCGGCGTCACCAGACGCCATGCGCCCTGCAGGCTGAGCGCGGCACCGACGATCAGGCCACGTGCCTGCAGCCGGCGCGCCTGGGCCGCACCGGCGTCGAGCGCCGCCGCGACGGCGTGCGCCGGCAATGGCCCGACCGCTGTCGTCACCAGCAGCGCACCCAGGTCGGTATCGTCGCGCAGCGATGACGCGGGCCGACGCTCGACCGCCGGGTGATCGACCAGGATCGCGTTGCCCACGATCGTCGCGGCGGCGTCGGCAACCGCAGCCGTTCCGGCCAGGATCGTCGCCGAGTCGGCGATGCCCAGCGAGAACGATCGTCCACGCCAGCCCGACGTGGCAAGACCGCGCACCGGCATGTCCGCGGCCAAGGTGGCGACGGCATCGCGCGACGGCACCGCGATGTTGGCCACCACGGCCGTACTCAGGCTTTCGCCCTGCGCCAGATGGAAGGCGATATCGCCGCCGTTGTTCACATAGGCCTTGGCGAGGTCGCGGCCCTGCACCATGGCCGCCAGCATCTCGTCGGCGACCGCGCCGGCGACCGCGGCCATCGGGGTGATATAGACGTCACGATACGGCCACACCGCCTCCGCCATGCGTCGCGCGACGGGGTCGGCCACCATCGGAAACGCATCGCCAACAGGCGCGCGCAGGATCGCAAGCTCGCGCACCAGGGCCTCCAGCACGTCGGCGAAGCGTGCGATGGCCTGGCGATAAGCGGCATCGACCTCGTCTGCCGCTCCCCACGCCTGGATGATCAGGTCGATGGGGCCGTGCTGCAGGTGCAGACGGCCATCGGCCAAGTGGGCGACCTGTGGTCCCTGCGGCACGCGGGCTCAGCCACCGGCGGCCGGCGACACGGGCCAGGCGCGCGTCTCGAGCTTGCTCGACTTCAGCACGTCCTGCAGCGCAACGGCGCGATCGGCGTAGCCGCCCAGCGCCACATAGTCGTCGCGGCGCAGGGTGAACTCGATCGGCGCCACCAGCGCCGGTGTCGGCACGTAGCCGAACGACTTCTCGGGCATGCGCGTGACGTCGACCATCAGGGTGATGCCGCCGCCGGGCCAGATATAGGCCGGCGCGCCGCCGCAGGTGACGCGGGTCAGCGCATCCTTCACCGAGCGCGTGAGACGCACCGGGTTCTCGGTGACGCCGGCGCGCAGCGAGCCGCCGGCGCCGGCCATGAACATCACCGTGCACAGCGCCGGCTCGCAGTTCTCGGCGATGCGCTCGACCACCTTGCGCACCGCCGCCGGCATGTCGGCCTCGACCGGCTTGAGCGCATCGTCGAGCACGTACCACGCCGCATGCTCGCCGGTGGTCGAGACCATCAGCAGCTTCAGTCCGGGCCACGCCACAAGCGGGTCGATGCGGTCGATGATCTCCAGCGGATCCTTCACGTCGGTGCCGCCCCAGCCCAGCCCCGGCTCGGCCACCTGGAAATAGCGGCCCGGCGTCGATTTGCGGCCGCGCACGCGGATGCCGGCCGCCTTCATGTCGAGGAAGCGCCCGCCCTGATGCTCGCTCAGCACGCCCGTGATGTGGTCGTCGACCACGATCACCTCGTCGACATGGCCGTGCCATTGCGGCGCGAACATGCCGATGGCGGCCGAGCCGCAGCCCACGCGCATGCGCGCCTCGCGCGCATTGTTGACGATCGGCGCCCGGCCCGCCTGCACGACGACCGTGGCGCCCTCGTCGATGGCCAGCGCGACGGGCTCGCGGTTGCACAGCGCCAGCAGCGCATCGCAGGTCGCCACGCCCTCCTTCTTGCTGCCGCCCGTGAGGTGCCGCACGCCGCCCAGCGACAGCATCTGCGAGCCATACTCGGCCGTAGTGACATGGCCCACCTGCTCGCCCTTCACCCGCACCGCCGCCTGCTCGGGGCCCAGGAAGCGATCGGTGTCGATCTTCACCTTCACACCGCAGTAGCTGAAGATGCCCTCAGTCACGACCGTGACCATGTCGATGTCGTCGGCGCGGCTGGCGACGATGAAGGGCGCCGGCTTGTAGTCGGGATAGGTGGTGGTGGCGCCGATGCCGGTCACGAACGCGCCGCGCCCCAATGTGCCGTCCCAGGCCTCGTCTCCCTGCGCGAACGGCACGCGCGGCGCCTCGCTGCGCTCCAGCAGCACCAGCGGATCGACGCGCACCAGCGTGCCGGCGTCGTTGGTATAGCGGTCGCAGGCGCCGGCGCGGCCAGGCCGTATGCGGCACAGCACGGGACAGGCATCGCAGCGCACGATGCCGGCCTCGACCTCGGCCTTGGAGAGGGTGATGTCGTCGGTCATTTGTGTTCCTCCCCACGCAGTGGGGAGGTGGCCCGGAGGGCCGGAGGGGACACGACGTGATCTTTGTTATCGAGACCACGTCGGCTCCCCATCCGGCCTTCGGCCACCTTCCCCGCAAGCGGGGAAGGGATCCTTGCCCCCGTCATCGTCCCTCCTTCCCCCTCAGCGCTGCCAACAGCCGGTGCGGCAGCACCGGCACGCGGGCCAGGCGCACGCCGACGGCATGATCGATCGCGCCCAGGATCGCCGGCGCGGTGGGCACCAGGCCGGGCTCGCCGACGCCCTTGGCGCCGGACGGCCCCAGCGGATCGCGGTCTTCGACCAGGATCGTCTCGATGACCGGCATGTCGCCGGCGGTGGGGATGAGATAGTCGTGCAGGTTCTCGGTGCGGCCGGGCAGATATTCCTCCATCAGCGCCAGCCCCAGGCCCTGCGCGATGCCGCCCTCGATCTGCCCTTCGACCTGCATCGGATTGATGGCGCGTCCGACATCGTGCGCCGCCACGATGCGCAGCACCCGGGTGGTGCCGAGCTCGATGTCGACCTCGACCTCGGCCATCTGCGCGGCAAAGGCGTAGCTGGCATAGGGCACGCCTTGCCCATCGGCATCCAGCGGCGTGGTGGGCGGGTCGAACGTGCCGACGCCGACCAGCACGTCGTCTCCGGCAATGACGGGCAGGCCGGCAAGGTCGATGCGCCGCACCGTGCCGCCGTCCCGGACGGTGAGCACCGCGCCGTCCAGCGCCAGCGTCGCCTCGGCGCCGGCATTGGTGAGGCGCAGGATCTGGCGGCGCAGATCGGCGCCGGCCAACTCGGCAGCCTTGCCCGACACGAAGGTCTGGCGCGAGGCCGAAGTCTTGCCGGCATCGGCGGTGCGATCGGTGTCGCCGGCAACCAGGCGGAAGCGGTTCATCTCCACGCCCAGCGCATCGGCGGCGATCTGGGTCATGATGGTGTTGCTGCCCTGCCCGATGTCGACGGCGCCGCTATAGAGCGTCAGCGTGCCGTCGCGGCCCAGGCCGACACGCATGGTCGACGGGTTCGACATCGACGTGTTGCCGATGCCGTACCACATGCAGCCGATGCCCACGCCGCGACGGCGATGCGTGCCCTGCGCCTGGGCCTCGGCGTTGAACCGCGCCGCCGCTTCATGCGCCCGGGACCAGCCCGGCCGCAGCGCGTCGAGGCAGGCGGCGAGCCCGGTGGAATGGGTCAGCACCTGGCCGGTCGCGGTCGCATCGCCGACACGCAGCGCGTTGCGATGCCGGAACTCGAGCCGGTCGATGCCGAGCTGATCGGCCAGCGAATCCATGGCCGCTTCATGCGCGATCGCCGCCTGCGGCACGCCGAAGCCACGGAAGGCGCCGGATGGCGGATTGTGGGTGAAGATCGCCGCGCCCCAGGTGCGGACGGCGGGCACGCCGTACGGGCCCATGGCATGCACCGGCACGCGATTGGCCACGGTCGGCCCCCACGAGGCATAGGCACCGGTGTCGAAGGCGGCATCCACCTCGCAGCCCGCCAGAAGTCCTTGCGCGGTCGCGGCGAACCGCGCCCGGATATGGGCCGGATGGCGCTTGGTGGTCGCGGCCATGCTCTCGGGCCGGGTGTAGACACAGGCGACCGGCCGGTCGAGCAGCCAGGCCGCGAGCGCCACCAGCGGCTGGACCGACTGGTCGAGCTTGCCGCCGAAGCCGCCGCCGCAGGCCGTCGGGATGATCCGCACCTGCGTCGGCTGCAGCCGCATGACGCTGGCGACCTCGTCACGGTCCATGTAGGGCGTCTGCGTGGTGACGGTGATCTCCAGCCGATCGTCTACCCGGCGCGCCCAGCCAGCTTCGGGCTCGATATAGGCGTGCTCGACGAAAGGCGTCTCGACCACCACCTCGGCCACGGCCGCAGCCTGCCGGAATGCCGCAGCCATATCGCCACGGCGCACGCCGCCGTCGATCAGCAGGTTGCCCGGCTTGGCCGCCTGCACCAGCGCCGCGCCGTCGGCGCGGGCTGCGTCGATATCGACGATCGGCGGCAGCGGCGTCCAGGTGATCGGCAGCGCATCGTCGCGCAGGCGCAGCACCGCCTCGCGCGTGCCGACGAGAGCCAGCACGGCCTCGCCACGATACCGCACCAGGCCGTCGGCCAGGACCGGCTGGTCCTTGATGTCGGGGTAGATGCCGAAGCCGTTGAACGGCACGTCGCCAGCGCACAGAACCCGCACCAGGCCAGGATGCGCTTGCCGCAGCGGCGTGAGATCGCCCACCGTGAAGCGCGCATGCGCATGGGGCGAACGCACGACGCGCAGCCACAGGGCATCGGCAGGAACCGCGTCGGCGCCGTAGGACGCCGTGCCATCCACGCGCGGCACGCCGTCGACGCGCCTGACGCGCGCGCCGACGGCGGCACCGGCCGGCGGCGATGCCGATGCCGCGGGCGCGTCGGCCGCGGCGAGCACCGCATCGACGATCTTCTGATAGCCGGTGCATCGGCACAGCGTGCCGCCGATCGCGTCCAGAACGTCCTGGCGGGAGGGCGCGCTGCAGCGGCGCAGCAGGTCGGTAGCCGACACCAGCATGCCCGGCGTGCAGGCGCCGCACTGCGCGGCGCCGTGAGCGAGAAAGGCTTGCTGCAGGCGGGACAGGGCGCCATCGCCCGCCGCCAGCCCCTCGACGGTCTCGACGCTGCGGCCTTCGGCCTGCCCCAGCGGCGTCAGGCAGGCGCAGACCTGCCGGCCATCGAGCAGCACGGTGCAGGCGCCGCAATCACCGGCATCGCACCCGACCTTGGTGCCGGTCAGACCAAGATCGTCGCGCAGCACCTGCGCCAGACGCTTGAGCGGCGGGGCGACGACAGCAACCGATGCGCCGTTGACCGTGAACCGCACGCCCGATGCGGCCGCGAGGTCCGGCGCCGAATCATGGCGAATGGCGGCATCATGCGGTGTCATGCGTGGGGTCCTGCGGCCTTGCGGCTCAGCGTCACCAGCAGGCGCCGGGTCAACGTCGCGGCGGCGGCGAGCCGATAGGCGGCGCTGCCGCGGACATCGTCGATCGGCTGCAACGGCGCGAATTGCGGCTCGGCGACGATGTCCTGAAGCGCGCCGTCGGCCCGCCGGCCCAGCAGCGCCTGCTCCAGCGCCGGCAGGCGCCGCGCGACCTCAGCGCATGCGCCGACCGCGATTGCAGCCGACGTGATGCGGCCGTCGTCATCGACATCCATCACGCCTGCCACCATGGCGATGGAGATCACCAGGTAGCGCCGCGCGCCTAGCTTCAGGAAATCGCCGACGGCGCGCGATGACCGCTTCGGCACCAGGATCGCGGTCATGATCTCGCCGGTGCGCAGGGCCGTGCGCCGGTTGCCGATGATGAACTTCGCCAGCGGCAGCACGCGCGCCGCCGTGGCGCTTTGCAGGATGACCTGCGCGTCCAGGGCCAGCAGCGCCGGCACGCCGTCGGCAGCCGGCGAGGCGTTGCACAGATTGCCGGCCACGGTCCCGGCATTCTGGATCTGGGCACCGCCGATCTCGCGCGCCGCCAGCTTCAAGCCGTCGAGCAGCGGCGGCAGGGGAGCGTCGATGATGTCGCGCCATGTGGTCGCGGCGCCGATGCGCCAGTAGTCGCCATCGTCATCGATGCCACGCAGGCCGTCGATGGCCGTGATGTCGAGCACGTCGTCGTCCGGCGCCCGCCCGACACGGGCCGGATAGAAATCGGTGCCGCCCGCCAGCACTGCCGGGGCGTGCGCGGCCAGCGCCGCGACGGCTTCCTCGACGGTTTGGGGACGCAGATAGAGACCCATGGCGCGCCCGCAGCGATATTGTTCGTAAGCGAACAATCAGGCGATTCTAGAACGCCGCGATGGTGCTTGGGAAGACAGGAGGCTTGCCCAGAAGCGGGATCTTGAGACCTGCTTCAGGCGATGCGCGCCAGCAGGTTGACCAGCTGGCGTTGCTCGTCCGGGTTGAGCGGCTTCAGAGTCTCGGTGGTGACGCGCGGACCGGCGATGATCAGCCGCTGCACCAGCCGGTCGCCCTCGGCGGTGAGGCGCAGCAATGTGCGCCGCGCGTCGCCGGGATCGGCGCGCGCCGAAACCAGGTTGCGCGTCTTCAGGCGCCGCATCACGCCCTGGGTGGTGGCCTTGTCCATGCCGACGAGGCGGCCGAGCTGGTTCTGCGAGACCTCGCCATCCTCGTGCAGCTTCACCAGGCTGGAGAACTGCGTGGGCGTGATGTTGGGATCGCCGATCTGTTCCTGGAAGATCGCCGACGCGCGCTGATGCGCGCGCCGCAGCAGGTATCCGATCTGCCGCTCCACACGATACCTCTGCTCACCCAGATCGATGGGAGGCCGCACCACGCGCCGTTCATCGCGAGCCGACCTATGCGCGGTGGTTGCGCGATCCGCCTGGGTGTCCATGCCTGCCCCCTGGCCGTTTCCTCGCGCGGTGCAACCGCGCTCTTGATTGCTGCAATTAGGACGCGCTGCTGCGATTGGATCAAGAGCGATCGCGAAGAAATTTTCGTATGCAACAAGATGTGCGGACTCGATCACGGCCCGATGTCAAGCGCCAAGCCCAGGCAGTATCGCATTGCTGGAAGCGACGAACAGCAACGGCGCCAGGCCCAACCACGGTGCCGATGTAGCCAGTCACTCAGGGCGGAAGCGCTTCTCCATCAGCGTGCCGATGCCAATCACCAGCGCACCGAGAAGCACGGCCGAGGCGAAGCCGGCCATGAATCCCCACGAGCCTTCCGGCACGCGGGCAATGTCGAACCGCAGCTTCAGGCCACTCACACGCGGATCATCCGGCAGGTATACCACCGGCACGCGCGCGTCCGGCCGGAACGCGCCCGGGTTCCGCGGATCGCGCAGCGCTTCGAACGCGTTGCGCGCGGCGCTGTTGGGCGACACCGTCACTGAGTCCTTGCCCGTGAAGGCGCGTCCTTGCTTGTCCTCGAAACGGTACGTGACGTCGTAGTGGAAGTCGCGCCGCTGCCATCCGAGCGTGCCGTCGATCGCGACGGGGCGCGCGTCGACCACAATGCCTTCGCTGCGCATGCGCTCCAGGAAGGCGGTGCGAGTCACGAAGAGATAGTGTGACGTGCCCCAGACGACCGGCCAAGCCGCCAGCGCCACCACCAGCCCGACACGCGTGAAGAGCCTGATGGTGCGCCGGGTGAAGGTCAGCGCCATGCGTGCGCCCGTGAGGCGGCGATCTGCGGCCGGCTGGCGTGCTTGCGGCTACGTGCGGCCACGTCGTCGATACGCGTGGCCGCTCGCACGGTGCGCCGCAGCGTCACCCCTGCGCGCCGATGATCCCCGCCTTGGTCAGCTCGGCGATCTCGGCCGACGAGAAGCCGTGCTCGGCCAGCACCGCGTCGGTGTCGCCGCCGCGCTTGGGGGCGGCGCCCTGCACTTCCTCCTTGGTGCGGCTGAAGCGCGGCGCCGGCGCCGGCTGCATGAAGCCGGCGACATCGACATAGGCGTTGCGCGCCTTGGCCGCCGGATGATGCGGCGCCTCGCTCATCGTCAGCACCGGCGCGAAGCAGATGTCGCTGCCCTCCATGATCGCGCACCACTCGTCGCGCGTCTTGGTCTTGAAGATCGCCTCCAGCCGCGACTTCATCTGCGGCCAGGCCGCACGGTCGTGCTGCGCCGGCAGCTCCTGCCCCTTCAGGCCGGTCTTCTCCAGCAGCAGCTCGTAGAACTGCGGCTCGATCGAGCCGATCGAGACGTACTTGCCGTCCTTGGTCTCGTAGGTGTCATAGAAGTGCGCGCCGCCATCGAGCATGTTGACCTCACGCTCCTTGTCGTTCCAGAGGCCGGCGCCGTTCATGCCATAGAGCGCGCCCAGCAGCAGCGCCGCGCCATCGACCATGGCGGCGTCGACCACCTGGCCCTTGCCCGACTTCTGCGCCTCGAGCAGGCCGCACACCATGCCGAAGGCCAGCAGCATGCCGCCGCCGCCGAAATCGCCCACGAGGTTCAGCGGCGGCACCGGCTTCTGGCCCTTGCGGCCGATGGCATGCAGCGCGCCGGTGAGCGCGATGTAGTTCTGGTCATGGCCGGCCGCCTTGGCCAGCGGACCGCTCTGGCCCCAGCCCGTCATGCGGCCATAGACCAGCTTGGGATTGCGCTTGAGGCACACCTCGGGGCCGATGCCCAGGCGCTCGGCGACACCGGGGCGGAACGGCTCCATCAACCCGTCGGCCTTGGCGCACAGACGCAGCACCACCTCGGCGCCCTCCGGCTTCTGCAGGTCGACCGAGATCGAGCGCCGGCTGCGGCCATGCACATTGAATTTCTGATCCGCGAAACGATCCATGACGTGCGCCTTGGTGCGATCGACGCGGATGACATTGGCCCCCATGTCACCCAGCATCATGGCCGCCATCGGCCCCGGGCCGATACCCGCCACCTCGATCAATGTGAAACCCGTGAGCGGTCCGGACATGGTCGTCTCCTTGCGTCCTGCTGATCTCGAAGCAGGCGGATGTTAGCCGATGGCGCGGCCTTGGAAAGCCTGCTGCGGCCATGATGTCGCAACGCTTCCACCCGGCGGAACGACAGTCTACAGTCCGGCCGCCCTCCCCTTTCGCTGCGCAGAGGTCGCCGCGCATGCCTCGTTTCTCGACTGTTCTTCGTTCTCTGGCAGGCGCCGCGGCGTTGGCGCTGATCGCCGCACCGGCGCTCGCGCAGGCACCGAAGGCTCCCGCGCCGAAGGCGCCGGGATCGGCCTCGGCCGGCGCCACGCCGGCACCGACGCAGCCGATGCCACCGCCCAAGTCGTTCGTTCAGCAGATCCTGGTGCCGGGCTCCTATTTCCATGGCGTGCACGGCCTGGCCTTCAACAAGGACGACCAGCTCTTCGCCGGCAGCGTGGTGGGCCAGACGATCTACCGCGTCAACGTGGACAGCGGCGATGTCGACATCGTGGTCGACGCGCCGGCCGGCATGGCCGACGACATCGCCATCGCGCCCGATGGCACCATGGCCTGGACGGCCTTCCTCACCGGCACGATCTATGTGCAGCGGCCAGGCCAGAAGGAAGCACGCGCGATCGCCACCGGCCTGCCCGGCATCAACTCGCTCGCCTTCAAGGTCGAGAAGGACAAGGAGCCGCGCCTGTTCGCAACCCAGGTCTTCCTGGGCGACGCGCTGTGGGAGATCGATATCAAGGAGCTGAAGAACGTCGACCGGCCGGACTTCAAGCCGATCAACTACGGCGATGGCCAGCGCAAGCCGATCATGAGCGATATGGGCGGCCTGAACGGCTTCGACTTCGGCCCTGACGGCCAGCTCTACGGACCACTGTGGTTCCGCGGCCAGGTGGTCCGCGTCGACGTCGACAAGGCCACCATGACGGTGGTGGCCGACGGCTTCAAGACACCGGCTGCGGTCAACTTCGACCGCCGCGGCAACCTTTTCGTGGTCGACACGGCCCTGGGCCAGATCGTGCAGGTCAATGCCGCCAGCGGCGACAAGACCTTGGTCGCGACCCTGAAGCCCGGGCTGGACAATCTTGCGATCGACGGTCGCGACCGCGTGTTCGTGACCAGCATGGTCGACAACGGCATCTACCTGGTCGACACCACGACCGGATCGTATCGCACTGTCGTCGAAGGCAAGCTGGCCATTCCCAGCGGGGTCGCGGTCTTCAGCGAAGGCGGCAAGGAGACCCTGCACCTGGCCGACGTGTTCTCCTATCGCACCATCGACGGCGCGACGGGCGCGATCGACACCCGGCTGCGCATGCACGGTGATGCCCTGGAGTACCCGCTGGGTGCCTCGGTCAACGCCAGACATGTGATACTGGCGAGCTGGTTCACCAATACCGTGCAGCGTGTCGACAGGGTCACCGGCAAGAGCGTCCAGATCCTGCATGACTTCAAGGCGCCGATGGACGCCATCGAGACGGCGAAAGGCGAGCTCTTCGTGATCGAGGCGGGCGGCAACCTGGTGAAGGTCACCGGCGAGCAGGGCCAGGAGCGCACCGTGCTGGCCAAGGACATGGCGGCGCCGACAGCGATGGCCGAAGGCCCCGACAATATCGTCTACGTCACCGAGAATGCCACCGGCACGATCGTGCGTATCGATCTGGGCACCGGCGCGCGCATCATCGTGGCCGACAACCTCAAGGGGCCGGAAGGCATCGCGCTCGGCCCCGACGGCCGGCTCTATGTCGCCGAGGTCGGCACCGAGATGGTGCTGGCCATCGATCCCAAGGACGGCTCCCGCACCGAAGTGGCGCGCAACATCAGGATGGGGCTGAAGCCGACACCGGGCCTGCCGCCGGCCTATGTCGTGACCGGCGTCGCGGTCGGCCGGTCGGGCACCGTCTACGTGACATCCGACAAGCGCAATGCCATCTACAAGCTGATCCCGCAGCACTGAGTGGCGTTCGGAGCACCAGCCATGGCCATTCCCTTCATCAAGGAATTCGACTTCCAGTACGGCGCGCCGAAAACGGTGACGCCCAACGTGCGGCGCATCGTTGCCCACAATCCCAATGCCTTCACCTTCAAAGGCACCGGCACCTATGCCATCGGCCACGGCAACGTCGCCATCGTCGATCCGGGCCCCGAGATGCAGGACCATGTCGATGCGGTTCTCAATGCCGTGCGCGGCGAGACCGTGACCCACATCCTGGTGACGCACACGCATGTCGACCATTCGCCGGCAACGGCGGCGCTGAAGGCGGCGACGGGCGCAACGGTCTATGCGTTCGGGCCGCATCCCAAGCCGCCGGAAGGCGTGGCCACCGAGCAGGGCGGCGATCATGGCTTCACGCCCGACGTCACGCTGCGCGATGGCGAGGTCGTCAACGGCAAGGACTGGACCGTCGAGGCCGTCCACACGCCCGGGCACATCTCCAACCACCTCTGCTTTGCCCTGCGCGAGGACAACGTGCTGCTGAGCGGCGACCATGTGATGGGCTGGTCGACGGCCGTGATCTCGCCGCCCGACGGCAACATGCGGTCCTATTTCGAGTCGCTGCGCAAGCTGCTGCCGCGCCCGGAGAGCATCTACATCCCGACCCATGGGGCCGAGATCCGCGACCCGCGGCCGTTCGTGCAGGCCTATATCGATCACCGGATCGAGCGCGAGCGGCAGATCCTGGGCTGCCTGCGCGACGGGCTGGACACCGTGCCGGCGATGGTGGGCCGCATGTACAAGGACGTGCCGGCGATCCTGCACCCTGCAGCCGGCCGCTCGGTCCTGGCCCACCTGATCCAGTTCGTCGCCGACGGCCGGGTCCAGAGCGACGGACCACCGACAGTGGCCTCGCGATTCAAGGCGGCGTGACGCGCGGCCGGCGCGCTCACCCGCCGAACGTGCGGGTGAACGCTTCCATGTAGCGCTGCTCGAAGGTCGCCTGCGCGTAGCGTTCACGGATCAGCGCCACGCCTGAATCGGCGAGGCGCCGGCGCAGGGCCGCGTCACTCAGCAAAGCAATCAGCCGGTCGGCGAATTCGCGCGGCGCGAAGCCGGACAACAGACCGGTCTCGCCGTCGAGCACGAAATCCTGCGGCCCGCCGCAGCGCGTCGACAACACGGCGCAGCCGCTGGCCATGGCCTCGGTGCCGACGATCGACAGGCCCTCCTGGTGCGAGGGTATCGCGAAGATGTCCAGCGACCGGTACCAGTCCGGAAACTCGTCGTGCTTCACGGGCGGTCCGACCACCAGGCGCTCGGCAATGCCTGCCGCGCCATAGCGCGTGATGAAGTCTTCCCGCCCGAGCGGGCCACGAACATGCAGCTCGATATCGGGGCAGACATTGGCGGCCAGCGCGACGGCCTGGACCAGGAGCTCCATGTTCTTGCGCGGATCATCGATGCGCCCGTTGAACCCGATACGGAGCGTGCGCTTGGGGCCGCGCTCGCGTCCGTCAGGCGTGAACCGGCCGGTGTCGACCGGGATCGGCACCACGCCGAACAGCCGCGCCTTGGGCGTCAACGCCGCCAGACCGTCGAGCGTGTAGCGGCTGATCGCGACCGTGTCGGCCTGCTCCAGGCTGCGCCGCTCATGCGCGCGGCCCATCCAGGCATTGAGCACCGAATCGTAGGTGCGCCGCCACGCCGGCCACTTCCGGGTGCGATCGATGCGATCGGCCATGTACGGCGTCGCGATCCACTGCAGCGAGGGCAGGCCCAGGGACGTCGGTCCCCATCCGGCGAGGTTGTTGCCCGACACCACGACGTGACGGGCATGGCTCTCCAGCAGCACCCGCCACGGCGCCCATGGCTGGTGATGCGCCCATTCGAGCTCGGGCAGCCAGGTTCCTACCGCCACCCGCCGCCACGGCCAGCCGGACACATCGCGGGCCGCAGGCCTGCGGCCGACCGGCACTGTCCAGCTTGGCGCCGACAGCTCGGGCTGGTCCTGATAGTACGCACGCCAGGCGATCGTGACGTCGTGGCCCTCCCGCTGCAGCAGGTCGGCGACCAGCCGTCCTTGGGACGTGACGCCACCCAGAATCGGCGGCAGGGTCAACAACAGGACCGAATTCGGGGCGGGCGGCATCGGCGGCGTTGTATTCCCTTACCTGCTCGCAGGGAAGGTGCCGCGGCGCTATTCCTCCAGCAGCATGTGCTTGCGGTGGACGGTCTTGAACAGCGGGATCTTGCGCGGCACGCCCGAGATCGGCGGCTCGCGCAGCAGGCGGCCGACCTCGCCCAGGATCAGGCCTGTGATGGTCGGCAGCGGCAGCTTCTGCGCCTCGTCCAGCCTCACCCAACGGATGTCGCCCAGCTCGCTGCTGTCCTTGATCGAGCCCTTCAGCACCTCGGCATCGGTCATCAGGAAGCGGGCGTTGAACCGGCGCGGCCGCCCCGGCGGCGTCACGGCGCGCGCGATGTAGTCGAGGTGGTGCAGAGCCGGCGCCAGACCCTGGTCCAGGAAGCCGTGCCAGTGACCCGCGACCTCGCCGGCCTTGCCGTCCCACGGCTCGCCGATGATCAGGCCGGTCTCCTCGAACGTCTCGCGGATGGCGGCGATGGCCAGCGCGCGCGCCTTCTGCGCGCTTGCCGCCCGGCGCAGGCGCTCATCGACCTCCGAGCGCAGCGGCGTCGCCACCGGCACCCGCGCGTCGGCTGGATCGACCCGGCCGCCGGGGAACACATAGCGGTTGGGCATGAAGGCATGGCCGGCGTCGCGGCAGCCCAGCAGCACCTCGGGCATGCCGTCGGGGTTCTGCGGCTTGCGCACGATGATCAGCGTGGCCGCATCCCGCGGCTTCATCGCCGGTGCCTTCTGCCCGTCATAGGTCGCGTCGACCGGACGCTCCTGGCCGACCTTCAGCGCCGGCGCGTCCGGCGCCAGAACCTCGGCTGCGGTGGCGGTCTTCGCCATCAGGCAATCTCCTCATGTCTCGTCGTAGCAACGATAAACCGCTGTTCACAGGCCTGGTAGGCCATCCGCGCCGCTGAGCTATGCATGCGGCGCGCCAGGTCCGCGATACGGAACCCCGCCCCCGGCTACCGCGTTGTCAATGTCCTAACGGGAAGGCTCGAGATGCGGATCCTAAAGAAAACAGGTGCTGTTCTGATGGTCATGGGCGCCGCCGGCGCGGCCTATGCGCAGAACTGTGCCGATATCGCCGACCCGGCAGCACGATTGATCTGCTACGACCGCCTCGGCGCCCCTCGCCCGAAGGCGGCACCGCCTCCCGCTCCCGCTCCCCGCCTGCCGGATCCGGCGACCGTGGGCAAGGATCAGGTCCCGGTGCCACCGGAGGATCGGGCATTCGATCCCGGCGCGCAGCACGTGGCGCCGAACAACCTCGGGCTGGTCGTGCCGCCGCTGCGCCGGGTCGGCATCGTGCCCGTCCGGTCCGGCCCGGGTTCCAGCGTCCCGGTCGTGTCGCTGGACGCGACGTCGCTGCGGCCGGTGCCGGGCGATCGCTGGATGCTGACGCTGACGCTGGCCAACAACAGCGCACGCGACATCAGTGCGCGGGTCCTCTGCACCTTCCGCAACGGCAACCGCCATGTCGGCGACGTCGCAGTGCTGATGCGCGACATACGGCCAGGCGAGAAGGTCGCCACGGACGTTGCCGGCCCGCCGGTCACCGACTTCGTCGACAGCACCCCGTGCCGGGTATTGTCACCGCTTGAATAAACAGAGCGCGACATGTCACGCTATGCACGCCCCGGTTGGCACCAGCGCCACGGGGTCATTCAACAGGTCCCGCCGGTCATCGCGGCGATGGGCCAAGGCCGTTGTTCGGCGCCAGGCGCCGTTCGTTCGGGAGAGAGGGTCCGATGATTCGTCTATTGACTACCGCTGGTATCGCAATCGCCGCCCTGAGCGCAGGCGTCGCCTATGCCCAGGCGCCGGTGCCAGCCAGCGACCGCGCGTTTGATCCCTATGCCCAGCAGGTGCCGGTCGAGCATATCGGCCAGGTGACACCACCGCTGAACCGGGTCGGCACCGTTCCCATCACCGCCGGCCCCGGCTCGACCATCCCGCTCGTGGCGATCAACGTGGCGTCGCTGACGCCGCAGCCCGGCGGCCGCTGGCAGCTGATGCTGACGCTGGCCAACAACAGCCCGCGCGTGCTCGACCCGCAGGTCATGTGCACCTTCCGCAATGGCGAACGCGTCACGGCCGATGTCATCGTGCTGATGCGCGGTGTCGGACCCGGCGACCGGGTCGGCGCCACCGTCAGCGGCCCGCCGGTCACCACCTTCGTCGACAACGCGCCATGCGTGGTGCAGTCGCCGATGTAGCGCCGGCCGATCCTACGGCAGTGTGATTGCCGGCCGCGCGGCACCGCCGCGCGGCCGGTTGCGTTCTACTTGTCCTCCGGCACGCTCACCATCTCGCCGAACAGGCGGAACGACTTGCCGTCGAAGCGCGCCAGCCGCAGCGAGCGGATCGGATAGAAGTTGGTGGGGCTGGTCCGCACCCGGATGCCATCGACGACCATCGGCAGCTGCACGTCCAGCCGCGCCGCCTCGCGCATGACGTTCTCGCGCGTCAGGATGTCGCCGCACTGGCGCAGCACCTGCACCAGGGTCATGGCCATGTTGTAGCCGACGACATTCAGCACATCGACCTTGCTGCCCTCGGGATAGTACTTGTCCATGAAGGCGATCCAGTCCTTGTAGCCCTTGTCGTCGTGCCACAGCGGATCGGACGGATCCTTGTGGAACACCGACGAGACCACGCCGATGCCGCGCTCGACTCCGGCCGGCTGCATCACCTGCGTCACCGACGCCGACGCGTAGGACATGTAGGTCGCCGGCTTCCAGCCGATATCGCTCACCTGGCGGATGGCCTGGGCGCCGAACTTGGGCGTCGTGGCCAGGACCAGCGTGTCGGCGCCGGATGCCTTGAGCGCGATGATCTGCGAATCGATGGTCGGATCCGTGAGCTCATAGGACTGCGTCTTGATGATCATGCTGCCGGCCCGATCGCCCAGGCCCTTCTGCAGGCCCATCAGGTACTCCTTGCCGAAGTCGTCGTTCTGGTAGAGCAGCGCGATCCTGGCGTTGGGCGTGTGCTTCAGGATGTAGGTCGCGAACGCCGTGCCCTCGATCATGAAGGTCGGCCCCCAGCCGATCGACCAGGGATACTCCTTGTAGTTGCCGAAGGCCGAGGCGCCGCTGGTCACGAAGAGCTGCGGCACCTTCCTGAGGTTCATGTACTTGCGCACCGCGATGCTGTTGGCGGTGCCCACGGCCATGAACACGGCGAAGACGTTCTCGTCCTCCACCAGCCGCCGCGTCTGGTCGACCGTCTTGGGCGGGCTGTAGCCGTCATCGGCGATGATCAGGTTGATCTTGCGGCCGTTGACGCCGCCCTGCTCGTTGAGCATGCGGAAATAGGCCGACGCGGCCTTGGGAAAGACGCTGAAGGCGGAGCCGGGACCGCTCAGCGGCGCCGTCTGGCCGATCTTGATCTCGGTATCGCTGACGCCGGGACCATACTCCTTGCCGCTCGCCGAACCCGCCGCCATGGCGATGAGCCCAAGCACCGCGGCCGCACAGCAAAGCATGCGCGCCATGGTCGCTCCTCCCGGGGCGCTCTGGAACGGCGCCCTTTGGATGGATCATACCGCGCTGGCGTCAGCCCGTCATGCCGGCGGCGCGGCGCCCGCCCGCGCCGCCCGGATCGCCTGCCAGACCCGGTCGCCCGTGGCCGGCATGTCGAGCTCGGTCACCCCCAGCGGCGCCAGCGCGTTCATGACCGCGATCATCACCGCCGGCAGGGCGCCGACGCAGCCCGCCTCGCCCGCGCCCTTGGCGCCCAGCGGGTTGTGCCTGGTCGGCACCGGCTGGCTGGTCACGGCGATGTCGCACATCGTGTCGGCGCGCGGCATGGCGTAGTCCATGAAGCTGCCGGTGAGCAGCTGTCCCGAGTCGGGATCGAAGACCACCTGCTCCATCAGCACCTGGCCGACGCCCTGCGCGACGCCGCCATGGATCTGGCCCTTCAGCGTCAGCGGGTTGATGACCGTGCCGACATCGTCGACCACGGCATAGGACATCAGCTGCACATTCCCGGTCTCGGGGTCGACCTCGACCTCGCAGACATGGCAGCTGTTGGGATAGGTGTCGTGCGTGGGCGAGAACGTGGCGTGCTCGTAGAAGCCGGGCTCGGTGCCCGTCGGCAGGCGGGCCGGCTGGAACGCCGCCATCGCCACCTGCTTGAGGCTGACGGCGCGGTCGGTGCCGGCGACCGTGAACTTGTTCTCGGCGAAGACGATGTCGGCGACCGCGGCCTCCAGCATGTGGGCCGCGATGGTCTTGCCCTTGGCCACGATCTTGTCCGACGCCAGCACCAGCGCCGCGCCGCCGATCACCATCGAGCGCGAGCCGGCCGAGCCCATGCCGAAGGCGACCCGGTCGGTGTCGCCCTCGATGTACTGCACGTCGCGCGGATCGATGCCCAGCCGCTCGTGCAGGATCTGCTTGAACGCCGTCTCATGCCCCTGCCCGTGCGTCTTGGTGCCCAGCATCAGCATCGCCGTGCCGCCGGGATTGAAGCGGATCTCGGCGTACTCGGGTTGCGGGCCGGCCGCCTGCTCGATGGCGTTGGCGAGGCCGAAGCCGCGCAACCGGCCGCGCCGCGCGGCCTCAGCGCGCCGGGCCGCGAAGCCGGCCTGGTCGGCGGCCTGCAGCGCCATGTCCATGTTCTTCTCGAACGCGCCGCAGTCGTAGAGCGGACCGAGCGGGTTCTTGTACGGCATCATCGCCGGCGGGATGATGTTGCGCCGGCGCAGCGCGATGGGATCGATGCCCATCTCGGCCGCCGCCGCTTCCATGGCGCGCTCGATGAGATAGATCGCCTCCGGCCGTCCGGCGCCGCGATAAGGCGCCGTCGGGTTGGTGTTCGACAGCACCGCATCGATGCGGACATAGGCGGCGGGGATGCGGTAGACGCCGACCACCGTGCCGATCATGCCGAACGGCGTCAGCAGCTGGCGGTCCGAGCCGATATAGGCGCCGATATTGGCCAGCATGGCCAGCCGCAGGCCGATGATGGTGCCGTCCGCGTCCAGCGCCAGCTCGATATCGCCGATGTTGTCGCGGCCGTGCTCGTCGGCCATCAGCGTCTCGGAGCGCTCGCAGGTCCAGCGCACCGGGCGTTCCAGCTTGCGCGCCGCCCACAAGGTCAGGCGGTGCTCGACATATTGCCAGCCCTTGAGCCCGAAGCCGCCGCCGACGTCCTGGCTGACCACCCGCACCTTGCTTTCCGGCACCTTGAACACCTGGTTGGCCAGCATGTTGCGCACGCGGTGGGGGTAGTTCACGTCGGCGTAGAGCGTCAGGCGGTCCTCGCCCGCGTCGTAGGTGCCCAGCGCGCCGCGCGGCTCCATGTACTGCGCATGCACGCGGCTGATCACGTAGCGCCGGCGCACGATACGGTGGGCGCGCGCAAAGGCCGCCTCGGTGGCGGCGCGGTCGCCGCGCTCGTAGGTGTGCGAGATGTTGTCGGGGTTCTCGTCCCACACGCGCGGCGCATCGGGCTGCGCCGCCAGCGCCGTCGACGTGACCGACGGCAGCGCCTCGTAGTCGACCGCCACCAGCTCGGCCGCGTCCTTCGCCTGCGCCAGCGTCTGGGCGATGACCATTGCCAGTGGATCGCCGACATAGCGTGCGCGGTCGACGACCAGCGCCGGCCGCTGCGGCGCGAACATTGGTGATCCGTCGGCCTTCTTGCGCGGCATGGTCGCCTTGGGCATGCCCAGCCCGTCGGCCGCGTAGTCGGCGCCGGTGTAGATGGCGACGACGCCGGGTATCGCCTGGGCGGCCGCGGTGTCGATCGAACGGATGCGGGCATGGGCATGCTGCGAGCGCACGAAGACCGTGTAGAGCTGCCCCGGCAGATGGATGTCGTCCTGGAAGCGGCCCTTGCCCCGCAGCAGCCGTGTGTCCTCGAACCGCCGCACCGGCTGGCCGACGCCGAACTTCATCATCGCGCGATCCCCCCGAAGGATAGGTTGCCCGGCGTTCCTGGCATGGAAGCCGCCGCGGCGTTCAGCATCTTGATGGCGGCGGCGGCGGCGCCGAAGCCGTTGTCGATGTTGACCACCACGACGCCGGGCGCGCAGCTGGCCAGCGCCGCATGCAGCGCCGTCATGCCGCCCTGCGCCACGCCATAGCCGACCGAGGTCGGCACCGCGATCACCGGCGCGGCGATCAGGCCGGCCAGGACGCTGAACAGCGCACCTTCCATGCCGGCCACCGCGATCACCACCTTGAAGCGGCGCAGCTCGTCCAGGCGGCTGGTCAGGCGCCACAGGCCGGCGACGCCGACATCGGCGATGATGGCGGCATCGATGCCGCTGAACGCCAGCGCCCGCGCCGCCTCGCGCGCCACCGGCAGATCCGAGGTGCCGGCGGCGACGATGCCGACGCCGGCCGGCGCCAGCGCGACCGGCGGCCCCAGCACTGCCGTGCCCGACAGCGGATCGTAGTCGAGGTCCGCCGCCGCCAGGGCGGCATGCGCGACGGCATCAAGGCGCGTCAGCAGCAGGCGCCGGCCCTCGGCGCGCGCCGCCGCAAGGATGGCGTTGACCTGCGCCGCGCTCTTGTGGGTGCAGAACACCGCCTCCGGCACGCCGGTGCGCCGCTCACGATCGCGGTCGAGCTCGAAGTCCATGCCCCGCGCTCCTCAGGTCCTGACGAACATGGCGCCGCGCCGGTAGCGACGCACGCCGGCGAAGGCCCGGCCGTCGTCCCGGCACAGCCGGGCCGCTGCCTGGGCCAGGCCGTCGATCTGCGCGACCTCCTCGCCGACCTCGATCGCGACACCCGTCTTGGTGATGCGGCAGCGCACGGTCGCGGCCGGCGGCAGGGCGCGGGCCAGGGTGGTCTCGACGCGGTCGACGAAGGCGAGGTCGGCGGCGTCGATGGCGATGCCGGTCTCGACCCGGCTGGCCAGGCACGGCTGCGCCGGCAGCTCGGCCACGTCGTCGGCACCCAGGTCACGGGCCAGCGCCCGCACGGCCGCCTTGTCCATGCCGGCCTCGATATAGGGATGGACCACGGCGCGCTCGGCCGCCGCCAGCAGGCCGGGCCGGTAGTCGCCCAGGTCGTCGAGATTGGCGCCCGACGCGATGGGATGCGGCGAGAGGGTGCGGATGCGGTCGTAGAGATTGGTCTTGCAGAAGTAGCAGCGGTTGACGGGGTTGTCGCGATAGCGCGGATCGTCGAACTCGCCGGTGCCGGTCACCACGAGGTCCCAGCCGTCGGCCGCGGCACGCGCCCGCACCCGCGCCGTGGCGGCCGGCGGCACGGCCGGCGACACGGCATGGATGACGGCAACCGGCGCCGCCGCCAGACGATGCGCGAACGTGGCCAGCGTCATGCTGTCGACACCGCCGCTGACGGCGATGGCAAGCCCGTCATGGCGCGCGATGGCGTCGGCGAGTCGATCATGAGCCGCGATCATGTCCGACGTTCCTGTCGTCGCATCCGCTTGTGTCCTTCCCCCGGAGGGCAAGGCGATCGCATATGGCGCGACGCCGCGCTGGTGCCCTTCCCGTCATCCCGAGCGCAGCGAGGGATCTCCTGCGAATAGCGCACCGTGCGTCTTGCCGCAGGAGATCCCTCGCCGCGTTCGGGATGACAGGAGGGCCATATGCGATCGCCCTGCCCCTCCGGGGGAAGAGTCAACGTGTTCTGCCGGCGCATCAGACGCTCCCGTCCTCGGCGCGCTGCTTGAGGCGGCGGCGCGCGGCCAGGGTGTCGCCCGCGAGGTCGTCGCTCTCGGCCTTGGCCGTCGCGATGCCGCCCGGACGCCGCACCGACTTCACGCTCACGTCCTGGCCCTCGCACGCCGTGCGCGACAGCCGCCGCGGCAGCACCAGCCGGCGCTCCTCGCGCAGGCGCAGGCCGATGGTCGAGGTCTCGGCGAAGCAGCGATCGGCCACAGCCTGGGCCGCGTCCGGCCGCACCAGCAGGCGGAACGACTGCATGGCCCGCCCCTTCTTGCCCAGGCGCTGGCCGATGGACAGGTCGACCACGCCATCGACCGCCCGCAGGCGATCGGCCGCCATGGCGACCTCCTCGCCGGTCATGTCGTCGATCTCGAAGCTGAGCACGCTGATATGGTCCGGCCGCGCGGCCTCGGCGGCATCGAAGACCAGCGCGCGCAGCACGTTGGGGATCCCGGGCAGGACGCGGGTGCCGGCGCCGGTGCCGACCGCCTCCAGCCGGCCGGACGCGACGGCGGGCGCCGCCGGATCGACGAGGTGGCGCAGGATCGCTGCGCCGGTGGGCGTGACGCGCTCGCCGCTCACGCCGTCGTCGCGCCAGGCGAACCCGCGCAGGATCGCCGCCGTGGCCGGGGCCGGCACCGGCAGCAGGCCGTGCCTTGTCTTCACCAGCCCGCCGCCGCGCGGCAGCGGCGACGCCGTCCAGCGCGCGCCCGCCAGGGCGGCCGCGATGCTGCCGGCCGCGACCACATCGAGCAGCGAGTCCCAGTCGGCGATCTCGTGGAAATGCACGTCGGACACGGGCACGCCATGCAGGACCGCCTCGGCCTCGGCGAGATGGGTGAGGATGGCGATGGCGTGCTCTGCGGTGCCGGCGTGCAGGGACGCCGCCCGGATACGCGCCACCATGTCACGGAAGCTGCCGGCGTCGCCATCGTGGCGATGGCCGTGGCCGTCGGCCGGGGCGTGATGATGGACCTGCGGCGCAGCGAGCCCGAAGCGTCGTGCCCGCAGCGCGCCGCTTGCCGCCTCGACCAGCTCGGGCTGGCCCGCCGAGGCGGGCAGCACGGCAGCGGCGTCGGCCAGCACGCGCGCGCACAGGTCCGGCCGCGCATCCAGCATGGCCGCCACGAACATGTCGCCGGCGACGCCGCCGACCGCGTCAAGATGGATGGTGTGCGTCACCTGGGAGTTTGCCTCAAGCAGTATGCTGCAGTTGTGCTTCATGGTGAGCTTGTCGAACCATGAAGCCTCGCACAGCCATCGTGCAGGCCGCTTCATGGTTCGACTCGTTGAATGCGAAGCATTCACCTGAGCTCACCATGAAGCGGTCTTCAAGGCCGGTGCACGGGCACCACGTAGGGGCCTTCGGGGATCACTGCGACCGCGGGATCGCCGCTGTCGGCCACGCTGCGGGCGATCGCCGCCTCGAGCGAGGCGACGAGCTCGACACCGGTGATGCGCCGTTCCTCGGCATCGAGGCCTTCGGTGTAGAGCTGCACGCGGCCCAGGCGCATCGGCTTCAGCTGCATCTCGGTCTGCCACTCGTCGATCTCGGCCAGGGACTTGGCCGTCAGGGTGGCGAGGAAGCGCTCGGGGCCGAGCGCCACCAGCCGCGCCTGCGCCTCCCGGAACTCGGCCGAGCCGAAGCCTTCGGAGCATTGCGAGGCGATGATCAGCGTGCCGCCCGGCTCCAGGATGTCCAGTGGCGTCACCATGCCCTTGATGGTCTGGTAGTAGGTCTTGTCCAGCGGATAGCCGGCCGACGACGTCACGATGGTCCTGAATTTGCGCCCGACCGGGATGCGCGTGGCGTCCTGGATGAAGTCGACCGCCGCCAGGTGCGAGGCGATGATCTCGCCGAAGGTGACGTGCACCAGGTCGCGGTCGTCGTCGATCACGGTGTTGAGCGCATGGACCTCGCCCAGCATGCGCACGATCTGCAGCTGCTCCTCATGCAACGGATTGCCCGTGAGGTTGCACTGCACCGCCAGCGGATCCTCCATGAAGCGCGCTGAGTGGAAGGTGCGGATGGTCTCGTGGCCGGCCACGCCCGGCGCCACCACCTTGCGGCCACCCGACCAGCCGGCCATGAAATGCGGCTCGACCAGGCCGGTGGCGATGCGCAGGTCGGCCTCGACGAGCAGCCGGTTGAGGCGCACCGGCGTGCCGCGCGTGGCCGTGACGCCGAAATCGACATGGTCCTGGGTGTTGCGGGCGTAGTGGTTCTCGACCCGCACGTTCTCTATCACCCAGGGATCGCCCACCAGCTCCGCGAGCTCGTCGCCGAGATTGGGACGGTGCAGGCCGGTGGCCACCAGTACCACGATGCGCTCGATCGGGATGCCGCCCTGCACCATGGTCTCGATCATCGGCCGCAGGAACAGCCGGTTGGGCACCGGCCGGGTGATGTCGCAGATCAGGATGCAGGCGCTGGCGCGGCCGCGCGCAAGCTCGCGCAGCGGCCGCGACCCGACCGGGTTGTCGAAGGCCTGGCGGATGGCGCCGTGCTGATCGGGCAGCTTGCGCAGCCGCGCCTTGCGGATCACGGTCGGCTGCGCCGCCTCGGGGAGGTCCAGCGGCAGGGCGCCACGGCCATAGGCGATCTCGATCTTCTCGTGTGCCATGGTGTGGGTCCTCTCTACCCTAACACCTCTCCCCGCGAGAGCGGGGAGAGGGAGGGGCCCACCGCGCAGCGATGGGACGGTGAGGGGTACGAACGTCCAGCCTCGGCGTCTCGCACATGATTTGACCGTTCCTACCCCTCACCTTCCCATGCCTGCGGCATGGGCCCCTTCCTCTCCCGCTCTCGCGGGGAGAGGAGAACTAACCCAGCACCGCCACGAAATCGCAGGAAATCTGCGACGGGCCGTCGCCGGCGAGGTGCTGGGTGTGGCGCGCCGGGCGCGAGTCGGGATCGGGGAACATCTTCACCCATTCCTCGTTGATCGCCGCGCGGCCGTTGGCGGGATCCTTCATCCAGAACGTGATCTTGATGATGTCGTCGGGCGTGCCGCCAGCCGCCTCGACCGTGGCCTTGATGTGCGCGAACAGGTTGGCGATCTGCCGGGGCAGCTCCGGCGGCAGGTTGCGGGTCCCCGGGTCGACGCCGCTGGTGACGCTCGACATCAGCAGGTTGCCGATCCGGCTGGCGACGGGGATCGGGTTCTGGTGCTTGAACCCCGGGATCTCGATGCTCTTGCGCTTGGCCATGGTGCGATCCGAACAGATGTGGAGCGTTGCGAGTCAAAAGCCTTCACGAAGACGGCCGATGACCGCTTCATGGTGAGCTTGTCGAACCATGGAGCGGTCCGCACCGCGGCTCGTGCGTCGCCTTCATGGTTCGACTCGTTGAATGCGGAGCATTCACCTGAGCTCACCATGAAGGCTATTGGGGCTCTGCCCCCTTTCACTAGGGTGTCGCGGGTTCGGGGCGGGTGAAGACCGGGTTCTTGTCCGCCTCGTCGACCAGCGCATCCGCGCCCTCGGTCGGCAGGATGCGGGCGAAGTTCAAGGCGGCATCGATGTCGCCCTGCCAGACCTCGCGCGGCAGCTCGTAGAGCAGCTCGATGCCGTAGCCGTTGGGGTCGTTGATGTAGAGGCTGTGGGTCATGCCGTGGTCGACGCGGCGGTTGAACTTCACGCCGCGCGCCTGCAGGAACGCCAGCTGCTGCAGCCAGGCCTCGCGGTCGGGCAAGGTGATGGCGATATGGTTCACGGCCATCGGCGCGCCGCCATACATGCTCCATTCCCTGGACGGCGCCGGCAGGTCGCGGTTCTCGACCAGGGCGACGTCATGATGGTGCGTGTGGCCGCCGCGCTCGCCGCTGTAGAAGCGCATCTTCGGCGGGTTGGGACGCTGCGGCGTCGCCTTCAGCTCGCCGACCTGCCTGAAGCCGAGAAGCTCGGTCCAGAACCGGTGCGACTCCTCGATGTCGCGGACGTTGAGCACGAGATGGTTGATCCCGCACGGGGTCACCGCCTGGCGCGGCGCGGACGGGTCTGCTGCGGTGTTGTCCATGGCACGTCCTCTTCCCTGTCGGACCGGCCGGTCGATGCCGCGGCCCGTTTTTGCCGCGGCATCATAGCCCCGAACGGCGAAAGCCCGCCATGTCTGGTTCCGCGATCCACCAGCCGGCAGGCCCGGGGTCGGGGTCGGGGTCGGGGTCGGGGTCGGGCGATATCTTCGGCGAAAGCAAAATCGCGTCCCAGAATCGCGTGACGCAAACGTCGAAAACGACGGGAATATTCGGAAGTTGCGCTGGCACCATTGGTGCGTGGAAGATCATGGCGCCCGATGCCGATACGGTCCGCTCGCCTCGACGGCGTTGTCGGATCGCACCTGGACCAGGCCACCATGGCTTCCCCCACACTTCGGCTACGTTGGCGCCAACCTATCATATTCTCTCTTCAGGAACAAGAACATAGAGGGAACATTTTTACCATTCAGGCGCCGGCGGCGATGCCATAGTGTGCCGATGCCCCGGCGTGCGCGCCTGGAGGCCAAGCCGCAGGACACAAACGGCAGACGGCAGGAGGAAGCGATGTGGGTGCGCAACGCGTGGTATGTCGCCTGCTGGTCGCACGAGCTCGAGGCCGGCCAGATCCTGGCGCGCAGCATCATCGACGAGCCGCTGGCGCTCTATCGCAAGCAGGACGGCACGGCGGTGGCCTTCGAGGATCGCTGCTGCCACCGCTTCGCGCCGCTGTCCAAGGGCCGGGTGGAGCAGGACGACCTGCGCTGCATGTATCACGGCCTGAAGTTCGCGCCGGACGGACGCTGTATCGAGATCCCCGGCCAGCCCCTGATCCCGCACAGCGCCGCGGTGCGGCGCTATCCCACCATCGAGAGCGGCAGCTGGCTGTGGGTGTGGATGGGCGACGCCGCGGCCGCCGACCCGGCGCTGGTCCCGCCGTCGATCGCGCTCGATGATCCCGGCTACCGCCTGCGCTGCGGCCGGCTCGACTTCGCCGCCGACTACCAGCTCATCGACGACAACCTGCTGGACCTGTCGCATCTCAGCTACGCGCACGAGAAGACGCTGGGGCTGGGCGCGCCGCAATGGGCCGACGAGCGGCCGCGCATCATCCGCCTGGAGCGCGGCCTGCGCGTGCAGCGCTGGCTGCGCAACCAGGTGCGCGGCTATCTGCGCCGCGACGCGACCTTCGACATGTGGAGCACCTACGATTTCCTGGTGCCCGGCATCTTCCTGCTGCGCACGGCCTGGTATCCGCCGGGCACCGCCGACGGCCTGCAGCTCAAGCCGCCCACCGCGGCGCCGCTCTTCCTGCGCTGCGACGAGCAGGCCGTGACGCCGATGACGGCGCGCGCCGCACGCTATTTCTATGCCACGGGCGCGCGCGCCGCCGACATCGATCAGCGCCAGCTCGACCGGATGTTCGCCGTCGTCGAGGCCGCCTTCCACGAGGACAAGGCGATCATCGAGGCGCAGCAGGTCGTGATCGACCGCGACCCGACAAGGCGCATGCTGCCCACCAGCTTCGATGCCGGCCCGACCCAGTTCCGCCGCATCCTGGCGGAGCTGGTCGAGCGCGAGGCCCAGCCGGCGCAACGAATGGCGGCCGCGGCGCAAGCGCAGTGATCCTGTGGCACGGCCACAGGTCTTTCAGTTATTGCAGATATCGCAAATTACACCCATATTCACCGGCGAGGAGCCCTGCCATGGCGAGCCAAGCCGTGAAGTTTGCCGGTCTGTCGGATCGGGACCGCAAGAAGGTGTCGTCGCTGCCCAGGCTGGCGGCGGGCGACCGCTTCGAGCTGCGCGTCCGCCGCCGCAACGGGCAAGACCAGACCGTTGCGCTCCCCCCGGCGGCGATCAGCATTGTCGAGACGCTCATCACCCGCTTGCTCAGCGGCGAGCGCGTGGCGGTCCTGGCAGAGGATCAAGAACTGAGCCCCGCGGAAGCATCTGGGATCCTCGGCATCTCACGGCCCCTCGTCGTGCTGCGGATGGATCGCGGCGACCTGCCGTTCCGCTATGTCGGCAAGCACCGCCGTACGTCGCTCAGAGATGTCCTGGCACTGAAGGCCAAGCTCGACGCCCAACGTCGCGCGATGGAAGCGCTCGCCGACGACGCCGAGGACTTGCGCGTTCGCTATGGCGCCTGAGCGAGTTGCTGCCATATGCGACGCCTGCACTCTCTACCCCTTCCATCAGCGCAACATCCTCGTCCAGGCATCGGTGGATGGCCTCTATGAAGCACGATGGACGGACGAGATTCATGACGAATGGACGCGCAATCTCCTCGCCAATGCCCCGGCGATCCCGCCCGGGCGACTCCAGATCGCCCGGCAGTTGATGGAGACGGTGCTCCCAGGTGCGCGGGTTGCCAACTTCCATCATCATATCGACAAGCTGAGCCTGCCCGATCCCGGTGACCGGCATGTCCTCGCTGCTGCGATCGAAGCGAAGGCGTCCCTCATCCTGACCTGGAACCTGCGCGATTTCCCGGCCACTACGCTGAAAAGGCACGGCCTGATGCGCCAGACACCGGATGCCTTCCTCACTGGCCTTTACGGCCAGGCACCGCAGCTTGTTGTAGCATCGCTGGCGAATGCCCGACGCAATCTCTCGAAGTCGGGTGTTTCTGCTCAAGGTTTCCTCGACCTGTTGAAGAATCAGAAGCTCTTCCGGCTTGAAAAGCATCTGCAAGGGCACCTCGACGATCTCTGAGAAGCAACAAGAGACTTGCGGCCACGCCACAGCTTCAACCGTTTCGCCGCCGATATTCAGCGCAGACTGCGTCGCGACAGGATCGCGGCGAGCAGCAGGCCGCCGATCACCGAGACATGCTCCAGGGCGACGGTCATGTCGCGGAATGCCGCCTCGCCCTCCTTGATCCAGAATGGATGCGCGATCGGGATGGTGAGGACGGTGAAGACGGCGAGCGCGCCGGCTGCCAGCCAGGTCCAGTGGCCGATGATGATCAGAAGGGACGCCCCGATCTGCACGACGAGGGTCGCGGCATTGAATGCCCAGCCGGGATGAAGGTCGAGCTCCGCCATCATGGCGGCGTTGGCCGTGAACTCGAGCAGCTTGGCGAGGCCGCTGGTCCAGAAGACGAAGGTAAGCAGAACCCGGGCCAGGATGCCGAACGCGCGCGCCTCCAGGATGGCGGTGACGGTGCGCGGCGTGTCGGCGCGCCGGGCCGGCTCGGGTGATTGTTCCTCTGATCTGACCCTGCATGTCGGTCCTCCTTCACGCGACGCCGTGTCGCCAGCCGACGTGGCTTCTAGAATTTCAAGTCCAGTTGAGGTCAAGGCATGGGGCGCCGCGCGGCCTGCGACAAAGTCGGCAGGGGGCGCAGGGCTGTCATCCCGAGCGCAGCGAGGGATCTCCTGCGAAAGACGCACCGTGCGCCATTCGCGGGAGATCCCTCGCTGCGCTCGGGATGACAGTGTGTGAGTCCAGGAAGAGGCTTGACATGAAGATATGAATCCTGGTTCATACCTTATAGATGAACCTGGGTTCATAGCTTGGGCTGCGACCGTCATGGCTTACCGTCAGACCGAGAACACGGCGAAGCGGCTTGCCGAGAAGCGCGCGCGGATCCTGAAGGCAGCGCGGGAGCTTGTGGCGGATGGCGGCTGGTCGGCCGCCCAGGTCGACAGCGTCGCCGAGAGGGCCGGTGTCGCCACCGGCACGGTGTACCGTCACTGGGCCGCCAAGGCCGAGCTGTGCGCGGAGATCGTGGCCACCGTTTCCGCCCGCGAGGTGGGAATCGTGAAGGCGGTGGCCGATGCCGACGGCTCGCCGCTGGAGAAATTGGAAGCGGCTATCCGCACGTTCGCCAGCCGCGCCCTGCGTGGCCGTCGGCTCGCCTACGCCCTCATCGCCGAGCCGGTCGACCCGGAGGTCGAGATGGTACGCCTCGACTATCGCGCGAGGCTCGCGCACTGCCTCGAACGCATCCTGCGCGAGGGAATCATGCGCGGCACGTTTCCCCGGCTGGACCCTGCAGTGGCGGCAGCCTGCATCGTCGGTGCTTTCATGGAAGCCCTGGTCGGACCACTTGCGCCTTCCAAGGGAACCGGCGCGCGTGCCGATCGCCACCTCATCGACCAGATCACCGCGTTTTGCCTGCGCGCCAGCGTTGGCGGAGAGGGCAAGGCATGAGCGAACAGATGGCCGACACTGGCACCGATCCATTCGCCCGCTTGCCGTCCCTGCCGGCCGACGGCTATGCGACCCACGAGGTGATGAACCAGGCGACGCCGCTCACAGGCCACAACGCCTTCACGGGCGATCGCCTGCTGACAGAGATCGCCGCGCGCGAGCCGATCGGGTGGGCGGCCGCGCTGCTCGCCGAAGCCGGCACGACGGTGGCGAGCGCCCATGTCGCGGCGCTGGCGCGGGATGCGAATCGCCATGCCCCCGAGCTGCGCACGCACGACCGCTTCGGCCATCGCATCGACGAGATCGCCTTCCACCCGGCATGGCATGAGCTGATGTCGCTGGCGATCGGCCATGGCACGCATTCGCTGGCATGGACCGCCGGCAGGCCGGGCGCGCACGTGGCGCGCGGCATCCTCTCCTATCTCTGGAACCAGGGTGAAAGCGGCATCTGCTGCCCTCTGGGCATGACGTACTCCGCGATCCCGGCTCTGCGGCTGCAGCCGGATCTCGCGGCCGTCTGGGAGCCGTTCATCGTCTCGAGCCGCTATGATGCGTCGTCCGCTCCGATGCAGCGCAAGACCGGCGGAACCGTCGGGATGACATTGACCGAGAAGCAAGCCGGTTCCGACCTGCGCGCGACGCAGACGACGGCCCGGCCGGCCGGGCCCAGGCGCGGACCGGGCGAAGCCTACATCATCGACGGCCACAAATGGTTCTTCTCGGCCCCGCAAAGCGATCTCTTCGTCACGCTGGCCCGCACCGACCGGGGACTTTCCTGCTTCCTCCTGCCGGGCTGGCTGGCGGACGGCACCCGCAATCGCCTGCTGATCCAGCGCTTGAAGGACAAGTGCGGCAACAGGTCCAACGCCTCGAGCGAGATCGAGTATCGCGGCGCCCTTGGCTGGCTGGTCGGCGAAGAAGGCCAGGGCATCAAGGTGGCGCTGGCCATGACGCACCTGACGCGGCTCGATTTCGCCATAGGGTCAGCCGGACTGATGCGCCGGGCATTGTCGGAAGCAATCCATCACGTGACGTCCCGCCGTGCCTTTCAGAAGCGGCTGATCGACCAGCCACTGATGCAGAACGTGATCGCCGACCTGGCGCTGGAGGTCGAAGCCGCCACCCTGCTGGCGTTTCGGCTGGCCAGAGCGGTCGACGACGAGCAGGCCGGCGACAGCGACGCGGGACTGCTGGCACGGATCGGCACGCCGGTCGGCAAGTTCTGGAACTGCAAGCGCGCCGTCGGTGTCGTCCATGAAGCGCTGGAATGTCACGGCGGCAACGGGTTCGTCGAGGACGGACCGATGGCCCGCCTCTACCGCGAGGCGCCCCTGAACGGCATCTGGGAGGGCAGCGGCAACGTCATCGCGCTCGACGTGCTGCGCGCCGCAGCGCGCTCGCCGCACAGCGTGCCTGTCTTCATCGATGAAGTACGCAAGGCAAAGGGCGGCGACAAGCATCTCGACCGGATGACCGAGCGTCTCCAAGACGAGCTGAGCGCTCCTCAGGAGCACGAGGCGCGCGCACGCCGCCTCGTCGAGCGCATGGCGATCGCGCTGCAGGCCAGCCTGCTCATTCGCCAATCGCCGCATGCGCTCGCCGACGCCTTCTGCGCGACGCGTCTTGGGGGCGATGGCGGCTCCGTATACGGATCCCTTCCGGCGGGCCTCGATCAACGAGCCATCGTCGAACGCGCATGCCTGACCGGCGCTGCCGGAGTTCGTGATGCGTGACTTTGCCGGCAAGGTGGTCCTCGTGACCGGCGGAGCGACGGGCATCGGCCGCGCCAGCGCGCTTGCCTTCGGGCGCCGCGGCGCGCTGGTCGTGATCGCCGGCCGCCGCCGCGCCGAAGGCGAACAGGCGGTCAAGGCGCTCACCGGCATCGGCGCCGCGGGCCGCTTCATCGCAGCCGACGTCACGCGGCCGGTCGAGATCGAGGCGCTGCATCGCACCATCATCGCGGATCACGGCAAGCTCGACGTCGCCTTCAACAATGCCGGCTATCAGGAGCCACGCGCGCCTGTGGCCGAGCAGGATCCCGGCCTCTACGATACCGTGTTCGATACGAACGTGCGGTCGGTCTACCTTTGCCTGCAGCACCAGATCCGTCACATGGCGGCGCGCGGCAGCGGCGCGATCATTGTCAACGCGTCGGTCAGCGGCCTGCGCAATCCCAATCCCGGCCTTGCCCTCTACGCCGCATCCAAGGCCGCCACGATCTCGCTGACGCGTTCAGCGGCGATGGAATACGCGGAAAAGGGCGTGCGCATCAATGCCGTGGCGCCCGGCCGGGTCGTCACCGACATGATGCTGGCCTCCAGGATCATGGACATGGGCGCGGTTGCAGCGGGTCTCCCATTGCGGCGCATGGGCCGCCCCGAGGAGGTCGCCGAGGCCGTGGCCTGGCTCGCCTCGGATGCGGCTCCGTTCATCGTCGGACATGTCCTGAATGCCGATGGCGGCTTCATGTCGCTATGAGCGACCGAGGCATAGCGGCGATCAGCCTAGCAGCCTGTCGGACTGAGGTTATTGGGTAGTTGATTGAGTGATTTTGAAAGCACCGAGGTCATGGGTCGCGATTTTTGGTGGTACTTTCCCCGTCAGGCGTGTGCGAGGGTGAACATCCGCTTGATGTTCCAGGCCATGGTGACGAGGCGCCACTCGGCTTTGACCTTTTCGAGGCCACGCAACGAGAATTGGCGGAATCCCATGACCGATTTGATGATGCCGAACACCGGCTCAGGGGTCTGCTTGCGCAGGGCATAGAGCCGCTTGCCGTCGGGCGTGGCCAGCCGGTGGCGCATCGCGGCGAGCGGCG
>NZ_VDUZ01000049.1 GCF_008039615.1 Vineibacter terrae | reverse complement strand
CGTAGCACAATATATCCATAATTGCTACTCAAAAACACCATTTACATGCCTACATACTGGACGCAAAATCGCCGCTTTTTTCAACAAAGCCAAATACTTACCTGACTCTGTCAGGGGTAACTTCGGTCTATCCCGAGACGGCGCTGATGCCGTGGGCGGCACGCCGGCTGGCCCGCCCGCTGCGCTGGACCTGCGAGCGCGCCGAGAGCTTCCTGACCGACAACCACGCGCGTGACCTGATCGCGACCATGGCGCTGGCCCTGGACGCCGACGGCCGGTTCCTGGCGCTGCGCGTGAATGCCGTCGCGAATTTCGGCGCCTATGTCTCGATGTTCGCGCCGACCATCCCGACGACCGGCATGGCCAAGGTGCTGTCGGGCCTGTACCGCATTCCGGCGATGCGGCTCGACATGCGCTGCGCCTTCTCCAACACGGTGCCGGTCGACGCCTTCCGCGGCGCCGGCAAGCCCGAGACGCTGGCGCTGCTGGAGCGCCTGATCGATATCGCCGGCCAGGAGAGCGGCCTCGGCGCGGCCGAGATCCGCCGGCGCAACCTCATCGCCTCGTTCCCCTACACGACACCGCTGGGCTACACCTACGAAAGCGGCGACTACACACGGCTGCTCGACGAGGCGCTGCTTCTGGCGGATGCGCCGGGCTTCGAGGCGCGGCGCGCGGCCAGCGCCGCGTCCGGCCGCCGGCGCGGCCTGGGCATCGCCTGCCACCTGCATGGCAGCGGCGGCGTCGCCGACGAGGCATCGTCGGTGACGGTGCGCGGCGACGGCAGCATCGCCGCGACCGCCGGCACCCAGTCGCAGGGCCAGGGGCACGAAACCGTCTTCGCCCAGATCGTCGGCGCGGCCCTGGGCGTGCCCTATGACCGCGTGCGCCTGGCGCAGGGCGATACCGCCACCATCGCGCGCGGCGGCGGCACCGGCGGCTCGTCCTCGACCATCATCAGCGGCACGACGCTGAAGCGCGCCGCCGACAATGTGATCGTCAAGGGGCGCGCGCTGGCGGCCGAGCTTCTCGAGGCGGCGCCGGCCGACATCGCCTACCGCGCCGGCACATTCGAGGTGGTCGGCACCGACCGCCGCGTCGGCCTGTTCGAGGTCGCAGCTCATGCCGAGGCCAACGGCCGGCAGCTCGACGCCAGCGGCGACTTCGTCGACAAGATCGAGAGCTGGTCGACCGGCGTGATGGTGTGCGAGGTCGACGTCGATCCCGAGACCGGCGCCGTGCGCATCGACCGCTTCGCCGCCACGGCCGATGTCGGCACGATCATCAATCCGCTGCTGCTGGCCGGCCAGATCCATGGCGGCATCGCCCCCGGCATCGGCCAGGCGCTGCTGGAGGACGCCGTCTACGACCGCGACAGCGGCCAGCTGCTGGCCGGCTCGTGGATGGACTACGGCATGCCGCGCGCCGACGACCTGCCGGCGCTGCGCGTGGCCACGTTCAACACGCCCTCGACCAACAATGCGCTCGGCATCAAGGGCGTCGGCGAGCTGCCGACCAACGGCGCACCCGCCGCCGTGGCCAACGCGCTGGCCGACGCGCTGCGGCCCTATGGCGTGCGCCATATCGAGTCGCCGGCCACGCCGCAGCGCGTGTGGGCGGCGATCAGGCAAGCCGATCGGGAGACTCAATGATCGAGGCCGATTCGATTTTCGATGTCGTCATCGTCGGCGCCGGCTCGGCGGGCGCGGTGCTGGCGGCGCGGCTGAGCGAGGACGGCAGGCGGCGCGTGCTGCTGCTGGAGGCCGGCCGCGATTTCCGCTCGGCCCAGACGCCGCCGGAAATGGCGAGCATCAACCCGCTGCGCATCATCCTGCCGCCGCGCCTGCAGGCGATCTACCAATGGCCGGACCTGATGGCGCGCCGCACGACGGCGCAGCAGCCGCGGCTCTACTGGCGCGGCCGCGGCATGGGCGGCTCGTCCTCGGTCTACGCCCTGATCGCCATTCGCGGCGTGCTGGCCGCGTTCGATCACTGGGCGGCGCTGGGCTGCGCCGGATGGGCCGGCGCCGACGTGCTGCCCTACTTCTGCCGCCTGGAGGCGGACGAGAATTTCAGCGGCGCGCCCTATCACGGCGCCGACGGACCGTTGCCGGTGTGGCGCGCGCCGCGCTCGCAGTGGGGCGCGGTCGACCGCGCCGTCGCCAGCGCCGCCCTGGCGCTGGGCTATCCCTGGAGCAACGACCTCAACGCGCCCGGCAGCAGCGGCGTTGCCCACTATCCCGTCACGTGTCGCAACGGCCGGCGCGTGTCGACCAATGACGGCTATCTCGAGCCAGCGCGCGGCCGCAACAACCTCGCCATCGTCGGCGAGGCGCTGGCCGACCGCGTCGTCTTCGACGGTACCCGCGCCATCGGCGTCGAGGTGCTGCACGGCGAGCGCCGCACCACCTACCGCGGCCGCGAGATCATCGTGGCCGCCGGCGCCGTGCATTCGCCGGCGCTGCTGATGCGCTCGGGCATCGGCGATGCGCCGGCGCTGGCGGCCCACGGCATCGCGCCACGCCATCACCTGCCCGCGGTCGGCCGGCATTTCATGGACCACCCCGTGGTGCGCGCCGAGCTGCGCCTGAAGCCCGGGCACCGGCCCGCCCAAATCGATGCCCGGCACACCAATGTCTGCGTCACCTACAGCTCGGGCCTAACCGGCGGCGGCTTCAACGACATGATCTTCCTGGCCATGAACCATCGCGGCTTCGCCGAGGACGATCCGGCGCAGCCCTCGCCGGGCAGCGTGTCGGTCTCGGTGTTCGAGGCGATGTCGCGCGGCGAGGTCGTGCTGCGCGCCGCCGACCCGCGGGTCGATCCCTTCGTCGAGGAGAACATGCTGTCGGACGGGCGCGACCGCCTGCGCATGCGTGACGGCGCCCGGCGACTGTTCCGGATCCTGGCGCATCCGGCCGTCTCGGGCATCGCCGAGACGATCACCCTGGGCCTCACCGGCACGGCCGCGGCGCAGGCGGCCGGCCTGGATGATCCAGGCCTGGATGCGCTGCTGCTGGCCGAGGCCAGCGACGCGCAGCACGCCGCCGGCACCTGCCGGATGGCCGGCGCGGACGACGGCAGTGGTGTGGTTGATACAAAATGTCGCGTCTGGGGCCTGACGGGCCTGCGCGTGATCGATGCCTCGGTCATGCCCGCCGACTGCCGCGCCAACACCCACCTGACCACCGTCATGATTGCCGAAAAAATGACTGACGCGTTAAAAGATCAGTGATTCCAACACCTTATAAAATACGCTGACCTGATTCAGGGCGCGATAGGCTTTGACCAGGCCGGCGCGCCGCCTATATAAAGATCAACAACCCATTCATTTCGGACGGTAGCCGCACAGCGGGTGCAAGCGGCTTCCGGGTCGGACCGCAGGAGAAAAGCCATGGCCACGCCGCCGCTGATGCCGAAGGCCACCGCCGTTTGGCTGGTCGAGAACACGACCCTGAGCTTTGAGCAGATCGCCACGTTCTGCGGTCTGCATCTGCTGGAAATCCAGGCCATCGCCGACGGCGAGGTCGCAGCCGGCATGGTCGGCCGCGACCCGATCGTCAACGGCGAGCTGACCAAGGAGGAGATCGCGCGCTGCGAAGCCGATCCCAACGGCCAGCTCAGGCTGCTGACCCACGACCGGCCGCAACCGGCGCTGCGTGCCGGCGGCCCCCGCTACACGCCGGTCGCCAAGCGCCAGGACCGGCCCGACGCCATCGCCTGGCTGCTGAAGAACCACCCCGAGCTGCAGGACACGCAGATCGCCAAGCTGGTGGGCTCGACCAAGAGCACGATCCAGGCGGTGCGCGACCGCACCCATTGGAACACGCCCAACATCAAGCCGCGCGACCCGATCACGCTGGGCCTGTGCAGCCTGCGCGACCTCAACGCCTCGCTGGACAAGGCACGCCGCAAGGCCGCCCGCGAGGAGTCGGCCAAGAAGCGCGCCGAAGCCCTGGGCGCCCCCGAGGCCGCGACGCCGGCCGACCTGACGCCGGAGCTCGACCCCAGCGAAGCCGAGCAGCCCACGCTCAAGGGATAGACCAAGGCCTCCGCGGTGAACCGGCCACGGAGACCGATGCGGCACGCGATGGGTGCCCGGGCGCTGTGATACCCGCCGGCCTACACCCGGGCCGACGGCACGAGCTGGTTGCCGCCGACGACCGCCACCACCTTGTCGGGGCTGGCCAGGCAGGCCTTGCGCACGGCGCGGATCAGGCTCGCCGCCACCGTGCGGTCCCAGAACCAGTCGAGCACCTGCCGGCTGGAGGGCCGGTCGTCCGGCTTCACGACGGCTTCGGTGTAGAGCGCCTTCAGGTCGTCGACCACGTAACGCACCGCCTGGATGGCCCGCAGATCCGGCACCGGGCTCGGGTCCGGCGGCGGACCGCCCAGGAAGGCGCAGACCAGGCTGGGCCAGGCCGCGAGCGGCAGGCGCCCGACTCCGACCGTCGTGCGGCCGCGCACGGCATAAGCGGCTTCCCAGACCGGCAGCACCTGCGCGAGTTCTGCTTTCAGAGCATGGGTCCAGTCCACCGCCGACGCCGCACCCGGCGCCGGGACGCCGGGCAGCGTCACGGCCGGAGTCCAGCCGGCAGCGTCCTGCCGGCCCGGCGCCGCCTCGGGATAGTCCTCCAGGATCGCCGGACCATCGCCGCGCTCCAGCAGGCGCAGCGCCGCCACCAGGACGCGGCGCTGGAATGCCGGGTCCTCAGGTTCGCCCAGCGGACGGCCGAGCTCGAACGGCACCCACAGGCCACGCGGCCCGCGGATCTTTTCCATGTGCACCCGCACCAGCCCGATCACCGTCGTGGCGATGCCGCGCTGCTCGATCAGGTGGCCCAGCGCGCTCACGGCGCGCGTGCAGAACGGTCAAACCGGACTGAGCACCACGGCATCGACCCGGTCCTGGCGCAGCCGCGCCACCATGCGGTCGGCCAGCTCGTCCCAGGCCTTGGGATCGTTGGCGCCCATCACGCTGTAATGCGTGTCGGCGACGGACCCGATGGTTCCGTCCGCCGCCAGCTCACGCAGCCGCTCGAGCGGAAAGACGACGTCGGGGTCGCGCTGGAAGCCGGTGCGGTCGTAGTTCACCGAAATGTGGCTCATCACCATCCCGGCGGCGGGCAGCCCGGCCGGCAGCTCGCGGAACGTGTTCTCCCCCGCCATCAGGGGACGCTCGCCCCGCTGCATGAGCGCCGCCGACGTGACGATCGCCACCCGGCGACGGGCCAGGGGCTCGCCGGTCACGAACGGACGCGTGTCGTAGGTCGGACAATCAAGGTCGACGAGGCGCTGGCGGGTGGCCGGCGGCAGATCCTCAAGGCGAGCCATGCTCTGTACTCCGGTGCGCAAAACCGCTAGAGCATAGCCCGACTCGCGCTCCGGAAGGGCTAGGAACGCGCTCGTTTTGCTCGCCGGGTCATGAGTTTTTCGTAATTGTCGGGCGCGTCGGCATCTGCCGTCGTTCCCCGCCGCCGTCATTCGTCGCAGCGACGGAATTTCACCCTCATGCGACGCCCCAAGCTAAGGTTCGCCCATGGCCAAAGAAGAAATGGTTCCGTTTGAAGGTCTTGTGACCGAAATCCTGCCGGACGCGCGTTATCGCGTCCAGCTCGACAACGGTCGCATGATCATTGCGTATACCGCCGGCAAGATGAAGAAGAACCGCATCCGGACACTCGCGGGCGACCGGGTCACGGTCGAGATGTCGCCCTACGACCTCGACAAGGGGCGGCTGATCTTCCGCCACAAGGACGAGCGCAGCGCGCCGATGGGGCGCCCGCCGCAGCGCGGCCAGTTCCGCCGCCGGTAAGCGTCACTTCCGGGCGTAGCCTGCCGGCTTCAGCGCCACGCTGATCTCGTTGAGGACGGCCGGATCGTCGATCGTGGCCGGCGCCTTGTAGTCCTGGGAATCGGCGATGCGCTGCATGGTGCCGCGCAGGATCTTGCCCGAGCGGGTCTTGGGCAGCCGCGCCACCACCACCGCCGTCTTGAAGAACGCCACCGGCCCGATGCGGTCGCGCACCATGCGCACCACCTCGGCCACGATCTCGGAGTCAGGCTGCTCGACGCCGGCCTTCAACACCAGGAAGCCCAGCGGCACCTGACCTTTCAGCTCGTCGGCGACACCGATCACGGCGCACTCCGCCACGGCGTCGTGCGAGGCCAGCACCTCCTCCATCTGCCCGGTCGAGAGCCGGTGGCCGGCGACATTGATCACATCGTCGACCCGGGTCATGACCGAGACATAGCCGTCGGCATCGATGAAGCCGGCATCGCCCGTCTTGTAGTAGCCCGGATACTCCGCGAGATAGGCTTGGCGATAGCGGTCGTCGGCGTTCCACAGAGTCGGGAACGTGCCGGGCGGCATCGGCAGCTTGCCGACGATGGCGCCGATCTCGCCCGGCTTCACCGCATGGCCCTCGGCGTCCAGCACCTGCAGGTCCCAGCCCGGCGCCGGCACCGATGTCGAGCCCGGCTTCACCGGCATCAGCTCCAGGCCCACGAAGTTGCCGCAGATCACCCAGCCGGTCTCGGTCTGCCACCAGTGGTCGACCACCGGCACCTTCAGCAGGCGCTGCGCCCACTCGATGGTGGGCGGATCGCCGCGCTCGCCGGCCAGGAACAGGGTGCGGAAGCGCGACAGGTCGTGCTTCTTCAGCAGCTTGCCGTCGGGATCCTCGCGCTTGATGGCGCGGAAAGCGGTCGGCGCGGTGAACAGCGCCACCGCCTTGTGCTCGGCGATCACGCGCCAGAACGCACCGGCATCGGGCGTGCCGACCGGCTTGCCCTCGTAGAGGATGCTGGTGGCGCCGTAGATCAGCGGGCCATAGACGATGTAGCTGTGGCCCACGACCCAGCCGACATCGGAGGCGGTCCACCAGACCTCGCCCGGCGCCACGCCGTACAGGTTCTTCATCGACCAGTGCAGCGCCACGCAGTAGCCGCCATTGTCGCGCACCACTCCCTTGGGCTGCCCCGTCGTGCCCGACGTGTAGAGGATGTAGAGCGGATCGGTGGCCGCCACCGGCACGCAGGCGGCGGGCGGCTTGCCGGCCACGAAGGTGGCCCAGTCGAGGTCGCGGCCGTCGACCATCGTCGCCTTGCATTGCGGACGCTGCAGCACCAGGCAATGGGCCGGCTTGTGCCTGGCCATGTCGATCGCCTGGTCCAGCAGCGGCTTGTACTCGACGATGCGGGCCGGCTCGACGCCGCAGGAGGCCGCCAGCACCAGCTTGGGGGCGCAGTCGTCGATGCGCGAGACCAGCTCCTTGGCCGCGAAGCCGCCGAACACGACCGAGTGGATCGCGCCCAGCCGGGCGCAGGCCAGCATCGCCATCGCCGCTTCCGGGATCATCGGCATGTAGATGATGACGCGGTCGCCCTTGTCGACGCCCAGCGCCGCGATGGCGCCGGCCAGCTCGGCCGTGGCGTCGCGGAACTCGCGGTAGGTGTAGCGGCGCTGCGTGCCGGTGACCGGCGAGTCGTAGATCAGCGCCAGCCGGTCGCCGTGGCCGGCATCGACGTGGCGATCGAGCGCGTTGTGGCAGGTGTTGAGCTCGCCGCCCGGGAACCAGCGGTAGAACGGCGCGCGGCTGTCGTCGAGCGCCCGGTCGGGGCGGCGATACCAGTCGATGGCATCGGCCTGCTCCAGCCAGAAGCCCTCGCGGTCGGCGAGCGAGCGGGCATGCTGCGCGCGGTAGATATCACCCACGGTCATGACGGCGTTTCCCTTTGGCATTCCTGCCTCACGCTTAGCGGCCCTCGCCGGCATCTGCAATGACTCCCATGGACTCACCGCGGGCGCGTGGCGAGCTCGCGATTGGCGTTCTCAAGGAACGCGATCATCCCGGCGGACTTCATGCCGCGCCGGCAGGCGGCCTCGACGAGGGGTGCGATGGTCCCGGCGGCAGCCTCCTTTCTGCCCAATAGGAGACGTCCTGGCGCACCCGCTCCTCGTTGACCACGGTGCTCACCAGGGTACGAAGGCTGCGCAGCAGCGCGGCACGTCGGCGGCTGGCCGACGTGGCGGCTTTGTGCGAGATTGCACGCCAGTCGAGGTCGCGTGGGGATCGCAGCGGATGGCCAGGGGCAAGGCAAGCAGCAAGGGTGGACGCGGCAAGGCGTCGAAGAAGGGCTCGAGCACGACACGCAAGCCGCCGGGCAAGACACCGGCCGGCAAGGCGGCCAAGCCGGCGGCCAAGAAGAAGGTGGCGGCCAAGGCGCCGGCGGCGCTGCGCAAGCCGGCCGTGCCGGCGTCGCGGCCGACGGCGCCGCGCCGGCCGGTGAAGGCACGCCCCTCCGTCGGCCGCCTGCCGGCGCCGCGGCCGGCCGTGGGCAAGCATCCGCCGACGATGGCGCGCAACATCTACGCGCGCGATCTCGATCGCAATCCCGCCAATTTCGCGCCGCTCACGCCGCTGCAATTCCTGGAGCGCTCGGCCAGCGTCTATCCCGGCAAGCTCTCGGTCGTCCACGGCCCGCGCCGCTACACCTGGAGCGAGACCTACAGGCGATGCCGGCAGCTGGCATCGGCGCTGGAGAAGAACGACATCGGCGTGGGCGATACCGTGGCCATCATGGCGCCCAACGTGCCGGAGATGTACGAAGCGCATTTCGGCGTGCCGATGGTCGGCGCCGTGCTGAACTCGCTCAACACCCGCCTCGACGCCGCCATGCTCGCGTTCATCCTCGACCACAGCGAGGCCAAGCTGGTGATCGTCGATCGCGAGTACCACCGGGCGATGAACGAGGCGCTGACGCTGGTCAAGGCCAAGCCCATCGTCATCGACATCGATGACGACCAGTGCGACGACCGGGCGCCGATCGGCAGCATCACCTACGAGGACTTCCTCGCCGAAGGCGACCCCGAGTTCAGCTGGCAATATCCGGCGCACGAGTGGGACGCCGTCTCGTTGAACTACACGTCGGGCACGACAGGCGATCCCAAGGGCGTCGTCTACAGCCACCGCGGCGCGACGCTGTCGGCCTACGGCAACGCCACGCAGTGGGCCATGGGCATGCACCCGTGCTATCTGTGGACGCTGCCGATGTTCCACTGCAACGGCTGGTGCTTCCCGTGGACGCTGGCGCTGGTGGCCGGCACCAGCGTGTGCCTGCGCCGCATCAGCGCGCGCACCATCTACGACGCCATCGCCGATAACGACGTCACGCATATGTGCGGCGCCCCGGTCATCCTGGGCTTCATCATCAACGCCGCCGACGAGGAGCGCCGGCCGCTCACGCGCACGGTGGAGTTCATGACCGCCGCCGCGCCGCCGCCGGCGGCCGTGCTGGAGGCGGTCGAGCGCCAGGGCTTCCACATCACCCATGTCTACGGCCTGACCGAGGTTTACGGGCCGGCCACGATCTGCGCCTGGGATGAGGCGTGGGATCATCTGCCCAGCGCCGAGCAGGCCGCGCTCAAGGCGCGTCAGGGCGTGCGCTATGCCGCCGAGGACGCGGTCACCGTGATGGACCCGGAAACAATGGAGCCGGTGCCGCGCGACGGCACCACGATGGGCGAGGTCTTCTTCCGCGGCAACCTGGTGATGAAGGGCTACCTGAAGAACCCGAGCGCGACGCAGGCGGCGTTCGCCGGCGGCTGGTTCCATTCCGGCGATCTCGGCGTGATCCACCCCGACGGCTACATCGAGCTGCGCGACCGCTCCAAGGACATCATCATCTCCGGCGGCGAGAACATCTCGACCATCGAGGTCGAGGGCATTCTCTACAAGCACCCGGCCGTGCTGGAAGCGGCCGTGGTGGCGCGGCCGGATGCGAAATGGGGCGAGACGCCCTGCGCCTTCGTCGTGCTGAAGCCCGGCGCCAGCGCCACGCAAGACGAGATCATCGCCTACTGCCGCGCCAACATGGCCAGCTTCAAGATCCCGCGCTCGGTGGTTTTCCGCGAGCTGCCCAAGACGTCGACCGGCAAGGTGCAGAAGTTCGTTCTGCGCGACTGGGCGAAGAAGCTCTGACACGGTTTGGCCGGGCCGCGCCGCCCGACCGGCGCCATAATTCATCGCGTACAATTGCCGGCAGCGGGGATGGGCCGTCGCGTCGAGGCGTAGACTGAACGAGCGCCCTGCGATGGAGGAAGCGCGCCGTGCCCGGCACGACATTGGTCCGCACGACGCTGACGGGGGTGAGGCCGCTGGGGGTGCGCGGCGAGCCGCTGCACCATGCCCAGGCCCAGCTGCGCGCCGTCGTGCGCCGCCGCCTCGATGACCGCCACTTCCATCTCCTGGCCGAGCCCCAGCCCCACGACCTCGGCGGCCGCATCGACTGGTACAGCGAGCTGCAGGGGCCCGTGCGCCCCCTCACCGCCCTGCCCGACGCCGAGCGCGATGCCGCGCGCGCCAACATCGACGTTCTGCTCGCCGACATCGAGCGCCTCGGACAGACGCTCGCCGCCAGCCCCACCGAGGATGGCCGCCTCGCCGGACGCTCCCTGCAGCTCGCCGCCAAGCGTCCGTCCGACGACTACCTCTTCCTGGTCGGCGACCAGCCCGTCGTCGTCTGCTGGGGCTACGACACCGAGGCCGCCGGCGCCGTCCTGCCGCCGGCCTTCCTGCCCGGCACCGCCGCCGCACCGCCGCCGTCGATGCCGGCCGCACCACCGCCGCCGCTGGCCGCCGGCCCGGCCGGCACCGCCGCCCTGGTGCGCGAGCGCTTTCCCTGGCTCTTCTGGCTGCTCGCCGGCCTGCTCGCCATCCTCATCCTGCTGCTCGCCTCCTGGCTGCTGCGCCAGTGCATGCCGGTGCCGCCCGACATGCGCCTCACCGAGCTGCCGCCACCGCCGCCACCCGAGCCGGCGCCGCCCGAGCCGGCGCCGCCCGACCCCACCGTCGGCCTCAAGGGCGACCTCGACACCGCCCGCGACGAGGAAGGCCGCCTGAAGGTCACGCTCGCTGCCCTGCGTGACGAGCTCAACAAGCGCTACCTCCAGTGCAAGGCGCCCGAGCCGCCCAAGCCGCCGCCGGAGCCACCCAAGCCGCCGGTGGTCGAGAAGAAGCCCGAGCCCAAGCCGGCGCCCAAACCCGAGCCCAAGGTCGCCGAGCGCAAACCCGAGCCGCCACCCAAGCCATCCGACGACCGCATGCGCATGCCGACGGCGCCGTCCAACGACTATTCCTTCCTCAAGGGCTGCTGGCGCACGGACACCTTCAAGCACGGGCCACGCATTCCGCCCGGCTACGCCACCTATTGCTTCGACGGCAGCGGCCGCGGCTCGATGGAGTTCCGCTTCCATGACGGCACGACCTGCCGCGCGCCGGCGACAGCCCGCTTCTCGGGCAGCACGCTGCGCGTCGTCGACGCCGACACGACGTGCTCGCCGCGCGGTACCTGGGCCCAGGATCGGCTCGACTGCACGGCCGGCTCGGATGGCGTCGCCTATTGCCGCGGCGAGAACCGCACCGAGCGCTGGACGGTCAATCTGCATCGCACGGGAAATTGACGAACATGGCGCCGGCCCGACGCGTTTGCGCCACGGTTCCGCCCTTCTGCCGCCACCGCGCACCTGCAGCCTGACTGCATCGCAGGATCCGGAGGAAGAATGCCCAGCAACGCCACGCTCGTCCGCACCACCGAGTTCGGTGCGCGACCGCTGGGCGTGCGGGGCGAGCCGCTGCACAACACCCACGCCCAGATCCGCGACGTCGTGCGCCGACGCCTGGGCAACCGCCACCACCAGCTGCTGGCCGAGCCGCAGGCCTATCCCGCCACCGGCCGCATCGACTGGTATGCCGACGGCGAACCCGTGCGCGCGGCCACCGACCTGCCGGAAGGCGAGCGCGACGCGCTGCGGGCCGAGATCGACGGCATGCTGGCGGAGATCGACGGCCTGGGCACGCAGCTCGAGCGCTCGACCAGCGAGGATGCCCGTCTGGCCGGACGGGCCCTGCACCTGGCGGCCAAGCGTCCCGACGACGATGCCTACCTGTTCCGGGTCGGTGACCAGCCGGTCCTGATCTGCTGGGGCTATGATGGCGAGACGGTGGGCGCGATCCTGCCGCCGTCTTTCCTGCCCAGCGCCACCGCCGCCGCCACACCCGCGCCAGCCGCCGCGCCCGCGCCAGCTTCCATCCCGGCCGTAGCCACGGTCGCGGCAACGCGCCGCCGCTTTCCCTGGCTGGCGGCGCTGCTGGTCGGGCTGCTCGGCATCCTGGTGATCCTCAGCACCGCCTATGGGCTGCGGCTGTGGCTGCCCATGCCACCCGACATGCAGGTGACGGAGCTGCCGCCCGAGCCGCCGCCGCCGCCGCCGCCGCCGCCAGCGCCGCCGGACCCGACCGTCGACCTGAAAGCGGCAATCGATGGCGAGCGCGATCGCGAAGGCAAGCTCAAGGTGTCGCTGGCATCGCTGCGCGACGAGTTCCAGCAGCGGCGGGCCTTGTGCAAGGCGCCTGAACCGCCGCCGCCGCCGCCGCCCGAGCCGCCGAAGCCGCCCGTGGCGGAAAAGAAGCCGGAGCCCCCCAAGCCGGCGCCAAAGCCTGCTCCCAAGCCACAGGTCGCCGAGAAGGCGCCGCCACCTCCACCGCCGCCACGGGCACCGCCGGTGACACAACCGCCGCCCGGCATGCTGCCCTGCAACTCGGACGCGGCCAGCGGCGGCGCCGGCGTGACCCGCAACCGCCACTATGTCGGCGACAAGCCCGGCACGGTCGTGATCCGCTACAACATGAAGATGATCCCGGACCAGATGAACGTCTACTACCGGGGCCGCCTGGTCGCGACCACCAACCGGCCCGTCAGCTACTTCGGGACACTGTCATTTCCTTATCAACCGGAGGCAGGAGACTACTCCGTCACGGTCGAGGTGGTGGGTCCGCACAGCGGCACCGAGTGGGGCTACCGCTTGAACTGCCCGATGTAGCCGTCCTTGAACCCGGCGCGGGGCGCCCGCATGCTGGTTGCCGCGACGGGCCGCGCAGGGGAGCATGTCGGGATCGACGCTGGTACGGACGACGATGGTGGGCGTGCGGCCGCTGGGCGTGCGCGGCGAGCCGCTGCACCAGGCGCAGGCCCAGATCCGGGGCGTGATCCGCCGCCGGCTCGGCGACCGTCACTACCATCTGCTGGCCGAACCGCAGCCGCATGACCTCGGCGGGCGCATCGACTGGTACAGCGAGCTGTCCGGGCCGGTCCGGCCAGTGCCGGCGCTCCCCGACACCGAGCTGGGCCCGGCCCGTGCCGATATCGATGCCCTGCTGGCCGACATCGACCGGCTGGGGCAGACGCTCGAAGCCGGCCCGACCGAGGACGGCCGCCTCGCCGGCAGGTCGCTGCGGCTGGCCGCCAAACGCCCTTCCGACGACTATCTTTTCCTGGTCGGCGACCAGCCCGTCGTCGTCTGCTGGGGCTATGACACGGAAGCCGCCGGCGCCATGCTCCCCGGCGCCTTCCTGACATCGACAAGCGCAACGGCCGCCGTGCCGGCGGCGCCAGCGCTACCGGCGATTCCGGCTGCGATGGCGCCGGCCGCCGCTGCGGTCGCAACCCAGGCGCGCTTCCCTTGGCTGCTCTGGCTGCTGGCTGGCCTGCTCGCCATCCTGATCCTGCTGGCCGCGTCATGGCTGCTGCGCCACTGGATGCCGGTGCCGCCGGACCTGCGCGTGACCGAGCTGCCGCCGGAACCACCGCCACCCGCGCCGCCACCGCCGCCCGACCCGACCATCGCCCTGCAGCGCGACCTCGACGGCGCGCGCGAGGACGAAGGGAAGCTGCGCGCCACGCTGGCCGCGCTGCGCGACGAGCTCAACAAGCGCTACCAGCTTTGCCGGCCGCCGGAACCGCCGCCCAAGCCGCCGGAGCCACCCAAGCCACCCCCTGTGGTCGAGCGCAAGCCGCCGCCACCACCACCGCCACCGGCCAAGCCGCCTGACATTCCCGAGGACCGCTGGAAGAAAGGCGACCTGGCCCTGCTCAAGGGGTGCTGGCGGCTGGGCCGCGATGCCCAGACCAACCTGCGCCTGCCCAACGGACAGGTCGTGCAGGGCTATGACCGTGCCGGCCGGATCTGCTTTGGCGCGAACGGCGAGGGCACGCGCGAGAAGTCGAGCGAGTTTCCTGGCCAGCCCACCATCCGCTGCCAGGCGCCGGTCACGGCGGCATTCCAGGGCGACGGCACGCTGCGCACGACGCAGCCGCGGGTCACATGCCAGCCGTCGCAGTTCTTCTGGACCGACCGGCCCAACTACCTGACCTGCCGGCGAGTCAGCGACTCGGTGGCGCTGTGCCGCGACAATCTCGGCGCCGAGCACGAGTTCCGACGCGAGGGAGCATGACTTCCTGCTGCCATTTTGTGAGCCCACTGTCATTTTGAGCACCGCAAGGCATCTTCTGGCGATGACGCAGGTTCGGGAATGGCCGGCACGACATTGGTCCGCACGACGCTGACGGGGGTGAGGCCGCTGGGGGTGCGCGGCGAGCCGCTGCACCATGCCCAGGCCCAGCTGCGCGCCGTCGTGCGCCGCCGCCTCGATGACCGCCACTTCCATCTCCTGGCCGAGCCCCAGCCCCACGACCTCGGCGGCCGCATCGACTGGTACAGCGAGCTGCAGGGGCCCGTGCGCCCCCTCACCGCCCTGCCCGACGCCGAGCGTGATGCCGCGCGCGCCGACATCGACGTCCTGCTCGCCGACATCGAGCGCCTCGGACAGACGCTCGCCGCCAGTCCCACCGAGGATGGCCGCCTCGCCGGACGCTCCCTGCAGCTCGCCGCCAAGCGTCCTTCCGACGACTACCTCTTCCTGGTCGGCGACCAGCCCGTCGTCGTCTGCTGGGGCTACGACACCGAGGCCGCCGGCGCCGTCCTGCCGCCGGCCTTCCTGCCCGGCACCGCCGCCGCACCGCCGCCGCCGATGCCGGCCGCACCACCGCCGCCGCTGGCCGCCGGCCCGGCCGGCACCGCCGCCCTGGTGCGCGAGCGCTTTCCCTGGCTCTTCTGGCTGCTCGCCGGCCTGCTCGCCATCCTCATCCTGCTGCTCGCCTCCTGGCTGCTGCGCCAGTGCATGCCGGTGCCGCCCGACATGCGCCTCACCGAGCTGCCGCCACCGCCGCCGCCGCCACCCGAGCCGGCGCCGCCCGACCCCACCGTCGGCCTCAAGGGCGACCTCGACACCGCCCGCGACGAGGAAGGCCGCCTGAAGGTCACGCTCGCTGCCCTGCGCGACGAGCTCAACAAGCGCTACCTCCAGTGCAAGGCGCCCGAGCCGCCCAAGCCGCCGCCGGAGCCACCCAAGCCGCCCGTGGTCGAGAAGAAGCCCGAGCCCAAGCCGGCGCCCAAGCCCGAGCCCAAGGTCGCCGAGAAGAAGCCCGAACCGCCGTCCGACGGACGCATGCGCATGCCGGCGACGCCGTCCAGCGACTACTCCTTCCTCAAAGGCTGCTGGCGCACGGACTTCTTCAAGCATTCGCCGTCGCATGTCGGCGGCACCAGCACCTACTGCTTCGATGCCGATGGCCGCGGCACGTTGACCTTCCGGCGTGCCACCGGCGAGACCTGCCGCGCCCCGGCGACGGCCCGCTTCTCGGGCAGCACGCTGCGCATCGTCGATTCCGATACACGCTGCAGCGACGGCAGCCGCTGGTTCGCCGACTATCTCGACTGCCGCTCGCAACCCGACAGCGTCGCCCGCTGCAGTGGCCAGTCGCAGATGAACCGCTGGTCGGTCAACCTGCACCGGGTCAATTGACTCACACGAAAGACAAGACTCTTGAGGCCACGTCCGCCACAGCTCATGTTGCCGTACTGATCTGACTGAACTGCGCGCGATGGCCGGAACCACTCTCGTCCGAACGACGCTGACCGGCGTACGCCCGCTGGGGGTTCGCGGCGAGCCGCTGCATCATGCCGAGGGACAGATCCGGGCCGTCATCCGCCGCCGCCTGGGCGATCGGCACTTCCACCTGCTGGCCGAGCCCGAGCCGCACGACCTGGGTGGCCGCATCGACTGGTACAGCGCCTGCACCGGGCCGGTACGGCCGATCGCCGAGCTGCCGGACATGGAGCATGAGAGCGTTCGCCGCGACATCGACGCGATGCTGGCCGACATCGACCGGCTCGGCCGGAGCCTCGAGGCCGCCGCTTCGCAGGACGGGCAGCTGGCGGGCCGGGCGCTGCGGCTGGCGGCCAAACGGCCGTCCGACGACTATCTTTTCCTGGTCGGCGACCAGCCGGTCATTGTCTGCTGGGGCTATGACACGCAAGCCGCCGGTGCCGTGCTGCCGCCGGCCTTCCTCGCCGATCCGCGCACGCCGGCGCCGACGCCGGTCCTGCCTGCAGCGCCACCGGTCCTGCCCCTGACCCTGGCGCCAACCGGGGCCGCAGCACTGCCGCGTGCACGCTTTCCGTGGCTGTTCTGGCTGATCGCCGGCCTGCTCGCGATTGCCGTGCTGCTGCTGGCCTCGTGGCTGCTGCGCCAGTGCATGCCGGTGCCACCCGACATGCGCGTCACCGAGCTGCCGCCGCTATCGCCGCCGCCGCCCGAGCCGGCGCCACCCGATCCGACCATCGGCCTGCAGGGCGACATCGACATCGCGCGGCGGGATGAAGATCGGCAGCGCGCCACGCTCGTCGCGCTGCGCGACGAGCTCGAGAAACGTGCCGCCGCGTGCCGGCCTCCCGAGGCGCCGCCCCAGCCGGCACCCACGCCGGACCGGCCGCAGGCTGCCGCCAAGCCGGGCGACGTGCTGCGCCTGCCCGAAACCCCGACCAATGACTACTCGTTCCTCAAGGGCTGCTGGCGCGGCGACCAGTTCCGCTACACGCCGCGTCACCCACCCGGCGCGCACACGTACTGCTTCGACGAGAACGGCAACGGCCGCCTGACCTTCCGTTGGCAAAGCGGCGTCACATGCCAGGCGCCGGCAAAGGCGCGCTATGAAGGCGGGACGCTGCGCATCACCGATGCCGATACGACCTGCTCGGACGGCACGCGCTGGACACAGGACCGGCTGGTGTGCCGGCCCGGCGCCGGCAATGTCGCGGCATGCAGTGGCGAAACCAACATGCACCTGCCCGACCAGGGTGTCACCCGCGATCGCCCCACGCACTTCACCGTGCGCCTGCATCGGCAGTGAGGCCACAGCTCATCGCCATTGTCAGGGCGGCAGAAGAGTGGATCTCCAAAACAAATAACCGCAGTGTCGCGGCCCAACGCGTAGCATGTCGGACCACGCCTGCGGTATGTGACTGGTGGAAACGCCGATAGCCTTCTGCTGACCGGCGCTTCGGTGCTTCAGGAGTGCTTCAGTGTCGCGTGAGCTCCGCGATTTCGTCCTTGAGCTGCAGCTTGCGCTTTTTGAGTTCCTGCAGCACTTCGTCGTCGGGATGGGGTCGAGTGGCTTCTTCGTGGATGGCTTCTTCGAGCGCGGCGTGCCGCGACTTGAGGGTCTCGATCCGATCCATGAGGCTCATTGGCTTCCCTCCGGTGCTGACCCTGACCTGTGGACTATACACAGGCCCACGTAGTGTCGATATGGGGTCTTGCCAGATTGGGGACAAGTTGGCCGGACTGCGGCTAAAATGGCATCCTGAAAGTACAGCAATCATGACCTATCCTGCGCGGCTCATCATCGGCATTTCGGGCGCTTCCGGCGTGATCTACGGCGTGCGCCTGCTGCAGGTTCTGCAACCGTTTCCCGTCGAGACGCATCTGGTCATGACCAAGACGGCCGAGGTGACGCTGGCCCACGAGACCGACTGGAAGATCAAGGACATCAAGGCGCTGGCCGACCACGCACACCAGCCGACCGACCTCGCGGCCGCGATCTCCAGCGGCTCGTTCCGGACGATGGGGATGGTGATCGCACCCTGCTCCATGCGCAGCCTGGGCGAGATCGCCACCGGCATCTCGACGTCGCTGCTCACCCGTGCTGCCGATGTGGTGCTGAAGGAGCGCCGCAAGCTGGTGCTGCTGCCGCGCGAGACACCGCTGCATGCCGTGCATCTGCGCAACCTCGCCACCGTGGCCGAGCTCGGCGCCATTGTCGCCCCGCCGATGCCGGCCTTCTACAACCGGCCGCAATCGATCGCGGATATCGTCGACCACACGGTGGGCCGCGTGCTCGACCTGTTCGACATCGACGCGGGCGTGGTGAAGCGGTGGGGCGATGCCGGCTGAGCCGGCCGCCGTCGCCGCGGTCCCGTTCGACAGCATCATCGATCTCGCATCGCGGCTGGTATCGATCCCGTCGCGCGCCGGCATCGATGCGGTCGAGCCGATTCTGGACGCCGCTTCGGGCTGGCTGGAACAGCAGGGGCTGGCTCCGGCGCGGCTGCGCGATGCGCAGGGACGTCCTGTCGCCCTGCTCGTGCGGCTCGACGGCCGCGCGCCCGGTCCCGCGATCTGCCTGAATGCCTGCCTCGACACAGCACCGTTCGGCGACGAGAGCCGCTGGCGGACAAGCCCGTCAGCGGGGCTGGTGGCGGACGGCAAGCTATGGGGGCGCGGCGCGGCCGACTCGAAGATGGGCGTGTCGATCCTGGCCCATGTCGCGCGCTTCCTGACGACAAGCGCGGCGCTGAGCCGCGGCACGGTCTATGTCCTGTTCGATGCCGACGAGCACACCGGCGCGTTCGGCGGCGTGAAGGCCTTCCTGGCGCAGGCAGTGCCGCGGCCGCTCGGCGCGGCGCTGGGCTATCCTGGCGACGACGCCCTGGTCATCGGCTCGCGCGGCTTCCTGCGCGTGAAGGTCCACGTCGCCGGCCAGGCCGGCCACTCGGGCGCCGTCGCGGACCGCGGCATGAACGCCATCAGCAAGGCGGCAGCGCTGATCAGCGCGATCGACGCCCAGCCGCCGCCGCGCGGCAGCGAAAACCTGTTCACCTTCGGCCCCTGCGCCACCGTCACGCGCATCGAGGGCGGGGAAGGCTTCAGCCAGATCCCCGATCGCGTCGTGTGCAACATCGACATCAGGCTGACGCCGGGCTTCGACCACGATGCCGCGCAGGCGTGGCTGGACGCGATCATCGCCGGCATCGATGCCCGGCTGCCGGCACCCGCGCCGACCCGGATCGAGCCGATCGACCACTGGCCTCCCTACGCCGTCGCTGCCGATCACCCGCTGGTCGCGGCTTTCCTGCACGCCAGCCGCCACTGCTTCGGGCGCGACCTGCCGGCCCTGGTCTGCGGTCCGTCCAACATCGGCAACTATCTGGCCGCCCATGGCGTGCCGACCGTCTGCGCGCCCGGTGTCGCCTACGCCAACATCCACGGCACCGACGAGTGCGCCGATCTGTCCACGGTGCCGAGCGTCTATTCGATGTATTGCGCCGCCGTCCTGGATTTCCTGCACAGAGGATAGGCGGCGCAAGCCATTCAGTGCGCCGTCGCCTGCCTCGTACGCAGCTCGCCGGCGGCCTGCCGCATCACCTGCGCCGCACCCCACAGCGCCAGCGCCGCCATGATGGTGGCGACGATGAAGTCGGGCCACAGCGTGCCGGTGCCGAACACGCCCAGCGCCGCACCCAGCACGGCCAGGTTGCCGATGGCGTCGTTGCGCGTGCAGATCCAGACCGAGCGGCGGTTGGAGTCGCCGTCACGGTGCCGGAACAGCAGCGCGGCGGTGCCGATATTGGCCGTCAGCGCCAGCACACCCACGAGCCCCATCACCTGGGCATCGGGCACGATGCCCGTGACCGCATGATGGGCTGCGGTGCCCGCCACCCACAGGCCGAAGACCGCCATGCTCGCGGCCTTGAGCAGCGAGGCGCGGGCGCGCCACGCCAGGCTCATGCCCAGCACGAGCAGGCTGATGCCGTAGTTCGCGGCATCACCCAGGAAATCCAGCGAATCAGCCAGCAAGGCGGCCGAGCCGGCGCCGAACGAAGCCGCCACCTCGACGCCGAACATCACCGCGTTGATGCCAAGCGCCAGCCACAGCACCTTGCGGTAGGCGCCGTCGGCGTCGGGCACGACGTGGTGGTCATGTCCATGCGAGCAGGATGCGCTCATGGCTAGTCCTCGTCCCTGGCTTCGGCGACATGCTCCAGCATGTCCAGGATCACGCGGCGGATATGCGCATCGTCAGCCGCATAGAACACGTTCTTGCCCTGCCGCTCCGCGCGCACGATGCGCGCCGCCCGGAGCAGCCGCAGATGGTGGCTGACCAGCGACAGCGACAGCTCCAGCCGTTCGGCGATCACCGAGACGGCAGTCGGCTGCTGCAGGCACGCCGCCACGATGCGCAGCCGGCTGGTGTCGCCCAGCAGCCGGAAGAGGTCGGCCAGCTGCTGCGCACGGTCCTCGGACAGCGCCAGTTGCGGCTGAGTTTTGACGGCAGGTTTGCGCATCCCTAAAACAATTGAACAGTTGTCGAATTGTTATATAGATAATGGATGCAGCCTGGTCAAGCGAGGGGACTGGCTGAACGACGCAGGGCGTCCCCGAAACATCCTCGCTGCGTTCGGGATGACAGGCGTGGCGCGCCGCAACGTTGCCGCGGTCAGCCTGCCGCTGGGATCAGCCGCGGAAGCGCCAGGGCCGGGCCGCGCGATCGGGCGCGGCGCCGATGGCACAGCGAAAGACGGCTTCGGCGGCGCGCTCGCCCGAACGCAAGGCAGCATGCACGGTGCCGTAGTCGCTTGCCTCGGTGGCCTCGCCGGCGAAGAACACGCGATCGGCCAACGGCCGAGAATAGACGGCACGATCCTCGGGCAGGCTGCCGACCGCCGGATACGAGTAGCTGCCGGCAGCCCAAGGATCGGCAAGCCAGCGGGTGAAGCAGACGCCGACCGGATCCGGCACGTCGGCGAACAGGCGGCGCAGCACCGTCATCGCGGCGTCGCGCACCTGCGCATCGTCGCACTCTCGCTCGAAGCGCACCGCGGCGTGGCCGTTGGCGAAGCTCAGCAGGATCGGCGCCCCGGTCTCGCGCTCCAGCGACAGCCAGGCGTTGAAGACGCCGCGTCCTTCCGGAGACGGCGGCAGCGACTGGAAGCGATCCACATCGGGCGGCCAGAAACGCCGCTCGAAGCGCAGGTAGATCTTGCCCAGCACGCCGTCGCCGTAGCCGATGCGCGCGACCGCGGCGCGCTGGTCGGCGGGCGCCGGCGGCTCGATCGCCATCGCGCCGTCACGCAGCAGGCCGACCGGCACGGTCACGACGCAACGGTCGGCCACAACCTCGCCTTGCGGCGTCTCGGCGACGACCTTCGATGCCGACCAGCGCAGGCGCCGCACCGGCGCACCGAGCCGGATGTCGAGGTCGCGCGCGGCATCGTCGAGCAACGAGGCGAAGCCATCGTGCGGCATGGCGTTGACCTTGAACCCGTCGTTGGGGAACCACTCCTCGATCGCCAGCCGATCGGCCGGCGCGCCCTGAACGCCCTCGCCCATCGACACCGTCTGGGCAACGACGCGGCGATCGAACGCCGGCAACCAGGGCGCGCGCAGGACCGGGCCGGCGGCGTCGGCCAGCGACACGGCGCGTGGCTGGCCGCGCGCCGCCAGCCGGCGTGCACGCTGCTCGGCGCAGCGCAATGCCGCATCGAATGCCATGCGCCCGCGCCAGGCGCGGCGCTGCATCTGGGCATAGCTCATGATGGCTCCGTCGACGATCAGCCGCCGGTCGCCTGTCGTGACCATCAGCTCGACGCCCAGCGCGGCGCACCACTCCGACAACGGATTGTCGTCGGACCCGTGGACCCAGGAGCCGCCGAGGTCGAGCGCCACGCCCAGCGACGTATCGGGGCAAACCCGCCCACCGACGCGGCGGCGGGCTTCCAGCACGATCACGTCAAGGCCGCTGTCATGCAGCAAGCGCGCCGCCACGAGGCCGGCCATGCCGGCGCCGATCACCAGCACGCAGGATCGGGGTTGCGCCGCCCCGGCTGGCAGCATCGACCAGCTGGCCGTGCGCGGTGTCGTCATGGTCCGGCATCACAGAGATGGCCGCCGGGTCCCGCGCGCATCAGGCCTCGATCCCCAGGGCGCGCTCGACCTCGAGGCCGTGCAATGTCGGGAACGCGGCGGCCACCAGCGGCAGCAACGACTCGCGATCGCGCGCATCGGGCGTCACGCCCAGGCAGACGGCATAGACGCCGAGATTGCCGACAGCGGCGCGCAGGCGCTGATGCAGTGGCCGGTCGCGGTCGCCGGGAAACGGCCAATGCGCCGCCAGCATGAGCTGCTCGACATGCTCGGCCGCCAGCTCCGCCTCGGCGATACGCCGGCGCGCCGCCTCGATCGTTTCCGGTGGCGCCCCCGGCCAGTCGCCGTCCTTGATGCGCCGGCGCATGGCCCGCGCCCGCTGCACGATCTCGGCCTGCCACGGCTCGATCTCCGCCAGCAGCGCCTTCAGCCGATCGACCGTGAGGGTGCCGCGACCCGACGCCCCCAGCCAGACGCACAGCAGCAGGACGTTGACATTGGTGCGCCGACGCTCCTGCAACGCCAGGCACGAGGCGGCGACCCCGTCGGCGCCGTAAACCTCGAGCGAGAAGTTCCAGAACGGATGCGGCAGGAAGTCGCTCATAGGGGTGTGATCGCTGCCGCCGTCATCAGGAGACCAACCGTTCCCAGGCACACACCCGCACCGCCGCAAGGCCGGGCGGCGCACGGTTGCACAAGACCCGTACACCCGGACGCTTTCATTTGCTAGGGTAGCGCCACAAGGGGGTTCCGGCCGTATCCGATGGAAGATCTTGATCTCGACGCCATCCGCGCCAAGCTGGCGGCGCTGCAGCAGGAGCACCGCGACCTCGACGAAGTGATCGCGCGGCTGGCCGAGAAAGCGCCCTTCGACATGATCCAGCTCCAGCGCCTCAAAAAACGCAAGCTCGGGCTCAAAGACCAGATTGCCGTGCTCGAAAGCAAATTGATTCCCGACATCATCGCCTGAGAGTCCGTTAATTTCCCAATCGACACAATGGGTTGACCGCGTCGGCCCGGAGCACGATGTTGGCTGGATGATGAACCGCCCGGCCCTGGAAGCTCACCCCCAGCCTGCGACCCAACCCCGGCAGCCCCCCGACATCGAGTCGGATTGGGCGCTGTTCCTCGATCTTGACGGCACGCTTCTGGACCTGGCGCCGACGCCGACCTCGGTGGTCGTGCCCGATGGGCTGGTTGACGTCCTGCGCCGCCTGCACCATCGGCTGCACGGCGCCGTGGCGATCGTGACCGGCCGCCCCCTGGCCGACATCGACCAGCTGCTGGCGCCCCTGGTGCTGCCGGTGGCGGGCAACCACGGCGCTTCCGCCCGCCTGCCCGACGGCACGCAGCAGGCCCTGGCGCCGGTGCAGCCGCTGCCGCCCGGCTGGGTGACGCAGGCACAGGCCGCCTGCGCCCAGTGGCCAGGCACGATCGTCGAGCCGAAGCCCTACTCGCTGGCGCTCCATTATCGCCTGGCGCCCGAGCACGCCGACAACGTCTTCAACCTGCTGCGCTGCTTCGCTGCCGAGCGCGCCGACGACTACGAGATCCTGACGGCCCACTACGCCTACGAGCTGCGGCCGCGCCATGCCGACAAAGGCATGGCGATCGAGCGCCTGATGGCGCTGGCGCCGTTCCATGGCCGGGTGCCCGTGTTCATCGGCGATGATGTGACCGACGAAAGCGGCCGGGCGGCGGCCCGGCGACTGGGCGGCATCGGCCTCGATGTCGGCGAGAGCTTCAGCGGCAGCGCTGCCCATGTGCGGCAGTGGCTGGCCAAGGCGGTGGGGGACCAAGACACATGACCATGCGGCAGCTCGACCTGGCACCTGTCGGCAATTGTGCCATCTCCAGCCTCGTGGATCGCAATGCGCGGCATGTGTGGCATTGCCATCCACGACTCGACGGCGACCCGGTGTTCAACGCGCTGATCAACGGCGACGAGCCGGAAGGCGGCTTCATGGACGTGGTGCTGCGCGACCAGGTGCGCAGCGAGCAGACCTATGTGCGCAACACGGCGGTGCTGGAGACGATCCTGGAGGATCGCCACGGCGCGCGCGTGCGCGTCTACGACCTGGCGCCGCGCTTCGAGCGCTTCGGGCGCGTCTTCCGGCCGCCGATGCTGGTGCGCCGCATCGAGCCGATGTCGGGCCATTGCCGCATCAAGGTGCGCATCCGCCCGACCTATGACCACGGCGCCGTCGCGGCGCATCCGATCCCCGGCAGCAACCACATCCGCTACACATCGCCGGGCCTGACGGTGCGCGTGACCACCGACATGCCGATCACCTTCCTGCTGCAGGAGGTGGAGTTCGTCCTCGACCGCGCCATCAACATCTTCCTGGCGCCGGATGAGACCCTGCCCGACAAGCCCGACACCTTCGCGCGCGAGGTGCTGGAGGAAACGACGTCCTACTGGCGCGCCTGGGTGCGCGGGCTGGCCGTGCCGTTCGACTGGCAGGACGCCGTCATCCGCGCCGCCATCACGCTGAAGCTGTGCAGCTTCGAGGACAGCGGCGGCATCATCGCGGCGCTGACCACGTCGCTGCCTGAATCGGCCAACAGCGGCCGCAACTGGGACTACCGCTTCTGCTGGCTGCGCGACGCCTTCTTCACCGTCAACGCGCTGAACCGGCTCGGCGCCACCCGCACGATGGAGAACTATATCCGCTACCTGCTGGCGGCGGTGCTGGGCCAGAGCGGCGCGCCGATGGCGCCGCTCTATCCGATCGTGCCCGGCAGCTCGCTCACCGAGATCGAGGCCACGGCGCTGCAAGGGTTCCGCGGCATGGGCCCGGTGCGCATCGGCAACGCCGCCTCGACCCAGCGCCAGAACGACGTCTACGGCTCGCTGATCCTGGCGACGGCGCAGATGTTCTGGGACGGGCGGCTGCCCAGCCCCGGCGGCCCCGACCTCTACCGCCTGCTCAAGCCGATCGCCAAGCGTGCCAGCAAGGACGCGCTGAAGCCCGACGCCGGCATCTGGGAGTTCCGCGGCCGCCAGCGCGTGCACACCTTCTCCGCCGCCATGTGCTGGGCGGCGCTGCACCGCATGGGCTTGATCGCCGGCCGCGTCGGCCAGCAGACGGATGCGGCCGACTGGCAGAACCGCGCCGCGACTCTGAAGCACGAGATCCTGACCCAGGCGCTGCACGCCGACGGATGGTTCGCCGGCAGCTTCGGCGGCAGCGAGATCGACGCCTCGCTGCTGCTGCTGCCGGAGATCGGCTTCGTGCCCGCCAGCGACACGCGCTTCACGCGCACGATCCAGATGGTCGAGAAGCGCCTGCTGCGCAATGGATTCGTGATGCGCTACGACGAGGCCGACGATTTCGGGCCGCCCGATAGCGCGTTCCTGGTGTGCACATTCTGGTATGTCGATGCGCTGGCCGCAACCGGACGCCGGGAACAAGCGTTAGAGCTGTTCGAGAACATCCTGGCGCGGCGGAACCATGTCGGCCTGCTGTCGGAGGATGTCGACCCGCACAACGGCACATTGTGGGGCAATTTTCCACAAACCTATTCGATGGTCGGGCTCATCTTGTCGGCGATGCGGCTCAGCCGAAGCTGGGAGGAGGGCCTATGGGGCGCCTCGTAATCGTCTCAAACCGGGTACCGGCCTCGGGCCGCGTGCCCGATGCCGGCGGATTGGCGGTAGGCCTCAGCGAGGCGCTGCGCGGCAGCACGCTGTGGTTCGGCTGGAGCGGCGAAACCGGCGGCTCCGCGGCGGCGGAGGCACAGGTGACCACTGCGGGGACGGTTACCTATGCCACCGTCGATCTCACCACCGAGGAGTACAACCGCTTCTATGTCGGCTTCTCCAACGGATCGCTGTGGCCGCTGTTCCATTTCCGCATCGGCCTGATGGAGTTCCGGCGCGAGTATCTCGAAGGCTACCTTGCGGTGAACCGCAAGTTCGCGATGGCGCTGGCACCGCTGCTGCAGCCGGACGACGTCGTATGGGTGCACGACTATCATTTCATGCCGTTCGCCGACGAGCTGCGGCGGCTGGGCGTGCGCAACCGCGTCGGCTTCTTCCTCCATACGCCGTTCGTGCCGGCCAGCGTCTTCGCGGCGCTGCCGCGCGGCGAGCATCTGCTGGAGGCGATGTGCGCCTATGACGTGATCGGGTTCCAGACCGAGCCCGACCGGCTGGGCTTCCTCGACTGCCTGCACCAGCTCCTAGGCATCGAGATCGGCGACGGCCGCACCATCTTCCGCGACGGCCGCACCATCTCGGTGCTCACCAACCCGATCGGCATCGATCCCGACAGCTTTGCGCAGGACGCACGCCGCACCGCGCGCAGCCAGGAGGCGCGTCGCCTGCGCGAGAGCCTGGTCGGCCGCGCCCTGATCCTGGGTGTCGAGCGGCTCGACTATTCCAAGGGCCTGACGCACCGGTTCGAGGGCTTCCGGCGCCTGCTGAGCCGCTTTCCCGACCACCGGCTGAAGGTCAGCTACCTGCAGATCGCAGCGCGCTCGCGCCAGGACGTGAACCAGTACCGCGCGCTGCGGCGCGAGCTCGACCAGCTCGCCGGCAACATCAACGGCCGCTTCGCCGAGTTCGACTGGGTGCCGCTGCGCTACATGACGCGCAGCCTGTCGCGCAGCACGCTGGCCGGCTTCCACCGCATCGCGCGGGTCGGCCTGGTGACGCCGCTGCGCGACGGCATGAACCTGGTCGCCAAGGAATACGTCGCGGCCCAGGATCCGGCCGATCCGGGCGTGCTGGTGCTGTCGCGCTTCGCCGGCGCCGCCCGCGAGCTGGATGCGGCGCTGATGGTCAACCCGTTCGATCCGGACGAGATCGCCGAAAGCCTGCACCTGGCGTTGTCGATGCCGGCCGAGGAGCGGATCGCGCGCCATGCGGCGCTGCTGGAGCGCGTCCGCTCGGTCACCGCCCAGACCTGGTGCCAGCGCATGCTCGACGCCCTCCAGGAGAGCCCCAACATCGCCGCCGACCAGCCGATCGACATCGTGCCTTGAGCCCCCATAGCGATCGCATATGGCGCCGTTCACCCCTCGCCCCGCGGCAGCGGGGCGAGGAGACAGCACCGGTGTTGCCATATGCGGTCGCCCTGCTTGAGTCCCCTCATCCCGCTTGTTGCGGCGGCAACGTTCGTTCATATACTCGCCGCTCCTCGGCGCGGCCCCTGCGGCGGGGCAGCACGGGACGAGGCATGGCGAAGCGCAAAGCCCACAGCGAAAAGCAGCCGCTGGTCGGCGTCATCATGGGCAGCCAATCCGACTGGAGCACGATGCGGCACGCCACCGACACCCTGGAGGCGCTGGGCGTGCCATTCGAGGCCCGCATCGTCTCCGCCCACCGCACGCCGCGGCGGATGACGGACTACGCGTCGACGGCCAAGGACCGGGGGCTCAAGGTGATCATCGCCGGCGCCGGCGGCGCCGCCCATCTGCCGGGCATGACGGCCTCGATGACGCCGCTGCCGGTGCTGGGCGTGCCGGTCGAAAGCGCGGCGCTGAAGGGCATGGACAGCCTGCTCAGCATCGTGCAGATGCCCGGCGGCATCCCGGTGGGCACGCTGGCGATCGGCAAGGCCGGCGCCGTCAACGCCGGCCTGCTGGCGGCCGCCATCGTGGGCCTGTCCAATCCCAGGATCATGGCGGCGGTCGAAGCCTGGCGCGCGCGACAGACGGACGCGATCGCCGACCATCCGACGAGCGAGAAGGAAACGTGAGCGGCGGCGTCCTGGTGCCGGGTTCGACCATCGGCATCCTGGGCGGTGGCCAGCTCGGACGCATGACGGCGCTGGCCGCGGCCAATCTCGGATATCGCTGCCACATCTTCGCGCCCGAAGCCGAGTCGCCGGCAGCACTGGTATCGGCCGACTGGACCCGGGCCGCCTATGACGACCATGCCGCGCTGCGCGCACTCGCCAGCAAGATCGACGTCGCGACCTACGAGTTCGAGAACGTGCCCGTGGCCTGCGTGGCCTTCCTCGAGCAGCTGGCGCCGGTGCGGCCAAGCACCGAGCCGCTGCGCGTGGCGCAGCATCGCGCGCGCGAGAAGGCTTTCTTCGAAGGCATCGACGTGGCGGTGGCGCCCTATGCCGTTGCCGGCAACGAGGCCGAGCTGATCGCTGCCGCCAAGCATGTGGGCCTGCCGGCAATCGCCAAGACCGCGACCGAAGGCTATGACGGCAAGGGCCAGGCCCGGCTGGAGGCCGGCACCGACCTGCCAGCGGTCTGGGCGGCGCTGGGTGGCCGCGAGCTGATCGTCGAGGGCGTCGTCGACTTCATCGCGGAAGCCTCGGTGATCGTCGCCCGCGGCATGGACGGCGTCGCGCGCTGCTTCCCGATCGGCCGCAACGTGCATCGCGGCGGCATCCTGCACACCACGACCGTGCCTGGGGGCTTCGACGACAAGCTGCTGCGGCAGGCGGAGGTCATCGGCCGCCGCGCCGCCGATGCGTTCGGCCTCGTGGGCGTGCTTTGCGTCGAGCTGTTCATCGGCCGCGACGGCCGCGTGCTGGCCAACGAGATGGCGCCGCGGCCACACAACTCCGGTCACTGGACACAGGACGGCTGCGTCACCAGCCAGTTCGAGCAGCTCGTGCGCGCGATCTGCGGGCTGCCGCTGGGGCCGGTCGGGCTGCGGGCGCGCCAGGTGGTGATGACCAACCTGATCGGCGACGAGGCTGCCGACTGGCTGCGAATCGCCGGCGCCCCCGACGCCAAGCTGCATCTCTACGGCAAGCGCCAGGCGCGCCCTGGCCGCAAGATGGGTCACGTCAACCGGCTCGTGACGTGAGCTGAAACGAATCGAGAGGCGTACAAATCGCCTTGATTGCGCCGCAAAGGCAGTCGAACCTCCGCACAACAATAATCAATCTCAATCGATGGTTGTAGGGAGTGACTGTCCATGAGCGCTTCATCGAAACTTGCCGTCTCATTTCTGCTTTGCACGATAGCCTTTACACCAAGGGCTCAAGCACAGTCCATCGGGTCAGACGGCGACTGGGAAGGTGTCTGGCAGTGCGCTGCCAGCATCAATGCCGGCGCCTTCACGGTACCCGCGATTGCAACCATCAGTGGCAACAGGATCAAGCTGTCCCGTGCCACTGACAACAGCGACGACGTGCTCAACGGCACGATCGACGCGAACGGCACCGTCGTGCTCACCGGTCGCGGCATCGGCGCCAACGGCCAGCCGACGCTGACCAATTTCACGGGAAGCCTGAGCGGCCGTACATTGACAGCGACCGGGCGTGCCGTGCCGCTGAGCGGCGGCGCGGTGCAGGCCTGCAACCTGGCCATGGGACCCAGCGGTGGCACCGCGCAGCGCGGCGGCCGCGAAGCCGTCCCGTCCGACTACTACCCACCGCCGACCACGATCTATGGCGGCCCAATCTGGAATGACGACGACTACTACTGGCGCCGGCATCGTTGGGATCGCTGGCGGCGCGCACATCAGGCCCGCGATGGCGGTGGCGAACGCCCGACCCTCTGCCCGCCAGGACAGATGCCCAGCGGCGGCCGCTGCCGTGTGCTGCCGCCCACGCCGCCCGTGACAACCCCGTCAGCGCCGCCGCCGGCGAAACCTTACCCACGGATCGAGGCGCGGCCAGCCGATCCACCGCCTGTAGCCGCACCATCGGCGCCGAGCTACCGCGAGAAGTACACCCCGCCGCCACCGGTCTCGAGCCGGCCGGCGCTGGCCCCGGCGCCGTCCTACAGCCCGCCGCCATCATCTCCGGCACCATCGTACAGCAAGCCGTCATACTCCAGCCCGCCGCCAGCGGCGTCACCACCCCCGGCACCGGCGCCGGCGCCGCCTCCACCGAGCTCGGGCTCGTCCAGCTGCTCGGGCGCGGAGTGCTACAAGAAACGCTGAACGCCGGCACAACGGCCGCCGCATGGGCCCATGCGGCGGCCTCGGCGGTCAGCGCGCCGAGCCGGGCCGCCAGCGGTCGCCGAAGCCGCGAATCCGGCTCTTCAGCTGCTCGAAGCGCATCACGTCGGCGATGCGCCGGTCGAGGAAGGCCCATGTATCCGACATGCCCTCGGAGCGGTCGTTGAGCCAGTAGAGCACGGTCGACGAGTACACCGCCGCCAGGGTGGCGCGCTTGGTGTAGAAGCTGAAATCGGCCGAGCGGTCGCCGGCGGCATACCAGATGGCATCGACCGTGCGGTACAGCAGCCGCGCCGCCAGCGGCGCGTTGATCGGCAGAGCCAGGATCGCCAGCGCCCGGCGCACGCCCTCGCGGTGCGCCGCGTTCTGCTCCAGGCGCACGCGCACTGCCAGGGTGATGCGGTCCCGGACCTTCAGGCCGCCGACATTGCGCCGCTCCAGCTCCTCGACCATGCGCCGGTCGGCCCGGATGCTATGGTATTCGATCATGTCGAGCGCGCCGCCGGGAAAGGCCAGCGCCGCCTCCTCGGCCGTGATGGCGCCGTCGCGGACAGCCGCGCGCACGCCGGACGGCCCCCAGCCGTCGAAAGCGACGTTGAACAGGACAGCATCGAGGACCCTGTCCCTCAGGCTGTCGCCGGCGTCGGGTTTATCGTCCATGGGCGGGCTCCTGGCTAAGCTCCTCAAGATATAGGAAATTTTGGCATTTCGCAGGCCCCTGCCGTCGGCAAAAAGGTGTCTGCCGGACTGGCCGAGCCGGGCTTCCCATCCCGCGCGAGCTGTGATACCACCCGGCCTCCAATGCCGAGCCTCAGCCCGGCACTGAACCCCATGCCAGAGAGGAGCGTGAGAAAAAGTGCAGGTCCTGGTTCGCGACAACAACGTCGACCAAGCGCTACGCGTGCTGAAGAAGAAGCTCCAGCGCGAGGGCGTCTTCCGTGAGATGAAGCTGCGTCGCAACTACGAGAAGCCGTCAGAGCGTCGGGCGCGCGAGCGCGCCGAAGCGGTGCGCCGCGTGCGCAAGCTGATGCGCAAGCGTATGGAGCGCGAGGGCTACTAGCAGCCCGCTCAACGATCGGATCCTGTCAAAGCCCCCGCATTGCGGGGGCTTTTGATTTTCGGCATGGCATTGCAGACCGCCGTGCGCATCGGCATCGTGCTCTTCACAGAGTGGGGAGAGCGATGGTCAAGGCAACGACACACACGGTCATCCGTGGCGGCCGGATGATCGATCCGGGAAAGCGACAAGCCGTCGCAGCCGATATCCTGATCAAGGGCGACACCATCGCCGCCATCGGCCGGCCGAAGATGGCGGCGCCGCAGGACGCCTCGACGATCGATGCGCAGGGCCGGCTGCTGCATGCCGGGCTGGTCAACGCCCATATGCACAGCCATGGCGGCCTGGCACGCGGCCTGGGTGATCGCTGGACGCTGGAGCTGCTGCTCACCGCCGGTCCCTGGCTGGGCGGCGGCCGCACGGTCCGCGACAAGTACCTGTCGGCGCTGCTGGTAGCCTGCGAGATGCTGCTCAAAGGCTGCACCGCCACCTACGACCTGATGGCCGAATTCCCGACGCCTTCGGTCGACGGCATCGACGCCGTGGCACGTGCCTACAGCGACGCCGGCCTGCGGGCGGTGCTGGCGCCGATGACGGCCGATATCAGCTTCTTCGACGCCATCCCGGGCCTGATGGACCGGCTGCCGCCGGCGCTGCGCCGGGAAGCGGAGGCCTTCCGGCTGGCCCCCTATCGCGCCAGCATCCGGCAGATGAAGAAGATCCTGCACGGCTGGTCGTACGATCGCGCGCTGGTGCGGCCGGCCCTGGCGCCGACCATCCCGCATCATTGCAGCGATCCGTTCCTGGCCGCCTGCCGCGATCTGGCCCGCGACTACGGCGTGGGCATGCATACCCATGTATCGGAATCGAAGGTCCAGGTGATTGCCGGCTATCAGCGCTACGGCACCTCGCTGACCTGGCACCTGGACGCGCTGGGCATCGTCGGCCCGGACTTCACCGTCGCCCACGGCGTCTGGCTGGACCATGACGACATGCAGCTGCTGGGCGACAAGGGCGCCTCGGTCGCGCACAACCCCGGCAGCAACATGCGGCTGGGCAGTGGCCTGGCCGATATGCGCGGCATGCTCGAGCGCAAGGTCAATGTCGGCATCGGCACCGACGGCGCCTCGTGCGCCGACAATCAGAACATGTACGAAGCGATGCGCCTGGCCTCCTTCGCATCCAAGGTCCAGGGCCCCGACATCGAGCGCTGGATCACGACCGACGAGGCGCTGCACGCCGCCACCCTGGGCAGCGCCCGCGCCCTGGGCTTCGGCGACGACATCGGCCGGCTGGCGCCGGGCTGCAAGGCCGACATCGTGTTCCTCGAATTGGCGCATCCCAACTGGATGCCGTGCAACGATCCCGTCAACGCGCTGGTCCATGCCGAGGACGGCACGGCCGTGCATTCCGTCATGGTCGGCGGCCGCATGGTGGTCGAGAACCGCAAGCTGCTGACGGTCGACCTGGCGACGCTGGCGCGCGAGGTCGACGAGGTCCGCGAGCGGCTGCAGCGGGCCACCCGGCCTGCCAAGGCGGTCTGCGACCGGCTGGAGAAGGTCGTCGGCGCGTTCTGTCCCGGCCTCGCCCGCCAGCCGCTGCATATCCACCGCTACGGCGCCAGCCACGCGCACTGAGGCGGATGGCCGCGTCCGGCCCGATTGATTGCGCCGCGCGACTCGCGTAGGCGCTGGGCGATCCCTGACAGCCACCTTACCGAAGGACCGCCCGTGCCGTATCGAGAGAAGCCCCCCGCCATCAGCCGCCGCCGCTTCAGCGCGCTCGCCGCCGCCGGCGTCGCGGCCGCGCCGTCGATCGCCCGCGCCCAGGCGCCGTGGCGGCCGAGCCGGCCGATCAGCATCTACAACCCGTTCGCGCCCGGCGGCGTCACCGACGTCCATATGCGCTTCCTGGCCGAACGTGCCGCCAAGACGCTGGGTCAGCCGGTGCTGATCGAGCCCAAGGTCGGGGCCGGGGGGACGCTGGCGGCGGCGCAGATGCAGCACGCCAAGCCGGACGGCCATACGCTGGCCTGCATGAGCATCAACAGCCTGCGCTACCCCCACTACCAGGACGTCAGCTGGAATCCGCTGCGCGACTTCAGCTACATCATCGGCCTGTCGGCCTACACCATGGGCATCGTCGTGCGCACCGACTCGCCCTGGCAGTCGATCGAGGACCTGATCACGGCCGGCAAGCGCGAGCCGGAGAAGTACAACTACGGCACCAGCGGCGCCGGCGGCACCGGGCAGCTCCTGATGATCGAGGTCGAGCAGGCCACCGGCTCGAGGTTCACGTCCGTGCCCTACAAGGGCGGCGCCGAATGGATGCAGGCGCTGATGGGCGGGCATATCGACTTCATCGCCGACGCGGCCCAATGGGCGCCGTTCGTCGAAGCCAAGCAGGTCCGCATCCTGGCCATGGCGACGGAAGAGCGCTTCCCCAAGTTCCCGGACGCGCCGACGCTCACCGAGCGCGGCATCAAGGCCGTGGGCCAGAGCCCCTACGGCCTCGTGGGTCCCAAGGATCTGCCGCAGAACGTGGTGAGCGCCGTGCACGATGCCTTCAAGGCCGCCATGGCCGATCCGGAGCACGACAAGCTGCTGGCCCAGTTCATCCAGAGCTCCTGGTACAAGAGCCCGGCCGACTACCGTGCCTTCGCGGAGAAGTATTTCCACGACATCAAGCCGATCCTGGTCAAGGCCGGGCTGGCGAAGGGCTAGGCCCTATATTCCTCCCCCAGCTTCGCTGGGGGAGGAATAGATCAGTGGCTGTGCTCGAGCGCCTTGACGATGTCCTCGGTCATCTTCTTGGCATCGGCGAACAGCATCATGGTGTTGTCGCGGAAGAACAGCTCGTTGTCGACGCCGGCATAGCCCGACGACATGCCGCGCTTCACGAACAGAACGGTCTTCGCCTTGTCGACCTCGAGGATCGGCATGCCGTAGATCGCGCTCTGGGGATCGGTCTTGGCCGCCGGGTTGGTGACGTCGTTGGCGCCGATCACGAAGGCGACGTCCGTGGCGGCGAAGTCGCGGTTGATCTCGTCGAGCTCGAAGACCTCGTCGTAGGGCACGTTGGCCTCGGCCAGCAGCACGTTCATGTGGCCAGGCATGCGGCCGGCCACCGGATGGATGGCGTAGCGCACCTGCACGCCGGCCTTCTTCAGCAGGTCGGCCATCTCGCGCAGCGCGTGCTGCGCCTGCGCCACCGCCATGCCATAGCCCGGCACGATGATGACGCTGCCGCCGTTCTTCATCAGGAACGCCGCGTCCTCGGCCGAGCCGGCCTTGACCGGCTTGTCGCTCTTGGCGGCCGAGACCGCCGTGCCGCCGTCGGTGCCGAAGCCGCCCAGGATCACGTTGAAGATCGAGCGGTTCATGCCCTTGCACATGATGTAGCTCAGGATCGCGCCCGAGCTGCCCACCAGCGCGCCGGTGACGATCAGCGCCGTGTTGGCCAGCGTGAAGCCGATGCCCGCGGCCGCCCAGCCGGAGTACGAGTTCAGCATCGAGACCACGACCGGCATGTCGGCGCCGCCGATCGGCAGGATCAGCAGGAAGCCCAGCGCCAGCGACAGCACGATCAGCAGGATGAAGGCGATCGGCGCGCCCTTGATCGCGAACCACACCAGCAAGCCGACCAGCGCGATGCCCAGGGCCGCGTTCAGCGCATGCTGGCCTCGGAACACCAGCGGCGCGCCCGACATGATCGCCTGCAGCTTGGCGAAGGCGATCACAGAGCCGGTGAAGGTGATGGCGCCGATCGCCGTGCCCAGGCCCATCTCGATCAGGCTGCCAGTGGCGATGTTGCCGGCGGTGCCGATGCCGAACGCCTCCGGCGCCAGGTAGGCGGCGCTGGCCACGAACACGGCGGCGAGGCCGACCAGCGAATGGAACGCGGCGACAAGCTGCGGCAGAGCCGTCATCCGGATGCGCAGCGAGATGAACGTGCCGATGGCGCCGCCGATCACCAGGCCGGCCAGGATCAGCCACCAGCTCAGCACGCCGGGCATGGACACGGTGACCGCGATGGCGATCACCATGCCGATCACGCCGTAGAGGTTGCCGGCACGGGCCGACTCGGGCGAGGACAGCCCGCGCAGCGACATGATGAAGAGGATCGCCGCGACGAGGTAGCCGTAGGACGCGAGTTCCTGGGTCATTGGCTCAGTCTCCGCCCTACTTCTTCGCCGGCGCGGTTTTCTTCTTGAACATCGACAGCATGCGCTGGGTCACGATGAACCCGCCGAAGATGTTCACCGATGCCAGTGTCACGGCCACGAAGCCGAAGATCTTGGCCGAGGTCTCCGCGCCGCTGACTCCGGCCAGCCCGGCCGCCAGCAGGGCGCCGACGACGATCACCGAGGAGATCGCGTTTGTGACCGACATCAGGGGCGAGTGCAGCGCCGGGGTCACGCGCCAGACCACGTAGTAGCCCACGAAGCACGCCAGCGCGAAGATGGTGAGCAAGGTGATGAACGGCATGTGGCCGCTGGCGGCCGCCGGCGCCGCCGGGCTGGCCGCCGCCGCCACCGCGGCGTCGGCATAGGCGCCCAGCGTCTTGGCCAGCTCCTCGGCCTGCTTGGCGATCGCGGCCGCGCGACCTGCAAGTTCGTCGTTCATGCCAAGTCTCCCGTCGTGCGGATGGTGGAGGCGCGCCCGGCCTCAGGCAGCAGCGGTGAGCGAGGGGTGCACGATGGCGCCGTGCTGCGTCACCAGCGCCCCCTTCACCACCTCGTCGTCCAGGCTGATCTTCAGCGCCTTGGTCTCCTTGTCGACCAGCGGCGTGATGAAGTTCAGCAGGTTGCGGGCGAACAGCGCGCTGGCGTCGGTGGCGAGCCCGGCCGGCAGGTTGGCCGGGCCGACGAGCTTGACGCCGTGCTTCACCACGGTCTTGCCGAATTCCGACAACGGGCAGTTGCCGCCCTGCTCGACGGCCATGTCGAGGATCACCGACCCCGGCTTCATGGTCTTCACCATGTCCTCGCTGACCAGCACCGGCGCCTTGCGGCCGGGAATCAGCGCCGTGGTGATCACGATGTCCTGCGCCTTGAGGTGCTCGGCGACCAGCGCCGCCTGCTTGGCCTGGTAGGCCGCCGACATCTCCTTGGCGTAGCCGCCGGCGGTCTCGGCAGCCTTGAACTCCTCGTCCTCGACGGCGATGAACTTCGCGCCCAGCGACTGCACCTGCTCCTTGGTGGCCGGCCGCACGTCGGTGGCCGAGACCACCGCGCCCAGCCGCCGCGCCGTGGCGATGGCCTGCAGGCCGGCGACGCCGACGCCCATGATGAAGACCTTGGTCGGCGCGATGGTGCCCGCCGGCGTCATCATCATCGGGAAGACGCGCGCGAATGCCGCGGCGGCGTCGATCACGGCCTTGTAGCCGGCCAGGTTGGTCTGCGAGCTCAGCACGTCCATCGACTGCGCGCGCGTGATGCGCGGCGTCAGCTCCAGGGCGAAGGCATCGACCTTGGCCGCGGCCAGCGCCTCGATGAGCGGCCGGTTCACCAGAGCCCCCAGCGGCGCGAACAGCGTCGTGCCCGGCCGCAGCAGCTCGACCTCCGACAGCTCGCCTTCGCCCGCCAGCATCGGCCGCTGGACCTTGAAGACGATGTCGGCTTCGGCGTAGGTGGCCGCGGCGTCGGCGGCGACAGTCGCGCCGGCCGCGGCATAGTCGGCATCCGGATAAGCCGCCGCCTCGCCCGCCCCGGCTTCGACGATCGAGTCGAAGCCGAGCGCCTTCAGCTTCTTCACGGTCTCCGGCGTCGCCGCGACGCGCGTTTCATTGGGCCGGCGTTCTCTCGGGATGGCGATCTTCATCGGCGCGAACCTGTCCCTGTGGTTTTCGCGGCGCAACATGCCGCATCGACAGGGAATTTGCCAACCCTCGTCGCATCCCGCCCTGTCAGCGTGTCGCACCGCGAGGCAAGCTGTGGCATCGTGCCAGCGCGTTTCCCATCCGTTCCGGTCTGCCGAGAGGAAGCATCATGCAAAACGGTGTCCGACCCGGCATCCTCCTGGGCTACACCTTCACCCGCGCCGCCCGCGACGCCTTCGGGGCGGCGTTCGATATCGTCGGCGCGCTCCCCAAGCCCGAGCCGAACCTCGTCACCCCCGACATGGCAGCCCGCGCCCGGGCCCTGGTGACGGTGGGCAGCATGGGCGCCAGCGACGCCCTGATGGCGGCCCTGCCGCAGGTATCGATCATCTGCTGCTACGGCACCGGCTTCGAGCGCATCGACCTGCAGGCCGCCCGGCAGCGCAATGTCGCCGTCACCCACAGCCCCGACGTCAACGCCGCCGATGTCGCCGACATGGCCATGGCGCTGCTGCTGGCCGCCTCGCGCCGGGTCGTGCTGGCGGACCGCTTCATCCGCGCCGGCAAGTGGGACAAGCGCGTCTCGGGACTGTTCGGCCCGATCGCCGGGCTCGGCGGCGGCCGGCTCGGCATTCTCGGCCTGGGCGCCATCGGCACGCGCGTGGCCACCCGCGCCGCGGCCTTCGACATGGAGATCGCCTACCACAACCGCCGGCGCCGCGACGACGTTCCTTACCGCTACCTCGAGACGCCCATGGCGCTGGCGCAATGGGCCGACTACCTGGTGGTCGCCTGCCGCGCCGACGACAGCAACCGGCATCTGGTGAACGCCGATTTCCTGCGCGCGCTGGGGCCGCGCGGCTATCTGGTCAATGTCTCCCGCGGCTCGGTGGTCGACGAGGCCGCCCTGGCCGACGCCTTGGCGAACAACGTGATCGAGGGCGCCGGGCTCGACGTGTTCGAGCAGGAGCCACCGGTGCACCCGCGCCTGCCGGCGCTGGAGAATGTCGTGATGACGCCGCATCTGGGCGGCGGCACCGAGCGCGCCCAGCGCGGCATGACCGACCTCGTCCTGCGCAACCTGAAGGCCCATTTCGCAGGCCAGAAGCTGATCACGCCGGTGCCGATGGGGTGAACCGTCATCCCGAGCGCAGCGAGGGATGACAGCCTTATCTCAGTTCGGCGGCGCGCTGCCGATCTCGACGCGCGGGCCGCCATGGTGGGGCGTCGAGCCGGCCATCACGTCATAGATCGCGCGCACGGCCGACAGGTACTGGCGCAGCCGCACCATCGGTGCGTCCTCGAACGGCACGTCATGGGCATCGAAGCCGTAGGCCTCGATGCCGTTCTGGCGCGCGAGCCAGATGGCGCGGTGGTTGTGGAACGCCTGCGAGACCACGACATAACGCGATTGCGCGAAGACATCGCGTGCCCGCAGCACCGAATCGAGCGTGCGGATGCCGGCGAAATCGCGATAGATCGCCTCGGCCGGCACGCCGCGCGCGATCAGCCCGTCGCGCATCGCGGTCGGCTCGTCGTAGTCGTGGTGCCGGTTGTCGCCGCTGACCAGCAGGTACTTCACCTTGCCGGCCTTCTGCAGCTCGGCGGCGGCGTCCAGGCGATACTCGAAATAGAGGTTGGCCCGCTGTCCCGCGACGCGCGGCGCCGTGCCCAGCACCAGCGCCACATCGGCCGGCGGCACTGACTCGATCCGGTTGGTGGCGTAAGGCGTCGCCGCCTGCTCGATCCACCAGTCGGAAGCCAGCAGCACCAGCCCGCCGCTCATCGCCACCACCAGCACAAGGGCCAGCAAAGACCACGGCCAGCGGCGGCGAGGACGAGCACGTCGAAAGAGGCGGCGTGGCGGCATGATGCTCCCTGATCTTGATCCGGACCCCGATCTCAAACCCGCAGAATACCGGAGCGTTCTGGGCAAACCAAAGGCGCCGGCCGCGACAAACGTCGCAGCCGGGCGCAAAATGCGCCCCGGAGATCACCTCGGCCAATCGTTGGTGGAGCCCCGGATGCGCCCGATCGCCGCTCTCTTCGCCGTTGCCTTCGCCATCCTGGCGGCAGCGCCAGGCCGCGCTGACGAAACTTATCCGCAGCGCCCCATCACCATGGTCGTGCCGTTCCCGCCCGGCGGGGTCGCCGACGTCTCGGCGCGACCTGTGGCCGCAGCGCTCGAGCGCATCCTGGGGCAGCCGGTCGTCGTGCTCAACAAAGGTGGCGCCGGCGGCGCCATCGGCACCGCCTCGGTCGCGACCGCAAAGCCCGACGGCTACACGCTGCTGATGGGCCTGGCCAGCATATCGACCTTGCCCGAAGCGGATCGGCTGTTCGCGCGGCCGGCTGCCTTCGAGCTGAAGCAGCTCGTGCCCCTGGCGCGCGTCACCGCCGACCCGACCCTGCTGGTGGTCGCCGGCGACAGCCCGTACCGCACGCTGCAGGACGTGGTCGATGCCGCGCGGCAGCGGCCGGGCGCGATTCCGTACGCATCATCCGGAAACTACGGCACGTACCACATCGCCACCGAGATGTTCACGGCAGCCGCCGGCATCAAGATGAGCCACGTGCCCTACAACGGCGGCGGGCCGGCGCTGCGCGCCATCCTTTCCAAGGAGGTCGAGCTCGGCCTGCTCGGCCCGTCAGTCGCGGCCGGCAATATCGCCGCCGGCAAGCTGCGCGCGCTCGCGGCCTGGAGCGCCGCGCGGCTGCCGCAGCTGCCCGAGGTGCCGACGCTGAAGGAGCTGGGCTACGACGTCGAGTACTACATCTGGTCCGGAGTCTTCGCGCCCTCCGGCACGCCGGCGCCGGTGGTCGCCCGGCTGCGCGACGCGCTGAAGCAGGCCATCACCGGCGAGGCGGTCGGCAGCGCCCTGGCCGGCGCCGGCTCGCCGGTGGCCTATCTCGATGCGCCCGAGTTCGGAACGTTCTTCGAAGCCGACGCGGCCCGCCTGGGCGCGGTGGTGCGCCGGATCGGCCGCATCGACTGATACGAGCGCGGCCTCTATTCCGCCGGCCGCGCCAGGCCGGCGGCAGGATGCTGATCGCGGCGCCGATGGGTCACCATCTCCTGGTGAAGACCGCGGATCATGGCGCTGCCCGTGGTCACGAACAGGAACGGCAGCAGCCCGTGCAGCAGGCACGCGATGCCGGCCAGGATCATGCGCCCGCCGAAGCTGAACGCCATGCCCATGTGCTGCCCATAGGACTCGCCGACGGACGCCGGGTGATCGACGAAGGCGCCAAAGAGCTTACGCATGATGACTCCGGGCAGAACCCATGATGTTCGCAACGCCGGATAGCATATGCCAACGGCCGGAAAAGGGTTTGCTGTTTTGCGGGAAACCAGGCAGCTTGTAGGAAAATCATATCGGGATAGGACGCGCCTGTAGAATGATATCTCTCGACGAACATGATCTGAAGATTCTCCGCCTCCTGCAGCGCGACGCCACCCTGCCCGTGGCCGAGGTGGCCGCAAAGGTCGGGCTCTCGACCACGCCGTGCTGGCGGCGCATCCAGAAGCTGGAGGAGGCCGGCATCATCCGCCGGCGTGTCGCGCTGCTCGACCGCAGCGCGCTCAATGCCGCCGTGACGGTCTTCGTCGCGGTCCGCACCAGCCAGCACAATGCGCAGTGGCTGGCGAAGTTCGCCAAGGCCGTGGTCGATTTCCCCGAGGTCGTCGACTGCTACCGCATGAGCGGCGAGATCGACTACCTGCTGCGGCTGGTGCTACCCGACATCGCGGCCTACGATGCCTTCTACAAGCGCCTGATCGCCAGGGTCGACCTCAGCGACGTCACGTCGATGTTCGCCATGGAGGAGATCAAATCGACGACCGAGCTGCCGCTGTCGTTCGTGGACGCACACCGATAGCCGGCGATCATCCCCTTCACGGGCTGCTTGGCGTCCCCAGCCCGACAGCCTGTAGCGCAGCGTGCTGCCGGGCCGCCAGCACGTCGACGTCGAAGTCGCCGATCATCTCCTGGAACAGGCGATACCAGTTGATCTCGGCGCGCAGGTGGATGAACACCGAGCCCAAGCCGATCGCGGCCCGGTCCATGAACACGAACTCGCGCGGCACGGTGACTCCGCCCAGCTTGCGGATCTCGCCGAACACCGAGTTGGCCGTCTCGCGGCCGTACTGGCCGGCCGATCCTTCGGCGATGCGCCGCGGGCGATCGTCCATCAGCGGCCCGTAGAGGAAGGCGGCCCAGCGGTTCAGGGCCCGGATCATCTCGCGCGACAGCCGCTTGAAGCCCCACAGCTCGTAGGCGGCGACGGCCATGTCCTCGTCGTCGGCCAGCAGCGCCTTGTAGAGATCGATCGAGCCCTTCACGAAGCTGGGTGGAAAGACGCGCACGCAGCCGAAATCCATCAGGTTCACATCGCCATCGGGCCGCACCGTGTAGTTGCCCAGATGCGGATCGCCATGGATGACGCCGTGGAAATAGAACGGCGCGTACCAGGCCCGGAACATGTTGTAGGCCAGGGTGTCACGCTCGCCCTGGGGCCGGTCCTTCCAGGCCAGCAGCGTCTCGCCGTCCAGCCATTTCATGGTCAGGAGGCGGTCGGTCGAGAGGGCATCGACGATCTGCGGCACATGCACATGCGGCTCGTCGGCCAGCATATGGGCATAGAGCCTGGCGTGCCGCGCCTCGCGGCGGTAGTCCAGCTCCTCGCGCAGGCGGTCGGCGATCTCCTTGAAGATCTCCTCCGTGTGCACGGCGATGTCCATGCGCCGCGCGATGCCGAAGATCATCTTCAGCTGGTTGAGGTCGGCCTCCAGCGTCGATGCCATGTCGGGGTATTGCAGCTTGCAGGCCACCGGCGTGCCGTCCTGGAGCACGGCGCGGTGCACCTGGCCCAGCGACGCGGCCGCGGCCGCCTCCTTGCCGAAGCTCGCGAAGCGGCCCTGCCATGCCGGCCCCAGCTCGCCCGCCATGCGGCGCTTGACGAAGGCCCAGCCCATGGCCGGCGCATTGGCCTGAAGCTGCGCCAGCTCGCGCGCGTACTCGGCCGGCAGCGCATCGGGAATCGTCGACAGCAGCTGCGCCGCCTTCATCAGCGGCCCCTTCAGCCCGCCCAGGGCGGCGCGCAACTCGGCCGCGTTCTTGTCGCGGTCGACGTCGAGGCCGAGATAGCGCTGGCCGGCCAGGCGCGCCGCGACGCCGCCCACCGACACGCCGACCCGGGCGTAGCGGCCGACACGGCCGAACAGGCTGTTGTCTTCGTCGTCGCGGGGCATGATCGTCCTACCTTCCCCCGCTTGCGGGGGAAGGTGGCGCGAAGCGCCGGATGGGGGGCGCTGCAGCAGAGGTGATGCCGATCGACGCGGTGCCTGCGTTCAAGCATCCCCCATCCGCCATTCGGGCACCTTCCCCCGCAAGCGGGGGAAGGCAGAAGATCGAGCGCGTCACCCCATCTCCTCCAGCTCCGCGATGAAGCCGGCGAGCATCTCCAGGCCGCGGCTCCAGAACGCCGGGTCGCTGGCATCGAGGCCGAACGGCGCCAGCAGCTCCTTGTGGCGCAACGTGCCGCCGGCCCGCAGCATGTCGAGATACCTGGCCTGGAAGCCGGGCGCGCCCGCCTGATAGACGGCGTAGAGCGAGTTCACCAGGCAGTCGCCGAAGGCATAGGCGTAGACGTAGAACGGCACATGGATGAAGTGCGGGATGTAGGCCCAGTAGTGGGCGTATTCCGGGCCGAAGCGCAGGGCCGGCCCGAGGCTCTCGGCCTGCACCGCCAGCCACAGCTCGCCGATGCGCGCGGCCGTGATCTCGCCCTGGCGGCGCTCGTCGTGCAGGCGGGCCTCGAAATCGTAGAACGCGATCTGGCGCACCACGGTGTTCAGCATGTCCTCGACCTTGGAGGCCAGCATCGCCTTGCGCGTGCGCGCATCGGGCGCGCTCTTCAGCAGCGCCTGGAAGGTCAGCATCTCGCCGAACACCGAGGCCGTCTCGGCCAGGGTGAGCGGCGTGTCGGCCTGCAGGTAGCCCTGCGGCCCGGCCAGGATCTGGTGCACGCCGTGCCCCAGCTCATGGGCCAGGGTCATCACGTCGCGCACCTTGCCCTGGTAGTTCAGCAGCAGATAAGGGTGCACCGACGGCACGACGGGATGCGCGAAGGCACCGGGCGCCTTGCCCGGACGCACTGGCACATCGATCCAGCGATTGGCGAAGAAGCGGCTGCCGACCGCCGCCAGCTCGGGTGAGAACGCCTTGTAGGCTTCAATGACCGTGCGGGTCGCCTCCGGCCAGGCGATCGTGCGGTCGTCGGCATCGGGCAGCGGCGCGTTGCGGTCCCAATAGTCCAGCACCTCGACGCCGAACCACTTCGCCTTGAGCTTGTAGTAGCGGTGCGACAGCCGCGGATAGGCATCCTTCACCGCCGCCACCAGGGCATCGACCACGGCGTCCTCGACCTGGTTCCCCAGGTTGCGGGCCGACGGCGGCCGCGGGAAATGCCGCCACTTGTCCTCGATCTCCTTGTCCTTCGCGAGCGTGTTGGTCAGCAGGGCGAACACCTGGATGTTGTCGCCCATCACCTTGCCGAAGCTCTTGGCCGCCTTCTCGCGCACCCTGCCGTCCTTGTCCGACAGCAGGTGCAGGATCTCGGCCGAGGTCAGGTCCCTGCCATCGAGCGGAAAGCGCAGCCGCGCCATGGTCTCGTCGAACAGCCGAGTCCAGGCGCTGCGGCCGCTGAGATGCTTCTCGTGCAGCAGCTTCTCCAGCTCGTCGGAAAGCTGGTGCGGCCGGAAGGCGCGGGTGTCGCGCAACCAGGGCCGGTACCGTGCCAGGGCAGCGCTGGCCAGCTTGGCTTCGATATCCTTTTCCTCGATGCGGTTGATCTCCAGCGCGAAGAACAGCAGCGTGGTGGTGATCGCCGTGATCCGCTCCTGCGTGTTCTGCTGGAACTGCCCGATCCTGGGATCGCTCATGTCGCCGGCGTAGAGCAGCGCGGCGTAGGAGCCGACACGGCCCAGCCGCTCCTGCATGCGCTCGTAGGCGGCGATCGCCTCGGCCAGCGCATCACCCGTCAGGCCGGCGAGCTTGCCTTCGTAGCGGGCGGCGAAATCCTTGGCCTCGGCCGAAGCAGCCTCGAGATCGGCCTGCAGCTGCGGCGCGTCCATGCCGCCGTAGAGGTCGCCGAGGTCCCAGGTCGGCAGGTCACCCAGCTTGGTGGCGGCCGTTCCGTCCGGCGCATAGGCAATGGTCATGTCCAGCTCCCGAGCATGAGCGGCAGATATGGCGTCTGCCGGTCCCGATGCCAAGTCATCCCTTCCCACGCTTGCGTGGGAAGAAAATCAACGGTCAGGATCGGCGTCGATGGCCTGCAGGAAGGGTCCGATCAACAGGGCGGCGAAGGGCTCCAGCCGCGGCACATCGGTCTCGCTGTAGTGACGGGCGCCGGCCAACAGGTTCATCGTGCCCAGCACGCGGCCATCATAGATCACCGGCATGTTGATCACCGAATCGCAACCCAGCGACCTGATCAGCTCATGATCGTAGAAGGCCCAGCGGATATCGTCGGCCGTATGGCCGACATAGGCGCGCCGGCCGTCGATGACGTGCGCGCTCCACGGCGTGGCGTTCATCTCCTTGAAGCCGCCGACCGGATATTCCTTCGGCATGTTGGTATAGATGCGCTTAGCCTTCCTGCCATCGGGCGAGCGGTACAGCAAGGTGAACAGGATATGGCCGACCGTGTCCCTGACCGCCTGATCGAGCGCGGCGTAGAAAGGCTGCGGTTGGCCGGGCTGCTTCAGGGCATCGAGACAGCGTTGCAGGGGAGTCATGGTCCTCACTCACGAAGTGGAAGCCGGACGGGGTGCCGGCGGGATATGCTCGGGCAGCAGGCCCTGCGGCCGCCAGCGCAGCACCAGGACCAGAGCCAGGCCGACCAGCATCTCGCGGATGGCGGCGTGCTGGACAGGCGACAGGTCCGGGATCGCCGCCGCCGCGAAGCGCGTCGCCTCGAGGAAGAAGATCACCAGGTAGGCGCCGAGCACGGCGCCTGCAGCGCGCCCCACCCCGCCGGCCGCCACGGCCAGGAAGATGTAGATCGTGATCAGGGGCTGGAAGACGTCGGGCGCGACATAGCTGTTGAAGTGGCCGTAGAGCGCGCCGGCCAGCGCCGCGATGGCGGCCGAGATCGCGAAGGCCTCGATCTTGAAGCGCAGGATCCGCTTGCCGGCGACCTGCGCCACCTGCTGGTCCTCGCGCACGGCGCGCAGCGCGCGCCCGTACGGCGACAGGTCGAGCCGGCGCAGCAGGAACCAGACGAGGACCACGAGGGCGACGGTGCCGGCCGCGTAAGCGGCGTTGAACCAGCCGCCCAGGGCAGCCCTGAACGGGCCGGGGATGCCGGAGATACCGTCACTGCCGCGTGTCAGCCAGATCTCGTTGTTGGCGATCAGGCGGATCGTCTCGGCAAAGCCCAGGGTGACGATCGCCAGGTAGTCGCCGCGCAGCCGGGTCGTGGACATGGTCACGACATAGCCGCCGACGGCACCGACGACGAGCGCGCCGACGAAGCCGGCCACGATCGGCGCGCCCGCGCTCACCGTCAGCAGCGCCGAGGCATAGGCGCCCAGCGCGAAGAAGCCGGCCAGGCCGAGATTGACCATGCCGGCGCCGCCCCAGATCAAATTCAGGCTCAGCGCCAGCAAGGCATAGAAGCCGCCGGTGGCGATGATGAAGACGATGTAGTTGGCCCAGCCCGACATCAGTAGGCCCGCTCGCCCAGAAGGCCGCGCGGCCGCAGGGTCAGCACCAGCAGGATGGCGACGAAGCCGACGGCGCTCTTGTAGGTCGGCGCCACCGCCAGGGTCGCCAGCTCCTCGGCCAGTCCGATCACCAGCGCACCCGCGACCGCGCCGGGAATGCTGCCCAGGCCGCCCACCACCGCCGCCGCGAACACCGACAGCACGACACGAAATCCGGTCAGGGGATCGACCGAGGTGTCCAGGCCCAGGAGCATGCCGCCGACGCCGCACAGGCCCGCCCCGACGAGCACAGCCAGCAGCTCGACACGGCGCGGCTCGATGCCCTTCAGCCGCGCCAGGTCGGGGTTGTCGGCCGTGGCCCGCATCGCCTTGCCGATGCGGGTGAAGGCAAGAAAGCCGAACAGCGCCGCCATCACCGCCAGCGCCAGCGCCAGGTTCTCGATCTGCTGCGGCGCGATGCGCAGGCCCGCGAAATGGACATCGCGCGCCAGGGGCAGGTCGTAGCCGCGCAGGTCGTTGCCGAACGAGAAGCGCAGGATGTTCTCGATAACGACATTGAGCGCGATGGCGGCGATGGCCACCGTGAGCGGGCCGGCCGGGCGCAGCGGCTCAAGCGCCACGCGCTCGATGCAGGCGCCGACAAGCCCGGCGAGCGCGAAAGCCGCGACCAGCGCTGCCACCACGGGCCAGCCGAGCCAGGCATTGGCCATCCAGCCGCCATAGGCGCCCAAGGTCGCGAACGCCGCCACGGCGAAATTGGGGTAGCGCAGGACGGCGAACATCGCCGTGAAGCCGATCGCCGGCAGCGCCAGGATGGTGCCCGACACCAGGCCGTTCAGCGCCGCCTGCAGGACGGTGTCCATGGATCAATCCTCCCCCACAGCGTGGGGGAGGTGGCCGAAGGCCGGAGGGGGACCCCACGCGGTGCAGATCCGGAAGACACCAATTACTGACACCACGTCGGCTCCCCTCCGCCCCTTCGGGGCACCTCCCCACGGCGTGGGGAGGGAAGACGTGTCGTCACGCGATCTTCAGCAGGGTCAGCTTGTTGGCCTTGACCTGCTCGTAGCGGAACTTGCAATCGATGATGTCGCCCTTCTCGTCGAAATCGCAGGGACCGCTGGCGCCGACATAGTCGACCTTCTCCCCGGCCGTGATCGCCTTGATGCCGTCGACGGCGTTATCGATGGTCTTGCCGCCACCCTGGGAGACCTTGCGGACCGTGTCGCGGATGGCGGTGCCCGACGCCTCCTTGGCGGCGGCGATCGCCATCAGCACGAGGTTCACGTGATCGTACACCTGGCAGGTGTACGGATCGGGGCTGTCGGTGCCGACCACCTTCTTCACACGCTCGTATGCCGTCGCATCCGCCGCCGGCGACGGCGCGAAGGTGTAGACGCCCTCGACGACGTCGGCCTGTCCGATCTGGTCGATGAGCTTCTGGTTGATCGAATAGGCGAAGCCGATGATCTTGCCCTTGAAGCCGGCGCGGAACAGGTCCTTCAGCAGCACGACGGTATCGGGCGTGTAGCCGGCGGCGAAGATCAGGTCGGGGTTGTAGCGCAGCGCCTGGTCGACCTCGCTGCGGTAGGTCGGCTTCTTGTCGTCGTAGATCAGGCTGCCCTGATCGCCGCCGCCCTTCTTCAGGGCCGCCTCCAGCAGCGTGATGCTGCTTTGCGTGAACGGCGTCTGCGGGATCATCTGGAACACGCGCCTGGCGCCCAGCGACAGGATGTACTCGCCCAGGCGCCGGACCTGCAGTGTCGAGTTGGGCTGGGTGCGGATCAGATAGCCCTGGTGCGGCAGCTGGGTGATGCTGTCGGCGCCCGAGACCGTGCACAGCATGGTCTTGCTTTCCCAGCACAGCGGCGCCACGGCCGTCGTCACCGACGACGCCCAGGTCCCCATGATCGCCGCGACCTTGTCGACGTCGATCAGCTTGCGCGCCGCGCGCACGCCGGCTTCGGGATTGGTCTGGTCATCCTCGCTGACGAGCTGCACGCGGCGGCCCAGCACGCCACCCGCCTTGTTGACCTCCTCGACCACCGCGGCAGCGGCCTTGGCCATCACCGGGCCATAGGGCCCACCGGCGCCGGTGAGCGGCGTCAGGGTCGCGAGCCTGATCGGCTCGCCCTGCGCGCGCACCACCGCGGGCATAGCCAATGTCATTGCACCGGCGGCCAGGGCCGTGCGACGGGTCAGACGGCTGAAACGTGCGGTCATCGTGAAGCCCCTTGGATCCCCCTGTTGGCATCAGCATAGGTCGGCATGCGGATCATACCAACCGGGTTCGAGAGAATCGGCCGACGGGCGCTGGTGCACTGCGTCCCGCACCATGCCGGCCGCCATGTCCAGGGCCGCGTCCAGCGCACCGCCGTCGGCAGCGGCCACGCGCACGACGACCCCGCCTTCGCCCCGCAGCGCGCTCGTGGAAACATAGCAGTCGCCCATACAGACAAAGCGGCGCGCGATGGCTGATTTGATCACCTGGCAGTGCGGCGCCTGGAGACGCTGGACAAGCCAGACCGCCCCAAAGGCGCGAAAGGCATCGGTCACCCCGGGACAGGCGGCATCGATCACCGCATCATCGGCACGCGCGGCATCCATGGCGATCAGGCGGCCCACCTCGTCGCGCACCGTGACACGGCTATCCAGGCGGCGCGCGGCCGGCGGCATGGATTGCGGGTCATGCATCATGAAGCCATCGCGGATCACGACCGCGGCATCACCGGCCACCGTGACATCCATCACCTGCCGCAGCGCCCCGCCGGGAAAGAGGATCAGCGGCCGCGGCAGATAGCAGAGCACCGCGCCGGCCGCGACATGCAGCGCCACGCTCTGCCACGCAGCGACGCCCTGGCGCGCCGCGTGCACGACCGTGGCTGACGGCATCTTCACGCTGACCCGGGCTCCGGGGCCCACGTCGATACGCTGGCCCAGGCTCTCGCCGCCGTAGATACCGCCCGATACGGACTGCACGATCAGCTCGGCGTCGAGCGAAGCCGACCGCAGGGGCGCCGTCACGTTGAAGGGATAGCCGACATGGCGCCGGGCCAGCACCGTGCGCCGGCCGATCCGCTCGAACGACAGGTCGAGCTGGTTCGCAGCGGAAGCTGAATCGCACGTCATGCGCCGCGGTAGAGCACGGCATCGCACAGGGCATCGGCCACGGCGGCGATGCCTTCGTCGGCGCGGCAATTGGTGCACAGCACCGGCCGGCCGTTGCGCACCGCGGCCGCCTCGGCGCGCATGCGCTGCAGGTCGACGCCGACATAGGGGTGCAGGTCGATCTTGTTGATGACCAGCAGGTCCGACTGGATCACGCCCGGGCCCCGCTTGCGCGGGATGTCGTCGCCGCCGGCGACATCGATCACGAACAGCCAATAGTCGACGAGGTCGAGCGAGAAGGTGGATGCCAGGTTGTCGCCGCCGCTTTCGATCAGGATCAGGTCGAGATCCGGGAAGATGCGGTCGAGGCTGTCGGCCGCCTCCATGTTCAGCGTCGGATCCTCGCGGATGACGGTATGCGGACAGGCGCCCGCCTCGACCGCCAGGATGCGTTCCGGCTCCAGCAGCCGCGCCCGGCGCAGGCGCTCGGCATCCTCGTGGGTCACCAGATCGTTGGTGATCACCGCCAGGTCGATGCCCCGTCCGCGCAGCAGCGGAATGAGGCGCTCCAGCAGCGCCGTCTTGCCCGAGCCCACCGGCCCGCCGATGCCGACGCGCGCGGCGCCGTGTCCGTTCGTCCTCATCGCAGCATGTACTTCCTGTTGAGCGGCACCACCGCCGCCGGCGGGCACATCAGCAGCCGCCCGTCGGCCCGCACCTCGAAGGTGGCGGCATCGACCTCGATATGCGGCAGCGCGTCGTTGCGGACCATGTCGCGCTTGCCGAGCCGGCGCACCGAGCGGATCGGCAGCATCGCCTTGCCGACGCCCAGCTTGCGCCTGACGTCGGCCTGGACCGCGAGCCGGGACACGAACGTGACTCCCAGATGCTGCGGCGACACGCCCGTGGCGCCCCACATCGGACGCTGGATCAGCGGCTCGCTGTTGATCTGGCTGGCATTGCCGTCCGCCATCACCGCCCAGGCGATGAAGCCGCGCTTCATCACCAGCCAGGGCTTGATGCCGAAGGACGCCCGCTTCCAGAACACCAGGTCGGCCATCTTGCCGGCCTCGATCGAGCCGACATGCGAGTCGATGCCGGCAGCGACGGCGGGGTTGATCGTGTACTTGGCGACATAGCGCTTGATGCGCTCGTTGTCGGCCCGCGCCGTGGTCTCCTCGGGCAGCCGGCCGACACGATCCTTCATGACGCTGGCCAGCTGCCAGCACTTGGCGACGTTCTCCGCCAGCCGCCCCATGCCCTGGGTGTCGGTGGCGAAGATCGAGATGGCGCCCATGTCGTGCAGGAAATCCTCCGCCGCCATGGTCTGCGGCCGGATGCGCGATTCGGCGAAGGCCAGGTCTTCCGCCAGCCGCCAGTTCATCACATGGGCCAGCATCGTCATCGGCAGGCCCTCGTTGAGGGCATAGGCGGTGTAGGGATTGGTGGGATTGGTCGACGACGGCAGCACATTGGCCTGACCGTTGACGCGCAGCAGGTCGGGGGCGTGGCCGCCGCCGGCGCCCTCGGTGTGGTACATGTGGATGGTGCGTCCGCCGATCGCGCGCAGCGTATCCTCGCAGAAGCCGAACTCGTTGATCGTGTCGGTGTGCAGGTTGACGCAGAAATCATTGCGGTCGGCCGCCACCAGCGATCCGTCGATGACGGCGCCGGAAGCACCGAAATCCTCGTGGATCTTGACGCCCAGCGCGCCGCCGGCGACCGCCTCCTCGACCGCGCCGGGATCGGAGCAGCCGCGCCCCAGGAACCCGAAGTTGAGGCAGGAATGGTCGGCGCCCTGGATGAGCTGGCCCAGCACGTTCGGGCCCGAGCAGCTCACGTCGAAATGCGGCCCGGGCGACATGCCGATCATCGTGGTGGTGCCGCCGGCCAGCGCGTGGTCGCTCTGCTGCGGCGACAGGAAATGGGCGTGCGCCTCGACCGCGCCCGCGGTGATGATGAAGGGCTCGCCATGGAAGACGGTGGTGTTCGGACCGGTGCGCAGGGCCGGATCGACGCCGTCCATGATATCGGGGTTGCCGGCCTTGCCGATGCCCACGATCAGGCCGTCGCGGATGCCGATATCGGCCTTCACGATGCCCTGGACCGCGTCGATGATGGTGGCGTTGTGGATGACCGAGTCGAGCGCGCCCGAGGCATAGGTGCCGTCGACCTGGAAGCCCTCGCCGTCGCGCATCGCCTTGCCGGCGCCAGTGGTGAGCTCGTCGCCATAGACGGTGAAATCGCGCTCGATCTCGGCCAGCAGGCTGGTGTCACCCAGGCGCACGAGATCGCCCATGGTCGGCCCGTAGGTCGCGGCATAGTCGCGGCGGGATATCGTCGCCATGGTTCAACCCCCAAGCCGAAATCTGCATGACGAGAAGCCTTCATGGTGAGCCTGTCGAACCATGAAGGCGCCGCACAGGCGGCGGTGCGCCGCTTCATGGTTCGACAGGCTCACCATGAAGCCTATTTCCCGCCGAGCTTGCATACCGAGATCATCCCTTCATGCCCCCCGATAGCCTTCGCGCCTTGCGGCGGCCAGCGCCGCCTGGCGCACGGCATCGTCGTCGAGGCTGCCCAGCGTCAGGCCGGCCTGGCCGCGCACCACGCGCTGGCCGCCCATGGGGACCAGGCCCACCCGCTTGCGCAGCCCCGGCTCGAAGCGCACGCCGCTGCCCGAGCCGACATCCAGCCGCATGCCGAAGGCCTTGGCCCGGTCGAAATCCAGCGCCCGGTTGACCTCGAAGAAATGCGTGTGGCTGCGCACCTGGATGTCGCGGTCGCCGGTGTTCACCACATCCAGCTCGATGCGCGCACGGCCGGCGTTGAGCGTGATCTCGCCGTCGGCCGCGATGATCTCGCCGGCCTCGGCCTCCTCGGTATCCCCGGCCGCGTCCCGGCCCGGCCCGATCGGCTTGAAGACGATCACCATCTTGGTGCCCTCGGCGAAGCCGGCCTCCACCGAGACCATCTCCACCAGGGCGGCGACGCCCGGCTCGACGTCGTCGCTGCTCAGCAGCCGCCCCGCCATGTCGACGATCGCCTCGTAGGTCATGCCCTTGCGGGCGGCCAGCAGCATCTCGTCGGCGATCAGGGCGACGGCCTCGGGATGGGACAGCCGCACGCCGGCCGCGCGCAGGCGCCGCGCATGCTCCGCCGCCGTGAAGATCGTCAGGCGATCGAGCTCGGTGGGAGAAAGGTTCATGCGCGCCGCCTTTCAGTTCGAGAACAACCGCTGCGCCTGGTCCGCATGGCGCAGCATCGCGATGTCGCTCACCGGGACGAAGGTCGAGATCGCATCGAGTCCGGGGCTGTCCTGCGCCGCGAGCCGGGCCATGCCTGGCCGCAGATCCGCCAGGGTGCGCTGCGCGTCGAGGTGTCCGATCAATCCCAGCCGGATTGCGGCCGTGCACAATGCCTGTGCCATGGTGTAGGCGCTGACCGCCAGCGCCGCCGCCCGATCGAGGCCGACGCCCGCGAGCACCACGCCCTGCACGATCGGCAGGTGGCCATGCGCCTGTCCCGCCGCCACGCCGCCCCTGAACGCGGCGGCGCCGGGCGTGCCGAGGCGGACATGGGTGCCCAGAAGCGCACGGCCGGCGCGGCGCGACCCGACACGGGCACTGTCCACCGTCATCAGGGCATCGGCCAGGTCGTCGAGCGCATGCAGGCGCGGCAGATCCGACGCCGCCGCGTGGGCGTGGGCGGCAAGGATCCGGTCGAAGCCTGCCCAGCGATGCTGCAGCTGGCCGCCGACAAAGGCGGGGAAGCCGGCGCGCGCCAGCCGGCCGTCGGCCACCAGCGATTCCAGCCCCCATGAGAACGCGAAGCCGCCGCCCGGGAACTGGCCGTCGCCGAACTGGAGTGCCGTCAGCAGGGCTTCCGGGGCGCTACTCAACGATCCTGACCTTGCCGCGCTGCTGGAAATCCTTGAGCCGCGCCAGATAGGCCTCGATCGGGCCATCCACCGCGACCAGCAGGCAATCGCCGTCGAACCGCACCCGCCAGTGCAGGTTGCCGGCGAGATAGCCCAGCTCCAGGGCGGCGTTGGCGCCCGGCGCCAGGCGCAGCCAGCGCTGCTCGCCGACCCGCACGACGATCGCGCGCTGCCCATCGAGCCAGACGACCGCGCCGTCGAACAGCCGGGCGCTGCGCGGCAGCGCCACGAAGCAGGCCGTGCCGGCGTCGGTAAGGCTGTGGAAGCGCCGCCGCGGCAGGTCGGCGGGATCGACGACCAGCGTCTCCATGACACCGTGATGGCCGATCTCGTGCAGGCGCCCGGCGAGAGCGGGATCGCCGCGGTCGCCGATGATGCTCTCGATGACGAGGGGATCGCTCATGTCGGGTCGGACAAAGTGTAGCTGCGCCCGCCGAGGCTACGCAATACGCGCAGGGCTGTCCGGGGAATCTCCCCTTCTCCCTGCCTTCGCGGCAGGGCATTCGCATATGGGCCGGAGTGTCGATTTTCGACTACCTTCCCTCGCTTGCGGGGGAAGGTGGCGCGAAGCGCCGGATGGGGGACGCTCCAACGCAAATGGTGCATCCCATCGAGCATCCGTGCTGTTGCGACACCCCCCATCCGCCCTTCGGGCACCTTCCCCCGCAAGCGGGGGAAGGTAGATCTTACCCGAACAGCCCCGCAATACGCGGGCCAACGCCCTACCCGCCCAGGAACAGGTCGCGCACCGACGGGTCGGCCATCAGCGCCGAGGCCGCGCCCTGCCGCACCACCTGCCCCAGGACCAGCACGCAGGCACGGGTGGAGATGGTCAGCGCCTCCATCGCGTTCTGCTCGACCATCAGGATCGTCACGCCGTCGCGGTTGAGATCGACGATGGTGGCGAACAGCTCCTCGGCCGCCTTGGGCGACAGGCCGGCGGAGGGCTCGTCGAGCAGCAGCAGGCGAGGCGCGGTCATCAGCGCCATCGCCATGGCCAGCATCTGCCGCTGCCCGCCGCTCAGCGTCCGCGCCTGCGCCCGGCGCTTCTGCGCCAGGACCGGGAAGCGCGCGAACAGCCCCTCGGCCCGCTCGCGCACCCGGGCAGGCTCCAGATAGGCGCCCATCTCCAGGTTCTCGCGCACCGTCATGCTGCCGAAGACATTATGCTCCTGCGGCACGAAGGAGAGGCCGAGCCGGCCGATGGCGGTGGCCGGCAGGCCGGCGATCTCGGCATCCTGCAGCACCACGCGCCCGCCGCTGGGCTTCAGCAGGCCCGCGACCAGCTTCAGCAGGGTCGACTTGCCGGCGCCGTTGGGCCCGATCAGCGACATGATCTCGCCTGAAGCGACCGACAGCGACGCGCCACGCACGATCTCGTCGGCCGCCACGTAGCCGCCGCGCAGGCCCTCGACGGTCAGGAGCGCGGTCATGCGCGCACGCCCATATAGGCTTCGCGCACCCGCGCATCGGCCCGCACCGACTCGAACGTGCCCTCGGCCAGCACCCGCCCCTCGGCCATCACGATCACCGGGTCGCACAGCGCGCCGATGAAGCGCATGTCATGCTCGATCAGCAGCACGGCGATGCCGCGCCCCGGCAGGGCCCGCAGATGGGCCGCGATCTCGCCCTTCAGCACCGGATTGACGCCGGCCGTCGGCTCGTCGAGCAGCACGAGCCGCGGCTCGGCCATCAGCGCCCGGCCGATCTCCAGCAGCTTCTTCTGCCCGCCCGACAGGGCCGATGCCGGATTGTCGATGACCCGCTGGAGGTTCAGCAGCCGCGCCGTATCCCAGGCGCGCTCGGCCAGCTCCGCCTCGCGGCGGCGGGAAGCGGCCGATCCCAGCAGCGCCGGCAGCAGCGATTCACCCGGCTGATCGCGGCCATAGAGCATCAGGTGCTGGAAGACCGACAGCCGGGGAAAGCCGCGGGCGACCTGGAAAGTGCGCACCAGCCCGGCGGCGCTGACGATCTCGGGCGCGGCGCCGGCGAGCTCCCGTCCGGCGAACCGGATGCTGCCGCCGTCGGGCGGCACCAGGCCGGAGACGACGTTGAACAGCGTGGTCTTGCCGGCGCCGTTGGGACCGATCAGGCCGGTGATGGCGCCCGCCCGCACCGTGATATCGACGCCCCGAAGCACCTCCAGCCCGTAGAAGGCCCGGCGTAATCCCGTGATCGACAGCAGCGCGGCGGCATCGGTCACGGGCATCGGCCTCCTCAGGCAGCACGCAGCTCGATCGCGACACCGAATGCCTGCGCCGGCGGCAGCACGATGCTGCCTGCCGCCGGCCGGCAGGGTATTGCCCCATCATCAAGCACGCGGCGTGCCGCGGCGAGGTCGTCCACGATCACGGCGTAGGCTACGAACCGCGGTGCCGCGGCATCGACGGCACTCAGCTCCGGGTAGCGCGCCGCCAGCGCCGCCGGCGTCAGCACCGTGACGCGGTCGCCGGCCGCACCCACCGCGAAGCCGCCGTCGATCGCGGTCGCTGGCGCGTCCAGCACGCGCCCGACATGGGCGGCGGCGAGCTGCGGATCGGGCGCGACCATCACGACCTCGGCCAGCCGACGGGCGGTGTTGGCGTGACGCTGGTAGTCCGGTTTCCAGAAGAGCTCGGGCGGATGGCGCTGCTGGCAGCAAAAGAACGTGGCCTCCGGCATGTCGGGCCGTGTGACGAAGGCCAGCGAAAAGCCGACCCGCACGGTCTGCCCGTCCGGCAGCCGGGCGTCGCGCCCGAAATCCAGGCGCTCGTACGTGTCCAGGGCCTTGGCGCGGAACTCCGCGATGTCGGCATCGGCGTCGCGGCTGGCCAGCACCGTCATCATCAGGCCTTGCCGCCGGCCGGCGATATAGTCGCGCGCCCGGCCGCCGAAGTTGAAACGCCCGGGTGCGTCCGGTGGTATCTGCGCCGGGTCATCGATCGACAGCAGCTCGATGAAGTTGTCCTGCAGCTGGGCCAGGTGATTGCGGGTGCCGAAGGGATGAACCGCGCGCGGCGTCAGGGTGAAGCCCAGCCGGCCATAGGCCTGGCGCATCGCCTCCAGGTCCGGGGCGCACAGAACGATATGGTCGAGCCTGCGGGCCATGACACCATCTCCATCCCTGCGCCATCACGGTGATCGCATGTGGACACACCGGTGCAGTGTCCTCTCCCCGCTCGCGGTAGAGCATTCGCATATGCCCCTACTGTCATCCCGAGCGTAGCGAGGGATCTCCCGCGAATTGCGCACCGTGCGCCGTGCCGCAGGAGATCCCTCGCTGGCGCTCGGGATGACAGCGAGGACCTGCGCCATGATCCTACAGGCCATGGTACTGCCGAAACCAGCGCACAAACCGCGGCACGCCCTCGTCGATGGTCGTGAGCGGCGTCCAGCCGAGCTCGCGGGTCGTGAGGTCGATATCCGCATAGGTCTCCGTCATGTCGCCGGGCTGCGCCGGCATCAGCGCAATGCGCGCCTTGCGGCCGATCGCGCCCTCCAGCAGCGCCACGAAGCGCATGAGCTCCTCGCTGCGGTGGCCGCCGAGGTTGTACACGCGATGGCCAGGCTGCGCCGCGGGCCGGTCGTGGCAAGCCAGCACGCCGCGCACGATATCGTCGATGTAGCTGAAGTCGCGCCTGGCGAAGCCGAGGTTGTAGATCGGCAGCGTCTCGCCGGCGAAGATCGAGCGGCAGAAGATGTAGGGCGCCATGTCGGGCCGCCCCCACGGCCCATAGACCGTGAAGAACCGCAGGCCGGACAGCCGCAGCCCGAAGAGATGGGCATAGGTTTCCGCCATCAGCTCGTCGGCGCGCTTGGTGGCGGCATAGAGCGAGCGCGGCTGCTCGACCGGATCGCCTACGGCGAACGGCACCTTGGTGTTGCCACCGTAGACGGACGAGGACGAGGCATAGACCAGGTGCTTCAGTCCCGGCATGTGGCGGGCCATCTCCAGCATCACCAGATGGCCCATCACGTTGGCTTCGACATAGGCATAGGGGTCGACCAGCGAGTAGCGCACCCCCGCCTGGGCGGCGAGATGGATCACGCCCGTGATGCCGGGATGCCGCTCGGCTACCGTCCGCATGCGATCGCGGTCGGCGACATTGGCTTCCATGAAAATGAACCCGCCGTCGAGATGCAGCCTGTCCAGGCGCGCCCGCTTCAAGGCCGGGTCGTAGTAGGCATTGAGGTTGTCGAGGCCGAGCACGGCATCGCCGCGCGCCAGCAGCGCCCGGCAGACGTGATAGCCAATGAAGCCGGCGGCGCCGGTCACGAGGATGGTCATGGCGGCGCGCACTCTGCCCGCTTCGCGTTTGCGAAGGCCACTAATTTCTTTGCGTGTTTTGCCAGGTTGCGGCAATGCTGCGCCAAGCATTCGGGGGTTGGCGACATGTCGCGTCGTTGTTGCATGCCGCAATGCACCTCGGATTGCATCATCGGTGCGAAAGCGTTAGCAGTGCTGACCTAAACCTCGCGTGGGAGCTCGGCCGTGGCCGTCACTCGTCCCATCGCTGCCGTTAGCCTCGACGACAAATACGCCCTCGAGTCCGGCCGCGTCTTCCTGACCGGCGTGCAGGCCCTGGTGCGCCTGCCGATGATGCAACGGCAGCGCGACGTCGCCGCCGGGCTCAACACGGGCGGCTACATCTCCGGCTACCGCGGCTCGCCGCTCGGCGGCTTCGACCAGGCGCTGTGGCAGGCGAAGTCCTTCCTCGCAAAGAACCATGTCGTCTTCCAGCCGGGCGTGAACGAGGATCTGGCGGCGACAGCCCTGTGGGGGACACAGCAGCTGCACCTGCTGCCCGGCGCGCGCTACGATGGCGTGTTCGGCATGTGGTACGGCAAGGGGCCTGGCGTCGACCGCAGCGGCGATGTCTTCAAGCATGCCAACGTCAACGGCACCGCCAGGCACGGCGGCATCCTGGCGCTGGCCGGCGACGACCACATGGCCAAATCGTCGACCGTCGCGCACCAGAGCGAGCTGGCGTTCATCGACGCGATGATGCCGGTGGTGAACCCGGCCACCGCCCAGGACGTCCTCGACCTGGGGCTGCATGCGTTTGCGATGTCGCGGTTCAGCGGCTGCTGGATCGGCTTCAAGATCGTGGCCGAGCTCGCCGACTCCTCGACCATCGTCGCTGTCGACCCGGAGCGGCTCTCCATTGTCCTGCCGGGCGATATCGACCTGCCACCCGACGGCGTGAACCTGCGCGGGCTCGATATCAATTTCCAGGAGCAGGAGCGGCGCCTGCACCATTTCAAGGTGCCGGCGGCGCAGGCCTACTGGCGCGCCAACGGGCTCGACCGGGTCATGCTGGGCGGCCGCGGCGCGCGGCTGGGCATCGTCACCGCCGGCAAGGCCTATCTCGACGTGCGCCAGGCGCTTGACGAGCTGGGCATCGATGACGCCGAGGCGCAGCGCCTGGGGCTGGCGCTGTACAAGGTCGGCCTCACCTGGCCGATCGAGCCGCAGGGCCTGCGCCGGTTCGCCGACGGGCTGCAGGAGATCCTGGTCATCGAGGAGAAGCGGCCGGTGATGGAGCCGCAGATCAAGGATCTGCTGTTCAACCTGCCGGCCGACCGGCGCCCGCAGGTCGTGGGCAAGACCGACGAGAAAGGCGCGCCGCTGCTGCCCGTCACCGCCGAGCTGCAGCCGGCCCGGCTGGCCCAGATCATCGCTGACCGGCTGGGCGCGGCGCATCTGCCGCTGCCAGTGACCCGCAAGCTGGAGCTGCTGGCGCGCCGCCAGGGCGCGGCCCAGAGCCGCAACGCGCCCAGCCTCGCGCGGCCGGCCTATTTCTGCTCCGGCTGCCCGCACAACACGTCGACGCGGGTGCCCGAGGGTTCGCAATCCATGGCGGGCATCGGCTGCCACTTCATGGCGCTGTGGATGGACCGCGACGCCCTCACCTACACGCAGATGGGCGGCGAAGGCGCGTCCTGGGTGGGCTTGTCGCATTTCACCGACACGCCGCATGTGTTCCAGAACCTGGGCGACGGCACCTATTTCCATTCCGGCTACCTGGCGCTGCGCCAGGCCGTCGCGGCCAACACCAACATCACCTACAAGATCCTCTACAATGATGCCGTCGCCATGACCGGCGGCCAGCGGCATGACGGCGACGTCACACCGTGGAAGATCAGCCGCCAGGTGCATGCCGAGGGCGTGCAGCGCATCGCGCTGGTCACCGACGATCCCGACAAGTACCCGCCCGGCCTCGGCTGGGCGCCCAACGTCACGTTCCATCACCGCCGCGAGCTCGACGAGGTCCAGCGCGAGCTGCGCGAGCACAAGGGCGTGTCGGTCCTGATCTACGACCAGACCTGCGCCGCCGAGAAGCGCCGGCGCCGCAAGCGCGGGCAGTTCCCCGACCCGGCCCGGCGCGTCGTCATCAACCAGGCCGTCTGCGAGGGCTGCGGCGACTGCTCGGCGAAGTCGAACTGCCTGTCGGTGGTGCCGATCGAGACCGAGTTCGGCCGCAAGCGCGCCATCGATCAGTCGTCCTGCAACAAGGACTATTCGTGCCTCGAGGGCTTCTGTCCCAGCTTCGTGACGGTCGAGGGCGGCCAGCTGCGCAAGGGCGCGAGCGGCCGCGGGGCGGCCGCCGCGGATTGGCCGGCACTGCCCGAGCCCGTTCTGCCTTCAGTCGAAACGGCGCCCTACGGCATCCTCATCACCGGCATCGGCGGCACCGGTGTCGTCACCATCGGCGCGCTGCTGGGCACGGCGGCCCACCTCGAAGGCTACGGCGCCTCGATCCTCGACATGATGGGCATGGCGCAGAAGGGCGGCGCGGTGATGAGCCACGTGCGCATCGCGCGCAGCCCGGAAGCGATCCAGGCGGTGCGGCTGGGCGCCGGCGGCGCCAACCTGATGCTGGCCTGCGACATCGCCGTCGCCGGCTATCCCGACGCGCTGGGCAAGGTCGAGCCGGGCACGACGCGCGTGGTGGTCAATTCTCATGCCACCATCACCGGCGACTTCACGCGCCACCCGGACATGAAGTTCCCCGGCCAGGTGCTGCGGCTGTCGATCGAGGCGGCGGCCGGCGCCGAGGCCTGCGACTTTCTTGACGCCCAGGAGCTGGCCACCGCGCTGCTGGGCGACTCGATCGCCACCAATCTTTTCATGATGGGCTTCGCGTACCAGAAGGGCTACCTGCCGGTGTCGGCAGCGGCGCTGGAACGCGCCATCGAGCTCAACGGCGCCGCCGTGGAGATGAACAAGCAGGCCTTCCTCTGGGGCCGCCGCGCCGCGCACGACCTGGCCGCCGTCGAACGGCATGCCCGGCCGGCGGCAGCGGCTGCGACAACGACGCCGCTATCGCGCACGCTGGAGGAGATCGTGGCGGTGCGGGTGAAGCATCTCGCCGCCTACCAGAACGCCGCCTATGCGGCGCGCTATCAGGCGCTGGTCGACAAGGTGAAGGCAGCCGAGGCAGCACGCGCCTCGGGCGCTTCCGGTCTCGCCGAAGCCGTGGCGCGCGGCCATGCCAAGCTGCTGGCCTACAAGGACGAGTACGAGGTCGCGCGCCTCTACACCGATGGCGCCTTCCTGCGACAGGTGCGCAGCCAGTTCGAGGGCGACTACAAGCTGAAGTTCCATCTTGCGCCGCCGCTGATCGCCGATCGCGACCCGCGTACCGGCCATCTGCAGAAGCGTGCCTTCGGGCCGATCATGATGACGGCGTTCTCGGTGCTGAAGCGCTTCAAGGGCCTGCGCGGCACGCGGCTGGACCCCTTCGGCCGCACCGAGGAGCGACGCACGGAGCGAAAGCTCATCAGCGACTACGAGGCGCTGATCGAGGAAATCCTCGGCAAGCTTGCGCCGTCGAATCACGGCGTCGCGGTGCAGCTCGCCAGCCTGCCCGAGGAGATCCGCGGCTTCGGACACGTCAAGGAGGCCAACCTCAAGAAGGTGCGCACCAAGTGGCAGGCCCTGCTGACGACGTTCCGCAACCCCGAGCCGCTGAAGCAGGCGGCGGAGTAGAGTCGCGATTGTCATCCCAAGCGCCCCTTCGACAGGCTCAGGAGAGGGATCTCCCGTGAATGGCGCACCGTGCGTCGCTCGCAGGAGATCCCTCTCCTGAGCCTGTCGAAGGGGCGCTTGGGATGACGGGTGGGTCAGCAACCAGCGATCCAGGTGCCAGTCTATCGCCGCCGCCCCGCGGATGCACTAGGAGGCACGGGAGCCGGCATGTTGCCCGACGCCGAGAGATCGGGCACGCCCGGCGGGGTGGCATCATCTCGCCTCTTCGTGGGCTCCCAGACATAGTCCCACTGCACGATGCTGCCGGTGAGAGGGCATAGGCAAGGGCAGTTGCTGGATTTGTTGCCGGGCTTCGGCGACACCGCGCCCGGCCCGCCGTCATATGTCGCCTTGAACCAGGAATGGGGGATGGAGATGTCCTCTTCCTTCGTCGAGGCGTCACGGGCGACGATCCGTTGCTTGTAGGCATAGAGCAATGCCGTCGCCTTGTAGTAGATGCCCCAGTAGAGTGGCGGCGCAAAGTCATTGCACAGCTTGCACATGATCCCGTAGGTGCCGTAGTTGACCGTGCCGCTCAGCCAGCACTGGTCTTTGACCTGCACCCCCATCGAGCAGTACTTGGGATTCTCGTATATCTTCGCGTCCGTCTTGTCGGGCGTGGTGGGAACGCCGCAGCCGGCCGCGACCACTCGCCGATCGGTCAGCCACTCGATCGCTGAAAGATGGAACAGCGGCAGCGTGTCGAACGCGTCCGTGTTCCACTGCTGCGCCCGTATGGAGGGATTGTCGGGATCCTTCGGAACGATGGGCGCCAGCAGATAGTCGCACATCTTCTTCTTTTGATCCTTGTCCCATCGCGTATGGAAATCGAACTGGATCCGTTGCCATGTATTCTTGATCTGCTCCGTGACATCGGGGCCACAGGAGTCACGCTGAATGACCTGCGCGCTGAGCACGGCAGGAGCGGCGTGCCCGATCGTCCGCGATGCCAGGACGAGGTCAGCGGCGCGATCCGCTTCCCGCTCGAGCGCGTCATCCGGTGCTCCGACGGTCAGGTCCTCGACCGCGACATCCGCCACCCGCTCCTGCTGAACGACATGCGCGAGCTCATGCGCCAGGAGCCTGCGGCCTTCCGGCGTCGTCGGCGCATAGCGGCCCGGCGCGAAGACGATATGCCGCCCGACCGTATAGGCTGACGCATTCAGCCGTGCTGCGGTGTTTGCCGCTTGCGGATCGTCGTGGACGCGAACGCGTCCGAAGTCCCGTTGGAACAGCGGCTCGAGATCGGCGCGCGCTTCCACGTCGAGGGACTTGCCGGAAGAGCGCAAGACGGCCAGCACCTGCTCGCGACGATAGCCTTCCAGCGCGACATGGCCGACGCCCTTTCGCGACAGACGCGCCCGGCGCTCGCGGCAAGACGGACAGGTGCCATGCGGACGATGAGGCTTGCATGAGCAGCCCTGCGCACGGGTAGGCGGCATTCGTGTGGCCGCCGGCTTTCCGGGGGCACGCGTCGTCATCCGAGATCCCATGGCTATCTCCACCGATCCGGACTCGTTAACGCTATGAGCAAGAAGCCGAATTGGCATCGTCTCATCGGCAACGGATCGCTGTCAACGCCTCTTCCGGATTACGACCGAGCTTACGCAGCTCGTCGGCCGCGGCCGCCAGGATGACGGGCATGTCGATGGCTGTGCCCGCGTCGGCCGCGAGGAAGGCCGCATTCATGGCGATGTTCCGGATGCTGCCGCCGGTCAGGCCAAGCACCGCCAGCCGGTCCAGATCCAGCGTGCCGATCGGCGCCGCCTGGGGAAACGTCTGCATCCAGAGGGCACGCGCCTCGGCAAGCGTGGGAAACGGAAAGTCGACCACGAACCGCAGCCGCCGCAAGAAGGCCGGATCGAGCGCGTTCTTGCGGTTGGTCGCCAGGATGGAGAGCCCGCGATAGGATTCCATCCGCTGCAGCAGATAGCTGATCTCGATATTGGCATAGCGATCGTGGCTGTCCTTCACCTCGGACCGCCGGCCGAAGAGGGCGTCGGCTTCATCGAAGAACAGGACGATGCCGCCCTGCTCGGCTGCGTCGAAGACCTCACGAATATTCTTTTCGGTCTCGCCGATATACTTGCTGACAACCTGAGACAGATCGATCCGGTACAGATCGAAGGCAAGCTCGCTGGCAAGCACCTCGGCTGCCAGGGTCTTGCCCGTGCCGCTCTCGCCGTGAAAGAGGGCGCTGATCCCCAGACCCCGCTGCGACATGCGGCCGAAGCCCCACGTGTCATAGACCGTCGCCCGGTTCCTCACCTGCGCCGCGATGCGGCGCAGCAGCCCCTTCTCGGCAGCCGGCAGCACGAGGTCGTCCCAAGCCACCGATGGCGTCAGGCGTTCCGCCAACCGACCGAGCTGAGCACGGCCCCGCGCCAGGCAAGCCGACCACAGGCGCGATGGCTCCACGGTCCCGCTCGCCGTGCCGGCCTGCGCCGCGATTTCGACGATCGCCCCAGGCTCAAGGTCAAACGTTGCGGTCAGGCGTTCCGCATCGACCTGCGCGCGACCGCCGAGCACCGCCTCCCAAAGGGCGCGCTGCTCGTGCCTCGGGGCGTGCGCGATCTCGATGACAGCCCGGTCATGGGCGCTCGACCCATCGGCCTCGCCGCCGTCGAGCACCAGCGGCATCCGTGTCCTTTCCAGCAGCACGCTGACTCCCTTCCGGGCCTCTTCCGGCAGCATGTCGAGCCGGTGGCTTCGGCAGGTGATCAGGAGCGCCAGCGGGTGCAGGATGCTTTCTCGATCCCACAACCGGCGGAAGCTGTCGGCCTCGATCGCCTGAGGCGGCAGATCCTCCGCGCAAAGCTGCAGCAAGCCCAGGCCTGCCCTGCGCGCCGCCCATGCCGCCAGGGACGCCCTGGTGCGGCGGTCGCCGCCGCGAAGCTCCACGATCCGAGGCGAGGGCGATGTCAGCAGTGCCAGCAGCCGCTCGGCTGCCGGGAGATGCGCGGCGATGGGGGCTTCGAAGAAAGGCGGAGCGACCGGGGCGACGTATGACGCGAGCGTCTCATCGAGGCATTCGAGTCCTTTGAGGAAGTGCAGGATACGTTCGGCAATCCTGATCCGGCTCGTCAGGGTACCCGTGAATTCAACCGAATCAATCTCGATCAGGCGCCAGTGGCGCAGCGGCCCTTGCGGTGAGAACGCCTCCCACGATGGATCGTCGAAGATGGACGCGGCAAGCGCAAAGGTCGGGTACGCCAGGGCAATCGCATTAGAGAAAGAGCTTGCGTTTGAGGGATAGGGGTTAAGGCTGGGTTGGGTTGAGTAGTAGCGTAGGAGTTTGGCGCCATGGAGGAGTCGAGGTCGATTTTCGCCGAACTGGAGG
>NZ_VDUZ01000048.1 GCF_008039615.1 Vineibacter terrae | reverse complement strand
AAGCGGATGTTCACCCTCGCACACGCCTGACGGGGAAAGTACCACCAAAAATCGCGACCCATGACCTCGGTGCTTTCAAAATCACTCAATCAACTACCCAATAACCTCAGTCCGACAGGCTGCTAGGTGCCGACATTCCACAGGATCGCCGCGATCAGCAGCGCGAAGACCATCGCGAAGCCAGCGTCGGAGCCGACCTGCAGGATCAGCTCGACGGGCAGCAGCGAGATGATGCCGAAGGCGACGGCGCCGCTGGAGACCAGCACGCCCAGGAAGGTCCACAAGCCCGACCACACCACCGCCACATGCGGTGCCAGCGAGTGGGTGTAGATGACGGTCGCCACGGCATTCGCCGTGTCATGGAAGCCGTTCACGAACTCGAAGCCCAGCGCCACCAGCAGGGCGATGCCGAGAAGGAGGAACGGCAGGAACGTCGTCGTATGACCGGGCGCGCTGGTCACGTCCGAATACAGGCTCTGCGCCGTGAACAGGATGCCGCCCGCGAGCAGGACGACAAATATCACCGCCGTGAGTCGATTGACGGGCTTCTGCAGATTGGGCCGTGCTTCCGGCGATCGGCCGGCAAGCCGCGACGAGGCAGCCACGTCTGTCATCGGGTTCTCCTGCCGCAAGGGCGTGCCGGCGGAAGCCGCCGGAGCATCGCAAGTGCGAATCACTAGCGCCGCAAGATGAACATCAGATGAAGGTGACGAGACGCCGTACGCGCATCGAATCGGAGGGCCCGGGAGTCTGACGACTGGCTGACCGCCGCGCACATGATCGACAAGCGGCTGCGGTCATGCTTTTGACAAGGTGCTTGTGACAAAGTGCTCCGCATCGTCGATTCCGCGGCTCTCGCGCAATCACTCCGGAGGCTGATGGCCATGGACACCACCGTTTCGATTCCGCCTGCCGCTGATTCGCCTGCGCGCCCGCGGCGGGGCTGGCGTCCGGAACGCTGCGGGCGTATCGCGCTGGTCCTGCAGGGCGGCGGCGCGCTGGGTGCCTATCAGGCCGGTGTCTACCAGGCGCTGCATGAGGCGGGCATCGAGCCCGACTGGCTGGCGGGTGTGTCGATCGGTGCGATCAACTCGGCGATCATCGCCGGCAACCCTCCTGAGCGCCGCCTGGAGCGGCTGCGCACCTTCTGGGAGCGGATCACCGATCGCACGGTGTGGCTCTACACGCCCGACGGCGACGCCTTCAGGCGCGCGCGCAACATCGCCAGCTCGTGGATGACGATGGCGATGGGGCAACCCGGCTTCTTCAGTCCGCTGGTGCCCGGCCCATGGTTCAGCCCGACGGGCGCCAAGAACGCGACCAGCTACTACGACAGCGAGCCGTTGCGCGAAACCCTGCTGGAGCTGGTCGACTTCGATCTGATCAATCAGCGGGCCAGCCGCTTCTCGGTCGGCGCCGTGAACGTGCTGTCGGGCAACTTCGTCTACTTCGACAACAGCAAGCTGGTGATCCAGCCGGAGCATGTCATGGCCAGCGGCGCGCTGCCGCCCGCCCTGCCGATGGTCAAGATCGGCACCGACCACTTCTGGGACGGCGGCATCGTGTCGAACACGCCGCTGCAGCACCTGCTCGAGCACGACGACTGCGTCAACACGCTGGTCTTCCAGGTCGACCTGTTCAGCGCGCGCGGCGTGCTGCCACGCGACATCCAGGACGTGATGGGCCGCCAGAAGGACATCATGTATTCGTCGCGTACGCGCTACACCACCGACATATACCGCAAGCTGCAGACCTGGAAGATGCGCCTCCATCAGGCGCTCTCCAAGGTTGCCGACGCCGACCTCACCGACGAGGAGCGCAGGCTGAAGCAGCAGCTCGCGGACCTGCCGGAGATCACCATCCTGCACCTCATCTACCAGCAGAAGGCCTACGAGGGGCACGCCAAGGACTACGAGTTCTCCAGCACCTCGATGCGCGAGCACTGGCAGAGCGGCTACGAGGACACCAGGCGCACGCTGCTGCGCAAGAACTGGCTGACGATGCCGCCGGACGGGACCGGCATCGTGGTGCACGACGTCCATCGCGAGGACCACGCGTAGCGCGCGCCCTTCATCCCGCCTCGACGTGCAGCACCTGACGCCAGATCGTCGAAAGCGCCGTCACCAGCACGACGACGCACAGCATGCCGGCGCAGGCCGTCCACATTGCCGTCGGCAAGCTCCAGCTGCGGGCAATGGCGCCCACGATGGGCGCCCCGATCGGCGCGCCGCCCATGAAGCCGAGCTGAAAAAGGGCCAGCACGCGGCTGCGGTGGCTGGCCGGCGTCGCCACCTGCACGATGGTCCGCCCCTGCGTCATGGTCACGCCGGCTCCCACTCCCCAGCAGAACACCAGCAGCAGCAGGACCGGGAACGGCGGCAAGGTCGAAATGGCGAGCAGGACCACGATACCGACGCACAGCGCACCGATGATCGCCCGGCCGCGGCGTTGCATCGTGGCGCCGACGCGCATCATGCCGAAGCTGGCGGCGATGGTGCCGCACCAGAAGGCGAGGTTCACCAGCGCCAGCCGCGCCGAGCCGCCGCCATAGACGTCACGCACCGCGATCGGCAGGACGACCATGAACGTGGCGACGTAGAACAACCCGACCGCGAACAGCAGCACGAGCACCGGCCAGATCTGCGATGACTTGCCGGCCACGCGCACGCCATCCCACAACGCGGCCAGCCCGGTCGGAGCGTCATGGGCGCGCATCGCCGGCGGCTGCGGCGCCAGCCGGAATATCGCGATGCCGCCGGCCAGCATGATCGCCGCCTGCAAGGCCAGCAGCGGCACGGCGCCGACGGCGTCGGCGCTGGTCGCCAGCGCGATGCCGATGAGCTGGGCCAGGAACTGCGCGCCGGTCGCCATCGCCACGGCCCGCGGCAGCGGCAGCGCCGTCACCCGCGGCAACAGCCCGTCACGGGCGGGAATCGCAAAGGCACTGATGGTGCCGGTGGCAAGCCCGTAGACGATCATCGCGCCCAGGCTGAGGTGGCCGCCCGCGGCAAGCGTCGCCAGACCCAGCGACGGCAACGCCGCCAGCCCATGGCAGATCAGCAGCTGGCGGCGCGTGTCGCTGTGATCGGCGACGGCGCCGCCCCACAGCATGAACAGGATCGACGGCCCCATCAGGCACATCTGCACGATGCCCAGCCGATCGGCGGGCTGGTGCAGGACCTCGGCGACGATCCACTGCACCATCACCATGCCGATGCCAAAGGACGCGAACCAGGCGCCGAGGCCCAAAAGATACGGCCGCAGCGCGCTGGCCGCCGCCGCAGATGCACGAGCGGACATCCGGATGAATTCTCCCCACGAACCACGCCCAGGCCAGGCCGGTCCCCTTCAAGACACATAAACAGCTTGCTTGCCAAGCCTCCTTGAAAACCATATTTTGCGCATCGGGTCTAAAAATGGACCCATATCGAGTAGTGTTTTTCAAGAGGCCGGCCATCCGTCCCCTTCGGATCCGGCGGGGGGTCCCAAGATGACCCAGTTCAACCGCGCAACGCTTGCCAAGGTGCTCGACGTCCTCGGCAGCGAGCATGCCGGCGAAGCGCTGGCCGCTGCGAAGCTGGCCACCGCCATGGTCCGCGAGGCGGGTTTCAGCTGGGACGAGGTGCTGCGCGACCTGCCGGCCAGACGTGCCGCTCCGGCGTCGGCCTGGAACGCCGACAGCGCGTCCGCGCCTGGACCCGGCCCGATGGGCATGCGCCGCGAGCGTGACCTCTCGCCCTACGAGCAGTTCTTCATGCTGCTGCTCAGCCCGCGCACGCCCAATCATGTGAAGAAGGAGCTGCGGGGCTGGGAAGCGCGCGTGCTCGATGGCGAGATCACCCCGCAGGAGAAGCAGGACCTGCGCCAGCTCTTCAAGCAATTCGTGGCGTGACGCGAGCTGACAGCGCCCCGCCCCGTCATCAGACCTTTTCATGGGAATCGAGCACGATCCTCTTGTTCTCATCCATCTGATTGGGATCAGCGGCGCCTGCCGGCTGATTGAAGAACGCCAAGACGACGAGGGCCAAAAGGTCTTCTTCATGCTCTCTGCGTGAGGCATCAACCTCGAGCACCGGCCGCGCTCAGCAGAGCCCGGGCCTGCGCCACGACCCGCTCCACGCCATGCCCGGCGTCGATGCGCGGCCAGGTGATATCACCCAGATCATAGCCGCGTTGCCGCTCCACGACCGCGGCGCCGGCGTCGGACGCATCCCCCGTCCGGCGGTCGACGCGCTGGCGCGCGACATCCAAGGGCGTGTCGAGCCAGATGCCGAGGAACGGCACGCCGGCATCCCGTGCCAGAGCCTCGATGGCCGCACGCTCATCGGGACGGGACGACACGGCATCGACGATCACCGCGTGGCCGGCGGCAAGCACGATCCGTGCGCGGCGCAGCAGCTCGGCATAGGTCCGCGCCGAGGCGGCTTGGGTGTAGCCCTCGGGCGGCAGCCGCGCATCCCATGGCAATCCCGCCAGGCGCTTGCGCTCGATGTCGCTGCGCACGATCACGGCCCCGGGCGCAGCGCCAAGCCCCGGCGCCAGCGCGACCGCAAGCGTCGTCTTGCCCGAGCCCGAGAGGCCGCCGATGGCGATCAGCGCCGGTGGCGGTGGCTGCACGAAGCGCAGCGCCGCCTGCTGATATGCCCTCGCCTCGCCGACGCGGCGCTCGCGCGCAGCGGCGTCATCGGCGATCTCGGCCGCCGCGCCTTCCACGAAGGCGCGGATGCAGGCGCGCCGTGCCAGCCACGACGGCATCAGCGCCAGCGCTTCCAGATGCGGCGCGTCCACCGGACCGTCGCTGCGCCACAGATAGTGGTTCAGCACGAAATTGGCCTGCGCCGCCATGTCCCGCCGGTCGAGATCCATCAGCAGGAACGCAAGGTCGTAGAGCACGTCGATGGTGCAGATGCGGTCGTTGAACTCGATGGCATCGAACAGCGTCGGCGCGCCATCGACCAGGCAGATGTTGCGCAGATGCAGATCGCCGTGGACGCGGCGCACGGCGCCGGCCTGCTGGCGCCGTTGCACAAGGGGCAGCAGCGGCTTCAGCACCGCCGGCAGGCGTTCGGCGATCGTGCCGGTCGCGGCGGCGTCGAGCACGGCGTCACGGGCGCGCAGCTCCACCAGATCGGCCGCCACGGAGCGCTCGTAGTCCTGCGCGCCAGCATGCGCATGGCTGACGGGGGCGCTGTCGTGAAAGCGGGCCAGCGCCGCCGCCAGCGCGACCAGCAGCTCCGGTGTGAGCGCCTGGCGCTCGGCAAGGCGCACGAACAGGCTCGCTTCATCGAAGCGCTGCATCACGACCGCCCATTCGCGCGCCTGCGCCTCGTCGCCCACCGTCACATCAGGCTCGCGGACCGATCCCAGGCGCAGCGTACCGTCGTTGCTGGTCAGAACCGGGGCAATGCCGAGATAGAGCGTCGGCGCCGAACGGCGGTTGACCTCGATCTCGGCCGCGCACATGGCGCGCCGTCGCGCCAGGGTGCCGAAATCGAGGAACGGAAACCGCACCGCCCGCTTCAGCTTCACTGCCCGATCACCGACCAGGAAAACCACCGCGCTCTGGGTATCGATTCGGCGCACCGTCCCGGCTGCGCCCTCGCCCAGGGCGGCATAGGCGCCTGGCTGCTCCAAGGCTGCCAGCACGGCGCCCTGGTCCTCGACGACGAAGTCGTGATGCTCGGCCACCATCGTCACCTCATTCAGGTAAAGTGCTGCCGGGCTTCCATGACGCCATGCGGATCGAGATGGAGAATGATCTCGGCCTCGGGGAAGTCGGCGTGGATCGCCGCCTCGATCTCATCTCCCCTGCGATGCGCTTCGGCGAGGCTCGTCCCGGGGTCGAGCTCGACATGGAGCTGGATGAAGCGGGTCATGCCGGACGACCGGGTACGCAGGTCATGCAGGTCGCGTACGGCAGGAAGGCCGCGCACGATCGCCTTGATGCGCTCGCGCTCCCCTTCCGGCAGCTCATGGTCCATCAGCACGTAGAGCGACCGTTTGAGCAGCGTGCGCACACCCAGCAGCAGGTAGAGCGCGATCAGGATGGCGCCGGCAGCGTCCAGCCATGGCGCATCGAATTTCATCGCCAGCACCAGCGTCGCCGCCACCGTCAGGTTCGACGCCAGGTCGCCGGCGTAGTGCAGCGAATCGGCGCCGACCGCCATCGACCCCGTGCGGCGCACGACGTGGCGCTGGAACAGGACCAGGGCCATCGTCAGCACGATGGCCAGCCCGGTCACGGCCAGCGCCGCGTCCTCATGCTCCACCGCCTGCGGCTGCATCAGCCGATCGCCGGCCGCCAGGATCAGGCCCAGCGCCGAGGCAAGGATGAAGCCGGCCTGCGCGAACGCCGCCAGGGCCTCTGCCTTGCCATGGCCGAAGCGATGCTCGCGGTCGGCCGGAGTCAGCGCCTGGCGCACCGCGAACCACGCGATCCCCGATGCCAGCAGGTCCAGCGACGAGTCGACCAGCGATGACAGCATCGCCACCGACCCGGACGCGAGCCAGGCGAGAAGCTTGGCGCTGATCAGCACGCCGGCGACCGCCATCGACGCCCATGTCGCCAGGCGCATCAGGCGCGAGCGAGACGCGCTTGCATCCTCTCCGCCGCCCGCCAGCGGCAGGCTGGCCGCTGGACGGTCGATCGGCATCGCGGGCGCTCCTAGGGATAGAGCTTCTCGGTCTTCCACGCCGTCTCCGCGGGGGTCGCGCGCGTGAAGAGCGTCCGATCATGCAGCCGGAAGGGCATGTCGCGCCAGAACTCGAACAGCGTCGGCTTGACGCGGAACCCGGACCAGTTGTCCGGCCGTGGCACCTTGCCGATCGTGAACCTGGCGGCGTACAGCGCGACCTGCTTTTCGAGGGCGAACCGGCTTTCCAGCGGCCGCGACTGCTGCGAGGCCCAGGCCCCGATCTGGCTGCCGCGCGGCCGGGTGGCGAAATAAGCGTCGGCCTCCGCCGCCGTCGTCGGCTCCACCGGCCCCTCCACGCGCACTTGGCGGCGCAGCGACTTCCAATGGAACAGCAGCGCCGCCTTGGGCTGGCCTTGCAGCTGCACGCCCTTGCGGCTGTCATAGTTGGTGTAGAACACGAACCCGTCGCTGTCCCAGCCCTTCAGCAGGACCATGCGCACCGAGGGCATGCCGTCGGCGCCCACGCTGGCCACGGCCATGGCGTTGGGATCATTGGGCTCGTTCGCTTCGGCCTCCTTGAACCAGGCGGCGAAGCTGTCGAATGGGTCGGTACCGGGCTCACTCATGGCGGTCAATATGGCGGCGCCGGCAGGGGGATACCAGTTGTCGATTGTCCTCAGTGTGCCCACCCCAAGCCCTTGCGGCCCTCCTGCCGCCCGGCTACAAGCAGGCAAGATGTTGAAAAGGCGTGCATTCCGTCGGCTTCCGCATCATGCGGCCGGCAGCGGATCGCCCGCTCAGTGATCGAGGTAGGCATGGCAGCCCCAGGGCAATTGATGGCCGGCAAGAAGGGCCTGATCATGGGCGTCGCCAACGACCGCTCGATCGCCTGGGGCATCGCGCAAGCGGTCCACGCGCATGGCGCCGAGCTCGGGTTCACCTTCCAGGGCGACGCGCTGGAGAAGCGCGTCAGGCCGTTGGCAAAATCGATCGGCAGCGAGTTCGTTGTCCCCTGCGATGTGACCGATCCGGCCAGCATCGACGAGGTGTTCGCCAATGTGGCGCAGCGCTGGGGGCAGCTCGACTTCCTGGTTCATGCCATCGCCTTCTCGAACAAGGACGAGCTGAAGGGCAAATACCTGGACACGACGCCGGATAATTTTGCGCTGACGATGAACGTGAGCTGCTATTCGTTCACGGCCGTCGCCCAGCGGGCGGTGCCGTTGATGAAGAGCGGCGGCTCGCTGCTCACCCTCACCTACTACGGCGCCGAGCGGGTCATGCCGCATTACAACGTGATGGGTGTGGCCAAGGCCGCGCTCGAGGCAAGCGTGCGATATCTGGCGGCTGATCTCGGCGACCAGGGAATCCGGGTGAACGCCATCTCTGCGGGGCCCATCAAGACCCTGGCCGCATCGGGCATTGGCGATTTCCGCTACATTTTGAAGTGGAATGAGCTCAACGCGCCCCTCAAGCGCAATGTCACCACCGACGAGGTCGGCAATGCCGGTCTGTTCCTGCTTTCGGACCTCGGCACGGGCGTGACCGGCGAGGTGATGCATGTCGATGCCGGCTATCATGTCGTGGGCATGATCAAGACCGGCTCGGCCCGGCAGCTGTCGGAGCTGCTGGCAAACTTCGAAGACTAACTTGGCGATCCGGCCATGGCCGGCAACACCTTCGGACACCTCTTCCGCTTCACGAGCTGGGGCGAAAGCCATGGCCCGGCGATCGGCTGCGTCGTCGACGGCGCCCCGCCGCGCCTGCCGATCAGCGAGGCCGACATCCAGGTCTGGCTCGACAAGAGGCGCCCAGGCACCTCGCGCTTCGTGACGCAGCGGCAGGAGCCGGACACGGTCAAGATCCTGTCGGGCGTGTTCGAGGGCGTGACCACCGGCACGCCGATCTCGATGCTGATCGAGAACGTCGACCAGCGCTCGCGCGACTACGGCGAGGTCAAGGACCAGTTCCGGCCCGGCCACGCCGACTACACCTATCTTGCGAAGTACGGCGTGCGCGACTACCGCGGCGGCGGCCGGCAATCGGCGCGCGAGACGGCGGTGCGCGTGGCCGCCGGCGCGATCGCGCGCAAGGTCCTGGGCGACGGCGTCAGCATCCGCGGCGCGGTAGTGCAGATCGGCCCGCACAAGGTCGACCGCGACCGCTGGGACTGGGAGGCCATCGCCGACAATCCCTTCTGGTGCCCTGACCGCCAGGCGGCGCAGCGTTGGGAAGGCTATCTCGACGAGGTGCGCAAGGCAGGATCGTCGGTCGGCGCCGTGATCGAGGTCACCGCCTCGGGCGTGCCGGTCGGCCTGGGCGCGCCGATCTACGACAAGCTCGACAGCGATATCGCCCGCGCGCTGATGAGCATCAACGCGGTCAAGGGCGTGGAAATCGGCGACGGCTTCGCGGCGGCCGCTCTATCGGGCGAGCAGAACGCCGACGAGATGCGGATGGCGGACGGCAAGGCCGTCTTCCTCAGCAATCACGCCGGCGGCATCCTGGGCGGCATCTCGACCGGCCAGGACATCGTGGCGCGCATGGCCGTGAAGCCGACGAGCTCGATCCTGACGCCGGTGAGATCGATCGATCGTTTCGGCAAGGAGGTCGAGCTGCGCACCAAGGGCCGCCACGACCCCTGCGTGGGATTGCGGGCCGCGCCGGTGGCGGAAGCGATGATCGCCTGCGTCCTGGCCGACCACCTGCTGCGCCATCGCGCGCAGTGCGGCGGCTGAGGTCGCCATGGCCGCCAAGCCGCGCCGTTTGGAAGTTCGCCACAGCCAGATGTTTCACATGACCCTGGCCGCCATCGGCGTGGCGCTGCTGGTGATCGCCGGCATTTACGGGGCGGCGGCGCTGATGGGGGAAGCGCCGCTCAGCCAGCGTCCGTCGTGGCTGATGCTGCTTTGCGTGGTGGCGATCCTCTACTACGTCGTCCGCTCGATACTGCGGTTCCGTGACCGCCGACCGCAGGTCGTGATCGATCGCGACGGCGTGCGGCTGGGCTTCGGCCGCGACATGCTGGTGCCCTGGGACGCCATCCAGTGGGCGCGGGTGCGCGGCGTCCGGCCGACATTGCAGCTTGGCGTCGATGCCGAGAGCTTCACCAAGGCCCGCGTATCGCTGTGGAACCTGGACGACAACCTCACCAGCGTTCCCGGCGGCGGCTCGGCGATCGCCGTACGGGCCGCCGGCCTCGACACCCCGATGCGCACCGTGCTCGAGGCCATGCACGCCTGGAAGCCGTCGCTGCGGCCGCACCGCTGAGCTGCGCCCGGCTCGCCCCTGCCCTATCGGGCCCGTACAGGAGGAGACCGTCATGCCGCAACCCGACCATCTGTGGAAGCTCGACATCGATGTCGGCGAGCCGACGGAAGAGGACCTGAAGAAGTACTGGGCCAAGTGCCGCGAGAAGCTCGGCATGGTGCCCAACGTGATCCGCGCGGTATCGCAGAACCCCAGGAAGGCCCGCACCTTCATCGCCATGTACAACGAGCTGATGCTGGGCGATTCAGGGCTCAGCAAGCTCGAGCGCGAGATGATCGCCGTCGTCGTGTCGAGCGCCAACCGCTGCTACTACTGCCTGGTTGCGCACGGTCAGGCCGTGCGCCAGTACGCCGGCGATCCGCAGCTCGGCGAGATGCTGGTGATGAACTACCGCGTTGCCGACCTGCCGGCCCGCCAGCGCGCCATGCTCGATTTTGCCTGGAAGCTCACAGCGACGCCGTTCGATGTCGGCGATGCCGACCGTGACGGGCTGAAGGCCCACGGCTTCACGCCGCAGGACATCTACGACATCTGCGATGTCGTCGCGTTCTTCAACATGTCCAACCGTATGGCGCATGGCACGGAGATGATCCCCAACGCCGAATACCATGCGATGAGCCGGTAGCGGCAGCAACGCACCTGCTGTCATCCGGAGCGCAGCGAGGGATCTGGTCGAAGGGCGTCTCCGTTCGCGGCAGCTCCCTCGCTTCCACCCGGGATGACGGACGTCGCCTGCCGGCGCAGCCAGCGGACCTCCATCAGGCTGCCGAGAATGCCCTTGGGCAGGAAGATGATGAACAGCACCAGCAGCACGCCGTAGACCAGATTGTCCCAGCCTACGGCCTTGGTGCCGAACGAGATGCGCAGGGTTTCGGCCAGCAGCAGCGTGATGATGGCGCCGGCCGTCGGCCCCAGGGACACGTAGATGCCGCCGACGACGACCGCGAACACCATCTGCAGCGACACCGAGATGCCGCTCACCGTGTCGGGCGAGATGAACATCTGGTACTGGCAATAGAGAGCGCCAGCGAACGCCGTCATGACGGCGCTGAGCACCGTGATGCGCAGCTTCTCCTTCGTCACGTTCACGCCGGTGGCCGCCGCCGCGTCCTCGTCCTCCGAGATCGCCTCCAGCGCGTAGCGGCTCATGCTGCGATCGACCAGGTGCCAGATGTAGAGCCCGGCCGCCCAGACGCCCAGCGCGATCAGGTACCAGGTTTCCTTGTCGGTGAACTGCAGCGCCAGCAGCGCCGATTCACCCGCCTTGTGACGCTCCGGCGTGTAGCCCAGCGAGCCGCCGGTGTAGTCGCGCGTCGCCGTGATCACCTGCAGCACGATGCCGCTCAGCGCCAGCGTCACCAGGGCGAAGTAGTGGCCGGTGATGCGGAAGCGGAAGCATGGCCAGCCGACGATCAGCGCCAGCGCGCCGGCGGCCAGCAAAGCGACCGGAATGCCCAGCCACGGCGACAAGCCGACATGGTTCCACAGCAACGCCGTGACATAGGCCCCGATCCCCATGAAGCCGCCGTGGCCCAGCGACACCAGCCCGAACCGCCCCATCACCGACCATGACGTGTAGGCGAACGACCAGATCAGGATCTGGATCATGATGTGCAGCGGATACGGCGAATGGTAGACGAACGGCACCGCCACCAGCACCGCGCCGGCTACCCAGGGGAAATAGGAACGCATGGTCATGACCGCCGCGCCAGCAGCCCTTGGGGCCGCACGAACATCATCACGATGAAGAAGGCAAAGGCCAGCACATAGCCCCACTCGAGGTCGGAGTAGAGGCCGCCCAGCGAGATGATCTCGGCGAAGATGAAGGCGGCGACGAAGCCACCGATCATGTTGCCCAGCCCACCCAGCACGCAGATCATGAAGGTGATCGGCCCGAACGACAGGCCCACGAAGGGGTGCACGTCGTACTGCAGCACCAGCAACGTTGCCGCCAGCCCGGCCAGCGCGCCGCCGACCGCCGAGGTCACGAAATAGACACGGCGGCTGTCGACGCCCATCAGCGGCATGATCTGGCGGTCCTGGGCGATGGCGCGGATCGCGGTGCCGATATAGGTGCGCGTCAGGAACAGGTAGACCACGACCATGGCCACCAGCGCCGCGCCGAAGGCCAGCAGGCGTGCGTAGCTGATGTACATCTCGGCGACGTTGAGCACCGGCAGGCGGATGCCGGCATTGCGGAAGTCGATGCCGAACGCCACGGTCGCCGCGCTCTGCAGGAAGAACAGCACGCCGCCGGTCGCCAGCAGCTGGTTGATCGGCGCCGCGTTGAGCAGCGGCTCGATCACCAGGTAGTGCAGCAGCGCCCCCAGCGCGCCGACGGCCGCCACGGCGATCAGAGCCGCCAGCGGGAACGGCAGGTGATAGACCGTGAACAGGAAGTAGATCGCGTACATCCCGATCATGATCAACTCGGCGTAGCAGATCCACACCACGTCGATGACGCCGAAGATCAGGTTGAGGCCCAGCGCCAGCAGCGCCAGCACGCCGCCCAGCAGGATGCCGTTGATCAGGGCCTCGAGCAGATAGATGTCGAAAATCTGCATCAGCCAAGGCTCCATGCTTCAAGCTTCTCGATCGTCGCCGTCATCCCTCGCTGCGCTCGGGATGACGGTGACGCCCGCCAGATACGCCGCGCTCGGGATGATGGGGTGGTTTGGTCATCGCCCGCCTCACACACCCAGATAGGCTTCCCGGATCGACTTGCTCTCGAGCAGCTCGGCCGACGTGCCCGCCGTGCGGATGCCGCCGGCCTCCAGCAGGTAGGCGCGATCGACCACCTTCAGCACCTGCTGCACATTCTGCTCGACGATCAGCACGGTCAGCCCCCCGGATCGGATGCGCCGCACCAGATCGAACACCTGCTGAACGATCACCGGCGCCAGGCCCGCCGACGGCTCGTCGAGCAGCAGCAGCTTGGGCTCCGACATCAGGGCGCGGCCAATGGCGCACATCTGCTGCTCGCCGCCCGACATGGTGCCGGCGATCTGGTCGCGCCGCTCGCGCAGGCGCGGAAAGAGGTCGAAGACGAAGTCCAGCCGCTGTCGGAACCTGGCGCGTGCCGCCGGCATGAAGGCGCCCATGCGCAGATTGTCCTCGACCGTCATGCGCGCGAACAGCCGGCGGTTCTCCGGCACATGCGCGATGCCGAGCTCGACGATGCGATGGGCCGGCGTCAGCGCCAGGTCCCTGCCCTCGAAGGCGATGGCACCCTTCTGCGGTCGGATCAGGCCAGAGATCACCCGCATCAAGGTCGTCTTGCCGGCGCCGTTCGGGCCGATCACGGCCACGGCCTCGCCGTGCCGCACGTCGAGCGAGATGTCGAACAGGGCCTGGAATGCGCTGTAGCCGGCGCCGACGGATTTCAGCTCCAGCATCGCCGTTGCCGCTCTAGCCGCGCGCCGCGGCCAGCGCCTGCACGGCCGCGGAGTCGGTGCCGAGATAGACCTCGACCACGCGCGGATCATGCGCCACGGCGCTGGGCAGGCCTTCGGCGATCTTCTCGCCATGGTCCAACACCATGACCCGATCCACGATGCGCATCAGCACGCCCATGATGTGCTCGACCCAGATGATCGTCATGCCCAGCTCCTTGCGGATGCGGTCGAGCATATCGGCGGCCTGGTCCATCTCGTGCTCGTCAAGTCCGCTCAGGCTCTCGTCCGCGAGCAGCAGCTTGGGCCCGGTCGCCAGCGCCTTGGCCAGCTCCAGCTTCTTCAACCCCGCAGCCCCCAGGCCGTCGACCCTGGCATGGCGGTCGCCGGGCAGGCCGACCAGCGCCAGCGCCTGCTCGGCGGCCGCGAACGCCTTCGATTGCGAGTGGCTGCCCTGGCCGTAGAAGCCGGCCAGGGCCACGTTCTCGAAGATCGACAGCCGGCGGAACGGACGCGGGATCTGGAACGTGCGCCCGATGCCGCGGTTGATGATGCTGTGCGGCGATACGCCGGCGATCTCGCGGCCCTCGAAGCGGATCGAGCCCGCCGTCGGCGATAGCGTGCCTGAGAGCATGTTGAAGATCGTGCTCTTGCCCGAACCGTTGGGGCCGATAAGGCCGAGGATCTCGCCCGGCTCGACCTTGAAGGAGACACCGTTGACCGCCGTGAAGCCGCCGAAGCGCTTCACCAGTCCTTCGACGTTCAGCACGAGGGCCTCATGAGCATGAGCATATCCTCCCCCAACTTCGTTGGGGGAGGTGGCCGAAGGCCGGAGGGGGAGCAGACGTGGTCTTTGTTATCAAGATCGCCACGCCTCCCCTCCGCCCCTTCGGGGCACCTCCCCAGCAAAGCTGGGGAGGACAGCTCCGCGTATGGAATCACTTCGCCGCGTACGGTGACGATGGCGGCAGCGGCAGGACCGGTTCGCGCAGCTGCAGGCTCTTGGGCCATACGACATACGCGTTGTCGTCGATGTACTGGGTGATCACCGGGAAGGCGCGAGCGTTCTGTCCCGCCATCAGCCCTTCCCCTTCGAACTTCACACCGAAGCCGAGCATGGAGCCGCCCTCGGGCAGGTCGACCTCGAGCGCCGCCTTGCGCAGGGCGTCGGCATCAATGCCGCCGTGCTTCTTGATCGCCCGCGGCAGCACCTCCGAAAGCAGCACATAGGTGTTGCTCGCCGCCATGCCGACATGAGCCGATTTCAGCGTCGTGCCCGGCCGCGCCTTCTCGTATTCGGCGCCGATCATCTTGACCAGCGGCGGCAGCGCCGGCGCCAGCGCCTTCTCGTTGGCCAGCCAGATCGAGATCGGATCGACGTTGAAGACGTAGTTGACGTCGCTGCCCAGCGACTCCTTCAGCTTGGCGTAGACGCCATATCCCGCCCCGTGCCCCACCAGGGCGCTGAACCGCAGCCCCTGCTCGCGCGCCTGGCGCAGGAACAACGTGATGTCGGGGTTGTAGCCGGTGTGGAACACAACATCCGGCCGGGCGCGCTTCAGCTTGGTCACCAGCGCCGAGAGATCAGGCGCGGTGGCGGAGTAGCCTTCATTCAGCACGACGTTCAAGCCGGCCTTCTTGGCGCCCTCCTCGTTACCCTTGGAGACGTCGACGCCGTAAGAGCCGTCCTCATGGATGATGGCGACGCGCAGATCCTTGGGCTCCTTGCCGAACTTCGCCTTGGCGTTCTGGGCGATGAAGTCCGTCGACATCAGGCCGAACTGCCGGCCGCTGGGCTGCGGGCGGAACACGTATTTCAGATTGCGGTTCTCCAGCACCGCCGAGGAGATGCAGGTCGTGATCCACATGAATTTCTTCAGCTGCTCGGCCCGTGCCGCCACCGGCACGCACTGGGCCGACGAGAAGAAGCCCAGCAGCATGTCGACCTTTTCCTGCTCGGCCAGGCGCACCGCCTCGTTGATCGCCACGTCGGGCTTGCTCTGCGCATCGGCGTAGGCGGCCTCGATCTGGTAGCCCTCGACGCCCCCCTGCTTGATGAAGTGGTCGATCATGATCTTGGCGCCGAGCGCATGCAGGTCCGAGCCGCCGCCGGCCAAGGGTCCCGTGTAGTCGTACACCACGCCGATCTTGAACTTCTTCGTCTGCGCGTGGACCGCCGGCATCGTCGCCGCCATTGCGATCGTCGCAGCCACGCAGCACGCAGCGCGCGCCAAGGCACGTAGCGACATCACACCCTCCCAGATTGAAGCCTTCTCATTCATTTCTTGGCGGCGATCACACGGGCAACCTGGCCTCCTTGTCAAGAGGGGCGGACCGGTAAATCGGCGGCATCACGCCATGGCATGCCCATTCGCGATGCGCCATCATGCGGCCGCTTGAGGGGGGGGAACGACATGGGCCGCAAGATCCTTTTCATCACGACCGACCAGCAGCGCTACGACGCGCTCGGCTGCAACGGCGGCAAGGTGGCGCGCACGCCGGTGGTGGACCGCTGGGCCGCCGAAGGCATCCGCTACACGCGCGCGCACGCCCAGAGCGTGGTCTGCATGCCGGCCCGCGCGACCATGTCCACGGGCCAGCATGTGCGCACGCATGGTGTGTGGATGAACGGCGTGCCGCTGCCGGCCGACGCGCCCAGCGTCGCGCGCCACCTCCATGAGAGCGCGGGCTATCGCACGGCGCTGTTCGGCAAGGCGCATTTCGAGCCGTTCCTCGACCCACAGCGCCGCTTCTACGAGAACCGCATGGCGACGCTGGGCGAGACCGGCCCGCATCGCGGCTTCGAGCGCATGGAGCTGGCAGCCCATACCGGGCGCGGCGGCCTGCTCCACTATCCGGTGTGGCTGGCGAAGACCCATCCTGACGCCGCCGCCGGCTTCTACCCCATCCTCAAGATCCCCAGCTTGGAGCAGAACGCTGCCGGCGGCGGTGATACCGGCGCGATCCAGGTGCAGCACAACCCGATCGCGCGCAGCCTCTACCACACCGACTGGGTCGCCGACCGGGCCATCGCCTGGCTGGACTCGCTGCCGGCCGATGCCGACTGGTTCTGCTGGGTGAGCTTTCCCGATCCGCACCATCCCTGGGATCCGCCGCAGTCGGAAATCCACCGTCACCGCTGGCAGGACGAAGCGTTGCCGGCCAACTGGCCGGCAACGCGCGCCGACGCCGTGGCCCTGCTGCGGGACAAGCCGAAACACTGGCTCGACTGGTACGAAGGCCGCCTGGTCACCAATTTCGAGGCGCCGCCGGACTTCGTGCCGGCATCCGTCACCGCCGACCAGCTGCGCGAGATCAACGCGCTGACCCATGTCGAGAACGAGCTGATCGACGAGGTCTGCGGTCGCGTATGGGCGGCCGTCGCACGGCGCGGCTGGGGCGATGACACCGACGTGATCTTCACCACCGATCACGGCGAGCTGCAGGGCGACTACGGCCTGCTGTTCAAGGGGCCCTACCATGTCGACTCGCTGATGCGCCTGCCGTTCATCTGGCGGCCGGCGACGAGTGCCGGCGTTGCGCCGGCGACGGTGGATCACCCGGTCGGCCAGATCGATCTCGCGCCCACCTTCTGCGCCATCGCCGGCCTCGAGGCACCCCAGTGGATGCAGAGCCGGGCGCTGCCCACGAGTCCGGCCCAGGCCGATGCCCAGCGCCGCGAACGCATCATCACGGAATGGGATTCCGAGTTCAAGGGCATCACCATGCACCTGCGCACGATCTATCGCGACGGGCTGGTCTGCACGGTCTACGAGCAGAGCACCCTCTATCCAGGCGACGGATCGGTTGGCGAGCTGTACGACTGCCGCCACGATCCGCTGCAGCGCCGCAACCTGTGGACCGACCCGGCATGGCAGGCCCGCAAGAAGGACCTGATCGCCGATCTCTACGACCACCTGCCGCCGGCGCGCTCACCGCGGCTGGAAGCGGTGGCCAGCGTGTGACGGCGGACGAAGGCCGCGAAATCGGTGTTGACGTTCTCGACACCGACCTTGGTCCGCTACGCGCCAGGCGCGTGGCACACGGCCTCGACGTTGTTGCCGTCGGGGTCCAGGATGAAGGCGCCGTAGTAATCCGCGTGATAGTGAGGGCGCAGGCCGGGACCGCCATTGTCCTCGCCGCCCGCCTTTAGGCCAGCCGCGTGGAAGGCGTCGACCACGCCGCGATCCTTGGCAAGCAGCGCCAGATGCGTGGGGCCGGACAGCAAGGGAGTGGCGTCCGCCGGTGGTTCCACGATCCACCAGTCGACCTTCTGGCTGCCGTCCGCCCGCGTCCAGCCGAAGCCTGCGACCTTCGCCCCCTCGTGCTCGAAGTCGACCATCAGGCTGTAGGACAGCGGCGCCAGCGCCGCGGCGTAGAACGCTTTCGATTTGGCATAGTTCGTGACACGCAGCGTGATGTGGTCGAGCATGGTGAGCCTCCTGATCAGGCGCCGACGGCTGCGATCGTGCCGGCAGCGGCGAGCCGGCTGATGTCGGCATCAGCATAGCCCAGCTCGCGCAGTACTTCGCGTGTGTGCTGGCCGATCACCAGGGGCGGATCGCGGTCCTTGCCCATCGCCCGGCCATCCAGGCGCAGGGGCAGCAGCGGCAGGCGCGCAACGATATCGCCCGGCATGGTCGTGGCGGCGAGCTGGCCGGTGGCGGCCAGGTGCGGATCGTCGAGCAGGTCCTGCGGCCGCGCCACGCGGGCATAGGAGATGTCGGCCTGCTCGGCCAGGCGCTCGACCTCGGCGATTGGCCGCGCCGCGATCGCCTGGCGCAGGATGGGCAGCAGCCAAGGTCGCGCCGTGATGCGATCGTTGTTGGTGGCCAGGCGTGCATCGCCTTTCAGCGCCTCGAGGCCGAAGACGTCGATGAAGCGCCGCCACTGGCCGTCGCTGGTGACACCGATGAAGATCTGCGCGCCGTCGGCGGTGTCCATCGGCTCGTAGACTGCCCACGACGAGAGCCGCTCGGGCATGGGCGGCACGGGGTGCCGCAGGACGGCCGAGGCGGCGAGGTGCGTGCCCATCAGCAGCACCACGGACTCGAAGAGCGCGCTCTCGACATGACCGCCCTTGCCCGTGCGGTCGCGCTCGCGCAGCTTCAGCAGTACGCCCAGCGCGCCGAAGGTGCCGCCCATGATGTCGATGACCGAGGCGCCGGCGCGCAGCGGCTGGCCGACCGGCCCGGTCATGTACGCCAGGCCGCCCATCATCTGCACGACCTCATCGAGCGCGCCGCGGTGCTCGTACGGGCCGGCAAGGAACCCTTTCAGGGCGCAGTAGATCAGCCGCGGGTTCAATTCGGCGCAGCGCTGCGGCCCGTAACCGCGCCTGGTCATGGTGCCGGGCGCAAAATTCTCGATCAGCACGTCGGCGCGGCGCACGAGCGCGTCGACGGCATCCCGGCCCGCCGGCGTCTCGACGTCGACTGCGATCGCGCGCTTGTTGCGGTTCAGGAAGCCGAAGAAGCCGACACCGAAACCTTTCAGCCGCCGCGTGCGATCGCCGTCGACCGGCTCGACCTTGACGACGTCGGCGCCGAGATCGGCCAGCACCATGCCGCAGGTCGGCCCCATCACCGTGTGCGAGAACTCAACCACGCGAACACCGCTCAGCGGCAACGGAGCCAACGTCATCTGCCGTCCTCGAGTTGAGCCAGGGACAAAATTTCAGAGCCACTGCGCCGTGCGCGTCGGCACGCGCCCGTAAAGCTCGGCGATCGTCGCGACCGCCGCTTCCGCTTCCTGGCGGTCAGGAATCTCGTTGGCGATGCCGTAGCCGAACATCTCATTGTCGCCGATCTGCTGCACGACGATCCCGTCCGGCCGCGGCAGCACCGACACGTGACGATAGTAGAGGCCGTAGCGGACCTCCGGCTGCGGCGCCAGCCAGGTGATCTGGCCGCGCACCGGGGTGATCGACTCGTCCTTCCACAGCGCCCGTGCGCCATAGCCGGTGCAGTTCACCACCACCGGTTCCCGCAGCCGCCCGAGATCGGCCGGCGTATGGAAGGTCATGGCCTCGATCCGGCCGCCCTCCAGCAGGAAGTCGGTGGTCAGCTGGTGCATCAGGGCGGCGACATTGAACTGCATGGACGTCCCCTGCCGGACGCGCGCGACCGGAAACGGATGCTCGCCGGCGGCGAGCATCCGGTAGTGCGGCACGATATCCAGCAGGCGGCCGCCGTAGCTGGCGAAATGAACCGTCTCGGCCGCCGGCGGCGGCGCCGGCCGCCCCGGCGGGGCATTGTCGAGCAGCACGAAGCGATCGCTCCATGACACCGGCTCGCCCGGCAGGCCGACATAGGTCTGATGGATGGCGTAGGACGTGCGCGCCATCTCCTCCCACAGGGCCGGAAAGCCCGGCGCCACCCTGTCGGCGTCGGCGATGCGCGAATCGGGCGACCAGGTTCCGGTGGCGCGCGCCGACCGGGTCTGGGGACCGCGCTCCTGGGTGTAGATCGTCACCCTGGCGCCGGCGCGGCGCAGCAGCAGCGCCGATGTCAGGCCCAGGGCGCCGCAGCCGATCACCGCGACATCGCGCGTGCCGCCCTCCAGCGCCCGACGCGCGGCGATGGTGCTCGAGCCCCAGGCCAGCGACCAGCCGCTGCCGCCATGGCCGTAGTTGTGGACCACGCGCTTGTTGGCGACCGTCTCGACGTCCAGTCGCGGACCGGCGGCACGGAAGGGACGCAGGCAGACGCTGATGCGCGTGATGCGCTCGGCCTGCATGCGCAGCGGCGCCAGCGGCGGTACGGCCATCGTGCCGCTCGTCGCGGCACAGCCCGCAAGGCCGGTCATGCCCAGCCCGCCCAGGCCCATGATCACAGCCCGCCGGCTGCTCCTCGCCGCCCCGATCACACCGCCCTCTTTGCCGTCTCGACGAGGCGGACCCTAGCGACGGCAGGACAGTCATGCCAGATGAAAGCCTCTGCAAAAACCGAGGCGCTCAGGTCGACGGCACGCCCGGCGCCCCGCCGAACCACTCATGCGCCCACTTGAACAGCGGCAAGGTGGCGGCCTCGGCCAGCGCCACGTCGGCGAAGCCGGTGCCGACGAAGAATGCTTCCTGCTTCGGCACGCCATGATCGCGCAGGAGCTTCAGCACCGCCCCGGCGCGCGGATCCCGGCGACCGGCCGGCGCAGCCTCGGCGATGCCGATCGCCGCGACCTTGCCGTCCAGCGCGCGGTTGAGCTCGGCGGCCATCGCCGCGCGGGCCGCGTCGTCCTGTACCCCGTGCAGCAGCGGGTCGGCGAGCAGGAAGAGACGGCCGCCGAAGCGCGCGATCTTGGCCGCCATCTCCGGCCGCGGCTCGGCTTGGAGCCCCGCCCCTGCCCGCCTCAGGCGCGCCACCAGGCCCAGCGGCAGGATGGCGGTCGACAGATGGCTGCCGGTATCCAGGATCACGGCTGTGAGCTCGCGGTAGGTGATGCCCAGCCTCTCCGCCTTGGCCAGCCGCAGCATCGCCACCTCCGGCTTGGGTGCCTTCCAGGCCTTGGCGACGGCCCGGCGCCACGTCCAGGCTTCCCACGACATGTCGAAGGGCGGCCCGCCGTTGTGGCCGATCCCCGGCCGGCGCAGCAGCATCTCGACTTGTGGCGCGAAGGCACGCCGATCGTAGCGGTCACCCATGGCGTTTGCTCACCTCTCAATCTGCCTGAAAAACATGCAAGTTGCGCGCCAACCGGCAGCTGGTCCTGTCAGGAATCGTCGGTCAGCGCGGTGCGTGGCCCTGGCGGCACCAGCAGCACGAGGTCGCTTTCATCCTTCAGGCCCACGCCCGTGATGCCGCGCCGCAGCGCCTCGCCCACAAGCCAGTCGAGCTTGAAGGCCGCCCGCTCATGGGAGAGGCCTTCGGGCCGGATGTTGGAGATGCAGTTGCGCTCGGCGTCGGTGCGCCCGGGCGACGGGTTGACGGTAAGGTAGGCGCCGAGGCTGTCCGGGGACGACAGGCCAGGACGTTCGCCGATCAGGATGGCGGCGGCGCGTGCGTTCAGCAGCGCCCCGATCTCGTCGCCCAGCGCCACCCGGCCCATCTGGGCGATCACGACGGGCGCCAGGCGCAGGCTGCGCGCCTGGACATGGCGCTTGAAGGCGGCAAGGAACGGCCCGGCCTGAAGATGGATCGCGGCGCTGGAGAGGCCGTCGGCGACGACGATGGCCAGGTCGCAGGCCGGATGCTTCAGCCGTGCCAGGTCTTCGGCGGACGGGGCGCTCAGCCGTCGCCCGAGGTCGGGGCGGCGCAGATATTCGCCCCGGGACGCGGCTGCGCTCCAGACCTGCACCGTAGGAAGCCCCAGCGCCTGGATCTGCCCCGCCATCGCCGCGGCGTCCAATGGCGCGTGGACAGCATCACGCGCCTGGGCGTGGGCCAGGGCGAAGCTCAGCACCTCGCGCGTCGGCAAGCTGGCGCCGACCCGGCCCAGCGCGATGCGCGCGGGCGTAAACGCCGCCAGCCTGCGCAGCGGATCCCCATCCGCCGTCATGCCGAGACCTCCCGCGCGAAGCGGAGCAACGGGTGCGCGCCGCCCGGCTTCAGGAGGCGGCCATCGCCGCCGGTGATGCCGATATCCTGGAGCCAGGTCGCGAACTCGGGTGCCGGCTTCAGGCCCAGGAGATCGCGCACATAGAGCGCATCGTGGAACGACGTGGACTGGTAGTTCAGCATCACATCGTCGGCGCCGGGGACGCCGATGACGTAGTTGACGCCGGCCGTGGCGAGCAGCGTCAGGAGCGTGTCCATGTCGTCCTGGTCGGCCTCGGCGTGATTGGTGTAGCAGACGTCGCAGCCGATCGGCAGGCCCAGCAGCTTGCCGCAGAAATGGTCCTCCAGGCCGGCGCGGATGATCTGCTTGCCGTCGTAGAGATATTCCGGCCCGATGAACCCGACCACGGTGTTGACCAGCAGCGGCTCGAAGGCGCGGCAGACCGCATAGGCGCGCGCCTCGCAGGTCTGCTGATCGACGCCATGGTGCGCCCCGGCCGACAGCGCCGTGCCCTGGCCGGTCTCGAAATACATCACGTTGTCGCCGACCGTCCCGCGCTTGAGCGCGCGGGCCGCTTCCATCCCTTCCCTCAGGTGCGCCAGCGTCACGCCGAACGACGCATTCGCCTTCTCCGTTCCCGCCACCGACTGGAAGACGAGATCGACGGGCACGCCCTGCTCGATCAGGTCGATCGTCGTCGTCACGTGAGTGAGAACGCAGCTTTGCGTGGGGATGCGGTAGCGCGCGATGAGCTTGTCGAGCAGGTCCGAGATCCGCGCCAGCACCGGGATGCTGTCGGACGCCGGATTGACGCCGATGACGGCATCGCCGCAGCCATACAGCAGGCCATCCAGGGTCGCCGCCGCGATGCCGGCGAGGTCGTCGGCCGGGTGGTTGGGCTGCAGCCGCACGGCCATCACGCCCGGCTCCCCGATGGTGTTGCGAAAGCGCGTCACGACGCGGCGCCTGCTGGCGACCAGGATCAGGTCCTGGTTGCGCATCAGCTTGGACACCGCTGCCGCCATCTCCGGCGTGACGCCGCCGGCGATGCCCTCCAGGACGCGCGCATCGCAGTCGTCCGACAGCAGGAAGTCGCGGAAGTCGCCGACGGTCAGGTGGGCGATGGCGGCAAAGGCGCCCGCGTCGTGCGTATCGACGATGAGGCGGGTCACCTCGTCGGCCTCGTAGGGCACGACGGCCTCGTTGAGGAAGGTCTTCAGCGGCAGCTCGGCCAGGCACATGCGGGCCGCCACGCTCTGCTCGGCCGAGGCCGCGGCGATGCCGGCCAGATGATCGCCGGAGCGTATCGGGGTCGCCTTGGCGAGCAGGTCCTTGAGGTCCCTGAACGTCCACGTCGTGGCGCCGACCTGATGACGATAGGGCATTGCGACCGCCTGCGACCGTGAGCGACTGCCGGCCGCATCATGCCCACAGCGCCTCCCGCCCCGTCAATGCGGGGGTCGGGATAGCGGTTGCACGCTGCCGCGCCTTCGAGGATTTTGACGGCTGACACGTGATGCGGAGACCTGGAATGTCGGACATCGACTGCGACGTCTTGGTGGTGGGCGCCGGCAACGCGGCGGCCTGCGCGGCGCTGGCCGCGCGCGAGCACGGCGCCCGGGTGGTGATGCTCGAAGCGGCGCCCGAGGACGATTCCGGCGGCAACAGCCGCTACACGGCCGGCGCCATGCGCGTGGTCTTCAACGGCGTCGACGACCTGGCGCAGCTCTACGACCTCACCGACGACGAGCGGCGCAACGTCGATTTCGGGGTCTACACCGCCGATCAGTACCTCGACGACCTGATGCGGGTCACCCAGTACCGCAGCGACCCCGAGCTGGCCGAGCTGCTGGTCGAGCAGAGCTTTCCCACGATGCGGTGGATGCGCAGCAAGGGCGTGCGCTTCCAGCCCAGCTACGGGCGGCAGGCCTTCAAGGTCGACGGCAAGTACAAGTTCTGGGGCGGCTTGGCGGTCGAGGCCTGGGGCGGCGGACCGGGCCTGGTCGAGCTCGAGCACAAGGCCTGCAGGCAGCAGGGCATCGACCTGCGCTACGAGACGGCGGCGGCCGACCTGATCGAGCGCGACGGCGTGGTGCTGGGCGCCGTCGCCCGGCACAAGGGCAAGCGCTTCGAGATCCGCGCCCGCGCCACGGTGCTGGCCTGCGGCGGCTTCGAGTCCAACACCGAGATGCGCACCCGCTATCTCGGGCCGACCTGGGATTTGGCCAAGGTGCGCGGCACGCGCTTCAACACCGGCGCCGGCATCCGCATGGCGCTGGACATCGGCGCCCAGCCGCACGGCCACTGGTCGGGCTGCCACGCCGTGGGCTGGGACCTCAACGCGCCGCCGTTCGGCGACCTGGAGGTGGGCGACAACTTCCAGAAGCACTCCTACCCGCTGGGCATCATGGTCAATGCCAGGGGCGAGCGCTTCGTCGACGAGGGCGCCGACTTCCGCAACTACACCTACGCCAAGTACGGCGGCGTGATCCTGTCGCAGCCCGAGCAGTTCGCCTGGCAGATCTTCGACGCCAAGGTGATCGACAAGCTGCGCGACGAGTACCGCATCCGCCGCATCACCAAGGTGCGCGCCGACACGCTGGAGGAGCTGGCGAGGAAGCTCGAGGGCGTCGACGCGGCGCGCTGCCTGGAGACGATCCGGGCCTACAACGACGCGGTGATGACCGAGGTGCCGTTCAACCCCGCGGTCAAGGACGGCCGCGGCACCCGTGGGCTGGCGGTGCCCAAGACCAACTGGGCCAATGTGATCGACACGCCGCCGTTCGAGGCCTACGCCGTCACCTGCGGCATCACCTTCACCTTCGGCGGCCTGAAGGTCGACACCGCCTGCCAGGTCCAGCACAGCGATGGCGCGGCCATCCCCGGCCTCTACGCCGCCGGCGAGCTGGTGGGCGGCCTCTTCTACCACAACTACCCCGGCGGCACCGGCCTGGTGTCGGGTGCCGTGCTGGGCAAGATCGCCGGCGACAGCGCCGGCCAGGCGGCCATGACGGCGGCATGAGCGGCGCCGGCAACATCCTCGCCGACCTCGCGCCCGACCCGGCGGCCGAGCGGTTCGAGGTGCTGCTGTCGCGGCCGGGCGTGCGGGTCGAGCGCATCGTGTCCTGCGGCCAGGCCAGCCCACCGGGCTTCTGGTACGACCAGCCGCAGGGTGAATGGGTGCTGCTGCTGCGCGGCGCCGCCGGGCTGCAGCTCGAGGACGAGCCGGCGCCGCGACGCCTGGAGCCGGGCGACTATCTCTGGATCGAGCCGCATCGCCGGCACCGCGTCGCCTGGACGCAAGCCGGCGCTGCGACGCTGTGGCTGGCGATTCATGTCGAGGCGGCCGCGCCGCCGATATAGGCTCCAGCCAAAGCAATCAATCAGGGAGGATCGGATGACCGCCACGACCCGCCGCCGCTTCGTCGCCGGCGCCGGCGCGCTGAGCGCCGCCGGACTGTCGTCCGGCCGTGCCGGCGCGCAGGCCAAGTGGCCGACCCAGCCCGTCACCCTGGTGGTGCCCTATGCCGCCGGCGGCGGCGCCGACATCGTGGCGCGCGAGCTGGCGCATCTGGTCTCGCCGCGGCTGGGCCAGCCGCTGGTGGTCGACAACAAGGGCGCCGCCGCCGGCGGCATCGGCACGCAGGCCGTGGCGCGCGCCCGGCCCGACGGCAACACCATCCTTTATGCGGTCAGCAGCAACATCGTGCTCAACCCGCACATCCTCAAGAACTTCACCATCAGCACGGTCGACGACCTGGTGCCGGTGGTGCAGACGACCGACTACCAGTACGTGCTGGCGGTGCATCCCGACGTGCCGGCCAGCACCCCCAAGGAGCTGGCGGCCCTGGCCAGGCAGCAGCCGGGCAAGCTCACCTTCTCGTCGTCCGGCGTCGGCGGCAGCAACCATCTCGCCGGCGTGCTGTTCGCCCATGCCGCCGGCATCGAGCTGACGCATGTGCCCTACAAGGGCACCGGCCCGGCCCTGCTGGACGTCATCAGCGGTGTCATCACGATGAACTTCAGCTCGCTGCCGCCGGCCGTGAGCCAGATCAAGGCCGGCAAGCTCAAGGCGCTGGCGGTCACTGGCGATCGGCGGGTGAAGGCGCTGCCCGACGTGCCGACCCTGGAGGAAGCCGGCTTCCCCGGCCTGGTGGTGAAGGGCTGGCACGGCCTCTTCGTGCCGGCCAAGACGGCCGAGGCCGTGATCGACCGCATCGAGCAGGAGACCAAGACGGCGCTGGCCGAGAAGAAGATGGAGGAGGCCCTGGCCAAGGACGGCCTGGAGCTGCCGCCGGCGACGCAGACCCGGGCTCAGTTCACTGCAGCGGTGCGCAAGGAGCACGCCTTCTGGGCCGCCAAGGTCAAGGAGCTCGACATCAAGTTCGAGTAGGCGTCCGCCGCCTGGTTCGACAGGCTCACCATGAAGGCGGGCGTCACATGTTCTTGGCGTTGCCCTTGAGGATCTGGGCGCGGATGCTGCCGCCTGATTTGTCGACGAATGTGGCGGTCTCGCCGGCGACCTCGATGGCGTAGCACTCCTTGGGCTCGTCGGGGTAGACGAAGCAGATCTTGTCGCCTTCGAGCGACCATTTCCCGGCCGCGACCTGATCGTCCATCATCGACTTCACCGTGCCGTCCGACAGGTAGTAGTCGGCGAAGTCCTTGCTCTCGATCTTGCCCACCACCGTGTTGCCGACCAGCGCCGTCCACGCCGCCATGCCGGTGAGCTTGTCGGCGGGCGCCGCCTGCGCCACGAGCGGCTGGCCATCGCGCGCCAGGGCGGCCGGACCGGCCAGCATCAATGCCGCGGCCATGGCGAGCGAAAGGGTTGTGATCTTCATCGCCTGCTCCGTGTGCTGGAGATGACCAGCAGCTCAATCGTCGCGCTTGGTGCGCTCCATGCGCTCGTGGCGCTCCTGCGCCTCGACACTCAAGGTTGCGATCGGCCGTGCCTCCAGGCGCTTCAGCGAGATCGGCTCGCCGGTTTCCTCGCAATAGCCGTAGGTATCCTCCTCCAGGCGCCGCAGCGCGGCATCGATCTTCGAGATCAGCTTGCGATAACGATCGCGGGTGCGCAACTCCAGGGCTCTGTCGGTCTCCGCTGTCGCCCGGTCCGCGAGGTCCGGCTGGGCGAGGCTTTCCTCAGTCATGTTTTGAAGTGTCTGGTTCGATTCCTCGACGAGCTCGCCTTTCCAGATCAGCAGCTTTTGCCGGAAGTATTCCTGCTGCATCGGATTCATGAACGGCTCTTTGTCCGTCGGCCGGTAGTTCTGCGGCAACATCATTGCGCAACCCCTCGCTTCTACGCTGTACCACACGGCATGTCGCGGGCCCCAGGGCGCGCGGAGTAATACGGGACCACGGGTGCGGAAACAAGCTTTTCCGTTTGCCTCCGGGACTGGTTGTAGTGCGTTGCAACAAGACAGGCCAAATCGGATTCATCCAATTATCACAATGGGTTGTCGGCAGACGCCGAGAGCGCGTCGAGGCTCAGCAGGCGCCCCAGGGCGGCCCCGGCGTCAAGCCCCGGCTGCCGCAGCCGGGCGTGCTCGACCGCCGCCCCCAGAGGCTGCCCGCGATCCAGCGCCGCCGCCAGCGCCGCGACCCCGGCTTCGAGCCGCACGAAGGCGGCATCCTCGGCGCGCGGAAAGACCAGCAGGTCGACGCCGCCGGCATCCAGGTCCACGCCCTCGACCTGCCCGCCATGGTTGAGGGCCCAGATGCGGTCGAGGGGATACGCCGACGACACCAGCGCCACCCCGGCTCGCAGCGCCAGCCGCAGCGCCGCGAGCGCTTCAGGCGGCAGCGACGCCAGCCGATCGGCGGTCAGCCCCCGCGCCGCCGGCGCGTTGTAGGCCAAGGTCAGGGCCCAGTCGAGCCGCGCGACATCGGCGAGGTACGGCAGCCCGCCGGCCGGCGGCCAGCTGTCGACGAATCCGGGGAAGCCGGCGCCGTGCTCGCTCAGCACCGGCCCGCGGGGCGGCGCCTGGATGATGAAGGCACGCGCCATGCCGGCGAAGAAATCATCACCCACCACGCCACGCACGGTCGAGAAGGTGGCGCCCAGCGCCGCCGTGAGGCTGCCCAGCACGTGATGGCGATGGACCCGCAGCCGCGCGGCCGACGGGATGCGGTCGCTCACCGTGGCCACGACCAGTTCCGGCACCGCCTCCCCCAGCAGATGCGCACGGAAGGCGCGCTGCAGCGCCCCCAGGTCCATCGCGCCTGCGTCCATCGTGCCTGCGTCCATCGCGCCTGCGTCCATCGCGCCTGCGTCCATCGCGCTCATGCCGCCTCCCCCGTCGCCATGGCGGCCGCGGCCTCGCGGTCGGCGCGCGCCGCCTCGTCGAGCAGCACGTCCAGCGCCGGCACGTCGGTGTCCCACTCGATCAGGGTCGGCCGCCGGCCGAACCGCGCGATGGCGGCGCGGTAGAGGGCCCACACCGCCGCGTCGACCCGCGCGCCATGGTCGTCGATCAGGATGACCTCGCCGTCGGCATCGTTGCGCGCATGGCCGGCCAGATGGATCTCGTCGATCGCCGCCGGCGGCAGGGCCGCGAGATAGGCGGCCGGATCGAAGCCGAGATTGCAGCCGGACACGAAGATGTTGTTGACGTCGCACAGCAGGCGGCAGCCGGTGCGCGCCACCAGCGCGGCCAGGAACTCTGGCTCGGGGATCGACGACTGGCGGAACACGACGTAGCCTGACGGGTTCTCGATCATGACGGGCCGCTGCAGCGTCGCCTGCAGCCGCTCGACGTTGCGCGCCACGACGTCGAGGCTCTCCTCGGTGTACGGCAAGGGCAGCAGGTCGTTGAGGTAGGTGCCCGCGACCACGCTCCAGGCCAGGTGCTCGGACACGAATTGCGGCTCGAGGCGCGCCACCAGGCCCGCCACGCGGCCGAGGTGATACGCATCCAGGCCGTCGGCGCTGCCCAGCGACAGGCCGACGCCGTGCACGCTCATCGCATGGTCGCAGCGCAGGCGCTCGACCTTGCGCAACGCCGGCCCGCCGGTGAGATGGTTCTCGGCATGGATCTCGAGGAAGCCGACCTCCGGCGCGCGCGCTGCGATCTCGTCGAGATGGCGGGCACGCAGGCCGATGCCGGCGGGCAATGGCGGGGCGTGGTCCATGCGGGGCCTTTGTGATCGTGACCGTCATCCCGAGCGCAGCGAGGGATCTCCCGCGAACGGAGACTCGATCCTCAGGAGATCCCTCGCTGCGCTCGGGATGACGGGAGCGCGGTCCGCCCTACTTCCCGGGCGGGGTCGTCGAGGCGCCGACGATCTTGGCGCAGGTGCCCTTGGGCACGGCGATCCAGGCGTCCTTCTGGCCGTCGGTCTTGGCCGTGCCGGCGCAGGACGACGTCGCGGTCTGGCAGTCGTTCTTGCCGGCCTTGACGATGCCGTAGCATTTCTCGGTCTCGCCCGCCTTCTGGGCCATGGCCGGCAGCGCCGCCAGCGAGGCGATCGCCGATGCCAAAACGAGGTGTGTGGTCTTCATCGCTCTTCTCCTTAACAGGCACGCTACGAAGCTATTCCTTGTACCAGACGACCTGCACGCCCGAGGCCAGCAGCGTGCCGCCGGTGCCCCAAAGCTCGATCGTCTGGTCGTGGAAGCCGGCGTTGAAGCGCCGCGCGTCGGCCACGCCGCACAGCGGCGCGCTGCCCTGGGCCTGCAGCTCTTCGGCCGTGGCATGGAAGTAGGTGGTCAGCGACACCGTGCTGCCCGGCACGAAGGTGCCGCGCACCTGCAGCAGGCGCAGGATGAAGGCATCGGCCATGGCGGCGAGCGAGACGAAGTCCAGCGGTCGCGCCGGCGCATCCGACAGCCACAGCAGCGAGCGCGCGCTCCCCAGCTGCGCCAGCGGCACCGTGCCGAAGACGGGCGCGCCCTCGGCGAAGTGGAAGCGGTAGCGCTGCAGCCAGTTCATGCGCCCGCTCGTGTCGGCCGGCGCAACTTCCTCTATCGGCGGCAGGCGCGGCGGCGTCACGGGAGCGTGCGCGAAGGTCTCGCGGCGCAGGCCGCACACGACCGACGCGGTCGCGGTCGTCGCGCCGGCCTGCCGCAGCTCGACCGACCAGTGCTGGGTCGAGCGACTCCGTCGCTGCTCGACCAGCACGACCTCGAACGCGCCGGCCGCGATGGCGGCGCAAAAATTGACCGTGAGCGCCACCGGGTTGCCCAGCCGCCTGGGGTCGTCGACCACCGCGCGCAGCAGTATCGCCGCGGTGATGCCGCCATACGGGCCTGTCATGTTCCAGTAGTCTGCCGTGGTCCGGCCCGACAGGCGGCCGTCACCTTCCGGCGTCAGCTGCGTGGCGATATCCAGCGGGTGTCCGCTCTGCATGTCGACCTTCATCTCCTGTGCCTGCATGGCCGCGCCCCTCGTCACGACGCGCCCCGTGATGCGCCTGCCGCCTCGGCGCGCGCGATCGCCTCGGCGCGCGCCCAGTCGGCCGGCGTGTTGATGTTGAGGAACGGATCGCCGCGCCGCCGCGGCCAGTCGAAGACGGACGTGTTGTGGCCGGCCGCGAAGCGCTCGATGCTGCGAGCGCCCTCTTCCATCACCGCCTTGCGCAGCGCCGGCAGCAGCTCGGTCGACCACACCGCGATGGCGTGATGCACGCGCCCGCGGTAGCGCACCGACAGGATGTCGGCCTCCGGCACATGCATGTGGCCGGCGAGATAGGCGGTGAGGTCGAGCGGCAGGAACGGCACGTCCACCGGCACTGTGAGCAGCCAGGGCGAGAACGGATGCGCCTGGCGCGCCCATTCCATCGCCGCCAGCACGCCGGCCAGCGGGCCGGGCCGGCGGCCGTCGGCATCGGCGGCGACGCTGTCGCTGACCACCGGCACGCCCAGGCGTGAAAAACGGGCGGCATCGCCATGGGTGCTGATCACCAGCCCGGCAACCTGCGGCCGCAGGCGCGCCATGGCGTGCTCGATCAGCGGCGTGCCCGACAGGTGGCGGAACGGCTTCTCGACGCCGGGCCCCAGGCGGCGCCCCTCGCCGCCGGCCAGGATGGCCCCGACCAGCGCGCCGACCCGGATCGGACGCTCAAGCGGCGGATGGATGCGGGGCATGGCGATTGCGGCGGTTGGCGCCATTTCCGCTGGCGCCGCCGGCGGCGGCGGCATGGACCCGGCCTGCGCCGTTTCGGTAATTGGTTTCGCCAATCACATCAAGGCGTTGGCTCATGCCCCAAAATCCTGCGGGGTTTGCGCGGTTTCGCCCGCCGCGGCGGCGGCGTGATGGCATCCCGTCGTCAAGCTCTCGCATCCCAAGCACCCCGGCCAAGCGAATGTCCGTGCCAGATACGCATGCCGGCGGCGCGCGGCAAGGGTACGAAAAGCGCCGAAGAAAATATTCCGATCGACGGTGGCACGCACGGGCGACGTCATTGTGAGGCACGAGTTCTGACAGGGAGAGCAAGGCGCCCCCTGTCGTGCAGTCGAGAGGCGACTGGAGGCCTGTTGATTTGTGCGCACCTCGAGTTATATAAATATGTAATCTTCGTGCGAGGCGGCCATGTACACCACACGTCTGCGCAAGGTCGGCGGCTCCGTGATGCTCGCCGTGCCCCCGGCGCTGCTTGAGACACTCGGCCTGAGCGCTGACAAGGCCGTAACCCTCGACGTTGTCGACGGTGAGCTGGTCATGAGACCTGCCCGGCGTCGCTACACGATGGCCGAGCTGCTCGCCGTGTCTGACTATTCGCAGCCGCAGTCGGCCGAAGACCGCGAATGGGTCGATGCGGCGCCAGCTGGTCGTGAGCCGCTGTGAAACGCGGCGACATCTACATGGTCGACCTCGAGCCAACACTCGGCCGTGAGCAGCGTGGGCATCGCCCCGTGGTTATCGTGTCGCCCAGCGACTTCAACCGCGCGACCGGCTTGCCGGTGGTCCTGCCGATCACAACCGGCGGCGACTTCGCGCGCCGCATCGGTTTTGCGGTCGCCCTCGTCGGCACGAAGACAGCCGGGGTCGTTCGTTGCGATCAACCGCGCGTGCTCGATCTGAAGGCCCGCAACGGCCGTAAGGTCGAGGCGCTGCCGGAAACCATCATGGATGAGGTTCTGGGAAAGGCTGCCACGCTGTTCGAGTAGTAGAGCGGCGTGCGCCACGTCATCGCGAGAGCCATCGCGCGAGGTGACCTGCCGCATGGAGGACGCAGCCTGCCAGCTTCCAGCCACCCTCCAGTCGCGCGCCGGCTGGAGGCGGTGATGTGATAACGAAGCCAGCTTCTGCATCCTCAACCGTGCGCCGACAGACTTGACGCTTGAAAAAGCTACGGCTAAGCCGTACATTCATGCATGATGAAAATTTTGAATGGGATGATGGCAAGGCCGCCGAGAACGAGGCCAAGCATGGCGTCACGTTCGACATGGCCAGGGAAGTTTTTCAAGACTCCTTCGCAATCGACATTGACGACCGGAGCAGCGCTTATGGCGAGGATCGTTTTCTGATCATTGGCACGGTCGACGGTCGTCTATTGACGGTGGCTTACACGATGAGAGGAGAGACGATCCGCATCATTTCTGCACGGTCAGCGGCCCCCTATGAACGACGGATGTATCATGAAGAAAACAAAGCATGATTGGAGCCGGGTTGATGCGATGACGGACGAGCAGGTTCTCGCCGCCGCGCTGGCTGATCCCGATGCACAGCCGCTGACACCGGAACGAATGGCAAGGATGCAGCGCACCCCTCCGGTGCGGGTCATCCGCCGTGCTCTCAATCTCTCACAACAGGAGTTCGCAGCGCGCTACCACATTCCAATCGGCACGCTGCGTGATTGGGAGCAGTCGCGCAAAGACCCAGACGCGGCGGCACGCGCCTATCTCAGGGCCATCGCTGGAGACCCTGACGGTGTACGGAAGGCCTTGCGGGCAGGGCCGCGTTAGAAGGCATGGCCGGAAGGAATTCGCATCGGGGCGCACCCTCAGATGAATTCCTTGCTGAGGACGGCACCGTGAAGCGGTGAAGCCGGCGCCCTGATCATCAGGGCAACATATCCGAGCCTTGATCGCCCGCCCTTTGCATGAGCGCGCCGGGAGGCGCGCGGTCCGGCATGCGTCCCGGTGCGTCATGATCAGCGCCGGGGGCCAGGCTGCCCGCGCGCCGGGCATGGCGGCGCCGCGCACGCGATGGCAGGATGGCCCCGCGCAACGGAGGGAACGCCATGGCTGCCACTGCCGAACAGATCGCCGACTACCTGATGGATGTGCGCCGCTCGCGCGTGACGGTCGGCTGGTGGCCCAAGACGCGCATGCCGCAGGACGAGCGCGCCGCCTACGCGGCGCAGGATGCCTATCTCGAGCGCATCGTGCCCGAGGATGGCGCGGTGGCAGGCTACAAGATCGGACTCACGGCCCCGGCGATCTGGGAGCAGACCGGCTTGCGCAGCCCGGCCTACGGCCCGATCCGCCGCAACCGTGTCTTCGAGCAGGCCGTGACCTTGAAGGCAACGCAGCACACGCGGCTGGGCCTGGAGCTGGAGATCATCCTCACCGTCAACGCCGACGTGCCGCCGCCGGCCCCGGGCAAGCCCTATGACCAGGAGAGCATCGCGCCCTACATCGCCTCGGCGCGCGCCGGCTTCGAGCTGATCGAGGACCGCGGCGCCGACTACAGCCGGCTGTCGGCGCTGCACCTGATCATCGACCTGGGCTGGAACTGGGGCTCGCTGCTGGCGGCCGAGAACCCGGACTGGAGCAAGCTCGACCTCGCCGCTCTCAAGGGCACGGTCTCGTTCGACGGCGAGGTCGTGGCCAGCGGCAGCTCGGGCGACGTGATGGGCCATTGCGTGAATTCGCTGGCCTGGGTCGCCAACAAGCTGGCCGAGCACGGCAAGCAGCTCAGGAAGGGCATGATCGTGTCCACCGGCAGCATGGTCGCCTGCCAGTTCGTGCCCGTCGGCACCACCGCCGTCGGCCGTATCGAGGGGCTGGGCGAGGTCACGGTGAAGTATGAGTTTTGACGGGGAGCAAGGCGAGCCCTGCCGTGCCGGTGAGGGGCGATTGTATTTGGCTGCCTCAGCCCACCCTCAGGGGCGACTGCCGTACGCGTCGGTGCAGGCTCCTTGTTTCTGGGTAGGACGCCCAGCCATCAGCCGGCTGCCTTGCGCGGTCGTCCACCCTTGCGGCCGTTTTCCCGCGCCGCAACCGCCTTGGCGCGTGACCGGGCCTGACCGCCGGCCGCACCAAGCTGCGCTGCCATCCAGCGCTTGGAGCCGAACACGCCTTGCAGGAGCGCCGGCACGTACACATCCGCGTCGAGCTTCGGCCAATGCAGGCCAAGGCTAGCGGGGCTGATCTCGATTTCTGCAAGCTCGGCCGGGGATGCCGCGGCAAGCCCTTCCGCCAGGCGGGGTGGAAAGGCGATCTGAACGCCGGTGTTCAGGTCGACGACGATGCGAGCCGCGCGGCGATCATAGCGCGCGGACACGGCGAAGCCGTTCTCCCGCAGGGCTGCCATCCGCTTTTCGGCCTGCCGTATGTCCTGTTCAGAAGCGGCCATGAATCGTTCTCCATTCTGCGCACAAGGTTGTCACCACGCCAGCCAGCTCAACCTCGATCCTGTTCAGCTCGGGGCCGTTGAAGCCGTAGCTCTCCCGCAGCGCCGGCGGGCCATCGGGACAATGCAGGATCGACAGCGCATGGCCCCGCGACAGAACCCGGACTGGAGCAAGCTCGACCTCGCGGCGCTCAAGGGCACGGCGTCAATCCGCCCCGCAGGGATTTACAGCGAATGCCTCGCCAGACCACTCACCCTCGCGTGAAGCTCAGCGTGAGGGTCGCGGATCCGCCCAGCTCGCCCCCGGTTCCCAGGAAGCCGACCTGGCCTTTTCCGTTGATCGACACCGCCACCTGGAAGCTGTTGAGGCCGAACCCGTGCCTCTTCGCCTCCTGCTCCGGCAGGATCGCGTCCAGCTCCGCGAGGAATTCCGCGAGATTCCTACGGATTGTCTCGACCGGCAGGGAGTACGAGAGAAGGCGGCTGCCTTTGTCCTTGTCGAGGAAGCCTTCACCCTCGGGAACCTCGCGGGCGAACACCAGCATTGTCGTCTCCTTTTCCACGAAGGGCATCGAAATCCGCTACGCCGCAGGAGAGAGGAACTCGATCCTCATGTTGGGATGCCCGTAGGCGCAATAGCCTCGGGCCGAGACGCGATGACGGACGCGCTCCTGCGCGGTCAGGGTTCTGCCATCCACGTCGCTTTCCGCGTTGGCGACCTCGATCTTCGCCCGGCGCAGAGCCTCGGCGAGGGGGAACCACCGCAGATGCTCGTAGAAGATCGACGAAAAATGGTGCGCAACGCTCTCATGCACCGGCCAGAGCGTGCCGATCACCATGCTCGCGTTTGCCTCGAGGAAGCGGCGCGGAAAGGACCGCGGGCCCGACAGGGCTGAATACGGATTCGTCGTCCCGCATCCGTTCAGCACGATGACCGGCCCGGTCTTGCCGAATTCCCGCTCGGCCGGGAGCCGGCCGATCCGCATCATGTCGAGCTTGCCGCGTTCCAGCTCCAGGAAGGCCCCGTATGCGTCGCTGCCCCCGCAATGCCCGATGAAGTGCAGCAGGTCATAATCGCTCTTCCCGAACACCGCGCGGTAGACGTCGTCGGATGCGCTGAATGGAACGGTCCGGCATTTTTGAGAGAGCACTGCGCAATCGCGCGCGGCATAGGGAGTCTGCCCGCAAAGCACGGCCGCGCTCGAGACCTGCCGGCTGTCGTGGCGCGGCGCGGCGCGAACGTTCTTGTACCACCGGCAGATGGAAACCCGATCGCCCAGGAAGAACGTGCTGTTGTCGGCCTCGAGGCACACAAGCTCGAAGGGGAAGTCGAACTCGGTTGCATGCGACAGGTAGATCGCCTTCGGGGGCTCCCGGCTCAGGAGATCGCGCAGGCTGGCCGGCAGGAGGTCGGCCAGCTCAAGGCCTATGACGCGCAGCTCCTCCTCGGCGTCATCAGGCAGAGCGTCCGTTCTCTGCAGGCTCTGCAGCTGGTCCCTGAGCTTCGACAGCAGCCCCGGTTCCGGCTGCTTCAATGGACCAAACTCGAAGCTGGACAGATTGCGCAGGTGATAGGGGCTGTCGCCCTCGACCATGTTGTCGGCAGCGCGCACCGACAGCGTGAGCTCGACGTCGCTCCCGGCGGCAAACCGGTAGCTGTGCTGCGCGCCCTTCAGGTCGTACCCGGAAAACGACACCTGATGCACACGATTGCCGGACTGATAAAGCGCGAGGCTCACCCAGCATTCGCTCGCGGATTCGACCTCGAAGATGAACGAGGCCGGCGCTGAATCATCGTCACTCTCGATATCGACCAGGACCGTACCCCGGGAGAGCAGGCGGCAACCACGCGCATCGACCTTGAACATGGCCGGCGCTGCCGCCATGAGCGCCAGTGGGCGGCTTGCGCTTCCGGTGGTGCCGGAGCCCGGGAGCCTGACCACCGCCGTCAGGACGAAGCGCGTCCCGACAACCAGCGGCGACGCGCTGGCACCCTTCGAGATGGATGCGATGAAGACATCGAGAATCCGTTCGACGGACCCTGCCGGCGGGGTCGGCTGATCCCCTGCCCCCGTTGCTGCGGGTGCCCGGCCGGCGAGAGATCGCTCAATGGGATCCAGATCGGACTGTCGCAGCATCCCGGCGGCACCGCGATCCGGCGGCAAGGGGTTGCTGCCGCGGGCGGCGTCGATCCTGGGCGCCGCGACGGCATCGAGCTCCGACCAGGCAGGCGCATGCTCACCATCGCCGCCTACCCAGTCATTCGCCCCGAAGATCGCTTCACCACCTGCATTGGCAGGCGAATCGTTGCCGGTGGCGCCGGCACCACTTGCCGGCTGGGGTGGCTGGGCCTTTCGATCGGCATCGGCGGCGGGTGCACCGAATGGCGGCGGCAGCTCATCGCGGTTGCCGGACGGTTTCGGCTCGGCGGATGGCGGACCAGCCGGCGTATCGGTGCCGCCAAACGCCGCGGGGGGCGGCGCATCTTGTGCCTCGCCGCCGCCACCCGGGGCACGTCCATGCGCGCCGAAATCGCCGAACACCTCGGTGGAGCGTGCCCAGTCGGGCGGCGATTGCCGTGGCGGGTCAAAGGGTGATGGACCAGACGACGGTTGCGGCGGCGCGCCGTCGTCGCCGGCCCAAACCTCCTCTGCGCCGTGCGGATGCGCCCATCGCGGTGGATCCGTCGCCACCCGCGAGTCCTGAGAGGCCGCGGGAAGGCCGTCGCCCGCGTGCTCAACGATGATCTCGTAGGCGCCGATCGTGATGACGTCGCCCGCCGCCAGCAGCCGCGAATGCCCGCGACCGACAACCTGGCCGTTGTGCAGCGTGCCGTTGGCCGACTCGTCGACAAGATGCCAGACGCCTCCCTCCAGCTCCACCGTGGCATGCTTGCGGGAGATGCTGGCGGTAACATCAGGCAGCACCCAGCCGTTGTCGGACCGGCGGCCAATGCTGACAGGACCGTCGACCAGGAGAAGAGGCGGGGGCGGCGTCTCGGTGGGCGGTGCCGAGAGTATCCGCAGGCGGAGCGAGGCGGCCATGAAACCTCTTTTCCGCAGTCATAGGGTGCTGCGGATTGCCTGCGCGTATTGTAGCACATCGGCAACGGCCAGGCGTCTTTTGTCTCTGTTTTCAGACGCCGCCGCGACGGCCGCCGCCGCGTGCCCACGCCACGTCGCCTGAGCGCCTTGCGCTGAAATCAGGGTGGCGTAAGGCGCGCAGAGGATGGCGCGACGTCAACCTGCGCGCCCAGCCAGCGCCGCGACCACGTCGGCGAGCTGGTCGAAGCCGGAGTTGGTGCCCTCCTCGAAGCCGAGGCCCAGATACTCCTCCTTCATGGCCACCGAGGCGAACAGCGTGTGCAGGGTGAGCGTCGTCCTGCCGTCCTTCTCCTCGAAGGTGACGGTCATGACCATCTGCGGCGCCCCCGGCGTCTCGAAGGCGTTGTCGAAGACGATCCTGCGGTTGGGCACGATCTCCCGATAGGTGCCGCCGAACGGCGTGTCCTGCTGGCCGCCGGGGCCGGTCATCGCGAAGCGGAAGCGCCCACCGACGCGGAAATCGACCTCGCACAGGGTGAGCGGCCAGCCCACCGGGCCGAACCACTTCAAGAGGTGCTCGGGCTTGCTGTAGGCCTCGAACAGCAGGCGCGCCGGCGCATCGAAGGTGCGCGTGATGACGAAGGTGCGGTCGGCGAGCGGCTCACTTGCGCTTGCGCTGGCTGGCATTGCGTTTCTCCTTGCGCTTGAGGTCCTGCACGTAGGCGTCGAGACGATCGAAGCTCTGCTCCCAGAAGCGGCGGTAGCCGCCGATCCATTGCGCGGCATCGGCCAGCGGCGCCGCGTTCAGCCGCACCGGGCGGAACTGCGCCGCGCGGCCGCGCGAGACCAGGCCGGCGCGCTCCAGCACCTTCAGGTGCTTGGAGATGGTGGGCTGGCTGAGCGCGAACGGCGCCACCAGCTCGTTGACCGTCGCCTCCCCCGCCGCCAGCCGCGCCAGGATCGCGCGCCGCGTCGGATCGGCGAGCGCGGCGAAGACATGGTCGAGCTGGTCAACGGGCGCGAGCGACATATATTTCCTATCGGCTATATTTCCGTAAAGCTATATATCAGCGGCCGGCGCGTCAAGGCCCGAAAGGACTTTCCAGGAAGCCCGCCCTCACTGCGCCCGGGACGGCGGTCGCTTCACAGCGCAACCTTTGGCCGCAACCAAATGCGAGGAAAGCGCTTCATGGTGAGCTTGTCGAACCATGAAGCGCCGCATCACAGCCCGTGCGACGCCTTCATGGTTCGACAGGCTCACCATGAAGGCTACCCGAATCACCGCGGCTCGCGGAGATTCGTGAGGCCAGTAGTACAGGGGCGCCCGGTCGCGCCCTGCCAGCTGTCGCGGCGGATCGCTCGAAGCCTGTCGCCGGCGACGACGCATCGTGGTCGTGGCGGCGCCCCGGTTGGCCGGAAGCGGCCGAATTGACGCTGGCGCGATAGGATATATATGATTGGACATATCGATGCCCCAGCGCCGGCGAGAGGACGCCATGAGTGAAGCCGTCAAGAAGATCGCGGTGGTGCAGGGCATGCAGGGCGCCGTGGTCCAGGACCTGTTCCGCGTCCTGGCGGCGCGGTGGCAAGGCTGCGCCCGCCTGGCGGGCGTGATCGCCGAGGATCATGGCCTGCCGGGGCGGGCTTGCAGCGCCGGCTATTTGCGCAGCCTGGCAAGCGGCGAGCGCTTTGCGATCTTCCAGGATCTCGGGCCAGGGTCAGCAGGCTGCCATCTGGCGGGCGACGGCGCGCTCGCGGCGGCCGCTGCCGTCCGCCGCGATATCGCCACCGGCTGCGATCTGGTGCTGCTGAGCAAGTTCGGCAAGCTCGAGGCAAACGGCGGCGGGCTGCGCGACGCGTTCGGCGCCGCGATCGAGGCTCAAGTTCCCGTGCTGACATCCGTCTCCCCTGCCCAGCTGGCGGCATGGAAGGCGTTTGCCGCTCCGCTGTTCACTGTCGTTCCCGCCGACGCCGATCGCATCGACGCGTGGCGGCGGAGCGTTCGTCCCCCCAACGCGCCGCACGCGCCGGAACCCGCCACGGCCGGCGCGTAGCTGAAGTCGTAAAAAGCCCCACCCGAAGGGGCCGCCCCTCGCGGCGGATCAGCAAAGAACAAGGTTCGCGGCCAGCCCGCCCTCGCTCGTCTCCTTGTACTTCGCCGACATGTCCCTGCCGGTGTCGGCCAGCGTCTTGATCGTGGTGTCGAGATCGACGCGATGGCGTGATGCGATCTCGTTGGTCGCGATCATGACGGCTGTCCAGGCCTTCACCGCCCCGAAGGCGCAGCGCTCGATGCACGGAACCTGGACGTAGCCGGCGACCGGATCGCAGGTCATGCCCAGATGATGCTCCAGCGCCGATTCCGCCGCATTCTCGATCACCTGCGGCGGACTGTCGATGATCTGGGCGATGAGGGCCGCCGACATCGCCGAGGCGACGCCGATCTCGGACTGGCAGCCGCCTTCCGCGCCCGAGAGGGTCGCGCTGTGCTTGCAGAGATAGCCGATGGCCGCGCCGGCGAGCAGGCCTTGGCGGATCTTCTCGATCGGCACCTTGCGCTTGCTTTCGCTGAGCGCGTACACGACCGCCGGCATCACACCCGCCGAGCCGCCGGTCGGCGCCGTGATGACCAGATGGCCGCGCGCGTTCTCCTCGGAGGCCGCCAGCGCAAAGGCCGAGACCATCGCGATCGCGCGGTCGGCCTCATACTTGTCGTCCTGGGCCCGCTCCCAGACGGTCGCCGCCTTGGAGCGCAGCTTGATCGGCCCGGGCAGCACGTCGTCCTTGAGCGACAGGCCGGTCTTCACGGTCGCGAGCATCGCACCGGCGATCTTGTCCAGGAAGGCGTTGATCTGCTCCTCGGTCTTGCCCGACACCGCGATCTCGTTCGCCAGGATGACCTGCGCGATCGAGAGCTTGTTGGCTTCCGCATGCTGGCGCAGCTCCTTCATCGTCGCGTAGGGATATTTCGGCTGCCCCTTCCTGGGCGGCTGATAGCCCTTCCACTCGATGAATCCGCCGCCGACCGAATAGTACTCCAGCTCGTAGAGCACCTTGTCGCCGGCCATGAGCTTGCAGGTCATGGTGTTGGGATGGGGAAAATCTCCCTTGGCCGAATCGTAGATGATGTCGGCCAGCGACAGGTTGAACGTCTTGTCGCCGAGCTTCACCGGGTAGGTCTGCTGCGGCTTCGCGATCATCTCGTCGAGGAAGAGCGGATCGACGGTGGCCGGCTCCTTGCCGACCAGGCCTGCCAGCGAGGCGCGCTCGGTGCCGTGGCCCTTGCCGGTGGCGCTGAGGCTTCCGAAAAGGTGCACCTTCAGGCCGGTCGCCTGCGCCAGCTGCTCGGCCGGCAGCTTCGTGCAGCGCTGGTAGAAGTCGTAGGTGATGCGCATCGGGCCGATCGTGTGCGAGCTCGAAGGCCCCGGCCCGACCTTGTAGAACTCCTCCAGCACGGTCATCACCGGGCCCTTGGATGCCTTCACGATGTTGAGGTCGGGCGAAAGCGTCGCGCCCAGCTTGGTCGCTCCCGCCTCCTTCGCCGCTTGCTGCGCCCGCGCCTCGACCGTCCAGGCGGTGCCGGTCAGCGCTGCCGAAGCGCCGATGACCGCGCTGCGCATCAAGAACGAGCGACGATCGATGTTCGACGGGACGGCCGACATGTCAGGCAACGCCCCGAGCAACCCGTCATTCCTGTCAGAAGTGCTCATGATCGCTTCCTCCCACTGTGTGCTTGCCTAGAATTGCAGCGAGGTGCCCAGGAGCAGCGCCCAGGCGTCGGCCTTCTCGCTCTTCGACTGGCCGGAGCCCATCGTGTATGTGAGGCCACCCACGAGCCTGATGCCCGGCGACAGCAGGTAGGTGACGCCGAGCTCGAACATGTCCATCTCGTCCTTGCCGGGCGCGTTCTGCGTGCCGACGACGGCGGTGCCGTCGTCGTTGCGCCCGCCCCACCAGCCGGCCGACATCTGCCACGCGCCGGCTTCGTACATGATCCCGGCCGAATACCAGCGGGTCGCGTTCTTGCCCTTCAGGCCGTTGTTGTCACGGCCCACGGCGCCCCCGAACGTGAACCCCTCATAGCCAATGCGCCCGCCCGCCGCCCAGCTCTTGTAGCGGGCCGACCCGCTGTCGGCGGGACTGAGCGTCGTGCCGCGATCGAAGCCGGCCGTCATGTAGCCGCCGTACAGGTCGACCGACACGGCGTCGAACTTACCGGTGTAGGTGGCCGACACATCGATGCCGTTGTGCCAGGCATTGGCGTTCTTCGGGCAGTTCGTCGCCGGGCCGCCGCCACCGCGGAAAAAGCACGTCGCCGCCGGGCCACCGGTGTTGAACGCGGGTGTGTAGGAGAGACCGACCCGGAAGCCGGCAATCACCGGCGTGTAGTAGGTGATCTTGGTGGCATCACCGGAGTTGTTCGAGTTGGACGCGGCCAGGCCAGGATTGGTGCCGCGATCCCGGCCGCCATTGTTGGCGCTCGAGAAGCCGCTGCCGTTGTTGGCAAAGTCCGGGTCGTGGAAGCCCCAGCCCGGCAGGGCTGACGGCGTGCCACGCTCGCTCTTGTAGGAAGCCGCGTCCCGGGCGCCGAACTCAAGACGCCCCCAGTTGCCGAAGGCATAGAGATACTCTTCGTCGAGCTGGTCATTCCTCGAGGTGTTGGCGCCACCTTGTGACCAGCCCTCCAGCTCGACGCGGATGCCGATCGTGGTGCCGTTGTCGAGCCTGGTCTCGCCCGAGAACCAGATCTCCCCCTCATACCGGAACGTCTCCGGGCGATAACCGGTGCCGGTGGAGCCACCCGTGATGTCCCGATCAATCTTGCCAAACGCCATGTAGGCATTCCAGAAGCCGCCCAGCTGCAGCTTGATCGGATCAGCTGCCATCGCCATGAACGGCGTTGCGGCAACAGCGACCAGCGACGTCGTGCCGAGTATTGCGATCTTCACAGGTTCCCCCCGCCAACGATTGCCAGATTTCCCCTTCAGCAATTCCAACGGCGTTGCGAGGCGGTCCTGAGCGACCGCCGCCTCAGCTCAGCAGCACCTGGACCGCCACGATCTTGGCCACGGTCATGCTCGGAAACGTGATCGCGTACCCGATGTCCGTCCGTTCGGTCGGCGCGATCCGGCTGGCCGCCGACAGGATCGCGGGGTTGCCCGTCGATCCGGCGCAGACCCCCAGCAGATCATCGAACGGGATGCGCAGCAGCAGCCCGCCGAGCAGCACGGTCATGACCAAAGTGACCAGGACAGCCGCTCCTGCCAGCAAAATGCTCAAGCCGTTCGCGGCGACCGCCTGCACGAAGGGCGCGCCGGCGCCCAGCGCGACCGCGCCGATGAACAGCGACAGGCCAAAGTTCCGCAGAACCAGGTTGGCCACGACCGGCATGCGCCACCCGATCGGGCCGCTGCGGCCGATCCAGCCGAGCACCAGCGCCATGACCAGCGGGCCGCCAGCCACGCCGAGGCTGAAGCTGCGGCCGCCACCCAGCGGGATCGGGATCATGCCGAGCAGCAGCCCCAGCGCCATGCCGACCCCGATCGAGACGAACGACATCTCGGCATTTCCCTTGATGCTGTCGCCGAAGAAGCGCCGCAGGTCGGCATGCTTGCCCGTCGGCGCCACGACGACAAGGCGGTCGCCGAACTCGATCGTGAGGTCCGGCGAGGCGATCAGCTCGACGTCGCCGCGCCGCACGTATCCGATCGAAATGGGAAAATCGGGAAGCGCGATCGCGGAGATGGGCTTGCCGATGAACGCGGCCCGCGACACGTAGACCCGCACGACGTCGTAGTCGCGGCGGTCGCGACCCAGGCGTCCCGGCTCCTCATGTCCCAGAAGGCGTCCTGCCTCCGCGATACCCTGCGGACTGCCGACCAGAAGCAACCCGTCGCCCGTCTGCAGGCGGGCGTCGAGTGCCGGCAGCGCGTTGACGTGGTCGTGGCGAAGGGCGGTGATGCGGACATCGGCCGGCAGGATCGCAGACAGCTCACCGACGGTGCGACCTTCCAGCTTCGATTCCAGTGTCAACTCGGCGACGCGCAGGTTCTGCGCCGGCGGAGCGAACTTGGGCTTCACCAGCGCCGCCATGATGGTCATCAGCACGATCGGGCCGATCACGCCGAAGGGATAGGCCACCGAATAGCCGATCGCCGGATCCTGGTTCTTCGCCGCCGCGAGCGCGGCCTGCAGGGTCGGCGTGCTGGTGCCCGATCCGGCGAACAGCCCGGCCGCGGTGTCGAGAGAGACGCCGAGCGGCCTGGCCAGCAGCACAGCGACCGCCAGCGACGCGAGGACGCCGACGGCGGCCAGCGACATGTATTTGAGGCCGGGCCCGCGCAGGCTGGCGACGAACTGCGGCCCGTACTGAATGCCGACGCTGTAGACGAACATCAGCAGACCCAGCGTGCCGACCAGCGCCGGCGGCGCCGCCTTGGGCGCGATCGCGCCGATGAGCAGGCCGGTGAACAGGACCGCGCCGGCGCCGAACGAGACACCGGCGATGGATACCTGCCCGAGCGCATAGCCGGCGGCTATGGCCAGAAACAAAGCCAGCATCGGCGACGATTCCAGCACCGTCCGAATGACATCGATCATCACTCTCCCCATGCACCCAGGGCATTCGCATATGCTGCCGTTCACCCCTCTCCCCGCGGCAGCGGGGAGAGGGAGGGGCCCATCGCGAAGCGATGGGAAGGTGAGGGGTACGAGCGATCAGTCCCTGTTCTTGCCGCATGGCCTGATCGTTCTACCCCTCACCTTCCCATGCCTTCGGCATGGGCCCCTTCCTCTCCCCGCTGCCGCGGGGCGAGGAGACGGCACCGGTGCTCCCATATGCGAATGTCCTGCCCATGCACCGGACCATGCGACCGCGCTGCCCTTTCGGTTGCTTGCTTCAACAGTCGAAGAATGGCTTCCCACCTCCCGGCGCTACCGGCATCGCTCTGAGCCGCTCCTTCATCGGGCGCGACAGCCGGCCTCGCGGAACTGGCCGAGAACGCGCTCGACCAGCTCGGGCGACGGTGTGGGCGTGTCCGCAAGCTTGTATTCCAGCCCCAAGGCCTTCCACTTGAAGGCGCCCATCTGGTGGAAGGGCAGCACCTCGACCCACTCGACATTGCGCATCGGCGCCACGAAGCGGGCAAGGCCGGCCACATTGGCCGGATCGTCACTGAGGCCCGGGACGAGCACGAAGCGGACCCATGCCGGCTTGCCCAGACGCGCCAGACGCTCGGCAAACTCGAGCGTGGGCCGCACGTCCTGCTCGGTGATGCGCTCGTATGTCGCCGGGTCCCATGACTTGATGTCGAGCAGCACGAGGTCGACATGCTGCAGATACTCGTCGTCGGCGCGCGCCCCCAGGAAGCCCGACGTGTCGAGCGCCGTGTGCAGCCCCATCCCCTTGGCCGCCGCGAACAGCCGCCGCGTGAAGCGCGGCTGCAGCAGCGGCTCGCCGCCGGATATGGTCAGGCCGCCACCCATGACCCGCAGGGGCGCCGCATAGGCCGCGAGCGCGCGCTCGGCGAGGTCATACGAGATGCGCCGGCCGTCCTTGAGATGCCAGGTATCGGGGTTGTGGCAATACTGGCAGCGAAGCAGGCAGCCGCTGACGAACAGCGTGATGCGCACGCCGGGTCCATCCACGGTCGAGCCGGTCTCGTAGGAATGGATCCACCCGAAATCACCGGCGACGTCGCGGTACTCGACCGTGTCGGGTGCGTCAGGTGAGAGGGACCGGCTCAGCGCATGGCGGTCCCGGGCCCATGCTTCCTCGACCATGGCATCAGACCTGTCCGTGGAACGTGCGGCTGATGACATCGAGCTGCTGCTCGCGGGTCAGGCGGACGAAGTTCACCGCGTATCCCGAAACCCGGATGGTCAACTGCGGGTACTTGTCCGGATGCTCCATGGCATCCAGCAGGGTATCCCGGTTGAGCACGTTCAGGTTCATGTGGAAGCCACCCTGGGCGCAATACGCGTCGATCACCTTGACCGCCTGCTCCACCTTCTCCTCCTCCTCCCTGCGGTTCGGGCTCGGTGCGACGGAGACGGTGTAGCTGATGCCGTCCTGCGCGTCGGCGTAGGGCAGCTTGGCGACCGACAGGCAGGATGCCAGCCAGCCATGGCTGTCCCGGCCGTGCATCGGGTTCGCACCGGGCGCGAAGGGCTGGCCGGCCTTGCGGCCGTCCGGCGTGTCGCCCGTGTTCTTGCCGTAGACGACATTGCTCGTGATGGTCAGGACGGACTGCGTATGGGTCGCGCCGCGGTAGGTCGGATGCTTGCGCACCTTCGACATGAAGGTCGATACAAGCTCCGATGCCAGCAGATCGACGCGGTCGTCGTTGTTGCCGTAGGTCGGAAACTCGCCCGACGTTTCGTAGCCGACCACAAGGCCGTCCTCGCGGCGGATGGGCCTGACCTTCGCATATTTGATCGCCGACAGACTGTCGGCCACGACCGACAATCCGGCGATGCCGAACGCCATCGTGCGCAGGATCTGGCTGTCATGCAGCGCCATTTCCAGGCGCTCGTAGTAGTACTTGTCGTGCATGTAGTGGATGCAGTTCATGGCATGGACATAGACCCGGGCCAACCACTCCATCATGCCGTCGAACCTGGCGCGCACGTCGTCGTAGTCGAGAATGTCGCCTGTCACGGGGAGCGCGGCTGGCGCGACCTGATCGCCGCTCAGCTCGTCGCGGCCGCCGTTGATCGCGTACAGCAGGCACTTCGCGAGGTTCACCCGCGCGCCGAAGAACTGCATCTGCTTGCCGATGCGCATCGCCGACACGCAGCAGGCGATGCCGTAGTCGTCGCCCCAGTACGGGCGCATCAGGTCATCGTTCTCGTACTGGATCGAGGAGGTCGCCGCCGACATCCTGATGCAGTAGCGCTTGAACGGATCGGGAAGGCGCTGCGACCACAGCACGGTCAGGTTGGGCTCCGGCGCCGGGCCCAGGTTCGTCAGCGTATGCAGCATGCGGAAGCTGGTGCGGGTGACCAGCGGCCGGCCGTCGAGATCGACGCCCCCGATGCATTCGGTCGCCCAGTAGGGATCGCCGGAGAACAGCGCGTCGTAGTCGGGGGTACGCAGGAAACGCACGATCCGGAGCTTCTGCACGAGCTGGTCGATCAGCTCCTGCGCCCCAGCCTCGTCGAGAACGCCGCTCTTCAGGTCCCGCTCGATGTAGCAATCGAAGAAGGACGACAGACGGCCGATCGACATGGCGGCCCCGTTCGCCTCCTTGATCGCGCCGAGATAGCCGAGATAGGTCCATTGCACGGCCTCGCGCGCATTCGCGGCCGGCCGCTTGATGTCGCAGCCGTAGCTTGCGGCCATGGTGGCGAGATCGGCCAGCGCCCGCATCTGCTCGGCCAGCTCCTCGCGCTCGCGGATGACGTCGTCGGTGGGCCATTTGGCGTCGAGCAGGGCACGCTCGGCGTGCTTCACGTCCAGCAGGCGGTCGACGCCATAGAGCGCGATCCGCCGATAGTCGCCGATGATGCGGCCGCGGCCATAGGCGTCCGGCAGTCCGGTCACGATATGGCTGCGCCGGCATGCCATGATCTCCGGCGTGTAGGCATCGAACACGCCGTCGTTGTGGGTCTTGCGATACTTGGTGAAAATCTCGTGGACGATCGGGTCGGGCTGGAATCCCGCCGCCGTCAGCCCGCTCTCGACCATGCGCAAGCCGCCGAACGGCATGATGGCGCGACGGAACGGGGCATCGGTCTGCAACCCGACGATCACCTCGTTGGCGCGATCGATATAGCCCGGCTTGTGCGACGTGAGCGATGAAGGCGTCTTGGCATCGACATCCAGCACGCCCTTCTTGATCTCCTCCTTGAACAGCGGCTGCAGCTTCGACCATACGGCTTTCGTACGCGCCGTCGCCTCGGCCAGGAATGTCTCGTCGCCCAGGTAGGGCACGGTGTTGCGCTGAACGAAGTCACGCACGTCGATCGCGTGCTGCCATCCGCCCGGCGCGAAGCCGGACCATTCGGGTGCCGATCTGCGATGCGCATCAGCCTCTGAACCGGTAATGGTCGTTTGCGTCGGCATGCAGAACTCCGTCGGCATAACGGCGAGCCATGGTGTCGAGAGCCGGCGGAGGGTATCATCGCGGGGATTGGCCAGCACAATCCAACCACACCCGCTTCCTTGCAGAAGCCCCTGTTTCCTATCCCGATTTTGCACGAACTGCCTCGACAGCAACCGGGCAAAGCTGCACCCAGAACCGTCGAACACCTTCCTGCCGCCAGGCATGAGAGACGTGGCATATATTTCTATGAACTATGCTATCCGTCGGAAGTACATTGATGACAGCACGAGCCACAGGTGTGTGCCGCCCTGACGCGATCGCATGAGCCAGGCTGAACCATCCATCAAGCCGGACGGACTGCGCGTCCCACGCCCGCGCCGGAGCGCGGATCGCGGCTGGATGCGCTGGCTGCCGGGGCTCGACATGTTGCGTCGTTATGAGACGGCCTGGCTGCGGCACGACATCGTTGCCGGGCTGGTGCTCACGACGATGCTGGTGCCCGTCGGTGTCGCCTACGCGGTGGCGTCGGGTGTGCCCGGCATCTACGGGCTCTACGCGACCATCGTCCCGCTGCTCGCCTATGCGCTGTTCGGGCCCAGCCGCATCCTTGTGCTCGGTCCGGATTCTTCATTGGCCGCCATCATTCTGGCCGTCGTCCTGCCGCTCTCCGGCGGCGATCCCCTGCGGGCAATCGCCCTGGCCAGCATGATGGCCATCGTTTCGGGCGTCGCGTGCATCCTGGCCGGCATCGTCCGGCTGGGCTTCATCACCGAGCTGCTGTCGAAGCCGATCCGCTACGGCTACATGAACGGGATTGCGCTGACGGTCCTGATCAGCCAGCTGCCCAAGCTGCTCGGGTTCTCGATCGACGCCGACGGACCGCTGAGAAGCGTGTGGGCCACCGGCGAGGCGATCCTCGAGGGAAGAACCAACTGGACGACCTTTCTCGTCGGCGCCGGGACGCTGTCGACGATTTTTCTGCTCAAGGGCAGCAAGCGGCTGCCCGGCATCCTGATCGCGGTCGTCGGGGCGACCGTTGCCGTCGGCGCATTGGACCTGGGCGGACGCGCGGGCGTCTCGGTCCTCGGCCCCCTGCCCCAGGGCCTGCCCATGCTCGCCATACCGTGGATCACCTACGCCGATATCACACCGGTGCTGATCGGCGGCTGCGCCGTCGCCCTGGTGTCGTTTGCCGACACCAGCGTGCTGTCGCGCGCCTATGCCGCTCGCAGCGGCACCTATGTCGACCCCAACCAGGAGATGGTGGGGCTTGGCGCCGCCAATCTGGCGGCCGGATTCTTTCAAGGATTCCCGATCAGCAGCAGCTCGTCGCGCACGCCGGTCGCCGAGGCTGCCGGCGCCAAGACCCAGGTGACCGGGATCGTCGGCGCGCTGGCCGTGGCCCTGCTGCTGGTGGCGGCGCCGGACCTTCTCAGGCATTTGCCCACCACCGCGCTGGCGGCCGTCGTCATCGCCTCGGCCATCGGCCTGATCGAGATCACGGATCTGCGGCGGATCTATCGCATCCAGCGATGGGAGTTCTGGCTGTCGATGGCCTGCCTCGTCGGCGTGGCCGCGCTGGGCGCGATTCCCGGAATCGGCCTGGCGATCGTGATCGCCGTCATCGAGTTCCTGTGGGACGGCTGGCGTCCGCATTCGGCGGTCCTGGGCCGCGTCGCGGGTGTCAGGGGCTATCACGACATCACGCGGTATCCCGATGCCCGGCTGATCCCCGGACTCGTCCTGTTCCGTTGGGATGCGCCCCTGTTCTTCGCCAATGCCGAGCTGTTCCAGGAGCGCGTCCTTGACGCCGTGTCGGCATCACCTACGCCCGTGCGCTGGCTGGTCGTCGCGGCCGAGCCGGTGACCAGCGTCGACGTTACCGCGGCCGACATGTTGGCCGAGCTGGACGAGACACTGCACGCCGCGGATATCGAGCTTTGCTTTGCGGAATTGAAGGACCCCGTCAAGGACAAGCTGAAACGGTTCGGACTTTTCACGCGCTTCGGCGAAGAGTTCTTTTTTCCCACGATCAGCGCGGCCGTTGACCGCTATCTCGAGACACATGCGGTGAGATGGACTGACTCGGAGGAGCGCGAGGTATAGCAACCGCTAATACGCGTGCTCAGCCGACAAAGGGACAGCCTCGGAACCAGAGGCTGACGCGTCACGATGAACTGGCTACTTCTCTTTGTGCCTGTCGCCGTCGGCCTCGAGCACTTCGCGCCCGAGCGCCACCTCCTTATCTTTCTCGTATCCAGCCTTGCCATTCTGCCGCTGGCCGCGTGGATGGGTCGGGCCACCGAACATCTTGCCGAACGCCTGGGTGAAGGGCCCGGCGGACTTCTCAACGCGACATTCGGCAACGCGGCCGAGCTCATCATCGCCATCGCCGCGATGCGCGCCGGGCTCCATGACGTCGTCAAGGCTTCGATTGCCGGGTCAATCGTCGGGAATATTCTGCTTGTCCTCGGCGCGGCGATGCTGGCCGGCGGAATAATTCATCGCGAGCAACGGTTCAATGCGACAGGTGCGCGTGCTCAGGCCGTGATGTTGACGCTGGCGGCGATCGCCTTGATCCTGCCCGCTGCATATCGATCCGCGGTAGGAGCCGGCGCGGCGCAGGCGCTGGTTCTGCTCAGCGTTTCGATATCCATCGTCCTGCTTCTCGTGTACGGACTGTATCTCGCTTTCACCCTGGTGACTCACTCTTCCCTGTTCCTGGGTTCTCATGCGCCCGCCGACGAGAAGGCCCACTCGCCCCCGTGGCCGGCTCCTCGCGCCGCGCTCGTGCTTGGCGCGGCCACGGCCGTGATCGCGTGGATGAGCGAGATTCTGGTGGGCTCTATCCAGCCGACAGCGCGTGCCTTCGGCCTCAGCAGCACCTTCGTTGGCGTCTTCGTCGTCGCCATCCTGGGCAACGCGGCGGAGCACGCGACGGCAGTCACCGCTGCAATGAAAGGCCGCATGGACCTCTCGCTGTCCATCGCGATCGGCTCGAGCGTCCAAGTAGCGCTCTTCGTCGCACCGGTGCTGATGCTAGTCAGCCTGGTTCTCGGCCCGGCGCCGATGGACCTGGCGTTTCCCGCCGGGCTTGTCCTCATCATGCTCCTGTCAGTGTTGATCACGGGGCAGGTTGCCGGTGACGGTCGATCCGACTGGCTCAAGGGCATTCAGCTGCTGGCGGTCTACGTTGTCCTCGGCCTGACCTTCTTCTTCCTGCCGGACACGGCGCCGCGCTGACGACCGGTATGGCGGCTTTGATCCGCGGCCCGCGCGCCTGCCGATAAGGCCGTTGCCGGGAATTCACGTCGGCGCGTCGACCACGACATAGACGACCTGGTTGCCCGAGAAGCGCGGCGCGTACCAGATCGCGCCGCACAGCAGATAGGTCGTGCTGGCAACCCCCACCTGCCGGCAGTCGGCGGGCACCGAGCCGACAATGGTGCCGCTGGCGGGCGCGGGCGGCGGCGACGCAGGTGGCGGCGACGGCGCCGGATAGGCGTCGTCGTAGGGCGGATAGGGTGGCGGCCAGTATCCGGGATAAGGCGGATAGTAGCCCGGATAGTACGGTGGATAGTAGCCCGGGTAATAGGGAGGATCGACCGGTGGACGATCGACGGGCGGGCGATCGCCCGGCCGGTCCGGCGCACCCGGGCGCGGCGGCTTGACACCGGCGATCGGGTGTTCCGGATGGGGCACGCCCGGTCTCGCCCCGTCGCCCCCGCCTGGGCCCCCTGGACGCTGGCCCTGGCCCGCGGCCGGCGGCCTTGCCGGCAGCTGGCTGGCGCTGGGCGGCCGGCTTGGCGGTGGGCGCGGGGCGTTGAAGCGCGGACCGATATTGACCCGGGCGCCGCGCCCGCCGCCGCCGCCGGGCCGGGCATCGGCCGGCGCCAGCACCGCGAGGTTCCACAACAAGAGACCGCCGGACGCGATCACGGCGATCGCCACGGCCCGGAGCGGGCGGGCAAGGCCGGACGCCGTCATTTGCGCTGCCCCTGGACGGGCGCGATCGGGAGGAACTCGATGCGCTTCGCATCGGCAATCGGCGCATGCACGAAGATATCGTCGGGGAACTCCACGGCTTCCGACCAGGACAGGACCGCCTCGTAACGCGGCCGGACCGTGTCGGCGGTCGTGACGATCGAGAGTTTCAGCGGCAACGGCGAGTCACCGGCGCGGATCCAGACTTCCCAGTCGACATCGGCACCGCGGAACGCCCAGTGATCGCATTCGACACCGCCGACGAGCGCCTTGCCGATCCGGAAGCCTTCGCGGATGTCGCCTTCCGGCGCATCGGGCGTGCCCCAGTCGAAGAGATCGGCCAGCGGCACCTCGACGCCGAAGGTCTGGGCCACCCAGGACAACGTCTCCCTGACCGTCGGCTTGGCATCCAGACGCGCGAAGAACTTTTCCTTGGGCGCCGTGACGACGAGCTGCTTGCCGTCATACTGGAAGACGCGATCGAGCGTGTCGGTGGTGAGGTCGACTCGCAGCCGGTCCGGCCGCCTTACGCGATAGTGGCTGGTGCCGCCGATCAGGATCTTCTGGTTGTTCTCAAGGACATACTCGATCGAGATCGTGGTCTGGATCTCGAACGAGCGCAGCGACACGAGATGCTCGCCCATGCGCCGCAGCGCGGCGACGGCGGCCGGATCCACTGCTGGCGCCGACGCGGCGGGAGGCTGCGGCGCACCAGGGCGCGTCGGCGCCTTGGTCTGCGGCGCCTGCTTCGGCGCCGGCGCCTGCGCCTCGAGAACGTCCGGCGCGGCTGCGCTGGGCGATGACGCAAGCGCGCAACCGGCGATGGCCATCGCGGCGATGGCCCGCTTCATCCAAAGAGGTTTATTCGCTGAGAGGCCGTCCATTCAACCGCTCACGTGGCGTTGCCATGATCCTGACGAGTATTCGGCAAGAAACGCTAGCCGAAAAACGAACAATCGCAGCGAAACCACATGCCCGCGCGCTCCGGCGGCCGTATTGCCGCCCAGGCGACGTTTCCTCTCTGGCGCTGGCATCTAGTCCGGAAGCCCGCTGACAACGTAGAGCGCTTGCAGGATCTCGCTCGGCTTGACCTCGGCGCCGAAGACAGATCGAAGCAACGCGAAGATTTCGCCCGAGCGGTAGATCTGGCTGAGCGCCCGGTCGACAGCCAGACGGAATTCCGTATCGCCGCGCGGCAGCGCGAGCGCGTAGGGTTCCACGGTGAGATACTCGTTGGCGATCTGCAGCTGGCCGGGCGCCTTGCTCTGCGGCGCCAGGTACATGAGGATCGACCGGTCCGCGAAGTACGCGACGATCTTCTCATCATCGAGCTGCGCGACGCCATCGCGATGAGTCTGCAGCGGCACCACCTCGGCGTTGGTCCCATCGCGCTTGAGCGTGTTGCGCAGGGCAGCCTCGGTGGTCGTGCCAGCCAGGACGCCGACCTTGCGTCCGGCCATCGCCTTGAGGTCATCCGGCCCGCCGGCGCGGATCATCAGGCTGGCACCGTCGACGAAGGTCATGAGCGAGAAGTCGACCTGCTGCCGGCGCGCCAGCGTGACGCTCGTGGCCTCGCACAGCATGTCGGCACGCGCCTGGCTGACCGCCTCGATACGGTTCGTGCCGGTCACCGGCACGTACACCACCTTCACGTCGGCCACATCGAGCTGCTTGCCGATACGTTGCGCCACCTTGCGGCACAGGTCGACCATGAAGCCGGCCGGCTGCCCGTCGCTGCCCTTGTAGGAGAACGGCGGCGCATCCTCCCGGTAGGCGATACGGATCGTCTTGCTGCTGCGGATCTGGTCCAGGACGCCCGCCATCGCTGCGCCCGACCACAGGGTGGCCACGGCAAGCAACAGCACCGCAAGCCATGAACCGCGCCCACTACCTACCAAGCCCCTCATCACTGCCTCCCCTCAGAACGTTACAGCCGAGATGCTGCTCCGCTCCATCCTGCCGTTGCGGGCGAGGCGATGTCAGCACCTACTTGTTGGTTCCAGGTTCTTTTGCGCCGATGTCAGTCCGTCATGCCCGCCCCGGCTCGAGCTCGGCCAGCGCCAGCTCGCGCAGCCTCGCCTTCTGGATCTTGGTGCCGTTGGCGCTCGATGTGACCGGGAAGGCGTCCATCATCAGCACCCGCACCGGCACCTTGTGGCGCGCCAGGCGGTGCGCGGCATGGCCGATGATCGCGGCCTCGTCCGGCGCGGCCTCGCCCGGCGCGGGACTGGCGCGCGCGATCACGCAGGCGATGGGCCGCAGCTCGCCCTTCATCGTGATGCCCACCACCTGGCATTCGGCGACGCCGTCGCATTCCTGCACCACGGCCTCGATCTCCGCCGGGCTGACGAGATAGCCGCCCAGGCGCAGCGTGTCGTCCATGCGCGCCAGGTACACGAAGCTGCCGTCGGGCCGCGCGTAGCCGAGATCGCCGCTGCGGAAATAGCCGTCGTCGGTGAAGGCCTTGGCGGTGGCCTCGGGATTCTCGAAATAGCCGCGCATGACGCTGTGCGGAGCGCGGAACTCGAGCTCGCCGGTCTCGCCCGGCGCCGCCAGCCGGCCCGATTCAGGATCGCGCACGCGCACATGCGCCGCCGGGCTCACGAAGTAGCCGCCGCCCAGGCTGCGCTCCGCCACCGGCGCGGCGCTGTCCTGGGCGGCCAGCAGCGCCTGCAGCTCGCTGGAGCCGTACAGCCCGGCCACGCGCACGCCCATGGCCTCGGCCCGCGCCACGATGTCGGCCTCGCCCGGCGAGAAGGCGGCGTAGCCGACATGCTGCAGCGAGCGGGCAAACGCCGGCGCCTGCGGCAATTGCAAGAGCTGCGCCAGCGCGGTGTCGCTGGTGTACAGGTGGGTGACGCCATGGCGCACGATGGCGGCGCCGTCGCTGTGCGCGTCCCAGACCGGCGACATGATCAGCCGGCCGCCGCCGGCCAGCGTCGCCAGCGTGGTCGCCAACCCGAAGACGCCGCACAGGGGCGGCACCAGCAGGGTGACGCTGTCGGCGGACAGGTTCCAGGCGCGCACGACGTTGCAGGCATGCGTCGCCAAGGTGCGCTGGTCGTGGAGGACGAACTTCGGGCGGCTGGACGTGCCGGAGGTCGTGAACAGGGCGCAGCCCGACTCGCCCGTCGCCGCGACATCCTCGAGTGGCGCATGATCCGCCAGCGCCGCATAGGTCACGACGGGCCGGCCCAGCAGCGTGCCGCCGTCGCCTGCCGCCGCATCGCTGCCGTAGGCCACGACCGCGGCCAGATGCGCCAGGTCGGCCGGCGCGCAGTCGCCCAGGATGCCGGCGAAATCGATCTGCTTGAAGGCCGGCCAGAACACCAGCACCTTGGCGCGTGAGCGGCCCAGGATGTCGGCCAGCTCGCTGCTGCGGAAGCGCGTGTTCACCGCCACGGCGATCGCGCCGATGCGGGCGCAGGCGAAGAACACGGCCAGCCACGCATCGACATTGGGCAGCCAGATCGCGACGCGATCGCCCGGCGCGACGCCCAGGCGCCGCAGGCCGGCTGCCACCCGCGCGCTGGCTTGCGCCAGCTGGCCGTAGATGAGCGCGCCGGCCGGCGACACGATCGCGGTCGCCGCGTCGGGCGCGCGGGCCAGCAGGAGCGGCAGGGTCTGGGGCGGGTTCGGCAATGATGCTGCGTTCATGCCTGCAAGCTTACCCAGGTCCAGGCCGATCGGACAATCAAGCGGCTGAAGCCATGCGCCAATCTGTCATCGCGTGCGCCCGACGGACGCACGGTGCGCCATTCGCGGGAGATCCCTCGCTGCGCTCGGGATGACGGGAAATCTGCGCTCAATCGAGGAAGGAGCGCATGTCCATCTCGCGATACAACGCCGTGGCGGTATCGAGATGCGTCTGCGCTTGCGGCGTGCCGCGATCCCGCAAGAGCGTGCCCAGGCCGTGGTGGCAATGGGCGATCAGGGGCCGCATGCCGCACGGCGCGGCGAGCGCCAGCGCCTGCCGATAGTGAGACTCCGCCGGCTGCGCATCGCCGTCGCCGGAATCACGCATGGCTTCGCCCAGCAGATGGTGCGCATGCGCCTGGACCCCGGGATGCGCCGCGGCGCAGTCGAGCGCCTGGCCGCCCAGCTCCCGCGCCGCGCCGGCCCGGCCGAGCAGCAGCGCGGCATGGCCCAGCGACACGTAGGCCCAGCCGAGATGGCCGCCGCTGCCCTGCGCCGCCAGGCGCGCCACGAGCACCCTGCCCTCGCCCAGCAGGTCCATCGCCGCGCCGGCCGCGCCGTCCCGCGCCAGGACCCAGGCGCAGGCGGCAACGGCGCGGGGAAGGCCCAGGTCGATATGCCCCGACCGGCACACCGCCATCGCGCGCTCGAAATGCGCGCGCGCCGCATCCCAGTCGCCCCTGGCGAGACGCAGCCGGCCGGCGGCGAAATGGGCCTGGGAGATGGTGGTGGCGTGATGCGTCGGCGCCGCCAGGCGGAGCATCTCGGCCTCGAGCGGCGCCGCCGCATCGAACCGGCCAAGCTCGGCCAGGCTCATGACGGCCCAGCAGCGGTCGAAGACCGCGGCCGGCGTCGCGCTGCCAAGGTTCTCGTAGACCCAGTCGCCGGGCAGCGATGCGAGGTTGGCGCTCGCCAGCTCGACGACCCGTTCATGCTCGGCGCGGTGGTAGTGCACCTGCTCGAGATAGGTCGTGGTCTGGATGCGCAGCCGCAGGTTCTGCTGGCGCTCGGCGATCTGCAGCGCGCGGATGCCGACGGCCAGCGCCTCGTCGAGCCGGCCCAGCAGCGACAGGACGTTGGTCGCGAAGGCGAACACCCGACCGCGACGGGCATCGTCGTCCAGCTGCTCGGCCAGAGCCTCGGCCTCGCGCAGGCGCTCGAAGCTGCGGCGCGCCTCGCCGAACTGGACCAGCAGGTGCCGCAGCTCGAGGCGGACCTCGAAGCCCTGCTCCAGCGTGGCGCGGTCCGGCGGCAGCGCCTGCAGCACGCCCAGGGCATGCTCGAACCAGTCCTGCGCATCCAGCAGCGCCGAGCGCGCGGCCGACCGCGCGCCGGCCTGGCGCAGATATCCGACCGCCTTGTGCTGCAGCTCGCCGCGCAGCGCATGATGGGCCAGCCGCTCGGTCTGCTCCTCGAGGCGATCGCGATGCTGCGTCTCGATCGCGCCGACGATGCGGCCGTGCAGGTCGCGGCGGCGTTCGTGCAGGAGTCCGCCATAGGCGACCTCGAGCGTGAGCGCATGCTTGAACGCGTAGAGCAGATCGGGAAACAGCTCCGTCTCATCGAGGAATTCGGCCGCCTTCAGCCGGTCGAGCGCCCCCCGCAGCGACTCGTTCGACAGCTCCGACACGGCCTGCAGCAGCGCCAGCGGCACCTCCTTGCCGATCACCGAAGCGGTCTGCAGCAGGCGCTTGTCCTCTTGAGAAAGCCGATCGATGCGCGCCGCCAGCACCGCCTGGACGGACGGCGGGACCTGGATCGCCTGGATCGGCTGGGCCAGAAGGTAGTGGCCGCGCTGACCCGCCAGCGCCCCGGTTTCCACCAGCGTGCGCACGGTCTCCTCGAGGAAGAACGGATTGCCGTTCCTGGCCAGGAGCTGCTTCAGCGGCGCCAGGCCGGGATCGTCGCCCAGGAGCGCCTGCAGGAAGCGCTCGGCGCTCGCCGCCGACAGCGCATCGAGCCGGAGCTGGCCGTAGCACGGCTTGCCGCCCCAGCCGTCCCGGTGCTCGGGCCGATAGGTCACCAGCAGCAGCACGCGCTCCGAGCCAAGGCTCTCGACCAGGCCGTCGAGCAGCGCCTGCGTCTCGCCGTCGATCCAGTGAAGATCGTGGAAGATCAGCAGGACCGGCCGCTTGCGCGCCTCGCCCAGTGCCAGGCGGCGCAGGGCATCGAGCGTCTCCTGGCGGCGCTGGCCGGGCGCGACGGCCTGCCAGGCGGCATCGCGCACCGGGACGTCGAGCAGCGCCTGCAGGGCCGGCAACGCCGATGCCATCGCGGCATCCAGCGCCAGCACCTTGGCCGCCACCTTGTCGCCGATCACCTGCAGATCGTCGCGATCGTGGATATCGAAATAGCTGCGCAGCAGATTGATCACCGGCAGATAGCTCGTCGACTTGCCGTAGGAGACCGCGGCACACTCGACCACCAGCCAGTCCTGCAGGTCGTGCCCGTGGATGAACTCGTGCACCAGGCGCGACTTGCCGACGCCGGCCTCGGCGACGATCGCCACGACCTGGCCCTGGCCCCCGGCGGCCAGCCTCTGCGCGCGGCGAAGCTGCTCCAGCTCGTGCTCGCGCCCGACGAACTGCGTCAGCCCGCGGCGGGCCGCAGCCTGCAGCCGGGTCCGCACCGGGCCGGCCCCCGTCGCCTCGTAGACCTCGACCGCATCGGCAAGCCCCTTGACCGGCACGCGGCCCAGCTTCTCGACGGCAACGAAGCCTTCGACCATCTCCAGCGTCGATGCGGTCAGCAGGATGCTGCCCGGGCTGGCGAGCTGCTCCATGCGCGCGGCCAGATGCGTCGTGCGGCCCACGGCCGAGTAGTCCATGTGCAGGTCGCTGCCGACGGCGCGCACGACGACCTCGCCGGAGTTCAGCCCGACGCGGATCTGCACGTTCACGCCATGCCGGCGGCGCGCCTCGTCGGCGTAGCGCCGGACCTGCTCCTGCATCCGCAGCGCGGCGTAGCAGGCGCGCACCGCGTGATCCTCCACCGCCAGCGGCGCGCCGAACAGCGCCATGATGCCGTCGCCCATCACCAGGCTCACCGTGCCCTCATAGTGGTGCACGGCCTCCATCATGCGCTCCAGCACCGGGTCGATCAGCTTGCGCGCCTCCTCGGGATCGCGCTCGGCCAGCATCTCCATCGAGCCCTTGAGGTCGGCGAACAGCACTGTCACCAGCTTGCGCTCGCCTTCGAGCGCGGCCTTCGAGATCAGGATCTTCTCGGCCAGGTAACGGGGCGTGTAGGATTGCGGTGATCCGAACGACGAGGCTGCCGCCGGTGTGGCGGCGGCGGCCGGCTGGCCGCAGTGCGGGCAGAACCGCGCGCCCGGCGGCAGATCGCCGTCGCAGCCGGCGCAGCGCCCCGCCAGCGGCGCGCCGCAGCCGTCACAGAATCGCGCCCCGTCGCGATTCAGCTGGTGACACCGGGGACACTTCATCGGCGACCTCCGGCCAGAAGCCTTGCACGGAGCTAGCCACGCCGCCCGGCCCGCGGCAAGCCACTTCCGCCGGCTGCCGCGGCGCTGCTGCCGCGAGCGAATATTCACCTGTCCAACTTTGACGCGTGATGGCGTGGACGGACCGCGCGGCTCCTGACGCGCCCTTCGTCCTGTCGCAGCGATGCCATGAGCGCCCCGGGAGGCGCGCGGTCCGGTACACGTCGAAGCCCGGGCCGATCGGCGCTAGCCGGCGGCTTCGGCCAGAGCCGGGTCGGCGCGCAGGATGCGGCTGGGCAGGCGGTGCACGGTCGCGGCGCCCAGCGCCAGCGCGTCATAGGCGCCGTCGAACAGCTCGGCGATGGCCGGGTCGAGTACGTTCAGGCCGCCGGTATAGGCGCCGAACGACGGCAGGATCAGGCGCCGCCCGTCGGTCACGAAGCAGCGCCGCCGCAGGAAGCGGCCGCGCACCGTGAGCGCGGCGACGGGATGGTAGTGGCCGGAGACCTCGCCGTCGGCGCGGGCGAGCGGCGTGCGATCGGCCTCGTGGCGGAAGGCGAGCGGGCCGAACGCCAGCTCGCGGCTCACGACGCCGCCCCACCGGCGCGGCGGGTGCGGGTCGTGGTTGCCGACCAGCCAGATCCAGTCCGCGACGCCGCCGACCAGGCCGGCCAGCGCCGCCGCGTCATCGGCATCGACGCGCCCGGCGGCGTCGCGGTCGTGAAACGAATCGCCGACGCAGACCACGGCGCGCGGCTTCAGGGCCGCAACGGCGTGCGCCACGCGGCGCAAGGTGGTGCGCGTGTCGTAGGGCGGCAGCAGCTGGCCGGTGCGGGCGCCGAACCAGGTGCCCTTCTCCAGGTGCAGGTCGGCGACCGCCAGCAGCCGCTCGTCCGGCCACCACAAGGCGCCGTCGGGGCAGGCCTCGACATGCGCGCCATTGAACTCGAACGCGATCGACGACATGACCCACCATGTCGCGCCCCTGCACGCAACTCAAGAGGTTCCGCCGCGCCGTCGGCAGGAACGCCTCTCGACGCGCGGCAGCGGTTCGGCCATGGTTCGCGCCTGAATGAGGAAACGCCGATGGAGCACGCCATGCATGGTTCCCCTGCCCCGGCTGCCGCCGAACGCATGAGCACGGCCCAGGCGGTCGTGCGCTCGCTGGCGGTCAACGGCATCGACACGATGTTCTGCCTGCCCGGCGTGCAGAACGATCCGTTCTTCGATGCGCTGTTCGACTCGCAGGACAAGATCCGCGCCATCCATGCGCGCCACGAGCAGGGCGCCGCCTACATGGCGCTGGGCGCCGCCATGGCCACGGGCAAGCCGGCGGCCTACGGCGTCGTGCCTGGCCCCGGCTTCCTCAACACCACGGCGGCGCTGGCCACGGCCTACAGCGCCAATGCGCCGGTGCTGGCGGTGATCGGCCAGATCCCGCTGCCGGCGCTGGGCCGCAACCTCGGCCTGCTGCACGAGATCCCGGACCAGCTCGGCATCATGCGCACGCTCACCAAGTGGGCGCAGCGCATCCATGGCGCCGCCGAGGCGCCGGCCACGGTGGCCGAGGCGTTCCGCCAGCTCAGGAGCGGTCGCAAGCGGCCGGTCGGGCTGGAATGCTCGATGGATGTGTGGGCACAGCAGGCGCCCGTCGCCTTGCAGGGGCCGACCGCCGGCACCGCCATCCCGGTCGATGACGACGGCGTCGAGCGGGCAGCCAGGCTGCTGGGCGGCGCCAGGCGGCCGCTGATCATCGTCGGCGGCGGCGCGCTTGACGCGGCCGAGCACGTCGCCGCCGTGGCCGAGATGCTGCAGGCGCCGGTGGCGTCGCACCGCATGGGCCGCGGCGTCGTCGATTGGCGCCATCCGCTTGCCGTGGGCCTGGGCGAAGCGCACCGCCTGTGGGCCGAGGCCGACGCGGTGCTGGCCGTGGGCACGCGCCTGCAGACGCAGCAGATGATCTGGGGCGTCGACGATGCGCTGAAGATCGTGCGCATCGACATCGACCCGGAGGAGCACAGCCGGCTGCGCAAGCCCGATGTCGGCATCGTGGGCGACGCGGCCGCGGTGATGGCGCGCCTGCGCGAGGTGCTGCCGCAGCACAACGCGAAGCGCGACTCGCGCAGCGAGGAGATGCACGCGCTCAAGGCCTGGTCAGCGGACAGGCACGCGCGGCTGGCGCCGCAGCTTGCCTTCATCGCGGCGCTGCGCGCGGAGCTGCCCGAGAACGGCATCTATGTCGAGGAGCTGACCCAGATCGGCTATGTCAGCCGGCTCGCCTTCCCGACCTACAAGCCGCGCACCTACATCTCGACCGGCTACCAGGGCACGCTGGGCTGGGGCGTCGCCACCGCGATCGGCGTCAAGGCGGCACGGCCGGACGCGCCGGTGCTGGCGGTGTGCGGCGATGGCGGCTTCATGTTCAACGTGCAGGAGCTGTCGAGCGCGGTGCGCCACAACATCGGCGCCGTGATCGTGGTGTTCAACGACGGCGCGTTCGGCAACGTGATGCGCATCCAGAAGCAGAGCTACGGCAACCGCACGATCGGCGTCGACCTCGCCAACCCCGACTTCATGAAGCTGGCCGACAGCTTCGGCATCATGGGCCAGCGCGCCACGACGCCCGAGGCGCTGCGCGCCGCCCTGCGCAAGGCGTTCGCGTCAGGCGGCCCGGCGCTGATCGAGGTTCCGGTCGGCGAGATGCCCGATCCGTGGCCGCTGCTGGCCCTGCCCAAGGTGCGTCCCGCCGCGAAGCCGGCGGCGTGAGAAGCCCACCCGTCAACGGCGGGCCGGCACCGGCGGCGTCTCGGTCAGCGTCACGCCCCAGCGGCGCTCGAGCGCCGCGATGCGCTCGGACAGGCGCCGCGTGGTCGTCAGGTCGTCGAGCGCCAGCTGCAGGCGCGGCAGCCGCTTCTCCGCGGCCATCATGGCGTCCCATTCGGCGCGGCTGCCGATGCTCTCCAGGATGTCGAGGATGCGCACGACGTGGTAGCGGTCGACGCTCTGCGCCAGGATGCGCACGTAGAGGCCCTTGGTGGCCGGCAGCCGGTTGGCCAGGCCGCCCCACAGCGACAGATGGTCGACGATCCATCGCGGGTAGAGGTACTTCCGCTTCTGGTAGGTCTCGATCGACAGCAGATAGTCGATGAGCTGATCGCGCTGAAGCGCCTCGCTCTCCTGGTCGTAACTTTTGTATCGGCCCTTGGCGATACGGACGATGCCGAAGGGTTTGCCTGGCCGCGGTGGATCGTTGGCCTCGTTGAAGACGCCCGGTCCGGTCAGCTCGCGATAGTACTGGATCGGCAGGAGCCGGGCCGCCATCTCCTCCAGCAGGCGGGTCCATTTCAGCGCCGCATGCGTGCCTTCGTGAACCAGCAGCAGCGACAGCACGCCAAGCTGGTCCGGCCGCGGTATGGTCTTGATATAGTTGATGTTGAGCCGCAGGTCGAAACCGGGGCGGCCGGCTTTCCAGCTGCCTTCATGGTTGGCGGCACCGCGGTCGGCGAAGCCGATCTCGTTGGTCGCCTCGAGGCGCCAAAGCGCACGCACGACCTCGGCGGCCCGGCCGCCACGCTGCGCCGTGCGGCTGTACTGGAACAGCGTGATGGCATCGCGGATATCGCTGCGATCCATGGTGGAACCTCCGGCGGCATGCCATTGGCAATGTCCAGGGCCGGGACGGCGCGCAATCGTCGGATGCGCGCCAAGTGATTATATACTCACTCATTTGACCAAGCGTGTCAAGCCGCGCGACGCAACCGATATCGATGGCGCCTGCATCGGATGTGCCTCGCGCTGCTTTGCGCAGCACGTCACCGAAGAGAATCAGAGGACATCCGGGAGAGCGAGTAACTGTCCTGCGCAACAGCCGTCATCCCGCGCTGCGCGCCCGGGATGACGGGCAGGGCATTCGCATATGGATGGGAGCCGTCGGTTTTCGACTACCTCCCCCCTCTCGCGGGGAAGGGCATTCGCATCTGCCCCTACCGTCATCCCGAGCGTAGCGAGGATCTCCCGCGAATGGCGCACCGTGCGCCTTGCCGCAGGAGATCCCCTCTCCTGAGCCTGTCGAAGGGGGCGCTCGGGATGACAGCGAGGTCGTATGCGAATGCCCTGGGATGACGGGATGGTCTGGGTGTCGACGATGACCCTCGGCGACGGCCGCTCAGAACGTCTCGACCCAGGGGCGCAGCTCGACTTCCCAGGTCCAGGCGCTGCGCGGCTGGCGCAGCACGTGCAGGTAGCTCTGGGCGATGGCATCGGGATCGAGCATGGAGTCGGGCTTGTCGGCCGGCACGGCACGGCTGGCGCTGCGAATGCCGCCATCGATCACGAAGTGCGCGACATGGATGCCCTTGGGCGCCAGCTCGCGCGCCATGCTCTGCGCCAGGCCGCGCAGCGCGAACTTGCCCATCGCGAACGGCGCCGACTGGGCGTAGCCCTTGACGCTGGCCGAGGCGCCGGTGAGCAGGATGGCGCCATGGCCCTTGGGCAGCATGCGCCTGGCGGCCTGCTGGGCGATCAGGAAACCGCCGAAGGCGCTGACCGCGATCGCACGCTCGACCTCCGCCGGCACCAGCTCGGCGACCGGTCCGCGGCTGCGGCCACTGGCATTGTAGACGACGACATCAGGATCGCCGATCCGGGCCGCGACGTCGTCGAACAGACGCGCCGCCTGGGCGGTGTCGCTGGCGTCGCAGGCGAAGGTGCTGGCCCCGGTCTCGCGCGCCAAGTCAGCCAGCTTGTCGGTGTTGCGCGCCGCCAGCGCCACCTGCAGGCCCTCGCTCGCGAACAGCCGCGCCAGCGACGCGCTCAATCCGGAACCGGCGCCGACGATGAGCGCCCTCTCGAAACGCGGTGCAGCCATGATCTCCTCCTGCCCTTCGGGCCATCATGGCGTGCAGCTTGTCGCCCGCCCCGGCCGGCGACAAACGACAAATCCTCACAGGGCCGCGACGGAAATTCTTGCGACGGATCAGCCGCGTCGTGCAGGCGACGACGACGCGCGCCAGGACACCGGGTCGTCATCGACATGACCGCGCTGCAGCGCGAGGATGTCGACGCCCAGGGCCTCGAACTGCTCGATATGCGCGACCAGCACCGCATCGTAGTCCAGCACCTCCGGCTGCGGCGAATGCGGGTCGCGGCGATCGCTTTCGAGCGCAGCACCCATGGCATGCCTCCAGAATTGACGCGCACGGGAGTCTGCCGCCGATCGCGATCGCCGGCAAATCGCGATTTCTAACAGAGGGGGCAAGCAAATCTTGCACGACGCGCACGGAGGAGTGCTTCATGGTGAGCACAGGTGAATGCTTCGCATTCACCTGTGCTCACCATGAAGCACTCCTCCCCCATTTGGTTGCGGCGGCTACGCTGTGCCTGAAAGGAAACAGAACTCACGCGGTCGTAGCCATGGGTGTGATTTCGACATGATATCCGAGGCTTGCGAGCTGTTTGACGAGGCGGTTGGTGCGACTCTGCTTGGAGCGGCGAGTGAAGT
>NZ_VDUZ01000047.1 GCF_008039615.1 Vineibacter terrae | reverse complement strand
GCCACGGCGCCGTCACGCCAAGACCCAGTGCCAGCACCCGATTCCCGTCCAACCCAACCCCCGCTCCGTCTCTCGGCGAAGGTTACCAACAATTCCCCCCAATTCCATTCGCCACGTCGAGGAGCCAGAAAGGAGACTGATCATGGATCTGGAGAAGCACGCCGAGGCCGTGACGGCCGCCGGCGAGGCGTACCTGCTCGCCCTGCGCGAAGCCGCGGCGGCGAGCAAGATCGGCATGCTCGCGCGCATGGCCGATGATTTCGAGCGCCAGCATGTGGCGTGGGTGCCGAAGCGGCTGGCCAGCGCCGCGCCGGCCGAGGCTGTCAGCGAGGGAGCGTAAGGTCATGGCCAACGCCATCTATCCGAAGTTCAAGGAGGCGGTGCTCAAGGGCGCGGCCAACGTCGACCTGACCACGGGCACGATCAAGGTGGCCCTGGTAGACCTGGCTGACTACACCTACAACGCCGCGCATGACTTCCTCGACGACGTGCCCGTTGGCGCGCGCGTCGCGGTGGGCACGATCACGAACCCCACGGTGCTGAACAACATCTTCGACGGCGACGACGTCGTGCTCTCGCTGGTGACGGGTGACCCGAGCGAGGCGTTGGTCATCTACAAGGATACCGGTGTCGAAGCGACGTCGCGCCTGGTGGCCTTCCTCGACACCGGCGTGACGGGCCTGCCGGTGACGCCCAACGGCGGCAACATCACGATCGCCTGGGACAACGGGGCGAACAAGATCTTCGCGCTGTAGGGTCACGATCGCGATGGCCGACACCAAGCTGTCAGGGTTGCCGCGGCGCGAGTCGGCTGTCGGCGACCCGTTCAATGACCTGCACTACATCGTGCTGTCTGAGCCGGCCGCCGACGCCGACAAGGAGCGCAGCGTCACGCCCTGGGATCTCTATGTCGGCTACGAACGCACGACGGCGCGCTTCAAGACCGACCTGATCGTCATGGACATGCCGACCTACGGCAATGCCGGCAGCAGCAACCAGGTCGATCAGAACCACCAGGGCATCGCCCGCATCTACGGGACGAATGCGGATGACGGCGGCGGATTCTGGGGCACCTATCGCGGCGTCTGCATGCAGGGCGGCGCGATTCGCCTGCTCTTCATCGTCAAGACGGAAGACACTCTTTCGACATCGGGCGACCGGTACATCGTCCAGATGGGCTTGCCGGCCGAAGGCGACAGCCAGCTCAACCAGGAAGGCATCTACGTCAAATACTCCGACAACGTGAACGGCGGCCGGTGGCAGCTGGTCACGCGCAGCGGCGGCGTCGAAAGCACCGCCGACACGGGCGTCACGGTGCAGGCCGACACCTGGTATCGTATCCAGATCGACATCGCCGCGGACGCGTCGTCGGCAAGCTGCACCATCAATGGCGGCTCGCCCGTCACGGTCAGCACCAACGTGTACGACCAGGACGCAACCCTGAACGTCGGCTTCCGAAAGGTCAGCGGCACCAATGAACGCGGGCTGGTGGTCGACTTCATTTCCTTCATGAAGCACCTGCAGGCGGGGCGGTGATGGACGACACCAAGGCTCAACAGATGATCGACCGCATGCGTGCTGACCGCGAGCCTGGCGAACCGCGCCCGCAGCCGGACGTGCATGCGCTGATCCTGGCCCTGTGGGCACGGAATGAGGATCTCCAGGCGCGGGTCGCGAGCCTCGAGGCGGCGCAGGCGGCGCGCTTCTCCAAGATCGGCTGATGGCCCGGTTCCTTCTGCTCGAATCCGGCGGCAAGCTGCTGCTGGAGTCGGGCGGCGGCCTGCTGCTCGAGGATCAGAGCGGCGGCGACACGACGCTGAACCCGACCGGCATCGCCAGCACGACGGCGTTCGGCACACCGCGCCTCGATCGGACGGTGGCGCCGGCGCCGATCGCGGATGGCGATGCCTTCGGCGCCGCGACGGTCGGGCTGCGACTGGCGCCGGCCGCGCTGAACGACTCGGCCGACGGCTTCGGCGTGGCGCATGTGAGCCGCACGCTGTCGCCTGCATCGCTGAACGACTCGGCCGATGGCTTCGGTGCGGCGGCGATCGGGTTGCGCCTGGCGCCGGTGAGCCTGTCGTCGGCTGAGGCGGTGGGCGGACCGCAGCTCGGGTTGTCGCTGGCAGCGGCCGGCCTGGCCGATGCGGACGCCTTCGGTGCGGCCGTCCTTGGCACCGGCCCGGCGCCGCAGGTGCTGGCACCGGCCGGGCTCGAGGACAGCGGCGATGCGTTCGGCGCGCCGTCGGTGGGCCTGCACCTGGCGCCGGAGGGCATGCCCTCGGCCGAGGTGGTCGGCGTCCCGATCGTGAGCCTGGGCGCCGGCGCGCTGACGCTGCAGGTGCCGGCGATCGACGATGGCGCTGACGGCTTCGGCGCGGCGGCCGTGGGGCTGCACCTGATGGCCGCGGGCCTGCCCTCGGCCGAGGCCATCGGAAGCCCTTTGCTGGGGCTGTACGTGGCGCCGGCGGGCATCGCCGCGGCGGACGCCGTCGGCCTGCCGCAGCTCGGCCTGGTGCTGGCGCCGGCGGGTCATGGCGATGCCGACGGCTTCGGCACGCCGGCGATCGCGCTGCACCTGGTGCCCACGTCCATCACCGACGGCGATGCCTTTGGCGCGCCGGCGGTGGGTGGCGGCTATGTGCTGCGGCCGGCCGGGCATGCCGACGCCGATGCCTTCGGCGTGGGGCGGCTCGACCTGGCGCTCGCGGTGGCCGGCCTCGACGATCGCGCCGACGGCTTCGGCGCCGCGGCGCTCGACCTGGTGCTGCTGGCGTCCGGCGTGCCGGCGGCCAACCTGTTCGGATCGGCGGCGGTGCTGTTCCAGGCCACGCCGCCGAGCCGCACGCTGCGGGCGCCGGCGCGCGATCGCGTGGCGGTGCTGGCGATGGTGGATCGGCTGACGAGGGTGCGCCCGCCCGATCGGGTGGCGCGAGCGGAGTAGGGGCGATGACGGACGACGATCGGCGGTGGCCACCCAAGGATCCCGACGAGATCCTTGATTACATGATCGATTGGAGCGATGCGCTCGCCAGCCTCCCGGCGTCGCCCGACGACGCCATCACCGGCGTGCCGACGTGGATCCTCGCCCCGGCAGGCGAGCTGGCGCAGCCACGGCCGGCCACGAACACCGGCACCACGACCACGATCTGGCTAGGCGGCGGAGTGGCCGGGTCTACCTACCGCGTGACGTGCCGCGTGGAGACGGTGCAGGGGCGCACCATGGAGGTGACGAAAGAGCTGTGGGTGAGGGACAGCGGCATGTAGCGCAATTCGCGGAACGGTTGCAGGCGGCCCGTCGGAATGGCATGGTAAACCGTATGAGAGAAAAGTTTCCCGGCTACTTCCGTCCTACGAGCGACGCCTTCGATACGATATGGACGAAGGCATTGATCGTGCCCGACACAAACGTTTTGTTGCACACCCTCCGATATCGCAAAGAGACGCGGGACCAAGTTCTGAATATATTTAAAACGTTCAGTCCCCGGGTATGGGTGCCCCATACGGTCTGCTTGGAATTTCTGAACGGCTGGCGTGAAGTAGATACCACAAGTCGCGAGCTCTATCGGCGGCTGCAGGATGAGCTCAAAAAATTTGCAAATTCATATGGCAAGATATGCGAACAGAACGTAGATCACCATGTCCTGGATACAAAGGAGGAAAAGAAAAAGTTCGACAGTTTTGTTCGAAAACGCTGCCAATTCTTGCAAAAACAATCAAAAGAACATCCTTCTCGTGAAGAAGGCGAGGCTGTTTTAGAAAGAGTTGCCGATGCAATCGGAGACAATATTGGTCAAGAACCTAGCCAGGAGAATTTCAAACGCTGGGCAGCTGAAGCGAAGGAAAGATTCGGAAAAAAAATTCCGCCCGGTTACAAAGACAACGATAAGCGCGGTGATGCAGCCTACCGTGACTACTACATCTGGAAAGAACTAATCCAAGTTGCAGAACAGCGACATCTGCCGGTCATATTTATTACCGACGATAGCAAAGAAGACTGGTACCTGAGGATTGAGGGGAAGACCGTCGGTCCCCGGCCAGAGCTTGTCAATGAATTCAAGCACCTCACGTCTCAAGCTTACTATAGCTATCCCTTTCGAAAGTTTGTTGAGACGTCAGGGAAATACATCAGTTCAACGCTCTCGCAAGAGGCGTTTGATGAGATCAAACAGACGGAAGAACAAATTCAGCAGGAGGAGGCTGCCAGAGAACATAGTGCCGCTGCTCAGAAGTTTGGCGATCGCCGAGACCTGCAGGATTGGCCAGGCTATATCGGTCTGATGTCCGGTCTGCGCGACGATTTCCGACGGGCCGTGATCAGCGAGCCAAGCTTTTCTTACGTGCACACCCCTTCGGACGCTTCGGTGCTGAACGCTGGGCAGCCTTTGCCACCAGGGGTGCTATTCAACAATCCGCGTACCCCGTGGTATCTAGACAGCGCCTTTCTACAGGAGATGGTCCGGAGGGCTGACAAAGCGCAACTCATCGGCCCTGGAGCCTCAAGTCTGCCTGCGTCAGCATCCACATCGGTTTCTTCGATTACCACTCAAACTGAAAACCAGAAGGATCCGGAATCGGAGAAGGACGATTGATCCTGAGGGATAGCGGGAAGTGGCTAGCGCCGTATCCTGCGTTTCGGCGATTCCTCAGTCGGCCGGCTGTTGGCGACCTTCCATCCTTCCGCCGTGAGGCGTACCGAGTGCGCGGGCGTGTTGGTGGCGATCACCAGGTTCTGCCGCACCAGCAGATCTATCGCTGCCTCGGCCGCCACGGCGTCGATCCCCGTCGCGTCGAGCACGCTTTGCACGCCGATGGTGCGCTTGGTCGAGCCTCGGGCGAGGCGGTAGACCTCGGCCAGGATGGTGGCGGCGGCCTTCAACAGGTCCATGATTAAAGCAGCGTGCGCTGTCGCGACGGTTTCGGCTCCGGCGCCGCCTCCCAGCGGACGCCTTCCATCGTCTTCAGAACGGCCTTGGCAGCCGTGGGTGCTGCGCCATCCTCGCCCAGCCAAGTCGGCCAGGTGTCATCCTCGAGGATGGACGGCATGCGTGGATCATCTTCCTGCGCCTTGATCGTGCGCCGAATCAGAGCGTTTGCCGGCACTGTCGCCATCACGCAGGCGAGCAACGTCTCGTCCAGGCCGGGGATCTTGAATTGCCGCCAGACGAACGCGAAGCCGCGCGGCTGGCCGTCCATCGGGTCAACCGTCCATTGTCGCATCTCCGTCCGGCCACTTGGCTTCGTGATTTCCTCACCCTCATTGAAGGTGCGGAACACGACGATGCCGCGCTGCCCGGCGTGGAACGACGTCCGGAACGGCTCCTTGGTGTCGATCGTTTCCGAGCGCGCATGGATCGGCCGCGGCCGGCGCCAGTCCCTCGGATCGGGAAATCCCCAACGCATCCTGACGATGCGGCGCTGTCGCTCTTCGGCATCCCAGATGATGACCGGTACGAGGCCACCGACGCGGTAGGTGACGATCTCATCGCCACCGCCGTCGCACTCACCGCTGGTGTCACCGCCGCTGTCAGATGTCAGCGGCTGTGAAAATGCGACGACCTCGCCCCACGTCGCCATGGCTGTGAACTTGCCGCACATAGCGGAACGCTAACACGGCGGGCTTGGGTGTCGCCACGGCGGCCGACATTGTGGCGGGCAGCATGGAGATCAGCCTCGCTGGTCATGGGCGTCATTCGCCCTTCGGCGCCTCCCCGCGCCATGCCTCGACGGCGTAGTCGCCGCGCGCCATGCAGCGCTCTTTGGCCTGCGCGATCGGCAGCCGGCCGTCATCCTCCATCCACACCGGCCCCTGCACGGCAATTTTGGAGCTATAGGGCTTGTCGCTGCGGCGGTAGGTGTACCAGATCACTGTGTCGCTCATCCTCTCGGCCCTCCCGTAGACGGTGGTCATCATGCCACTCGCAGCGCTCGCCGTGCCGCGTCAGCCAGGAACCCCGATCGGGTCACCCCGGCCAGCTCGGCAGCCTTGTCGATCTGTGCGACCAGCGCCTCGTCCAGGCTGACGTTGATGCGCAGGGGCTTGCCGGCCGGGGTGACCACGGGCACCAGGGTAACGACGGCGCCGTCAAGCTCCTCGGCGAATTCCGGGTTGGCCCGGATGGCCTCGACCGCGCTGGGGGCGGGGACGGGCGTGCCATCCTCGACCATCCCCTCGAGGTGCAGGTGCAGCGCCTCGATCCCCTGCGACACGGCTTCCTCGACCGTGCCGCCGGCGCTGATGCAGCCCGGGAAGTCCGGAAAGGAGATCCCGTAGGCGCCGGGCTCTCCATGCACGAAGGCGATGTAGTGCTGCATCTTACTTCCTTTCGTCCCAATTCCAGCCGGCTTGCCGGTAGATGCTGCGCAGGGTCTTTGGCGGGATGTCCTTGACCGGGTGGGCGACTGTGACCCGGCCCGGCTTGGTCGGGTGCTTGTACTGGTGGTGGTCACCCTTGGTCCGCACGTGTACCCAACCGTCGGCCTCCAGCATCTTGATCACTTCGCGGCTGCTCAGGCTCTTCATCGCTCGCCCCGTCTGTTGTGTGTATTTTTTTACACAATACACTCAACGGGGTCAACAACAAATGTGTATAAAAATACACAATAAGTCAAGTCCTCAGGCCTATGTCTATTGGTCCCGCTGTGCCGACTCCTGTCCCTACCGAAACCGTCATCGTGTTCGCTTCATGCGCGTTGTGCGATCTGCCTAAGTGCTTGGTTTGTCGTGATTATCTGCATTTTTTGCGTTGGTTCGGCGGAGGGGCTTAGGATTGCTAAACCGTTATACGGGCTTAAACCTGTATCGAGGGTTCGAATCCCTTCCCCTCCGCCACTCTTCTTTCCAGGCATGTCCGCCAATGAACGCCGGTGACCACCGGCTTTTTCAGGAATGCCGCTGGAATCGGCCCTGGATCGTTCTGAGAGGGGCTCGGCGTCGCCTGGCGCTTGCCGTTGTCCAACCGGCAGTTACCGTTTGATGGTGGGTTTCAAGCTCAATAAACCTGAGACGCAGGTTCTCGGGCCATGGACTATCGCTGGAAGACACGGCGGATGCCCAAGCGTGCTCGGCCTTTGACCGTTCGAGAACTCCAGGCCTACCTAAGACATGCATGCGGATGGTGGCGGTCTTTACGTTCAGACCAATGAGAACTTAGGACGCAGCTTCATATTTCGTTACAAGATCGAGAATAAAAGACGCTGGCCCGGTCTCGGGTCTATGCACCACCTGGAGACTCATGCGTTTCCGGTGATGGGTGAACTCAGGGTAGATGAAATTGCGTCAGCACACGTTCTGAAGGTGCTCGAACCGATCTGACGACCAAGCCGGGGACGGCGCGGCGTGTCAAACAGCGGATTGGCGCGGTGTTCGACTGCAAGGTCTGATTTGCTTGAGACGCGTATCCCACTCATGCGTGACTGCGGCTCATTGTTGGAGCGCACACCAGTTAGTCGCGCCTAGCGCTCCGTCCGGGCGCATGTCGTCGGGTCATCCGGTCGAGCCTGAACGAGGCAATTCAAGGCGCATTCGTAGTCCGCCGCGGAGGGTTGAGGCAGCACGCTGATCACCGCCTGCGCTGCCGCGCGGCACTGATCGAGGGACGTGTACGCACCGACATAGTGGTGCTTGGCCAGGACATGGTGGTCGGGATAGACGAAGCCGAGCCATTCGTCTTCGTGCGCGGCCCCCCAGACCAGCACAGCGGTGCACGCGCCCAGGGTGATGGCCCCCATGAGTTCCCATCGAACCTCCAGCCATCCGCGCATGGCCCCGGACCTGCCCCTCGCCCTTCCCCCGAGGCTTTCACCTTGCGGCCGGTTGAAGGTGACGTGAAGTGGCGCAATGGAGGGGCACCCGAATGCCACGGCCTGTGGCCCGGCGACATGAGAGGATGATGTACGCGTATGAACATCGAAAGACCTGCCGCCTTCACCGGGCAGGCCAACGCCAAGCGCGCTGGCTTCGGCTCCACAGCGGAGGAGGTCACAGCTGGGCGTGGGAGTGTCGCTGCGCCCGTGGCGGCGTCCTGAGCGACTGAGTCCATTCGGTCGGAGCGCCGCTCCAATCGCTACTCAACCGTCACGCTCTTGGCGAGATTGCGGGGCTGATCCACGTCGGTGCCTTTGGCCACCGCTGTGTAGTAGGCGAGCAGCTGCACCGAGACACTGTAGAGGATCGGCGCGACCATCGGATCGACGGTCGGCAGCTTCGCGGCTGCCGCGGCATGGTGGGCCAGCCGGTCATTGCCCGCCTCGTCGCTCAGCAGCACCAGCTTGCCGCCGCGCGCCCTGACCTGCTCGAAATTGGAGGCGATCTTGTCGAAGATGGCGTCGGCCGGCGCCACCACCACGACGGGGACGGCTTCGTCGATCAGCGCGATCGGCCCGTGCTTCATCTCACCGCCGGCATAGCCTTCGGCGTGGATGTACGAGATCTCCTTCAGCTTCAGCGCGCCCTCAAGCGCGATCGGGAAGGAGAGCCCACGGCCCAGATAGAGCACGTCGCGCGCCTTGGCCAGGATCCCCTCGGCGATGTTCTTATAGGCCAGGTCCATATTCAGCACTTCGTTGACCTGCGACGGCACCTCGATCATGGCCCGGGTCAGGCGCTCTTCGTCGGCGCTGCAGAGCGTGCGACGCGCGCGACCGGCGGCGACGGCCATCGTCAAGAGGACCATCAGCTGGGTCGTGAAGGCCTTGGTCGAGGCCACGCCGATCTCAGGACCGGCGATCGTCGGAAGCACGGCGTGGGATTCGCGGGCGATGGCGCTCTCGGGCACATTGACCACCGACAGGATGGTCTGGTGCTGCGTCTTGGCGTAGCGCAGCGCCGCGAGCGTGTCGACCGTCTCGCCCGACTGGGAGATGGCGATGCACACGCCGCCCTCCGGCAGCGGCGGCTCGCGATAGCGCAGCTCCGAGGCGACCTCGACCTCGACCGGCAGGCGCGCCAGCTTCTCGAACCAGTACTTGGCCATCATGCCGGCAAAGTAGGCGGTGCCGCAGGCCGTGATGGTAAGGCGCGTGACTTTGGCCCAGTCGAACGGCAAGGCCGGCAGAGTGACCGAGCGCGTGGCCGGACTGAGATAGGTGTGCAGGGTATCGCCGATCACAGCCGGCTGCTCATGGATCTCCTTGAGCATGAAGTGGCGGTGATTGCCCTTGCCCATCATGGAGCCGGTGATGCCGCTTTCGCGGATCGCGCGCCTCACCTCGCTGTGGCCCTGGAAAATCCTGGCTTCCTGTGCGTTCAGCACCACCCAGTCGTCATCCTCGAGGTAGGTTACGCGCCTGGTGAAAGGTGCCAGCGCCAGCGCATCCGTGCCGAGGTACATGGCCATGTCGCCGTGGCCGACCGCCAGCGAGCTGCCGCGCCGCGCCCCCAGCAGGATGTCATGGCGGCCACTGAACAGAGCAACGAGCGCGAAGGCGCCGCGCAGCCGCTGCATCGCCTTGCCCATCGCCTCCTCGGGCGAGAGCTGGCGTTCCAGATACACGGTGAGGAGCTGCGCCACCACCTCGGTGTCGGTGTCGCTGTCGAAGGTGCGGCCTTCGGCCAGCAGCTCGTCCTTGAGCTGCTGGAAGTTCTCGATGATGCCATTGTGCACCACGGCGACGCGACCGGTGACGATGGGGTGGGCGTTGCGTTCCGAGGGCTTGCCGTGCGTGGCCCAGCGCGTGTGGCCGATGCCGATGGCGCCGGCGAGCGGCTCGGCAGCCAGCTTGGTCTCCAGATTGAAAAGCTTGCCCTCGGCGCGTCGGCGCTCGATGTGGCCGTTGATCAGGGTCGCCACGCCCGCCGAATCATAGCCGCGATATTCGAGTCGCTTCAGCGCCTCGACCAGCAGAGGTGTGACCGGCGCCCTGCCGATGATTCCGATGAGGCCGCACATTCTGTTTTCCTGTCGGGCAGGAAGTCTAGCGAGCGGCACCAGATGGTGCCACTTCGCGGCGGAGGTAGCCCGATCGGCAGACGATGGATTTCAACGCAGAGAGGGAATGGAGAGAGCGTGTCGGGCGGCTACCGCGCAAGCAGCCGGGCCGGATTGCCGACCACGACCTCACCGGCCGGCACATCGCGCAGCACCACGGCGCCCATGCCGATCAGCGCGCCTTCTCCCACTGTGACGCCGGGGCGCAGCACCGCGCCGGAACCGACGTAAGCCTGAGCGCCGAGCGTCACGCCGCCAGCCAGCGTCGCGGCAGGTGCGACGGTGGCGCCGGCACCCAGCACGCAGTCATGGCCAATCACCGCAAGGCTGCCGAGCCAGGCATGCACGCCGATCTCCACCCGTCCCGAGACGGCGCAGCCTGGCCCGATGCAGCTGCCATGGCCGATCGTGGCACGGCGCGACACCGCGGCGAGGGGATGGATCAGCGTGACGAAGCGCGCGGCATCGAGGCCTGTGCCGGCGATGATCGCGAGCTTGCGGCGATGGCTGCGTTCGCTGGCGATGCCGTTGACGAAGACGACATCCGCCAGCGCAGCAGCTTCCGCCAGCGGTCCGAGGATGGGCAATCCGCCGAATTCGCTGCCTTTCTCGCGCCCGTCATCCAGGACACCGGCGGCCTCCAAAGGCGCACCGAGCGCATCGATGATGTCGATGATGTCGAGGGCATTGCCCGACGCGCCGAGAATGACGACGCGCACGCGGTTCAATGCCACACCGCTTCCCGCAGCGAGGCGATCACCTGGTCCTGCTCTTCTTCCGTCATCTGCGGATAAAGCGGCAGCAGGATGGTGCGGTCCTGCACGTCTTCCGAGACCGGCAAGGGGAAGCGTGCCATCTCGGCATAAGGCTTCTCGCGATGGATGCACATGATGCCGCGGCGCGTCGCGATACCGCGGTCAAGCATCGCTTGCATCACGACGCGCTGGTCCATACCGTCGGACAGGCGCACGGCGAAGGACTGCCAGTTGGTGTGGGCGCGGTTCGGTTCGGCGGGCGCGGCCACGTCCTTCACCTCGCTGGCCAGCCGCTCGCGGTAGCGTTCCGCGAGAGCGCGCCGGCGCGCCACGATCTCTGGCAGGCGCTTGAGCTGCTCGATGCCGACCGCCGCCTGGATGTCGGTCAGACGATAATTGAAGGCCTCGGCCTCGTAGGATTCGAAGATCACCTGCGGACTGCCGTGGCGCACCGTGTCCGGCACCGTCATGCCGTGCTGGCGCAGCAGGCGGAAGCGCGCGTCGAGCGCGGCGTCGTGTGTCGTCAGCACGCCACCATCGCCGACCGTGACGACCTTGCGCGGATGCAGCGAGAAGCACGCCACGTCCCCGGCGGGATCGCCGACCCGCCGCCAGGATCCGTCGAACTGCATCTCGGAACCCAGGGCGCAGGCCGCGTCCTCGACCACCCTCAGTCCATGGGCGCGCGCGACCGCCATGATCGCATCCATGTCGCAGGGCATGCCGATCTGGTGCACGCAGAGGATCGCGCGCGTCTTCGGGGTGACGGCCGCGGCGATCAGCGCGGCATCCATGCCGTAGCCGACCGGCTCGATGTCGATGAAGACCGGCGTCGCGCCGCATTGGCGGATGGCGTTGGCGCAGGCAATGAAGGTGTGGCTGACGGTGATGACCTCGTCGCCGGAGCCGACGCCGACGCCGAGCAGCGCGAGATGCAGCGCCGTGGTGCAGTTGGACACAGCGCAGGCATGGGACGCGCCGGTGATGGCGGCGAACGCTTCCTCGAAGCGCGCGACGCGCGGGCCTTGCGTGAGCCAGCCGGAGCGCACGACCTCGGCGGCAGCGAGGGCTTCCTCCTCGCCGACCAGGGGCTTGGTGATCGGGATCATGCGGCGGCCCCGGCGAGCGCGGTCTGGGAACGCCACCAGGCGACCAGCTCGGCGATGCCGTCCTCGAGCGGGTGCGTCGCCTCGAATCCGATCAGCGCGCGGGCCTTCGAGACGTCGGCGAGGCGCTTCGGCACGGGATTCACCGCGCGCGCCTCCTGGTGCAGCGGCGTGAGCTGCGGTTGGCCCATGACGCGGCAAAGAAGGTGGGCGAGGTCGAGCAGCGAGGTCTCCACCCCGCTGCCGACATTCAGCGCGACGTCGCTCGCCGGCGCGACAGCCGAGAGGATGTTCGCGCGCGCTACGTCGCGTACATGGATCATGTCCATGGTCTGCAGGCCGTCGCCGAAGATGATCGGCGGCTCGCCGCGCGCGAGGCGTTCCATCCAGCGCACCAGCACCTCGGTGTAGCGACCGTGGATGTCCATGCGCGGGCCATAGACGTTGAAGTAGCGCAGCGCGACATAGTCCAGCCCATGCATGTCGTTGAAGGAGCGGTAGAGCCCCTCGTTGAAGGCCTTGGCCGCGCCGTAGAGGGTACGGTTGTTGTAGGGGTGCTGCGCCTCGGTGGTCGGGAACTGGTCCGCCATGCCATAGACCGAGGCGGTAGAGGCGGCGACCAGCTTGCGGATGTTCGCGGCGAGGCACAGCTCCACGAGGTCATAGGTCGCAGCCACCATCACCTCGAAGGCGGCACGCGGTTCCTGGGCGCATTGCGTGATGCGCAGCGCGGCCTGGTGGAAGACCGTATCGCAGCCGGCGACGAGCGATTTCATCGCCGCCGTGTCGCGGATGTCGCCTTCGATCAGACGCACGCGGTTGCTGGCAAGCGCGCGCGCGAGGTTGTCGCGCCGCCCGCGCACCATGTTGTCGATGACGCGCACCTCCGCAGCGCCGGCGTCCAGCAGCAGCTCGACGATATGCGAGCCGACGAAGCCGGCGCCGCCGGTGACGAGGCAGGTGGTGCCGGCAAGCATGCCCTGCGGGTCGAGGGTTCCGCGGGTTTCACGCGGCATGACTGGTCACCGACGCAGGGGCCAGGAGATCGCGCAGCGCGCCGGCAATGTGGCGCTGCTGCTCGGGGGTGAGCTCCGGGAAGATGGGCAAGGAGAGGAATTCGGCGGCCAGGGCCTCGGCCACCGGGAAGCTGCCGGGGCCTTTGCCGAGATCGGCATAGGCCGGCTGCAGATGCACCGGGCGTGGATAGTGCAGGCCCGTTGCGACGCCGGCTTCCATGAGGCCATGCGCGAGCCGGTCGCGGTCCGGATGGCGCAGCGCATAGACGTGGTAGACGTGTTCCAACGCCGTGGGCTTCGCTGGCAGCTGCACGGGAAGCTCGGCGAGCAGCGTGTCGTAGAGGGCCGCGACCTCGCGCCGGCGTTCCGTCCAGCGCGGCAGATGCGCCAGCTTCACCGACAGGATCGCGCCCTGGATGCCGTCCATGCGGTAGTTGAAGGCGTGCTCGACATGGTTGTAGCGGCCTTCCTGGCCCCAGTCGCGCAGCTTGTGCATCCGGGCGGCGAGGGCGGGATCGTTGGTGACGGCGCCGCCGCCTTCGCCGCAGGCGCCAAGGTTCTTGCCCGGGTAGAAGCTGAAGCAGCCGATCGCGCCGATCGTGCCCGCGCCCTTGCCCTGCCAGGTTGCGCCATGCGCCTGGGCGGCGTCCTCGATGACCGGCAGGCCACGCTGCGCGGCGATCGCCATGATGGCGTCCATGTCGGCCATGCGGCCATGCAGGTGGACGGGGATGATTGCCCTTGTGCGCGGCGTGATTGCGCGCGCGATGCCCGCCGGGTCGATGTTCCAGGTGAGCGGGTCGGCATCGACCAGCACTGGCGTCGCGCCGGCATAGCGGATGGCTGCGACCGTTGCGACGAAGGTCATGGCGGGCGCGATCACCTCGTCGCCCGGGCCGATGCCGAGCGCAAGCAGCGCGAGATGCAGCGCGGAGGTGCCGGAATTCAGCGCCACGGCTTGCCTGGCGCCGGTGTAGGCGGCGAAGGACTTCTCGAAGGCATCGACCTTCGGGCCGGAGACATAGGCGCCGCTCGCCAGCGTCTCGAGCACCGCGGCGTCGAGTTCCGCCTTGATGCCGGCATACTGGGCTCGAAGGTCGAGCAGCGGAATCATGAGGCCATCCTTCTGGGAGAAATGTCGATGGGCTGGCCGCGCTGGCGCAGCGAGAGCATGGCGGCTTCGAGCGTCTCGACGACGGCCAGGCCGCAGCGACCGGAGGTGATCGGCTCCCGCCCCCGGGTCACGCAGTCGACGAAATGCTCCATCTCGGTGAGCAGCGCCTCCTTCACCGAGAGCTGCGGCGCCCACATGTCGCCGCTGCGGTAGGAGATGCGCGCGGTGACCTGCTCGGGGCCATCGCCGAGGGTCACGCCCCGGTCATAGACCTTGACCTTCTCGCTGGGCTCGAGGTCGTTCCAGACGATCATCTTGCGGCTGCCGCCAATCAGCGTCTGGCGCACTTTCACCGGCGCGAGCCAGTTGACGTTGAGATAGGCGACGGTGCCCGAGGGATAGAACAGGCTGAGATGGGCCATGTTCTCCTGCCGCCCGCGGATGTGTCCGGCGCCGCTGGCCGAAACCGCAGCGGGCTTTTCCTGCAGCAGGTAGTCGAGCACCGAGAGGTCGTGCACCGCGAGGTCCCAGATCACGTTCACATCGTGCTGGAACAGGCCGAGATTCACCCGCGTGCTGTCATAGTAATAGACGTCGCCGAGATCGCCGGAGCGGATGATCTCACCGATCTTCTGGACCGCGCTGGTATAGACGAAGGTGTGGTCCACCATCAGGGTGAGGTTGCGCCGCGCCGCCTCGTCGATCAGCCGGCGCGCATCGTCGGAGGAGGCGGTCATCGGCTTCTCGACGATGACATGCTTGCCGGCGCGCAGCGCGGCAACGGCCAGCTCGTGATGCGTCGCGACCGGGGTGGCGATCAGCACGGCATCGACGGCGCAGTCGTCGATCAGCGCGCGCGGATCCTGATGCAGCGCAAGGCCCGGATAGCGCTTGCCGGCGCGCGCCAGCGCCCCGGCCGAGAAATCGGCGATGCCGGCGAGGCGGCAGCCTTCCGTCTCGGCGACGCAGCGCGCGAGGTTGGGCCCCCAATAGCCGTAGCCGATGACACCGATACCGATCATGGCGCCGCCATTTCCGCTGTTGCCAAGGAGGGGAGATTTTCGCGATCGCGTGCATCGCCGACCACCTTGGCCGGCACGCCGGCGACGATCGCGTAGTCGGGCACGTCGCGCGTCACCACCGCCCCCGCGCCGATCAGCGCGAAGCGCCCGACCGTGGTGCCGCAGATGATGGTGGCATTCGAACCGATCGAGGCGCCGCGGCGGATGCGCGTTGGCACGACCGACCAGTCGACCTCGGTCTTGAGTCCTCCTTCCGGCGTGCAGGCGCGGGGGAAGAGCTCGTTGGTGAACATCACGCCATGGCCGATGAAGACCTCGTCCTCGATCGTCACGCCCTCGCAGATGAAGGTGTGGGAGGAGATCTTGCAGCGGACGCCGACATGGCAGTTTTTCTGGATCTCGACGAAGGGGCCGATCTTCGTTCCGTCACCGATCGAACACCCGTACAGATTCACGAGGTCGGGATGGGTGAGGACGGTGTCGGTACCAAGCTGGACGTTCCGGAGCGGCATCGGCCGGAATATCCATGTTCCCTGGGCCTCTCGCAATGTGGCGACAGAGGTACTCCCATATCCACTGCCGCGCGGCCTCGACGACGCCATGCACGAACGATAACATTCAAGAAAAGCGATTGCAGACGACCTCAATCCTTCCATCGACCGGCCGATGAACGTCGTGAATTTCCTCAGGCAGAAGCCGCAGCTCCTGTCGCCGCTGGTGACCTACGCGCTAAACGGGCTCGAAAAGTGCTGGATGCCCGGGCACGGACGGTGGTCGCACATCTACCATCTCGATGGCCGCACCCGGCCGAACGAGTCGGTCCCGCACAGCGATGCTTTCTACACGCTCAACGTGCTGCTCGGCATGTCGCGTCTGCCCGAGTGGCCCGCCGGCATCGTTGCTGCTGAGATCTACGCGCAGAATGCCGTCGACCTGCTGCGGCTTCCGGCGACCAAATACGCCTACGGCATGGCGCTGTGGAGCGCCGCGGAGCTGGGGCTGGATGTTCCGCAGGCGGTCGCCCAGCGCGTCGAAAGCCTTTTGTCAAAAGCCGACAACTGGCACGGCTTCCGCGCCCAGGATCTCGGCATGCTGCTGGCGGGCGTCATCGCCCAGGCGCGAGCCGGGGACAGGCGGTGGGTGCCGTTCATCGATCCACTGTTTGCATTTCTTCGCGAGCACTACCACGCGCCGTCCGGCCTGTTCTTCGACCAACCGCACGGATTTCGGCGCCGCTTCGCCTCGTTCGCCACCCAGACCTATCTGACGCTCGCCTGCTACCTCTATGGCGAGTTCACCGGCAAGCCCGATGCCATCGCCATGGCCGACGGCTCGACCCGGAAGCTGATCGCGCTGCAGGGGCCGCAGGGCGAGTGGCCGTGGTTCTTCGATGCCCAGCGCGGCACGGTCCTCGACTATTACGAGGTCTATTCCGTGCACCAGTACGGCATGGCGCCGGCGTTCCTCGAGCATGCGGAGCAGCACGGCGTCAAGGAGGCGCGCGACGCGCTGATCAGGGGCTTTAAGTGGGTGCTCGGCGAAAACCAGCTGCGCCGACCGATGCTGGTGCCCGACCTGCAGCTGTCGATCCGTTCGCAGGTCCGCAAGGGCGAGCTGCGCACCGCGAAGCTGCGTATGCTGCGCGCGCTCGCCAACGCCCACCTGAATCGGCAGGCAGGTCTGATCGATCCAGCTGGCCTCGACGTCCGACTGGAATGCCGGAGCTACGAGCTCGGTTGGATCCTGTGGTCGTTCGGCCGTCGCACCGACCTCAAGCAGCTGACCCACGATCCGGCGTTCGCCGCGCCGGCCGTGGACGAACTGCGCCGCGCGCCGTAAGGCGCACGGCCGTCAAACGCTCGTCTCGCGATTCCAGGCCACCTTCCCATTATGCGACAGCAGGGCGAGCATCATCCTTGCGCGGTGGGCACGGATAGCGATCAGCACCATGATCGCCTTCAGTCGTGCCGGCAGGCCGAAGATGCGGTCGCTGCCCAGGACCTTCGCAAAGTCGACCGCCGGCGAGGCGAGCACCGCCAGCGCGCGCAGGGCCCACCGGGTCTTCCAGGCCGGCTTGCCCCGCGCCATGTTGATGTAGTGCTGGATCTGGCGATCCCACTTCACGCACAGCTCCTGGAGCGAGCGGCGCGCCGGATGATAGACGATCATCCCGGGCACGTACTGGAACCTCAGGCCGGCGCGACAGGCGCGCTGGCCCCATTCCATGTCCTCGGCGAGCTGAATGCCGGCAAACAGCCCGACCCGGTCGAAATCGGCCCGGCGCGCCATCAGGTTGCCGGTGCCGGAAAAGCCGTGCTGCTCGATGTAGAGCTTGAACCTGTAGGCAAACACGCCCTCGTAGGCCTCGATGGCCGTGAACCGCGCCTGGTCGTCTCGCCAGATCTGCACGTCGCCGCCGAGCACGACCCCCTCGGGCAACGCCTGCAAGGTCTCCAACCCCGTGCGCAGCCAGTCGGGATGTGCCCGGCAGTCCGCATCGATGAAGGCGAGGACGGGAGCCGACGCCTGGCTGATCCCGAGATTGCGCGCCGGACCTGGACCGGGCTGATGTTCACAGAAGAGCTGGACGCCCGGATGGCGGGCGGCGATGTCCTCGGGAAGCGTGGCCGAGCCGTTGTCCACCACCAGAATCTCGAACAGCCCCCGGTCGAGGCTCTGCGCTTCGAGGCTGGCGAGGCATGTGTCCAGCATTTCGGGCTGGTTCAGGTGCGGAATGATGACCGACACCGAAGGCTTGCCTGATTTCACCTTGAGAATCCTCCGGCCTCGTCGAACGGCGCGTGGCGGGATGTGGCCGGCAGATACCGGTCCTTCCAGGAGAACCATGCTCTAGCGGCAGGCGCGGTCCGGAAACGTTCGGCTGCGTCAGCAGGCGTTTCGGCTCCGCAGCACCTCGACGACAGTCTGGATCAGAATCGAGAAGTCGAGACCGAAGCTCCAGTTGTCGACGTACCACAGATCATATTCCACACGGCGCTCGATGTCCCTCGGTGTCGGCGTCGGTCCGCGGCATCCATGCACCTGCGCCCAGCCGGTGACGCCGGGCTTCACCCGATGGCGAAAGGCATAGTTGCTGACGACCTTGTCGAACTCGGTGTCATGGATCAGGGCGTGCGGGCGCGGCCCGACCAGCGACATGCTGCCGCCGAGCACGTTGAAGAGCTGGGGCAGCTCGTCGATGCTCGATCGGCGCAGCCACCGGCCCAGACGGGTCACCCGGCTGTCGTGGCGCTGCGCCTGACGGACCGTCTCCCCATCCTCCTGGACCCGCATCGTGCGGAATTTCATGATCTGGAACGTGCGGCCGTTGAAGCCGCAGCGCCGCTGCCGGAAGAACACCGGTCCTGGCGAATCGAGCTTGATAGCGATCGCCACCAGGAGAAGCAGGGGTGACAGAACGACCAGCCCGACGCCGGCCATGACGACGTCGAGAGTCCTCTTCGCCGTGAATTCGAACGGGGTCAACGGAGCGCGCTGAACCTCGATGCTGACGGCATTGCCGACTTCGTGGCTGGGCTGCCTGAGGATTTCCGAGATGGCCCCCACGGGGATGACGTTGACCGGCAACGGCAAGATGCGGAGCTGCGCGATCAGGTCGCAAAGCTGGGGCCAGTGGCTCAGATCCGCGCCTACCACGATCTGCTCCACTTCCGATCCGCGCACCCTGGCGATCGCCTGCGCGATCGTTTCCGCGCGTGCGCGGCTGCCCGGCTGCGGAGGTGGCAGCTTGAAATGATGCTCCAGGCGGAATCCCAGGCTTGTCAGCGCCTTCGGCAGACTGGATTCGTCCTGCGATTGCGAGTCGGTGATCAGGACAATCTTGTGGCCGGAGAAGCGCTGTCCGTCCATTCCTCGCGTCAGGAGGTTCCGCCACCAGATCCGGTGCGCGATCAACGCGCAAAGGCCGATCGCCGCAAAGAGCAGGCTGGTGCCTCGCGACAGCTCCTGGCCGATCTTCAGAGCGAAGACTGCCGCCGCGAGGAGCAGGAACACCGCGCCCCAACAACGGCAGACGGTCCTGATCTGGCGTCGCAGGATGAACAGTTCGTTCGGCCGGTACATGCCACAGCCGCGCATCAGCGAAATGAAAAGCGCGGCCACCACAGCCGCGACCTCGCTGTACTGGACGACATCGCCGGGCGCTCCGGTCACCCAGGCATGATAGGCAATTCCGGCAAGGATGCCCGCCGACAGGATGATGACCGCGTCGGCAAAGATCGTGACGATCCCCACGGACCCGTAGCTGATCGGCCACTTGCGCCTGGAGCACGGGATTTCCCGTTCCGGCACGGCGACGGGAGCCACCCAATCCATGTTGCGTCTTGATCCCGGAAAGATCGTCGAGAACGATGACCGAGAGAAACATCGTCCTGCTGTCCCGTCGAGAGATCGGAAGGTGGTATGGACGTGCCTTTCGAGGTACCCACGCCACTACGAGAGCACGGCGGGACTTCCACATCCGCTCGATGCCGCGGGCTCGCCGAGCGTCATCCCAAATGGAAGGGCTCGCGCTCGCTCGCAGCGATCACCGTCGACAGGAGATCCGGCAGGGAAGGGCCCGGGACGGTGCTGTCAGACCGTCTCGAAGGCGTTCAGGACAGACTGGACCGGCGCAGCACATACCAACAAAGGCGTACCCCCTCACCGTAAGGAGCCCAGGGCTATACCAAATAGCAGATGACGCTTCGCGCACATTTCCGCTTTAAAACTCGACTACAACGTTCGCAAGGATCGTGTGTGCCCGGACCATGACGATCTCCCTGCCGCCCGCCGCGCAATTCTCGCCCGTTCCGTCGGTACCGTCGCCGGCGGCCGGCATACCCGGCGCGGACGCCCCGGGTGGCGGCACCAGCCAGACGGGGACGAGCGGCGTCGACCGCGTGGTCGGCACGCCGCGCGACAAAGCCATCACGGCGCCCGGCGGCAACGCCACGATCCTGTGCGGCGATGGCAATGACACCGTCGACGCCGGTGCGGGCAACGACCTCGTGGATGCCGGCAGAGGCGAGAGCTTTCTTGGCTGCCCCATCAATATTCTGACGATGGCCGAGACCGTGGAGCTCGCCCGCGGCTCGATGCGCGACCGCACGCGCCTGCAGCACGTGGCCCTGAACGTCGCTAAGCTGGTCAATGCCCGTTCCGACAGGGTGCTCGCAGCCGACGTCTCCAGCAGCGACGTGGTGAGCATCGACGGCATGGGCATCGTCTGGGGCGCGCGCCTGCTCGGCCTGCCGGTGAAGGAGCGCGTGCCCGGGGTCGATCTCCTGGCCCGGCTGCTCGCGGTGTGCGCGGAAGACGGCTTCAGGCCCTATTTTCTCGGCGCGACCGGCGAGCTGCTGCAGCTCGCGGTGGCGCAGGCGCTCGCCCGTCATCCGGGGCTCCGCTTTGCCGGCTTCAGGGACGGCTACTTCAAGCCCGATCAGGAGGCGGATGTCGTCCGCGAAATCCGCGACAGCGGCGCCGATTGCCTGTTCATCGGCATGCCGACCCCGCGCAAGGAGCGGTTTCTCGCCGCCCACCGCGACGAGCTGAACGTGCCCTTCATCATGGGCGTAGGCGGCTCCTTTGACGTGCTGTCCGGCCGCGTGCAGCGGGCGCCGCTGCGCATGCAGGCGCTGGGGCTCGAGTGGCTCTACCGCATCTACCAGGAACCGCGCCGCATGTGGTGGCGCTACGCCAGAACCAACGTGCTGTTCGCCGCGATCCTCGGCCGCGAGCTTGTCCGCCACCGCCTGCGTGCGGCGCCTGCGCGCCCGGTGGGCCGCAGATGAATTCCAGCATCGACTCCACCGGGACAAGGGGCTGACCGTGCAGAAGAATTTCCTCGTGATGGTAGGCACGCGCCCCGAAGCCATAAAGCTGTTTCCGGTGATCAACCAGCTGAAGGCCCAGACCTCGGCGGCGGTGACGGTGTGCGCCACCGCCCAGCACCGCCACATGTTGGACCAGGTGCTCCGTCTGACCAACATCGTTCCCGACATCGACCTCGACGTCATGCGGGCCAACCAGACGCTGGACCAGCTCACCGCCCGTCTGCTCCAGAACGTCGGCGAGGTCCTCGACCAGGTCCGCCCCAGCCGGGTGATCGTCCAGGGCGACACCACCACCGCCATGACCGGCGCGCTGGCTGCCTACTACCGCCGCATCCCGGTGTCCCACGTCGAGGCCGGCCTGCGCAGCGGCGACATCTACGCGCCGTGGCCGGAGGAAGTGAACCGCAAGATCATCGGCACCATTGCCGACCAGCATTTCGCACCGACCGCCCGGGCCGCCGAGGCGCTGCGCCGCGAGAACGTGCCCGAGGAGCGCATCCACGTCACCGGCAATACCGTGGTCGACGCTCTGCTCGCCGCCCGGTCCATCGTCGATTCGGACCCCCGGCTCGCGTCGCGCTGGGACAGCATCCGCGCCGCCCACGGCAATCGGCGCATCGTCCTCGTGACCTGCCATCGCCGCGAGAACTTCGGTGCCGGCATTCTCGGCATCGCCGACGCGCTGCAGACCATCGTCAAGCGCCAGGACGTCGCCATCGTGCTTCCGTTGCACCCCAATCCCAATGTCGCCGACGTTCTCTCCGAGCGCCTGTCGGGCCACCCGCGCGTCGAGCTGATCACCCCGCAGGACTACACCGATTTCGTCGGCCTGCTGTCGCTGGCCTATGTCGTGCTGACCGATTCCGGCGGCGTCCAGGAGGAGGCGCCGACGTTCGGCAAGCCGGTCCTGGTGATGCGCGAGACCACCGAGCGCCCCGAGGGTGTCGAGGCGGGAACGGCGCGCCTGGTCGGCGCCGACCGCGACAGGATCGTCGCGGAGACCTTCCGTCTCCTCGACGACGACGATCATTATTCGGCGATGTCGAGGGCCCACAACCCCTTCGGCGACGGCCATGCCCGCGAACGAATTGTGAAGGTGCTTCTCGATGCATGAGATCAGCAAGGTTGCCGTCATCGGCCTTGGCTATATCGGCCTTCCCACCGCCGCCGTGATCGCCAGCCGTGGCATCAGGGTCGTCGGTGTCGACACCAACCGGCGCGTCGCCCGCACCGTCGCCTCGGGCGCGATCCACATCTCGGAGCCCGATCTCGACGGCCTTGTGCAGAAGGTCGTCTCCAACGGCTTCCTGACCGCGACCAACGAGCCGGAACCGGCCGACATCTTCATGATCGCAGTGCCGACCCCGATCGACGACGAGAACCGGCCGGACCTCGGTTGCGTCATGGCCGCGGTGGACAGCATCGCCGGCCTGCTCGTTCCCGGAAACCTGGTCATCCTCGAGTCGACCAGCCCGGTCGGCACCACCGAAATGATCGCGGAGCGGATTCTCGCGCAGCGCCCCGATCTGAGGGTCGGCGCCAGCAATGGCAAGCCCGGCATTTTCGTCGCCTACTGCCCGGAGCGGGTGCTGCCCGGCCGCATCCTGACCGAGCTGGTGAGCAACGACCGCTGCATCGGCGGAATCACCGCCGAGTGCACGCGGCGCGCACAGGCGTTCTACAAGACGTTCGTCCGCGGCACCTGCGTGGCGACCACCTCGCGGACGGCCGAGCTGGTCAAGCTCACCGAGAATGCCTACCGCGACACCAACATCGCCTTCGCCAACGAGCTGTCGCTGATCTGCGATCACTACGGCATCAGCCCGTGGGAGGTGATCGACATCGCCAACCGGCATCCCCGGGTGAACATCCTGAAGCCGGGGCCAGGTGTCGGCGGCCACTGCATCGCCGTCGATCCCTGGTTCATCATCGATGCGGTGCCCGATCTCGCCCGCGTGATGCGGACCAGCCGCGACGTCAACAACAACAAGACCAAGGTGATCGCCGAGCGGGCCATCGCCCTGATCAACCAGCGCCCGGGTGCGAGCGTCGCCTGCTGTGGCCTCGCCTTCAAGGCGAACGTCGACGATCTGCGCGAAAGCCCGGCCGTCGAGATCGCGATGCACCTCGCCGAACGGTTCGGATCGCGCATCAAGGTGGTCGAGCCGAACATCCGCGAGCTCCCGAGAGCCTTGAGCAATCTGGGCGCCGAGATGCTGCCCATCGACGAGGCGCTGATGGCGTGCCAGGTCGCGATCGTCCTGGTCGATCACGACGAGTTCAAGATGATCCCGCTCGCCGGCCGCCGCCATCTGGACGTGATCGACACGCGCGGGATCTGGCAGGACATGCCCAGCATGATCCCGGAAAATCGGGCACCGGCTCTCCGGAAGGATCATGCTCCAGCAAAGAGCATGATCCGGAAAAGTGGGGACGGACTTTCGGATCAGATCATGCTCGAGCAAAAAGCATGATCCCGGGAAGTGGTTGCGGATTTTTTGACAGCGCGAGAGTTGTGAGCATCACATGAGCAACGCACCGGTCGGCATCGGCGTTATCGGCCGCGGCTGCTGGGGGCCGAACCGCGTTCGCAATTTCGCGACCCACAAGTCCGCCTGCGTCATCGGCGTCGCCAACCTCGGCACCGCCAACCTTGCGATACGCGAGAGACAAGGCGAGTAGTCGATGCAGAGATCGTACTCGCAGATCCTCAAATCGTCGGCCCTGATCGGCGGCTCTTCGGTCGTCGTCATTCTGATCGGCATCGTGCGCACCAAGATCATGGCGATCCTGCTCGGGTCCGCCGGATTTGGCTTGCTGGGGCTCTACAGCTCCATCGTGGAGCTCGTCGTGTCCGTTGCCGGCATGGGGATCAACAGCAGCGGCGTGCGCCAGATTGCCGAGGCCGCGGGCACCGGCGACGAACGCCGCGTCGCTCGCACAGCGGCCGTCCTGCGCCGCACAGTGATCGTGCTCGGGCTGCTGGGGGCGGCTTTCCTGGCGTTGTTCAGCCGCCAGGCCTCGCTCATGACGTTCGGAAACGACGACCACGCCTGGGCGATCGCCCTGCTGTCTCTCGCAGTCCTCTTTCAGCTCCTCGCCGGGGGGCAGGGCGCGCTGATCCAGGGCACCCGGCGTATCGGGGATCTCGCCCGGATGGGCGTGCTCGGCGCGCTGCTCGGCGCGCTCGTCGGCATTCCCATCGCCTGGCACCTGCGGGAACAGGGCGTCGCGCCCTTCCTGGTCTGCGTGGCTGCGATGTCGCTTCTCGTATCGTGGTGGTACAGCCGCAAGATCCTGGTCGATCCGCCGTCAATGACGTTCTCGGAGGCTCGAGGGGAGGCGGCCGAGCTCCTGAAGTTCGGTCTCGCGTTCATGGCGAGCGGCTTCCTGATGATCGGTGCCGGCTATGCCGTTCGAATGATGCTGGCGCGGCAGGTCGGGCTGGAGGCGGCCGGTCTGTATGCGGCCGCCTGGACACTGGGTGGTCTCTACGTCAATTTCGTCGTGCAGGCCATGGGTGCCGATTTCTATCCGCGGCTGGTCAGTGTCGCCGAAGACAATTCACAATGCAATCGGCTGACAGACGAGCAAAGCCAGATCGGCATGCTGCTCGCGGCGCCGGGCGTTTGCGCGACGATCGTGTGTGCGCCGCTCGTCATTGCCCTGTTCTACACGTCCGAGTTCGTCGGCGCGATCGAGACGCTGCGCTGGATCTGCCTCGGCGTGGCAATGCGCGTGATCACCTGGCCCATGGGGTTCATCGTCGTCGCCAAGGGTCGCCGCCGGCTTTTCCTCGCCGTGGACTTCGCCTGGGCCGCAGTGAACGTCGTGCTCACGTGGCTGTTCGTCGGCTGGTTCGGGCTGAATGGCGCGGGGATGGCATTCTTCGGCTCCTACCTTTTCCACGGACTCATCATCTATCCGATTGTCCTGCGGCTGACCGGATTCTCATGGTCCCGGGAGAGCACGCGCATCGGACTGTTTTTCGTTCTTTGCGTCGGTCTCGTATTCGCGGGGTGTCATTTTCTTCCGTCACCCTGGGCCGAAGTGACCGGGATCGGCATTACGGTTTCAAGTGGAATGTATTCGCTGCATCGCCTCCTGACATCGCTGGCCGAGGATCGATTGCCGCCGAAGGTGCAAAGAATTCTGGAGCGGCTGCGAATTTCGCATTGGTATCCTGCATAGGGATGCTGTTGCGAGCTTTCGCGAAGGATCGAAGAAGGGAAGATAAGATGAGCTCGGTCGACGTCATCGTACCCTGTTATCGCCATGCCCACTTCCTGAGAGAAAGCCTCAAATAGAAAATTCTTGAACCCGATTGCCACGCACCCGATCCTTCGCATGAGAATCCTCGTCTATCCGCACACCATGGAGCTCGGCGGCTCGCAGCTCAACGCCATCCAGCTGGCCGCGGCGGTCCGCGATCGCGGGCACGAGGTGATTGTCCTGTCGGAACCGGGGCCGCTCGTGGAACGGGTGCGGGCCATGGGCCTGGAGCATATCGAGATCTCCGCTCACCGCCGCAGGCCGTCGCCCGGCGTCATGGGAACGCTGGCGCGACTGGTCCGGGACCGGGGCGTCGAGGTAGTGCACGGCTACGAGTGGCCGCCCATCCTCGAAGCCTTCTACGGCCTCAGGTCCCGGCGCGGCATCGCGGTGGTCGGGACCATCATGTCGATGTCGGTGGCGCCGTTCGTTCCCCGCACCGTGCCGCTGATCGTCGGGACCGAGCGGATTCGCGAGGCGGCGCTCGCGGCCGGTCACCGCCGGGTCACGCTGCTGGAGCCGCCCGTCGACACGGAGGCGGACCATCCCTCGATCGGGGGCGGGGAATTCCGCGCCCGGCACGGGATCGGCGCCGGTGAAGTCGTGGCCATGATGGTCTGCCGGCTGGTGCCGGACTTGAAGCTGGAAGGCTTGCTGACGGCCTGTGACGCGGCAGGCGAGCTCGCGCGTGCCGGCTACAAGCTGCGGCTCGTCATCGTGGGCGACGGGCCGGCGCGAAACGCCGTCGCCGAGCGCGCAGCGCAGACCAATGCGACAGTCGGACGTCAGGTCGTCGTGCTCGCGGGCGCGCTCGACGATCCGCGGCCGGCCTATGCCGGGGCCGACATCACGATCGGGCAGGGCGGCTCGGCGTTGCGCGGCATGGCCTTCGCGAAGCCGCTGATCGTGGTGGGCGAACGCGGCTTCAGCGAACTGCTTACGCCGGAGACCGCGCCGACGTTCCTGAGGCAGGGCTGGTACGGTCTCGGGGCCGGCTCCCTCGGACATGGCGCAGACGGGCTCCGCGCCGCGCTTATGCGCCTGCTCGAAGCGCCGGAGCTGCGGCAGGCCCTGGGATGCTTCGCGCGGCAGCTGGTGCTCGACCGGTTCAGCCTGCGGCAGGCCGCCCGGCTGCAGGAGGCGGAATACCTCGCCGCGATCGAGCAGCGGGTCGCGCCGGTCGCGACGATGGCGGACGCTGCCCGGTCTGGCGCCGGCCTCGTGGCCATGAAGCTGCGGAGCAAATACCGGCGCTGGCGTGGGACGGGTGTGACCGACGACAGCAACGGGCTTGCCGTCGTCGCAAAGGTGCTCGCCGTGGGCATGATGCCCCGGCGCGAAGGCTCGGCCGCCCGGCGCCGGGCGGAGCGGGGGATCAGCAATTGACGAACCAGGTGGCGCTCAACCGGACATACGCCGGGCCTGACCGGGATCACCGTCAGGACGCACGCACGCGGGTATTGGTCGCGATTGCCAGCTACGGCCGCGGCAACGACCGCTATCTCGCGCAGCTCCTCGACGAATATCGCACGATGCCATTCGACGTCGACATCGTCGTCCTGTCCAACATCGACAAGGACCTCGGACCGGGCGTCGAGATGCGGGTCGGGCTGCCGAGCAAGAACCCTTGGTCGCTGCCGTTCGCCCACAAGACACTCTTTGCCGAGCGCGCCGACAAATACGATCTCTTCGTCTACTCGGAAGACGACATCCTGATCACCGAAGCGCATCTGCGTGCTTTTCTCGACGTGACCGCGGACCTCGACGATGACGAACTGGCGGGCTTTCTTCGGATCGAGAAGCGGCCGGACGGACGCGTGAGCTTTCCCGACGTCCACTGGCACTTCCATTGGGAGCCACAGTCGCTCATGTCCCGTGGAGAACATCTCCTCGCCAGGTTCACCAACGAACATGCGGCCTGCTATGTGCTCACGCGGGAGCAGCTTGCGAAAGCGATCAGCTCGGGCGGCTTCCTGGTCGAACCGCACGCGGAGAGGTACGACCTTCTCTGCACCGCGGCGACAGACCCTTACACCCAATGCGGCTTCACCAAGCTGATCCCGATCTCTCGTTTGGGGGACTTCACGGTCCACCACCTCTCCAACAAGTACGCCGGACGCATGGGCGTGGATGAGCCGGAGATGCGGCGCCAGATTGCGGCCCTGAGGCAAATGGCCGGCAGCGAAGACCGCGCAGCCCAGCTCTTCGAGACCGAAACCCGGCTGCGAACCCGGCTGCGGCGTGCGGCATTTTCGAAGGACCATTACGAGCCGCCGAGCAGCGAGGTCATGGTGCTCATTCCGGATTCGGCACGCACGATCCTTTCGATCGGCTGCGGCTGGGGCGCGACCGAGATGGCGCTGGCCGGAAAAGGCCTGCAGGTTACCGCGATCCCGCTCGACCCGGTCGTCTCGGCCATGGCCGCGGACAGCGGCGTGGAGATGATCCACGGTGACTTTTGCTCCACGCGTGCGTGTCTGGAAGGACGACAGTTCGACTGCGTGCTGTACCTGAACGTGCTGCACCTCGTGCCAGAGCCGGTCGGGGTTCTGTCGCTGTTTGGCGATGTCCTGTCCGCCGGCGCGACGGTCATCATCCAAAGCCCCAACATGCGCAGCATCCCGGAGATCTGGAATTGCCTTCGCCGTGGAAGGCTCGGGCGACAGGGCGGCTACGAGCGCACGGGTGCGCATCCTGTGTCCGCCGGCAAGGTTCGAAGGTGGTGCGAGGGGGCGGGCTTCGTGACGGCGCACACCGTGGGAATAGCCCACCGGCGCGCCGGCATCCTGCGTCACGTCCCGAGCAGCCGCGTCGGCATGTCCATGGCCACGGACATCATTACCGTCGCGCGGAAAGCCGGGGGCAGCGCGAGGCCGGTGGAGCGGCGGTCGGTGGCGTAGTCGGGCAGACTCGTTCCCTGCAGGTCTTCCGAATCAAAATTTCGGTAGGCGAGCCAGTCCCCGGCTTAAAGCCACCAAGCCCAGCTGACGCATCTTTCGCATTGCGCTGCGTGGATTAGCGACAGCTCTGCCAATGGGAGACAGCTTGTCTCGTAGATCACCATACCTGTTGATCGGAAGGGAGAGCAGTTCAGGCCATTCCCGCTTGATGCACGCCGTGGTCATTCCGTTATTTCTCCGCATCTCGGCCGGCAGCGAAAGCATTGCGGAATATATTCGACGAGACACAAGAGGATGAATTTCCAGTTGCTTTGGTAGAACGTACGAATCCGCGAACCCCCAGCAGCTCATTCGCAACTCCAAATAGGCTAAATCCAGCTTGCCCAGAGCGTCATGGTGGGCGAGCGGATCAAACCAATCCTTCACCGCAGCCAGCACATCCAGATGTCTCGGCAATTTAAGCCGATCGATAATGTCTACCGCGGCAATGGCATCGGAGCGTTCCGACCCCAACCAAAGAAAACCCCTCCCGATCTCTCCACCAAGCCCTCCCAGAAAGACCTTTCCATCCAGGGGTGCCACACTCGGGTGCATTGTTTTATTGGTGCCCGTAACGCAATGGCTCGTGCGTCGCTCCCAAAGCTCGGCCTGCGATGGGTTCGCCCTTACGTAAGGCAATACGTGGTGATTTAACCCGAATTGCGATGCCAACTCTCTGGCTCTGACCACCTCGAGAGCTGCACCGGGAGCTGCCACGGTTACGAACGTGACTTTTGGCAACAAATCGCGGCAACATGCGAGAAGCAGGCGAGTCTCATTCCCGGCTGTCAGGGCAACAGAAACACTTCCGCTGTTCGTCAGCGCTCGTATCGTGCGCTTGACCTGCTCGGTGATCGTCGCAATTTCCTCCTCGGGATTGGCGGATTCCTCAAATTGTCCGGTTGGCCAGTGCCGTACGGCTTTCCAGCTATCGAGATCCAGATAATGGTTGCACAAAAGCCGTCGAACGCCGCGGTGAGCCGTCAGTCCGGCCGTAAACCAGCCGTCTCTGTCCACGCCGCACGCATGGTAGAGGTCCGCCTGGAATCTTTCCCGATAATCTTCTGGAGAGAGCAAAAGGGACGTCGTCGCCGCTGCAGCTCGCTCGGCTGCATCGTACACAAGTGATTTGCTGCCGTTTGCATCGAGATAGATGCGCCGCTGGCCTAGCATATCAAGGATGAACAGAAACCTGCCGGCAAACCTGTAGATCTGCAGTTCAAGAAACCGGTCAATGTCTCTGACATCAGATAGGTCGGCGTCAAACACCACTCGATCGTCGATGACCCGCTGCCGATCTGTATCGATCAGCGTTCCGATGAACAATCCGACCGGCCGGCCAGACTTGTCGCAGGCCTCGACAGCCTTGGCCCCGCGGAATACATCCACGACTATCGGCCCGAGCTTAAACCGAGTCGATTCCGGCCTCGGGGGCTGCTCATCGACAGCGATGCGGAATTGGCCTTCGTGCTCGAGTATGGAAGTCATCGCTTCTCTCACTATGGCCGTGCAATCCCATTCTCAAAGCGTGCGCTCCTCGAGATTGCATAATCGCTGGAGTACTGTCTCGTTATCGACTGGATAGGCGTTTGCTTCGCTTTTTCGCACGCGGTGCCGCACATGCCGGAAAACATCCCTCTGTGGCATCACCAGCTATTTGTAGGACACTACACTAGGGAATCACGGGATCCCCAATTTTGTGGTCCGATGTCGCCCTGGCGCCAGGACCCCAGGTGTTGTTGCGCCAGACAGAGCCCGGCGAGTTGGCCCATTGGGCAATCGGACCGTAAAGTCCACATTTGGGCGAATATTTTCTCCCAAAAACGTTGTCGACAAATCGCACATTGGTAGCCGGCGGGTAAGCGCTCCTGGGCACCTTGAGGGCGGCGTAGGCACAGTAGGCGCCACCGTTGAACAGGTTCTTCTCTATCAAGATGCCATTGTAGGTTCCAAAATCCAGGGCGATCTCCCATGCTGCCGTTGCACAACCGGGCCGGTGGTCGATGTCAATGTTGTTGTGTCGAACAACAATGCCGCCGCCGCCGCCGTTGGAAGACATGCCGGCCGTGTGATCACCTGGATTGCAGTGAAAGCCATGAATATAAGAGTCTTCAATGACGGTGCCCGATCCGATGCGAGGCCCGCTGCTGCCCATGCCGTGGACATGAACGCGGAGAAAATGGCCGTCGGCCGATTCTTCAACAGCGACAGTTTGAGCGCCGGCCCGTCCCAGTCCGTCAAGCTCGACATCGATCAGTTTGAGTCCTCGATATCTCGTTGGCGGATCAGCCATTCGAATCGCGTAATAGTCCGAGCAGCGAATGCGTGAACGTTGTATCGTGACATTGTTGGCGAACACCTTGACGCAAAGATTGATGTCCAGGCTATCGACAACTGCATTGTCTTTGGTGATGTAAAAAATCTGTTGACCGCCAACCGTGCCAACGTGCCAGCCCGCGCCGCTGGAAACCTGAGATGGCACCGCAGTGAGCGTGACGCCCGTATGTTTCCAGCCCGTGCAATTGGAATCCGGAAATTCCGGGTAAGCGGGACAGCCGCTCGCGGCGGGAGAGGACACAGGCGCCAGGACCACAATGAGCGCGAGCGCTAGCCCCGGTGACAGGGCCGCGAACATATCCATGATCCGGTGCTTGTCACCGCCGTATCGGAGCCTGGTCACCTGATTTTGCCCATCCCGGATGAGTATGTCCTTCAGCCCTGTCTAATGATGTCCAAGCTTTCTTAGATCCAGCAAGCAGCAATTTGACCATTACTCATCCTCCGAAGGGTTAATCCGAATGCCGCCTTTGACTGACGGCTCGGGCGGCTTCCTGGCCGAACCGCGCGAGGAGCACGACCTTCTCTGCATTACGGCGACGGACCTCTACACCCAAGGCGGCTTCACCAAGCTGATCCCGATCTCCCGTCTCGGCGACCTCACGGTCCACCATCTCTCCAACGAGTACGCCGGACGCATGGGCGTGGACGAGCCGGAGCAAGAGCACGTTGAACCGTCTTGAGCTGAGCCGGCCGGTGGCGACGAAGTACCACAAGATCAGCCACGATCCGGCGGCGATCGACGGGCTGTTTGTCGATCTGTTCCTGGCGGCGCATGGCAGCGCGCCGTCTCAGATCGTGCTGGACCTGGACGCCACGGATGTCCCGCTGCACTGTACGAGAAGGTCTACTGCGCCCGCGGCGACGTGGAGAACCGCATCAAGAAAAAGCCAGGGCGACCTCTTCGCCGACCGCACATCGAGCACCACTATGCGCGCCAACCAGCTGTGCCTGTGGTTCGCCGCCATGGCTCATGTCCTGATCTGCGCGCTGCGCCGTATCGGCCTAAAGCGTACCCAACGGCCACCTTCATGCGGATGGTTGCGAAATCCGGGCTTGACTTCCCCCGGCGACAAGAATCGTGCTAGCAGAGACCCGAGCGCCGGTCAGACGGTTGACCGGATGAGAAGTAGTTGAGGTCGGGAGCAACGCCGGCGTGCGGGACTTCAACGACCGAGGAGTGTTGAACGCAAGACGCAACAAACGGAGATTGAGATGGCGGGCGATGGATCTACGGGTGCGCCGGGCGGCACGCCGCAAGTGCCGCATTTGCTGGACGGTTATGCGGTTCGCCCAGCGTGGGAAGTCGCTGGAGTCGACTATGCCGTTGGCGTTCACCCCGGAATCACGCTGAGAGTCCCGACCGCCGACAACCTGCCAGCCGGAACCACGCTGGGAAACCACGTCATCTACATCAACGGCACCGACGTCACGCTGAGCGGCTACAATCTGACGAACTACACGGTGCTGGTAACCGCGACTGCGAAAGGAACCGCTACGATCGTCGACTGTGCCGCGACGACGGGCATCAACATTCGAAGCACTGTCGACGCGACGGCGAACCTCGTCGTGAGGTACTGTTCGTTCGATGGCGGTGGAATGGCGTCGGATCCGGACTTCTCGCTGATAAAAGTATGGTGCCCGCTCACGGTTGAGTATTCCGTGCTCAAGAATGCGCCAGCCGCGATCTATGCCCCTGAGCCCATGACGGTGATGTATAATGTCATGTCGGGCTTCGCGTGGCAGGATGGAGCGCACGCCTGTGCGATTGCTGTCGAAGGCACCAACGATCCGAACGCTTCAGCGCTCATTGCGTATAATACCATCTATTCGGGAGATGCTCGAAACGCAGAAGGTTTTCCGATTGGGATAGGAACGGGCATCGCCTTCTACAATGATGCAGGTGGGAATTTCTATAATAGTACTGTCGCAAACAACACGGTGATAGCAAACTTGCCGGGAGGGGCGTCCTATCTGACGGGCTTCTACGTGGATCCTCCAGGCACCGCCACGAATATGCATGTCCAGGACAATTTCTACGCTTCGGTAAATGGATTTAATAATGCCAGCAGCGGTGCATATGGCGCCCTTTACATAGGCACTAAAGGTACCGTGCAGGCGACCTATACCAACAACATCGACATGAGTACCGGCCAGCTCGTTGCTGGCAGCGATGCCGGGCCCGTCGACACCGGCACTGTCCAGTCAGACGTCAGCTACACGTTGCCCGCCGGCATTGAGAACCTGACGCTGACAGGCAGCGACAACATCAACGGCACGGGGAACTCGCTGGCCAACGTGCTCACCGGCAACGCAGGCAACAATATACTCGATGGCGGAGCCAACGCCGACCATATGGCAGGTGGGGCGGGCGACGACACCTACGTCGTCGACAATGCCGGCGACGTCGTGGTCGAGGAGAACGGCCAGGGCACGGACACGGTGCTGAGCTCGGTGAGCTATAGCCTGGCGAACTACATCGAGAACCTGACGCTGACGGGCAACGGCAACATCAACGGCACGGGGAACTCGCTGGCCAACGTGCTCACCGGCAACTCGGGCAGCAATACGCTCAATGGCGGTCTCGGCGCGGACACGCTCAATGGCGGCGGCGGCAACGACACGCTCAATGGTGGCGCCGGTAACGACACGCTCAATGGCGGCGCCGGCAACGATACCGCAGTCTATGCCGGCAACCGCGCCGATTACGAAATCCTGGCGGTGGGCGGCGGGCTGACAATCCGGGACCTCAATCCGGCCAACGGCGACGAGGGGACCGACACGCTCCAGGGCATCGAGATGCTGCGGTTCGCCGACATCACTGTGCCGGCGTCGACATCCAACGCCGCGCCGGTGGCCGGCGATGACAGTGCGTCGGGCAGCGAGGACAAGGCGATCACCACGGGCAACGTGCTGGCCAACGACAGCGACGCGGACAGCACCCTGACGGCGGCCAGCATCATCGGCTTCAGCCAGGGCGCCCATGGTGCCGTCGTTTACAACGGCAACGGCACCTTCACCTACACGCCGGTTCCGAACTACAACGGCGCCGACAGCTTCACCTATACGGTCAGCGACGGCCACGGCGGCAGCGACACGGCGAGGGTGAGCATTACTGTGAACCCGGTCAACGACGCACCGGTTGCGATCGACGATGGGCCGCTGCAGGCGACCGGGGACCAGCCGCTGGTGATCAGCGCGGCGGCGCTGCTGGCCAACGATACGGATGCCGATCTTGACGCGCTGACGATCCAGGGCGTCACGCAGCCGGCGCATGGCGCGCTGGCAGACAACGGCAACGGCACCTTCACCTACACGCCGGTCCGGAACTACAACGGGGCCGACAGCTTCACCTATACGGTCAGCGACGGCCACGGCGGCAGCGACACGGCGAGGGTGAGCATCGCTGTAAACCCGGTCAACGACGCACCGGTTGCGATCGACGATGGGCCGCTGCAGGCGACCGGGGACCAGCCGCTGGTGATCAGCGCGGCAGCGCTTCTGGCCAACGACACGGATGCCGATTTTGACGCGCTGACGATCCAGGGCGTCACACAGCCGACGCATGGCACGCTGGCAGACAACGGCAACGGCACCTTCACGTACACACGAGATGCCGGCTATGTCGGCGCGGACAGTTTCACCTACACGGTGGACGACGGCCACGGCGGCAGCGACACCGCGACGGTGAGCATCCGCGTGGACGACGCGGCTGGCCGCACCCTGACGGGGAATGAGCGCGCCAACTACCTGGTCGGCGGTGCCGGTAACGACACGCTCAATGGCCGTGGCGGCAACGACACGCTCAATGGCCGTGGCGGCAACGACACGCTCAATGGCGGTGGCGGCAACGATACGCTCAATGGCGGCGACGGCGACGATACGCTCAATGGCGGCGCCGGCAACGACACGTTGCTGGGTGGCCGCGGGAGGGACGTCCTGATCGGCGGCGCGGGCGCCGACCTTTTCGACTTCCATGCGTTCAATGAGAGCGGCACGACCGACGCCACTCGCGATCAGATCGTAGGGTTCGAGCGGGGCACCGACAGAATCGATCTCGCCACGATCGACGCCAACACTGCGGCGGCCGGCAACCAGGCTTTTGCTTTCATCGGCGGTGCTGCCTTCCACGGGGTCGCCGGCGAGCTCCGCCAGCAGGCCTTCGGCGCCGACACGATCGTCTCGGGCGATGTCAACGGCGACGCCGTTGCCGATTTCCAGATCCAGCTGAAAGGAGCTTTCGCGCTGACGGCAAGCGACTTCTTCCTGTAGCCTCCCGACCAGGGCATGTGGCGGCTGTATTGGGGGCGACCCGCCAGATCGCGCGCTGGGCCGTCTCCCTTCAGAGCTTCAACGTTCGGCCGGTATTCCAGCAGCCGGGGGCGCAGCCCTGCGCCATCCCCGGTATGGCGGTGCGAGTCGGGTCGGCTGCCGAACCGGCGTCTCCCGCCCTTGGCCGTCGCACACCGCCGCCGCCACTACCGTGCTGCCGATGACCAGGTAGTATGCAGAGATCGTCTGGTCGAAGTAGGTGACGGAAAAGAAGGAGGCAACATGGGCGGCCAGCGAGCAGCCTACCGTCCAAAAGAAGTAGCGCTGGCCCAGCGGTGTCGATGTTGCCTTCGCGGCGGTTCCCATCGCCGCGAAGCTTCTTGACAGGGTCGCGATAAAAAGCACGAGGCAGAGCAGGCCACCGCGAATACCCTGGTTGACGAACTCGTTGACGATGTCGGCCGAATAGGGACTCGAGGGGATTCCCGTTTCCATCCAGTGCGCCGTGTACCCGGTGCCGATCAGCCACCACTCGCTGAAGTGGTTGACTGCACTATCGATCAATTTCGAACGGTACCAGCCATCGCCGCCGATCAGGTCGCTGAGCCGGCTGATCAGATACCACACGGGCGCCTTCATAACGATCGCGATCACGACCAGGCCGCCAAGCATGGCCCAGCGCACGACGCGTATCTGCGTCCGGATCCACCACATGCCCAGGCCGATGCTGGCGACGATCAGGGCGCTGAAGGGTCCGCTCGAGCCGGACGTGTAGACAACGAAGGCTGCGGACAATGCGCCAACTACTGCCAGAGCCCTGCTGCGGGGCCGGAAGACCGACAGCCCCACCATCAGGGGAAAGGCCGCCGCCCCGAACGTTCCTGCGAGGATCGAATGATTGAACGGCCCTTGGCAGCGCACGGTCCCGTTGCGCACTTGCGACCACTCCGAAACACCTCCGAGCACGGCGAACAGGTTGCGGCCGGTTATCCGTTCGAACCCCATGAGCACCGCGAGCGGAATCAGCAGGAGCGCGAGGATCGCGACGGTTCCCGCCAGATCGTCTGGGTTGCGGACGAGCGCGCGGACGATGATGTAGAGCCCACCGACATCTCCGAGGTAGCCCAGCCGCTCGGTGAAGTTGACGTAGCTTCCGTCAAGCGTGACGTACAGAAGACACGTCACGATCAGCCAAGCCGCGAAAAGGGCATCGAACGCCTGGAACCGGACGCCTTTCAGTTCGCTCCTCACAATCACCCTGATCAGGGTGAACACGATGACGATGCGAATGCTGTAGAAGGACAGACCGCCGAGATCGAGCGCGTCTCCGTAGGTCGTGTAGGTCGCCGTGGCAAGTACTGCGCCAAACGCGCGGCGACGCGGCAGGGCGAACGCCAGCACGCCGAACATAATACCAAGGAGAGCGTTAGATCCCATCGGCGGACAGGTCCAGCAACGCCACCCGCACTAGCCCTGCGACGCCACGCAGGCCGAAATGTCCGCGGAACCACGGACCGCGGCGAGATCCGGCACGTTCAAGCAGAGATCACAGGCGGATTCCGTAATGTTCATGACCGTTCAAGTCGATACCGGGATCGACGGACGTCGATGATTTGATTTGCCATAATTTGCCTAAATTTGATATAGTATAAAATGACTTATCAAGCAAAAATGTATTTAATACCTCAACCCGTAGGGATGTGTTGCCTGGGGCGCCGTGCCGGCCTGACAGTGCTATCGATGGATGGCCGCTTCCGGAGAATGAAGGTTGACTGCTGATCGTATCGCCGATGTCGCGGTTCTGATCGTCGGCTTTCGCAACCCGGCGGACATTCTCAACTGTCTCACCGGGCTCTCGAAAGCAGCCATCGCGCCTGGCTTCGACGTTTTCATCTGTGAGAATGGAGGCCAGACGGCATACGAGAGGTTGGCGCGAGACCTGATCGACCGTGGCTTGTGCGTCGCTGCAAATGATGAGCCCGGTCCATTCGATATCGGCACCAGCCGCCTCACCGACATCGAGCAACTTCAGCTCACAGCTCGGCCGTCACGCGTGTGGATCGGATGCGCCGCCGAGAACCTTGGGTACGCCGGAGGCATCAATGCGTGGCTCGCCCCCCTTTTGAAGCTCTCCGGCTGGAGAGGTGTCTGGATTCTTAACCCGGATACCAAGCCAGAGGCGCACGCTCTTACAGCGCTGGTTGAGCGAGCGGAAGCTGGCGGCAAGGGAATGGTCGGAAGCACGATCGTGGATGAAGACCGGCCGGAGCACGTCCGGTTTCGCGGCGGATTGCGCTGGCAGCGGCTTGCACCACGAAGTGTGCCGATCGGACTTGGCGACCACCTCGGCGCACCCCATGACCTCCTTTCAATCGAAGACGCGATGGACAGCCCCTCGGGGGCATCCATGTACGTCACGCGCGCCTGTGTCGAGGCCATCGGCCTGATGGACGAGCGCTATTTCCTGTTCTTCGAGGATCTCGACTGGGGAATGCGCGCCAAGCGGTTCGGTCTCGGCTACGCGAGCGCGTCCATCGTGTCCCACGGGCGCGGCACGACGACGGGGTCGGCGAGAACTGCCGCAGCGATCCCGAAACTCACGGTCTATCTGCAGCACCGCAACGGCGTGCATTTTGTTCGCAGATTTTTTCCATGGGGCTTGCCCGCCCGCATTGCCGTTTCGCTTCTGTATGCTGTGCGTTTCCTGATCCGCCGTGCGCCGGGCAACTTCATCGCCGTGATCAAGGGGGTCTTGGCAGGACTGAAAGGCGAGGTCGGCCGGCCCGGTTGGCATCGTCAACAGTCCTGAGCCAGCAGAGCCGGAACCAGAAAGGGAGTAATACGAAAGAGGTATGCGGAAGCTGTCGAGGTAGCGATGACCGTGCCGCTGGCAGAACGCTACGCTGATCGGCTATTGGGAGTGCGCATCGAACGCACCTGCATCGAGCATCGCTTCGCCAGTGCCTCGATCAAGATGTACGACAAGATCGGCTGCATCCTGCGCATCGAGACCACGACCAACGATGTCAGTTTTTTCAAGCACGATCGCCACTATCTCGAGCACCTCCCCGCCATCGACGACTTCGCCGCCGGTATCCGCGCCCTCGATCGTCTCACAAAGTCCCGCCTCGTCGAGGACAAGAACGCCCGCCGGATTCTCGGGTCTCTCAGCGCTTCTAGGCCCCCGCGGGGATTCTGCGAACAGGAGCATCTCAATGCACTCTGACAACGCGTCATCCATCGACCAATCGTCCGCTGTCGCGAGCCGCGCGCGTGTCGCTCAACTCGTGCGGAATCTGGTCGCAGGCACGTCGTCATCATCACTGGCGGGACGGGCACGTGCGCGGAGATGGAACCTCTTCCTGAGAACCTTTCCGGACCTTGAACGGCTGAAGGTCGTGGATCTCGGAGGAACGCCTCAGTTCTGGTCAGCCTCGCCGATCCGACCCAGGTCGTTGACCGTGGTCAATCTCGCCACATCGAATTCGCCTGCGACCGACTGGGTCGAGGTTGTCACTGGCGACGCTTGCAAGGCCGCGGAGTTGGGTCTGCAAAACGACTACGATCTGGTGTTCTCGAATTCCACGATCGAGCACGTCGGCGGGCACGATCGGTGCCTGGCGTTCGCAGAGACGGTGAAGACGCTGGGATCCAGGCACTGGATCCAGACCCCGTACCGATACTTTCCAATCGAGCCGCACTTCGTGTTTCCGGGGCTCCAGTTCCTGCCCATCGCCCTGCGACAGCACGTGGCAGCACGCTGGCCGTTGAGCTACACGAAGTCCATGGGCGGCAATCTCGACGATCCCCTGGATGCCGTCCTGTGGACCGAGTTGCTCAGCCGCACCCATATGAAGTATTATTTTCCCGCGAGCGAAATCGTTTCGGAGCGCTTTGCAGGTTTGACGAAGTCACTGATTGCAGTTCGGCGTTAGCCTGAGTTCTGTAAAGCACAGATGGATGGCGTTTGAGCCATTCCCTACAGAAGATGATGTAGACCAGGCCGCGGCGGGATGATGCCGGCGAAGGCCTGAACCTGGAGCCAGTCCTGCACGTCGGCGGACATGGCGCCGCGGCGTGGGCTCATGCGCGGTCTCCCGGGGCGGCGAGTTGCCCCCACAGCTTCTGCAGGCGGCGCGCCATGCGTCCGCGGCGTCCCACCGCGCGTTCCAGCTGGCCCAGGCGCTCGGTGAGGGCGTGCAACGTGGCGCGGTCCTGCGCGCTACATGGCGGCGGCGCTTCGGCGCAGATCACGCCGAGATCCTGCATCAGCTCGTCGGCGGTGATGCCGACCAGATCGGCGGTCAGCACGGCGGCATGCTCCAGCGCGCCGGCCAGCAGCACCCGCGCGCAGAGCCGGTTGATCCGGCGCGGGATGCCGCCGGAATGCTCATGCACCAGGTCGAGCGCTGTCTGCTCCCAGGCAGGATAGCCGGTCCAGCCCACCGAGGTCATCCGGTGCCGGACGTAGAGGTGCGTCTCCTCACGCGTCAGGGCGGCGAGGTGATAGGCGGCGAGGACGCGCTGGCGGAGCTGGTCGAGATCCGGCCGCGCCAGGGTGTGGCGCAGCTGCGGCTGGCCCATCAACACCACCTGCAGCAGCGCATGCTCGCCCTCCGTGACGTTGGAGAGCATGCGCAGCTCCTCGAGCGAGGCGACCGGAAGGGCCTGCGCCTCGTCCACGATGAGGATTTGGCGCCGGCCCCCTTCAGCGACGCCGCGGCGCAGCGCGGCGACGATGCCCTGCAGCAGCTCCGCCTTGCCGCCCTCGGCCGGAGCGCTGAAGGCCATGGCGACGAGGCGGAGCAGGTCCGTGGCCTCGACCTGCGTTGTCATCACCCGCGCGATGGTCGGGCCTTTGGTGGAGAATTCCGCGCAGAGCCGTTCGATCAGCGTGGTCTTGCCCGCGCCCACCTCGCCGGTAACGACGACGAAGCCTTCACGCTGCGACAGGCCGTAGAGCAGATGCGCATAGGCACGGCTGTGCACCGTGCTGGGGAAGAACAGCCGTACATCCGGCGTCATCTGGAAAGGTGGCTCGCGAAATCCGTACAGGTAGTGATCCATGGCGCTGCCTCAGAAGGTTCGGCGCAGGCCGGCGCGGAAGACGAACTGCTGCTTGGTCTCCGAGGCGGTGGTGCGGGCGGTGTCGCGGGTCCAGGAGAATTGCAGGCTGGCGGTGAGCTTGTCGCTCAGCTCGTGGGCCAGCGTCGCGGCTGCCGAATAGACATTTCCGTCGCCCTGGCCGAACTGCGCGGAGCTGACGCGGCCATACTGCACCGTCGCCATCCCGGTGGTGCGCGGCGAAAATTCATGCCTCCAACTGAAGGTCGCATAGGTCCCGTGGCTGGAGATGGCGGACTCGGCGGTGCTGGCGGAGGTGACAGGATCCTGCTTCTGCCAGGTGCCGGACAGGGTGAAGACGTCGCGCGGCCAGTGATAGCGCAGCGACACCGTGCCGATGCGCATCCGGAAGAGCGTGTCGGAAAGGCCGAGGAAGGGGGGGATCAGCACGACGGGCGCGCCGGACTGGCTGTCCACCGGGTTGCCAAGCGCATCAATGGTGGTGCTGGCGAGCAGGTCTTGCGCCTCGCTGAGTGACGTAGAAAGACTCTCTTTGTAGGTGGCGAAGAGGTCGGTACGTGCGCCGAGGGCCACGCCCGCATTCAGGCTGAAGGAATTGAAGCCGCTATGCCGGCCATAGCGGACGATGACGATAGAATCCGGGCTCGGCGTCAGCCGCAGCCCGACCGACCAGATCGGGTCCTCGATGCTGCGCGGGCTGGTGCCGGCATATTTCAGGTTCTCGTAGCCGATCTCGCCGAGCAGGGCGACACTGCGCAGGATGGCGTAGCGTGTCTCCAGCGCGGCGACGAAGCGGTGAGCGTCGTCATAGATGCCGTTGCCGACAAACCTGGTGCCGTCGATGCGCGCTTGCAGCGCCAGCCGGCCGAGATCCTCGCCGCTGCGCAGCACCGCGAAGCCGCGATGCGCGGTGTACGCTTCGGACAGGCCGTTCAGGCTGCTTTGGCTGGAATTGGCCCCGTTCTGCCGGGAATACTGGAAGGAATAGCCGACCTGCAGCGCGGCCGCGCTGCCGAAGCGGTACGCCAGAAATGGCGTGACCTGCGCGGTGTAGGTCTGCGAGGTGTCGCGCCGGCCGACGAACTGCCCGCTGCCGGGGATCACCCCGGGCCTGACTGACACCACGCTCGCCGCCCCACGCATGTCGAGATAGAACAAGCCCGGGACCAGCGCGGCGAGGAGCCGCCCGTCGCCGACCTGGTCCACGTCGTTCTGACTGATATGGGTGCCGTAGAGGCGCAGTGCCGGCGTGTAGCGCAGCGAGCCGAACAGACGCGACGTATCCACCGCCGCCTCGAGGCTGGGCGCGATGGTGGTGACGACGTTGCTGCGCCCGTCGGTCTGGGACACATCGTTCGTGGCGAGAACCTCGATGCCGATCGAGGGCCGGATGGCATAGGGCCGGTTGCCGAGGTCGAAGGGGGTGCTGATGCCGACGACACCGAGACCCGGCGCGATGCTCGTGAACCCCGGCAGCGTGCCGCCCGCCAAGGAGCGGGTGCCCACCGGGGTATCGCGGCCGCCAAGCGGGCCGAGCGCCGGCGATTGCAGGGCGGGCGCGGCCACCGGCGCGGCTGGGCCTTCGCCGCTGACGGCGGGCGCGGCCACCGGCGCGGCTGGGCCTTCGCCACTGACGGCCGGCGCAGGCGCCGCACCCCTCGGCGGTGCGGCGGTCTGCGCGGCGGCAGGCAGCGCGAGCAGCAGGGCCACCAGGCCGGCCGGCAGGGCAGCGTCAGGCTTGGGCACCGACCGTCGCTTCGCCCGCGCCCGGAGCGCGTCCTCCGAATCGGTCGCTGACCCGCAGCGCCGAGCGGTTCAGCAGGAGTTGCAGCGTCGGGCAGGCATCGAGAATGTCGAGGGCCGCTTCCACTTCCGCTCGCTTGGTGCGTTCCGCCTCCACCACCAACGCCACCTGACCGGCCGACGCCGCGACCAGGCCAGCGATGCTGGATTCCAGGCAGGCCGGCGTGTCGAGCAGGATGATATGTTCCGGCAGCCGCTCGGCGAGATGAAGCAGCCCCGCCATGGCGCCGCCCTGCGCGCCGGGCGGCTCGGCCGTGCCATGCGGCAGGACGAAGAGGCCAGGGATCGCGGTGCGCCGCAGCACCCCGGCGGGGGCAAGGCGGCCCGTATCGCGCAGTTGGTCGAACCCCGGCGCGCTGTGCAGGCCGAGCAGGGTGGTGAGCGAGGCGGTGCCCCGCGCGGCATCTACCAGGATGACAGGGCGATACGTCCCCTCGGCGATGCTCGCGGCGAGGTTCAGCGCGGCGAAGGACTTGCCCTCGCCGCTGCGGGCGCTGGTGATCACCACCAGCCGTGCCTGCCGCTCCTTGGCCGGAGGCGTGACCTCGACGCTGCGCAGCACCTGCTCGCGGACCAGCGCGATCTCCTCCCGCGCAGGGCCCGCCTCGCTGACCAGGCCAGCGCGCCGCAGCAGGGCATAGGTGATCGGCGCGGGCTCGTCGCGGCCGGGTGGACCGGCAGACTGGCTGCGGGGAGCCGGCGGCACCACCACCTCGACCGCCGTGGGGACCGCCTGCACCGGTGCCAGAGGCGGTCGCGGCGCGCGGGCGAGGGGCGTATCGCCCGCCATGGCGGCGCGGGCCGCTTCGGCGGCACGTTCGACCAGATGGGGACGCCGAGGAAAGGACGGGCTCATGCAGCGAACCTCGCCATGAGTTTGAGCGGCCCGATGGCGGCAACGACGCATCCAAGGGGAAGCGGCAGCAGGCAGAGGATGAGAAGCGCGACGTCCGCAAGGCGCAGCCGGCCGCGCGACGGGGCGGAGAAGGCGCCGAGCACCGGCGGGCCGATGCCGCGCAGCTCGCGCAGCGTATAGAAGCTGGTGTCGAGCTGCACCAGCAGGAAGAGCAGCGCGCCGCCAGCGCCGAGCGCCGCCAGCAGCACCCCTGCCGACAGCATCAGGCGGTTGGGACTGGCCGGGCTGGACGGCGCAGTCGGCGGATCGATCACTTCGAGCGTCACGCGGTCGGTGCCGGTGCGCGCGGCCTCGGCGATGTTCACTGCCTCGCGGCGGCTCAGCAGTTCCTCGTAGTTGCGGCGGATGACGTTGAAGTCGCGATCGAGATTGGCGAATTGCGCCTGTACGTCGGGTGCGTTGCGCGCCATCTCCTCCAGCCGGCTGCTCTGCGCTTCCAGGTCGCGCAACTGGCGTTCCAGCGAGGCGATCTGGGAGTCGGTATCGACGATGCGCACCATCAGCTGCTCGCGCATCGGGTCGGTACGCGGCGTGCCGGCGGCAGCGCGCTCCGTATCGCCCACGGCGCGGGCAGCGCTAAGTGCGGCGCGCGCTGCGGCCACTTCCGGGTGCTGCTCGGTATAGCGCTGGCGCAGGATCATCAGGCGCCGCTCCGCCTCGGCCGTGGAGGCGACGGTACCGGCGGTGGCAGGCGCCGCTACGGCGGGCAGGGCGGCGATCTGCTGCAGCAGCAGGGTGCGGCGGCTGATCGCATCCGACAATTCGCCGCGTATCGCCTGGATGCGCGCGCGTACGACGTCGAGCCGCGAGGTGCTGCCGTTCAGCGCGAGCAAATCCTGATAGCGCGCGATGAATTCCGTGCGGCGACGCTCTGCCTCGCGCAGCTGCTGCTCATACGCGGCGAGCTGCTGCAGCAGGAAGGCGCGAGCATTCTCCATCTGGCGGCGGTCGGAGCCGCTGGCCATTTCGAGGAACAGGTCCACCACCTGCTGCACCACCTCATGCGCGACGCGCGGATCGGTGTGAAGATACTCCACGGTGAACAGGTTTTTGGTCTGGATGCCGAAGCGGAGGTCGCGGGCCAGCGCCTGGATTGTCTTCTCGCGATCGTCGCCGGCGGCGACGCGTTGCGACAGCGCGGTGCGGTCCACCAGCCTTTCGAGGTTGGGGCGGCTGACCAGGGTACGCTGCAGCACCTCCACCTGCGCGGCGGGGAGACTGTCCAGCGCGATGCCACGCAGCATCACGCCGAGCACAGCATCGGCGTCAACATAAACGCGCGCCGTGGAGATGTAGCGGTCCGGCAGCATGCGCACGACGGTCCAGCCGAGCAGCGCCACCAGCCAGATCAGCGCCACGGCCTTCCAGCGGTGCCGCCAGGCGGCGGCGGAGTAGCGGCGGACGAGGTCGACGGCGGCCATGGTTCAGAACCAGCTCTGCGGGATCACGATGGTATCGCCCGGGCGCAGCGGTACGTCCTGGCTGGTGTCGCCGCCGCGCATCAGGTCGTCGAGGCGGATGCGCAGTCTGCGCGGCGGCGCGCCGGGCGCGTCGCGGCGGATGATCTCGGCACGGTTGCCGGCGGCATAGCGGGTCAGGCCGCGCGCCTCGATGATGGCGTCAACCACGGTCATGCCCTCGCGATAGGGCAGGGTGCGCGGCTGGGTGGCCTCGCCGATGATGCGCACCTGCTGTGCCGGGGAGCCGACGAAGCTGCGCACCATCACCGTGACAGTGGGGTCGACCACGAATTGCCGCAGCCGCGTGGTGATGTCAGCGGCGAGCTGGGTGGGTGAGCGGCCGGCGGCAACGAGATCGGGCACCAAAGGCAGCGAGATGCGTCCGTCCGGGCGCACCGGCAGGCCGGTCGAGCTCAGCTCGGGGGCGAGATAGACGAAGACATCCAGCGCATCGCCGGGGCCGATCACATATTGGGGCGCGTCCACCCCGGTGGGCACGGCGATGCTGTCGGGCGGCGGCGCGGCGGGGCTGGTGCAACCGGTCGCGGCAAGGGCAAGAACCGTGACGACACAGTTCAAGACGTATGATGACCGCATCGACTCCCCGCAAAGGCAGGCGAATACCGTTCCTGCCCTCTACCCTGGGCGTCAAATCTACTCAGAGTCGTATGCGCAACGCAATGCAGAGAGACCCGGATACGATTGGCTCTTTTGGATTAGATCGTCTGATGGCGTCGGGCTGCCCGTGGCGGTGAACCGTCCCTATGTCATGGCCCAGGAGGACGGCTCCCGGCCGACGCCCTGGCCAGCCTCGCGATGCGGAGCGATCTGCGGGCCACGCTCGGCGCCGCCAACCGGGCGCGCGCCGAGGCCGAATTCACCGAGACGGACGTGGTCGCCGCTTGGGCCGACCTGTTCGCCGGCCTCGGGCGCAGGCGATGGTGGTGCCGGCAGGAAAGCGCAGATGGTGGCGAGGGCGACCCCGCCAAATCATGCTTCATCCGGAGTCAGAAATCCCTTGCGCCGATGGTTCCTCCGAATAACAATGCGTACCCGACCGCTTGCACTTGGCGTGCGCGACCCTTACAGTCCGCTACACAAACAGACTAAGCCGCTCAAGGGCATGAAATGAGACAGTTCACAGGCCGTGGCCCGCGAGCCGACAGCGGGAGCAACCCAACCGAAATCCCGTTCGAGATCAATGGTCAGGAACACACCGCCAGACTGCTTGGTTTTTCACAGGAGGGCGGTTGGCTTGCGACAAGTCACAAACCATCGGTCGGATCATTGATTCGGATTGGTCGGATAGCTGCTCGAGTCGTAGATCATTTTCAGGATGGCGTTGCCATTGAGATCCTGGGCATTGATTCGGATTGGCCGGATAGCCGCTCGAGTCGTAGATCATTTTCAGGACGTCGTTGCCATTGAGATCCTGGCCCTCGAACATGAGGCCAAGAAAACCGCAGCACCGGACGGGAGCGGGCTTGCCGCTATTGGGGCTCGAGCGTCAGCACGCGAAACGATGTGACGGCACGACGGTCCGCGAGGATCGCGCCCGGCACCGGCCGCCTCGAACCGGGACAGCGCATCGTCACGATCAGTGAAGCATTTCGTCAAACTGCGCCGCGGTCTGAGGCGGGGATGTAGGGTGTGCGACGTAATTGTGATGTGCCCACACCGCAGCTTGGGTACGATTACTCACACGTATCTTGCGAAGTATTGCCTTTAGGTGAACCTTCACGGTGGCTTCAGTAATCGAGAACGTGCGGGCAATTTGCTTGTTCGACGCGCCTTTTGTAAGGCACAGCAAGATTTCCATCTCCCGATCGGTAAGCTTTTTGTACACCGGCTCGGTGCTGGGCTTTGAGATCTCGGCCTCAACGCCACCCTTATCGAGGCCAGTGCAGTCTGTGCTCTCGATCGGGAAAGCGTTTCTCGGTGTTGGGAGCACGACGGTTCCCCCCAGCATCACGATGTCAAGTGACGCAAGCAACGCCTCAAGCGAGATTGTTTTTAGGAGATATCCGTTTGCACTCGCAACGAGCAGTGGCCATAGGACTTCGGACGTGTCGATGTCACTTATGACGACAACGCGTGCACTCGCATTTTGCTCTTTCACGCGCCGCACCTGAGCAGGCAAATCGGCCTGGTCGGCATCCGCAACAAGAATGACGAGATCCAGCTCGGCAATTTTCTGCACGAAATCAATTGTTTCAGAAACTGTCTTGACTTGATATGGTGGGTGCAGAGTTCGCTTCAGGCCTTCACGGAACAATGAATTCGGTCCAATCAAGGCGGTGGATATCACTCCTGCGGACAGCCTATGTGCCATTTTAGCTCCCATCCCCGTTAGGCATCTACCCCTCTATCCCCGGTGGAGAGATGCCTACCCACAAAATATCTGAGTAAGTTCACCGTGTAAGCATCATTTTTCTCGGGGAAGAAGAGATGCCTTTGGAACCTCTTTCCCGGCTCCTTGCGACATCTCATTGATTCCATGCGCGATAGCTCTGCCCGTCAGACGGGAGTACTCCATTAGTAGTAATACAAACGCGCAAGAAATTTGCACCGGATTGGTGGGGTAGCGCTCGGGTCGCTGCCATGGCTGCGCCAGGCGCCCATGGGTGTGGTTGTCCTGCAGGTGACACGGGGATGGGCAGGGACGTCTCTCCGGCTGATCGCAGGGGCTCCAGAGGGTGAGGGCTATGAACGGCGAAGTCTGCGCCTGCGGTGCGCACGCCTTGCCGTGCCGGCCGGCGCCTGCCCATGTGCCGTGGATTACCGCTGCCGGAACGCCTGCGTGAACGACTGCACCAGAGGCCCCACCAGATAATCAAAGGCCGTACGTTCGACCGTGGGGATTATCACCTGCGCAGGCATGCCGGCATAGAGCTGGATGTTCTGCAGCTCAGCGAGCTGCTTCTGGTCGACCCGCAGGAGCGCCACGTAGTAGGGCTGGCCCGTCTTCTGGTCAGTGAGCCGGTCGGCCGAGATCTGGATCACGTCGCCGTTGACCATGGGCGTGATGCGCTGCTTGTAGGCCGTCAGGTGGATCTCGGCCCGCATGTTGGGCCGGACGTCGCTGATATCCTCGACCGCGATCTGCGCCTCGACCACCAGCGAGTCCTCGGCCGGCACGATGTCCATGATCTTCTCGCCGCGGCCGATGACGCCGCCGACCGAGAACACATTGAGCCCGACCACGCGGCCGGTGTAGGGCGTGCGGATCTCCATGCGGCTGAGCACCGACTTGGCGCTGCTCAGCTTGGGGATCACCTCCAGCAGCTTGGCCTGGGTATCGCGCAGGTCGCGCGTCACCTCGGTCATGCGGTCGTTCTCGAGCTGGGCGATCTGCTGGCTCTGCTCGGCGATCGCCTGCTTGGCCTTGGCGATGGTGGCCAGCGTATCGGCCGCCTGGCCCTCGAGCTGGATGCCACTGCGCTCCAGTTGCAGATAGCGCGGTCGCGCGATCAGCTTCGTGTCGACCAGCGGCTTGATGTCGTCCATCTCGGCCTTCACTGAGGCGATCTGCGTCTGGTACGACTTCAGCGTCGCCTCGGCGCCGACGATCTGGTACTCCAGCTGGGCGATCTTCTCGCGGATCACCAGGCGGGCGCCTCGCAGCGCCGCGAGCCGGCTGTCGAACTGGTCGACCTGCGCGCTCCAGATCGCCTCGAGGTCAGGGTTGTCGGCGTGGCGTGCCAGGTCGGCCGGCATGCTCATGGCGGTGGCCCGCTTCAGCTCGGCCTTGAGTCGCTCCTCGGTGGCGCGCAGCACCAGAAACTGCTGCGACAGCACCTCGAATTCGGCGCGTGCCTGGGTGTCGTCGAGCAGGACGATGATGTCGCCAACCGTGACCTTGTCGCCTTCCCTGACCCGCAGCTCCTTGACGATGCCGCCATCGAAGTGCTGCACGCTCTTGCGGTTGCCCTCGACCTTGACCACGCCGGTCGCGACAACGGCCCCGCTCAGCGGCGCCGTGAAGGCCCAGTAGCCCAAGCCACCGAAGAACAGCAGCAGCATCAGCCAACCGGCCAGGCATGGGCGCCACATCGAATCGGTGGGCGGTGCCTCGGCCAGCTCGTCCGCCTCCGCGCGCTTGAATTTCGCCGCTGGCGCCATGAAGGTGAGGGCCTTTTCCGTGCCGCCGCCCAAGGGGGGCACGGGGGATGCTGGCGCCATGCGCCCGCGGTCCTTGGCGGGCGTGGGCATCTGCAAGTTTGTCATGGCGAAGCCTCCGCCGTCGCAACGGCGCCACCCGCCGCCGCGACCGGTTTGGCTGCGCCCTGAGGCGGCGCCTTCACCTGCACCGGCCGCGTGAACTGCTTCAGGACCTCGTCGCGCGGCCCGAATGCGGCCATGGTACCGTCCTTCAGCACCAGCACCTTGTCGACCACGTTGAGGCTGGCCGGGCGGTGCGAGATGATCACCACCGTCGTGCCCCACATCTTGAGCTGCTTGATGCACTCTGACAGCGCCACCTCGCCCTCGGCATCGAGATTAGAGTTGGGCTCGTCGAGCACGACCAGGACCGGGCTGCCGTAGACGGCGCGTGCCAGGCCGAGGCGCTGGCGCATGCCGCCCGACAGCACCGCGCCGCCGTCGCCGATCTGCGTGTCGTAGCCATCCGGCAACTGCAGGATCGCGTCGTGCACGCCGGCGCTCTGGGCCGCGTCGATCACCGCCATGTCGTCGCCGTCGCGGAAGCGGCTGATGTTGTTGGCCACGGTGTCGGCAAACAGCTCGATGTCCTGCGGCAGGTAGCCGATGTACGGGCCGACCATGTCGCGCGGCCACTTGCTGACGTCGGCGCCGTCCAGCCGCATCGCGCCGGTCACGGGGGCGACGACGCCGACCAGCAGCCGCGCCAGTGTCGACTTCCCGGCGCCCGAGGGACCGATGATGCCGACAACGTCGTGCGGCTCGATGGTGAAGTCGATCTTGGTCAGGATCAGCCGCGGCGCGCCGCGTATGCCATAGGCCAGACCCTCGGCCTCGACCCGGCCGGACGGCCGGGGCAGGGTGAGCTTGTCGTCGCTCCACGGATTGGCGGCGAGCAGGGCGCGGATGCGCTCGAAGGCGGTGCGGGTCGAGGCCAGCGTGCGCCACTGGCCGACGATCAGCTCAACCGGCTGCAGGGCCCGCCCCAGCAGGATCGAGGCCGCGAACATGGCGCCCATGGTCGCCGAGCGCTCGATCACGAGGTAGGCGCCAAGGCCGAGGATCAGCGACTGCATGGCCAGCCGCAGGAAGCGTGTGATGCCGCCACTGGTGGCCAGGCGATTGGCCACCGCTCCCTGGCGCGCCAGCATGCGGTTGCGGTCGCGGCCCCAGCGCCGCAGCAGGCCGGGCAGCATGCCCATGGCATGCACGACTTCCCAGTTGCGCAGGCTCATCTCGGCGAAGCGGTAGTTGGCGTTGGCCGCCTCGACCGAGCCGGCCAGCGGCTTGCGCGCCAGGCGCTCGGCGATCGCGGTTGTCACCACCAGCACCAGGACGCAGGCCAGGGCGAAGCCGCCCAGCAGCGGGTGCAGCATGAAGATGACGACGACGTAGACCGGCGTCCAAGGCAGGTCGAACAGGGCGTTGATGCCGGTGCCGGAGAAGAACAGCCGCACCGAGTCGAAGTCGCGCAGCGTTTGGCTGCCGACGCCATCGCCGCGGCTGGCCTGGCCGAAGGTCGCCGCCAGCACGCGGGCGCCCAGCAGCCGGTCGAGCCGTACGCCGGCCCGGCCCAGCACCCGGGCCCGCACCATGTCGAGCCCGGCCAGGGTCACAAAGGCGATCAGCAAGGCGATGGTGAGCATCACCAGCGTCGTCTTGCTGGCGCTGGCGATCACCCTGTCATAGACCTGCAACATGTAGAGCGGGGCCGCCAGGTACAGCAGGTTGATGCCCAGGCTGAACAGGCCCGCGGTCGTGAAATACCGGTGGCAGGACCGCAGGGCCTGCGCGAGTTCATCGGGTTTGAGTTTGCGCATTATGCCAATCAAGGCTCCGCTTGCCGGAATATCGACGCCAGCCCGGTAATTTTCGCCCTCTGGAGCGTTTTGCCATAAGGTTGACCATGCCTGGCGTTGGCGAGATGGGCGGCGCTCTCACGAAGCGAGAGTTGCTGCAAGCTCGAGGAAATCCCCGACTCAACCTTTTCTCCCCCGTTCTAAGTGGAAGAGTGGCTGCTTCGATTCGTCGCCAGGCTCTTCTTACAGCAGCAGGAATTCTGAGGTCGTTGCGGTGCCATTAGCCTGGAAGACGCCGATCAGCGTGAGCTCGGCGGCCGAAATCTCGGCGCCCCCGGTGCTTTCAGCATATTGCCAGACGGCAAAGCCGTTTCCATCGGTATCGTTTACGACCAGGAGTGCGTCTTGCCCATTGCTGGACGTGATTGCAAACTCGTTGTTGAATTCTGCTGCCACCGCCGATGCCGATCCCAGGCTGGCGTTGGCTACGCCTTCGTTATTTGCGCCACTGAGATAAAGCGCTTCGGCAGTACTGAGGTTAACAGCCACGTTGTCGTTGTTGATGCCGTTGCCAGAAGCAAAGGTGAAGATATCATTGTTGCCGACGTCGTCAAACAGCGCATTTAGAGCACCCGTGAACTGAACCACATCCACCTGGGCGCTCGTTCCAGTGACATCGAAATTGCTGACCGTGTCGCCATAGTCGCCAGCAGCAGTGAAACGTACGGCATCCCGCACGTTGTCGTCGGATGCACCTACACTGATCGTGTCGGCGCCGCCACCCCCCACGATCGTGTCGGCGCCGCCACCGGCCACGATCGTGTCGGTACCCGTGCCGCCTGTGATGGTATCGGCGTTGCTGCTGCCGGTGATCAGGAAGGCTTCGGTCTGACCCGACAGCGCGATCGTGACGCCAGCCCCGGCCGTCGCCGCCGAGATCGCCTCCACCCCCTGGATCGATCCGTTCGTAGCGCCCAAGGCGTTGAGGTCGGAGGACGTCGACGTCAGGTTGATCGTGTCGCCGGTGCCGGAACCGAGATTGATGGTGCCCGAGCCGATCAGGATTGTATTGAGCTGAGCGCCGGTGAGGGTGATCGAGTCCGTGCCTGCGGTGCCGACGAGGTTTCCGGTGTCGATGCTGCTCAGCGCGGCAAGCGCAAGCTGCGAGATGTTCCCGTTGGCCACAACGTTCAGCGTGTCCGTGCCGCTGACAAGGTTGACGCTGCCCAGGCCGGCCAGCTGCAGTGCCGACAGGGTGACGGTGTCGTTGCCGGTGCTGCCCGTCAAGGCCTCGACGTTCGTCACCGTGCCAACGCTGAAGTCCACCGTCGTGGCATTGGTAAGGACGATGGTGTCGCTGTTGGCGCCGCCATCGATCGACTCACCCGCGGCGAAGACGCCGTTGGCCAGATTGATCGTGTCGTTGCCGGCCCCCGCCACGATCGTGTCGGCGCCGCCACCCGCCACGATCGTGTCGGCACCCGCGCCGCCTGTGATGATATCCGCGAAGCTGCTGCCGGTGATCAGGAAGGCTTCGGTCTGACCCGACAGCGTGATCGTGACGCCAGCCCCGGCCGTCGCCGCCGAGATCGCCTCCACCCCCTGGATCGACGCGTCCGTAACGCCGCCCAAGGTGTTGAGGTCGGAGGACGTCGATGTCAGGTTGATCGTGTCGCCGGTGCCGGAACCGAGATTGATGGTGCCCGCGCCGATCAGGATTGCATCGAGCTGTGCGCCGGTGAGGGTGATCGAGTCCGTGCCTGCGGTGCCGACGAGTTTTGCGGTAGCGATGTTGCTCAGCGCGGCCAGCGCAAGCTGTGAGATGTTCCCGGTGGCCACAACGTTCAGCGTGTCCGTGCCGCTGACAAGGTCGACGCTCCCCAGGCCGGCCAGCTGCAATGCCGACAGCGTGACGGTGTCGTTGCCGGTGCTGCCCGTCAAGGCCTCGACGTTCGTCACCGTGCCAACGCTGAAGTCCACCGTCGTGGCATTGGTAAGGACGATGGTGTCGCTGTTGGCGCCGCCATCGATCGACTCACCCGCGGCGAAGTCGCCGTTGGCCAGATTGATCGTGTCGTTGCCGGCCCCCGCCGCGATCGTGTCGGCACCCGTGCCGCCGAAGATGAAATCCCCCGCTGTGCCGCCCGTAAGGATGTCGCTGCCGCCGAATCCGTATATTGCGGTAGAAGTAGAACCAGCCGTGAAGCTGTCGCCGTTGCTGGTTCCAAGATAGAGACCGATCACATCTGCGGTCGTGCTGCCATCCGTGACCTGGAGGGTGCCCGAAACAGCCGCCACTTGCGACACGGGCGTCAAATTCGTTGTCGCTCCGCTGGTGATCGTTGGGTTGGCAAATAGAGCAGCAAAGGGACTGGCCAATGCCAGTGTCCCGTTATCGGGATCGGTGGCGACGAAGCTGATCTGCGTCCCGGTTATTGCCACACTTGAAACAACCGCCGCGTCGTTGGTGCCCAGAATGTTCACCGTCACCGACGTCGTCGTGCCGTCCGCGCTCGCCACCTGGAAGGTGTCGCTGTAGGTCGTCCCGGCAACGAAGGCGTCGTGGGCCGAGCTCGTCGTGTAGCTCCACACCCCCGCCACATCGATCGCGAAGGTGCCGTAGCTCCCCGCCGTCCCGGCCTGCGCCACGAAGGTTGCCGGGCTGTCGACGTCGCTGATCGCCAGCGTCCCGCCGGTCGTCAGCACCGCGTTGGTTTCGCTGAGGCCCACCGTCGCCGACGACAGCACGGCCGCGTCGTTGGTGCCCAGAATGTTCACCGTCACCGACGTCGTCGTGCCGTCGGCGCTCGCCACCTGGAAGGTGTCGCTGTAGGTCGTCCCGGCAACGAAGGCGTCGTGGGCCGAGCTCGCCGTGTAGCTCCACGCCCCCGCCGCATCGATCGTGAAGGTGCCGTAGCTCCCTGCCGTCCCGGCCTGCGCCACGAAGGTTGCCGGGCTGTCGACATCGCTGATCGTCAGCGTCCCGCCGGTCGTCAGCACCGCGTTGGTTTCGCTGAGGCCCACCGTCGCCGACGACAGCACGGCCGCGTCGTTGGTGCCCAGAATGTTCACCGTCACCGACGTCGTCGTGCCGTCGGCGCTCGCCACCTGGAACGCGTCGCTGTAGGTCGTCCCGGCAACGAACGCATCGTGGGCCGAGCTCGCCGTGTAGCTCCACACCCCCGCCGCATCGATCGCGAAGGTGCCGTAGCTCCCTGCCGTCCCGGCCTGCGCCACGAAGGTTGCCGGGCTGTCGACGTCGCTGATCGCCAGCGTCCCGCCGGTCGTCAGCACAGCGTTGGTTTCGCCGAGGCCCACCGTCGCCGACGACAGCACCGCCGCGTCGTTGGTGCCCAGAATGTTCACCGTCACCGACGTCGTCGTGCCGTCGGCGCTCGCCACCTGGAACGCGTCGCTGTAGGTCGTCCCGGCAACGAAGGCGTCGTGGGCCGAGCTCGCCGTGTAGCTCCACACCCCCGCCGCATCGATCGTGAAGGTGCCGTAGCTCCCCGCCGTCCCGGCCTGCGCCACGAAGGTTGCCGGGCTGTCGACGTCACTGATCGTCAGCGTCCCGCCGGTCGTCAGCACCGCGTTGGTTTCGCTGAGGCCCACCGTCGCCGACGACAGCACCGCCGGAACGGAGGCGGGGACGAACGTGACGTCGGCCCAGTAGTTCGTGGCATTCTGGCTGACGGTCGGGAAGACGCCGGGCGTGCCGGCGGCGAAGACGCCGCTGGCGACACCGGCGGTCAGCACGCCATCGGGCCCGCTGTGGGCGGTGGTGAAGTAGTTGGCGGTGGCGGCGTAGTTCTGCGTGGTGCCGTAGGACACGACGTAGGTCGCGCCGGCCGTGATCGCGATCGGCGCCGAGAGGGTGCCGACCTGCCAGCCCGTCTCACCCACGGTCGAGGTGACGGTGACGGACCCGAGCAGGGTGCCGCTGCCGTTCCAGAGGTTCAGCACGCGTGTGTCGGTGTCGCCGGTGTCTGCCGCGCCGCGGAAGTAGCGCAGCTCGGTGATGCTGCCCGCGGCGTTCGCCGTGAACCTCATGCCGAGCTCGTAGTCGGCCGGGTCGGTTGTCACGGTCGTCGTCGGCTCGTCGGCCAAGCCGAAGACGCTTGAGCCGGTCGTGCCGTTCTCGGCCCGGTCGGTGACGGTGACGGTGATCGCCTGGGTCACCGCCGGCGCGATGCCGTCGCTGACGCTGACGGTCAGGTCGTAGACGTTGTTGGCGCCCGTATCGGCCGGGGCCTCGTAGTCGGGCGCGGCGACGAAGCGCAGCAGGCCGGTCTGGGCGTCGATGGTGAAGCGCGCGGCGTCGGCTCCACCGACGATGGCGTAGGTAAGCGGGTTGGCGTTGGCGTCGGTCGCGGTGATCGTCCGGGCGATCAGCTGGTTCTCGGGCGAGGTGAAGGCGGCGCCCGAGATGAAGACCGGCGCGCTGTTGTTGCCGGTGTCGGGAACGAAGGTGACGTCGGCCCAGTAGTTCGTGGCGTTGTGGCTGGCGGTCGGGAAGACGCCGGGCGTGCCGGCGGCGAAGACGCCGCTGGCGACACCGGCGGTCAGCACGCCGTCAGGCCCCGTGTGGGCGGTGTTGAAGTAGTTGGCGGTAGCGGCGTAGTTCTGCGTGGTGCCGTAGGACACGACGTAGGTCGCGCCGGCCGCGATCGCGATCGGCGCCGAGAGGGCGCCAACCTGCCAGCCCGTTTCACCCGCGGTCGAGGTGACGGTGACGGACCCGAGCAGGGTGCCGTTGCTGCTCCACAGGTTCAGGACGCGTGTGTCGATGTCGCCGGTGTCTGCCGCGCCGCGGAAGTAGCGCAGCTCGGTGATGCTGCCCGCGGCGTTCGCCGTGAACCTCATGCCGAGCTCGTAGTCGGCCGGGTCGGTTGTCACGGTCGTCGTCGGCTCGTCGGCCAAGCCGAAGACGTTCGAGCTGGTACCGTTCTCGGCCCGGTCGGTGACGGTGACGGTGATCGCCTGGGTCACCGCCGGCGCGATGCCGTCGCTGACGCTGACGGTGAGGTCGTAGACGTTGTTGGCGCCCGTATCGGCCGGGGCCTCGTAGTCGGGCGCGGTGACGAAGCGCAGCAGGCCGGTCTGGGCGTCGATGGTGAAGCGCGCGGCGTCGGCTCCACCGACGATGGCGTAGGTAAGCGGGTTGGCGTTGGCGTCGGTCGCGGTGATCGTCCGGGCGATCAGCTGGTTCTCGGGCGAGGTGAAGGCGGCACCCGAGGTAAAGACCGGCGCACTGTTGGGGGCAGGGACGAAGGTGACGTCGGCCCAGTAGTTGGTGGCGTTGTAGGTGTTGGTCGGGAAGGTGCCGGGCGTGCCGGCGGCGAAGACGCCGCTGGCGACACCGGCGGTCAGCACGCCGTCGGGCCCGCTGTGGGCGGTGTTGAAGTAGTTCGCGGTGGCGACGTAGTTCTGCGTGGTGCCGTAGGACACGACGTAGGTCGCGCCGGCCGCGATCGCGATCGGTGTCGAGAGGACGCCGACCTGCCAGTCAAATTCGCCCGCGGCAGAGGTGACGGTGACGGACCCGAGCAGGGCGCCGGCGGCGTTCCACAGGTTCAGGACGCGCGTGTCGATGTCGCTGGCGTCCTCCGCGCCGCGGAAGTAGCGCAGCTCAGTGATGGTGCCCGCGGCGTTCGCCGTGAACCTCATGCCGAGCTCGTAGTCGGTCGGGTCGGTTGTCAGGGTCGTGGTCGGCGCGTCGCTCGGGCCGAAGACGCTCGAGCCGCTGCCGTCCTCGGCCCGGTCGGCAACGGAGACGGTGATCGCCTGGGTCACCGCCGGCGCGATGCCGTCGCTGACGCTGACGGTCAGGTCGTAGACATTGTTGGCGTCTGCGTCGGCCGGGGCCTCGTAGTTCGGCGCGCTGACAAAGCGCAGCAGGCCGGTCTGGGCGTTGATGGTGAAGAGCGCGGCGTCGGCCCCGCCGACGATGGCGTAGGTGAGCGGATTGGCGTTGGCGTCGGTCGCGGTGATCGCACCGGCAGTCAGCCGGTTCTCCGGCGAGGTCAGCGCTGCAGCCGAGGTGAAGACCGGCGCGACGTTGGGGGCGGGGACGAAGGTGACATCGGCCCAGTAGTTCGTGGCGTTGTAGGTGCCGGTCGGAAAGGTGCCGGTCGTGCCGGCGGCGAAGACGCCGCTGGAGACACCGGCGGTCAGCACGCCGTCGGGTCCGCTGTGGGCGGTGCTGAAGTAGTTGGCGGTAGCGGCGTAGTTCTGCGTGGTGCCGTAGGACACGACGTAGGTCGCGCCGGCCGTGATCGCGATCGGCGTCGAGAGGGCGCCGACCTGCCAGCCCGATTCACCCGCCGTCGAGATGACGGTGACGGACTCGAGCAGGGTGCCGCTGCCGTTCCACAGGTTCAGCACGCGCGTGTCGACGTCGCCGGCGTCCGCCGCGCCGCGGAAGTAGCGCAGCTCGGTGATGCTGCCCGCGGCGTTCGCCGCGAACCTCATGCCGAGCTCGTAGTCCGTCGGGTCGGTCGTCACGATCGTTGTCGGCGCGTCGATCGTATCGAAGACGCTCGAGCCGGTCGTGCCGTCCTCAGCCCGGTCAGTCACGGTGACAGTGATCGCCTGGGTCACCGCCGGCGCGATGCCGTCGCTGACGCTGACGGTCAGGTCGTAGACGTTGTCGGCGCCCGTATCGGCCGGGGTCTCGTAGTCGGGCGCGCTGACGAAGCGCAGCAGGCCGGTCTGGGCGTTGATGGTGAAGCGCGCGGCGTCGGCTCCACCGACGATGGCGTAGGTGAGCGGGTTGGCGTCGGGGTCGGTCGCAGTGATCGTGCCGGCGGCCAGACGGTTCTCTGGTGAGGTCAGCGCTGCGGCCGAGGTGATGACCGGGGCCGAGTTCACCGGCGCGTTGACGGCGTCGAAGGTGATGTCGACCCAGTAGTTGGCGCTATTGTACGACTGCGACGGCATGACCGGCGTGCCGCTGCCGTAGATGAAGACGCCGTTGGTGCCACCGACTCCGTCCTGGACGACGCGCACGACGCCGCCCTGGCCCCAGAAGGAATTGTTGTCGAGACCATCGAAGGCAACGTCGTTCGCATCGACGAAGTAGTTGTTCGTCGACACGTAATGGTCGTTGGTACGATAGGAGACGATGTATTGCGTCCCCGCCGTCAGGGTGACGGGCGACGACAGGCTGGCAACCTGCCAGCCTGCCTGGCCCGGGCCCGAGGTGAAGGTCACGGTGCCGAGCAGGGTACCGTCGGCGCGCCAGAGATGGCCCTCGCGCACGTCGGTGTCGTTGGCGTCGCCGCTGCCGCGCCAGTACCTGAGGTCGGTCACGCTGCCGACGCGGTCGACGGCGAAGCGCATGCCGAGCTCGATCGTCGTCCCATCGTTGTTCAGGGACGGCGAGCCTGGCGTGCGGCCGCTGAAGGCGCTGAAGGTGGTCGGGGCCGTGATGGTGACGGCCTCGCTGCCCGGGGTGATGTTGTAGACGTTCAGACTGTCGTCGATTGCGCGGGCCTCGATCGTTGCGGCGCCCTGGCTCGTCGGAAACCAGTAGAAGCTCCAGGTCGCCCAGTCGTCGGCGGAGCTCGCAACCTTCCAGGTGGCGCCGCCGTCAACGGAGACCTCGACCACGGCCACCTTGCCATCGGTCGTCAGCGGGTTGCCGTCAATGTCCGTCGCCGTGCCTGTGATCGTCACGGCCGAGAGCGCCTCGATCGTGTCGGGCAGGTTGTTGATCGAGGCCACCGCGGGCGTGGTGTCGGTCGACGCGCTGGCGCGCTTCAGCCCCTGCGAGATCAGGAAGGCGTCGGCCACCCCCGGCTGGATCCCCATGTCCGCGAACATGTTGATCACGAACTGCTGGATGCCGACATTCTCGATGTCGGCACCGTAGGGCGAGCTGTCATGCTCGTTGCTGAGCGCCCAGGTCCAGAAGGTGGTGCCGGCGCCGAAGACCAAGGAGCCGCTCTCGGTGCGATAGAGCGACAGGGTATGCGTCGCCACGCCCGGGGCGACGGTATTGCCCTGGTCGACCAGGATGCCGTCCCAGGGCAGCGTCGTCTCGGAGAGCTTGATGAGGCCAGCGGGACGCATGATGTCGTTGGTTGAGACGTCCCACTCGTAGCCGATGATGCCCGGCGCAATGTCGAGCTGGCCGCCGTTGGCGGCGGGGGTGTCGCGCCAGACGCGCAGGCTGCCGTAGTTCGACGGCACGTCGAGGGCGCCGCCGAACTGACCGGTGCCGTCGGGGCCGAACAGCTGGCCGGTGAGCTGGTTCTGGGCGCAGTGGCAGGCCGGGTTGAGGCCGGTGATCGGGTTCACGTCCTGCGGGTTGCCGCCGCCGGCGAGCGGGTTGCCGTGGAAGCGGGTGTCCATCCACGTCCCGGTCCAGGTATCGCTCGGATCGAGGTTGTAATAGTCCTGCGGGCCGGCGTTGGGGTCGGCGACCGCGAGCGTCTCCTTGTAGCAGACGAGCGTGCGGTAGGCCGTGCCGTCGGCGCTGTAGGCGACGTCCCAGCGGGTCTTCCAGTAGACTTCGTTGCCGCTCCAGAAGAGCAGGTTCACGCCGGAATCGCGCGCTTCCTCGACATTCGCGCGCTGGCCGCCCGACCAGTATTCGTCATGGCCGACCGAGATGAACGCGTTGTAGTTCTTGAGGTAGTCGGCGCCGAGCCGGTCGGTGTCGACGCCCGAGATGTAGGAGACGTCGTATCCCTCCTTCTCGAGCCAATAGATCGCCGCATAGTCGGCGCCGAACAGGTAGTCTTGCGGGCCCGAGGCCTGGCCTGTGCTATCTCGGGTGATGAAAGGGCGATTGTAGCTGACCGCGTAGGCGCGGTCCTGCGCGATGTTGCCGGCCCCCGGGATCGGGTCCCAGTTGATGCTGTCGTTCTTGTCGCCGTAGAGGTTGGCGCCGACCACGCCGTTGTTGCCGCCCCAGGCATTGTAGGCCTGCCAGGTCGTGTCGGAGGTCTGCAGGACGATGTCGTGCTGCTCGCCATCGTTGCGCACGATGAAGGGGACCTGGTTGACGGCGCCGTCGATCGGGTTGCCGTTCGAATCGAGGCGCTGCAGACGGGCAAGGTAGACGCCGGAGACGGCGTCGGACGGCACATTCCAGCCGTCGGTGACCGACCAATTGCCGGCGTCGACCGTGCCGGTTGCGGCGTTGACGAGCGCGTTCGGCTGAACCGTGGCGTTGGTGTTCGTCCACTGGGCAACCTCGCGGGCGCCGCTACCGCCGTAATAGCCGAGACGGAAGATTTCGACCTTGTAGTCGCTGCCCGCGCCGCCATTGACATTGATCTTGAAGTCAACGCGCGTGCCGGCGTTGACGCTCATGTCAGTGGCGAAACCTTCGATCTGCGTGCTGTGCTCTACGTCCCAGTAGGAGCGATCGGTACGACCCTCGAGGATCGCATTTTCTTGGATAATCTCGTTCATGCGCCCTCGCACACGCGAATTGGCGAGGGCAGAGTCCCCACGTCACTCCACAGCGAAAGCAGGCCTCCTGCCGTCGCCACCCCCTCACCCTGCGGGTAAGTGCATATTGCCTCACGCCCACCAGCTACGAAATCCCGAGTCAGGCGGCCATTCGTGGTAACCCCTCTTAGGTGACGGACGAAAACAATGTCCGCGCGCGCAAAATTCATTCAAGGCATTGTTCTCGTGCAGCACGACCGATCGGGAATGGCCAAGCGAGGATTTCAACCGCCTCCCGTCAACGGGATTCACGGTCACTGCCGGTATTCGCGTCGCCTGCGGCGGCAAACCTGGCTTGAAGATTGCGCCCCGGGGCAACCGGCATCCGGGGGCACGATACGAGACATGCTTCAAGCGCCGTCGTTGTCGCCGCGCGATCCATGCCGGTTCCGATGAAGACGAGCTCCTGCCGACGGTCGCCGAACGGGGCACGCCAGTTCGCGTGGATCCGGGCGACGGCCTCGGTGCCGGTCGGCCAGTCCTTCTGCGGGGTCGCCGCCCACCAGCGGCCGAGGGGGCGGATATCCGTCAGGCCGCCGGCGACGCTGTACTCGAAGATCACATTGGGGTCGGCTTCGACCCAGAACCAGCCCTTGGCGCGCAGAACTCCCGGCATGGCGCCGGCGAGGACGGCGTGGATCCGGCGGGCGTCGAACGGCAGGCGGGCACGCCAGACGAACGATTCGATGCCGTATTCTTCGGCTTCTGGGACGTGGTCCTTGTAGCCGTTCAGCTCCTGGACCCACAGCGGGCGGGTACGAGCCTTCTCGAAGTCGAAGTGGCCGGTGTGGAAGACGTCCGTCAGCGGAACGTCGCAGAAGTCGGTCTCGATCAGACGCGCGCCGGGGTTGAGGCTGCGGATGATGCGGCGGGCGTCGGTCAGCCGCTGGGGGTCTGCGGCGGTCACCTTGTTGAGGACGATGACGTCGGCGAACTCGATCTGGTCGACGAGGAGCTCGACCAGGGTACGCTGGTCCTCGGCGTCGCGCTGCTCGCCGCGGTCGCGGAGGAAGTCGTGGCTGGCGAAGTCGCGGGTGAGATTGGCCGCATCGACCACGGTCAGCATCGTGTCGAGCCGGGCGACATCGGAGAGGCTGATGCCGGCGGCGTCGCGGAAGTCGAAGGTGGCAGCAACGGGCAGCGGCTCGGAGATGCCGGTCGACTCGACGAGCAGGTAGTCGAAGCGGCCGTCGGCGGCGAGGCGGCGTACCTCGGTCAGGAGGTCGCCACGGAGGGTGCAGCAGATGCAGCCGTTGGTCATCTCGACCAAGGTCTCGTCGCGATGCAGCACCTCGGGACCCTCGGAGCGCACGCGCTCGGCGTCGATGTTCACCTCGGACATGTCGTTGACGATGACGGCGATCCGCATCCCCTCGCGGTTGCGGAGCGCATGGTTGAGGAGCGTCGTCTTGCCGGAGCCGAGGAAGCCGGAGAGAATGGTGACGGGCAGCTTGGTCGGCATGGCTCTCACGCTTTCGTCCGCGGAAGCTATACTGGTGATGGAAGCCGCGCCAGCCGCGTCCTTCGTAGTGTCCGGACCCGACTGCCTCGGATCTGTGGATTGCGGCGCCCGGACACCGCACCCGAGAGGTGAGACTGACAGCTCTTTCTTTGTCCGCAAGAGAGTGGCTATTGAATGCTCAGTTCGTCAACCCGGATGACAAGGTCGAGCAACTCGTCCAGTCCGCCGCAGCGGTCCAGCAGCAAGGTGATCAGCGCGATGCTGACCTCGTGGCTTTCCATGGGTGAGATGACACAGCCCTGCTCGTCGGCGTCGCGATCTGAAACGATGAGGATGTAGGTGCCGGAAAGTTGGGTCAGGCTGGCTTCAATCTGGGTACGGTTAATCAAGTTTTGCCCCCCTCGTTGCTGCAATTTGCTCCGGGACGGTCATCATCATATCCACGCGTGAATCGAGAAGTGATTCAAGGCCGCGAAGTGGGGTAGTACTACTGAGTCACAAATTCCCACGATATTTGTCGCGTGATGGTCGCTGCACAGCACGGGCATCGTGTCAAAGTGGCGACGAGCGCGACGGTGAGACGGCGCCGCACGGTGGCGATGGAATTGGGCATGTGGCCCAACCGGCCGCAGCGGGGAACGGGGTGTGCTGCGACCGGCCAGTCGAGTGCACGCGAGCCGCCGGGGTGTCGTCCGCATGCGCGACCTAGCCCTGGAGGCCCTCCGGGGTCGGGATGACTTCAAGGCTGACGGATGCTAGGCAGCGTTGCTTGTCAAGCCTCCGGCGATTCCGGTTATCCCTCGTCGGGGGTATAAAACCCAAAGCGCGCTTACGGAATGCGCGCGGATCACGTCGCACGCTGTCGGCTGCATCGATCGCGCATCCATCAGCCGGCACCGCTTTCTTCAGCCCCACGGGCTGCCGGCATCGACGACGGCCTTTCCGAAGAAGCCCATGTCACGGGAGAGACTAATCGGAACGCCGAGTTCACGCGTTGCACCTTGGAACATTGCAGCGGCCATGGTGCCGGCGATGCACTTGGACCCGCCTCCATCTGTGGTGAGCGCCGAGTGGACGCTCCACCTTTGCATCCGGCTTGAAGCGCGCCCGAGGGGTCGTGAAATGATGACGCTGGTCGACCGCGTTGACGAATGCTTCGGAGACCGCTGGCCCTCAGGTGAACAGCAAACGTCGCCCATCCGGCCGCCACTGTGGTGGGCTTCTTTTTGGCGATCATTAGTATTGCTGAGGTTCTTTGCCCTGCGACCAGGACGACTTTGTTGCGAGATCCGGGTTGGCGGCAGCGACACCCGACAAGATTGCTTCCGTCGACGCCCACGAAATCCTGGTTTGAACAATGCGTTCCCAGCTAGGAGCGACATCTCCTTTTCTGGAACGCCGCAACAAGGCAAACGGGGTCGATGGTGAATACGCCTTTCGTGTTAGTTGGCCAACGCAAGCTTGGCAAGTTGTCGCACTAGGGGTAATCTTAATATTGGCCGTGAGCACCGGGGGGGTCTGCAATGGCACAGCGACTATCAACGGCCCTGATCGGGCCGAACTCGTTGTTTCGAGAAGGCTTGCGGAGCGTGCTTCATCCGACACTTTATCAACTGAAAGGGGTATCGGAAGCGATTGAGACAGTGCAGAAAACCATCGATCTGGATTTGATCATCCTGATCGCCAGCGCGGATGAAGCCACCTTGCCCGAGCAAGTGCAGCGCGCGAAACAAGAAAGTCCCAACGCACGAGTGGTTGTCGTGAGCGACATTGATCGCTTGGAGATGATTCAGCAGCTGCGAGGTGCAGGGGCAGATGGCTGCATTTTAAGGACAGTATCGTCCGAGGCATTACTTGCATCGCTTGATGTTGTGATGCTTGGAGGGGCCGTCGTGCCACCAATGCCCAAAATTGGGTCATCGCTTGAAAGCAGACAGCTTGTAAGCATCGATCAGGCTACTGTTTTGAAGTTTCAGGATCCGGTCGCCGATTCAAGCTGCAAGAGACTTTCCGATCGGGAAACGGACATTCTACTGTGCCTTATGAAGGGCGAATCGAACAAGATCATTGCCCGCAGGTACGACATCGCCGAAGCTACCGTGAAGGTTCATCTCAAGGCGATACTTCGAAAGATACGCGTAAGAAACCGCACGCAAGCTGCTGTATGGGCATATAATAATCAGCAGGTGCTTCCTGCACGGTCGCCCAGTGACGGGCACGTTGGTCCAGCCGGGGCTGACGGAGGCAGAATCCCTCTGGACGCGGTTTGGCAGGGAAAAACGCACCTGGTATCCTGATCAGGGTATCGAGATCAGGCATTGCCTCTGTTCGGCCGGCCAGAGCGGACGCGATCTCCGGCCGAGCCCAGACCTTCAGCACAGACGACCGATGAAGCTCACTACCGAGCCAGTCGGGAAGCGGTACGTTACGTCAATCCTCGATGTCTATGAAATCGATTGCGATCCCGTCTGGCAAATGACCGACAACGCGGGCGGTGATGCGGCCGATCCGGATCAATGACCCGATCGGCGGTTCGTGATCGGTCGCGAGCCTTCCTCCTTCCGGAGAAAGACTGACCAGTCTGGCAGCGTATTCCTGGCCATCGATTTCGAAAGGGGTCTCGGCCTGGGGAGCGGTCGTGTTGGTCTTGCTGGTGGTGAGGGGACTGCGGCCCGCAATCTCTCTCAACTCCGCCAACAGTTTTTCATTTCGTACGAGACGCGATGCCAGTGGTGAAGTGCTTCTCGAGTTACTTGCTTTCATTTGGTATAGCTCCCAACTCAAGATTTCTCGATGCTAACCGATTCACGTAATTTCACATTTGAAACTCTATCACATAACACTGATATAGCTCTTGCGGGGCAATTGGCAGGTCAATTTTACAGCCAAAATAGAAGAGTTCTAAATCTGACAGGAGACGTGGCAGGGCAATTGGAGCCTCCAGCCGACTGAATCGGCGCGATTGTTGCGAACTTTTTTCTTGGCCTGGTGACGGGGGCCTGACCGGCCGAATCGCAGAGGGGCGACCCACCGTGGGAGCTGCTTGGTGCGCGCATGTCCGGCTGCGAAGGCACGCCCCTGCTGCGGCACAGTCATCCGGAGCCTGGTGCTGGGATCGCAGGTCGCTGATACATCCGTCATTCCGAGCGCAGCGAGGGATCTCCTGCGTGGGGCGCACGGTGCGCCACTCACAGGAGATCCCTCGCTGCGCCCGGGATGACAGTCGCGACTCGCCTTCAACCGTCGGTGCTAGGGCCTGTTTTCAAACCGAGTCACATCTCACTTGTCACTCGGAATGAAATTTGATTCAAAGCTGTTCTTTGCGTGAGTTGCAGCAATGAACAGGCGGCCGCTGAGTGATGAGCAATGGTCGGTG
>NZ_VDUZ01000046.1 GCF_008039615.1 Vineibacter terrae | reverse complement strand
TCCAGCACCACTCGCCTACGCTCCTTCATCGCATCGGTCTCCAGCCACGGCATGCTCACCTCCATGCCAAAACTGTTACCGATGTATCCGGTCTATTCCGTCACCGATCTAATCGGTCTGTACACCCTCCCTCTCCCCGCTGCCGCGGGGCGAGGGGTGAGCGGCAGCATATGCGATCGTCCTGCCCCGGAGGGGGAAGGTTAAAATCACACCCTCTCGGGATGACAGATCTGATCGCCTTCAAACGAATGCGGAGGAAGACGTGACAGGACCAGCAGCGCGGCTCGCCGCGATCGCGACGGCGTGCCTTGCCGTCATGGGGGCCGTGCCGGCCCTGGCCGCTGACACTGTCAAGATCGGCATCCTGTGGCCGCTCACCGGCAACGCCGCGGCGGCCGGCCAGGCCTCGAAGGCGGCCGCCGAGGTCGCCGCCGACATCGTCAACGACGCGCATCCCGACCTGGGCAACCTGCCGCTGGCCAAGACGGCCGGGCTGCCCAACATGGGCGGCGCCAGGCTCGAGCTCGTCTTCGTCGACCACCAGGGCAGCCCGTCGGTGGCGCAGCAGCAGGCGCTGCGCCTCATCACTCAGGAAAAGGTCGACGTGCTGTTCGGCGCCTACCAGTCGTCGTGCAGCTTCACCGCCACGGCGGTGGCCGAGCGCCAGGGCATTCCGTTCATGGTCGGGGAGTCGGCCGCCGCCAACATCACCGGCCGCGGCTTCAAATGGGTGTTCCGCGGCACCCCGATCGCCAGCGACTACGCCGCCACCTACATGCGCTTCTTCGACGACATGAAGAAGCGCGGCAAGACCATCGGCTCCATCGCGGTCGTCAACGAGAACACCGACTACGGCACCTCGGTCGCCGACGCCATCGAGGCGGCCGCCAAGAAGAACGGCATCCCGGTCGCGATCCGCATCCCCTACAGCGCCAGCTCCACCGACGTGTCGGCCCAGGTGCTGCAGCTCAAGGAGAAGCAGCCCGACGTCGTGATCTTCATCAGCTACACCGCCGATGCCATCCTCTACATCAAGACGATGCGCAATCTGGAGTACATGCCGCCGATGGTGATCGGCGACGATACCGGCTTCTCCGACCCCTCGTTCATCCCGGCGGTGGCCGACATCGCGCAGGGCGTGATGAACCGCAGCGCCTGGGACATCGGCAAGCCGGGATCGGCCACATACCTCATCAACGAGATGTACAAGAAGAAGACCAGCCGCGACCTCGACGACACCTCCGCCCGCAACATGCAGAGCTTCTTCGCGCTGGCCGACGCGCTCAACCGGGCCGGCGCCAAGGATCCCGAGAAGATCCGCGTCGCGCTGAGCCAGACCGACCTCAAGCCCGACCAGCTGATGATGGGCTACGAGGGCGTGAAGTTCGACAGCACCGGCCAGAACGTGCTGGCGGCGACCTACCTCATCCAGCTCCACGGCAAGAAGTACGACCTGGTTTGGCCGGACCGCGCCGCCGAGGCCCAGCTGCAATGGCCGATGAAGGGCTGGAAATAGAGAACCACCGTCATTCCGGGAGTGTGTGACGTAGTCCTTCCCCCGGAGGGGGAAGGTGCCCCGAAGGGGCGGATGGGGGATGTTGCAACAGGTTCGCTGGCTCTGAATGACATCGAATCCGTTGCAGCATCCCCCTTCCGGCGCTTCACGCCACCTTCCCCCTCCGGGGGAAGGATAGGACCACAAACGCCGAGCACCTGTGTGGGGGAGTAAAGACAATGCCGGTGCCAACGCCATGCTGCTGCTGCAGGTGATCGTGGGCGGCCTCCTGCTGGGGGCCATCTATGCCTTGTTCTCGTCAGGCCTCACCCTGATCTGGGGCATGATGAACTTCATCAACTTCGCCCACGGTGAGTTCGTGATGCTGGGCATGTACGTGGCCCTGCTCGTGGTCACCTGGCTGGCGGGCGGACCGGCGACGTTCGGCGTCGCCGCTGCCTTCGCGCTCTTCGTGCTGGGTGTCGTCGTCTATCTCTCGCTGGTGCGCCATGTCATGCGCGGACCGATGCTGGCGCAGATCCTGTCCACCTTCGGCCTGGCGCTGCTGCTGCGCTACACCGCGTTCTGGATCTTCTCGGCCAACTTCGTGTCGCTGCCGCAGACGTCGCTGTCGGGCACGGTCAACCTCGGCGGCATCCTGATGCCGGTGGCGCAGCTGGTGGCCGGGCTCGTGGCCGTCTCGCTCACCGTCGCGCTGCACCTGCTGCTGACCCGCACGGCGGTCGGCAGCCGGCTGCTGGCCGTGGCCGAGGATCGCAATGCCGCGATGCTGATGGGCATCCGGCCGGACCGCATGCAGGCCCTGGCCTGGGGCCTCTCCGCCGCCAGCGCCGGCATCGCCGGCGCGCTGATGGCGACCGCCTACCCGTGGTCGCCGTCGGTGGGCGAGACCTTCGGCCTCACCGCCTTCGTGGTCGTGGCCCTGGGCGGCTTCGGCAGCGTGCCCGGCGCGCTCTACGCCGGCCTGATCATCGGCCTGATCCAGGCGCTGTCGGCCTACTGGTTCGGCCCGATCTACAAGGACATCGTCGTCTACGGCCTGTTCGCCGCGCTGCTGTGGCTGCGGCCCCAGGGCCTGATGGGCAAAGCGTGAGGGCCATGCCGTGAAGACCGGAACCCTTGTCCTGGCCGTCGCGCTGCTGGCCTATCCGTTCGTCCTCTACGACCATTTCTACTGGGACATCGGCGTCGGGCTGCTGCTGGCGGCGATCTCGGCGTCGGCATGGAACATCGTCGGCGGCTATGCCGGACAGGTCTCGGTCGGCCATGCGATGTTCTTCGGCATCGGCGCCTACGTGCCGCTGCTGGTGTTCAACCTGTGGCAGCTGCCGCCGATCGCCGGCGCGCCGCTGGCCGTCGCGCTGAGCCTGGTGCTGGCGGTGGTCATCGGGCTGCCCACCTTCCGGCTGCGCGGGCACTATTTCAGCATGGCGACCATCGCCGTCGCCGAGCTGATCCGCATCTTCATCGGCACCTGGGATTTCGTCGGCGCCGCGATCGGCCTGCAGGGGCCGGCCGTCGGACGCGGCTGGTGGGACCTCACCTTCCGCAGCGAGCTGCCCTACTACTACATCTTCCTGGTCGTGCTGGCGGTGCTGCTCTACGTCACCCGCGCCGTGGAGAAGAGCCGCTTCGGCTACTATCTGCGCGCGATCAAGGCCGGCGAGCGCGCCGCGCGCAGCCTCGGCGTGCCGGTGCAGCAGACCAAGCTGAAGGCGCTGCTGCTGAGCGCCGTCTTCACGTCGATCGCGGGCTCGCTCTATTCCATCAAGACAGGCTTCATCGATCCGGAGAGCGGCTTCGGCATCCTGATCTCGGTGCAGATGGTGATCGTCGCGGCGCTGGGCGGCGCCGGCACGCTGTACGGCCCCCTGGTCGGCGCGCTGATCCTGGTGCCGGCGCAGACCGCGACCAACACCTGGTTCGGCGGCGGCGGCTCGGGCCTCACCTACATCCTGTATGGCGGCATCATCCTGGTGCTGGCCCGGTTCGAGCCCGGCGGCCTGCACGAGCTGTGGCAGCGCCTCGCGCCGCGCCTGAGGAGGACGCCCCGTGCTGCTTGAGGCCGACGACGTCACCATGGCTTTCGGCAGCTTCCGTGCCGTGTCCGGCGCGAGCCTCGCCCTCGACGAGGGCGAGATCATCGGCCTCATCGGCCCTAACGGCGCCGGCAAGTCGACCTTCTTCAACTGCCTGGCCGGCGACATGGTGCCGACCGGCGGACGGATCGTCTTCGCCGGCGCCGACATGACGCGCGCCTCGCCGGAGGCGCATGCGCGGGCCGGCATCGGGCGCACCTTCCAGGTGCCCACGACCTTCGAGGACATGACCATCCTGGAGAACGTGATGGTCGGCGCGTTCCTGCGCCACCCGCGCCGCGCCGATGCGCACGAGCATGCACGCCGCATCGTCGAGATGACCGGCCTGAAGGACCAGGCCGGGCAGCGGGCGCGCACGCTGGGCACGCCCGGGCGCAAGCGGCTGGAGATCGCGCGCGTGCTTGCGACCGGCCCGCGCCTGATGCTACTCGACGAAGCGCTGGCCGGGTTGACGCCGGCCGAGCTGCAGCAGGCGATCGCGTTGGTGCGGCAGATCCACGCGACAGGGGTGACGCTGGTCATCGTCGAGCACATCATGGAAGTGATCATGACGCTCACCCAGCGCGTCCTCGTGTTCAACCAGGGTCATGTGATCGCCAGCGGCAAGCCCGATGCCGTGGTGAAGGAGACGGCGGTGATCGAAGCCTATCTCGGCCATGGCCGCCGCAAGCGGCGGCCATGAGCGCTGCCGGCACGCTGCGCGTCGAGCACCTGGAGGTGCGCTACGGCGACCTCGTCGGGATCGGCGACGTCTCGCTGCAGGTCGCGGCCGGCACGGTCGTGGCCCTGCTGGGCTCCAATGGCGCCGGCAAGACGACCACGCTCAACGCCATCGCCGGCATCGTGCGGCCGGCCGCCGGCACGATCGAGTGGCGCGGCGAAGGCATCGGCGGCCAGCCGGCCTATGCCATCGTGCGGCGCGGCCTGGCGCTGTCGCCCGAAGGCTGGCGCCTGTTCGTCTCGCAGACGGTGGAGCAGAACCTGCGGCTGGGCACCACGGCGCTGGCCGACAAGAGCCGCACCGACGCCCTGTTCGAGCGTGTCTATGCGCTGTTCCCGCGGCTGGCCGAGCGCCGGCGCCAGCTCGCCGGCACGCTGTCGGGTGGCGAGCGCCAGATGCTGGCGCTGGGCCGTGCGCTGATGAGCGAGCCCCGGCTGCTGATGCTCGACGAGCCCAGCCTCGGCCTGGCGCCCGCGGTCGTCGAAGCGCTCTACGAGACGCTGCACCGCCTGCACAGCGAGGGCCTGACCTTGCTGCTGGCCGAGCAGTCGATCCCGCTGGCGCTCGATATCGCCGACTACGCCTATGTGCTGCAGACCGGCCGCACCGTGCTGGAGGGCACGGCCGCCGAGCTGGAGAACAACCCGCAGGTGCAGGAGATCTATCTCGGCATCAGCCCGCAGGTTGCGCAATGACAGCCGGGCCGCAGTCGCTGCGGCCGCTGCAGGGCGGGCGCAAGTCGGACCAGGTGTTCGAGCGCATAACGGCGCTGATCCGGTCCGGCGAATGGCCGACCGGCAGCAAGCTGCCGCCCGAGCGCGAGCTGGCCGCCCTGCTCAACACCAGCCGGCCCACCGTGCGCGAGGCGATCCACCGCGCCGAGCTGGTCGGCCTGATCGAGGTGCGCCACGGCACCGGCAGCTTCGTGATGGCGAGCGCGCCGCGCACGGCGCCCGACCGGCCGATGATCGAGCTGATCCGCAAGGAGGCGCACCGGGTGTCGGAGTTCTTCGAGATCCGCCGGGCGCTGGAAGGCTGGTGCGCGATGCAGGCGGCACGGGCAGCGACCGCCGCCGACCTGAAGGCCATGAAAGCCTGCCTCGACACCATGCGCCGTCTGGCCGTCACCGACGCGGCCTGGGAAGCCAACGACATCGCCTTCCACAGCGCGCTGGCCGCGGCGACAGGCAACCCACTCGCCATCCGCATCATGGAGACCCTGCGCGAGGGCTTCGCCGCCTTCTACCGCTTCAAGCGCTACGTGCCCAACCAGGAGGACCACCGGGTCATCTGGCAGCATCACGTCGACATCTATGACGGCGTGCGCCGCCGCGACCCGGCGGCCGCGCACGCCGCCCTGATCGCCCACATGGATTTCGTCGAGGAGAAGCTGGGCGAAGGCATCAGCGGTCTCGGCGGGAAGCCGCCGCGGTCGCCGGGCAAACCGTCATCCCGAGCGCAGCGAGGGATCTCCCGCGAATAGCGCACGTGCGCCACACGCAGGAGATCCCTCGCTGCGCTCGGGATGACGGTCTCGCTCAACCTCAGCCCGCCACCGCCACCCGGATGCGGTACACCGACGTCGATGCCGTGATGTAGAGGCTGCGCCGGTCGGCGTCGCCGAAGCAGAAATTCGCCGCCGGCTCGGGCGTACGGATGACGCCCAGCGCCGTGGCGTCGGGGGCGAAGACGTGGATGCCGCCCGGCCCGCAGCAATAGAGGTTGCCGGCGCTGTCGAGCTTCATGCCGTCGGGCGCGCCCGGGCCGGTGCCGGTGGTCTGCGCCCACACTTGGCCGCCGGCCAGGGTGCCGTCGGCGCGCACATCGAACACGCGGATATGCTGGCGGCTGGTGTCGTTGACGAACAGGCGCGCCTCGTCGTGCGAGAAGCACAGCCCGTTGGGCTGCGCGAAATCGTCGGCCAGCAGCACAAGCCCGCTGGCGTCGGCGCGATAGACGCCCTGGAACGACAGCTCGCAGGCGCGCTCGCGGCCGTAGTACTTCATGCGGCCGTAGGTGGGATCCGAGAAATAGATGCCGCCGTCGCTCTTCACCACGATGTCGTTGGGGCTGTTCAGCTCCTTGCCCTGGTAGTGGCTGGCGATCACGCTGATGCTGCCGTCGCTCTCGGTGCGGCTCACCCGGCTGGTGGCGTGCTCGCAGGCCAGCAGGCGGCCCTGCCGGTCCCAGGCGAGGCCGTTGGACATGTTGCTGGGCTTGCGGAACGTGGTCACGCCACCCGTCGCGTGCCAGCGCCGGATGTGATCGCCGGGCATGTCGCTGAACAGCAGGTAGTGCTCGGCGGGATGCCACAGCGGCCCTTCGGTGAACAGGAAGCCGGTGCCGATCGGCTCGAACGCGACGGCTTCGCCCACCACCGCGGCAAAACGCGGATCGCGGATCTCGACGCTCATGCTTCCATCCCCCTCAGCTCACAGCGCCAGCAGGCGGTGGCGCAGCGCCGCGTCGTCGCGCAGCTCGGCGGCCGGGCCGCTGTGGCGCACCGTTCCCTTCTCCAGCACATAGGCCCGGTCGGCCAGGCGCAAGGAGAAATCCACGCCCTGCTCCGCCAGCAGGATGGTGAGCCCCTGGTCCTTGAGCGCGCCGACCTGCTCCAGCAGCCGGTCGACGACCAGCGGCGCCAGCCCTTCGGACGGCTCGTCCAGCAGCAGCAGCTCGGGATTGCACATCAGGGTGCGGCCGATGGTCAGCATCTGCTGCTCGCCGCCCGACAGGAACCCGGCCTGCCGGCCGGCCAGGTCGCGCAGCGCCGGGAAGGTCTCGTAGACGCGCGCCACGGTCCACGGGCCGCGGCGCTGCGCCGCCCGCTCGGCCACATCGAGGTTCTCCCACACCGTGAGCTCTGCGAAGACGCGGCGGTCCTCGGGCACGAAGCCGATGCCGGCGCGCGCGATGCGGTGCGGCATCCAGCCGGCGATGTCCCGGCCCTTCCACAGCACCCGGCCGGCGCTGGGGCGCGTCAGGCCCATGATCGAGCGCATGGTGGTGGTCTTGCCCACGCCGTTGCGGCCCAGCAGGCAGACGCACTCGCCGGCGCCGATCTGCAGCGAGATGCCGAACAGCACCCGCGACAGGCCGTAGGCGGTATGGACGTCCTGCAGCTCCAGGAGCGCGCTCATGAGCGTTCTCCCAGGTAGACCCGGCGCACCTCCGGATCGGCGCGCACCGCCTGCGGGTCGCCCTCGGCGATCAGCCTGCCCTGGTGCAGCACGCCGATGCGCTGAGCGATGGAGAAGACCACCGCCATGTCATGCTCGGTGAACAGCAGGGTCAGCCCGCGCTCGCGCGCGATGCGCGCGATCAGGGCGATGGTCTCGTGCGTCTCCACCGCCGACATGCCGGCGGTGGGCTCGTCCAGCAGCAGGATGTCAGGGTCGCTGGCCAGCGCGATGCCGAGCTCGATCTGCTTCTGGTTGCCGTGCGAGAGCTCGCCCGCCAGGCTCTCGGCCTTGTCCTGCAGCCCCAGCGAGGCCAGCAGCGCCATCGTCTCGGCGCGGTAGAGGCCCTCTGAGCGCAGCCAGAAATTGCGCCCCTGGCCGCGATGCGCCAGCAGCGCCGCCTGCACGCACTCGAACACCGACAGATGCGGGAAGATGTTGGTGCGCTGGAAGGAGCGGCCGACGCCCAGGCGGCAGATCGCGTGCGGGGCAGCGCCGGTGATGTCGCGCCCGCCCAGCAGCACGCGGCCGGCGCTGGGCTCGAGATGGCCCGTGATCAGGTTGAACAGCGTCGACTTGCCGGCGCCGTTGGGGCCGATGATAGCCATCACGACGCCCTTCTCGAGGTCGAAGCTCACGCCCGAGATGGCCGCGAAGCCGCCGAAGCGCTTGTGCAGGTCCTGCACCTGGAGCATGTCAGCGCCTCCGCAGCCGGCGGCCCAGCCCGGCCAGCGCGCCGACGATGCCGCCGCGGAAGCCGAACAGCAGCACGATCAGGATCGTGCCCAGGATCAGCGGCCAGTACTCCGTGTAGGACGTGATCTGCTGGTTCAGCAGCGTCAGCACCATGGCGCCCACCGCCGGCCCCCAGAAATGGCCCATGCCGCCCAGGATGGTCATGATCAGGACCTCGGCCGATTTGGTCCAGTAGGCGAAGTCGGGAAAGACGCCGCGGTTGAAGATGCCGAACAGCGCCCCGGCGAGGCCGGCGAAGAAGCCGGCCGCGGTGAAGGCCGACAGCTGGTAGAGCCGCACGTTGATGCCGATGAACTCGGCCCGCTCCGGGTTCTCGCGGATCACCGTCAGCATGCGGCCATAGGGCGAGGCGACGATGCGGCGCAGCGCCGCCACGGCCACAGCCACGAGCGCCAGCACCAGCAGGTAGAAATGGTCGCCGGCGCGCATCTGCCCCAGGCCGGGGATCGCGGCCATCCATCCCAGCTCGGGGTACGGCACGTTGGGCAGGCCCTGCTCGCCGCCGGTGACGTCGTTCCACTTGAAGCAGATCGCCCACACGATCTGGGCGAAGGCCAGCGTCAGCATGGCGAAGTAGATCTTGGTGAGGCGCACGCAGAAGAAGCCGAACACCAGCGCGAACAGCGCCGCCACGACGCCGGCCGCCGGGAAGCTGAGCGCGAACGGCACGCCGTGGGTCTTCATCAGGATGGCCGAGGTGTAGGCGCCGATCCCGAAATAGGCGGCGTGTCCGAACGATACCAGCCCGGTGTAGCCCAGCAGCAGGTTGAGGCTGAGCGCGAACAGCGCTAGGATCGCGATGTCGGTGGCCAGGAAGGTGTAGAAGCGCGAGCCCAGCCACGGCACCCACATCGCGACCAGCGCCACCACCAGCACCCAGGGAATGCGCCGGCTCATCGCAGCGGCTTTCCGAGCAGGCCCCAGGGACGCACGATCAGGATGATCGCCATCAGGGCGAAGACGGCGAAGATCGAGAAGCGCGGCATGATCAGGATGCCGAAGGCCAGCACCTGGCCGAACACCAGGGCGCCCAGGAACGTGCCCCACAGCGAGCCCAGGCCGCCGATCACGACGACGATGAAGACCTCGACGATCACCTCCACGTCCATGCCCGGCACGATGCTCTTGACCGGCGTCACCAGCGCGCCGCCGAGTCCGGCCAGGAAGGCGCCGATGCCGAACATGATGGTGTAGAGCGAGCCGACATTGGCGCCCAGCGCCCCCAGCATCTCGCGGTCCATCACCGCCGCCCGCACCAGCCGCCCGACCCGGCTGCGATGCATCAGCAGCCACAGCCCCAGCGCGATCGCCGGCCCCAGCAGCATGATGAAGAGATTGTAGTGCGGCACGGTGGTGCCGAAGATCTGCACGGCCCCCGACAGGCTGGGCGGCCGCGACACCGACAGCTGCCCGGTGCCCCAGATGATCTTGGCGCAGTCGGCCAGGATCAGCACCAGGGCGTAGGTGAAGAGCAGCTGATAGAGCTCCTCACGCCGGTAGAGATGGCGCAGCAGGCAATGCTCGATGGCGATCCCCAGCAGCGCCACGCAGGCCGCCGCGGCCAGCGCCGCGAGCCAGAAATACTCCGTCCCCGGCCCCACCCAGCTCATGACCTGCCAGCCGAGATAGGCGCCGAACATGTAGAACGAGCCGTGCGCGAAGTTCAGCACCCGCAGCACGCCGAAGATCAGCGACAGCCCGGCCGCGATCGTGAACAGGAACATCCCGGCCGTGAGCCCACCCAGGAACTGGCCGAACAGGAAAGCTGGCTCCGGCATGGGCTCCCCTCAGGGCACATTGTAGCGGGATGCGCTCATGGCTGCCGGCGCGCGCTGCGAGGCTCGTCAGCGCGCTTGGGCGACACGCGGCACGGACCGCCGGCGGCGTCAGTCCATGAACGGCGCCGGGTCGATGCGCGTCACGTTCTCGAGCACCGCGAACGGGTATTTGGGATCCATCCTGGTGCGGCCCCAGAACTGGCCGTGGTTGGCCTGCTGGTCCTTGGCGCGCATGGTGAGCTTGCCGATCGGCGAGTCGATGGCCAGGCCCTTCAGCGCCGCCGAGACCTTGTCGGACTCGACGCTGCCGGCCTTGGCGATCGCCTCGACCAGGAACTGCATGCCGATGTAACCGGTGACCGGCCAGGACGACGGCGTCTCTTCCTTCGTGAACTTCTTCAGGCGCGCGATGTAGTCCTTGTGCGCCGGCGGCCCGTCGGGCCAGTCGAAGATGTCGTAGGTGTTGGCCCAGATGCCGACCGGATAGTCGGCGCCCATCGACCGCGTCGACTCGATCGACCCGGCCTCGCCGACGCCGATGAAGTTGTTGTTGAGCGCCTGGAAGTAGCCCAGCGGCTTGGCCTGCTTGGCGAAGGTCACGAAATGGCCGCCCCACAGCGAGGAGTAGACCGCCTCGGGCTTCTTGCCGAGCTGGGCGTTGATGAACGGCGTGTAGTCGGCCTCGCCCAGCTTGGGCCATTGCTGGTCGACGATCTCGACGCCGGGCTTGATCTTCTTGAGGTGCTCGACGAAGGCCTTGGTGACGTCCTGGCCGTAGGCGTAGTCCGGGGCGATCGTGGCGATGCGCGTCACCGGCCATTTCGCCACGATCTCGGCCGCCGTGCGGCCCTCGATCGTGGTGTTCGACGCCGAGCGGAAGACATAGGGATGCAGGTTGGCCGGCGCCGTCAGCTGGTCTGTCTTGGGGATCGGGGCGATGAAGACGACCTTGTTCTCCCTGGCGATCGTGGACACCGCCGGGCCTTCCGCCGAGGTCAGCGTGCCGACGATGAACTGCACGTCGTCGCGCAGGATGAGATCGCGCGCCACGCGCACGGCCTCGTCGGCGTTGCCCTTGGTGTCGCGCGGGATCAGCTGGATCTTGCGGCCCAGCACGCCGCCCTTGGCGTTGATCTCCTCGACATACATCTGGGCGCCCTTCAGCGCCGGCTCGCCGAACAGCGCGCCGGGCCCGGACAGGATCATCGGGAACCCGACCTTGATCGTGCCCTGCGCCAGCGCCCCCGACGACAGGGCAACGGCGATTGACGAAGCAGCCATCAGCAGCAAGCGGCGATGCATCGCTTTGTCCTCCCCTGGGGACGGCTCATGTCGCTCCGTCCGCACTTCCACATCGTGGAATCTTGTTTCTTATCGCAGAAGCATGGCCGAGCATCCGCCGGCAAGTCAAGGCGTGGTCTTTTCCCTCAGCCGCCGCACCACGGCATCGCTGTCCTCGACCCAGCCGAACTTCATGGCGAAGTTGCGCAGCGTGGCGGCGTGCAGCGCGGCGTCGAACGACGACACGGCATCCGCCACCAGCGTGGTCGGAAAGCCGTGATGGAAGGCCTCGCGCGCAGTCTCCTCGACGCAGATCTGGGTCACGGTGCCGATGACGAAGAGCGAGACGACGCCCAGCGCCGCCAGCCGCGCGGCCAGCTCGGTGCCGTGGAAGGCACCGTAGCCATGCTTGTCGACCACGGCGTCGGACGCCTCGGGTTGCAGCTCGTCGATGACGGCGGCGCAATCGCGCGGCCCCTCGCAGTCGCCGTAGGACCGCCTATGGCCCTGCCAGCAGCACCTCACCGGCGGCCGGCACTGCGGCGACCAGTGCCACAGCAGCGTCTCGAAAGGCTGCGAGATGAACCGGGTGTAGAGCACCGGCCGGCCGGCGGCGCGGAACGCGGCGATCAGCTTGCGGTGCGCGGCGATCGTGTCGCGCGCTGCCGGCACCTCCAGCGGCGCGCCCACGCGCACGAAGTCGTTCTGCATGTCGACGATGAGCAGCGCCGGATCGCGCCCGCGATCCGCGACCGTCGCCTGCCCGCCGCCCTCTGGCATGGCACACCCTCCCCGTGCGGCCGCCAGTATTCGCCGCGTCCGCCGCCAGCGTCAACGGCGGGGTGTCCTAGGCCAGGAAGTCGACCATCGTCGGGTTGCGCCGGCCGAAGGTCTCCTCGAGGCCCCACCAGCGCCGCGCCACCGTGGCGTAGACGTCGCGGAAATCGACCGTGTGCTTGAGGTCGCCGTCCTGCAGGTCGGCCAGCGACGGGTAGGCGCCGTGCAGGCCGCCCTTCACGGCGCCGCCCATCATGAAGTGCGGCGCCGCCGCGCCGTGGTCGGTGCCGCCGCTGGCGTTGGGCTTCACGCGCCGGCCGAACTCGGAATAGGTCATCACCAGCACGTCCTGCCACAGCCCCGCGGCGATCAGGTTGCGGCGGAACATCGCCAGCCCGTCGCCGAGCTGGGCCAGCAGGCGGTCATGGATCTCGAGCTGGCGGGCATGCGTGTCGAAGCCGCCCAGCGCCACCTTGATCGCGACCACCGGCACCTTGGCAAGCAGGATGCGGGTGGCCAGCGCCAGCTGATGGCTGAACGGATCGGTGGCGAAGGCGTGCGCCGGCGCCGGCGCGCCGCGCATGCGCTCCGCCAGGCCCAGCGACGCGGCATGGATCTCGCCGCGCACCTTCATGACATGGGCCAGCGCCGGATTGGCGGGCGGCGGCGCGTTGCCGTCGCGCAGCGCGCGCGCCTGCTGGATGAAGCTCTCGGCGTCCTGCATCACGATCGTATGCAGGTCCCCGCCGGTGGCCGGCAGCGCGTTGGTGTCGACGACCACGGCGTCGATGGCGCGCCCGGCCGGCCGCTTCACGCCCTCGAAGGCCTGCGCGAGCCAGCCCTCGGTCAGCGTCTGGCTGCTGGCCGACGCCGTGTCCCAGATCTCGATCGAGCGGAAATGCGAGCGGTTGGGATAGGGATAGCCGATGCCCTGCACGATCGCGAGGTCGCGCCCCTGCCAGGACTCGACCAGGCCCTTCAGCGCCGGATGCAGGCCGACGCGCGGCGTGAGCTGCACGATGCGCTCGGGCGCGATCGCCAGCGGCCCGCGCAGCGGCGCATAGTGCGGGTCGGCGAACGGGATCACGGTGTTGAGCCCGTCATTGGCGCCCTTGAGCTCGACCACCACCAGGATGCGGTCCCACCGCGCCGGGCCGCCGGCAGCGGCCGATTCGGCGGCGCTCTGCGCCGCTTTCGCCGCCGGCGTGCCGCTCTGCGCCAGGGCGCCTGGCGTCGCCAGGGCGACGCTCAGCCCGGCCGAGACCTGCAGGAAATCGCGTCGCAACATGGGACACCTCGACGTCTTCGTCTTCGGGGTCAGCCCTATTTCAGCTGATAGCCGGGATCGAGCATCAGCGTCGCCACCACCTCGCCGGCCGGCAGGCCGGCCGCCAGCGGCATCTGCGGCGGCACCGGCAGCAGCGCCTGCTGCAGGGTCGCGGCGTCGAGGCCGGCCAGCGCCGGCCCCAGCCGGGCGGCATTGCCGGCCGAACGCAGGCTGCGCCCTTCGACCGGCGTGCGCTCCGGCGCCATCATGACCTCGTCGCCCATCGCCTCGCGGCGGTCGGCGCGGCGCCCCGGCCTGGGCGGCGCCATCGGCATCGTGCCGCCCATCGGCGCCACGGTCGTGGCCTCCACGAAGCGGCGCAGGATCTGCTGGCGCATCAGCAGGGTGTTGGTGGTGATCCACGCCTCGCCGCCCGGCCAGCCCTTGACGTTGGGCGGATCGAACGGCACCTGGCCGATCGCCTGCAGGGCGCGCACCAGGCGCGTCTTCTCCGGCACCGGCAGGCCCAGCAGGCGGATGGTGCCGACCACCAGCTCGACCGGCGACTTGATGAGGGCGCCGCGATTGGCCGGGTCGCGGAAGGCCGGCGACAGCAGCATCGCGCGCAGCAGCGGCTTCATCTCGTAGCGCGCCTCGCGGAAGATCGCCGCCAGCCGCTTCACCTCGGCCGGGTCGGGCGTCAGCGACACGAGCTCGCGCCACAGCTTGCCCACGATCCACTCCGAGACGCCCGGCTTGTCGAGGATCATCGACAGGATGTCGTCGCCGCCGAAGGCGCCGCTGCGGCCGAAGAAGGTCTTCTCGCCCTTGTCGTGCAGCGCCGGATAGGCGCGGAAGCCGCCGGTGTTGCGATCGATGCCCCAGCCGGTGAAGGCGCGCGCCGCCGCCTTGATGTCGGCCTCGGTGTAGTGCCCCTCGCCCAGGGTGAACAGCTCCAGCAGCTCGCGGGCGAAATTCTCGTTGGGCTGGCCGGCCTTGCTCTGGGCGCCGTCGAGGTACAGCAGCATCGCCGGGTCCTTGGCGACGGCGTGCAGCAGGGTCGCGAAGTTGCCCAGCGCGTGCCGGCGCAACAGCAGGTTCTGGCGGTAGATGGCGGGCGCGAAGCGCACCTTCTGCAGGCTCGACGTGAAATGGTTGTGCCAGAACAGCGTCATGCGCTCGACGAACGGCTGGTCGGTGACCAGCATCTCCTCGATCCACCAGTTGCGTAGCTCGCGCGCCCGCTCCTGGATCGGATTGGCGTTGGCCAGCGGCGGCGGCTTGTCCGGGCCGGGCGGCACCCTGCGCTTCTCGTCGCGCTGCTCGCGGAAGCGCTCGGCCTGCTCGCGCTGCTGCGGCGGCGTCAGGTTGATCCAGCCCGGCGGCGGCGTCAGCGGCTCGGGGCGCCACTTGCCCAGCACCCGCTCGACCGCCGCCGTGTAGTCCACGCCCTGCAGCGCGGCGATATCCGACGGCGTCGGCCCGAAGCCGGTGCGCGATAGCAGGTGGCGCGCTTCATCGGCGCCCATGGCGGCGGCCGCCGCCGGCCGCAGCACCGACGGCGCCAGCACACCGACGCCGGCCAGGGCCAGGGTCCGCGCCGCGCCGCCCAGCAGCGCGCGCCGCTCAAGCATCCGGTCGCAACCGCGGTCCAAGCCCATGAGCTGCCTCCAGGCAGAAGAAGGACTATTGCGGACGCTCGTCAGGCGGGCGGCGCTTGCCCGGCCGCCCCGGGAATGTCCGCGCGATCATCACGTCACGGAACTTCGCGCGCTGCTCCGGGCGCAGCGTGGCGGCCACCTGCTCGGCGGCGTGCAGGCCTTCCTTCTGGATATCCAGCCGCAAGGCCGAGACGCGTTCCAGCAACGGGTCGATGGCCGCGAAGTCGAGCTTGTCCTTGCCCATCTCGGCGGTCAGCTGCTCGCGCAGCTGCGCCAGCTCGCGCACCCGCGGCGCGTTGCGCTGGCGCATCTCGCGGAAGGCCTGGCGGAAGGTGCGCTGCTGGTCGGGATCCAGCCGCAGCTCGTCGGCCCATCTGGCATCGACCCGCTGCTGCCACGGCGCATGGCCGTGCGCCCAGGGCGAGCCGAAATGCTTGGCATACACGAAGCCGCCGACGAAGAAGATGTTGAGGACCAGGGACAGGCCGAGCAGGATCCAGGCCAGGTTCCGGCGGATCATCACTGGCCTCCCTGGTCGACGAAGAAGCCGATCTCGCTTGCGGTCAGCGGCGCCGGAATGAAATCGGCGACCTCGGCGGTATCGCTGGCGAAGGCCTCCTGCACGCCGCCGCCCAGCGAGAAGCCGGTGACGCAGACCACGGCGAACGCGCCGGCCACCACCGCGATCTCGAGCGAGCGGCGCCAGCGCGCCAGCCACGCGAGCGGGCCGGCCGGCGGCCGCGCCTTCTGCTGCTCGACGTCGAAGCCCACCAGGGCCTGCGCCCGCGCCACGAGGCGGTCCGGCGCCGGCACCGCCGCTTCCTGCACCGCGGCCGCGGCATCCAGCGCCAGGTCCAGCATGGCGGGGTCGGCCGCCAGCCGCGCCTCGACCCGGGCAGCGGCGTCGGGCGCCAGCCGACCGTCCAGCCACGCCGCCAGCTCCTCGTCGAACACCGGCGGCAGGCGCGCAGCACGGGTCGCCGGGGCGCCGGCCTTCAGCCGCGCCCACAGCGCCCGGTCTGCGTCTGTCCCTACGGGATCCCTGTCGCTCATGATCCCCTCCTGACCCTCATACGTCGCCGGACCATGCCGCATCCCCGCCCGATTGCGTCAACATTATGCTTCGATGCGAAAATGGTCGCGCAGCCGCAGCATGGCCTTGTGATGCGTGCTGCGCACCGTCTGGGCATCGACCTTGAGGAACGCCGCCGCCTCGGCCACGTCCATGTCGCGGTCGTAGAGCAGCCGCAGCACCAGCGCCTGGCGCTCCGTCAGCAGCCCGGGCGGGATGTTGAGGCGCTCGACATGCCGGTCCTCGAACGCGATGGCGCTTTCCGGCACCTCGTCGAGCGAGGCATGAGCCTGGCGCCGGCGCCGCAGGTGGTCGACGGCGCAGGACCGCGCCACCACCGCCAGCCAGGTGCCCAGCGAGGCGCGCGCCGGATCGTAGGTCTTGAGCAGGCGGCGGTCATCGGCGCACAGGCGCACGAAGACGTCCTGGGCGACGTCGACCGCCTCCTCCACCGGCACGCCATGGGCGGCCACGACCCGCCGCGCCACGGCATGGATCACCGGCGCGGCGGCGGCCACGAACCGATCCCAGTCGCGTTTCCCGCCCGCCACGAGCGCACGCAGGTCTATGTCGTCGAAAGACGCCACCGGGCCTCGAACCGCCCCCAACGGTCAATGGTACGGAGGATGTCGCCGGAACATCCCCCCTATGCCGCAACATCATGATCTTACACGGCTTTTCTGTGGCAGGGTGATATGCTCGGCAGCAGCCGTCCGCTGAGCGTCAAAACACGATCCACAGGAAGCCATTCCCGATGAGCGAGAATTTCAGTCGCCGCCAGCAGGTCACCAAGAAGGCGGTCCACGGGCGCGGCGCGGTCGTGGCCCAGAACACGCTGGCCGCCGAGGTCGGCGCCCGCACCCTGGCGCAGGGCGGCAACGCCATCGACGCCGCCGTGACCACGGCCATGGCGATCGGCTGCGTCGAGCCGTGGATGAGCGGCATCGGCGGCATCGGCTACATGGTGGTGTGGGTCGCCAAGGAGCGGCGTGCCTATGTCGTCGACTACGGCCCCATCGCTGCGCGCGGGCTCGACCTGAAGACCTACGCCTTGACCGGCGGCCAGGCGGCCGGTGACCTGTTCGGCTGGCCGCCGGTGGTCGAGGACCGCAACATCAAGGGCTATCACTCCGTCGCCGTGCCCGGCCAGGTCGACGGCATGGCCACCGCCCTGCAGCGCTTCGGCACCTGGTCCTGGCCGCAGGTGATGGCGCCGGCCATCGATCTCGCCGAGCGCGGCATGCTGTGCGACTGGTACGCCACCCTGATGATCGCCTCGGGCGCCGCCCAGCTGGCCGAGTTCGAGACCTCGCGCGCCACCTACCTGCCCAACGGCTTCCCGCCGGTCGTCGGCTGGGACGGCGCGCCGCCGCGCATCCGGCTGGGGCAGCTCGCCCGGACGCTGAAGCGGCTCAGCGACGCCGGCCCGCGCGACTACTATGAAGGCGAGATCGCGCGCAGGATCATCGCCGACCTCAACGCCGGCGGCTCGCCCATCGGCCGCGACGACCTTGCCGGCTACCATGCCCGTGTCGTCGACCCGGTGTCGTTCGAGCGCAACGGCGCCGTGATCCACACCGTGCCCTACCTGACCGCGGGCCCGACGATGAAGCGCGCCTTCGGCCTGATCGGCGAGCGCACCGTCGGCAACGGGCCACCCGATGCCGACGCCTTCGTCGCCGTCGCCGAGGCCCTGCACGTCGCCTACGAGGAGCGTCTGCGCACCATGGGCGATGCCCACACGCCCTCCTGCACGACGCACTTCAATGCCGTCGACGCCGAAGGCAACATGGTGGCGCTGACCCAGACGCTGCTGTCGCTGTTCGGCTCGCGCGTGATGCTGCCGCAGACCGGCATCCTGATGAACAACGGCATCATGTGGTTCGATCCGGAGCCCGGCCGCCCCAACTCGCTGGCGCCAGGCAAGCGGCCGTTGTGCAACATCTGCGCAACGGTGGTGTCGCGCGGCGGCGAAGGCTGGTTCGCCATCGGCGCGTCCGGCGGACGGCGCATCGTGCCGGCCATCACGCAGCTCACCATGATGCAGGTTGACCGCGGGCTTGACCTCGAGACCGCCTTCCACCTGCCGCGCATCGACGTGTCGGGCACCGGCCCGATCCGCGTGAGCTGGGACCTGCCCGCCGACATCAGGCGCGCGATCGCCGCCCGGCACCCGATCGAGGAGGTGCCGAACGTCGTCTATCCCCTGAACTTCGCCAACCCGAGCTGCATCCGCCGCGACCCGGCCACCGGCACCGTCACCGGCATGAACGAGATCATGTCCCCCTGGGCCGGCGGCGCCGCGGTGTGACACCCCTCGCCCCGCGAGAGCGGGGAGAGGGAGGGGCCCATTGCGCGCAGCGCAATGGGAGGGTGAGGGGTAAGAACGGCCGAATACCGTTCTCATGGCCGCAGACTCGATCGCGCTGCAGCGCTTGCTGTATGGTGATCCAGCTTTCCATCGGCCTTCCGAACAGATTCATCAGGCGGTGCTGCGGTTTGACCACTCGTACCCCTCACCCTCCCATTGCGCTGCGCGCAATGGGCCCCTCCCTCTCCCCGCTGCGCGGGGCGAGGGTTGATGGCATATCCCGCCGCCGCCTTGCCGGGCTCGGCGCCGCCGCGCTCGGCGCCGGCCTCGCCCTGCCGGCGATCGTGCGCGCGCAATCGCAGCCGGCGTTCCGGCTGCCGCTGCTGGTGCCGCTGACCGGCTTCGCGGCGCTGGAGGGCAAGAGCCAGCGCGACGGCGCCCTGCTGGCGGTGCGCGATGTCGGCGTGCGCTTCGTGGTCGACCTCATCGACACCGGCACCAGCCCGGAGGGCGCGGCGACCACCTGGCAGCGCGCCTTCCGCGACTCCTCGACCCGCGATGGCGTGCGCCCGCCGATCGCCGCGATCGGCCCGATCCTGGGCACCCAGATGCTGGCGCTGCTGCCGCTGGCGGCGGAGGCCAAGGTGCCGGTGCTGGCCGTGTCGGGCACCGCGCGCCTGTCCGAGATGGGCAGCCCCTGGTTCTTCCGCTTCTTCCCCAGCGACAGCGCGGTGAAGGTGGCGCATGCCCGGTACGTCGCCGACAAGACCGGCGCCCGCCGGCCAGCGGTGATCTACCAGACCACCGCCTACGGCCAGTCGGGCCGCGAGCAGCTGGCGCGCACGCTCACCGAGCTCGGCCTCAAGCCGGTGCTCGAGGAAGGCGTGGCCACGACGGTGAACGATTTCGCGCCCATGATCGCGCGCGCCCAGGCCGCCCAGGCCGACGTGCTGGTGCTGCACCTGCATTCGCAGTCGACGGCGCTGGCGATCCGCCAGGCGCGCACATCAGCGCCGTCGCTGCCCATCGTGGCCGGCTCGGCGATGGCGCAACCCGCCACGGCGGCCCTGCTGGAGCCGGCCGAGCTGAAGGGCGTCTGCGCCGAGACGGCGGCGATGCCGGCGGCGGCGACCGACAGCGCCGACATGCAACGCTTCGTCGCCGACTATCGCCGCGACTACGGCGCCGATCCCGATGCCTTCGCCGCCGCCCAGTACGACGCCGTGCGCATGCTGGGGCTGCTGGTCGAGGATATCGTCAAGGCCAAGGGCGCCGATGCCGTGACCGGCGAGACGGTGCGCGCCGCGCTGGCGCAGGCCCGCTGGCGCGGCTTGGCGACGGAGTACTTTTCCGACGGCAAGGGCAACATGGCGCACGAGGCCCTGATCGTCTGCTACGACGGCAGCGGCCGCGTGCCCGTGATCAAGCAGAAATACGTGCTGCCGCCGTAGCGGCGTGGACGTCATCCCGGACACTGTCATCCCGAGCGCAGCGAGGGATCTCCCGCGAATGGCGCACCGTGCGTCCTGCCGCAGGAGATCCCTTGCTGCGCTCGGGATGACGGTAAGGCGCTACTGGTGCTGCAGCCTGCGCCACTCGCCTGGCCCGGCATCGCGGTCCCTGGCGAGCGTCGACAGGACCGGGTCGTGGCGATCGGCGCGCAGGAACGCGGCGGCGACGCGCAGCGCCGCGTGGACGAGCCGGTTGCGGTGGCGGAAGAACAGCCAGTTCGGGTTCAGCTTGCTGCCCAGCCGCAGCTTCGGCCCGTAGGCCGCCTGGCCGCTCACGAACAGCTTGATGCCGTGCTCCAGGCAGAAGCGCACATTGGTCATCCAGCTCAGGAAGTACAGGTTGAAGCGCCGTCCCTGCTCGGCGTTCATGCAGAAGAACTTGTCGACCAGCCGCTTCTCGTCGTGCAGCACCAGATTGAAGGCCAGCAGCTCCGGGCCGTGCCAGTAGAGGAAGCAGCTCGCCCCCTCGCCCGCTCCCGACAGCACGCCCGTGAAATAGGCCGGCGGCAGGGTCTCGAACTGCAGGTCGCTGCGGGCCCGCGTGGCGGCATAGAGCTCGACCATGCGCGGCAGCACGTCGTCGACCGACGTGCGGCGCTCCACGACGATGGCGCCGGCGGCCTTCAGCTTGCGCCGCATGTCCTTGCGCGTGGCCGGGCTGAGCGACGCGAGATAGGCCTCGAAGCTGGGATAGGCCAGCTCCAGGCTGGCCATCGGCAGGCCCGGCAGCCGCTGGAATCCGGCCCGGCCGGCCGCTTCCGACAGCTCGGTGCTGATCTCGGGCAGGTCCTTGATGGCGATCAGGCCGGCGCGGCGGTCGCGCGACAATTGCCGCAGCGCCTGCAGCAGCAGGCTCAGCACCTGGCGCCGGCCGGCGGCATCGAGCTGCGGCGCCAGGCCGACGGCGCAGGTCTCGGCCGCGGGCGATCCCAGGCAGGTCATGCGCAGGCGCAGCAGCGACGGCATGATCCGCGCCACGGCCTGGGTGATGCGCTTCCACGGCCCCTGCAGCGTGGCATCGAGGCGGTACGACGTCACGAACGCGGGCGCGAAGCCGAGCACGCGTTCGCCGTCGCGGACCACGGCCCAGAGCAGCTCGAAGCCCTCCAGCCCGGCCGCCTCCACCGCGCGATGATAGGCGTAGCCCTCGATCTCGTCGGGCAGGCAGGCGCGCCACGTCGCGGCCCCGATCGCCGCGACCGAGGTGGCGAAGTCGACCCTGGTCATGTCGGGCAACCGCATATGGCGCCATGAAGGCAAACCACAGAGACACAGAGGCACAGAGGCGACACAGAGAACGAAGGGTTGCGCGCCTTCGGCGCGCGATGGCGTCTTCCTTTGTGTGATCTCTGTACTACTGACCTCAAGAGTCTTCGCAAGCTGCGGTGATTTGAGTAGCCTTCATGGTGAGCACAGGTGAATGCTTCGCATTCACCTGTGCTCACCATGAAGCGCTTCCTCCGTCCTTTGGGTTTGCGGCCAAGGCTGCGCTGTGTCTCTGTGCCTCCGTGGTTTGTCTTCTGACGGTTCGGCCGACAATGCCATATGCGATAGCCCTGCCTGGTCATGGCGCGCGCCCTGCGTCGTCGTCCTCGTCGCCGGCGACCAGCACGACGCCGGTGCAGATCACCGCCACGCCCAGCCAGCGCGTGAGATCGATGCTTTCTCCCAGCAGGACGATCGACGACAGCGGCACCGTCACGTACATCATGGCCGTCATCGGGTACGCCCGGCTGAGGTCGCTGTCGCGCAGCAAGGTGATCCAGGCCAGGAACGACAGGAAGTAGCAGACGAACCCGGCCAGCGCCGCCGGCGATGACAATACCGCCAGCGCCCACGCGCCGATGCCGTCGGCGCCCGCGAGATGATCGCTGCCGATCTTGAGGAGCAGCTGCGAGGCGGTCTCGGCCGCGACCAGCAACCCCCAGCCCAGCCACGGGTTGATGCCGGCGCGCGCGACGGGCATGTCGCTCACGCCGTGCTCCCCAGCGCCATGCCCGCGATCGGCGATGCCGCGGCTGCGGGCAACGGCAACGCGCTGAAGAAGCTGGCCGTCTGCCGCGCCACCTCCTCGCGCTGCTTGTCGATCGTGATCATGTGATAGCAGTCGTCGAGCAGCACCTGCCGCACCGGGCCCGCCAGGCGCCTGGCGAGATAGGCCGCATTGCGCGGCGACGTCATGTCATCGTCCCGCGCCTGCATGATCAGCGCCGGTGTCGTGATGCGCGGCAGGTCGCGCTTGACGTGGCTGATCAGGCGGCGCAGCTCGGCCAGGCTGGGGCCCGGCGTCGCCGCGAAGCCGGCGGCGTCGGCATCGCCGCTCGCCATGCGCGCCACCACGATGTCGCGCAGGCGCGCATCCTTGATGCCGAACGGAAACGACTCCACGAACCGGTAGCGGCGCCCGAACGGCGTCTTGAGGACGAGGGGCAGCAGGAAGTGCAGCCGCGGGATGCTCCAGCCGTCGTAGAACAGCGTCGGCGAGTAGAGCGCGATGCCGCAAACGAGGTCGCGGCATTCGTGGGCCAGGCGCAGCGACAGCAGCGCGCCCATCGACAGGCCGCCCACGAACACCCGGCGCGAGACGCCATGCAGGCTCACCAGCGCTTCCTCGACGCCGCCATACCAGTCGGGCCATCCGGTGCGGATCAGCTCCGCCTCGGTGCCGCAATGGCCGCGCAGCCGCGGCACCGACACGGTGAAGCCGCTGGCATTGAGCCGCCGCGCCACGAACCGCATCTCCTTGGGCGTGCCCGTCAGGCCATGGATCAGCAGCACGGCGTCAGGGCCGCCCTGCAGGTGGATGCCCTCGGTCGCGCCGAGCCTTGCATGCCCCGTCACGAAACGCCTCCCCAGGTCACGATGACGACGCCCAGCGTGATCGTGGCCGTCCCCAGCCACCGGCGCGGGCTGACGGCCTCCCCCAGCACCAGCCAGCCGGCGACCACGACGCCGCAGTAGCTGAGGCTGGCCAGCGGAAAGAGCAGGCTGAGCGGCGCATGCTCCAGCGCGGCCAGCCACAGCACCGCCTCCAGCCCGTAGGCCAGGACCCCGCCCACGATCGCGGGCGACAGCGCGATGGCGCCGAGGAAGCGCCATCCCTGCGCCGTCGGCGCCTGCAGCCGCAGCAGGCCGGTCTTGAACAGCAGCTGCCCGAGCACATCCAGCACCACCGTGGCGCTGAACAGGCAGATCGCCAGCGCGCTCATGACGGCACCGCCGTCAGCAGCGCCAGCAGGACGTCATTGGTGCGGGCGTTCACGGCGACCTCCCGGGGCTCGGCGTCCCGCGGCTGATCGGTCCAGGCTTCAAAGCGCTTGCGCAGGTTGCGGTGCCGCGGCGGCGCGTACTCGCCGCAAACGTCGACGCCCAGCACGCGCCGATGGCCGGCCAGCGTCTCGACCGCCCGCGTCAGCGCCGACAGCGGCATCGCGCCCTGGTCCCAGTTGGTGGTGGCGTCCTGTGGCCGCAGGACGTCCTTGTCGATGGTGATCCAGATCGCCTCGGTGGGGATCCGCGCCGCCAGCTCGTCGACGAAGGCGTTCCAGTCGTCGCCGACGCAGCGCCATTGGATCCGGCCGCCCGCGACCCGGTGCCCCGGGCCGTCGCCGAAGGCGCCCAGGATGCGCGACGGCGCATGCTGCCAGGGATAGAGCTCCAGCCGGCCGGCACTCAGCGCCGCCAGGTTGGCGCCCTTGAGCTGCGGCCAGGCCAGGTCCTCGCTGCACGGGCCGATGGTCACGACGCGTGCGACATGCGGCAGCTCCAGCGCCCGGTTCACCCATGATCCGCAATGCCATCGCGGCGCGAAGCGCACCCAGTCCGGATGGTTGTCGAAATGGATGAGGGTGAACGGCTGCGCCGCTGCCGCCATCAGCGGCACGGTCAGGTGATGGAAATCGCCCGAGCCCAGGAACGTCACGGCCGCGCCCGGCATGCCGCCGGCCGGCGCATCATGGAGCCGCTGGCCGAAGTCCCGCATCGTTGCGGCATCGGTCCACAGCCGCAGCCGCGACCCGAGGTCGGCGGCGTCGATCCAGCCGCCGTCGCGCCGCGCCGCCGCCACGATCGCCGGCTGCAGCGCCAGGCTGCCATCGAGGTCAATGGCCCGCACGCGCATCGCTGTCTCCACGCCGGCGCGGTTGCGTCAGGCCACCTCGGCCAGCCGGCCGATCAGCCGCGCGAACGCCAGGCGGGCCGCGGCAAAATCGGGAACGTCGACGGCCGGCCAGCCCTGCTCACGGGCTTTGCCCAGCAGCGCGCCGCGGGCGAAGAGGAGATCGGCCGACTCGCCGGGGCAGAAATCGGAACGGCCATTGCCGATCAGGAGCGTGCGGTCGTTCCGCCCTGCCAGCGCGGCCGCCCGATCGCATTTGCACACGCCGCTGCCGGCCATGCAGGCGTCGATCGCATGCGGCGCCGCCATGGCGTAGGTCCCGTCGCCGCCGGCAACCAGGTGGTTGGCAAAAACCGTGAGCCCGTCCATGCGGTGGCGCCCGAGGACCCTGTGGATGACGTAGTCCAGGCCGTCGCTGACCACCGCCAGGGGCACGCCGGCATGGCGGCAATCGGACGCGAACGCGGGGAAGTGCGGGTCGATGTCGATCGCATCGAGGAAGGCGTCGAGCTCGGCCTGCGTCGCACGGATCATCGCGACCTGGAGCGTCATGCACCGCCGGGCGCTGATCCGTCCGTGCTTCCACGCTTCCTCGACGAACTGCCAGGCGGGATCCGCGAACTGATCCAGCAACCGATCCGTGACGTCGAACGGCACGATCGTGCCGTCGAAATCACTAACGACCGTCCACATCGGAGGCTACTCCTTGCTGCGCCCGGGCATGGGCGCACACGGCGAATAGCCCTCACGTAGCCCTCACGCGTGATCCGCCCCTGACGGCAACGTGATGCCAACCTGACGATTCTGACGGCACGCCGATATCCAGTCTCAGAGAGCTTGCGTCCCGAAAAATAGGACCGTCATCCCGAGCGCCAGCGAGGGATCTCCTGCGAATGGCGCACCGTGCGTCTTTTGCGGGAGATCCTCGCTGGCGCTCGGGATGACAGTGAAGATGTGTGAATACCGTAGCCCCGCCCCCGCGGGACGAGGGGTAGATGCGGGAGATCCCTCGCTTGCGCCCGGAATGGCCCGCGCGCCATCCAAATGCACACCGACTTCAACAAAAATATTATATATCAATATATTGTGATATGAATTTGACCCTGCATTTGAGGCAGGACCCTCATCCTCTTCGCAGGACGCGACTTGCTACCGCGGGCGCCGGACGCTAGATAGCGTGCGCCTATTCGGGGGAGTATGGCGGGGAAGGCGTCATGGCGTCGAAGCAGAAGACAAAGAGCAAGGCAGGTTCGGCCAGGAAACCGTCGTCGCGGCCCCGGGTGGGCAAGCCGGCGGCCAAGGCCGTGCGTCGCGTGGCGGCAACGCCGTCGGCACCGCGTTCGGCGGTCAACGGCAAGGCGGGCACGACCGCTGCCGCCCGCGACACCGCGCGGCTGCTGCTGGACATCAAGGCGGTCCATTGCCGGCCGGACAACCCGTTCATCTTCACCTCGGGCCGGGCCAGCCCGGTCTATATCGACTGCCGCAAGATCATCTCCTTCCCGGACGCCCGCGCCCGCATCATGGCGCATGCCCACAAGGTGATCGGCAATGCGATCGGCTGGTCCAAGATCGACGTCGTTGCCGGCGGCGAGACGGCCGGCATCCCTTTTGCCGCCTTCATCGCCGCCACGGCGAAGAAGCCGATGATCTATGTGCGCAAGCAGCCCAAGGGCTTCGGGCGCATGGCTCAGATCGAAGGCGAGCTGAAGGCCGGCGACCGCGTGCTCCTGGTCGAGGATCTGGCGACCGACGGCGGCAGCAAGGTGATGTTCATCGATGCGCTGCGCAAGGCCGATGCCAAGGTCACCGACACGTTCGTGATCTTCCACTACGGGATCTTCCAGCAGAGCGTCGACGTGCTGGCGTCGATGGGCGTGAAGCTGCATGCCCTTGCAACATGGTGGGACGTGCTTGACGCCGCCGAGCGCTACAAGCTTTTCGACGAGCGCGGCCTGACCGAGACGCGCGCCTTCCTCAACGCCCCCGACAGCTGGTCGGCGGCGCATGGCGGACGCAACCCGGGCCACAGCGCCAGCCGGCCGACGCCGGCCATCGCCACCAACGGCCGGTAGCGCGATCCCCTTTCATAACCTCGCTGCTCATCTCCTCGTTGCCCGCAAAATAGCCCTTCCGTCATCCCGAGCGCAGCGAGGGATCTCCCGCGAATAGCGCACGGTGCGCCTTGCCGCAGGAGATCCCTCGCTACGCTCGGGATGACAGCAATGGCGATCGGATGACAGCCCGGCCACCTGACGTTTCCGTGGTTTGGCACCGCGGCTTCTGGCGCTACCATGCAGGTTCATGAACCTGCCCGGGAGCGCGTGTGACCATCATCCTCCGTCTTGCCGTTCTGCTGCTGGCCGGCGCCGTCGCTCTCGTCCGCCCTGCCGCGGCCAAGGACGAGCTCGTCATCGGCATGACGCAGTACCCGTCGTCGTTCAATCCCAACATCGGCTCGATGCTGGCCAAGTCGCTGGTCGAGGGCATGACCTTGCGGCCGGTCACGGCCTGGGATCCGGACTGGAAGCTCGTGTGCCTGCTGTGCACCGAGCTGCCGACCATCGAGAACGGCGGCGCCGTGATCGAGGAATACGCGCCGGGCAAGAAGGGCATCGCCGTCACCTACACGCTGCGGCCCGACCTGAAATGGGGCGACGGCACGCCGGTCTCCACCCGCGACGTCGCCTTCACCCTGGAGGTCGGCAAGCACCCGCAGTCCGGGGTCGCCGCCGCCGAGGGCTACCGCCGCATCCTCAAGCTCGACATCAAGGACGAGCGCACCTTCACCTTCCATACCGACCGGGTGACGTTCGACTACAATGCCATGGGGGATTTCCGCCTGCTGCCGGCGCATGTCGAGCGCCCGGTGTTCGAGGCCAATCCCGCCGAGTACCGCAACAGGTCCAGGTTCGAGACCGACACCACCAACGCGGCGCTGTGGTTCGGCCCCTATCGCATCGTCAAGACCGTGCCCGGCGCCTCGGTCGAGCTCGAGCGCAACCCGGCCTGGTCCGGCAAGGCGCCCTACTTCCGGCGCATCGTGTTCCGCATCATCGAGAACACCGCGGCCCTGGAAGCCAACCTGCTCTCGGGGTCGATCGACTACGTCATCGGCGAGCTGGGGCTGTCGCTGGATCAGGCGCTGTCCTTCGAGAAGCGGCACAAGGACCGCTTCGACGTCGTCTACAAGCCCGGCCTGGTCTACGAGCATATCGACATCAACCTGGACAACCCGCTGCTGGCCGACCGGCGCGTCCGCCACGCCCTGATGCTGGGCATCGACCGCGAGGCGATCTCGGCGCGGCTGTTCGAGGGCAAGCAGCCGGTGGCGCACAGCAACGTCAACCCGCTGGACCCGATGTACAGCCCCGGCGCCCGGCACTACGCCTATGACGCCGCCGCCGCGCGCCAGCTGCTCGACGCGGCCGGCTTCGCCGAGATCCGCGGCGGCGTGCGCCAGAACGCCAAGGGCGAGCGCCTGTCGATCGAATTGGCCACCACGGCCGGCAACCGCAACCGCGAGCTGATCCAGCAGGTGCTGCAGAGCCAGTGGAAGCAGATCGGCATCGACGTGCGGCTCAAGGTCGAGCCGCCGCGCGTCTTCTTCGGCGACACGGTCAACAAGCGCGCCTATAGCGGCCTGGCGATGTATGCCTGGGTGTCGGCGCCGCAAAGCGTGCCGCGCACCACCCTGCATTCGCAGGAGATCCCCAGCCAGGCCAACAACTGGAGCGGCCAGAACAGCGGCGGCTACAAGAACCCCGAGATGGATCGCCTGCTCGATGCCATGGAGGTCGAGCTCGACGTCGCCAGGCGCAAGGCGCTGTTCGGCGAGATGCAGCGCATCTACACCGAGGATCTGCCGGTGCTGCCGCTCTACTTCCGCTCCGACGTCTTCGTCCTGCCCAAGGCGCTCAAGGGCGTGCGCCCCACCGGCCATCTCAACGTGTCCACCCTGTGGGTCGAGGACTGGCGCTGGGCGGACCCGAACGAGAAATGACACGCCGCCGCGTGGCCACCTTCGTCATGCACCCGACTACGACCCGGAATCGCGGCTCGATCACACAGCTGTCATCCCGAGCGCCCCTTCGACAGGCTCAGGAGAGGGATCTCCCGCCAATGGCGTACCGTGCGTATTGCGCAGGAGACCCCTCTCCTGAGCCTGTCGAAGGGGCGCTCGGAGCTTGTGATTTTAATCTTCCCCCGGAGGGGGAAGGTGGCGCGAAGCGCCGGAAGGGGGATGTTGCAACGGATTCGATATGGCCATGGAACAGTGAATCGGTTCGAACATCCCCCATCCGCCTCTGGCGTTTCGACTCAAAGCGTCGAAACGTCAATTTGGGGCACCTTCCCCCTCCGGGGCAGGGCGATCGCATATGGCGCCATGAAAGCTGACCACAGAGACACAGCGCAGCCTTTGGCCGCAACCCAAAGGGCGGAGGAAGCGCTTCACGGTGAGCTTGTCGAACCATGAAGCACTCCTCCGCCATTTGGTTGCGGCCAAAGGCTGCGCTGTGTCTCTGTGGTTCGTCTTCTGACGGTTCGGCCGATAGTGCCATATCCGATAACCCTGCCGTCGGATGCTGCGGCTGGCCTCAGGCCCCGACATGGTTTACTTCCTGTTGCTGCTGCACGCGGGATCCGCCCGGCATCCGTTCCACTGCTTCTCCGGTTGGCCGAAGCCATGCCCATCGACGCCGTCACCCTCACCGGCCGCCATGTCGCGCTCGAGCCGCTGGTGGAAGCGCATCGCGAGCTGCTGCGGCCGGCGGCGCAGGATCCGCGCCTTTGGACGTTCACGGCTTCGGCGCTGGGCGCCGCGTTCGATCCCTGGTTCGACGGCGCGCTGCGCCAGGCCGAGGCAGGACACGAACGGCCCTTCATCGTGCGCCTGACACGCGACGGCAGTGTCGTGGGCAGCACGCGCTACATGAGCATCGATGCGCAGCACAAGCGCGTGGAGATCGGCACCACGTGGTACGCCCGCGCGGTGTGGGCCAGCAACGTCAACCCCGAGTGCAAGCTGCTGCTGATGCGCCACGTGTTCGAGGTGCTCAAATGGCACCGGGTCGAGTACAAGACCGACGCGCGCAACCAGCGCAGCCGCGACGCCATCGCCCGCCTGGGCGCGGTCCAGGAAGGCATCTTCCGCCGCCACATGATCATGGCCGACGGCCACGTCCGCGACTCGGTCTACTTCAGCGTCGTCGACAGCGACTGGCCGGCCGTGAAAGCCGCCCTGGAAAAGCGGCTGAAATACTGATGCTCGGGGGAATCCTTCCTCCTCCCCGCGCAGGCAGGGCACTCGCATTTGACCTCGCTGTCATCCCGAGCGCCAGCGAGGGATCTCCTGCGGCAAGGCGCACGGTGCGCAATTCGCGGGAGATCCCTCGCTACGCTCGGGATGACGGTAGGGGCATATGCGAATGCCCTGCCCGCGCAGGCGGGGAGAAGGGACGTTTCCGGACAGCCCTGCCGCGAGCGGGAAAGGTAGTCGAAGCCGACGCTTCCCCGGTCCCGCCTGCGCTGTCACGCGGCCTGGCCCACGCGCTTGGGCCACAGGCCGGCGACCAGGATCGCCACGGCGAGGACGGCAAATCCACCCGACAGCCAGCTGTGAAAGAAGATCATGGGGTCGCCGTCGGAGATCGCCAGCGCCTGGCGCACGGACCGTTCGAAGATCGGCCCCAGCACGTAGGCCAGGATGACGATGCCGAGATCGAAGCCGCTGCGCCGCAAGCCGTAGCCGACAAAGCCGAAGACCACCGCGAGCACGACGTCGGCCGGATTGCCGCTCGACGAATAGACGCCGATGAGGCACACGGCGAGGATCATGGGCGCGAGGAAGGCGCGCGGGACCTCGAGGATGCGCACGAACAGCCCGATCAGCGGCAGGTTCAGGATCAGCAGCATGACGTTGCCGATGTACATGCTGGCGACAACGCCCCAGAACACCTCCGGCTGCCGCTCGAGGATCGTCGGCCCCGGCGTGACGCCGTGGATCATGAAGGCGCCCAGCAGCAGCGCCGTGATGGCGTTGGCGGGAATGCCCATGCACAGCAGCGGCACGAAGGCGCCCGCCGTGCCGGCGTTGTTGGCCGATTCAGGCCCGGCGACGCCTTCGACCGCGCCGTGCCCGAATTCCTCGGGCCGTTTCGACAGCTTGCGCTCGATGGCATAGGACAGGAACGAGGCCAGCACCGCGCCGCCGCCCGGCAGCAGGCCGACGAGGAAGCCCAGCACGGTGCCGCGCCCCACGGGCGCGACCGAGCGGCGCGCTTCTTCCCGCGACGGCATGAAGCCGAGCAGGCGCGAAGGCGGCGGCAGGACCTTCAGGGCGTCGGGATCCTGGCGTGCCATGAACAGCACTTCCGACAGGCCGAACAGGCCGATGGCCAGCGGCACCAGGTTGATGCCGTCGCCCAGCGACAGGAGGTCGAAGGTGAGGCGCTGGGTCATGTTGATCGGATCGCTGCCGATGGTGCCGAGCAGCAGGCCGAAGGCCGCCATCAGCAGGGCGCGTGCGAGCGAGCCGCCCGACATGTAGGTGACCAGCGACAGGCCTGCCAGCATCAGCATCGCATACTCGGCCGGGCCGAACTTCACGACGAGCTGCGCCAGCGGCGGCGACAGAAAGGAGATCCCGATGACCCCGACCGTGCCGGCGACGAACGAGCCGATGCCGGCGACGCCCAGGGCGGCGCCGGCCCGCCCCTTGCGCGCCATCTCGTAGCCGTCGAGGCACGTGACCACCGACGACGCCTCGCCGGGAATGCGCATCAGCACCGACGTCACGGTGCCGCCGTAGGCGACCCCGTAGTAGATGCCCGACAGCATGATGATCGCCGACGTCACGTCCATCTTGAACGTGATCGGCAGCAGAATGGCGATGGTGGTCAGCGGGCCAAGGCCCGGCAATATGCCGACCACCGTGCCAAGCAGCACGCCGACGAAGCAGTAGGCCAGGTTCTCGATCGACAGGGTTACGGCGAAGCCGCCGAGCAGCGCTTCCATGATGAGACAATCCCACTCAGCGGACGAGCGCGTAGAAGGCGCGCTCGATGGCGCTTTCCGGCAGGTCGACCCGCAGCAGCCAGCCGAAGCACACCAGCCCGATGAGGGCGCAAGCCAGGCCATAGCCGATCGCGGCGAACCATGACCGCCCCTCGGCGAAGCGCACGATCAGGATGGCGACGGCGATGACGGTGAGGGCGAAGCCGGCATAGGCTGCGCCCAGTGCCAGCACCACGAACGAGGCGGCGTAGAGCGCGAAGGTGCGACGGCTCCTCGCCGCCACGGCTGCATCGGCCCGGTTGGTGTCTTCGGCGCCGGTGTCTTTGGCGTCGGCGTCTTCGGCGCCGGTGCCGTCGGCGTCCGTGTCGCCGGCTTCCGTTGCACCGGGACGACCCGGTGCAACGAGAACCACCAAGGCCAGCGCGATGCACAGGCCGGCCACGAGCTGCGGGAAGAACCCTGCCCCCGGTCCGTCGAAGCTCCAGCTCTCCAACCGCGTCGCCTGCCAGAAGCCGATCAGCGCCACCGCCAGCAGGCCGAGCGTCGCGGATCGTGCGCCCGTCATCCGGCTCATGCCGCCTTTTTCTTCGACATGCCGGTCTCGCGCAGGATCGGCACGAGCTCGCCTTCGATCTGCTTGAGGAAGGCGGCGTAGTCGGCGCCATTGCGATAGGTGGGCACGATGCCGAGGTTGGATATCTGCGTCTGCACCGCCTTGTCCGCCATGACGTCGGCCAACGCGCTTTCCATGCGCTGCTTGATCGCCGGATCGACGCCCGCCGGGAAGGCATAGCCGAAGGGACCATTGGTGACGGCGTCGAAGCCCAGCTCGCGCAACGTCTTCACATCGGGATAATCGGGCCAGCGTTCCGTCGCCGCCGACGCCAGGAAGCGCAGCTTGCCGGCTTCGATCTGGGGCTTCATCTCGGCGACGGTCTGGATGACGGCATCGACGTGGCCACCGATGGCGGCCGTGACCGACTCCACCCCGCCCTGGAAGACGACCCAGCGGAACTTCGCGCCCGACAGCTTGGCGAGCTGGAACATCGCCACCACGTTCGTGACATTGTTCGAGCTGTAGGTGAGCAGCTTCTGCTTGCCCTGCGCGATCAGCTCCTCGATCGACTTGATCGGCGACTCGGTGCGCACGCCGATGCCGTAGCGCAGCGACGCGACCTGGCCGAGGACGTCGAACGCCTTCCATGGATCGTACTTCACGTCCATCATGTTCGGCACGGTGATATGGCTGGAGATCGCGACCAGCCCCATCGTGTGGCCATCCGGAGTCGCCGCGGCCAGCGTCGACGGACCCAGCGCGCCGGCGCCGCCGACCACGTTCTTCACGATAACGGTCGCGTTGAGGCGCTTCTCCAGGGCCTGGGCGACGATGCGCGCGGTCAGGTCGGTCGAGGCGCCGGGCGCATTGGGATTGATCAGTGTGATCTCGCGGCTCGGCCACTTGCCCGATTGCGACAGGGCCGGTGCGGCATAAGCGGCCGCGGCGAGCGCGCCACCGGCACGAAGCATGGTTCTACGATACATTCTCGCTCTTCCCTCCTGGACATCACCCGTGGATGCGTCGTCTTGATTGATATCGAGCGTGCGGGACCGCACGGCGGCTGGTCAAGCTTGAGGCCTGCGACGTTTCGCACGCTGAGATTGGCCACCCTCCTTTCCCGTGCCGAAGCTTCGACGAGCAAGACTCCACGTCGCCATGCCCTGGATCATCGACCGGAAATCACCCAGAATGATGTGATGGCTGAGATGCGCGATGCGCGCGAGAGGCGGACATCGGCGTGTCGCCTGCTTGGCCAGGGTTACGGTAGCCCCGGGCCCATCCTGTCATCCCGAGCGTAGCGAGGGATCTCCTGCGAATGGCGCACCGTGCGCCTTTCGCAGGAGATCCCTCGCTACGCTCGGGATGACAGTGATTGTTCTTTCAGCGAGAATATAATATACTGGCCATCTGAATGCATGCCATGACGCCGACCACGCGGCCGTGCGGCGCCAGCCAACGGGGATCGACCGATGCGTTTTCGTAGTTTCCGACGTTTGCGTCACGGGTTTCACCGGGCATGATTCGGTAATCCTTTGTTATCGCTCACAATCCACTCGGGCTCCCGCGGCCGGCGCCGGCGCCTTATAGTGCCGGCATGACGCGATACCTCGTCGGCCGGATCGCCGAGATGCTGGTCGTGCTGCTGCTGATGAGCGCGGTGGTCTTCGCCCTGATCGGCCTGATGCCGGGTGACCCGGTGGACCTCATGATCTCCGGTGATCCCAAGATGACCACCGAGGACGCCGCCCGCCTGCGCGCGCTCTACGGGTTGGACCGGCCGATCTGGGACCGCTATCTGAGCTGGCTCGGCGCCGCGCTGGGCGGCGACCTCGGCTACTCCCGCTCCTTCACGCAGCCGGTGCTGGAGGTGCTGCTGCCGCGGCTGGGCGACACCTTGCTGCTGATGGGCCTGGCGCTGCTGATCTCGGCCGCGATCGCCCTGCCGGCCGGCATGTTCGCAGCGCGCCGGCCGCGCTCGGCCGCCGACTACGGCGTGAACCTGCTGTGCTTCGCGGGCATCTCGGTGCCGCCCTTCTGGCTGGCGCTGCTGCTGATCATTCTGTTCGCGGTGCTGCTGGGCTGGCTGCCCGCCAGCGGCGTCGGCGACGGCGTGCTGGAGCGCGCGCGGCACCTGGTGATGCCGCTGGCGGTGCTGGTGCTGACCAATGTCGGGCACTACACGCGCTTCGTGCGCGCCGCCACGATCGAGGTCCTGCGCCAGGACCATATCCGCACGGCGCGCGCCAAGGGACTGTCCGAACGCGACGTGATCCGCCGCCATGCGCTGCGCGGCGCGCTGGCGCCGACGCTGACCGTGCTGGCCCTGTCGTTCGGCGGCCTGTTCTCCGGCGCCCTGATCACCGAGACCATGTTCGCGCGGCCGGGCATGGGCAAGTCGATCTACGACGCCATCATGGGCAACGACTACAACCTCGCCCTGGTCGGCCTGCTGCTGGCCACCGCCGCCACCCTCGTCGGCAGCCTGCTGGCCGATCTCGGCTACGCCTGGCTCGATCCGCGCGTGCGGCTGGGGACCGGCACGTGACGGCGCGGGCCGACATCATCGCGATCGCCGGCGCCCGCACGCCCGCCGGCCGGGCCTGGCAGCGCTTCTGCAGCCACAGGCTGGCGCTGGCGTCGCTGGTGCTGCTGGGGCTGCTGGCGGCGCTGGCGCTGGCGGGCCCCTGGATCGCCCAGTGGCGCGGCATCGATCCCACCCTCACCGATCTGCTGGCCCGCTTCGAGCCGCCCTCGGCGCGCTACTGGCTGGGCACCGACGATGTCGGCCGCGACGTGTTCCAGCGCCTGCTCGACGGCGGGCGGATCTCGCTGCTGGTGGCCGTGGTCGCGGCGCTGCTGTCGGCGCTCATCGGCGCCCTGGTCGGCGTGCTGGCCGGCTTCATCGGCGGACGGCTCGATTCGATCCTGATGCGGCTGACCGACAGCGTCATCGCGCTGCCCCTGCTGCCGCTGCTGATCGTGCTGGCCGCCGTCGACGTGCGCAAGCTGGGCGTGTCGGAGAGCGTCGCCCAGTCCGACCTGCTGTCGCTCTACCGCATCATCATCATCGTGGCGCTGACCGGCTGGACGACGGTGGCGCGCCTGGTGCGGGCCGAGACCCTGTCGCTGAAGGCCCGCGACTTCGTGCGCGCGGCCACCGCGCTCGGCGCCTCGCCGCTGCGCCTGATGCTGCGCCATATCCTGCCCAACGCCGCCTCGCCGATCGTGGTGGCCACCACGCTGTCGGTCGGCAACATCGTGCTCTTCGAATCGGTGCTGAGCTTCCTGGGACTGGGCGTGCAGCCGCCGCATGCCAGCTGGGGCAACATGCTGACCGGCGCCCAGGAGCTGATCTGGAACGCGCCCCTGCTGGCGCTATGGCCGGGCCTGCTGATCTTCATCGCCGTGATCGCCTTCAACTTCGTGGGCGACGGGCTCCAGGACGCGCTCGATCCGCGCGCCGAACGGCGATGACTCAGGCGGCCGTCCCGGCAATGAGCAGAGGAGACTGACATATGCGGCGCTTCGTGGTCGGGCTGCTGGCCGTGATCGGCTTCTTCACGCTGCTGGGCATCGGCGGCTTGATCCTTCTGGCCTCGATGGCCGGCTCCGGGCGGCCGACGCCGCCGGAACGCATCGTGCTGCAGATCGACTGGCGCAAGCTGCCGCAGGAGACCGCCAGCAGCGGCGGGCTCGATCTGAAGCTGTTCGGCCGGCAGCAGCCGAGCCTGTCGCAGACCGTCGCCCTGCTGCAGCACGCCGCCAAGGATTCGCGAGTCGCCGGCCTGGTCGCGACCCTGGGCGACGACGGCCCCGGCATCGCCTCGGTGCAGGAGCTGCGCGATGCCATTGCCGCGTTCCGCGCTTCGGGCAAGTTCGCGATCGCCTTCGCCGAGACCTTCGACGAGGGGGCCGGCGGCCTGCAGAACTACTACCTCGCCACCGCCTTCGATAAGATCTGGGTGCAGCCGACCGGCGATTTCGGGGTCGTCGGCCTGGCCGCCCAGGTGCCGTTCCTGAAGGGGGCGCTGGACCGGGTCGGCGTGCGCTTCGAAGGCGGCCGCCGCCTGGAATACAAGACGGCACCCAACAGCTTCACCGAAGCCGCCATGACGGCGCCGCAGCGCGAGAACCTGCAGCAGCTCATGGACGGCCTGTACGGGCTGGTGACGGCCGACATCGCGACCGCGCGCAAGATCGCCGCGGGCGATGTGCGCAGCCTCATCGACCGCGCCCCGCTCTCGGCCCAGGAGGCGCTGCAGGCCAGGCTGATCGACAAGATCCTGTACGGCGACGAGGCCAAGGTGGAGGCCCTGCTGCAGGCCGGCACGAACGCCGACCTGTTCGCGATCGACGACTACGCCGCGCTCGAGAAGGCGGCGCCCGCGGGCGACACGATCGCCCTGATCGTCGCCTCGGGCACGATCGTCTCGGAGGCCCCCGACGACAACCCGCTGCAGGAAGGCTCCCTGCTCGCCGTCGACCGCATCGTGGCGGCGATCGCGGCGGCGGCGCGCGACAAGGACGTCAAGGCGCTGGTCGTGCGCATCGATTCGCCGGGCGGCGGCTATGTCGCATCCGACACGCTGCGCCGGGCGCTGGAGCGTGCCAAGGCAGGCGGCAAGCCCGTGATCGTCTCGGTCGGCGACGTGGCGGCGTCCGGCGGCTACTTCGCGGCCCTGCCGGCCGACGCGATCGTCGCCCATCCCGGCAGCATCACCGGGTCGATCGGCGTCTTCTCGATCAAGCCCGTGGTGAGCGATCTGCTCGACATGCTGGGCATCAAGGTCGAGACGCTGACGACCGGCGCCAACGCCACCATGAGCTCGCCGCTGCACGGCTTCACGCCGCAGCAGCAGGCCCTGCTCGAGCGCCAGCTCGACCGCATCTATGCCGACTTCACGGCCAAGGTGAGCGCCGCGCGCAAGCTCGAGCCGGCCCGCCTGGATCGCGCCGCGCGCGGCCGCGTCTTCACCGGCACGCAAGCCAAGGCCGCCGGCCTGGTCGACGAGATCGGCGGGCTGACCCGCGCCATCGAGCTGGCCAGGACGCGGGCCGGCATCGACGCTGCGCAGGAGGTGCAGATCCGCCGCTACCCGGCCGAGAAGGAGCCCATCGAGCGGCTGCTCGAGCTGGTGTTTGGCGGCGGCCGCAAGCCGCCCGAGATCATGGCCGCCACGGATGCCGGCGCCACGACGCGGGCGCTGGCGCGGCGACTGAACGCGCTCGGCCTGTACTGGCACGCCGACACCATGCGCCTGCCGCCGCTGCCGCCGCTATGGCGATAGTCAACCACGCCGCGAAAATTAATTGTCATATTCGTGCATGTTCTGGTACTTCAAGCATGCAACTGAATGTCGTCAACCAACCGCAGCGTCGTGCGATGCCGATCGAACCAGGCAGCTTTGTTGAGCTTCGAGGACGTCACTGGCTGGTCGAGTCGTTGAATGGTGAGCCGAACGATCTGCAGACCCTCAGCCTCTCCTGCATTTCCGATGACGCCCAGGGCGAGCGGCTGGAGGTGCTCTGGGACGCGGAGATCGGCAAGGCCGTGCTCGACGAGGACGGCTGGCGGCATGTCGGCCACGGCCTGCCCGATCGCGCCGAGGTCCTGGCGGCGCACCTGCGCGCGATCCGGTGGCGGTCGGCCACGGCCGCCGACCGCGATCTGCTGCAAGCGCCGTTCCGTGCCGGCATCCGGCTCGATGCCTACCAGCTCCTGCCGCTGCGCAAGGCATTGCGGCTGCCGCGGGTCAACTTGCTGATCGCCGATGATGTCGGCCTTGGCAAGACGATCGAGGCCGGGCTCGTCGCGCGCGAGCTGCTGCTGCGGCGGCGCATCGATTTCATTGTCATCGCCGCTCCGCCATCGATGACGGTCCAGTGGCGGGATGAGCTCGAAGCCAAGTTCGGCCTGTCGTTCGACATCATCGACAGGGAACGCATCGGCGAGCTGCGCCGTCTGCGCGGCTTCTCGGTGAACCCGTGGGCGACCGGGTCCCGGTTCATCGTCTCGCACCGCCTGCTGGCCGACGAGGTCTACGCTGCCGGGCTGCGCGATGCGCTGGGCGAGTTTCGCGCCCGGGCCCTGTTCATTCTCGACGAGGCCCACCACGCGGCACCCTCCGCGGGGGTGCGCTACGCCGTCTCCAGCCAGCTCACCAAGGCGGTGCGGGAGCTTGCCGAGCGCTTCGAGCATCGCCTCTTCCTGACGGCGACTCCGCACAACGGTCATTCCAACAGCTTCTCGGCCCTGCTGGAGATGCTCGACCCGCAGCGCTTCACCCGCGGCGTCGAGGTTCGGCCGCGCGACCTCGAGCCCGTCATGGTGCGGCGCCTGAAGGCGGATCTGCGGCGTCTCGGCGAGGCCTTTCCCGAGCGGATCGTCGAGCCGATCCCGATAGCCGGCCTGCCCGAGGATGCCCCCGAGCTGGATCTCGCGCGCCGGCTCGCCGATTATGGCGTGCTGCGCATGAAGCGCATCGCCGGCCTGCCCGCTCACAAGGCTTCGATGGCAAAGCTTGCCTTTGTCGGGCTTCAGCAGCGGCTTCTCTCATCCGTCGCGGCATTCGCGCGGACCTTGAAAGTTCACCGCGCCACCTTGCTACGGGTGATCGAAGGCGAGAACGCTGCCCGGGTTGCGGCTGCGGCGCAGGCCTTCGTGGAAGGGCCGACCAGCGACGACAGCGCCGAGCTCGGCCTGGAGGATCAGATTGCCGAGACCGCCATCGACGCCGACGACGACGCGACAGCCGAAGCGGCCACGGCGCTGGGCGTTGCCGATGCGGCCGCGGATGACCTGCGCGCCGAGTTGGCTGCTGTCGAGGCGATGCTGGCGCTGGCCGAGCGGCACGCCTCCCGACCGGATGCCCGGGTGGATTGGCTGGTGGCCTGGATCAAGGCGAACCTGCTGGCCGGATCGGCATGGAACCGTCGACGCCTCATCGTTTTCACCGAATACGAGGATACGCGGCGCTGGCTGGAGCGCCGCCTGCGCGAGGCCCTGGCCGATACCGACCGCGCCGACGATCGCATCGGCGTCTTCACCGGCGCGACCGGACCGGACCGGCGCGAGGAGGTCAAGCGCGCCTTCAATGCCGACCCCGACATCGAGCCTCTGCGCATCCTGATCTGCACGGACGCGGCGCGGGAAGGCATCAATCTCCAGGCCTGGTGCGCCGACCTCGTGCATCTGGACCTGCCGTGGAATCCCTCGCGCCTTGAGCAGCGCAACGGCCGTATCGACCGCAAGCTCCAGCCTGCGAAGCAGGTCTTCTGCCGCTATTTCCATTACGAGCAGCGCGAAGCCGACATCGTGCTGGAAGCGCTGGTGCGCAAAACGGAAACCATCCGCGAGCAGCTCGGATCCGCCGGCAAGGTGATCGAGGATCGCATCGCGAGGCGCCTGGCCGAGGGCGGGATCGGCCGTGGCCAGGGCGCGGCGATCGCGCGCGCGATATCTCAAGAGAACGATGCGGAGCGCCTGGCGCGTGCCCGCGCCGAGATGGATGACGAGGAGCGCGCCCGGCACGAACGGCTGCTGAAGGAGCAAGACGATTTGCGGCGCGCGCTCGAACGCTCGCGCGAGCGGGTCGGCGTCGATCCGGACGACCTGCAGCGCGTCGCCGCGGCTGCCCTGTCGCGCGTGGGGCTCGCCCTCGACAGCGCACGAGGTGACCCGGTGGGCAAGATCGAGACTTGGCGGCTCGACCCTGCCCATCCCGCTTTTGCCAGGGATGCCGGCTGGGGTGACACTTTCGATGACCTGCGGGTCCGTCCACGCAAGCGGGGCGAGCGCCTCGGCGACTGGCGACGCGATGCGCCCCTGCGCGCGATCGCCTTCGAGCCACCGGTCCTGGCCGATGGCCGTGATGCCACCGATGTGGTGCAAGTGCACCTCGAGCACCGGCTCATCCGGCGGCTGCTGTCACGGTTCCTGAGTCAGGGCTTCCAGTCGAAACTATCGCGCGTGTCTGTCATCGTCGGGCCGGGAGCGCAGCCGCGTGTCGTGCTGATGGGCCGCCTCGCCGTCTACGGCGCCGGCGCCGCACGCCTGCATGAGGAGGTGATCCCCGTCGCCGCGGTCTGGTCGGAGGCGGAGCGTGACCGCAAGCCGCTGCGACCGTTGGGCGACAGTGGCGAGGAAAAGACCCTGAATCAGCTTGAAGACGCGCTGCGCGAGGCCCGGGAAGCGCCGGGCGCCGCTGTCGCGCGCATCCAGGCCCTCGTTGTCCGGGATATTGCCGACCTTGTCCCCACGCTCGAGCGGATTGCCGCCGAGCGGCTCACGGCCGTCGGCGCCCAGCTCTCCAAGCGTGGCGAGGATGAGGCGCGATCCCTGTCCGATCTCCTCGAACGGCAGCGATCGCGGATCGCCAAGGCCGCCAAGGACTTCGATCCGGATCAGTACGCCCTCGATCTCGTGCCGGAAGAGCGGCGCGAGCGCGAGGCGGACCGGCGGCATTGGGAGGCACGCCTGGGCCGCCTGGACCGCGAGCTGCGCGACGAGCCGCGGCGTCTGCGCGACTCATACAAGGTGCGCGCCCATCGCCTGGAGCCGGTCGGGCTCGTCTATCTCTGGCCGGCTTCGGGATAATCGCCATGCCCCTCGACATGAATCGCGATCCTGACCTCGAATGGCTCGATCATGTCCAGCCGGTCGGGCTTGTCGCCGCGCCCGGCCTGCTCAAGGAGCTCGGCCTGTCGCCGCTGCGGCAGACGCCCATCGATACCGGCGCGGTCGCCGAGCTTCTCGATCCGGACACCTCCAAGCCGGCATTGCCCGACCCGTGGCAATTCGCGACCCAGGTGCTGGGCTGGGTGGCGCCCCATGTTGCCGGCGCGCCGGGCGGGCCGGCCATTCCCGCCGAGTTCTTCGTCTCCCTTCCCGAGCACGACACCACGTTAAAGCCGACCTGGGCTGTCGCCGAGCTCGGTGGCGGCGAGCAGCGCTGGCAGCTCCTGGTGCGGATCGAGGCGGTGGGCGTCGACCCGGATGCGCGTGGCGCGCTCAATGGCTGGGAGGCGACGCCGCATCAGCGCTTCGAGCGGCTGTTGCGCGACACTGGCGTGTTCGCCGGCCTGATGGTGACGGACAGGGCCATCAGGCTGATCTATGCGCCGCGCGGCGAGACCTCGGGCTATGTAACCTTTCCGCTCAGGCCGTTGGGCACGGTCGCCGGGCGCCCGATGCTGGGCGGCCTGAAGCTGCTGCTTGATTCCTTCCGCCTGTTCTCCGACGCCGACGACCGCCGCCTGCCGGCCCTGCTCAAGCGCAGCCGCGACGCTCAGGCTTCGGTATCGACGGCGCTGGCGGAACAGGTGCTGGGCGCCTTCCATGAGCTGCTGCGCGGCCTCAACGACGCCGAGCGGCCCGGCATGGACGAGCTGGCGGCAACCCGACCCGATCACCTCTACGAGGGCCTGCTCACGGTCCTGATGCGTCTGGTCTTCATCCTTTATGCCGAGGACCGCGATCTGCTGCCGTCGCGATCCGATGGCAGGGCGCGGGAGATCTACGAGACCAGCTATTCGGTGCGCGGCCTCTATGCCCGGCTGGCGGAGGATGCCGCGCTCAACCCCGACACCATGGACGAACGTCGCGGCGGCTGGGGCCGGCTGCTGGCCCTGTTCCGGCTGATCCATCAGGGCCACGCTAGCGGCTTCGTCCGCGCACGCGGCGGCAAGCTGTTCGATCCCGACGCATTCCCCTTCCTGGAAGGCCGCACAACCCGGGACGCGCCGGCCCGCATCCTGAACGTCTCGGACGGCTGCCTGCTGCGCATCCTCGAAGGGCTGATGACCGTGAAGCTGCGCGGCGCCGAGCGCGTGCGCCTCTCATACCGGACGCTGGATGTCGAGCAGATCGGCTCCGTCTACGAGACGGTGATGGGCTTCACGGTCGAGGCCGCGCCCGGCCGGGTTCTGGCGATCCGGGCCGGCAAGAACAACCGCACGCCGGTCTTCGTCGACCTCGATGATCTACGGGCGAAGAAGGGCAAGGACCGGATCAAGCACCTGAAGGAGACTGCCGGGCGCTCGCTGACAGCGAGCCAAGCCAAACCGGTCGAGAGCGCCGGGACGGTAGATGACCTCGCGGCCGCGCTCGACGGCATCGTCGACCAGCGCGGCTCGCCGCGCCATGAAACCGCGCCCGCCGGCACGCCCATCCTGCAGCCGACGGACGAGCGCCGGCGCACCGGCAGCCACTACACGCCGCGCAGCCTGACGGCACCGATCGTGAAGCACGCGCTGGAGCCGGCTTTTGCACGCCTGGGGCCGGACGCAACCCCGAAGCAGATTCTGGAGCTGAAGGTGTGCGACCCGGCCATGGGCTCGGGCGCCTTCCTGGTTGAGGCCTGCCGCGCGATCGGATCGATGTGCAAAGCTTCATCTGGGTCGTCGGCAACTACAACGAGGAGACGGAAAAGCCCAAGCCCTGATCGCGTCCCCGCAAACAGCCTTTCCTGGCGCCCACAAACCGCGCGCAAGAAAATCTTGCAAGTGTCTGTTTGCAAGATTATATAGACGCGAGAGGCTCAGACATGACCCCCAACCTGATCGGCACGCGGATCAAGGCGCTGCGCGAGGAGCGCGGCCTGTCGCAGGACGACGTCGCCGCCCTTTTCGGCTTCAAGGACCGCCAGACGGTATCGGCGATCGAGACGGGCGAACGGCGCGTCTCGGCGGAAGAGCTTCTCGTGGCCGTCGAGAAGCTCAAGGCCCCGCTCGACTTTTTCACCGATCCCTTCCTCCTGGTGGGCGAAGGCCGGTTTTCGTGGCGACAGACCGGCGTCGGAGCGGAGCGCCTGAGCGCCTATGAGCGCAGCGCCGGGCGCTGGGTGGCCGCCTTCCGCGCGATCGCGCCGCAGGTCGGGCGTGCGGCACCGCTGCTGCGCCGGGCGCTCGGGATTACGCGCCACCACCCGTTCGAGGACGCCATGGCGGCGGGCGAGCGCTTCGCAGCCGAATTCGATCTTGGCGACGTGCCGGCGCTGCGCTTGGCGGACGTCATGGAGCGCGAGCTCGGCATCCTGGTGCTGATGGTCGACGCGTTCCAGGGCATATCGGGCGCGGCCTGCCGCCTGCCCGAGCTGGACGTGGTGCTGATCAACCGGCACGAGGTCGCCGGCCGCCGGCATTTCGACCTCGCCCACGAGCTGTTCCACATCCTCACCTGGGATGTGATGCCGCCGGAGCACGCCGAGGAAGCCCGGGAGACCGGCGGCAACCGCGTGGAGCAGCTTGCCAACAGCTTTGCCTCGGCGGTGCTGATGCCGGCGCCGGTGCTTGAGCGGTTCGGCGGCTGGCCGGAGGGCGACAAAGCACTGATCGCGCGCCTGAAATCCGTGGCCGCCGACCTGCACGTCACGGCCTCGGCGCTGAAATGGCGCCTTGTCGCGCTCGACCGGCTGAAGCCTGCCAGGGCACGCGCGATTCCCGACAGCGCCCTTCGGATGGCGCGCGCGCCGGCCGGTTCGGTTCCGCCGCCCCTCTTCTCGCGATCCTTCATGGAGGTGCTTGCGCTTGCCATCGATGAGGGCCGCGTCTCGGCGCGGCGTGCCGCAGGCCTGCTGGATATGACCCTCGACGATCTTGCGGACCTGTTCATGACGCATGGGGTGAAGTCCCCGATCGAGCTGTGAGGGCCCCGTGGCGCGTCATCGCGGGCCCGTTCTCGTCGATACCAACGTGATCCTGGAGGCGTTCCGCGCCGGGGCCTGGGGTGCGCTGGCCGGCGGCTACAGGGTGGAGACTGTCGAGGATTGCGTGACCGAAACACAGACAGGCTTTCAGCGGCGGCGGCCGGAGCGCCAGATCGATGCCGCCGTGCTGCGTGCATCGCTGGCCGCGGTCCATCCGGTCAGCGATGCAGAACTTGCCGTGGTGGCGGTCCAGGCGCCTGACATCCCTCTCGACGTCGGCGAACGGTCCCTATGGGCGCATGCGCTGACCCGCAGCGATCGCTGGGTGCTGTGCGGGCCCGACAAGGCCAGCCTGCGCTTCGGCGTGCGGCTGGGTTTTCGCGAGCGCCTCGTCGCCCTGGAGACGCTGCTGGATGCCGCCGGGTTTCGGCCCAAGATTGCGCTCCCGCCAGCCTACACGGCGAAGTGGCTGAGCCAGACACTCGGCGCGCTTGTCGTGTCGGAAGGATCGAAAAGACCATGACCCAATCAGTCGAGATCCGCGCCGGCATCGTCGACCTGTTTCGCCGCGATCTGATCGGCCCGGGCCCGCAGGACTCCGATCTTGCGACCGAGCGGCTGAATGAGAGCCCCTCGCGCTGGTACCTGACCGGCTTTCTCGCGCCGGCGGATGATCCGATGGGCCTCGACGGAGCGCCCGACGACGATCCCTCGGCGCAAGAGGAGATGGAGATCGACGTCGAGGAACCGGACACCGATGGTGCCGGCGGCGCGGCCGGCGATGCCGACGAGCCTGAAACCCCGAACACGCGGCGACGCTTCCTGCCCTCGTCCATCGGACTGACGGTGCTGCTCGATCCCGATGTCACCGAGGTCGAGGCCCGTGTGTCGTGGGGAGATTACAGGACTGAACCGCCGCTGCCTGAGGCCATCCTCCTGCCCGAGCCGGAGGAGTCCGTCGAGGAGAGCAAGCCGGAACGCATCGAGCGCCCCGTGGTCGACTGGGTTCGCGCGCCCAGGGAGCAGCGCGTCCGCCTCCGGGTTCACGACGGCCGCAACGCACCCAGCGTCGTGCCGGAAAGCGCCGCCGAACAGGTCCGAGGCGGTGGCCTGGTCCTGGAAACGCACGCGCGCCTCTTCAGCTACGCGACGCCGGACGGCAGAACGGAGCGCGTGCGGGCGCTGACCGTATTTCTCGTCAACCGGCGGGCGAAGGTGCATCGCTACTATGCCGACGTGAGCTACGCGTTCCAGGCACGGCTCGGGCTCGTCTGCGAATCCGGTTTCCGGCCGCGCCATGACCTGTCCGGCTATGGCGCACGGGACTGGGATGTGCGGATCGCCGATCTGCACTATCGCGACGTGCGCGAATGGGCGATCGGCCGCAACGCCGCCGCCGGCTGGGACAGCGCAGCCGACGCGGCCGGGATCGTCACGCACGTGTGGACCGATCCCCTGCCATCGGCGGAAGTTGAACGCGTCGCACCGAACGAAGACGCCGATCTCAAGGCGCGTGTCACGTTCGGCATGGAGACGCTTGCAGCGTTGGCCGAGGGAGACGGCAAGGCGCTGGGTGACGCCCTGAGCGATCTGCCTGCGCTATACGGGCTCTGGATCGACGCGGAGCACGGCAAGCTGCAGCGGTTACCCGTCCGCCGACGCGAGACTGGTGAACGCCTGATCGCCTACATGAACGCCGCGAAGGGCCGGATCGCGGACGGCATTGCCGTCCTGGCCCGCGACGCCCGGGCGCGCATGGCATTCCGTTTCATGAACCTGGCGGTGGCGCGGGCGGCGCGGCGGCGCACCGCTGGCGCGAAGGGCAACCCCGACGCCATGGACGCACCGCAATGGCGGCCGTTCCAGCTCGCCTTCATCCTGCTCAACCTGGCGGGCCTGGCCGATCGCCGCCACGCCGATCGCGAGACCGCCGACCTGCTCTTCTTCCCGACCGGCGGTGGCAAGACGGAAGCCTATCTCGGACTCGCCGCCTTCGTGATCGCGTACCGCCGGCTGATGGGGCCCGGCGTGCTTGGCGCCGGTGTCGCCGTCATCATGCGCTACACCCTGCGCCTGCTCACCCTGGACCAGCTCGCGCGCGCCGCCGGCGTTGTCTGCGCGCTCGAGCTCATGCGCACTGATCCTGCCAACATCGATGACAAGGGACGGCGGCTGCTCGGCGACTGGTACATCGAGATCGGCCTGTGGGTTGGTTCCGACGCCTCTCCAAATCGTCTGGGCGGTCGGGGCGACTCCAATGAGGCGACGGCTGTCGGCCGCGTGCGGCGCTATCGTAACGGACGCGACAAGCGCGCGCCGGCGCCGCTCAAGGCGTGTCCTTGGTGCGGCACGCCCTTTACGGCTTCTTCCTTCGCCTGTATTCCCAACGAGCACACGCCCCGGAATCTTGAAATCCGCTGCGTCAATACGGCCTGCGACTTCAGCCGCAACCGGCCCCTGCCCGTGCTCACGGTCGATGAACCGATCTACCGGCGTCTTCCCGCGTTCCTGATCGCCACCGTCGACAAGTTCGCGAGCCTGCCTTGGGTCGGCGAGACGGGCGCCTTCTTCGGCCATGTCGATCGTTTCCAGGATGGTGTCGGCTTCTACGGCGCGGCCGAGCCGGGCGAGGGTCAGACGCTCGCCAACGGCTTCTCCCTCGATCCGCCGGATCTGATCATCCAGGATGAGCTGCACCTGATCGCAGGCCCGCTCGGCACTGTGGCAGGACTGTATGAGGCGGCCATCGACCAGCTTGCATCCCGGCCAGGGGGCGACAAGCCGGTCCGCCCCAAGATCGTTGCATCGACGGCGACCGTGCGCCGGGCAGCCGATCAGATTCGCGCCCTCTTCGATCGCCCGACGACCAGCATCTTTCCGCCGCCGGGCATCGACCGCACCGACAGCTTCTTCGCGCGCACGGTGCCGGCATCCCGGGACCCGGCCCGGCTCTATCTGGGCATCGCCGCGCAGGGCCGCGGCCCGAAGCTCGTGTTCCTGCGTGCGTTGACGACGCTGGTTGCGGCGGCGCAGGCAGCATACGAAGCACACGCGCCGGCGGAGGCACAAGGCAGCAGCCCAGCCGATCCCTACATGACGGCCCTGTGCTACTTCAACGCGCTGCGGGAGCTGGGCGGCGCGCGCCGGATCGTCGAGGACGAGGTGCGCGATCGCGCCGCGCGCTACGGCACACAGCGCCGACGCGTGCAGCCGGCGGACAGCCCGTTCGCCGATCGCAGCATCAGGGAACCGATGGAGCTTACCTCGCGTGTCTCCACCGACGAGGTGGCCAAGGCCAAGCAGCGGCTGGAAGCGGTCTTCGGCGGAGACGCCGACACCATCGATGTCGCGCTCGCCACCAACATGATCTCGGTCGGGCTCGATATCACGCGGCTCGGGCTCATGGTCGTCCAGGGGCAGCCGAAGACGGCGGCGGAGTACATCCAGGCGACCAGCCGCGTCGGCCGCGATCATCGGCGGCCCGGCCTCGTCGTCGCCGTGCTGAACCTGCACAAGCCGCGCGACCGGATGCACTTCGAGCAGTTCGCGCAATTCCACCGCACCTTCTATCGCGCGGTCGAAGCCACCAGCGTGACGCCATGGGCGGCGCGGGCGCTGGACCGCGCACTGGCAGCCGTCGTGGTCGCCGCGGCACGCCATGTCGATGCGGCCCTGACGCCCGAGGCCGCGGTGGCTCAATTGAAGGACCAGATCGGCACACGCGCCGCCGTGCGTGACGCCATCGTCGCCCGGGCACCGGAGCCGATGGTCGCGGGCGGCCGCTCTGCCCTCGCCGCCCTGATCGACGATCTGCTCGACGCCTGGATCCGCACGGCGGATGAGCAGGCGGCTGGCGGCAACGTCTTCGCCTATGCCAGAAGGAAGAGCCCCCATCGCCTGCTGCATATGCCGCTGGAGCCGGAGATCGCGAACCTGGCCGAGCCCCACAGGCACTTCGTCGCCGGCCGATCCATGCGCGACGTCGAGCCGAGCGTGACACTGAAGGTCAGGGATCCATACGGCAACACCATCGCGCACGCCGAGGACTTGGCATGACGAAGAACGCCCAGCGGCTGAGCCAGGTGATCTCGACCTTCGGGCCGGGCGCGATGGTCGACCTGCCGACGCGATCGGTCGTCGTCGGCGGCCTTGAGCATTGGGATATGCAGGGCAACGCCTTCACGACCATCGCCGAGCCCCGCCTCACGACCCGGCTGGAGCAGCTCCTGGCCGACCAGGGACGCCTGGCGCCGGGGACGCGCCTGTCGCTGCGCACCCCGCCGGTCTCGGCGAATGGCGCCGAGCGCATGCCCCGGGGCGTCACGGCGCCCGTGTTTCCGACCTGGTTCGTCTGCGAGCAGGTCGAGACCGGAACCACGAGCGGCAAGGCGACGCGTCGGCGGCGACTGGTGCGCTGGCAGGACCTGGATACCAGGGGCCGCCGGCGGTTCGTCTTCGACGACGGGCGCAAGAGCGAGGTCACGCCGATCCGCTTCGTCGCCGCCTGCGAGAAAGGACACCTGCAGGACATCGACTGGCGCTGGGTGGTCCACGGTTCCACGCCTTGCCAGGAGCCGATGTGGGTGGAGGAGGAAGGCACCAGCGCCGACCCGGCCGCCACGAGCATCGTGTGCGGCTGTGGCAGCCGCCTCTCGCTTCGGGACGCGTTCCTGCCCGGCCGCCTGGGCAAGTGCCGTGGCGAGCGGCCATGGCTGCTCGATCGCGATCCCGATGGCTGCGGCGACAAGCTGAAGCTGCTGACGCGCACCGCGACAAACACCCATTTCCCGCAGGTCTATACCGTCATATCGCTGCCGACCGAGGACGACGAGCTCACCCGGCTGGTCGAGGAGCTCTCTGCCGACCTGGCGGGCGTTCAATCCGTCGGTGACGTCGCGCAGGCGAAACGGTTCAACCCGAAGGTCTCCGCATCGCTCGGCCCCTACGCCGATGGCGATATCTTCGATCGCCTTCAGCGGATTCGCGACGGCGCCCGGATCGACGCAAGGCGCTCGCCCAAGCTGTCGGAGTTCACCGTCTTCGCGAGCGGCCGGCCGGAGATCGGGCACAACCATCCCACGGCGAAGCTCTACGCCCAGACACTGCCGCGCGACGCCTGGGCCGACCCGGACGCACGCATCGACCTGAGCGCGATCAGGAACGTCGTCGCCGTCCATCGGCTGCGGGAAGTGTCCTGCCTGTATGGCTTCACGCGCTTCGAGGCGGCACCGACAAGCGCCGACGGCGACATCGAGGATATCCAGCTTGCGGTTCGCGGTGCCCCGATCTCGCGGGACGCCGACTGGCTGCCGGCGATCGAGCAGTTCGGGGAAGGCATCTTCATCCACTTCGACGAGTCCGCGATCGCGCGGTGGCTGGAGCGGGAACAGACCCGGCCTCGCCATCAGAAGCTCCTTGCCGGGTATGGCCACTGGCAAAGGCGCTTCTCGCGCAACGCGCCTCAATACCCGGGCACGCCGTACGTGCTGCTGCACAGCATCTCGCACGCGCTGATGGCCGAGATCTGCCTGGATTGCGGCTATCCGGCAAGCTCGTTGAAGGAGCGCGTCTATGCGCTGGGCAGCTCGAGAGCCGGAGGCGATGCCGAGCATTGCGGCATCCTGATCTACACCGCGAGCGCCGGCGCGCAGGGGACGCTGGGTGGCCTCGTGGCAGCAGCGCCGCGGATCGCCTCGATCCTCCACAATGCGCTGGACCGGCTGAGGATCTGCTCCAACGATCCTGTGTGCGCCGACCATGAGCCCGACGACAAGAGCGGCGATCGGGCCACACACGGCGCCGCCTGCCATGGCTGCCTTCTCGTCGCGGAAACCAGTTGCGAGATAAGAAACCTGTTCCTCGATCGGACTCTTCTCATCCCGACGATGGCCGCCGAGGAATCCAGCTTCTTCAGCGCCATCTAGCACCGGCTATCGATGAAAGGTGAGTCGCGACTGTCATCCCGAGCGCAGCGAGGGATCTCCCGCGAATGACGCACCGTGCGTCCCGCGCAGGAGATCCCTCGCTACGCTCGGGATGACGGATGTATCAGCGACCAGTGATTCCAGGCGCCAGACCTCGAGCGCAATCATCTGACTCTTGCTCCTGAGCCCATTTTGCTTGACTTTTTGCGGTCCAATAGTTATTATTCTCGCATCGCCAACAAAGAGAAATCATTCGCGCAGGAGGCTGCATGCAGACTCCCCCTTTTCTCTGCCGTCCGGCTGGGGCCACGCATGGCTGGCGTTTGCACCCAGGGCCTGTAGCCCGTCCTGCGCCAGCCACGGGCGGCGGCTCAATCCGATTTTCTGGTCATTTCCGGCCAGTTTCTGGCCCAGGTTCAGACGCTCCTAAGCCGCTGAAAACGATATCGAATTCAATTTTTGGTATTTCTGGTATTTTTGGCGCAAGGCTTCGATCAATTTTTCGACCGGCAGCCGCAGAGCCATCCCGCGATCAGGAACTCGCGGTTGCCGTCGGCCCCCTCGATGGGGCTGTCGGCGATGCCCAGCACGCGCCAGCCGGGCTGGGCCGCCAGCCAGTCGCTTATGGTGGTGCAGACCTCCTGGTGCAGCGCCGGGTCGCGCACGATGCCGCCCTTGCCGACCCGGCCCTTGCCGACCTCGAACTGCGGCTTGATCAGGGCCACCAGGTGCGCCCCCGCCGCCGCGCGCGCCAGGGCGGCGGGCAGCGCCGTGCGCAGGCCGATGAAGCTCACGTCGCTCACGATCAGGTCGACCGCGTCAGGCACCTGCGCCGCGGTGACGTCGCGGATGTTGGTGCGCTCCAGCACCACCACGCGCGGATCCTGGCGCAGCTTCCATGCCAGCTGGCCATGGCCGACATCGACCGCATAGACCTTGGCGGCGCCCTGCTGCAGCAGCACGTCGGTGAAGCCGCCGGTCGAGGCGCCGACATCGAGCCCGATGCGGCCCGCCACCGGGATCGCGAAGGCCTCAAGCCCACGCGCCAGCTTCAGCCCGCCGCGGGAGACATAGGGATGCGGCTGGCCGCGCACCTCCAGCGGCGTGTCGGCAGCCACCGCCGTGCCCGGCTTGTCGATACGCTGCGCGCCGGCAAAGACCAGGCCGGCCATGACCAGCCGCTGCGCCGCGGCGCGCGACTCGGCCAGCCCGCGCTCGACCAGGGCGATATCGGCCCTGACCTTGGCCGGCGGCTTGGTGCGGGAGGGTCGGTCCTGGGGCATTCACGTTCTGTACACGAGGTGACGACGATGTCGCACCGGTCTCGACGCCGGGCCCGGCCATCGATAGGGTCCCGCACCGCGAAAGGCCAGCCCCCAAAAAGGCCGCAGTCGGCCGGCAGGATCGGAGCTGCGGACAAAAATGAATAAAAGCTCACATTTCTATTTGAGAAGAGCGTCCGATGACGTATTCTTCTTGCCAGGCCGTGTAATGTGACACCGCTTTACTTTCCAGCCCCATGATGATCCGGATCTCTCTTCTTCTGGCCGTTCTGTTCCTCTGGCCGGGCATGGGCGCGCAGGCGCAGCAGCCGGCCGGCGACATCGTGCTGGCGCACGGCGCCGTGCCGCTGTTCCCCTCGCCTTTCCTGCCGCGCAACAAGACGGCCGAGCAGCCGCCGGTGCCGGACAAGCTGGCGGTCACGGTCACCGGCGATTCGCTGGCGGACGGCATCTGGGGCGCGATCTACCGCAAGCTGGTGCGCGACAAGCGCTACGCCATCCGGCGCAACGCCAAGAACTCGACCGGATTCACCACCGAGGGCCTGATCGAGCAGATCGACGACGGCTTCAAGCCGACGCCGGCCGATGCCCTGATCATGATGGTGGGCGCCAACGACCGGCGCAGCTTCTTCGTCGACGGCAAGTCCAAGGCCCTCTTCGCCACGCCGCCGTGGCGCGACTTCTACGGCGATCGCGCCGCCGCCTTCATGGACCACCTCAAGGGCCGCGACGTGCCCGTGTTCTGGATCCTGCTGCCGGTGATGCGCGACGACGCCGCCGCGCGTGACGCCAAGCTGATCAACGACCTGGTGCTCAAGGCGGCGGCCGACCGGCCCTGGGTGCACACGGTCGAGACCTGGTCCTTGACCGCCGATGCCAGCGGCGCCTACCAGGCCTATTTCAAGGACCTCTCGGGCAAGGTGCGCCTGATGCGCGATAACGACGGCGTGCATTTCACACCGCCGGGCTACGAGCTGATCGCCGAATCGGTCCTCAGCCAATTGCGCGAAGCCTCTCCCAAATTCCGTCTTCTGCCGCGATAATGCACGTCGCCGGGGCCCCCTCCCCGGCCTACGAAACGCGTCACAAGAGTTGCCATGCCCCCTCTTCGCACCGCCGCCGCGCTCGCGCTCGCCGGCGTCCTCGCCCTTGTGACGGCCGCCTGCATCGGCCAGACGGCCGCCGAGGACAGCGCCGCCGGCGATCCGCAGCTCGCCGCCAATCCGCCCAACCCCGGCCAGCTCGCCAATTTCCACAAGGCGCTGGCCGATTTGCAGGCCCGGCGCACAAACCGCGTCACCATCGTGCAGATCGGTGATTCGCACACTGCCAATGATCATTTCAGCGGCCGCCTGCGCGACCTCTTCCAGCAGCGCTTCGGCGACGGCGGCCGCGGCATGCTGCCGCCGGGCTCGCCGTTCCCCTACTACCGTCCGTACCAGGTCGAGGCCAGCCAGTCCGGCCAGTGGCAGGTGCTGAGCAGCAACAGCAGCGCCAACGGCGATGCCGGCATCTACGGCCTGTCGGGCTTCGTCACGCGCGGCCGCTCGCCCAGCGACAGCATGTCGCTGATGGCCGGCGAAGGACGCCTGTTCGACCGGGTCGAGGTCGAGGTCATGCGCCAGCCCGGCGGCGGGTCGCTGGACGTGTTCATCGACGGCCGCAGCGCCGGGGTGATCGACACCAAGGGCAGCGTCTATGACCTGGCGCGCCGCAGCTTCGACTCGCCGGGCGCCACCTCGGTCGAGCTGCGGCCGCGCGGCAACGGCAGCGTCGACATCGCCGACTGGGCCGTCTACCGCCGCGGTCCCGGCGTGGTGCTGACCAGCCATGGCTTCAGCGGCGCGCAGGTGAAGCTGCTCGACCGCTGGAACTTCCAGATCGTGACCGAGCAGCTGCGCCATCTGCGGCCGGCCCTGATCATCCTCGCCTTCGGCACCAACGAAGGCTTCGCGCCGCAGGAGCGGCTGGGCGACTACGCGGCCGAATTCCGCAGCCGCCTGCAGGTGCTGCGCCAGGCCGCGCCCGGCGCCTCGATCGTGGTCGTCGGGCCGCCCGACGCCAACCGCCTGCCGTCCTATTGCGGGCGCATCAGGGGCGAGCGGCCCTGCGCGCCGCTGACCCGCGCCGAGGCCGCCAACTACTCGAGCATGCTGGCGGGCGGCGATCGCGGCCTGTGCCGCTGGCACACGCCCGCTGCGGTCGACTACGTGCGCCGCGCGCAGCAGCAGGTCGCGCGCCAGCTCAACGTCTATTTCTGGGACTGGTCGTCGGTCCAGGGCGGCGCCTGCGGCGCCGACCGGTGGGCCCGTCAGGACCTTGGCCATCGCGACCACGTGCACATGAAGCAGGACGGCTACTGGCAGTCGGCGGACGCCCTGTTCGAGAACCTGATGCGCGGCTACCGCGGCCGTTGAGCGGGTCCTACACACTGTCATCCCGAGCGCAGCGAGGGATCTTTCGGAGAGGGCGCAGCGTGCCTCGCAGCCACAAGATTCCTCGCTACGCTCGGAATGACGCAAGCTGCGCTCGGGATGACAGTCGGGGCGCTTGGGCATGATCTTCCCGACGCTCAACTTCCTGCTGTTCTACGTCGTGGTCTGGCCCACCGCCTGGCTCCTGGCGCGGGCCAGGCAGCACGTCCTGCACAAGCTCGCGATCATCGCCGCGAGCTACTTCTTCTATGCCTTCTGGAACTGGAAGCTGGCGTTCCTGCTGTTCGCCAGCGTGCTGCTGAACTACGCCGCCGGGCGCCTGATCGACCGCTGGCGCGGCACCGCCGCCGGCCTGTGGACGGTGCGGCTGGCGGTGGCGGCCAACCTCGCGCTGCTGGGCTTCTTCAAATACTATGGCTGGTTCATCGAGTCGCTCGACGACCTGCTGCGCTCGCTGTCGATGGCGCGCGAGCTGCCGTACCTGGAGATCGTGCTGCCGATCGGCATCTCGTTCTTCACCTTCCAGGGCATCTCCTACATCGTCGACCTGCACCGCCGCGACCTCGACCGCAGCCGGCCGCTGATCGACGTGATGTTCTTCATCTCGTTCTTCCCGCATCTGGTGGCCGGGCCGATCGTGCGCGCCGCCAGCTTCCTGCCGCAGCTCGAGACGCCACCCAACCCCAACCGGGTGTTCGTCGGCCTGGGCGTGATGCTGGTCATCTGGGGCGTCTTCAAGAAGGCGATCGTCGCCAACTACCTGGCGGTGCTGCTGGTCGACCCGGTGTTCCTGGCGCCGTCGAACTACGGCGCCGTCGACCTGCTGTTCGCCGTCTACGGCTACGCGATCCAGATCTACTGCGACTTCAGCGCCTACAGCGACATCGCCATCGGCGTCGCCGCCCTGCTCGGCTATCGCTTCCAGCGCAACTTCAACCAGCCCTACCGCGCCGAGTCGCTGCAGGACTTCTGGCGCCGCTGGCACATGTCGCTCTCGAGCTGGCTGCGCGACTATCTCTACATCCCGCTGGGCGGCAACCGCGGCGGCGCGGTGAAGACCTATCGCAACCTGCTGCTGACCATGGTGCTGGGCGGCGTCTGGCACGGCGCCGCCTGGAAGTTCGTGCTGTGGGGCGCCCTGCATGGCGGCGTGCTGGCCCTGGAGCGCTTCATCTACCGCGGGCATGATCCCGCTGCCCGCATCGGCCGGCCGCTATGGACGCGCGTGGTCTCGGTGCTGGTGATCTTCCACTTCGTCTGCCTGTGCTGGATCTTCTTCCGGGCCGAGGATCTGGCGCGCGCGATGGAGCTGCTGGGCGGGCTCGCGAACTGGTCCCAGCCGGTGGAGCTGCTGAACCTGTTCCTGCTGGCCTTGATCGCCTTCGGCATGGCGATCCAGTTCACGCCCGACGATACCCTGCAGCGCCTCGACCGCCTCTACCACCGCCTGCCCATCTGGGGTGTGGGCGTGGCCTGCGGCGTCGCCCTGCTGCTGATCGAAGCCGTCGGCGGCGATGGCGCCGCCCCCTTCATCTACTTCCAGTTCTGACGGAGGCTGCGATGGAAAGCCTGGGCACGCACGACCTGGAAGCCGGCATGCGGCCATCGCGCGCGAGCGCGTTCATACCGGTCATGGCCATCACTGTCGCCCTGCTGTTCGTCTTCAACTCGGCCGGGCTGGTGCGCTGGACCCAGAACCTGCCGCCCGGCCAGCTCGGCACGGCCCTGTCGGATGCCGCCAATGTCTGGCACGACGCCATGACCTGGGCCGGGCCGGCACGCCTGTTCGAGGTGCTGAAGGAGACGATCGGCGTCGAGCTGCGCTAGGCCGGCGCCGGCGCGAGCACGGTGCGGCGGCCGCTGCGGGCGGCGAAGCGCCATACCAGCAGGACCGCGACCAGGGTCAGGCCGAAGGCGAGGCCGGCCCAGACGCCTTCACCCTTCCACGTCGTGAACAGGCCCAGCCAGACCGCCGCCGGGAAGGCGGCGAGCCAGTAGCCGCCGGCGGCCAGCAGCATCGGCACGGTGGTATCGTGCAGGCCGCGCAGGCTGCCATTGGCGACGGCCTGGGCGCCGTCGACGACCTGGAACAGCGCCGCCCATGACAGGTAGGCCACGGCCAGGGCGTAAATCGGCGAGGCCGGCGACGGCACGAACACGGCGATCAGCCAGCCGCCCGCCAGCCAGAACATCAGGCCGGCGCAGGCCATGAAGCCGACACCCAAGGCGATAGCGATCCAGCCGGCGCGGCGCACGCCCGCCATGTCGTGGGCGCCGGCCGCCAGGCCGACGCGCACCGTCGCCGCCTGCGCGATGCCCATCGGCACCATGAAGGTGATGGCAGCCCACTGCAGCGCCACCTGGTGCGCCGCCACCTCGCTGGCGCCCAGCCGGCCCATCAGCAGGGCGGCGGCCGAGAACAGGCCGACCTCGGAGCCGAAGGTCAGCGCGATCGGCGCCGAGACGCGGCTGTAGTGGATCAGGCGCGACGCGGTGCTGCGCCACCAGCCCTGCGCCAGCCGGTAGGCCGCGAACTGGGTGTCGAAGCGGATGTAGAGGCCGAGCGCCACGAGGATCGCGATGTTGACCGTGCTCGAGCCGATGGCGGCGCCGAGCAGCTCCAGGCGCGGCAGGCCCAGGGCGCCGAAGACCAGGCCGTAGTTGAGCACCGCGTTGAGCAGCACGGCGATCGCCATCAGCACCATGGCCGGCCGCGGCCGCTCCAGCGCCGCGATGAAGCCGCGCAGTACGGCGAACCAGATCACCGAAAGGAAGCCGATGCTGAGGATGCGCAGGAACGGCACGGTCTGCGCCACCAGCTCCGGCGCCTGGCCGGACCACAGCAGCAGCGGGCCGCTGAACCACAGCGCCACCATCGCCACGGCCGATCCGATGCCGGTCACGATCAGGCCGTCATGCACGGCACGCCGCACCTTCTCGCGATCGGCACGATCGCGACCCAGCGCTTGCGCCGCCAGCGCCGGCGTGCCCATCGCCAGCCCCATGCACATGACCATGAAGAAGCCGTAGATCGACACGGCAAGCGCGCTCGCCGCCAGGGCGCGCTCCGACAGCCGCGCCAGCAGCAGCACGTCGGTGGTGTGGATCGCCATCTGCGCGAGCTGGGTGCCGACGATCGGCAATGCCAGGGCGACAGTGGCGCGCGCTTCCTTCAGAATCATGGGGGCGCTGTCATAGCGGCTCGCGCCCGGCACAACCAGCGCGTTCTGCGCCGATCGCGAGCAAGCGTGCCGCGCGTACGGATATGACCCGCACGCCGGTTCTTCAATCGCGGATGTGTCCGCTCCGAGGTCTTCTACGTAAGGAAAAGACCCCGGCGGAAGAGCGCTGCCGTCAGGCCCGCGCCGGGGCGTCGGCGACGCCGGTGCTCTTGCCCAGCGCCTGCAGCGCCGTGGCCACGATGTGCCGGGCATTGAGCCCTGCCCACTCATACTGACGGGCAGGCGCGGCATGGTCGATGAAGCGGTCCGGCAGGGTCATCGGACGGATCTTCAGGCCATGGTCGAAGGCGCCCGCGGTCGCCAGATGCTGCATCACCTGGGCGGCGAAGCCGCCGATGGCGCCCTCCTCGATCGTGATCAGCACCTCGTGCTCGCGCGCCAGCCGATCGACCAGCGCCGTGTCCAGCGGCTTGGCAAAGCGCGCATCGGCCACGGTGGTCGACAGGCCCTTGGCAGCCAGCTCGTCGGCCGCCTTCAGGCACTCCTGCAGGCGCGTCCCGAAGCTCAGGAGCGCGATCTTGCTGCCCTCGCGCACGATGCGGCCCTTGCCGATCTCCAGCGGCGTGCCCTTCGCCGGCAGCTCGATGCCGACACCCTCGCCGCGCGGGTAGCGGAAGGCCGAGGGGCGGTCGTCGATCGCCGCCGACGTCGCCACCATGTGCATTAGCTCGAGCTCGTCCGACGCCGCCATCACGACAAAGTCGGGCAGGCAGCACAGATAGGTGATGTCGTAGCTGCCGGCATGCGTGGCGCCATCGGCGCCGACCAGCCCGGCGCGGTCCATCGCGAAGCGCACCGGGAGCTTCTGGATCGCCACGTCGTGGACGACCTGATCGTAGGCCCGCTGCAGGAACGTCGAGTAGATCGCCGCGAACGGCTTGTAGCCCTCGCAGGTCAGGCCGGCGGCGAAGGTCACGGCATGCTGCTCGGCGATGCCGACATCGAAGGACCGCTGCGGGAAGCGCTTGGCGAACAGGTCGAGTCCCGTGCCGCTGGGCATCGCGGCCGTGATCGCCACGATCTTGGGGTCGGCTTCGGCCTCGCTGATCAGCGCCTTGGCGAAGACGGACTGGTAGTTCGGCGCGTTGCTCGCCGCCTTGGCCTGCTTGCCGGTGATGACGTCGAACTTGACCACGCCATGATACTTGTCGGCGCTGGCCTCGGCCGGTGGATAGCCCTTGCCCTTGCGGGTGACGGCATGGATCAGGATCGGCATGTCGACCTCGCTGTCGCGCGCGTTGCGCAGCACCGGCAGCAGGTGGTCGATGTTGTGGCCGTCGACCGGGCCGACATAGTAGAAGCCCAGCTCCTCGAACAGGGTGCCGCCCTGCACGAAGCCGCGCGCGAACTCCTCGGCGCGGCGGGCCGCGTTCTCGAGCGGCCGCGGCAGCGTCTCGGCAAAGGCCTTGCCGAGCTGGCGCAGCGAGAGATATGGCCGCGACGAGATCAGGCGCGACAGGTGCGCCGAGAGCGCGCCCGTCGGCGGCGCGATCGACATGTCGTTGTCGTTGAGGATCACGATCAGTCGGCTGCGCAGATGGCCGGCGTTGTTCATCGCCTCGTAGGCCATGCCGGCGCTCAGCGCGCCATCGCCGATCACGGCCACGACGTTGCGCCGCTTGCCGTCGAGATCGCGCGCCACGGCCATCCCGAGCCCGGCGGAGATCGATGTCGAGGAATGCGCCGCGCCGAAGGCGTCGTACTCGCTCTCGCTGCGACGCGTGAAGCCGGACAGTCCGCCTTCCGAGCGCAGCGTGCGGATGCGGTCACGGCGGCCGGTCAGGATCTTATGGGGATAAGCCTGATGGCCGACATCCCAGAGCAGCCGATCGTCGGGCGTGTTGAAGACGTAGTGCAGCGCCACGGTCAGCTCGACGACCCCCAGCCCGGCGCCGAGATGGCCGCCGGTGACCGATACGGCCGAAATCGTCTCCTGCCGCAATTCGTCGGCAAGTTGACGAAGCTGGTCCGGCCGCAGCCGGCGGAGCTCGGCCGGCACCGTCACCGTGTCAAGCAACGGCGTGGGTGGACGGATAGGGTCGTTGGGGTTGGCCATGCTGCCTCTTGTTGCGCCGATCAACGCCGACGCTCGACGACGTACCGCGCCGCTTGTATCAACAGTTCAGCCTTGTCGCCAAACATGTCAAGATGGCGACCTGCCTGGTCGGCCAAAAGCGACGCCTGGTCGCGGGCGCGCTCGAGGCCGAGCAATGAGACGAATGTCGCCTTGCCAGTGATGACATCCTTGCCGGACGTCTTGCCCGTTTCCTCGCATGTGCCGCCGACATCGAGCAGATCATCGGTGATCTGGAACGCCAGCCCGACGTCGTGGGCATAGGCGACCAACGCGTGCCGCGCCGGCTCCGACGCCTTGGCCAGGGTCGCGCCGGCGCTGCAGGCGAAGGAAATCAAGGCACCGGTCTTCAGGCGCTGCAGGCGTGTGACCTGCCCCATCGAGAGGTTCTTGCCCGCCGCCTCGATGTCGGCCACCTGGCCCGCCACCATGCCGTGCGGACCGATGGCCTGGGCCAGGCCGGCGACCAGCTGGATCCGCACCGCCGGATCGCCATGCGTGTCCTCGTGCGCCAGCACCTCGAAGGCCAGCGCCTGCAGCGCATCGCCGGCGAGGATCGCCGTGGCCTCGTCGAAACGCTTGTGGCAGCTCGGCTGGCCGCGCCGTATATCGTCGTTGTCCATCGCCGGCAGATCGTCGTGGATCAGCGAATAGGCATGGACAAACTCGACTGCCGCCGCCACGCGCTGCGCCGCCTGGGCCGAGACCCCGAACAGCGTCGCGCTCGCCATCACGAAGAACGCGCGCAGCCGCCTGCCACCCCCCAGCGTCGAATAGCGCATCGCTTCGAACAGCTTCGCTTCCGGGTCGTCGCCACGCGGCAGCAGACGATCCATCGTCCGCTCCACCGTCAACGCGGTAAAGTCGAGAGCGGATTGGATGTCGGGCGTATCGATCAACGGCATCGGTGTTGCAGCTCGGGTCGGCTGATCGGGAGAATGGACTGCCCTTGCCGTATTTGCATAGCGGCAAGCTGCGGCAAGGCGATGGCGCTTGTGTGCGAAAACCGTGCGCACCACCGGCCTGCCCCACCCGTCAGCCCATGCCGGCGCTCTCGGTGGCAACGCCACCACCCGCCACGAGCACGATCTTCTCCACCTTGGCCTTCGCTTCGGCCAGACGGGCCTCGCAATGCCGTTTCAGCAGCGCACCGCGCTCGTAGCAGGCGATCGCCTCGTCGAGCTTGACCTGTCCGCGCTCGAGCTGCTGCACGATGGCCTCCAGCTCGCGCAGCGCGTCCTCGAACGAGAGGGCTGCGACGTCCGCCGGCAACGTGTCCTTGCTCTCAGCCATGCGCCTTCCTTCCCACCAACATCACGCTGCCATCAAGGCCTTGACGTGCGCCGCCGTCGAGCGCGCCAGCGCCGTCAGGTTGTAGCCGCCTTCAAGCGCCGAGACGAGCCGGCCGCCGGCGCAGTCCCTCGCGACGCCCAGCAGCTCGTCGGTCACCCAGGCGTAGTCGGCCTCGCCCAGCTGCAGCTCGGCCAGCGGATCGTCACGATGCGCGTCAAAGCCGGCCGAGATGATCACCAGCTCCGGCCTGAACGCCCGCAACGCCGGCAGCACGTCGTCGTTCATGGCGGCCCGGAAGTCGTCCGAGCCGGCGCGCGGCGGCAGCGGAACGTTGACCACGTTGGGATGGCGCGGGTCGTTGCCCATGCCGGTGCCCGGATAGAGCGGGCTCTGGTGCGTCGAGGCATAGAACAGGCGCGGGTCGGCCAGGGCCTGGGTCTCGGTGCCGTTGCCGTGGTGCACATCGAAATCGACGATCGCCACCCGCGACAGGCCGTGCGCCCGCATCGCATGGCGGGCGCCCACCGCGACATTGTTGAACAGGCAGAAGCCCATGGCGCGGTCGGGCTCGGCGTGGTGGCCCGGCGGACGCACGGCGCAGAAGGCGTTGGCAACGGTGCCGGCCATCACGGCATCGACCGCGGCGAGCACGGCGCCGGCGGCACGCAGCGCCGCCTCGCGACTGCCGGGCGACACCAGCGTGTCGCCGTCCAGCATGTTCAGCCCTTCGGCCGGGATCGCATCGAGCACGGACTGAACATGACGCGCCGGGTGCGCCAGCATCAGATCCTCGACGCTGGCCAGCGGCGCCTCCTGACGCTGCAACGCAGCGAATTCCGCGCCCTCCAGCGTCGCCAGGATCGCCTGCAGGCGCGCCGGCCGCTCCGGATGACCTGGACCGGTGTCATGCTGGAGGCATGCCGGGTGTGTGATGAGCAGCGTCACCATAATGATCTGGTCATAGCGAGCGCACCCGCGGAAAGGAAGCGTGGCGTCGCATACATAACCACTTCAGCGGATTCGGCGTGATTTCTCATCTGCACATACAGAGCAATTATATTGCGCCCCTTACGCTTGTGCATAGCAGAAGATTATTCCTGACATGTTGCGCCGCCGCAATGACCGTGGCAGATACCCCTCGCTTCGCGAAACAACGTTCCGTAGGAAACCCCATGAGCCAGCAGATCGTCGGCGCCCGACGCGCCCCCGTCCCTGTTCCCCCCACCAGCCCGGTTGCGCGCATGCCCAAGGCGATCGCCCCCGCGGCGCACACACCGGCTCTGGAAGAGGATGGCAGCAAGGACCGTCAGTTCGTGACCGCGCTGGCCCGTGGCCTGGACATCCTGCGCGCCTTCCATGCCGGTGACGGCATGCTGGGCAACCAGGAGATCGCCGCCCGCACCGGCCTGCCCAAGCCCACCGTGGCGCGGCTCACCCATACGCTGACAGAGCTGGGCTATCTGATCTACATGCGCCGCTTCCGGAAGTACGAGCTGGGCCCCTCGGTGCTGGCGCTGGGCTACGCCTCGCTGGCCAACATGGATGTGCGCCACGTGGCGCGCGGGCCGATGCAGCAGATGGCTCAGGCGCTGAACTGCTCGGTGGCGCTGGGCGGCCGCGACCGCCATTCGATGATCTGGCTGGAGTCGCATCGCGGCCCATCCGCCGTCGGCGTCACCTTCGACGTCGGCTCGCGCATGCCGATCGCCTCGACGGCGATGGGGCGGGCCTATCTCGCCGTGCTGCCCGAGCCGGAGAAGAGCCGCCTGCTCGACTCGATCCGCCGCCGCTGGCGCGATGACTGGACCAAGACCAAGGCGGACATCGACAAGGCCGAGAAGGAGATCGCCGAGCGCGGCTTCTGCCTCTCCTGGGCCGACTGGGTGCCCGAGCTGTGCGGCGTCGGCGCGCCGCTGCGCAGCCCGGACGGCGAAACGTTCTTCGGCTTCGGCGTCTCGGCGCCGATCTACCAGGTATCGCGCGAGCGCCTCGAGCAGGAATGGGGACCACGGCTGGTGCGGCTGGCCCGCGAGGTGCGCAACGGCCTTGCCGGCCGCGCGTCCACGCCCAACGGCCCCCGCGCGGTCGGCCGCGGCTGATTGCGCGCACCACCAGCGCGGCGCCACGCCGCGCTGGCCTGCCGGGCCCGTCAGCCCACCTGTCCTTTTCGCACTCCCGGCTTGACCCGGCGCGCAGCGCGGCCGGACGTCATCGCCCCCGTTGGCGCGGGGCGCGTGGCGGTGTTCGCCCGATGCAGCTCGACGGCGGCCGCCACCGCCTTGTGGTCCCGCGCCACCAGTGCGGCGATGATCTGATCGTGCTCGCGGATCGTCCTATGGCGTGCCTCGGGCAGCGCCAGCTTCCCGGCGATATACACGTCAGTCATCGACCACAAGCGCTCCACTTCGCGCAGGATCAGCTGGTAGTGCGTCAGCCCGAACACCTTGAAGTGGAACTGGCGGTTGAGCGGGATCATGTCGGTCCAGTCGGGCCGATCCGCGAGCGCTGCCATCTGGCGGTTCAGCGCCCGAAGCTGGCTGATCTCGTCCTTTGACGGCCAGTCCATGGCCTTGACGAGCTCGCCCTCGAGCAGGTCCAGCATGCAGAAGAGCTGGTGAAGCTCCTCCGGCACGCGCTTGGCGACGAAGTAGCCGCGATTGTGGTGATGCTCCAGCATCCCCTGGTCGGCCAGGATCGTGAGCGCCTCGCGCAATGGGACCCGGCTGACGCCGAACTCCTCTGCCATCTCCTCCTGACGGATCTGTTCGCCCGGCAGCAGCAGCCCTCGCGCGATCCGTCCCCGCAGCTCCCGCTGCACCCGCTCGACAGCGCCGCCGTTTTGAACCGCTTCACGAGACTTCATCAGAGCCGTCCATCGCACCGCACGCGCATATTAGCACCAGTCGGCGGTCAATTCACACCGCAGCCTCAATCCGAAGCTGCATGTTGCGCCGCCGGCGCGCGGCCACCGGTTGCCGCCGCCGCGCCGGAGTCCGCATCGGCAAGCGGACGGCCGGCAACGGTGGTGCTCAGGCGCTGCACGAGGCGCACCAGCCGAGGGCCCCATTTCGTTTCGATGGCACGTCGGGTGAGCACGCTGTCGGGCGCGGTCATGTTGAAGGCCAGGATGTGCCGGCCGTCGGGGTGCAGGTAAGGAACGCCGACGGCATTCGATCCCGGGGACAACGCGCCCAGGGATATGCAGTAGCCATGCTTCCAGACATCGGCGATCGCCTGCTGGATGTTGCGCAGGATCTCGGCCGCCTGCTTCGGATAGGCCGCCTCGATCTTGCGCAAGGTCTCGGCGCGCTCGGCCAGGTTCATCGCCGCGATGCAGGACCATCCCATCGCCGTGAAGGCGATCGGCACACGGAACCCGACGGATGCGCGCCTTGCATGGGGGTGGTCGCCGAGCGCCGATTCGATGAAGACGACGTTCAGGCCATCAAGGATGCTGAGGCCGACGACGCAGTTCGATTCGCGCGCCAGCTCCTCCATGAACGGGCGGGCATGGGTGTGGACCTGCAGCTTCGACAGCAAAGAATAGCTCAGCGCCAGCACACGGGGGCCGATCTCATACTTGCCGATCCTGTCGTCATAGTTGAGATAGCCGAGCTCGGTCAGCGTGGCGGTGATCCGCGAAACCGTCGGCTTGGGGATGCCGGTCCGATGCGCGATCTCGGCGTTGCCCAGGAACTGGTCCCCGACCGTGAAGGCCGTCAGGATATCGAGGCCGCGGGCCGCCGACCGGTTGAACTCGGTGCGCTCGACCGGCGCGGACCGGCTGCCGCCGGCGCCGTCGTCGCCCTGTCGTCTCAACTGCCTGCGTGCCAAAGCCCGTCTCCCGCGGGGATCCATGCCGCAGCAGATTACGCGACAACGTCACCGATAGGAACAAACTCCCCGCCAAACGGATAGGGCTGTGGCATATGGCGCACGGGCGCGGCGCGGATCCTCTACCCGGCTGCCTCGCGCCGCATGTTCACCCGGCCGACCTGTCCTGCGGGCGACAGCCCGGCGTACCCTTCGACCCGGTCGAGATCGATGATCACCGCGACGCCCAGCTCGGCGAAGTCGTGGTCGCGCTCGACGTTGTGCGCCGCCTCATAGACCTGCCGCCGCTCGCGCGCGCCGGCTGCGACCCAGGCCCGGCCCTGGAACTGGTATGTCGCCTTCTTGTCCTCGTCGCGATACATCAGGGCGACCTTGGGATTGCGCGCGATCGACCGGACCAGGCCGCCACCATCGTTACGCACCCAGATCGCAAGCTGCACGTCGCTGAACACCTGCGTCGATCCGCGAAACGACACCACCGGCTGGCCGGTTTCATCCACGTAAGCCAGGAGCATCGGATGCCGCGCCGCCAGGGCGTCGTTCACCAGCGCCTTCAGCTCGGGTGTCAGGCGCAGCGCCGTGGCCGGCGCCGGCCGCGCCGGCAGGATGGATTGCTGCTGGATGCCCGCGACCAGCCCGTCCCGGAAGCGCAGCAGCAGGATGTAGCCGGCCTGCGGCGCCGAGTCAGGCATCCTGGCCGTGATCCGCACCGCCTCACCATGGCGGACCGCATCCGTCCACGCCGCTTCCCTGTAGACATGACCGGTGTCCTTGCCGGTCAGCCGCTGCAGCACCGCATCGCGGCCGCTCAACGTGACGTTGAGCGCCATGAAGGTCGCGTCCGCGGCCAGCAGCGCCGGCAGGTCGCGGCCGCCCGTCGTCAGCGACTGGCCAAACTGCTTGGCCAATCCGATCTCGTCCGTCATGGTTCCTCCAAAGCCTTGCAAGTTCACTTGATAGTATTCAAAATTGAATGCAATTCTAGATGACCTGAAAGCGCAGCTCGACAAGGTGGAACATGATCATCGATTGCCACGGTCACTACACGACGGCGCCGCGCGAGCTGGACGCCTTCCGCAAGCAGCAGGTCGACGCCGCCGCCAGCGGCGCGCACGGCCCGGCCCGCACGGCCCTGCGGATCAGCGACGACCAGATTCGTGAAAGCATCGAGACCGGCCAGCTCAAGCTGCAGCGCGAGCGCGGCACGCAGCTCACGATCTTCTCGCCGCGGGCCGCCGGCATGGGGCACCACATCGGCAACGAAGCCATCAGCCTGGAATGGTCGCAGGCCTGCAATGAGCTGATCCATCGCGTCTGCAGCCTCTACCCCCAGAACTTCGTCGGTGTCTGCCAGCTGCCGCAATCGCCGGGTGTCACCCCCGCCAACTGCGTCGCCGAGCTGGAACGGTGCGTCAATGAGTTCGGGTTCATCGGCTGCAATCTGAACCCCGATCCGTCGGGCGGACACTGGAACGGACCGCCGCTGAGCGACCACGCCTGGTATCCGCTGTACGAGAAGATGGTCGAGCTCGACGTGCCGGCGATGATCCATGTCAGCATGTCGTGCAACCCGCATTTCCACACCACCGGTGCGCACTACATCAACGGCGACACCACCGCCTTCATGCAGTTCATCACATCGGACCTGTTCAAGGACTTCCCGACCCTGAAGTTCATCATCCCGCACGGTGGCGGCGCCATCCCCTACCATTGGGGCCGCTACCGCGGCCTGGCGCAGGACATGAAGCGGCCCCCCCTGTCCGAGCTGCTGAAGAACGTCTATTTCGACACCTGCGTCTATCATCAGGCCGGGATCGATCTGCTGACGCGGGTCATTCCAGCCGACAACATCCTGTTCGCCTCCGAGATGATCGGCGCCGTCCGCGGCATCGATCCCGAGACCGGGCACCATTTCGACGACACCAAGCGCTACATCGACGCGACGCCGAACCTCAGCGCCGCGGATCGCCAGAAGATCTTCGAGGGCAACGCCCACAGGGTTTATGGCCGGCTGTCGAAGAAGCTTGCGGCCACGCCGGGCCGCTGACCCTGCAGGGGTGCGTCGCCATCGACGCACCCCCGACGCCGAGGATGCTCAGACGCCCGCATCCTCCACCTTGTCGACATAGGTCAGGCCGAGCGCCTTCAGCTTCTCGCGCATGCCGCCAAGATCGAGGCTGAGCGCGCCTTCGGCCAGCTTCTTGCGCGACCCGGCCTCCTTCGCCTCACGCGCCCGGCCCGCCTCCAGCACACCAGCGGCGGCAGCGACCGGCACCACGACGACACCATCGTCGTCAGCCACGATCACGTCGCCGGCATGCACGAGCATGCCGGCGCACACGACGGGCAGGTTCACGTTGCCCAGGGTCGCCTTCACGGTGCCCTTGGCGGAAACCGCGCGTGACCAGACCGGAAACTTCATCTCGGTCAGATGCCGCACGTCGCGGACGCCGGCATCGATCACCAGCCCGCGCACGCCGCGTGCCACCAGCGCGGTCGCCAGCAGCTCGCCGAACATGCCGTCCTCGTTCTCCGAGCTGACGCCCACCACCATGATGTCACCGGGCTGGCATTGCTCGACGGCCACGTGGATGGTCCAGTTGTCGCCGGGATGGACCAGCACGGTCACGGCCGAGCCTGCGATCGCCGCGCCCGGATAGATCGGCCGCAGATAGGGCCGCATCAATCCATTGCGTCCGAACGCCTCGTGCGCCGTCGACACGCCAAGCGCGCCGAGCCCATCGATCACATCCTTCCCCGCACGGGCGAACGATCGCACCACTGTCGGTTTCATCATGCTCCTCCCCGTTGCCGATCACAGGATCAGCGGCACATCGGCCGCCGACGGCTGGTCCGGATTGACGCGCCGCGCCGGCGCGCTGAGAGCCTTCCAATCGGCGCCGGCAGGATAGCGCAGCGATGCCGACCGCACCCTGTCGAGCTCGACGTTGTCGACATTGGCCGGCACCTTGCCCTCGTCACGCAGCCGCGTCGCCGCGTTGATGAGCTGCCGCCGCACTGCCACGATCATGGCATCCGATGATCCCAGATGCTCCTTGGTGCGATCGTAGATGGCCTCGCCGCGCTCATTCGTCATCAGCTCCGTCATGGCGCGGTCCTGCAGATTGCCGACGAAAGGGATGCCGCAGAACATCGTCTCGGCCTGGGCCTTGAGGTCCCGGCCGTAGTCGTTGCGCTTGTTGGCCTTGGTCAGGAAGTAGGTGCGCGGATCGTTGGTGCGCTCCACGAAGCCGCCGACCTCGTCGAACATGGTGCCATGCGCGTTCATCGCCTCGTTCGAAAGGCGCTGGGTGGGATGCCCGGTCTGCGATATCAGCATCGCGTGCTCGTCGTCGACGGGCACGAAGGAGCGCAGGTTCACCGTGCCGTCGCCGACCGTGATCATGGTGTGGAACGGGAAGATGTACTGATTGATCCGGTGCCATTCGTCACCGTCCTTCAGCACGCGGCGCGCGGAATAGAACACGCCGTAGTCGGTCGGCGCGACGTCGAGCACCGGCGGCCGGCCGGTCGGGTTCCAGAAGCCGCGAATGCCCTTCTCCGGCTTCGGGCTCTCCTCGGTCAGACGCCGGTGCACCCAATCCAGATGCGCCGAATCGAGATCGCCCTCCATGTTCTGCAGCCAGTTCGCCTCCTCCATCATGATCCGCGGGTGGCCGACATGATCGGCCGGAAGCGTGTTGATCTCGAAGGCGGGGAACGGCGGCGGCTCCTTGCGCGGACCCATGTACACCCACACCATGTGGTTCACCTCGTGGCAGGGATAGGCTCGGGCCTTGATGTTGGCGCAGAAGCGCTCCCGCCGCTCCGGCTGCTCGGAGGGCGCATCGAGGCAGGCGCCCGTGATGTCGAACTTCCATCCGTGATAGGAGCAGCGCAGACCGCCGTCCTCGTTGCGACCGAAGTAGAGGCTGGCGCCGCGGTGCGGGCAGTATTCCTCGAGCGCGCCCATGCGGCCCTTGCTGTCGCGGAACATCACGAGATTCTCGCCCAGCAGACGCATGCGCTTGGGCAGGCGGTCGGGCCCGGAAAACTCGTTCGACGGCAGGGCCGGCACCCAGTACTGCCGCATCAGATTGCCCATCGGCGTTCCCGGCCCGACCCGGCAGATCAGCTCGTTGTTTTCCTTCGATAGCATCCGTCTCTCTCCCTGGCTGCCAATTGAGGTTGCTGAAGAAAGGCTCGGCTGGAGCCGCCGGCGGAGCCGGCTTGACGTCATTCCAAAAACGGAATTATATTCCGTTAATTGACAAACTGTATACCCTGCCCTGAACGCCCGCCATCATTTTTTGATGCGGGCGGACCGGGCCGGTTGAACGGAAGGCGACGCCCCTGTGAGCAATCGAATTGAAGTCCGCGTCACCACGATCACATGGGAGACGGACGCCATCCGCCGCCTCGAGATGCGGGCGCTCGGCGGCGCACTGCCGCCGTTCACAGCCGGCGCCCATATCGACGTGCACCTGCCGACCGGCCTGAGCCGCAGCTATTCCCTGCTGAACGCGCCCGAGGAGCGTCATCGCTACGTGATCGGCGTCGCCCGCGAACCGGACAGCCGCGGCGGCTCGCGCTATCTGCATGAAAGCGTGCTGCCGGGCGAGCGGCTGGTCATCTCCGCGCCGCGCAACCTCTTCGCCCTCGACGAGGCGGCGGCGCACTCGGTGCTGATCGCAGGCGGCATCGGCGTGACGCCGATGCTGTCGATGGCCAAGCGCCTCGACCGGCTGGGGAAGTCCTGGCAACTGCACTATTGCTGCCGCACGCGCAGCATGGCTGCCTTCCTGGACGACATCGCAGCCCATGGCGACCGGGTCGACCTGCGCGTCGACGACGAGCACGCCGGCTTCCTCGACATCGCCGCGCTGATCCGCTCGACCGCCGATGCGCATTTCTACTGCTGCGGCCCCAAGCCGATGCTGGCCGCCTTCAACAGCGCCGTCGCCGCGACCGGGCTGCCACCCGCGCGCGCTCATGTCGAATACTTCCAACCCGTGGACGACGGCCCGCCGCCGGGCGGCTTCCTGATCGAGCTGGCCCGGAGCGGCCGGGTCCTGACAGTTCCGCCCGGGAAATCCATTCTCGAGACCGTGCAGGCGGCAGGCATAGCGGCAACCTCTTCCTGCGAAGCCGGGATCTGCGGCGAGTGCCAGGTGACGGTGCTTGGCGGCACCCCCGACCACCGCGACCTGGTGCTCAGCGACGCCGAGCGGGCAGCGAACACCGCGATGATGATCTGCTGCTCGGGCGCCAAGTCGGAGAAGCTGGTGCTCGACCTGTGATCCGCAAAGCGGCGCGCGCATGGGCATATCGCGCGACGCCGCGCTTCCGCCCCACCTGTCATCCCGAGCGCAGCGAGGGATCTCCTGCGGCAAGACACACGGTGCGCTATTCGCAGGAGATCCCTGTACCAGTTGAAGCGCAAGAGGCCCGGTCTAGAGTGACCGGGTCGGGCCGCCTGCCGGGAGCCACCCATTGATCCAGTGCCCAGAGCACCAAGCGAGGATCCGTGCCCCGGCAGAGT
>NZ_VDUZ01000045.1 GCF_008039615.1 Vineibacter terrae | reverse complement strand
GCATAAAAGGCACTTGGTCTTCACTACAGCCGCTCGCCGACCGACACCCCTTGAAATGATTCGCGTTTTCACACTTTCCAACCTCAAAATTGCCGTTTCAGCCCTCCAGTTGGGAAAGTTGGGCTAGTCCGGCTGGTTGACTTCCCAGTCCTTTTGCGGCGCGAGCCGGATACGTGCGCCGTTGGCGCTGCCACGCTTGTCGGATCGGCGGAAGGTCGAAGCCGAGGCCCAGGCGGTCGAGACGAGCTGCGGCACCGAGAGGCCTGAGGCGAGGATCTTTTCCTTCAGCGCGGCGGCATCCTTGTCGTCGATCAGCGGATGGTCGACCGCCGGAATCGGATCCTGCCAGATCAGCGTCTCCTTCGGCACGAGGGGGCCGAGGTAGCGCACGATCGGCCCCATGCCGCGGTGCGTCAGCTTGTGAACCAGGCGCGGGCGAAGGCGTCCGCGAACTGCTCCGGGTACTGGTGGAAGCGCCGCGATATCTGCTCATAGGCCGGGCCCAAGCGCAGCGACAGATCGGTGGTGAGGATGGTCGGCACGTGCTTCTTCGATGGATCGAAGGGACCCGGAATCGCGGGTTCCGCGCCTTTCGCCTGCCACTGCCATGCGCCGGCCGGGCTCTTGGTCAACTCCCATTCATACTTGAACAGGTTGTCGAAGAAGTGGTTGCTCCACCGGGTCGGCGTCTGCGACCAGATGACTTCCGGCCCGCCCGTGATGGCATCCGCGCCATGGCCGGTGCCATGCTTGCTCTTCCAACCTAGACCCTGGTCCTCGATTGCGCCCATTTCCGGCTACTGCATCATGCCGCTACCACAACCGAAATAGAAGCAGTCACACGAAGCAACAGGGTCATGAGCTTGGGGACTTCAGAGGCCACGGGCGCGCGACTATCTTGAGGAAAAGCGCGTTGCCTTCGAGAAGTTCACGGCATTGGTTCAGCGCATCGTCACGCTACCGACAGGCAACGTTGTCGCTATGCCTCGTCGACGCTTAGGATGTCGACTATCGTGCCGATCAATCTACTTTTGACTGAAAATTACCCTTAAACTTCCCGCGACTCGTTACGATCCGAGCCCAGCGCGAGGGAGGGCCTGGACATGTCAGTGGATGCGCCCGGAGGTTAGTTCGAAGGCCTGTCCGGGTCGAAATGGGCGAAGGAGTTAGTCTATTTCGTCGAGTTGAGGAAGCGACAGACTAGATCGACAATCAGGAAGACGAGGATCTGAAGGCCCGACTTCAGCGCGCCAAGTCCACCCTCCACCACGTCAATGATAAAGGCAAGGATAGTGATATCGCAGCCACAAGAGTGGCCTTTGTCACGGCCCTGTCGACGGAGAAGCTGCTCATCAAGTAGGAACGCAGAACGGCGTCAACTTCCAATCCACCGCTCGATCCCGATGAACGACACGCCCCCTGATGACGACTTCCTGCGGGTAAGGCACCGCCCTGAGACGCACGTATCCAATGCGCATCGAACTCGCGAGTTTCTACCGCCAGGATGCATTCGACGTCCACCGTCGATACAAGTTCACCTTCTACTCCGACCAAGTGGACTTCCAGGCGGTCAAGAGCAGGCGAGCAAAGGCCTATGTCGATCAGGATGGCAGTAGAAGCACTCTTGAAGTCCGTGATCTGTCTGCGATCACCATATGATTTAGCGGGCAGGCCTCTCGTCGCGCATATTCGACGTTACTCCCACCGCGTCGATCAACTGATGGCCGACGCCTTCAGGGGTATCCGCCTCGATCGTGCCTTCACAGAAGCAATCGAGCAATGCAGTATCGCACCCGTTGATCTCAGATACCAGTTCGACGCCATGAACTTTCGATCACCTGATGATCGCGCGTACTATGAGACGACCGGTTCCGATGCCGGGTAATACTCGAGGACTTCATGGCGATCGGATTGAAGCGCCTGAACAAAACGCTCAATCGACGGTCAAGGATCGTACCCATGTCAGTTCTTTTAAAGGAATGGAACCGGCCATCGGATTATCCCGACTGAGCCTATGGCGTCGATGCTGTAATGGCGTGTCAAGAAGCCAATGGACCTTGGGGCACGAGAAATGTCGGAATTTATCTTCGATCTCGTCTCTGACGATGATCTCCGTGCGAACCTCAATGTGGACGCCGCTGAGTTGGAGATCGCGGTGAAGCACGGCGCCAACAAGGCGGCCGTCGTGTTGGCGGGCAGCATCATCGAAGCGATGCTCGTAGATCACTTGACGGCGACGGACTATCCGAAGCGTTCGGGCAAGGACGTCCTGAAAATGGATCTCGCAAATCTTATTTCGGCAGGGCGCGCAGAGGGTATCCTGTCGGAGCGCACGGAGCAGCTCTCACATGCGGTGCGGGGGTTCCGGAACTTGATCCATCCCGGCCGATCGCTCCGTCTGCAGGAGCAAGTCAGCGGTGACCTCGGTCAGATATGCCTTGCGCTCGTGAAAATGGTGTGCGGTGAACTAACCGATCGGGCCAGCAAATCCTTCGGGGTTACCGCAGAACAATTGATCGCCAAACTCCGCAAGGACCCGTCGTCGGTCCGAATGATCGAACACCTTACACGCAAGCTTCACACCGGCGAACGCAGACGCTACCTGCTCGGCAAAGCCCAAGCAGCATTCCAAGAGGCCACCGGGCGACAAGCAGCGGAATTTCGTAACGCCCTTGGTTCGGCGAACTTCAGCCTGTTTTCGACGGCGCAACCCGCAGTAAAGCGAGAGGTCATGAGCGCCCTCGCCGAATTGATCCTCAAGGGCGACGAAAGTGAGATCAACACCTACTTGGCTCATTTCTTCGAGGGTCAGCAGATCACCTACGCCACCCCCGACGATGCCAAAGTGATCGTGGATCGGATTTTGGTTGGACTTGCGCACCAGTACGATTGGGCAATCCGACTATGCGCAGGGATTAGCATCTGGCTCAAACCCGAGCAATACAGAGTCTTAGTGCAGGGGATTATGAGATTGATCCACGGCCTTCCTGAATGGGTCGGCGAGGACATCGGGTACAGCCTGAAGAGCGAACTCGATATAGGTTATGTCGACGAGGCCGAGGAGAAGGCTAAGAAACGTATCCTTGAAGATCTGGCTCCTGATCCTTTCGACGTCGAGAAATTGGTCGGAAGGAGATGGTTGCGACGGGTGCTCGGTGAAGGTCCGGAGTTTCAACGCGATGATGACGTCCCGTTCTAGGGATGCGACGCCCCGCTTTCGCTTGAACTGAAATCAGCAGCCGTTGCTGTCCATTTTGTAGTCGCTCACGATGCCATCGTGTGGCGTGAACATAGTGGTGCACTGGTAGTCGTTCACTGTTGTCGGTCGACCGTAGCCGCCGTGCTTAGAGCAGTGGGCGCGCACCTAGATAAAGTAAAAACGCAATTAGATTAGGCATCGCTGATTTGTTCGCGAAGATCACCGATTGGGCCGCCATTTGCCCATCAGGGCAGTGCGGTGATTCGGTCGTCCCCTCCAACGCGCGAAGGCTCACTCCCCAAGGGTCAAATTTCCGTGCATGACGCAGGTGCCCGTCACAAGCAATCGCCGAGCATGGCCCAGGTCCGACAAATCCAGGACCAAACCCAGCTAGCGGGATATTCCGCCGAAGTTTGATGTAAATCTTTGATTTAATTGGTGAGCCCGGAGGGGATCGAACCCTCGACCCTCTGATTAAAAGTCAGATGCTCTACCGCTGAGCTACGGGCTCGCCGAGAGGGCTGCAGCCGCCCCGTGCGCGGCAGCGGTATAGGGTGGCCCCGCGGCGTGGTCAACCGCCGCAAGGGGCCCCACCCTTCTCAGTTGTCGCTCTTCACGCCGGCGAACTTGGCCTTCAGGCGATTGTAGACCTTGGGTGAGACGAACTTGGAGATATCGCCGCCCAGCCTGGCGATGTCCTTCACCAGGCTCGAGGCGATGAACTGGTGCCGGTCGGAGGCCATCAGGAAGATGGTCTCGATACCGGGCTCCATCCGCGCGTTCATGTTGGCCATCTGGATCTCGTACTCGAAATCCGAGACGGCGCGCAGGCCGCGGATGATGCAGGTGGCGTGCTGCGAGCGCGCGAAATGCACCAGCAGCGTGTTGAACGGCACGACGCTGATGCGCGCGGCGACGTCGGCCGGCTGGTCGGCAATGATCTCGTGCAGCATCTCGACCCGTTCCTCGAGGCTGAACAGGGGGCTTTTGCCGACATTCATGGCCGGCGCCAGCACCAGCTTGTCGACCAGCCGCATGGACCGCCGCACGACCTCCTCGTGGCCGCTGGTGATCGGATCGAAGGTGCCGGGATAGACGCCGATACGCTCGGTTGCCATATGCTTTTCCCCACGCCGCCTGAATGGCTGTTCATGATGCGTTGCGTCATGGAAATCTAGCCGGATTGACGCATGCCTGTCATCCATCTTGCGGCGACGCAGCACAGCGAGGATGCAGCTTCCCATGCGATGGCCGGACGCGGGCTGCGCATCCCCGGCTTGCCCGGCGGTCGCGGCCTGACCAAGATGCCGATGCGGACCGGGGGCGGACCACAGATGAAAGGCGATCGATGACCAGCACCACGCTTGTGGCGCGCCGCGAGCAGGCGCTGGGCGCCGGCGCGCCGCTCTTCTACAACGAGCCGCTGCACATCGTGCGCGGCGAAGGCGTGCACCTGTTCGATGCCGACGGCCGCCGCTACGTCGACATGTACAACAACGTGCCGTGCGTCGGCCACGCGCACCCGCATGTCGTCGAGGCCATGGTGCGCCAGCAAGGCACCTTGAACGTCCATAGCCGATACCTGCACGAAGGCATCGTGGCGTTCGCCGAGCGCCTGACCAGGCTGCATCCCGCCGGCATCCAGAGCGTGATCTTCACCTGCTCGGGCACCGAGGCCAACGAGGTCGCCCTGCGCATGGCGCGCATGGCCACCGGCCGGCGCGGCATCATCTGCACCAACGCCACCTACCACGGCAACAGCGAGGCCGTCGGCAAGCTGACGCGCCTGGGCGCCGAGCAGCCCGCCGGCGGCGATGTGCGCGCGATCCCCTTTCCCGAGAAGCTGCGCCCCATCGTGCCCGGCGCCAGCGACGCCGAGCTCTGCGAGGCCTACCTCGACCGCCTGCGCGATGCGATCCAGCACCTGGAGCGCAGCGGCGCCGGCCTTGCCGGCCTGATCGTGTGCTCGATCCTGGCCAACGAAGGACTGCCCGACATTCCCGACGGCTTCATGGCCCGCGCGGCGGAGATGGTGCGCGCATCGGGCGGCCTGGTCATCGCCGACGAGGTACAGGCAGGCTATTGCCGCACCGGACGCTGGTGGGGCTACGAGGTCACGCGCTTCACACCCGACATCGTGGTGACCGGCAAGCCCATGGGCAACGGCCTGCCGCTGGCAGCGACCGCCGCCAGCAAGGCGCTGGTCGACACGTTCCGTGCCCGGACGCGCTACTTCAACACATTCGCTTCCAGCCCGCTGCAGGCGGCGGTCGGCATGGCGGTGCTGGATGTCATCGAGCGGGAAGGCCTGCGCGAGAAAGTCGCCGCGGTCGGCGCCGCCTTGAAGGCGGCGCTGACCCAGCGCAAAGGCCGCTGCGCCCTGATCGGCGATGTGCGCGGCCACGGCTTGTTCATCGGCATCGAGATCGTGACCGGCGATGGCTCGCCCGACCGCGAACGCACGGTCGAGATCGTCAACCGCATCAAGGACAAGGGCTTCCTCACCAGCAACGCCGGCGCCTTCGGCAACGTCGTGAAGATCCGCCCGCCGCTGACGTTCAGCCAGCGCCACGCCGAAGAGTTCCTCGACGCCTTCGACGCGACACTCGACGACATCGATGGATAAGGCCGACGCCGAGCGGGTGTTCGGAGCCGCGGCGCGGGAGGCCCTGAACGCGTTCCCGATCGCGTCCGCCGATCTGCGGCTCGTCGCGGTGCGCGAGAACGTCACGTTCCAGGTCACCGACCGGGACGATGGCGCCACCTATGTCCTGCGGCTGCATCGGCCCGGGTACCATACCCTGGACGAGCTGAACGCCGAGCGGGTCTGGGTCCGGGCGCTGACCGGCGCCGGCATCGCCGTGCCCGCGCCCGTCGCCACCCGCGACGGACGCGAATATGTGACGGTGGCCATCCACGGCACGGGCGAACGCCGTCATGCCGGGATGCTGCGATGGACCGAGGGACGGCTGCTATCGGACGTGCTGCAGGAGGTCGCCGACCACGGCGTGCTGCTGGGCTATTTCGAGCAGCTCGGCGCGATCACGGCGTCGCTGCACAACCAGGCGAGCGCCTGGCAGGCGCCGCCGGGGTTCCACCGGCACGCGCTGGATCGCGACGGCCTGATGGGCGATACCCCGTTCTGGGGACCGTTCTGGGATCACGCCCTGCTGACGGCCGGCGAGCGGCGCCTGCTGCTCGACACGCGTGAGCGGGTCCGCGGCGCGCTCGACCGCCATGGCAAGCAGCCGTCGCTCTACAGCCTGATCCACGCCGACATGCACCCGGGCAACATCCTGGTCGACGGCGATCGCCTCACGGTCATCGATTTCGACGATGCCGCGTTCGGCTGGCATCTCTACGACATCGCGGTGGCGCTGATCCACCACCAGACGGCGCCGGCTTTCGATGCGATCGAGACGGCGTTCCTGCAGGGCTATCGCGGCGTGCGGGCGATTTCCGATGACGTCCTGGCGTTGTTGCCGATGTTCCGCCTGGTGCGCGGCATGGCCCAGATCGGCTGGTACCACCAGCGGCCGGAGCACAATCCGCCGCCCTTCTTCGACGAGATGAAGGCACGCGTCTGCGCGCAGTGCGAGGCGCTCAGGGTTTGAATACCTCCTCTCCCGCTTGCGGGAGAGGAAGGGGCCCGTCGTGCGCAGCACGATGGGAAGGTGAGGGTCCAAGGACGGGGCGCCCAAGGACGGGGCGCCTCGTGCGTGGCCCCTCACCCGACGCGCTGCGCGCGTCGACCTCTCCAGCAAGCGGGAGAGGTGATGAGGAAAGCCGGCTACTTCCCGGTGGCCTCGTCGGCCTCGGCGTCGTCGACGATGTGCGCCACCGACACCACCTTCTCGCCGTCGGCCACCGAGACGATGCGCACGCCGCGGGTGTTGCGGCCGGCGATGCGGATGCCCTCGACCGGGCAGCGGATCAGGGTGCCGCCATCGGTCATCACCATGATCTGGTCGCGCGCCGCCACCGGGAACGCCGCCGCCACGGTGGCGCCGCCCGCCAGGTTCATCAGGTCGACGCCTTTGCCGCCGCGGCCGGTGACACGATACTCGTAGGCAGAGGTGCGCTTGCCGAACCCGGTCGAGGCCACGGTCAGGACAAAATCCTCGCGTGCCGCCAGCTCGGCGAAGCGCTCCGGCGCCAGGGTGACCTGCGCCGAATCGCCTTCCTCGGCAGCGCCGTTGGCCGCGCCGTTCGCCTCCTCGGCGGCGGCCTCGGACTCACCGTTGCCGTTCTCCTGCTGGCGCAGCAATCGCGCCTGCCGCAGATAGGCATCACGCTCCTCGGTGGCGGCGCGGCCGCTCTCGAGCAAGGTCATCGAGATCACCTCGTCGCCCTCGGCCAGCGCGATGCCGCGCACGCCGGTCGAGTTGCGGCTGGCGAAGACGCGCACGGCCGATACCGGGAAGCGGATCGCCTTGCCCAGCCGGGTGGCCAGCAGCACATCCTGCTCGTCGGTGCAGACCTGGGCTGCGATCAGGCGGTCGCCCTCGTCGGCGCCTTCGAACTTCATGGCGATCTTGCCGCCTTGGTTGACGCTGACGAAGTCCGACAGCTCGTTGCGGCGTGCGCCGCCGCGCGCGGTGGCGAACATCACCTGCAGCGATGACCAGGTGGCTTCGTCCTCCGGCATCGGCATCACGGTCGAGATCGCCTCGCCTTCCTGCAGCGGCAGCAGGTTCACGAACGCCTTGCCGCGCGCCTGCGGGGCACCCAGCGGCAGGCGCCAGACCTTGAGCTTGTGCACGATGCCGCGGCTGGTGAAGAACAGCACCGGGGTATGGGTGTTGGCCACGAACACGGTCGACACGAAATCGTCGTCGCGCGTGGCCATGCCGGCACGACCCTTGCCGCCGCGGCGCTGGGCGCGATAGGCGGCCACGGGCACACGCTTGACGTAGCCGCCATGCGTGACGGTGACGACCATGTCCTCGCGCTGGATCAGCTCCTCGATGTCGGTCTCGAGCTCGTCGTCGAGGATCTCGGTGCGCCGCGGCGTGGCGAAGCGCTCCTTGATCTCGACCAGCTCGCCGCGCATCAGGGCGTAGAGCTTCTCGCGCGACGCCAGCAGCTCGAGGAAATTGCGGATCTCATCGGCGACGGCCTGCAGCTCCTCGGCGATCTTGTCGCGCTCCAGTCCGGTCAGGCGATGCAGGCGCAGGTCGAGGATGGCGCGGGCCTGCGCTTCCGACAGCCGGTAGGTGCCCTCGGGACTGACCCCGTGGCCAGGCTCGTCGATCAGCTCGATCAGCACCCGCACGTCCTGCGCCGGCCAGCCGCGCGCCATCAGGCGCTCGCGCGCCGTCGCCGGGTCGGGCGAGCGGCGGATCGTCTCGATCACCTCGTCGATGTTGGCGACGGCGATGGCGAGGCCGACCAGGATATGGGCACGGTTGCGCGCGGCATCCAGCAGGAAGCGCGTGCGCCGCGTGATCACATCCTCGCGGAAGCGGATGAACGCCTGCAGCAGCTCGCGCAGGGTCATCACCCGTGGCCGGCCACCGTCCAGCGCCAGGGCATTGACGGCGAACGTGGTGCGCAGGGGCGTGAAGCGGAAAAGCTGCTTCAGCACGACGTCGGCCATCGCCTCGCGACGCAGCTCGATGACGACGCGCACGCCGTCGCGGTCGCTTTCGTCGCGCAGCTCGCCGATGCCCTCGACCCGCTTCTCGCGCATCACCTCGGCAATGCGCTCGACCAGCTTGGCCTTGTTCTCCTGGAACGGCACCTCGGTGACCACGATGGCCTCGCGGCCGCCGCGCAGCTCCTCCATATGCGTGCGCGCCTGCATCACGATCGAGCCGCGCCCCAGCTCATAGGCGGACCGGATGCCGTTGCGACCCAGGATCGTGCCGCCGGTCGGAAAGTCGGGGCCCGGCACGATCTCCTGCAGCCGCTGTGACGAGACCACGGGATCGTCGATCAGGGCGCAGCAGGCGTCGATCAGCTCGCCGAGGTTATGCGGCGGGATGTTGGTCGCCATGCCGACGGCGATGCCGCCCACCCCGTTGGCCAGCAGGTTGGGGAATCGCGCCGGCAGGACCGTCGGCTCGCGGTCCTGGTCGTCATAGTTGGGCTGGAAGTCGACGGTATCCTTGTCGATGTCGTCGAGCATCGTCTCGGCCACGCGCGCCAGCCGCGCCTCGGTGTAGCGCATGGCCGCCGGCGGATCGCCGTCCATCGAGCCGAAATTTCCCTGGCCGTCGATCAGCGGCACGCGCACCGAGAAGTCCTGCGCCATGCGCACCATGGCGTCATAGATCGGCTGGTCGCCGTGCGGATGGTATTTACCCATCACGTCGCCGACGATGCGCGCCGATTTGCGGAACGGCTTCGTCGAATCGTAGCCGCCCTCCTTCATGGCGTAGAGGATGCGCCGTTGCACCGGCTTCAGCCCGTCACGGGCGTCGGGCAGCGCGCGCGACACGATCACGCTCATGGCGTAATCGAGATAGCTGCGCCGCATCTCCTCTTCGATGGTGACGGGAGCGATGTCGCCCGGCGGCGGGGGCGAGGGCAGCGGTTGTTGTGGCTCAGTGGCGTCGGTCACGCGGGTACTCGTGGCGCAGGATCAGTTCTCGTCATCGTCCCGTGGCGCCAGCACGGGAGTTTTGGGGGCAATTTTGGAAGCGCTCGGCTCGGCTCCCGATACGGGATCGGAAGGGCCGGGCGAACACTACCAAATAGACGCCCGCACGCAAACGAATTCGGATTCGGTTGGCGCAATATAAGTACTTGAAATACCTTAAGAATTCGACGCCGCCAGACGACGCAGCGCGGTTTTTGCCGACGCCGGGCCGGCGCCGAATCTGGTCGCTTCCAGCAGCGCTCGCCGGCCTGGCGCCAGAAGTCGTGCAGTTCGGATGTATTTCGCGTTCTACGTGTCCTGCCATGTGGGCGGATGCGCGCCCAGCGGCACGGGCGGGCGCCGCCAGCCCGGCGGCGTCCGCGACAGCTGGCCGGCATGGCGCACGGCGGTCAGACGGCCGAACGTGCTGTCGCTCTCCTCGAGAAGATCGCGCACGTCCTCCAGCCCTGGATCCGGTCCTGCGAGCCCGCCGTCAAGCCGTCCCAGCTGCCGCAGCCACCGGCCGGTCTGCGCCAAAGACACACGAACATGCCAGCTGCCGCCTTCGCGGGCGCGGCGCAGCAACGCCATCATCGCGCCCAGGGCCAGCAGGTAGCCCGAAGCATGGTCCAAGGCCTGGCACGGCAGCGGCCTGGGTTCCGTCACGCCGGCGGCCTCGGCTTCCGCGTGGTTGATGCCGCTGGCGGTCTGCACCAGCGAATCGAAGCCGCGCCGCACGGCCCAGGGCCCGGCCTCGCCATAGGCCGAGAGCGTGACGCAGACGATACCGGGCCGCAGGGCTGCCAGCGCGGCCGGATCGAAGCCATGGCCGGCGATGGCCCCCGGCCGGTAGCCTTGCACGAACACGTCGGCCTCGCGGACCAGGGCGCGCAGCGCATCCTTGCCGTCGGGCGTGCGCAGGTCGATATGCGCGGCGCGCTTGCCGCGGCCGGTGTCGATCACCAGCGGCTCGACCGACGGCAGATGCGGACCGCTGATGAGCAGGACGTCGGCGCCGTGGGCCGCGAGCGTGCGGCCACACACCGGCCCGGCAATGATGCGGGTGAGATCGAGCACGCGCACGCCGCTCAGGGGCTGCCCGGGGTCGCCGACGAGATCGCGCGCGGGCGCCTCGCCGATCCTCTCGATCCGCATCAATGGCAGGTCGGCCAGCGCGCGGCCCTGGGGATGGGCATCCCATTCGGCCGGGCTGCGCATCATCGCGACAACCAGCCCGGCCTCGGCGGCGGCCTGCTCGAAGGCCTCGGCCTGCCATCCGGCCAGGGCTTGCGCCACGGCGGCCCGGTCATAGGCGCAGCCGAGCAGCGCCAGCACGCCGTCGCGATGATGCGGAAAATTGGTATGCAGCCGCACCCAGCGCCCGTCGGCGCAACGGTAGGTGCCCGCGATCTTGTCCCACAGCTCGGTCGCGGGCCGGCCGGCCACCCGCAGGTAGCGCTCGCTGCGGAACTCGACGGCGGCGTGGCGCATGTCGACCGACACACGCTGCCGCCGGCCGGTGCGCAGGCGCCACAGCTCGGCCGCCGCCAGGGTCGCGGCCGCGATGCTGGCCTGGGCTGCAGCGCCGACCCGGAACGACGAGGCCAGCGCCGGCTCGGCGCCCGTCAGCACAACATCGTCCAGCGCGCGGGCATGGCCGCCGGCAACCTGCCAGAGGTCGGCGAGAATTTCGGCGACTGTCGCAGTCATGGATGCATCCCACCAGATTTGCCGCCGGCCCGCCACGGCGCGGGAGCCAGCCAAACGCCACGACGAGATGTCAAAACTGGGACATTATCCGTCGGTACTGTTGCGCACATCGCACCACCCCGATTGGAGCCCATCGCGTGCCACCGCCAGCGTCCACACCGCCATCTGTCGTCGTGTTCGATCTCGGCGGCGTCCTCGTCGACTGGAACCCCCGCTACCTGTTCCGCAAGCTGTTCGACGATGCCGCACGCATGGACTGGTTCCTCGCCAACATCTGCAACAGCGCGTTCTACCTCAGGCTGGACATCGACGGCGATTCCCGGGCCGCGATCGCCGACATGCTGACCCGGCATCCCGAGCATGCGGCCGAGATCGCAGCCTATGTCGAGCGCTTCGACGAGACCATCCGCGGCGAGATCGCGCCCATGGTCGGGCTGCTCGAACGCCTGCACGCCGGCGGCATGCGACTCTATGCGCTCACCAACTGGGCCGCCGACACCTTCGCGCGCACCCGCCCGCGCCTGCCCTGCCTGTCGTTGTTCCGCGATATCGTCGTGTCGGGCGAGGAACGGCTGGTCAAGCCCGACCCGCGCCTGTTCCAGGTGCTGTTCGCGCGCTGCGGCTTCACACCGGCCGACGCGGTGTTCATCGACGACAACCGGATAAATGCCGAAGCCGCCGAGGGGCTGGGCATGCGCGCCATCCACCACCGTGATCCCGCCGCCACGATCACCGCGCTGCGGACGATGGGGCTGGCGGTTTAGGACTCGAAAGTCAGGATCGTCATCACGAGCGCTGCCCGGCATTGCTGGTCGCTGGCACACCCGTCATCCCGAGCGTAGCGAGGGATCTCCTGCGCAGGACGCGCGGTGCGCTATTCGCGGGAGATCCCTCGCTACGCTCGGGATGACAAATGGCGCGTCGGCAATTGCTTGGCCGCCATGTCGGGGACGACTAGAACGGCACGTCGTCGTCGAGGTCGTTTCTGGCGCCGCCGCGCGGCGCCGCGCGGCCACCGCCACCACCGCCGCCACCGCTCATGCCGCCCGATCCGCCGTTGCCGTTGCCGCCATAGCCGCCGTAGTCGTCGCCACCACCACCGCCGCCGCCGGCATCACCGCCGCGACTGTCGAGCAAGGTGAGCGTGCCACCAAAACGCGGGATCACGACCTCGGTCGTATAGCGCTCCTGGTTGTCCTTGTCGGTCCATTTGCGGGTGGCAAGCTGCCCTTCAACATAGACCTTGGAGCCCTTGCGCAAATATTTCTGCGCTATCTCGCCGATCTTGTCGTTGAAGATCACGACCCGGTGCCACTCGGTGCGCTCCTTGCGCTCGCCGGTCGCCTTGTCGCGCCAGTTCTCGGACGTCGCGACCGACATGTTCACGACCATCCCGCCGCTCGGCATGTTCCTGATTTCGGGATCGCGGCCGAGATTTCCGACCAGGATGACCTTGTTGACGCTGCCGGCCATGGGACGCTCCTTTCAGCTTTCCCGGAGCGGCAATGACCGCTCCTACCTCACGGCGGCGACCCTAGCGCACCCGCCCTGTGGGCAACCACCGATTTGTGGGACGACCCGCCGGCCTCGCCGCCTGCCGACCGCGCCGGAATATCGCCAGGGGACGATTGTTCATCACGATCATCGTCGCGCACATCGCGCGCAGCAGGCACGGATGGCGAGCGCGATCACGCCGCGCCGTTTCGGTTGCGCGGTTTTCATGTGGATGTGAGGCATTTGCATGCCTGAGCGGCCCGCGGGATGCGTAGTGTGCCGGCCACATCCCGTTCCATCCATGCGATCCATGACCGCCCCATCGTTCCACACCGCGGCGCTCAGCCGCGCGCAGAGCCTCTCGATCCTCGGCGGCGCCGCCGTCATGCTCAGCCTGGCGATGGGCATGCGCCAGAGCCTGGGCCTGTTCCAGCCGTCGGTGATGCACGAGCTTGGCATCACGGCGGCCGATTTCCAGTTCGCCATCGCCGTGCAGAACATCGTCTGGGGCATCACACAGCCTTTCGTGGGCGCCCTGGTCGATCGCTACGGCGCGCGCTGGATCGCGTCGAGCGGCTGCCTGCTCTACGTCGCCGGACTGGCGCTCACGGCCGGCGCCACGGATGCGCTCGCCATCACCCTGGGCGCCGGCCTGCTGGTGGGCATCGCGCTTTCCTGCACCACGTCGAGCATCGCCGCCAACATCGCCGCCCGCGTGGTCGTGCCGACGCGCCGCAGCCTGGCGTTCGGGCTGGTTTCCGCCGCCGGGTCGATCGGCACGTTCGTGGCATCGCCCTTCGCGCAGACCTTGATGCAGCATCACGGCTGGCGCCTGGCGCTGGCCGGCTTCATCGGCATGGCCGCGGTGATGCTGCCGGCGGCGTTCATCGGCGGCCGCGCCGATCGCCTGCCCAACGCGACATCGCGCGACAAGGACCTGACCCTGGGCCGTGCGCTCGAGGAGGCCTGGCGGCACAACGGCTACGTCGTCATGGCGCTGGCCTTCTTCGTCTGCGGCCTGCAGCTGGTGTTCATCACGTCGCACCTGCCCACCTTCCTTGCCAATTGCGGGCTTGACCCGATGGTCGGCGCGCAGGCGCTGGCGGTGATCGGCGCCTTCAACGTGATGGGCTCGTGGCTCTTCGGCTGGCTGGGCGACCGCTATCCCAAGCGCCTGCTGCTGGGCCTGATCTACGTGCTGCGCTCGCTGTTCATCGCGAGCTATTTCTCGCTGCCGGTGACCCAGGCCAGCACGCTGGTGTTCGCCGCCGCCATGGGCCTGCTGTGGCTGGGCGTCATCCCGCTGGTCAACGGCCTGGTGACCGAGATCTTCGGCATCCGCTTCCTGTCGACGCTGACCGGCATTGCCTTCTTCAGCCACCAGGTCGGATCGTTCCTCGGCGCCTGGGGCGGCGGCCTGATCTATGACCTGCTGGGCACCTACGACCGCGCCTGGCAGGTTGCGGTGCTGATCGGCCTGATCGCGGGCACCGCGCAGCTGCTGATGAACGACCGCCCCACCGCGCGTGTCGCGGCGCAGGCGGCATAGCCGAAAAAGTGTCAGGCGGTGGCCGGAACGCCGATCCGCACCAGGCAGCGGTGCGGGATCGGCAAAATCCGGAGCCGCCTGACATAAGGTGGCTTTGACGCTCATCAGTGCTCCGCCAAAGTCTGGCGTGACATCTACTTTTATTAGAATTTAGATAAAAATCTATCTATCATAAGTTGTATTATCGGCCGATCCGCAGCGCATCGCTGCCCGGATTTTTTGCACCATGTCGCGGCCGCAGGCAGGTCCTATAGTTCGCGCTCATTTCGAGCGCGCACGAGCCCTGCCCATGTCCCTCACGGCAACCGCCGGCTCCTACCACAGCCCTCAGGTCAGCCGGCGCGAAGCCGACCTGATCCTGGGCGGCGCGGCCCTGATGATGACGCTGGCCATGGGCATGCGGCAGAGCCTGGGCCTGTTCCAGACGCCGGCGTCGCAGGGCCTGGGCATCGCCGTGTCCGACTTCGCGCTTGCCGTCTCGATCCAGCAGGTGGCGTGGGGCGTCACCCAGCCCTTCGTGGGCGCGCTGGCCGATCGCTACGGCACGCGCTGGGTCTCGCTCGCCGGCAGCATCATGTACATCGCCGGCCTGTGGCTCACGGCGACGGCGCAGAACGCGACGATGATCGTGCTCGGCGCCGGCGTGCTGATCGGCGCGGCGCTATCCTGCACATCGTCGGGCATCACCGCCAACATCGCCGCCCGCGTGGTGGTGCCCTCACGCCGCACGCTCGCTTTCGGCATCGTCTCGGCGGCCGGCTCCCTCGGCGCCCTGCTCACCGCGCCGCTGGCCCAGTTCCTGCTGAAGGCCGATGGCTGGCGCGTCGGCCTCTTCGCCTTCGTGGCGCTGGCCCTGGTGATGATCCCTGCGGCCCTTATCGGCAGCCGCGCCGACAAGCTGCCCAACAGCACGGCCCGCGACCGCGACCTGACGTTCGGCGGCGCGCTGGCCGAGGCCGGTCGTCATCCCGGCTATGTCGTGATGGCCTGCGCCTATTTCGTCTGCGGCCTGCAGCTGGTGTTCCTGACCACGCACCTGCCGACCTATCTCGCGAGCTGCGGCATGGACCCGGCCTACGGCGCCTGGGCGCTGGCGCTGATCGGCGGCTTCAACATCATCAGCTCCTGGGGCTTCGGCTGGCTGGGCGACCGCTACCCCAAGCGCCTGCTGCTGGGCACGCTCTATCTGCTGCGGTCGCTGGCGCTGGCGAGCTATTTCATGTTCCCGCCGACGCCGGTCAGCACCCTGCTGTTCGCCGCCGCCATGGGCCTGCTGTGGCTGGGCGTCATCCCGCTGGTCAACGGACTGGTGGCCCAGATCTTCGGCCTGCGCTACCTCTCGACGCTCACCGGCGTCGCCTTCCTCAGCCACCAGACCGGATCGTTCCTCGGCGCCTGGGGCGGTGGCTACATCTTCGACCTGCTGGGCTCCTACGACCTGGCCTGGAAGGTGGCGGTGCTGATCGGCCTGATCGCCGGCACGGCGCAGCTGCTGATGGACGACCGGCCCACGGCCCGGGTCGCCGCCGCCCAGACCGCCGGATGATATTTTCCCCGACACCCAAAGCGTTATAATGAATGTTATAATGCTCCGGAGGGTCGAATGCTCAAGGTCAAGGTGACGACGGTCGGGAATTCGGTCGGCGTGGTGCTGCCCAAGGAGGCGCTGGCACGCCTGCGCGTGGCCAAGGGCGACACGCTGTGCATCACGGAAACGCCCAACGGCATCGAGCTCTCCCCCTACGACACGGACTTCGAGGCCGATATGGCCGCCGCGCGCAAGGTCATGCGGCGCTACCGCAACGCCCTGCGCGAGCTGGCGAAGTGACGCAGGCGGCATGGCGATGGCTGAGCGTCCGATCGATCCTGGCCATTCACGCCGAGCAGGTCGCCGAGCATGGCGGGGGCACCGGCGTGCGCGATGCTGCCTTGCCGGAGTCAGCGCTGGCACGGCCTGTGAACCTTGCCGCCTACGGCTCACCCGACGCAGCGGCGCTGGCGGGAGCCTACGCCTATGGACTGGCGCGGAACCACCCGTTCGTCGACGGCAACAAGCGCACGGCCTTCGTCGCCGCCGCCACATTCCTGCTCCGCAATGGCTTGGGCGTCGAGGCGGCCGAGGCCGAGGTTGTGCTGGCGTTCGTGGACCTGGCCGCCGGACGAATGGACGAGGAGGCGCTGGCGTCATGGTTCCGTCAACGAATGGCCCCCTCCTGACAGATTCTGTCAGTCAGGATTGGTACTGTGGATACAAAACCTGAACACAGCAGTGGCGGCACGGCCGCTGCTTACCCATAATTGCCGGCCCTCAGCGTCAGCCCAGCCATCCCACCGCCCATGACCAAGCCCGTCACAGCGTTCCGCACCGCCGCCGAGCCTAGTCGCTTCATCTCCGTGCGCGGCGCGCGCGAGCACAATCTGAAGAATGTCGACGTCGACCTGCCGCGCGACCAGCTGATCGTGATCACCGGGCTATCCGGCTCGGGCAAGTCGTCGCTGGCGTTCGACACGATCTACGCCGAGGGCCAGCGCCGCTATGTCGAGAGCCTGTCGGCCTATGCGCGCCAGTTCCTCGAGCTGATGCAGAAGCCGGACGTTGATTCCATCGAGGGGCTGTCGCCGGCGATCTCGATCGAGCAGAAGACGACGTCGCGCAACCCGCGCTCGACGGTCGGGACGGTCACCGAGATCTACGACTATCTGCGCCTGCTGTTCGCGCGCGTCGGCGTGCCCTACTCGCCCGCCACCGGCTTGCCGATCGAGAGCCAGACCGTGTCGCAGATGGTCGACCGCATCAAGGCGATGCCGGAGGGCACCCGGCTCTATCTGATGGCGCCGGTGGTTCGCGGCCGCAAGGGCGAGTACCGCAAGGAGCTGCTGGAGTGGCGCAAGAAGGGCTTCCAGCGCGTCAAGGTCGACGGCAAGCTCTACGAGATCGACGACGCGCCCGCCCTTGACAAGAAGTTCAAGCACGACATCGACGTGGTCGTCGACCGCGTGGTGGTGCGTGCCGATCTCGGCAACCGGCTGGCCGATTCGCTGGAGACCGCGCTCGACCTGGCCGACGGCCTGGCCGTGGCCGAGACCGCCGACGGCGGTGAGCGCACGGTGTTCTCCGCCAAGTTCGCCTGTCCGATATCGGGCTTCACGATCGAGGAGATCGAGCCGCGGCTGTTCTCGTTCAACGCGCCGCAAGGCGCCTGCCCGGCCTGCGACGGGCTGGGCGTGAAGATGTTCTTCGATGCCGATCTCGTGGTGCCCGACGACCGCCTCTCCATGGCCGAGGGCACGATCGCGGCATGGAGCGATTCGCCCTACTACGCCCAGACGCTGGAGAGCCTGGCGAAGCACTACAAGGTCAAGATGACGACGCCCTGGCGCGACCTGCCGGCCAAGGCGCGCGAGGGCATCCTCAACGGCTCCGGCAGCGACGCCGTCACCATGCGCTACGATGACGGCATCCGGCAGTACCAGACCACCAAGCCCTTCGAGGGCGTGATCCCCAACCTGGCGCGGCGCTGGAAGGAGACCGACTCGTCGTGGATCCGCGAGGAGCTGGAGCGCTTCCAGAACGAGCAGCCATGCGAGGCCTGCCACGGCGAGCGGCTGCGGCCCGAGGCGCTGGCGGTGAAGATCGCCGGCCTGCATATCAGCGCCGTCACGCGCTTCTCCATCGCCGATGCCGTCGAGTGGTTCGCGGCGCTGCCGACGAAGCTCACCGCCAAGCAGCGCGAGATCGCCGCCCGCATCCTGAAGGAGATCAACGAGAGGCTGGGCTTCCTCAACAATGTCGGGCTCTCGTACCTCAACCTCAACCGCTCGTCCGGCACGCTCTCGGGCGGCGAAAGCCAGCGCATCCGGCTGGCGTCGCAGATCGGCTCCGGCCTCACGGGCGTGCTCTATGTCCTGGACGAGCCCTCGATCGGCCTGCACCAGCGCGACAACGACCGGCTGCTCAAGACGCTGACGCGGCTGCGCGACCTGGGCAACACCGTGATCGTGGTCGAGCATGACGAGGACGCGATCCGCACCGCCGACCATGTCTTGGACATGGGTCCGGCGGCAGGCGCGCATGGCGGCCGGGTGGTGGCGGAAGGCACGCCCGAGGAGGTGATGCGCAATCCGGCCAGCCTCACCGGCCAGTACCTGTCCGGCTTCCGGCAGGTCGAGGTGCCGGCCACAAGGCGGCGCGTCGACATGAAGCGGGCGCTGGTCGTGCGGGGCGCCAAGGAAAACAACCTGCAGTCCGTCACGGCGCGCTTTCCGCTGGGCACCTTCATCTGCGTCACCGGCGTGTCGGGCAGCGGCAAGTCGACCCTGATCGTCGAGACGCTCTACAAGGCACTGGCCAAGCGGCTGAACGGTGCGCGCGAGACGGCGGGCGCGCATGACCGCATCGACGGCATCGAGCTGCTCGACAAGGTGATCGACATCGACCAGTCGCCGATCGGCCGCACGCCGCGGTCGAACCCGGCCACCTACACCGGCGCCTTCTCGCCCATCCGCGACTGGTTCGCGCAGCTGCCCGAAGCGACGGCGCGCGGCTACAAGCCCGGCCGGTTCTCGTTCAACGTCAAGGGCGGCCGCTGCGAGGCCTGCCAGGGCGACGGCGTGATCAAGATCGAGATGCACTTCCTGCCCGACGTCTACGTCCAGTGCGACGTCTGCAAGGGCAAGCGCTACAACCGCGAGACCCTGGAGGTCCTGTTCAAGAGCAAATCGATCGCCGACGTGCTCGAGCTGACCGTCGACGAGGGCGTCGAGTTCTTCAAGGCCGTGCCGGTGATCCGCGACAAGCTGCTGACCCTGCAGCAGGTGGGCCTGGGCTACATCCATATCGGCCAGCAGGCCACCACCCTGTCGGGCGGCGAGGCGCAGCGCGTGAAGCTCAGCAAGGAGCTGTCGCGCCGCGCCACCGGACGCACGCTCTACATCCTCGACGAACCCACCACCGGCCTGCATTTCGACGACGTGCGCAAGCTGCTCGAGGTGCTGCACCGCCTGGTCGAGACCGGCAACACCGTGCTGGTGATCGAGCATAACCTCGAGGTCATCAAGACCGCCGACTGGGTCGTCGACCTCGGGCCGGACGGCGGCGCCGGCGGCGGCCGGATCGTGGCCGAGGGCCCGCCCGAGGACATCGTGAAGGTGGCCGAAAGCCATACCGGGCAATACCTCGCGCCGCACCTGCGCAAGGGCGGCACCACCGCGGCACGCAAGCGCGCGTGAGCCGGCTTGACATCGTGCCGTTGGCGGCGGCCCATGCCGAGGCCGCGCATGGCCTGACGCCCAGAAAGTTGGGCGTACCTGGAATCGCTGGCCGCTGATACACCCGTCATCCCGAGCGCAGCGAGGGATCTCCCGCGAGCGACGCACTGTGCGCCATTTGCGGGAGATCCCTCGCTGCGCTCGGGATGACGGTCACGAATCGCCGGCCGCCGACAACCGGCGCTGGCGAGCCCTGTCGATTCCGCGGATGCTGCGCCGTCCATGCTATGGTCGCCCCGATCGGGCGCGGCCGCATCGCACAAGTGGAGGGCGACATGGCCAAGTTTCTGCTGCTGCTGCGTGACAACCCGGGCGATTTCAGCAGCCTGTCACCGGCCGAGATCCAGCGCATCATCGGCGAGTACCGGGCCTGGGCGGAGGGGCTGCGCGCGCGCAACCAGCTCCACAACAGCAACAAGCTGATGGACGACGCCGGCAAGATCGTGCGGCACAACGGCAGCGGTGTCGTGCTCAAGGACGGCCCCTACACCGAGACCAAGGAAGTGATCGGCGGCTACTTCCTGATCGAGGCCGCGGACTATGCCGCGGCCGTGGCGATCGCCGGCACCTGCCCGCATGTGCGCCCCGGCGCCAGCGGCACCATCGAGGTGCGGCAGATCCAGGAGATGTAAGGCGTCATGGACCCGGCCGCGGACACCAGCCGCGACGTGCCCGGCCTTGTCGAGCGGCTGTTCCGGCGCGAGGCCGGGCGCCTGACCGCGACGATGGCGCGCCACCTGGGGCCGGGCCATCTCGGCCTCGCCGAGGACATCGCCCAGGAGACCCTGGCGCGGGCGCTGCGCGTGTGGCCCTTCCGCGGCATCCCCGACGATCCGGTGGCGTGGCTGCATGCCGTGGCGCGGCGCCTGACCATCGATGCGCTGCGCCGTGATGCCGCCCTGGCCAGGCACGCGCCGGCGCTGGCGCTGGACCTGGCGCAGGCGCCGGCAGCGGCCGATGCGTCTTTCGCCGACGAGCTGGTCGACGACGAGCTGCGGCTGCTGTTCATGTGCGCCCACCCGGACCTGTCGGCCGACATGCGCACGGCGCTGGTGCTGAAGACCGGCTGCGGCCTGTCGGTCGACGAGATCGCTGCCGGCCTGCTGCGCGATCCGGCCACCGTGGCGCAGTGGCTGGTGCGCGCGAAGAAGCGCATCCGCGCCCACGGCCTGTCGCTGGACATGCCGGCGCCCGACGCGTTGCCGGCCCGCCTGGCGACGGTGCTCGACGCGATCTACCTCGCCTTCAGCGAGGGCTGGAGCGCATCCGCCGGCGACCAGCTGGTGCGCGCCGACATATGCCTCGAGATGCTGGCTCTGGCCGAACGCATGGCGCGGCACCCGATCACCGGCACGCCGGCAACGCAGGCCCTGCATGCGCTGCTGGCGTTCCAGGCGGCGCGGCTGGCCACGCGCACCGATGCCGACGGCAACCTGCTGCTGCTGGCCGAGCAGGACCGCGCCCTATGGGATCGCGACCTGATTGCGCGCGGCCTTGCGGCGATAACGCAGGCAGCCGCCGGCCAGCTTCTGTCGGAGTATCATCTGCTGGCCGGCATTGCCGCCGAGCACGCGATCGCATCAAGCTTCGAAAGCACGAACTGGAACGCAATCCGTGCCTACTACGACCTGCTGGTCGACACCAATCCGTCGCCGGTCCACCGCCTGAACCGGGTCGTGGCGCTGGCAATGGCCAGTGGGCCCGAAGCCGGGCTTGGCGCGCTGGCCGAGCTCGAGAACGACCCGGCGCTGCGCGGCTTTCGCTTGCTGCATGCGACACGTGGTGAGCTGCTGCGCCGGGCCGGCCGCAACGCGGAGGCGCATGCCGCGTTCCACCACGCTTTCGAGCTGGCGCGCAGCGAGCCGGAGCGCCGCTTCCTGCGACGGCGACTGGCATAGGTGTCCACCAGGCGCGCCGCGGGAACGCGGCGGCCTCAACGGGATCATCCCCGGCCGAGCGCCAGGACGTCGGTCACGCGCTGGGCGCTGCCGCTCCCGTCGGCCTCCCAGCCGGCGGCGCGCAGCGTGCCGCTGGCCGCGCACAGCTCCACCGTCAGGCGCGTGAAGGCGTTGATCACCGGCGGACGGGCCCAGCCGAAGACATCGTCGTCGCGGCCGACCCAGGCCGCCATCGCCGCACGGCGCCGCCGGTTGTTCTCTTCGGGCGCGCCGACGCCACACACGCGCGGCTCCCAACCGCGCCGCGGCGCATGCCAGGCGTTGGCCACCGCCGTCTCGCCCTCGATCGTGCGCGCCGTCGTCTCGTCGCGCTCGATCACCACGTGCTCGCCCGGACGCAGGCCGATGAGCGTGAACAGCACGGGACGCGCCACCGGCGCCGTCTGCAGCAGGTGCCGGACGGCATCGAACGTGGCGCAGGTCTCGAAGGCCTGACGCAGCAGGTGGTCGGGCGGCTGCCCCTGGCAACGCGTCAGCGCGCGGACCGGATTGATGGCGTAATCGATCCAGCGCAGCCTGGCGGCGCGCGTGCGCCGCCGCATCGGCGCCTGGTTGATCGCGGCCGCGAAGCGACCGGGCGCCACGGCGGTCAGGACGCCGGTGAACCCGGGCCACGTGACGCTCAGGAAGTCGCCCGCGTTCCCTGCCAGGTGCGCCACCTCGGCCAGGCGGCCCAATCCCGGGAACGGCCAGTCCAAGGTGCGGCGCAGGCGCGGCCCATCGCGGCCGCCATCGACCAGCGCCGTGCAGCCGAACAGATAGGCGCCATGCAGCAGCCACGTGCCGCGCCCACGCACGGCACCGGCGATGGCATCGATGTCGCTGACATAGGGGGAGCCTGATCGCCGCAGCCACCAGCGCGCCAGGGGATCGCCGACACCCGCCAGGAACCGGCCGGCCGGCAGCCAGCCCAGGGAAGCATCTCGCACCGCTTGCGCCTGCGCCGTGCGGCGAAGCGCATGTGCCACCGGCCCACCGTCACGGACGTCGATCACCGGAATGGCGTGCAGCGTGCGCATCATGCAAATGAGCATATACTCATTTACATGTTCGTTCAAGCGACGACTGATGAAGGTGTCAGGTATCAGGTCCGAGCCGCGACGACCTCGACCTCGACCAGCATGTCGGGGCTGGCCAGTCCGGTCACCAGCACCAATGTCGATGCCGGCATCGGATCATGGACATACTTGTCGCGCACGGAGCGGTAGGCGCCGATGAACCGTGCATCGGTGAGATAGCCGTTGATCTTGACGATGTCGCCGTAGGTCATGCCGGCGCTGCGCAGGATGGCGCCGATATTCTTCCACACCAGGTCGCACTGCTTCTCGATTCCGGCCGCGATCTTGCCCTTGGAATCGACGCCGACCTGGCCGGAGGCGTAAATGACACGCTGGCCCGGGGACAGCTCGACCGCGTGGCTGTAGCGTCCCATCAGCGCAACGCCCTTGGGATTATGACGCTTCAAGGCCATGACGATTGTCCTCCCCCTGTGACGTGCCCGTTCATGCAGCTCGACGGCCGGTTGCGCCGCCACAGCCCCGGCATTATGTGTTCGCGCGAAATGCCGTCTGTCATCGGGATGTAAGCCGTGTCCGGCACCTTGATCAACCCCGTCCATGTCATCGGCGGCGGGCTCGCCGGCTCGGAAGCCGCCTGGCAGCTTGCGCGCGCTGGAATTCGCGTCGTCGTGCACGAGATGCGACCATTTCGTGGCACCGATGCGCATCTCACCGAATCGCTGGCTGAGCTTGTGTGCTCCAACTCCTTCCGGTCCGACGATCGCGACCATAGCGCCGTGGGCCTCCTGCATGAGGAGATGCGGCGGGCCGGCTCGCTGATCCTGCGTGCCGCCGATGCGCACAAGGTGCCGGCCGGCGCCGCGCTGGCGGTCGACCGGCATGGCTTCTCCGCCGCGGTGCAGGCGGCGCTGGAAGCCGAGCCCCTGGTCGAGATCAGGCGCGAGGAGGTCGCAGGCGCGCCGCCGGGCGACTGGGACAGCGTGATCGTCGCGACCGGACCGCTGACGTCACCGGCGCTGACCCAGGCGATCCTCGACTTGTCCGGCGAGAGCAACCTCGCCTTCTTCGACGCGATCGCGCCGATCGTCCATCGCGAGTCCATCGATTTCGAGACCGCCTGGTTCCAGTCGCGCTACGACAAGGCCGGCCCCGGCGGCGACGGCGCCGACTACATCAACTGCCCGCTCGACCGCGAGCAGTACTACGCCTTCGTCGACGCGCTGCTGGCCGGCGAGAAGACCGACTTCAAGGAGTGGGAGCGCGACACGCCCTATTTCGACGGCTGCCTGCCGATCGAGGTGATGGCGTCGCGCGGCCGCGACACGCTGGCCTACGGGCCGATGAAGCCGGTCGGCCTCACCGATCCCCGCACCGGACGCCGGCCGTTCGCGGTCGTGCAGCTGCGGCAGGACAATGCGCTGGGCACGCTGTTCAACATCGTCGGCTTTCAGACCAAGCTGAAGCACGGCGAGCAGACCCGGATCTTCCGCATGATCCCGGGGCTGCAGGGCGCCGAGTTCGCGCGGCTGGGCGGCCTGCACCGCAACACCTTCATCAACAGCCCGCGCCTGCTCGATGCGACGCTGCGCTTGCGGGCACGGCCGGCGCTGCGCTTCGCCGGCCAGATCACCGGCTGCGAAGGCTATGTCGAGAGCGCCGCCGTGGGCCTGATGGCCGGCCGCTTCGCGGCAGCCGAGAGGATAGGCCAGCCGCCGTCGCTGCCGCCGGCGACGACGGCGATGGGCGCCCTGCTCTCGCACATCACCGGCGGGGCCGCCGCCGAGACGTTCCAGCCGATGAACGTCAATTTCGGGCTGTTCCCGGAGGTGCCGACACCTGCCGGCGCCCGCCGTCCGCTGCGCGGCAAGGACAAGAAGCTGGCCCTGACGCGCCGCGCGCTCGCTGACCTCGACGCGTGGCTCAGCCCGCAGCGCGCCGTCGCCGAGTGATCCGCGATGTCCGACGATGCGCCGCGTCCACCGCCTTGCGACGTCGCCTTCACACCCTCGGTCAAGGCGGCACAGACGCGCCTGGGCTCGCGCAGCCGGATGGAGCGCCTGGAGAGCGACCGGCCGTGGCAAACCGAGGTGACCGACGATCTCGGCGCGTTCCTGGCCATCATCGACACGTTCTTCTTCGCCACGGCCAGCGCCGCCGGTCAGCCCTATATCCAGCATCGCGGCGGCCCACCCGGCTTCCTGCGGGTGATCGACAAGCGCACGCTGGGCTTCGCCGACTTCCGCGGCAATCGGCAGTACATCACCGTCGGCAACCTTGCCGAGAACCCGCGCTGCCACATCTTCATCCTGCACTTCGCGACCCAGCAGCGCGTCAAGCTCTGGGGCCGTGCGCGCTACGTCGAGGATGATGCCGCGCTGCTGCAGCAGCTCGCCGTGCCGGGCTACCGCGCCCTCGTCGAGCGCGCCATCGTGTTCGAGATCGAGGCCTGGGACGTCAACTGCTCGCAGCACATCACGGCACGCTACAGCGAGCCGGAGATCGCGCCGGCGATCGACCGTCTCGCGGCGCGCATCAAGGAGCTGGAAGCCGAAGTGGCACGGCTGAAGGGGTCCGCTTGATTGCCGGGAGCGCGCCACTCCAGTAGCGCACCGGCGCGCAGCGCCGGACCATGCGCAGCGTCGGAACATGCGCCGGCCCTTCGGGCCGGTGCGCCACTTGAGTGGCGCGCTCCCAGGTCAGCCGCAGCGGGAATAGCCGCAGGACAGGCAGAGATCGCAGCCGTCGCGATGGGTGAGCGCAGCGGCGCCGCATTGCGGGCACTGGCCGAGGCGTTGCTCGCCGGCCGCGCCCGATCCTTCTTCGTGACCTCCGGCAACCAGCACCGCCTTGGGCTGCACGGCATCGATGCGCAGCGGCTGCTCGCCCGGTGCCAGGAAGCCTATTTCGACCAGATGCCGCTCGATCACGGCGCCGATGGCGGCCAGCAGCGACGGCACATAGCGGCCTTCCATCCACTGCCCGCCGCGCGGATCGAACACCGCCTTGAGCTCCTCGACCACGAACGACACGTCGCCGCCGCGGCGGAACACGGCCGAGATCATGCGCGTCAGCGCCACGGTCCAGGCATAGTGCTCCATGTTCTTGGAGTTGATGAAGATCTCGAACGGCCGGCGGCGGCCATCCTGCACCAGGTCGTTGAGCGTGATGTAGATCGCGTGGTCGCTGCCCGGCCATTTGATCTTGTAGGTGCTGCCCGGCAGCTCGGCCGGCCGCTCCAGCGGCTGCGCGATATAGACCACGCCATCCCTGGCCGCAGCCTTTGGCGACGACGGTACAACGGCCGTCGGCGCCGCTTCGGCCGCCGACGTGGTCAGCACGGCGCCGGTCACGGCATTGGGACGATAGGTCGTGCAGCCCTTGCAGCCGAGGCGGTAGGCTTCGGCATAGACGCCCTTGAACGCCTCGAACGAAATCGACTCCGGCAGGTTGATGGTCTTGGAGATCGAGCTGTCGATGTATTTCTGCGCGGCAGCCTGCATCGCCAGATGTGCCGCCGGCGGCAGCGTCTGGGCATCGACGAAGGTGTCGGGCAGCGCGGCATCCGGGCCATTGAGATGCCGGAACAGCCGGTAGGCGTAGTCGGCGACCTCCTCGGTGCGGCGCGACCCGTCCGGCAGAGTCACGGCGCGTTCATAGGTGAAGGCGAACACCGGCTCGATGCCGGAGGACACGTTGTCGGCCAGCAGCGAGATGGTGCCGGTCGGCGCGATCGAGTTCAGCAGCGCATTGCGGATGCCGTAGCGCGCGATCGAGTCACGGACCTCGGGCTCCAGCGTCGCGATCGTCTCGCCGGCCAGGTAGCGGTTGCGGTTGAACAGGGGAAAGCTGCCCTTCTCGGCCGCCAGATCGCTGGACGCCATGTATGACAGGCGGCGCACCGCGGCCAGCCAGTCCTCGCTCAGCCGCACCGCTTCCGGCGAGCCATAGCGCACGCCGCACATGATCAGCGCGTCGGCCAGCCCGGTCACGCCCAGGCCCATGCGCCTTTTGGCCTGGGCCTCGTCCTTCTGCGCCGGCAGCGGAAAGCGCGAGATGTCGATGGCGTTGTCGAGCATCCGCACCGCCATCGGCACCAGCTCTTCCAGCGCCGCCATGTCGAGCGCCGCGTCGCTCTCGAACGGCCGCGTCACCAGGCGCGCCAGGTTGATCGAGCCGAGCAGGCAGGCGCCGTAAGGAGGAAGCGGCTGCTCGCCGCAGTTGTGGACATGAAGGCCATTGGCGTCGAAGGCATTGATTCCGGGGACCTTGACGTCAAACACCTCTTCGGTGCCGTCCGGTATCACAGAGGCGACCCGCGCTGCGAAGCGTTCACGGTTTGGCTGGCGGCGGTAGGCTGATATCAGCGCCTTCAGCCGCGTCGCCTTGGACATATGGGTGAAGCCGACACACGCCGCAAACCGCTGCACGTTGCCGTTGGCGATCACCAGCTCGTGCTGCGCCAGCACGGCGTAGTCCTTCGAGCCGCCGCTTCCGTCCGGCAGCGCGCGCATGCCTGCAGCCCGCCGCTCGGCATAGATCGTCGAGGCGATGCCCAGCCGCAGCAACATCCGCTGCACTGCCTCCAGGCGCGCGCGGTCGCTTTGCGCCAGTCGAATGCTCACGCCCTTGGCCTGAGAGCCGATCACCGCACCATCGCAATCAAAGAAGCCACGCAGGAAGCCGCGATAGAACGCGCTCGAAGCCCGCTCCATGCACGCAGTGATGGCCTTATGGCCGGGTCGCATGCCGACATCCGCCGCAAGCTGCTTCAAGGCACCGGTTGCCAGCCGGTATTCTCGCCGGCCGGCCACTTTCAACCAGCCGACAAAGTCCGACCTATGCGGCAGACGCCGCGCCGCGGCCAGCGCCGCGTCCATGATTGATACCGCGTCCGGATCGGCTGGATCACCATGGGCAACGGCAGCCCGAGGCCATACCGACAGCACCGCCTTGTCCGCCTTCAGGGTGCCATCGCCGATCAGCAGCCCCAGCAGATAGCCGTGATCGGCATCGAGCGGGCCAGCCCAATCCGTGGCGGCATGGTGGTCGTGCAGCACCACCTCATCGCCTGGCTTGAGCTCGCCGGCGGCACGCCATTCCGTGGTCCGGCGCCAACGGGTTTCAGATGCCACGACGCGGACCAGATGGTCCGCCGTCAGCCTCAAGGCATGGCCCTCCGTCGTCACCAGCCGCAGCACCGGCTTGTGGCCGGTCGCGTAAAAACCCTCCGTCGTGGTGGCGTAGGGCGCGCCATCGACCAGCAGCGTCGCCGGCCGACCGACGAGATCACGCACCTGACGCGCTCCATCGACGGTTCGCACCCAGGTGTCGCCAGTGACGCACGGATTGGTCGCGCTGATCGACTCGCAATAGGCGAGATTGTTGGCGCGGTTGATGCGATCGATGAAGATGACGCCCGGCTCGGCGACCTCGTAGGTGGTCCGCATGATGCGGTCCCAAAGGGCGCCAGCGCGCACGGTACGGAATGTGCGGCCGCCGAATACCAGTGGCCAGTCGGCGTCGGCCGTCACGGCCGCCATGAACGCGTCGCTGACCAGCACCGAGAGATTGAAGTTGCGCAGGCGTCTTGCGTCGCGCTTGGCGTCGACGAAATCCTCGATGTCGGGATGATCGCAGCGCAAGGTCGCCATCATGGCGCCGCGCCGCGACCCGGCGCTCATGATGGTGCGGCACATCGCGTCCCACACATCCATGAAGCTCAGGGGACCGGACGCATCGGCGCCGACCCCCAGCACGGGCGCGCCGCGGGGCCGCAGGGTCGAGAAATCGTAGCCGATCCCACCGCCGCGCTGCATCGTGAGCGCAGCTTCCTTGAGATGCTCGAAGATGCCTGACATGTCGTCGGGGACGGCGCCCATCACGAAGCAATTGAACAGGGTGACGTCACGTCCCGTGCCGGCACCGGCCAGGATGCGTCCCGCCGGCAGGAACTTGTGGTCCCGCAACGCCGCTTCGAAGCGCGGCACCCAGCGGGCCGGCTCACGCTCGTTGGCCGCCAGCGCCTCGGCAACCCGCCGCCACGTATCCTCGATCGCCGCATCCACCGCCGTGCCGTCAGACGCGGCCAAGCGATACTTCATGTCCCAGATGCGGGTCGCGATCGGCGACGGAGGCATCGCAGTCCCGCCCATGCAAAATCTCCCGGCGCAGAGTATGACAGCCGCCACCGGCGCCCGGCTCGCGGACAATATTCGACTCTCAGGAAACGTATAATCTAGTGTCGCCCCTGTGTCCGGTCAATGAGTCGTTCCCTATTTGTTCGAGGGTCGCATTTTCCCCTTATCAACAAACGGACTTTCGTCAACCAACTGAATTTACTGTGCTTTTCATTATTGTCCCCAGCGCGATCCACAAAAAGCGCGCCAAAAGCGCCCGGTCACTCACTCTTTTGTCATTTGACGCGCGGCCAGCTGCCCCGTCGCAGCCTCGATCCGGTCATGCAGCGTCTTCATGAACGCAGCCCGCGCCATCCCCGGTGCGATCGGTGGCAGGACCAGGACGTCGATTCGCCCCGCCTTCTTGATGAACACGCGCCGCCCCCAGAACAGGCCCGAGTTCAGCGCCACCGGCACGACCGGCACCTTGAGCTGCGTGTAGAGCGCGGCCACGCCGGGCTGGTAGGGCGCGTCGGCACCAATGGCGGTGCGCGTACCCTCAGGAAAGATGATGATCGGCCGGCCACTGTCCATGGCCCGGCGCGCATCACGCAGGATCGACCGCAGTGCCGACGGACCGGCCGCGCGATCGATCCCGATGTTGCCGGCACGCCACATCATCCAGCCCACGATCGGGATGTAGAACAGGTCGCGCTTGAGCACGAAGGCGCTGTCATGGAAGACGAGGTTGAACGCCAGCGTCTCCCAGGTCGACTGGTGCTTCGAGGCGACGATGCAGGGACCTGCAGGCAGGTTCTCCAGCCCGCGCACCTGATGCGTCAGCCGGCAGGTCGCGCGCAGCAGGGCCAGCGTCGCGCGTATCCACATCCGGGCGTAGGCCGCGTTCGCCCGCGCCGGCAACGCCAGCACCGGCAAGCCGGCGACCGCCATCACCGCCGACAGCAGATAGAAGCCGACATTGAACAGGAACGACCCGATCGCCTGGCGCATCATCTTACGCTCGGTCCGTTCACCACAGATCGCCGTTCAAATAGGAGTCGACGGCCGTGGCAAGATCGGCGCGAACCGCGACCGGCAGTAGATCGGCCGGAACGCCCGCCGCCTGGACAGCCGCGCCCTTTCCCGTCCGCACCAGCACGCGCCGGCAACCCGCGGCGTGCGCCGCCTGCAGGTCACGCAGATCGTCACCGATCATCGGCGTGTCGTCAGCGGTGGCGCGAAACTGCTGCAACGCTTCAAGCAGCATGCCTGGACGAGGCTTGCGCCGCGGCGAAGGCCGGTCTGGAGCGTCGGTGCAGGCCAGCAGCGCGTCGAGATGCGCGCCATCGCGCGCCAGCAGCGTGCGCAGCTCGACGTGAATGCGATCCAGCATCGCCATCGATATGATCCCCCGCCCCACCACCGATTGGTTCGTCACCACCGCGACACGCACGCCGGCAGCGTTCAGGCGCGCTACGGCCGCCGCAGCACCCGGCAACAGAATAAGGTCACCAGGGTTACGCACAGAGTCGGGTCGATCCGCATTGATCACGCCATCGCGATCGAGCAAAACCAGACGCGCCATGCGCTCCCCACCTCGCTTGTCTCACAAGACCTTGTAAACTACTGTCCGGCCGCCGAATACATCTGGTATCCCTCGCTTATGCAACTCACCTGTCCGAATTGTTCGGCGCGTTATCTGGTCGATCCTGCCGCGATCGGCCCGACAGGTCGGACGGTCCAGTGCTTCCGTTGCGGCTTCAAGTGGCAGGCCAGGGTGCCTGCCGGGCTGAGCGCGCCCGATGTGATGCCGCCGACACCGGCGCCAGCACCGCAGCCGGCGGCGGAACCGGACGCAATACCGGATTTCACCATCGAGCCGCCGAGCCAGGCCGGCACCAGCCTTGTGCCGGTGATCCCGCCGGATCCGGGCATGCCGACCTGGCTCAAGGCAGTGCTCGGCGCGCTGATCGTGCTCGCCCTGGCGTGCGGCGCCGCCTATCTGCTGCACGACCGGATCTTCACCACGCTCGCGATCGATCAGCAGACGTCCACGATCAGCCGCATCGCCGCTGCGGACGGCAAGTCGACGCTCATCGTCACGGGCGAGATCGTCAATGTCGGCCGTGGCGAAGCCGCGGCCAGGCATGTGCGCCTGATGTTCAAGGACGACCAGGGCAAGCTCATCGCCGAACGCACCGTCGCCATCGTGACCGGCCGGATCCCGCCCAATGGACGAGCCCGCTTCGAGGCACGCATCGAGGACGCACCGGCAGCGTCAGCGGTCGAGGTCGCGGCGGACTGAGCGGCACCTGCCGCTCATCCCTTCTGGAAGTCGAGGCCCAGGTCGAGCGCCGCGGCGCTGTGCGTGATCCAGCCGGCCGAGATGATGTCGACGCCGCTGGCGGCGACCGCGGCGACGGTATCGCGCGTGATGCGCCCGGACGCCTCGCTCACGGCGCGGCCATCGATCATGACCACGGCCTGGGCGAGCATCGCCGGCGCCATGTTGTCGAGCAGCACGGCATCGACGCCTGCCGCCAAAGCCGTCTCGAGCTCGGCCAGCGTCTCGACCTCGACCTCGATCTTCACCATGTGGCCGACCGCCTGCCGGGCGCGCGCGACCGCTGTCCCGATGCCGCCGACGGCTTCGATGTGGTTGTCCTTGATCAGCACGCCATCGTCGAGGCCGAAGCGGTGGCTGACACCGCCGCCGGCGCGCACCGCATGCTTTTCCAGGGCCCGCAGGCCAGGCGTGGTCTTGCGTGTGCAGGTGATGCGCGCGCGATGCCCGCGCGCGGCATCGACCAGCGACGCCGTTGCGGTTGCGACGCCCGACAGATGGCACAGGAAGTTCAGCGCCACGCGCTCGGCGGTCAGGATGGCGCGGGCTGGCCCGGCCACGGCCGCAACCGTGTCGCCGGCGGCAACACGGCTGCCGTCGGCGCGATGGATGGTGATCTCGATCGCAGGATCGAGCAGCCGCATGGCCATCATCGCGCAATCGACACCGGCAACGACGCCAGGTTGACGCGTGACGATCACGGCGCGCGCCCGGGCCGCCTCCGGCACGACGCTTGCCGTCGTGATGTCGCCGGCGCGGCCCAGATCTTCGAGCAGCGCAGCCCGCACGACAGGCTCGACAAGCAATGCAGGCAGCATGCCCAGCGATGGACTCTGGCTCACGACACGACCTCCTTCACACGATCCTTGGTTTTTGCAGGCGCGATGTCGCGCAGGGTCAGGCGGCTGCGGGCGGCCGGAGCCGCGTCGGGATGATCAACGCGGCAGTGGCCGCCACGGGTCTCGCAGCGCCGCAGCGCCGCCGTCGCGACAAGCTCGGCAACCAGCGCCGCATCGGCGAGCGTGCCCGACGCTGCCGTTCGCCGCAGGCTGCCGATATCATCGATCGCCAGGCGCAGCCCGGATGCATCGCGCTCGACGCCGACACAGGTGTCCATGCGGTGGCGCAGCCGCAGCATCGCGGCGGACTCATCCACATCCATGCCCAATGTGAGGCGCGGCCGCGGCGCCCGCCTGGCGGCATCAGGCGGTGTCCCCTTGATGTCATCGGCCAGGCGGTTGGCGAACACCAGCGCCTCGAGCAGCGAGTTGCTGGCCAGACGGTTGGCGCCGTGCAGGCCGGTTGCCGCCACCTCGCCCACGGCCCACAGGCCAGGCAGCGTGCTGCGCCCGTCGATATCCACGGCCACGCCGCCCATGTGATAGTGCGCCGCCGGCGCGACCGGGATCGGGGCCGCCACCGGATCGATGCCGGCGGCACGACAGGCAGCCGTCACGGTGGGAAAGCGCTCCGGAAACGCCGCGCCGACCGCCGCGCGGGCATCAAGGTAGACCCGCCCGCCCGCCTGGCGCTTGCGCCATACGGCTCGCGCCACCACGTCGCGTGGCGCCAGGTCGGCCAGCGGATGCAATCCCGACATGATCGGCAGGCCGGCGTCATCGACCAGGACGGCGCCCTCGCCGCGCACGGCCTCGGTCACCAGCGGCATGGGATCGCGCCCAATGTCGAGCGCCGTCGGATGGAACTGGACGAACTCGAGGTCAGCCAGCACGGCACCGGCCCGCGCCGCCAGCGCCACGCCGCGACCGCGCGCCGTCACGGGATTGCTGGTGTGCCGGTACAGCCCGCCCAGGCCGCCGGTCGCCAGCACGACGGCGTCAGCCGTGAACAGCACAGCCGAGCCGCCGCAGCGGGCGATCACGCCTTGCAGGCGCCCGTCCTCGACAAGGATCTCCTCGGCGATGGCAGCCTCGACCAGCGTGATCGACGGCGCGGCGCGGGCTGCCGCCAGCAAGGCACGCATGATCTCGCCGCCCGTGGCATCGCCGGCGGCATGCACGATACGATGGCGGTGATGTCCGCCTTCACGGCCCAGGCGCAGCCGGCCCGCGGCATCGCGATCGAAGCGCACGCCCAGCGCCACCAGGTCATCGATGCAGCCGGGGGCCGCCCGCGTGACCACGTCCACGATCGCCGGGTCCGCTATGCCGCCGGCCGCCGCGATGGTGTCGTCGGCATGCAGGCCGGGATGGTCGTCATCGCCGCACGCCGCGGCAATGCCGCCCTGGGCCCAGGCGCTGGCCACGCCTTCGCCCAGGAACGCCGCGCTCAACACCGTGACCGGCATAGGCGCCAATCGCAGCGCCGTCGCCAGGCCACCGATGCCGGCACCGACAACGACAACGCCGGCGCGCCGTGTGCTCACATCATCGCTCATCGCGGCTTCACCTCCAGCATGCGCTCGACCGCGCGCCGCGCCGGCGCGGCGATGGCCGGATCGATCTCGATCGCGTGGGTCATGGTCTCCAGCGCATGGCGGATGCCGGGCAGCGTGATGCGCTTCATGTGCGGGCAGAGATTGCAAGGCCGCACGAACTCGAGGTCGGGATGCTGGGCCGCGACGTTGTCGCTCATCGAGCATTCCGTGATCAGCACGACGCGCGCCGGACGCTTGTGAACGACATAGTCGTTCATGCCCTGCGTCGAGCCGACGAAATCCGCCACCGCCACCACCTCGGGCGAGCATTCAGGGTGGGCCAGCACAACCACACCGGGATGGCCGGCCCGCAGGCGCCCGATGTCATCGGCGGTGAAGCGTTCATGCACCTCGCAGCGCCCGTGCCACGCGATCACCTCGACCGAGGTCTGGGCTGCGATGTTGCGCGCCAGATACTCGTCCGGCAGCATGATCACCCGCGGCACGCCCAGGGATTCGATCACGGCGCGCGCATTGCCCGACGTGCAGCAGATATCGGTCTGGGCCTTCACCTCGGCGGAGGTGTTGACGTAGCTCACCACCGGCACACCGGGATAGCGCTGCCGCAACAGGCGCACATCGGCACCGGTGATCGACTCCGCCAGCGAGCAGCCCGCCTCCAGGTCGGGGATCAGCACCGTCTTGCCGGGGTTGAGCAGCTTCGCCGTCTCGGCCATGAAATGCACGCCGCAGAGCACGATCACCGATGCGTCGGTACGCGCGGCCTCCCGCGCCAGCGCCAGCGAGTCGCCGACAATGTCGGCAACGCCGTGGAAGATCTCCGGCGTCTGATAGTTGTGCGCCAGGATCACCGCATCGCGCTCGCGCTTCAGCGCCAGGATGGCATCGATATCCTCGGCGAAGGCCGGCCACTCGATCGGCGGGATCACCGTGCGCACCTTCTCGTAGATCGACGCCGTGCGGGCCAGGATGTCGGCGGAAACCACCGGTGAGCCGGCGGTCGCAGTAGGGGTGAACATGGGCGCTCTCCTATACTCATTTTGAGCATTACGAGGGTCCGAAAAAACCGGTCCCCCGGTCCTATTATGCTAGGATTGAGCATAAGGAGATTCAAGGTCGCCATGGGCCGCGTCGCGGCCGCTTATTGCATGGCTGCCATCGCGCTATTCGGACGCGCGTGCGATCGGCAGGCGCAGGCCCGGCGCCAGGCGCTCGAGCACGACCTCCTCGCGGAAGCGCACTTCCCGGGCCGGGCGGCCGCCGGTGGCCGTGATGATATGGCCGGTCTCCTCGACCAGGCCCTGCTGCTCCACCAGGCGACGGAAATTCTGCTTGTGCAGGCGCACGCCGGCCAACGCCTCCACGGCGCGCTGGAGCTGAAGCAGGGTGAAGCCCGCAGGCATCAGCTCGAAGACGACCGGCCGGTACTTGATCTTGCCGCGCAGGCGCGCGATCGCGGTGGCGAGGATACGCCGGTGATCGGCGGCCATCGGCTGGCCTTCCTGCAGCGCATCGACGGCGCGACCTTCGCCCGCCAGGCCGTCACGGCGCGCCTCGGCGACCAGGCCGATCTCGTAGAGCAGCTCGTAGCGTTCCAGCACCCGCTCATCGCTCCAGGCGGTGCCGTCGAGGCCGAACGCCACGATCGCCCTTTCCTTGCGTGCTGTGCGTTCCGCCCGGGTGTCGCCCGCCCCTGCCCAACGCCGCAGCGGCTTCTCCACGCGGTCGAGGACGGCAGGGCGGCCGCGCCGCCAGTCCTCCCATGGAAAGTAGCGATACCAGTCGTGCCACAGCGCGTCGCCGGCGAGCGCCGAGCCAGCCTCCTGCGCCAACGCGAGATAGCCGATCGACAGCACACGACTTCTGCCCGGCCCCGAGCTCATGCGGTCACGATCGCCGAACGTATAGAGCTGCTCGACATAGTCCAGCCGGGTCCCGGTCTGAGCCTCGACCCAGGCGCGCAGGCCTGCCTCCAGCGTGCGATGGCGGTGCTCCAGCGGCCCCGAGGGCAGCGCATCCAAGGCGGCGCTGCCCAGCTCGGCCCGTGCCATCCGCCGGTCGGCGGCGGATGCCCGGCCCTGCCCCGGGGTCACCAGCACGCGCGGCTGGTCCTGCGTGACGGCGACGACGACCGCGGTCAAGTCAACGACAGCAGCCTGCTCCATGATGGGTGGCGATTTCGAGGTGGGAGCAGGAAGCGTCGTCGCCACGGTGCAGCCAGGGTCCTTCTGTGAGGGGCGCACAGTCTAGCTTCCACCCGCATCGATGACGAGAGCATGGCATGCCCGACGAAAAATTCGCCCCTGCTCCGCCCCCTACGACACGCTGGCATCTGCTGCCGCGGGCACGCTACAAACGGCGTCAGGCGCCAGCGGTTGGAGGTTGTCGCACGGTGATGGAAAACCCACCGATCGCCATCCGGTTCTCGTCGGCCGAGATTGCGACCCGCATCGAAGACCTGGCGCGCGACATCCGTGACGCGATGCCCGACGATACGCTGATGGTGCCGATCCTGACCGGCAGCTTCGTGTTCGCGGCCGACCTGGTGCGGGCGCTGGCACGGGCCGGGGCCGACTGGCCGCTGGACTTCATGACCCTGTCCAGCTACGGCGCCGGCACCCGATCCTCAGGCCAGATCGATATCGTGCGCGACCTGCGCGAATCCGTCGCCGGCCGGTCCGTGCTGGTGATCGACGACATCCTGGATACCGGCAGGACGCTGCTTTTCGCCCGCGACCTGCTGCGTAACCGAGGCGCGCGGGACGTGAGGATCTGCGCCCTGCTCGACAAGCCGGCGCGGCGGTCCGTCGATCTGCAGGCCGACTTCGTCGGCTTCGCGGTCACCGACGAGTTTCTGGTGGGCTACGGCCTGGACAAGGCCGGCCGCTATCGCGGCCTGCCCTATATCGGCGCCATCGAGGGGTGAGGTGATGTTTCCCTTTCCCCGCAAAGCGGGGAAGGTGGCCGAAGGCCGGATGGGGAGCTGACGTGGTCCTTATAACCGAGACCTCGTCAGAACTCCCCTCCGACGTTTCGAAGCGACAGCGTCGAAACGTCGTATCGGGGCACCTCCCCAACTGCGTTGGGGAGGACTCTGTCAGAACTGGCGCAGCAGACGATCGATGTAGTCCAGCTCCGGCTGGGGCCGTTCAGACTCTCCGGCGCGGCGGCGCAGCTCTTCCAGGATCTCACGCGACCGCTGGCGATCGAGCCGATCCGGCACCTTGTTGTCATCGGTGTCGAGCGTGTCGCCGTAATTGCCCTCGGAGCGGCCGAACGGGTCGCGGTTCTGCGCCTGGCGGCGTTCCTGGACCTCGCCACGGTCCTGCTGGTTGCCTGGCCCGCGCTGCATGCGCTCGGCCATGTCCTGCATGCCCTGCTGCAAGTGGTCCAATGCCCGGCGCTGGGCCCGTGCTGCGCCGTCATAGTCGCCGCGCCGCAGCGCCTCCTCGGCATCGCGCATGGCGCGCTCGCTCTGGCCCAACGACCCCGGCACGTCGCCGGGCTGGTCGCCGAAGCGCCCCATGAAGTCGCCCAGGCGGCGGCGCAGCGCTTCCTGCTGACCGCCAAGCTGGTCGCCCGGCGACATGCCCTGCCCCTGCTGGCCCGGCTGCCGCCCCTGCTGCCCCTGTCCGCGCTGACCCTGTTGCCCCTGTTGCCCCTGCTGCCCGGGCTGGCGGCCTTGCTGGTCGCCGCGCTGGCCCTGCTGGCCGCGCTGCTGGCGCTCGGACTCGCCCAGCAGCTTGTTCTGCTGGCGCGCCATCTGATCCATCTCGTTCATCATCTGGCGGCCCTGCTGCTGACCTTGCTGGCCAGGCTGGCCTTGCTGCCGGTCGGAGAGCATGGGCTTCATGTTCTCCATATCCTTCAGCATCTGCTCCAGCATGCGCTTGGCCTCGTCGCGCTGGCCGTTGCGCGCCATCTCGCGCGCCCGGTCCATCATCGACTGCAGGTCCTGCGAATTCATCATCTGATCCGGATCCATCTCCTGCGCTTCGCGTTCCGCCTTCTCACGCTCGGCTGGATCCTTCATGCGCTCGGCGAACTCGCGCATCATGCGGTCCATCGCCTCGCGCAGCTGCTGGATGAGGCGCTCGATCTCGGGGTCCGGCGCGCCACGGTCCAGCGCATCCTTCAGCTCGCGCTGGGCATCGCGGAACTCGCGCTGGGCATCCGTCAGGTCGTCGTTCTCCAGCCGCAGGGCCAGATCCCACATCAGCTGCTGCACTTCGGGGATCGAGCCGCCGGTCTTGTCCGACGCCAGGCGCGCGGCCGCGGTGCGCAGGCCCAGATGCACGACCGTGTCGCCCTTGTAGTCGCCGGGCCGCGCGTTCAGCACCAGCAGGCCCTGCGCTGCCGGGACGCGATTGCCCTGCGGGTCCTGCGACAAGCCCTTGCGCAGCGCGATGATGCGCCGCGCCACGGGATGCGAGAAACGCCGCTCCGGCAGAGTGAACTGAATCGGCTTGCTGTGGCCTTGCAGGCCCGCCGCGTCGGTCGCGGTCAGCTCCATCACCACAGGCAGGCCGGCCCAGGGATGCGGCGTCAGATCCTGGCGCACGAAATCCTCGATGCGCGTGCGACCGGTCCCGGCCAGCGGCAGGTCGATTGTCACCCACTGCGGATCCTCGTCGCCGACGAAGCCGGTGAGCGCGCTGCCATGCAGGCGCATCCGCGCCGAGATCGACGCGACGCCGAAATCATCGCCGGCAATGTAGTCGATCCGCGTCTCCCGGCGCTCGGTGGCAACAGGATCGCGCGTGAACTCCACCGTCGGCGGCAGGTCAGCCTGCAGCTTCACCGTCCAGGAAGCGCGCTCGCTGCCGCGCACCATCACCGTCAGGTGCTGGCCGCGGTCGAGAACCGCCTCGACCTGATATTTGGCGCCCGACACGGAGGTGAAGGGGACCTCGCGGTCGTCGATCTTCAGGATCGGCGCACGGCTGCCGGGCACATTGTCGACAAAGCCGGCAATCTTCGAGCCGACCGGCACGTGCAGCACCTTCACGGGCTGCTTCTCGTCCGCCGGCTCCTTGGAGTCGAGGTAGATCGGCGGCTTGCGCGTGTAGGCCGGCGGCGACACCCACAGCTCCACCACCAGCGGCGGCGGTGGCGGGAAGGCAGGCGTCAGCGCCGTCGCCAGGCGATCGCTGCGCCAGCCGCCGGCCGCGACGACGGCGACGATCAGCAGCAGCAGCGGCACCAGGCGGAATGCGCGCCGGTCGAGGCCCGGCACACCGGGCCGCGGCGCACGGTTGCGCAAAGCCGCAAGGCGCTCGGCCTCGCGCTTGCGGTGCGCCTCCCAAAGGGCGGCGGCAAACGGATCGTTCTTGCCGATCGCCAGCGAATCGGCGAGCGCGGCCAGCGGCCGGTGCGGCACGCCGCTATCGGTTTCCAGGCGGCGCGCCGCGCTTTCCCGCTGCGGCCAGCGGAAGCCTCGGAACAGCCACCAGCTGCCGCCGATCAGGGCCAGGCCCAACGCCACCAGGATGCCGGTGTGGGTCCACGGCTCCAGGCCCGCGAACAGATCAAGATGGGCGGCCGCGAGAAACAGGCCGATGACGCAAAGCAGCGGCACCAGCCGCGGCCACATCGCCTCCCACGCCAAGCCGGAAAGAGCCAGCGTGATCTTGCGGCGCACGCCGCGCGGTTCTTCCCAGGACGAGGGTGCGACCGACATGCGGGTCTCCCGCTCCACCAAAAAGCCAGCCGGGAGGCTTCCCGGAGCCGGCCACACTTCCACCATTAACGCGCCCAACCATGGCGCCACCATGGCAGGCGACCACGCGCATCCCGCCCCGCCAGCGCGGGGAAGCAAATGTCACGCCAGATACAGTCTATAGGCTTGCGGTCATGTCGGCCAGCCGCCCCGATCACAATCCGGCGTGTGTATAACGCTGCACGGACTGTTCCGTTCCTCAGGAAGCCGTCATTCCAGGCGAGGGATGTTTTGTCAGCTCAGGCTGCCCTCGTGGTCCTGCCAGATGCTCGGCTCCAGCTTCAGGAAGCGCTCCGGGGGATAGGCCTTGAGCCAATAGTCCGCGAGCTCACCGCCGGTCGGGGTCCACAGGCCGGGATGGCTGCGCATGTCCTGCAGGAAGGTGTCGAGGAGCTGCGCGCGATGCGCCCAGCCGCTGTGCTGCGGGTGCAGGACCATGTGGAACTGCCGGCCACGCCGGTATTGCGCCGCGAACTCGGCCCGCCAGTTGCGGAACAGGCTGTCGGCATGCTCCAGCCCGGTCCCCTTGCCGGGGAAGAGGTGAAAGAACTGGTCGTCAAAATGATAGTAGTACGGCAGCGCCAGCAGCGCCCGGCGGGTCGCGAAGTCGGCCACCCACCAGTGCGGGATGTCGTCTGCCAGCCCGTTGCCCAGGTAGGCGTAGCCGGCCTCGATCAGCAGATCGATCGTGCTGGGGCTGATGGCGCCGCCGGCGAAAGCATCGCTCTGGCGCGGCAGGGCGAACCACCCAAGCGGCCTGGCGCCGGCCGCTTCCGCGATCAGGGCCGTGGTCCGCGCCAGGCGGTCCTTCTCCTCGTCCCGCGCCAGCGTCGCGACGTCCTCGTGGCGGAAGCCGAGGGCGGCGACCTCGTGGCCGGCCGCGACCAGGGCACGCAGGCGATGCTGGTATGGCGGCGCCAGGACACCCGGCACCGCGAAGGTCACGCGCATGCCGTGACGGCCCAGCACGCACATCAGCTGCTCGATGCCGTCATTGGCCGCGAAGTAGGCCTCGGGCGTGCGCATGTCCGCCGCCGTGAGCCCGTGCGGACCGGATGCCGAGCCGAGGCAGACCGTCACCGTGACGCAGCAGCGGGCACCGTCGGGCCAGACGATATCCGCATCGGCCATCCCGACCTCGTCGGAGATGGTGTAGCGATCCTTCCAGGGCATGGGATGCTCCTTCCCGTCACGCTGTGGCGCGGCCGGCGGGGAACGCCTGCAGGCAATGCCGCGCCACGTCGGCGCAGGTCGGGAACCAGACGCCCGGAAACGTCTTCATGCGCTGGATCAGCTTCTCGAGCGCCGCAATCCGCAGCGCCCGCCCGGACACGAACGGGTGCATGCATATGTTGAGATAGCCGCCCTGGGCGTATTGCTGCTGGAAGGCCTGCCACCAGAGATCCATCACCCGGTCGGTGTCGGTGATGCGCTGCGCGGCGTTGCCGCTGCCCAGCCAGGCGAAGCTGTAGAACATCGCGTCGTCGATGGCGTAGTGGAACGGCAGGTTCAGAAGACAGTTCTTGCCGTCCTTGTCGTACTCGTAATGCGGCAGGTGATCGGCGCTGCCATGCGAGTTGTAGATGTAGCCTTCGCGCACCAGCGCCTCGTGCCGATGCCAGCTGCGGGTGCCGACGGGCCGACGGCCGCTGGTGCGCTCCAGCGCCGCGGTCGCCCGACGGAGGTGATCGGCTTCCAGCGCCGGGTCGTCCGGAACCCGGTGCTCCCACATGTGGTCGGCGATCTCGTGGCCGCTTGCCGCCGCGGCGCGCACGGCACGCGGATAGAGCTCGCAGATGCGACCCGGCGTGAAGATCGTGGCCTTCACCTGCTGGCTGTCGAACAGCTCGATCAACCGCCAGATCCCGACACGACCGCCGAACTCGCCCTTGGCAAGCTGCATCGGCGGCTCGTTGAGCAGACGGCGCAGCAGCATGGCATCAAAATCGGCCGTGAAGTTGACCGCCATCTGCACGCCTTTGGGCCAGGCGAAGTTGGCAATGCGCTCATAGCGCCGATCCGTGCCGGCCACCGCGGCAGCGATGTCGGCAAGCACGTCATCGTTCTGATCGGTCATGGTCGGGCAATCCGCCGTTTCGTGGCATCTATCCAGGCGGGATTTGGTCCGTCAACTGCCGACCAGGCCGAGCTGCGGGCTCGACGGCTGGGCGTAGCGCCGTTTCGGGATACGGCCCGACGTGAAGGCAAGACGTCCGGCCTCGACCGCATGGCGCATGGCGGCGGCCATGCGCACGGGGTCATGCGCCTTGGAGATGGCCGTGTTGGCCAGCACCGCGGCGCAGCCCAGCTCCATCGCCAGCGCTGCATCCGAGGCCGTGCCGATGCCGGCGTCGAGCACGACAGGCACCGGGCTGCGGCTGCAGATCAGCTCGATGAGGTGCGGATTGCAGATGCCCAGCCCCGAGCCGATAGGCGCGCCCAGCGGCATGACAGTGGCGGCGCCGCGCTCGGCCAGCTTGAGGCAGGTCACCGGATCGTCGTTGCAATAGGGCAGCACGATGAAGCCCTTGGCGACCAGCTCGGCCGTGGCGAGCAGCAGCTCCTCGACGTTGGGGTACAGAAGCTCGCGATCACCGATGACCTCGAGCTTGATCCAGTCCGTCTCCAGGGCCTCGCGCGCCAGCTCCGCCGTCAGCACCGCGTCGCGCGCCGTCTGGCAGCCGGCCGTGTTGGGCAGGAAGCGCACGCGATCCGCCAGCAGGTCGACGAGGCTCTCCTGATAGCCGTCCAGGCTGATGCGCCGGATCGAGGCCGTCGCCATCTCGGTGCCGCTGGCGGCGATCGCATCGAGCATCACCTGCTGGTTGGGATAGCCGGCCGTGCCGACGAACAGACGCGAAGCGAACACGCGGCCGGCGATGATCAACGGGTCGCCGGTTCCCTGAGGTGTATCGAGCATATCAACCGCCTTTCATCGCGCGCACGATCTCGACCGCATCGCCGGCGACGAGCCTGGTCTGCGGCCACTGGACGCGCGGCACGATCCGTCCGTTGACGGCGACGGCGACACCGCGCCCCTCCGCCTCCAGGCCCTTGTCCGCCAGCAGCTCGCTCACCGTCGCGCTGGCCAGCGCCTCGTTCTTGCCGTTGACCCGGATCTCGCTGCCGTCCATGGGGGTTCCTTCCTATTCCGCGGCGGCGCGCGCCTGGAAGCGCGCCGCGCCAAGAGATCCGATCAAGGGATCAATCGCGCCGTGCAGGACGAGGTCGGCGATGACACGGGCTGTGATCGGTGTCAGCAGGATGCCGTTGCGGTAGTGCCCGGTGGCGTAGATCAACCCGTCCATCGGCCCGGGCCCGAGGATCGGCGTGTCGTCCCGGCTGCCGGGCCGGAACCCGACCCAGGTCTCGTCGACAGGCAGCTCCTCGATCGCCGGCAGGGCGCGCCAGGCGGCATCGAGCAGCGACAGCAGGCCGCCCGCGGTGATGTCGCCGTCGAAGCCTCTTTCCTCGACCGTGGCGCCGACGATCAGCCGGCCATCGTGGCGCGGCACGAGATAGGTATCGGGCACGCGCAGGACGTGCCGCAGGATCGGCGCAGCCGGATCCATGCGCAGCGCCAGCATCTGGCCCTTGACCGGGCGCACCGGCAGACGCGCCACGGGCGGCGCCAGCGGGACATCGCGCGACCACGCTCCGGCGGCGAGGATCACGATGTCGGCACGCTGCAGCGTTCCGGCCACCATCACGCCGTGCGTGCGCTTGCCGTCATGCGCGATGCGCTCGACGGGCGCGTGCTCATGCAACGTGGCGCCTGCGGCGCAGGCCGCCGCGCGCAGCGCCGCCGCCAGGCGGCGATTGTCGACCTGGTGGTCCTCCGGGCTCCAGAGCGCGCCCACGAGCGTGGACGCCAGATGCGGCTCGCGCCGTCGCACATCGGCGGCGGGCAGCCACGTGACCGGCAGGCCGAGGGACTGCTGGAACGCAAGATGGTGCTGCAGCCGCGCCCTGTCGTCATCGTTGAACGCCGCCACGATCGTGCCCTCGCACCGCAGGCCGATGGCAATCTCCGTCGCCTGCTCGAGCTCGGCGGCGAAGGCGGGCCACAGCGCCTGGCTGGCGCGTCCCAGGGCCAGCAGGCTGCCCTCGCGCGGCTCGGCCTCGACGCAGGCGGCCAGCATGCCGGCCGCAGCATGGCTGGCGCCACTGCCGGCGGCCCCCTTGTCGTAGAGCGTCACGGCGACGCCGGCCTGGGCAAGACGCCAGCCGATCGCCAGGCCGATCACGCCGGCGCCAACGACAATGACGCAAGGATATGGAGACGACGCGGTCTTCCCGCTCATCGGCTGCTCCCTCCGCTGGCATTACCCAGACAGGTTCGATGGGTGTGCTCTCAGTCGCGCAAGCGCGACACCCCAGGCCGTCGAGGCAAGCCTAACGGGTTGAACCGGGCGCGGCAAGCGCCCCGGGCGGCAATGTGACTTCGCTGGGGAGCGCGTGCGCTCAGGCGGCTCAGGCCGTGGCGCCACCGTCGACCGGCAGCGCCACGCCGGTGATGAACGAGGCCTCGTCCGATATCAGGAACAGCGCCGCGTTGGCGATCTCCTCAGGCTGCGCGGCGCGGCCCGTCGGGTTGAGGGCGGTGCTCTGCTGGACCACGGCCTCGATATCATTGGGCCGCGGTCCGGCGCTGTCCGGACGCGAGACGAAGACACGCAGCATCGGCGTGTCGACCATGCCGGGGCACACCACGTTGACGCGGATCTTCTCGCGCACCAGGCGCTTGGCCAACGCGCGCACGAAGCCGACCACGCCGAACTTCATGGCCGAGTAGACCGGGCTGTAGGCGGAGCCCTGGATGCCGGACTGCGATGCCGTGTAGAGCAGCGCGCCACCACCGCGGCGACGCAGCTCGGGAATGGCGGCGTCTGTCGTCACCAGCACGGTGCGGAGGTTGAGGTCGACGGCGCGCTCGAACTCGGCCATGTCGACGCCTTCGACGGCCGCCGGCCCGGGATGGCCGACATGGTTCCAGACGAAATCGAGGCCGCCGAACGCCGACGCGGTCCGCCCCACGATCTCGCGCGCGAAGTCGTCGCGCCGCAGGTCACCAGCCAGCGCGAGCGCCTTGCCGCCCGCACGGGTGATCTCCTGCACGACCGCCTGGGCTTTCTCGTCATCCAGGTCGACGACAGCGACAGCGGCGCCTTCACGTGCGAAGCGCAGCGCCCCTGCCCGGCCCATGCCGGATGCTGCCGCCGTGACAATCCCGATCTTTCCTGCCAGCCGCATCGTTTCCCCCGTCGAAATCTGCAGCCGTCAGCCTCCCGTGCGCCGAGCCGGAAGTCAAACACGCTCAACTGTCATCCCTCGCTGCGCTCGGGATGACGGAAGGGATGGCAATACGCGCTACAGCCAGTCCGGGACGCGGTCGGCGGCGATCAGCTCGTCGAGCGACTGGCGCGGGCGAATGACCGTATAGCGATCCCCATCGACCAGCACCTCGGGCACCAGCGGCCGGGTGTTGTAGGTCGAGGCCATCACCGCGCCATAGGCGCCGGCGGATTTCACCACCAGGACATCGCCCGCGGCGAGCGGCGGCATCGGCCGCTCCTGCGCGAGATAATCGCCCGACTCGCAGATCGGCCCGACGATGTCGGTGACCGCCGCCGGCGCGCCGGCAGCCGGCTGCCTCAGGGGCACGATGTCGTGCCAGGCATCGTACAGCGTCGGGCGGATCAGGTCGTTCATCGCGGCATCCACGACCACGAACGTGCGCGCCGCGCCGGGCTTGACCAGGATCACCTCGCCCAGCAGCACGCCGGCATTGCCGACCAGGCTGCGGCCCGGCTCGAAGCTCAGCGCGCAGCCCAGCCCTTCCGTTTCCTGGCGCACCATCTGCATGTAGTCGCCGACCGCGAACGGCCGCTCGTTGGACTGGTGGCGATAGACGATGCCGTAGCCGCCGCCCAGATCGAGACGATCGATGGCGTGGCCGTCGGCGCGCAGATCGCCCACGAGGCCACGCAGCTTGCGGATGGCGTCGCGATAGGGTTCCAGCGACAGGATCTGCGAGCCGATATGCATGGCCACGCCCACCGGCCTCAGGTTCGGCTTCGATGCGGCGTGCGCGTATGCTTCGCGCGCCAGGTCGATGTCGATGCCGAACTTGTTCTCCTTGCGGCCGGTCGTGATCTTGGCATGCGTCTTGGCGTCGACGTCCGGGTTGACGCGGATCGCGATGTCGACGGTGCGGTTCAGGCTCCTGGCGACGGCATCGAGCGTGTCGAGCTCGGCGCGGCTCTCGACGTTGATCTGGCGGAGGCCGGCCGCCAGCGCCTCGCGCAGCTCGGCCTCCTTCTTGCCGACGCCGGAGAACACGATGTCCGAAGGCGCGACCCCGGCCGCCATCGCCCGGCGCATCTCGCCGACCGACACGATGTCGGCGCCGGCGCCCAGGGCCGCGAAGGCACGGATCACGGCCACGTTGCTGTTGGCCTTGACCGCGTAGTGCAGCTCGGCCTTCAGGCCGCGCATGGCGGCCACGAACGCCTGGTGATTGGCGCGCAGCGCCGCCAGCGAATAGACGTAGACCGGCGTGCCGACCTCGCGGGCGATGCGGGCCAGCGGCATGTCCTCGGCGACCATCTCGCCATTGCGGTAGACGAAGGGTTCCATGAGATCGCCGGCCCCTACTTGTGCTTCGGCTGCGGCTCGGTCTGCCACGGCACGGGATCGGGCTTGGGATAGGTGCGCTCCGGCGACTTGCCGCCGCTGGGACGTTCCAGCTCGCCCTTCTTGCCGCATGCCGCCAGCGGCAGCAGCGTCAGTGCGAGCAGGAGCAGGCGTCTGTGGCGCATCATGTCGGGCTCTTCCGCTCGCTCAGAAAGCGCCGCCGCGCCGCGGCGACCGCCTTCTTGACGTTCCTGGGCGCCGTGCCGCCGAAATTGGCGCGAGCCGCCACCGACGCCTCGACGGTGAGCGCACGGTAGACGTCCTTGGTGATCGCCGGCTCGATCGCCTGCATGTCCTCGAGCGGCAGCGCCCCGAGATCCGCGCCCTTCGAGACCGCCAGCGCCACCAGCCTGCCGGTGACGTGGTGGGCCTGCCGGAACGGCAGCCCCAGGCTGCGCACCAGCCAGTCGGCGAGATCGGTTGCGGTCGAATAATCGGCGGCGGCGACGGCGCGCATGCGCTCGTCGTTGGCCTTCAGGTCGCGCACCATGCCGGCCATTGCCGCCAGGCTGAGCTCCAGCGAGTCGGCGGCGTCGAAGATCGGCTCCTTGTCCTCCTGCATGTCCTTGCCGTAGGTCAGCGGCAGGCCCTTCATCACCACCGCCAGCGCGGTGAAATCGCCCAGGATGCGGCCGGTCTTGGCGCGCGCCAGCTCGGCGGCGTCCGGGTTGCGCTTCTGCGGCATGATCGAGCTGCCGGTGGTGAAGGCGTCCGACAGGGCGATGAAGCGGAACGGCGCGCTGCACCAGATGATGATCTCTTCCGACAGGCGCGAGACATGCACGGCGCAGATCGTCGCCGCCGCCATGAACTCCAGCGCGTAGTCGCGATCGGAGACCGCATCCAGCGAATTGGCCATCGGCCGATCGAAGCCCAGCGCCTTGGCCGTGTCGTGGTTGTCGATCGGGTGCGGTGATCCGGCCAGCGCCGCCGCGCCCAGCGGACTCTCGTTCATGCGCCGGCGGCAATCGGCGAAGCGGCTGCGGTCGCGGCCGAACATCTCGACATAGGCCATCAGATGATGGCCGAAGGTCACCGGCTGCGCCGTCTGCAGATGCGTGAAGCCCGGCATGATGGTGGCGGCGTGCTCCTCGGCCCGGTCGATCAGCGCCGCCTGCAGGTCGCGCAGCAGCCCCTCGACGCGGTCGATCGCGTCGCGCACCCACAGCCGAACGTCGAGCGCCACCTGATCGTTGCGCGAGCGCGCCGTGTGCAGCCGGCCGGCGGCATCGCCGATGAGCTGCGACAGCCGCGCCTCGACGTTCATGTGGATGTCCTCGAGCCGGGTCGAGAACGTGAAATTGCCGGCCTCGATCTCGCCCTCGATGCGACGCAGCCCGGCAATGATCTTGCGGCCGTCGGCCGCCGACACGATGCCCTGCTTCACCAGCATCTCGCAGTGCGCGATCGAGCCCCGGATGTCCTGCCGGTACATGCGCCGGTCGAAGCCGATGGAGGCATTGATGCGCTCCATGATCTCGGCCGGGCCAAGCGTGAAGCGGCCGCCCCACATGGCGTTGGACGATTTGCTCGACGGGGCGCCGGCTGCGACAGTACGGCGCTCGCGGCTCGCCTTCACTTTCCTGTTCCCGATCATGACGTCTTGGGCTGGAGATCGTAGGATCGTGGTTATGGCACAGCTTGCATCGCATTTCTCGTTTCTCGTGCGCACCCTGGGCGCGCTGGCGATCGCCGCCGGCACCGCCTTGCCCGTGGCGGCCAAGGACGCCAAGCCGCCGCTCGCCGGCGACATGACCAAGCTCGAGCTTCAGGTCGAGCGGACGGCGGCGCCGGCGCTGGCCTTCAAGGACAAGGCCGACGCCAACGCCAGCCTCGACGCCTTCAAGGGCAAGGTGGTCCTGGTCAATTTCTGGGCCACGTGGTGCATCCCCTGCGTGAAGGAGATGCCCAGCCTGGATCGGCTTGCCGCGAAGATCGGCAGCGAGAAGTTCGTCGTTGTCGCCCTGTCGCTGGACGGCCCGTCGCGGCCCAAGGTCGAGCCCTTCATCCGCAGCCGCAAGCTCGACAACCTGCAGGTGTTCTTCGATACGCAGAAGAAGTCCTACGGTGCGCTGCGCATCGCCGTCCTGCCGACATCGGTGCTGTTCGACGCCCAGGGCCGCGAGGTCGGCCGGCTGCAGGGTGACGCCGACTGGGACACCCCGGAGGCCGAGGCGCTGGTGCGGCACGTGATCGGGGAAGGCTCATAACCTCTCCCGCATGCGGGAGAGGTCGGCGGACGCGAAGCGTTCGGCGGGTGAGGGTCCAAGGACGAGGTATCTCGTGTGCTGCCCCTCACCCTCCCATCGCTGGCGCGATGGGCCCCTCCCTCTCCCGCTTGCGGGAGAGGGCAGTTTCTACCGGGTCGGCATCGGGCGCTCGCCCGAATAGTCGTAGAAGCCGCGGCCGGCCTTGCGGCCGATCCAGCCCGCCTCGACATACTTCACCAGCAGCGGGCAGGGCCGATACTTCGAGTCGGCCAACCCCTCGTACAGCACCTGCATCACCGACAGGCAGGTATCCAGCCCGATGAAGTCGGCCAGCTGCAGCGGCCCCATCGGATGGTTGGCGCCCAGCCGCATCGCGGTGTCGATCGACTCGACGTTGCCGACGCCCTCGTAGAGGGCATAGACGGCCTCGTTGATCATCGGCAGCAGGATGCGGTTGACGATGAACGCCGGAAAGTCCTCGGCATTCGCCGGCGTCTTGCCGAGCTTGATCGTCAGGTCGCGGATGGTGCGGAAGGTCTCTTCCTCGGTCGCGATGCCGCGGATCAGCTCCACGAGCTGCATCATCGGCACCGGGTTCATGAAGTGCATGCCCATGAACCGGCCGGGCCGGTCGGTCACCGACGCCAGGCGCGTCACCGAGATCGACGACGTGTTGGTCGCGATCAACGTCGTCGGCGGCAGCATCGGGCAGAGCTTCTTGAAGATCTCGCGCTTGATCTGCTCGTTCTCGACCGCAGCCTCGATCACGAGGTCGCAATCCTCGAACGTCTTGTAGTCAAGCCCGGTCTCGATCCGCCGCAGGGCTGCGTCCTTCTCGTCGGGCTTGATCAGGCCACGGCCGATCTGCCGGTCCATGTTGCCGGCCATCGTCTCGAGGCCTTTCTCGAGATGGGCGTCGTCGACGTCGACGAGCTTCACCTGGAAGCCCTTCAACGCGCAGACATGCGCAATGCCACCGCCCATCTGGCCGGCGCCGATCACGCCGATCCGCTGGATCATCGTCAATCCCCCGATAATGCCGGTGCCGCCGGCCGCCCCACGAGCCGGCGTCGAGCCCGAGTCATTTCTTGTCGATCGCCGCCGTGAGCTCCGGCACGATCTGGAAGAGGTCGCCGACAAGGCCGTAGTCGGCGACCTGGAAGATCGGTGCCTCCTCGTCCTTGTTGATGGCGACGATGGTCTTGCTGTCCTTCATCCCGGCCAGATGCTGGATGGCGCCCGAGATGCCGACAGCAATGTAGAGGTCAGGCGCCACGACCTTGCCGGTCTGCCCGACCTGGTAGTCGTTGGGCACGTAGCCGGCATCGACCGCGGCGCGGCTGGCGCCCAGCCCGGCGCCGAGCTTGTCGGCCAGCGCCTCCAGCATCTTGAAGTTCTCGCCCGACGCCAGGCCACGGCCGCCGGACACGACGATCTTGGCGCTGGTCAGCTCCGGCCGTTCCGACTTCGACACCTCGGCGCCGACATAGCTCGACAGGCCGCTGGCGCCGGCGCCCGCGATCTGCTCGACGGCCGCCGAGCCGCCGCCGGCCGCCGCCTTGAAGTTGGTCGGGCGTACCGTCAGCACCTTGATCTTGTCGGCCGACTGCACCGTCGCCATGGCGTTGCCGGCATAGATCGGGCGCACGAAGGTGTCGGGCGACACGATCGCGATCGCCTCCGAGATCTGCGCCACGTCCAGCAGCGCCGCCACGCGCGGCATGATGTTCTTGCCGACCGTGTCGGCGGCGGCCACCACGTGGCTGTAGTCCGGCGCCAGCTTCACCACCAGCGGCGCGATATCCTCGGCCACCCAGTCGGCATAGGCCGCGTCCTCGGCCTGCAGCACCTTGGCCACGCCCTGGATCGCGGCCGCCGACTTGGCGGCCTCGCCGGCGTTCGAGCCGGCCACCAGCACATGAACGTCGCCACCGAGCTGGGTCGCAGCCGCGACGGCGTTGGCGACGTTGGCGCGGACAGCCTTGCCGTCATGCGCAGCGACAACGAGCACGCTCATCTCACAGCACTCCCGCTTCGTTCTTCAGCTTGTCGACCAGCTCGGCCACGGTCTTGACCTTGATGCCGGCCTTGCGGCCCGGCGGCTCCTCGACCTTCAGCGTCTTCAGCCGCGGCGCCACATCGACACCCAGCGACTCGGGCGTCTGTGCGTCGATCGGCTTCTTCTTCGCCTTCATGATGTTGGGCAGCGAGGCGTAGCGCGGCTCGTTCAGCCGCAGGTCCGTCGTGATCACCGCCGGCAGCTTGAGCTTGATGTTCTCCAGGCCGCCGTCGATCTCGCGCTTGAGCTCGGCCGAGCCGTCGTTGATCGCCAGCTTGTTGGCGAAGGTGCCCTGCGACCAGCCCAGCAGCGCCGCCAGCATCTGGCCGGTCTGGTTGCTGTCGTCGTCGATCGCCTGCTTGCCGACGATGATCAGGCCCGGCTGCTCCTTGTCGGCCACCGCCTTGAGCAGCTTGGCCACCGCCAGCGGCTGCAGCTCGGCGTCGGCGTTGACGTGGACGCCGCGGTCGGCACCCATCGCCAGCGCCGTGCGGATCGTCTCCTGGCACTGCTGCGGCCCGGCGCTGAAGGCGATGACCTCGGTGGCCTTGCCTTGCTCCTTCAGGCGCACGGCTTCTTCCACCGCGATCTCGTCGAATGGATTCATCGACATCTTGACGTTCGCCGTCTCGACGCCGGTTTTGTCGGCCTTCACGCGGATCTTGACGTTGTAGTCGATCACGCGCTTAACGGCGACCAGCACTTTCATTGGGTTTTCGCCCTCGATGACCGGTTGAAGGCGTTCCGTCTAGGCCGCTGACTGAAAGCTGTCAAGCCGATGCCGCGCTGCACAACGGCACGGCCCTGACGGAAAAGCCTTGGAATTACAATTGGCTGGCCCTTGGAACCGTTCCGCAGGCCGGCATCCGCGGCATCTCATCGTGTCGCGCCGGGCATCCACAGGACGTCACGGGCGCCCTTGTCGTTCAGGTGGCGGGCCATCACGAACAGGTGGTCGGAGAGCCGGTTGATATAGCGCAGCGCCTCCTGATTGACGTCCTCGCGCTCGGCCAGCGCCGTCATCTCACGCTCGGCCCGGCGCGCCACGGTCCGGGCGAGGTGCAGGTAGCTCGACGCCGCCGTGCCGCCGGGCAGGATGAACGACTTCAGCGGCGCCAGCTCGGCGTTCATGGCATCGATCTCGCGCTCCAGCCGTTCGACCTGAGTCGCCACGATGCGCAGCCGCTCCCGCGTCTCGCCCTCGACTTCCGGCGTGCACAGATCCGCGCCCAGGTCGAACAGGTCGTTCTGGATGCGGGCCAGCATGGCGTCGGCCTCGGCGGCGCCCTCCATGTGCAGGCGCGCCAGGCCGATCGTGGCATTGGTCTCGTCGACATCGCCGTAGGCCGCGACGCGCTGGTCGTGCTTGGCCACACGCCGGCCGGTGCCCAGCGACGTCTGCCCCTTGTCGCCACCGCGTGTGTAGATGCGCGTGAGCTGAACCATCACTCTCCTCCGCCCGCGTCAGGCATTCTTCAGGAAATACCAGATGATGATCAGCACGATGGCGGCGAGCTGAAGCCGCACGCGCCACCACATCATCCGGTTGCTGCGGCGGGCGCCTTCGACGCCGCCCTGGCCGGCGCGCATCATGCCGATGAAGATCGAGCCCAGCGCGCCCAGCATGCACAAGCCGGCGAAGATGAGGACGATATAGGATAGGGCCTTGGCCATGATTGCGGTTCCCTGAGGCGGAGCGTCGCCAATCTGTCACGATATGGGAGCGCGGCCCAGCGGAATGCCAGGGTGAGCGACCTCAACCGATCAACGCCGGCAGGGCGCGCATGTTGTCGAAGACCTCGGCCCCGGCTGCGCGCAACGCCGCAGGGTCATGCTGATTGCCGCCATAGCCCAGCACCCGCATGCCGGCGGCCCGGCCGCCCAGCACTCCTGGCACCGAATCCTCGATCACGATGCAGTCGCGCGGCGCGGCACCCATGGCCCTGGCGGCGTGGAGGAAGACATCCGGTGCTGGCTTGCCTCGTGCCACCATCGCGGCGGTGAAGATCCGTTCGGCGCCGAAGTAGCCCAGCAGCCCGGTCTGCGCCAGGTTGTCGCGGACATGCGTATAGAGCCCTGACGAGGCGACGCATTTTGCCTGCGGCAAGCGCGCCAGCGCCTCCTGCACCCCGTCGATGACCTGCAGGCCCTCGCGCGCGAACCACCGGTCGCTCGCAGCGAAGACCTCACTCTGGAAATCGGCGGGCAGCCTGCGGCCCAGCGCCGCCTCGATGATGGCATAGCAATCCGGCAGTGGCCGACCCATCAGCCGCTGGGCGCATTCGTCCACCGTCCACGGCAAGCCGTGCCGGCCCAGCACGTCAGCCCAGGCAAGGTTGTACAGGCGCTCGCTGTCGATCAGCGTGCCGTCGCAGTCGAAGATGAGGAGGGTCGGCATGGCCGCCCTCCTCTACAGCATGGCGGCACCGGCGCGATACCGTCCCCGCGCCGCAACGCCTGCGCCGTCACATGTCGGTCCGCTCCTCGGCCACCGCCTTGCGCTCGGCCATGTTGAAGCGCTTGTCGTAGATCGGACGGCCGCCGGTGGTCGGGCCGGGATACTGGACGATGAGGATGAGCCCGCCGCTCGTGGTGCGCAGCTCGTCCTCGTAGTGCGGATCGGCGTGCCAGATCATGGTGCCCGGCCCCCAGACCTTGCCGGCGACCTCGAACTCGCCTTCCAGCACGTACCAGACCTGTGCGAAGTCGTGCTTGTGCAGCGGATGCCAGGCGCCGGGCGCCAGCCGCAGCAGGCCGGCATTGGGCTCGGTCGGTCTCTCGGGCCGTGGGTGAAAGAGCATCTTGCCGGTCTCGCCCGGCCACCGGATCGTCTCCCACTCGATGTCATCGACATGCCGTACGATGGCCGGTGCATGATCCCGTTGCGCCGCGTCGCTCATGATCATCCTCCCTTTCTCACGGTCTTGATGTCGGCCCCGGCCATGGCCAGGAAAAGCGGCGGCGCCTGCGCCTCCGCACCCGAGCGGGTGTGCACCATCAGCATGCGGGCCGGGCTGTCGCCGGCGTTGCGTCCCATGTGCGGGATGCCGGCATCGAAATGCACGGAATCGCCGGTTTCCATCGTCAGGCGCTCGGAGCCGATCTGGAACTCGATGCAGCCCGACAGGATCAGCAGAAACTCCTCGCCTTCATGCGCCACGAGGGCGATCTCACGGCGCCGCGTCGGCGGAAACTCCAGCTCGAAGGCGTCCAGCAGCGGCTGGCGCAGGTCGCCGCCCAGGCGCCGCCAGGCGTAGCCGTTTGGGCTGGCGATCCAGTCGGCGGTGCTGCGGGCGCGCCGCATCATCACGTGCGTGGGCGGGGGCGCCGCCTGCGCCTCGCCGAAAAGCTGCGCCAGCGGCACATCCAGGCACGTCGACAGACGGATCAGGTTGGCGATCGAGGCATTGGCGCCGCCGCGCTCCAGCCGCGACAGGAAGCCCACGGACAACGCCGTGCGCGCCGCGACATCGCCCAGTGTCAGGCCGCGCCGCTGGCGTGCCTACCGCAGCTGCTCGCCAAGGGCGCGCGCAAGATCGGCTGGATTCGACATGCCGGCCAGCGTATTCGCTTCTTCATTTAATGCAAGTCGATTTGCATATAGAGAAACTCAGCCGACCAGCAAGGGCAGCTGACGCATGTCGGCGAACACCTCGCCGCCCGCAGCCGCCATGCCGTCGCGGTCGGCGTAAGGCGCTGCGGCGTAGCAGAGCACGCGCATCCCGGCGGCGACTGCGGCTTCGGTGCCGGCGACCGCATCCTCGACGACGAGGCACGCATCGGGCGCCGCTTTCATCTCGCGTGCAGCGAGGAGGAACAGGTCGGGGAAAGGCTTGCCGCGCGCCACCTGTGTGGCGCTGAAGATACGGCCCTCGAAGCGGTCCCAAAGACCGGCGCCGCCCAGGGTGATCCGCATCTTGCCGATATCGCCCGACGATGCGACACAGGTGCGGTGCCCGGCAGCCTCGAGCGCATCGATCGCTTCGGCGACCCCGGCAATTGCGTTGACCCCCTCGCGCCTGAATGCGGCGAACGTCTCCGCCTGCAGACGATCGACGAAGTCGGCCGGCAACGCGCGGCCCAGCGCTGCCTCGGCGATGGCAACGCAGCTCTTCAGCGAGCGCCCCATCAGCTCGCGCATGGTCTGCGGCACGTCCCATGCCAGGCCCTCACGGTTGAGCGCCGCCGCGAAGCAGCGGTTCGAGACAGGCTCCGTGTCCACCAGCACGCCGTCACAATCGAAGATGATGAGCATGATACCTCAGCCAAGGCCCTGGCTCGCTGTGCGATGCGTCGAACAGACACCACTACCACGGCGCTTCGTCATCTGGCATGTCCGCATCATCAATACCGGAGGAAACCATGAAGCTAGCGGGCAAGGTCGCGATCGTGACGGGTGCGGCAGGCGGCATCGGCGCGGCAATGGCAAAGCGGTTCGCGCGCGAAGGCGCCAAAGGCGTGGTCGTGGCGGACCTGCACCAGGGACCGCTCGACGCGCTCGCCAAGGAGATCGGCGGGCTGGCGGTCCCCTGCGACGTCGCCAAGGAGGTCGATATCCTCGCCCTGGTGACGCGCGCCGAGGAGCGCTTCGGGCCGGTCGACGTGTTCTGCTCCAACGCCGGCCTGGTGCGCTCGGGCGACGAGGATGCGCCCGACGGCGACTGGGCGCTGAACTGGTCGGTTCACGTGATGTCGCATGTCTACGCGGCACGCGCCGTGGCCAAGAAGATGGCCGAGCGCGGCTCGGGCTACATCGTCAACACGGCGTCTGCCGCCGGCCTGCTGACCTCGCTGCCGTCGGCGACCTATGCGGTGACAAAGCACGCCGCCGTCGCCTTCGCCGAGTGGCTGGCGATCACCTACGGCGACAAGGGCGTGAAGGTGTCGGTGCTGTGCCCGCAGGCGGTGCGCACGGCCATGATCCAGGGCCGCGAGGCCGGCTCGGCCAGCGTCGATGGGATCATCGAGCCGGACGAGCTTGCCGAATGCGTGGTGCGCACGATGGACGAGGAGAAGTTCCTGATCCTGCCGCACCCGCAGGTGCTGGACTACATGCGCCGCAAGACCGCCGACTACGACCGCTGGCTCGCCGGCATGCGCCGCCTGCGCGGCAAGATGCTGGGAGAGTAGAAGATCTGGCTGGTCGGGCCGCGCCGCTCCAGCGGCGCTCGAGTTCATGAGCGCCGCTGGAGCGGCGCGGCCCGACCGGAAAAATCAATCCAGGTCGAGGCCATCCATGCCGGCGTTCTTGCGGGCGCGGGCCATCATGTCCTTGACGATCGGACCAAGCGTGGCCGGATCGGACACGGCATCGACCGTGGGGCCGCGATGCCAGCCTTCGGCGACGGCGATGATGCCGTTGCCGGCCTGGAAGACGCGGCCGGTGACGTCACCCGACTCCTCGCTCGCCAGCCACACGGCGATCGGCGCCACCCAGCGCGGGCTGCGCCGCTCGATGTCCTCGGGTGAGTACTGCCGCAGATCGGCGGTCATGCGGGTGTACGCCGACGGCGAGATGCAGTTCACCGTGACGCCGTAGCGGCGCATCTCGCGCGCGGCGATCACGGTCAGCGAGGCGATGCCGGCCTTGGCGGCGCCGTAGTTGGTCTGGCCGATATTGCCGTAGATGCCCGACACCGACGTGGTGTTGATCAGGCGCCCGTTCACCGGGGCGCCGGTCTCCTTGGCGCGGTCCCGCCAGTAGGCGCAGGCATGCCGCGCCGGCGCGAAGGTGCCCTTCAGGTGCACCTTGATCACCGCGTCCCACTCGGCCTCGCTCATGTTCACCAGCATGCGATCGCGCAGGATGCCGGCGTTGCTGATCACCACGTCGAGCTTGCCGTAGGTCTTCACGGCCTGGTCGATCATGTTCTTGGCGCCGTTCCAGTCGCTGACGTCGTCGCCATTGGCTACGGCCTCGCCGCCGGCCTTGCGGATCTCGTCGACCACCTGCTGCGCCGGCGACGTGTCCTTGCCCGTGCCGTCCGCTGCGCCTCCCAGGTCGTTGACGACCACCTTGGCGCCCTGCTCCGCCAGCATCAGCGCGTATTCCCGTCCGACGCCGCGCGCGCCGCCGGTTACGATGCAGACGCGACCTTCACACAGACCCGGCATGATTCCCTCCACGTGATCGGCCGGCAGGGCCTCGGCGCCCGCCCGCCACAACAGCGGGCGAGGCTACCAATCACATCGCTCGTCGCGGAACCGTTACCTCGCGATTGTTCCGCTCTCCGGTTCGACCCGGACCAGCCGGCCAGGACCGCCAACAATGCCGCAGGTGAGACAACCGCGGCACAAGCAGGCCGGTTTTGCGGCGGAACCAAGATATTTGACGGTGCGGCCCGGGCGGCAGGGATCACGGCCGTCAGCTGCACGTAAGAGCAGGCGAGACGGCCTCGAAAGAGGGCCACGCCATGCGCAGCCATTTCACCCGCATCCTAGCCGCTTCCGTGCTCGTGATCACAGGGCCAGGGTTGAGCGCCTGTGTTTCGGACGGCTATGACCGGCAGCCCCGCTACAGCTACGGCTACAATCCCGACTACAGCTATCGCTACAAGTCGTACGTCTACAACGACGGCTACTATCAGTCGCGCCGCTGGGTCGACCGCGACCGCGACGGCCGTCGCGACTGGTGGGAGTACCGCCGCTAGGAACCGTGCCTAATTGCGCCCCTCGATCAGGCCGCGGCAGACGACCTGGGCCTGGATCTCGGCGGCGCCCTCGAAGATGTTGAGGATGCGCGCGTCGCACAGCACGCGGCTGATCGGATACTCCTGGGCGTAGCCGTTGCCGCCATGGATCTGCAGCGCGTTGTCGGCATTGCTCCAGGCGACGCGCGCCGCCAGCAGCTTGGCCATGCCGGCCTCGATGTCGCAGCGGCGGTCGCTGTCCTTCTCGCGCGCCGAGAAATAGGTGAGCTGACGCGCGATCATGGTCTCGACCGCCATCCAGGCGATCTTGCCGGCCACCCGTGGGAAGGCGTAGATCGGCTTGCCGAACTGGAGGCGGTCCTTGGCATAGCGCAGGCCCAGCTCCATGGCGCACTGCGCTACGCCGACGGCGCGCGCCGCGGTCTGGATGCGCGCGCTTTCGAACGTGGCCATCAGCTGCTTGAAGCCGTTGCCTTCCTGGCCGCCCAGCAGGTTCTCGGCCGGCACCTCGAAGCCATCGAAGCCCAGCTCGTATTCCTTCATGCCGCGATAGCCCAGCACCTTGATCTCGCCGCCGGTCATGCCCTTGGCCGGGAACGGATTGTCCTCGCTGCCGCGCGGCTTCTCGGCCAGCAGCATCGACAGGCCCTGATAGCCCGGCTTGTCCGGATTGGTGCGCACCAGCAACGTCATGATGTCGGCGCGCGCGGCGTGGGTGATCCAGGTCTTGTTGCCCTGCACCTTGTAGACATCGCCGTCACGCGCGGCGCGGGTGCGCAGGCTGGCGAGGTCGGAACCCGTGTTGGGCTCGGTGAACACGGCCGTCGGCAGGATCTCGCCTTGCGCGATCCTGGCCAGGTATTTCTTCTTCTGCGCCTCGGTGCCGCCCGAGCGGATCAGCTCGCCCGCGATCTCCGAGCGCGTGCCCAAGGAGCCGACACCGATATAGCCGCGCGACAGCTCCTCGGTGACGACGCACATGGCGAGCTTGCCCATGCCCGAGCCGCCCCACTCCTCCGGGATGGTGAGGCCGAAGACACCCATCTCGGCCATCTTCTCGACCACCGGCAGCGGGATCAGCTCGTCCTTGAGGTGCCATTCATGAGCGTGCGGCAGCACCTCGTCGCCGACGAAGCGGCGGAACTGCTCGCGCACCATCTCGAGCGCCTCGTCATCGAGGCCGAGCGCGCCGAAGTCGCCGGTATCCAGCGAATCGGCCAGCAATGTCGCGATGCGCATCCGCACCGCGCCGCTGTTGCCGTGCGCCACGAGCTTGCGCACACCAGGCGTCTGCAGCGCCTGGACCTCGTCGTCCGACAGCCCGAGATCGGCGCCACGCACGACCTCGACCTGGCTCATGGCGATGCCGCCCGACAACTGGCCGAGGTACTCGCCGTAGGCGGCCTGCAGCAGCAACTTCTCCAGCTCACCCAGCCTGGAGCCTGCGGCCAGGGTCTCGGCCCAGCGGCGCATCTGCACCAGGCCGGCAACGTAGGTCGCGATCCAGGCATAGCCATGGGCCGCGAACTGCTCGCGCTCCAGCAGCTTGGCATCGACGCGGCCGGCGGGGGCGATCAGCCGGCGCACCGCCGCCTTGGCGGCGGCGTCGAAGGCGAGCGCCGCGCGCTCGGCTTCGGCGCACAGGGCGAGAAGATTGTCGAGGGCAAGCGTCGACGCGACCGCGTCGCGCTTTTCAGCGAGGGACATCACAGACTCCAGCGAATGACGACAGGCGGCAGGCGGCCGCCATCAATCCTCCAGCGCATCCTCAAGCGTGCGCAGGCCGGGCCGCTTGGCCGATACCAGCACGGCCATGTTCCCGGGCTTGTGCTGGTTCTTCCACATCTTGGTGTGGGCGCGTGGGATGTCCTCCCAGGCGAACACCTCGGACATGCACGGATCCAGCCGCCGCTCGATCACCAGCTGGTTGGCCTGGGCGGCCTGCAGCAGGTTGGCGAAGTGGCTGCCCTGGATGCGCTTCTGGCGCATCCACACGAAGCGCGCGTCGAAGGTCAGGTTGTAGCCGGTGGTGCCGGCGCAGAACACGACCATGCCGCCGCGCTTCACGATGAAGCAGGAGACCGGGAAGGTCTGCTCGCCGGGATGCTCGAAGACGAAGTCGACGTCGTTGCCCTTGCCGGTGACTTCCCAGATGGCAGCGCCGAACTTGCGCACCTTCTTCATGTACTCGGCATAGCCCTTGGTGTCGTCGACGTCGGGCAGCTGGCCCCAGCAGTCGAAGCTGTTGCGGATGATGACGCCCTTGGCGCCCAGGCTCATCACGAACTCGCGCTTGCTCTCGTCGCTGATCACGCCGATGGCGTTGGCGCCCGACACCGCGATCAGCTGGATCGCCATCGAGCCCAGGCCGCCGGCGGCGCCCCACACCAGCACGTTCTGGCCCGGCCGCAGGATGTGCGGGCGGTGGCCGAACAGCATGCGGTAGGCGGTGGCGAGCGTCAGCGTGTAGCAGGCGCTCTCTTCCCAGGTGAGGTGCTGCGGCCGCTTCATCAGCTGGCGCGCCTGCACGCGGCAGAACTGCGCGAAGGAGCCGTCCGGCGTCTCGTAGCCCCAGATGCGCTGCGAGGGCGAGAACATCGGGTCGCCGCCGTTGCACTCCTCGTCGTCGCCGTCGTCCTGGTTGCAGTGGACCACGACCTCGTCGCCCACCTTCCAGCGCTTCACCTTGGAACCGACGGCCCAGACGATGCCGGCGGCGTCAGAACCGGCGACATGGAACGGTGCCTTGTGGATATCGAACGGCGACACCGGCACGCCCAGGCCGGCCCAGACGCCGTTGTAGTTCACGCCGGCCGCCATCACGAGCACCAGCACCTCATCATCGCCGATGGCGTGGGTGGGCACGACCTCGAGCTGCATCGCCTGCTCGGGCGGTCCGTGACGGTCGCGCCGGATCGCCCAGGCGTACATCGACTTCGGCACGTGGCCCAGAGGTGGGATCTCGCCGACCTGGTAGAGATCCTTCTTCGGCTGTCCCGCCGTCGGGTGCGATGGAACGACGGCCAACGCTGCGGTCATATCTGGCCCCTGCGCTTCGAATGAATAACGTCTGTGGATTTGAACGGTTTCCCGTTAGCAGACGCAGCGTAATGGTGCGACGCACAAAGTCAATTTCTATTAGATCAACAGACCCGTTTGGTTAGAAAATTGCCACAACGGCGAAAATAAAATTCGCACGACTGCACTATAGCTGGCGCACCATGCCCGGCCGACCTACTGAAAGCTGAGGTAAAACAAGCGCCTAGCGACAAATTGCTCGCAGCGCCTGCCACTCCTGCGCGCTCAGCGCCGGCGCGCCGGTCGCAGGACGCTTGGTCGCCTCCAGGCGCTCCCGCGTCGGCGGGTGCGTGGACAAGATGCCAGCCTCCTCGGCGGCGTCGCGCGGCTTGGTCGAGCCGTTGCCGGGTGCCTTGCCCTTGTCACCCGGAGCCTGCTTGTTCTGCATTTCCAGCAGCTTGCCGAAGAAGGTCGACAGCCCGTCGGCGCGCATCCCGACCTTGTCCATCAGCTCCAGCGCCGTCTGGTCGGCCTCCCGCTCCGCGTCCCGGCTATGACGCAGGGCCAGCAGCACGCCACCGGCACCGCCCAGGGTGGCCACGTCAGACGAGTAGCCGCCGGTCACCAGCTTCAGCACCATATCGAAGCCATAGGCGCGCAGCAGGCCCTTCATGGAGTGGTGGTGCACCACGTGGCCAACCTCATGGGCGATCACGCCGGCCACCTCCGCCGGTCCCGAGGCCTTGTCGATCAGGCCGGAGAACACGATCAGCCGACCGCCGGGGACGGCGAACGCGTTGACGATCGGGTTCTGCACGACGCTGACATCGATGCGCCGCCGGTAGGAAGACGCATCCTGCAGGCGGTCGATCAGCGCCTGCAGCGCCTGCTGCCCTTCGGGACGCGTGCATTTGCGCATGTCGCTGGTCATCGCCGTCACGACCGAATCGCCCAGTGAGCGCTGCCAGACATAGGGCACGAACGGCGCCACCACGTTCGGCAGCTTCTCGGCAGCGAACGCCATGACGCCGACCGTGATCGCCAGCGCCGCCGCGACGCCGCCCAGGGCCGGCGCAATACGTGGCCGCCGACCGGTGGCGCGCGCCAGGTTGCCCCCCAGCTCGGCCAGCGACTGACGCAACGCCTCGTCCTCGATCGCCAGCCGGGTGCCGGGCTGCCGGGCACAGACCAGCAGCGCGTGCGGCTCGTGCTCGGCGTCCGATACCACCTCGATCTCGGCCGTGGGCCAGCGCACGACCACGCGCCCATCCGGCATCGTAGCGGCGAGTTCGGCCGGCGTCGCCTTCACGGTGACGATGTGAGCGACGGGGTGCAGGCCATCGTAGAAGCGGGCCGTCATGGGCGCGGTCATGGCAGGCTCACACGATTCCGGTGTCGAACAGGTCGAGCAGGCCTTCGCCGATCGCTGGCCCCTGCCCAAGCGCCTGGGCGACGGCCAGCGCGTCGACCTCGCCATAGATCCAGAGCTGGTCGGCGACCAGTCGTGCCGTGCGGTGCAGCACCCAGGGCCAGCCGATGCCGAAGGTGAATACCAGGATGATCCAGTTCAGCACCATGAAGCCCCACATCTGGCCCGTCGTCACGCCGCTCACGAACTGTATGCGGCCGAACCATGTCCGCGAGATGAGGTAGCGCAGCAGATAAGCCTGGTACCAGCAGCGCAGCGGCAGGATCACGAGGCCGATCAGCGAATAGACCGCCAGGGCCACCAGGATCATGATCACGATCACCAAGGGTGTCGGATGGGCAATCTTGTCGCCGATCGCCTCCCAGCCGCCGAAGCGATCGATGACGGCAGACAGCCCGCCGACGATCATCACGATGATGACGACCAGCACGATCCAGGCCAGGATGTTGAGGAAATAGAAGCCGATGAAGCGGCCGTAGATATCGCCGGCCTGCCCCGCGAAGCCGAAGCGCACGGTGCCGAATGTCAGGTTCTTCAGCCGATACCTGGCCAGCGCCATATCCAGGATCGGCGTCACCAGCTGGGCGCTCATGGCATTGAGCAGGCCCAACCCGACAGATATGCCGCCGAACTTCCAGGCCGACCCATCGAGGCCAGACCGGATGCCGCGCCAGCGCGTGCGTGTCAGCTTGTAGCGCAAGCCGGCATAGCGCCCGACCGCCAGCAGCGGGTAGCCGGCCAACAGCAGCAGCCAGGTCGCGGCATCACCGGCATCGACCTCCTGCAGCACGGTCTCGCGCGCGAACAGCCATAGCGCCCCCAGCACGATCCCGCCCACGACCATGAGGAAGCCGACGCCGGCGAGAAAGCCGAGAAACAGCTCGATACCGCGGCCGCGATACTCGAAGCGATCGCCGAACGCCTGGAAATGCGACCACAAATAGCGCCGCACGCGCGTGCGACCCCAGAAGCGATAGACGCCCAACGTCACCAGCGTCAGCAGCAGGCTGCGCAGATAAACCAAGTACAGCTCGCCTACCCTGCCGTCGTAGGTCAGCCGCACCGGCGGATTGACGTGGATCGGCGGCGCGTAAGCGACGGGAGCGCCATACGGCGGATAGCCGGGCGGCGCTGCGGCATGGCCGCCGGGTGCCGCATAGCCAGGCTGCGCATAAGGCTGCGTCGCTCCGGCCGGCGGGGGATATCCCGGTGGCGGCGCATGACTGGCCGGCGGCACGTAGTTCCGGGAAAAGCCCTGGCTATGCGCATAGCCGCCGTGATCTCGTGGCACGGGAGGCGTTGCCGGCGCCGGGCCCGGCTCTGCTGGCGCAGGAGTCAGCCATTGCGGTGCCGCGGTGGGCGCGGAACTGCCGGTAATGGAATCGGGGCGCTTGTCGGCGCCGGAAGCAGAATCGTCGTTCACGGATCTAGGCTCGCCCGGTCGTCCCCAACGATGATCGCGCCCCGGACCGACACGGATAGTGGTCGACTCACCCCGGCAAAGCCAACCCGATGGGCAGTGCGATAATGCCGGAATGCCCGAATTCAGGCAATTATCCATCGATCATGTTGCAACGCAACACGAATTCCCTTAGGCACGCGGGTTGCCCGGTCGATGCTTCGCCGGCCGCTTCAGGGATCGCCCCATGCCTGCCGATAACCAACCCACACCCAGCATCAAGCGCGACCGGCCCTGGCTGATCCGCACCTACTCCGGGCATTCGACGGCCAAGGTCTCGAACGCGCTCTACCGCACCAACCTGGCGCGGGGCCAGACCGGGCTCTCGATCGCCTTCGACCTGCCGACCCAGACCGGCTACGACAGCGACCATCCGCTTGCCAGGGGCGAGGTCGGCAAGGTCGGCGTGCCGGTTTCGCATCTCGGCGACATGCTGACGCTTCTGGACGGCATCCCGCTGGACCGCATGAACACGTCGATGACGATCAATGCGCCGGCGGCGTGGCTGCTGGCGTTGTACATCGCCGTCGCGGAGAAGCAAGGCGTGGCTCGTGCCAAGCTGCAGGGCACGACGCAGAACGACATCATCAAGGAGTACCTGTCGCGCGGCACCTACGTCTTTCCGCCCGAGCCGTCGCTGCGCCTCACCTCGGACACCATCGCCTTCACGGTGCGCGAGGTGCCCAAATGGAACCCGATGAACGTCTGCAGCTACCACCTGCAGGAGGCCGGCGCGACGCCGATGCAGGAGCTGGCCTACGCCCTGGCCGATGCGATCGCCGTGCTCGACACGGTGAAAGCCCGCGGCCAGGTCACGTCAGAAGAGTTCCCGCAGGTGGTGGGCCGCATCAGCTTCTTCTGCAATGCAGGCGTGCGCTTCGTCACCGAGCTTTGCAAGATGCGCGCCTTCGCCGAGCTGTGGGATGAGCTGACGCGCGAGCGCTATGGCGTCACCGACCCCAAGATGCGGCTGTTCCGCTACGGTGTGCAGGTCAACTCGCTGGGGCTGACCGAGCAGCAGCCGGAGAACAACGTCTACCGCATCCTGCTCGAGATGCTGGCGGTGGTACTGTCCAAGAACGCGCGCGCCCGCTCGGTGCAGCTGCCGGCATGGAACGAGGCGCTGGGCCTGCCGCGGCCGTGGGACCAGCAATGGTCGCTGCGCCTGCAGCAGATCGTGGCGCACGAGACCGACCTGCTGGAGTTCGGCGACATCTTCGACGGCAGCACCGAGATCGAGCGCAAGGTCACCGAGCTGAAGGCGGAGACGCGGGCGGAGCTGGCGCGCATCGACGACATGGGCGGCGCCATTGCCGCCGTCGAGGCCGGCTACATGAAGCAGCGGCTGGTCGAGTCGAACCTCAAGCGCATCGCCGCGATCGAATCGGGAGCGCAAACCGTGATCGGCGTCAATGCCTTCACCGAGGGCGAGCCCAGCCCATTGTCGGCCGGCGAAGCCGCGATCCAGACCGTCGACGCCGCCGTCGAGCGCGAGCAGATCGAGCAGCTCAACGCGTGGCGCGCGCAGCGCGACGCCAGGCAGGCTGACGCGGCACTGGTGGCGCTGCGGGACGCGGCCAAGGAAGGCCGCAACATCATGGAGCCCTCGATCGCCTGCGCCCATGCCGGCGTCACCACCGGCGAGTGGGGCCAGGCCCTGCGCGAGATCTTCGGCGAATACCGTGCACCCACCGGTGTGGGCCGTGCCGCCGGCGCCGGCAGCGACCGGCTGGAACCCGTGCGCCGAGAGGTCGAGCGCGTGTCGCGCAAGCTCGGTCGGCGGCTGAAGATGCTGGTCGGCAAGCCGGGCCTCGACGGCCACAGCAACGGTGCGGAGCAGATCGCGGTGCGCGCCCGCGATTGCGGCATGGAGGTCGTTTACGAAGGCATCCGGCTGACCCCGGCGCGCATCGTCAATGCCGCGCTCGAGGAAGGCGTGCACGTGGTCGGCCTGTCGATCCTGTCGGGCAGCCACGTGCCGCTGGTAGGCGAGGTGATGGAAGGCATGCGCAGCTCGGGCATCGCCGACGTGCCGGTTGTGGTCGGCGGGATCATCCCACCCGAGGACGCCGCGGTGCTGCTCAAGTCGGGCGTGGCGCGCGTCTACACGCCCAAGGACTTCGATATCACCGCCATCATGCGCGACATCGTGACGGTGGTCGACGGCGCGGGACAGAAAGCGGCGTAGCGAGAGCCATTCGTCGCCCCGGTGGGATCGGCCGTCAGCCGAGGGTCTGCTTCCCTTGCGAAGCAGGCTCGGCAACCTCCAGCCGACGCTTGACCTGATCGGATACCGGCGCGGCCAGCGCGCCCACGGTCATGTCGATGAGATTTTCGACCGCGCGTGACATGTCGAACCCGCGGCTCTGTCGGACCTTGCGTGCCTTGATCCGCTCGAAATCCGCCAGGCTGAAGGTGATCAACGCGATGCCGGTAAGATATCTCTGGCGCAGCAACGCTGGCGGCAGCCGGGGCAGCGCCTGCTCCAGCTTCGAATAGACGCGCCGGAAGCCTCCCTGCGCCTCCTCGCTGGCATGCGCGATGAGGTCGATGTCCGGGTGTATCTGGGCGGCTGCCAGGAAGCGGTTGTAGTAATTGTCCGGCCGCGGCGAGAGCAGCCCGTGCGCGAGCGGCCTCACCAGCGCCTCCACTGCGGCCCGCAGGTCCGTCCGGCCTTCCGTTTCGCAGCGGTCCAGATAGTCATTCCGCAGCGCATCCACCTCCCGCATCCGATATCGGATGATGGCGTCGAGCAGCGCGTCCTTCGAGCCAAAGTGGTAGTGCAGGGCGGAATTGTTCTTCTGGTCCGCCTCGCGGGCGATCTCGCGCAAGGAGACGCCGTCCAGGCCGCGCTCGGCATACAAGCGCTCAGCCGTCAGCAGGAGGATGTCGGAACTGTTGGGCACCGAGCGCTGTTGCGCCTTCGCAATGCGCGCAGCGGTGCGTTTGCTGGTCCCAGGCCTTGCCATGTCGGCGAAAGCTAGCTTGCAGGAGAGGAAGGAGCAAGCACTTGCAGATTTAAGTCACATGCTTGACAATTATTAAGTCGACTGCTTTATCATCCGCATCGTCGAGACCGGGATTGGGATGGTGGACATGCCGGACGGAATCAGCATCGATCCTGTTTCGCCTGCGCTCGGAGCGGAGATTCACGGCATCGACCTTGAAACGGCGGCCGACAATCCGGTGCTGATCGCAGCCGTTCGGCAAGCCTTGCTGAAGCACAAGGTGCTGTTCTTCCGGGACCAGGACATCTCGGCCAGGGCGCATGTCGCGTTTGCGCGCTCCTTCGGGGAGCTGGAGGTCCATCCGGTCCTTCGCCACCATCCTGATCATGCCGAGCTCGTGCTGCTGGAACGCGGCAACCGACGCCCCGCCAACGAGAACATCTTCCACGCAGACACCACGTGGCGCGAGACGCCTTCGATGGGCTCGATCCTGCGCTGCGTCGAATGCCCGCCAGTAGGCGGCGATACGATCTGGGTGAACATGGCGCTCGCCTACGAGCGGCTTCCCGACCGGATCAAGTCGGTCTGCGATGGTCTTTACGCGATGCACGACATCGCGCACGCGTTCGGCGGCGACGACACCGTGGAGAAGCGGCGCGCCCTGAGCGGAGAGTTTCCGGCGCAGGAGCATCCCGTCATCGCCGTGCATCCCGAGACCGGCGAGAAGATCCTGAACGTCAACCAGGGTTTCACCACACACTTCACCAACTACACGCAGAAGCGCGAGCGCAGCATCGGCGCGGATTTCGCGCTCGCGGCGAACAGCCTCATGAACTACCTGTTCTCCCAGGCGGCGCAGCCCGAGTTCCAGGTGAGGCTGCGATGGAAGCCGAACACGATTGCATTCTGGGACAATCGCGCGACGCAGCATTACGCAGTGCAGGACTACTATCCGGCGACGCGCAGGATGGCCCGCGCCACCATCATCGGCGACAGGGTGCGTGGCGTGCAGGACAGCCAGGACGACAGGATTCGCGTCGCCGCCGCAAGGGGGGCCCCATGAAGCGAAGGAAGCTCGTCATCGGTGCCGCTGTCGGCATGGGGCTCGTGGCCTCGCGCGGGCTGCATGCCCAGCAGGACACCCTGCTCACGATCGTCGGCCCGTTCGGTCCGGGCGGCGTGAACGACATCGTAGCCCGGATGTATGCGAACAAGGCCGCGCCGATACTGAAGCGGACCATCATCGTCGCCAACAAACCGGGTGCCGGCGGACAGATCGCGGCGCAGACGGTCTTGCGCGGGAATCCCGAGGCGTCGTTGCTCGTGGCGAGCAATACCTTCCTCATCGCCGCACATGTGTACAAGAACGCCGGCTACGACCCCATCGGCGACTTCACCCCGATCACGCCGTTGTTCACGACGTCGGCCGTCTGGGTGGTGCGCGCGGACCACCCCCTTAAAAGCCTGCAGGATCTCGTGCGCTATGCCAAGAGCAATCCCGGCAAGCTTTCGTATGCCACGAACGGGGTCGGCACGTACTCGCACCTGCAGATGGAGATGTTCAAGAAGCGGCACGATATCGACCTCACCCACGTGCCGTTCCGCAGCCTGCCCGAAGGAAGCCTGGCGGTGATGCGCGGGGACGTGGATGTCGCGGTCGACACGCCCTTCGCCGTCGCCGCGCGCGTCAAATCGGGCAGCCTGCGTCCGCTCGCCGTGTTCGGGCCACGACGGGAGGAAGCCTTTCCCGACGCCCCGACCGCCGACGAGGCCGGGTTCGGAGAGCCCAATCCGCTGACCATCTTCTGCGGGTTGGTCGCGCCGTCACGTGCGCCAGCTGCCTTTGTGGAAGGCCTGAGGGAGGGCAGCCGGCAGGCCATCAAGGATCCGGAATTCGTAGCGCAGCTGCGCTCGGGCGGCGTTTCGCCCCTGGACGTCTCGGCCAAGGATTTGCGCGAGATCATGACCATGCAGAATGGGCGCTACGCCGAACTGATCGGTTCGCTGGGCATCTCCCTGACCTGAATCCGCCGCGAGGTCCGCCGCTCGTCTTGCGGCTGTCGTTCATGGCCGCGATGGCGTATCACGGTCCCACGCCTGCTCCGGTCCCCGCTTGCGCAGAACGGCGCGTTGCACCTTGCCGGTCGCCGTCTTCGGCAGCTCTGACATGAACTCGACATAGCGGGGCGCGGCGAAGCGCGGCAGCACCTTGTCGGCGTGCTCGATCACGGCTTCGGCTGTCAACGTTGCACCGGCCGCCGGCACGATCGCCAGCATCAGCTCGTCCTCGCCGCCAGGGATGCTGGAGGGAACCGCGAAGGCGGCGACCTCGCCGGCGCCCGGCATCTGGCTGATCGCGGATTCGACCTCGCTGGCCGCGATGTTTTCGCCGCGGCGACGGATCGTGTCCTTGATGCGGTCGACGAACGTCACCAACCCATCGGCGTCCATCGTGGCCGCATCGCCAGTATGGAACCAGAGGTTCCGCCACGCCTCCACCGTACGGTCCGGCATGTTGTGGTAGCCGACCATGAAGCAGAACGGCACTTTCGGCCGCACCAGGATCTCACCCAGCTGGCCCGGTGGAACGGCGCGATCGGTTTCCGGATCCGCCACGACGACCTCGAAGTGCTCACGATCGACCCAGCCTGCCGCACCGGGTCGCGACTGCCCGACCCGTCCCCACACGGGGATGTTCACCTCGGTCATGCCGAAGCCGGAGAACACGTCGCGGATCCCGAAGCGCTCGCGGAAGGCGGCTTCATGCTCCGGCAGGTTGGGGGCGTTGCAGAGCGCCCGCAGTCCGTGCTGCGCGTCGTCGTCGCGCCGCGGCTGCGCCAGCACGAAAGCCGCCAGCGCACCCAGCGCATTGGTAACCGTGCAGCCGTACCGGCGGACATCGTTCAGCCACTCCGAGGCGCTGAACCGCTGGCGAACCACGGCCGGGATGCCGAGCTGGAGCGTGGCGCCCAGCTGCATCAGCAGGCCATTGGCGTGGAACAGCGGCAGCGTGATGTAGAAGCGATCGTCGTGGGTCAGCTGCATGGCCCGGATCTGCCCCATGCCGTAGAGCGCACAATGGGCATGCGGCATCAGCACGCCCTTGGACGGGCCGCTGGTGCCGGAGGTGTACATCACGCAAGCGATGTCCTCGCCGCGCGGCAACGGTCCATCGTATGGCGCCGCCGTTCGCCAGCCCTCCCAGCTCAGACGCTGCGGCCTGGCGGATGCCGGGCCGGAAGCGCTGCCGGGGACGAGAAGCCGCTTCAGCGTTTCCACATGCGGCGCCGCCTCCACGATCGCATCCACGAGGGACGCATCGACGATCACCAGATCGGCGCCGCAATTGCGCAACTGATGCTGCAGGAACGCGCCGCGCAGCTCGTTGTTCAGCATGACGGCGACGGCGCCCAGCGTGCCGATCCCGAGCCAGGCGCGCACGAGATCGACGCTGTTGGGCATCATCAGGCCCACCATGTCACCGGGCTTGACGCCCAGGCCGGCCAGGTAGCCCGCCACCCGGCGGACATCCGCTGCAGCGTCGCCGAACGTCAGGCTGTCGCCGCCGACAATCGTGACCCAAGGCGCCGCTGGCCGCAGCCGCCCCTGCTCGGCCAGGATCCGTGGCAGCACCCAATCGGTTGGGTTCATCGATGGGGTCTGCGTCATCATACACCTCCCTGGCCGCTTCCCTGGTTTTACGCGACAACAGCGGCCGCAGCCACCGAGTCAGTTGATCTGGTAGACCCTCCTCGACCGCACCGTGCATAGTGCGCCGGCAGCGATGCCGATGGAGTGGCAATGAACGACGTCGACTACGTCATCGTGGGTGCCGGTGCCGCGGGCTGCGTGCTGGCCAACCGGCTGACAGCCTCCGGCAAGCACCGTGTCGCCGTGCTCGAGGCCGGCGGCCCTGACCGCCACATCTGGATCAAGGTCCCGGCGGGCTTCAACAAGACCGTCTACAATCCCAAGCTCAACTGGGGCTACGAGACGGCGCCCGGCCCGCACATCGATGGCCGCAAGATCACCTTCCCGCGCGGCAAGGTGCTGGGCGGCTCGGGCTCGATCAACGGCCATCTCTACGTCCGCGGCCAGGCGGCCGACTACGACACCTGGGCCCAGCTCGGCTGCCGCGGCTGGTCATGGACCGATGTGCTGCCCTACTTCAAGCGCGCCGAACGTCGGGTCGGCGGCGAGGATGCGGTGCGCGGCCGCGACGGTCCGCTTTTCATCGAGGACCAGCGCGAGCCGCATCCGCTGAGCGACGCCTACATTGCGGCCAACGAGGCGCTCGGGCTGAAGCGCACGCCCGACTACAATTGCGGCGACCAGGAAGGCACCTTCCTCTACCAGCAGATGATGCGCGGCGGCCGCCGCTGGAGCCCGGCCGACGCCTATCTGCGGCCGGCCCTGTCGCGGCCCAACCTGCGCGTGATCCAGTGGGCCCTGGCCGAACGCATCCTGTTCGACGGCAGGCGGGCCACGGGCGTGCGCTATCGCGGCCGCGATGGCCGTCAGGAGACGCTGCGGGCGGCACGCAGCGTCATCCTGTGCGGCGGCAGCATCAACACGCCGCACCTGCTGCAGATCTCCGGCGTGGGCGAGCCGGCATGGCTCAAGGCGTTCGGCGGCGACGTCATCCATGCTCTGCCCGGCGTCGGCCGCAATTTCCGCGACCATTACGCCGTGCGGGTCTCGGCCCTGGTCAAGGGTGCCGGCTCGCTCAACGAGCGCTCGCATGGCTTGCGGCTGATGGGCGAGGTGCTGCGCTACGCCGTCAGCCGCAAGGGCCTGCTGGCCGCCAGCCCCTCGCATGCCGGCGGCTACTTGCGGACCCGGCCGGGCTTGGAGACGCCCGACATGCAGCTCTACTTCGCGCCGGCCAGCTATGCCGGCGGCCGCTATGGCACCGCCGTCCTCGACACCAGGCCCGGCATGACCCTGGGCGCCTCGCAGCTTCGTCCCGAAAGCGTCGGCCATGTGAAGGCGCTGAGCGGCGATGCGACGGAAAAGCCGGAGATCCAGCCCAACTACCTCGCCGACCAGATCGATCGCGACGCGCTGCTGGCGGCGATGCGGTACCTGCGCAAGCTGCTGACGACACGACCGCTTGCCGACCACGTCGTTCACGAGAACTTCCCGGGCCCGGACGTGAACAGCGACGACGAGCTGATGGCCCACGCCCGGGCCACCGGCTCGACGACCTATCATCCGGTCGGCACCTGCAAGATCGGCACCGACCCCATGGCCGTGGTCGATCCGGCATCGATGCGCGTGATCGGGCTGCAGGGCCTGCACGTGGCCGATGCCTCGGTGATGCCGACCATGGTGTCGGGCAACACCTATGCCGCCACCAACATGATCGCGGAGAAGGCCTCGGACCTGATCCCGACGACATGACGGGTTGCGCGGCGCGGCGCTTCGTGGCATGTGCCCGCCCCATGACTGACGCGCTGCGCCCGAGCCGGACTCTTTGGTGGCGCTCCTTCTAGTACCTGTGCCCAGAGATTATGACTCTTTGGCTGCGTCTGGATAGGCGCGAGCGAGCTTTGTGCGAGCGCGTTGGGTGGTGAACATCCATTTGATGCGAGCGGCTGTCGCGTTTCGCTGGCGCT
>NZ_VDUZ01000044.1 GCF_008039615.1 Vineibacter terrae | reverse complement strand
CGTAGCACAATATATCCATAATTGCTACTCAAAAACACCATTTACATGCCTACATACTGGACGCAAAATCGCCGCTTTTTTCAACAAAGCCAAATACTTACCTGACTCTGTCAGGGGTAACTTCGGGTTAGAAGCCGGATGCGGCGAGGTCGATCGACCGGCGCAGCATCACCATGGTCGCCTCGGGCGTGAAGAAGCCGGCATGCGCCGTCAGCGTGACGTTGTCGAGCGCCAGCAAGGGATCGTCGGCGGGCGGCGGCTCGGGCGCGAAGACGTCGAGGCCGGCGTGGCGGATATGGCCTGACCGCAGGCAGTCGACCAGCGCCGCCGCATCGACGATCGCGCCGCGGGCCGTGTTGATCAGGATGGCGCCCCGCTTCATCTGGTTGAGCCGGTCACGACTCATGAAGTGCCGCGTCGCATCGTTGAGCGCCACGTGCAGGCTGACGATGTCGGACTGCGCCAGCAGCGCCTCGAGCGCCACCAAGGGAACGCCGGGATCGGCCACCGGCGAGCGGTTCCACGCAAGCACCTGCATGCCGATGCCGCGCGCCAGCCGCACCATCTCGCGGCCGATGCCGCCCAGGCCGACGACGCCCAGCGTCTTGTCGAAAAGCTGCATGCCCTGCAGCGGCTTCCATGTCCCGGTCCGGACGGCGCGGTCCATCGCGGCCACTTGGCGCGCCGCGGCGAAGATCAGTCCCATGGCGTGCTCGGCGACCGTGGTGTCGCCATAGCCGCTGATGGTCGACACCTTGATGCCCAGCTCGCGGGCTGCCGCCAGGTCGATGTAGCTCGCAGCACCACTGCCAAGGAAGACGATGTGACGCAGGCTCGGGCAGCGCTGCAGCTGCTCGCGCGGGAAGTAGGTCGCGTCATTGATGCAGGTATCGTAGCCCTCGATGACCGCCGGCAGCTTCTCGGGGTCGACCGGCGTCAGGTTGATGGCGATCGCCGGATCGGTGTCACGCACGATCCGCTGCCACAGGCGCAGCATGTCGGGGTTGGCGTCGACGAAGATGGTCTTGGGCATCCTCTTTCCCCACGGGTGATGCCCCATCCTGCATGAAAACCCGCCTACTGGAAGCGGTCGCGCTTCAACTTCGATTCGTCGAACCGGAAGAGGTCGCGCGACAGCGGCAGACCGGTGTGGATGTTGCTGAGCGTCACCGCGATGGGCACGTTCTTGGAGTCCCACACCGTCCAGCCCTTGAGCAGCATCGGGTCGTCCGCGAACACCATCTCGACCCGGCCCTCCTGCGGCCGCTTGGTCTGGATGAGGTTGACGCGCAGCTCGCCGTTGGCGCGGGTGACGCCGGTCACGGTCAGGTCACCGCCGTTCAGCCTGACCCGCTCGGCGGCCAGGAAGCTGGCCGACGTCCAGCCGATCGGCCACTGGCTCATGCTGCGGTCCTTGAAGTCCGCCATGGTGACCTGCGAACCATCGGCCACGATCAGGATCGTGGCCGGCGGGTCATACTCGAAGCGCATGCGGCCCGGCCGCTGCAGATACAGCGTGCCCGGCGCGACGCGGCCATCGCTGCCGGTCTGGATAAACCGCGCCTGCAGGGTCTGGATGCTGTTGAGGTACTGCTCGATGCGCTGCACCTCGGCCTGCTGGTCGACCGGGACGACCGGCGGCGGGACTTCCTCGACCTGGCGGCGGGGCCGGCGCGGCGTCTGCTGGTGGGCGGGCGGTGTCTGGGCCTGCGCCGCAGCAGCCACATGAAGCGCAAGCCGGCCATCGACGACGGGCGTCAGCAGCCAGGCCGATGCCGCCATGGCCAGCGCGCCCAGGCCCAGGGCGAGGCGATATGTAGCGGGACGATTCATCACGTGATCCTTCCGACGTCCACCCCCTGCTTGATGGGAATCGATCGCGGCGGAATCGGGGCAGGCGCAGCGACGTCAGGCCGCGTCGCCGTCGATGTCCCGGGCCAGCACCTCGCGCTTGCCCACCGAGTTGGCCGGGCTGACCACGCCTTCGCGCTCCATGCGTTCCACGATCCGCGCCGCCCGGTTGTAGCCGATCTGCAGGTGGCGCTGGATGAAGCTGGTCGAGCATTTGCGCTCGCGCGCCACGACGGCGATGGCCTTGTCGTAGAGCTCGTCGGCCTCGCCTTCCTCGGCACCGCCGCCACCCTCGCCGTCGCCGCCGCCCCCGCCGCCCTCGGCGTCCTCGGTGATGGAGTCGAGATATTGCGGCTGGCCCTGGAAGCGCAGGTGCTTCACCACCTTCTCGACCTCGGAATCACTGACGAAGGGCCCGTGCACGCGCACGATGCGGCCGCCGCCGGCCATGTAGAGCATGTCGCCCTGGCCCAGGAGCTGCTCGCCGCCCTGCTCGCCCAGGATAGTGCGGCTGTCGATCTTGGACGTCACCTGGAACGAGATGCGCGTGGGGAAGTTGGCCTTGATCGTGCCGGTGATGACGTCGACCGACGGGCGCTGCGTGGCCATGATCACATGGATGCCGGCGGCGCGCGCCATCTGCGCCAGGCGCTGCACCGCGATCTCGATGTCCTTGCCGGCCACCATCATCAGGTCGGCCATCTCGTCGATGATCACGACGATGAACGGCAGCGACTCCAGGTTCATCGCCTGGTCTTCGAAGATCGGCTTGCGGGTGTCGGGATCGACGCCGGTCTGCACCGGTCGCAGGATCTCCTCGCCGGCGTTGCGCGCTTCGGTCACCCGCTCGTTGTAGCCCGCGATGTTGCGCACGCCGAGCTGGCTCATCGCGCGATAGCGGCTCTCCATCTCGCGCACGGTCCATTTCAGCGCCACGACGGCCTTGCGCGGCTCGGTGACCACCGGCGTCAGCAGATGCGGAATGTCCTGGTAGACGCTGAGCTCCAGCATCTTGGGGTCGATCATGATGAACTTGCAGCGATCGGGCGGCAGCCGGTAGAGCAGCGACAGGATCATCGTGTTGATCCCGACCGACTTGCCCGAGCCGGTGGTGCCGCCGATCAGCAGGTGCGGCATGCGCGCCAGGTCGGCGATCACCGGCCCGCCGCCGATGTCCTTGCCCAGCACCAGCGGCAGCTGCAGGCGGCCGTCCTCGTAGTCCTTGGCGCCCAGCAGCTCGCGCAGGAAGACCATCTCGCGCTTGGCGTTGGGCAGCTCGATGCCAATGACATTGCGCCCCGGCACGGTGGCGACGCGCACGCTGACGGCGCTCATGGAGCGGGCGATGTCGTCGGCGAGCCCGATCACGCGGCTCGACTTGGTGCCCGGCGCCGGCTCGAGCTCGTAAAGCGTCACGACAGGACCGGGGCGCACCTTCACGATCTCGCCCTTGACGCCGAAATCCTCAAGCACGCTTTCCAGCAGCCGCGCGTTCTGCGCCAGCGCATCCTCATCGATCTGGGCCACCGGCGAGCGCGGCGCGGCCGCCAGGATATCGAGCGCCGGCAGCTGGAACTCCTGGGTCAGGGCAAGCTGCCGCTGACGCTCGGCTTCGGCACGCCGGCCCGGCTGCGGCGCGGCACGCTTCTCGACCTTGGGCGCTGCGGCTGCTGCCGGTGCCGCAGCGGCCTCGGCAGGCGGTGGCGCTGCCGCTTCGGCCGCCTGTCGACGCGGCATCTGCAGGATCCGCGCGCTGGGCGACGGCTGGGCCGCCGGCTCCGTCGCGGGAGCCGCGGCCGCAGGTGGCGGCACCGGTGCCGACTCGACCTCGGGCGGACTCTGAGGATCGACCGGCGGCGCGGCCTGGCCGAAAACCGGCTCGACACGGCTGGGGCCGGCCTGCCGGCGCAACAGGCGCGAGACGAGCTCGGTGAGCGGCGCCAACCGCGACGGCCGGCGCGCAGCCTCGCGCGGCACCAGCGGCGGGATGTCCAGCGACGAGGGTGTCGGCGGAATGGGCTCGACCGGCTTGAGATCGGCGATCGGCGACAGCGGCGCGTCAACCATCAGCGAGGACCGCGGCGGCAACGGCTGGTCATCGTCGGGAATGCCGGTGAAACGGGCCGGGTCATACTGCGACGCATCGATCTCGCCGGGCACCTCGGCGTAGCCGATGGCCGGCTCCGGCGTATCGTCGGCCGGCATCTCGCGCTCGGGACGGCCGCGCCACACCTCGATGCCGGCGCGCAGCAGCATCTTGGCCAGGCTCAGCGGCAGCAGCACCACGCGCAGCACGATCGGCAGGTGGCCGCGCTTCATGCCGATCACGGGCACCATCAGCAGGACCGCCATCAGGGCCGTGAGCGGCGACAGGAAGTCCAGCAGCCAGCCGTCGGAGTGGGTCAGCGTCAGCTCCCGGAACCGGGCGGAGAGCGCCGCGCCGGTGACACCGCCGGGACCCGCATGCGGCGTCCAATGGCCGATCGCATCGAGCGCTGACGCGGCGCTGGCGCCGAGCAGCGTCGCGAGCAGCAGCAGGGCGACCCGGAGGCCGAAGAAGGGCAGCGCATGCCGGCGCACCAGCATGAGGCCCCACGCTCCCAGGGCCACCGGCACCAGAAGCGAGCCCAGGCCCAGGCTCTGCATCATCAGGTCGGCGAAGGTGGCGCCAGCCACACCGAAGAGATTGCGCGGCGCAAAGCCGGTGGAGCGGCTGAGCGACGGATCGGTCGTGTGGTAGGTCAGCAGCGCGCCCAGCGCCACGATGCCGATCGCCGCCACGGCGAGCCCGACGATCTCCATCGCCCGGCGCCGGAAGAACAGGGCCGCGCCGCTGGGCAGGAACCTGCCTGCGGTCGAGGCGGAATGTCTGAGGCTCGCCAGTGCCATGGCCTACAACAACTCCGCGATGCGTGTGATCGCCGTGCGCGTGGTCTCCAGATCGTGCACCAGGGCGACGCGGATGTAGCGGTCGCCGGGGTTCACGCCGTTGATCTCACGTGCCAGATAGCCGCCGGGCAGCACCTTGACTCCACCTTCGGCCCACAGCCGGCGGGTGACGGCCTCGCCGCCGCCGACATCGAGCCACAGGAAGAAGCCGCCATCGGGCGTGAAATAGCCGCCCTTGTTGTGAAGGATCGATTTGGCGAGCTGAAACTTGGCACGGTACTCGCCGCGGATCGTCTCGACATGCGCTTCGTCGCGCCACAGCGCGGCCGATGCGTTCTGGATCGGGATCGGGATCTGCACGCCGCCATAGGTCTTCCAGCGCAGCATCATGGCCACGATCTTGGGATCGCCGGCCACGAAGCCGCTGCGCAGGCCGGCCGCGTTGGAGCGCTTCGAGAGCGAGTGGAAGACCACGACGTTGGCGAAGGGATCGCGGCCGCCCGTCTCATCCATCGCCAGCGCCGCCTGCAGCCCGCCGGCCGGCGCCGCGCCGTTGTAGATCTCGGCGTAGCACTCATCGATCGCCAGGATCGCGCCGTGGCGCCGGCACTGGTCGATCAGCTTCTGCAGGTACGGCAGCGTGGCCATCGCGCCCTGCGGATTGCCGGGCGAGCACAGATAGACCAGCGCCGTGCGCTTCCACGTGTCGGCCGGCACCGCATCGAAATCCGGCATGAAGCCGTTGCCGGCATCGGCATTCATGAACACCGGCGCTCCGCCCGACAGCACCGCGGCGCCGAGATACACCTGATAGAACGGGTTCGGGATCATCACGATCGGCTGCGCGCCATCCTTGGACGGCGGCACCGCGACCGTGCCGATCGCAAAGACGCCTTCCTTGCTGCCGGCCAGCGGCAGCACATGCCGGGCCGGGTCGAGCACGCCATCGGCAATGCCGTAGCGGCGCTGCAGCCAGGCGACGATGGCCGCGCACAGATCCGGCGTGCCCTGGTTCGGCGGGTAGCGGTTGGACGTCGCCAGATCACGGCTCACGACATCGCGGGCGAATTGCGGCACCGGTCCCTGCGGCTCGCCGACCGACATGATGATGGGCTGCGCCGGCACCGGCAAATCGGCGATCAGCGCGCCGAGCCGCGCGAACGGATAGTCGTTAAGGTCGGTCTCAAGGCGGGGGTTGATCATTGCGCTCCGGCTTTCCTGTCGTGACAACCGGACGAGATTCGCGCCCCCCTTGGCGTCTGGCAACGCCGTGGTGAAATCATGACCCCTGCACCCCTTCCACAACCGACTGCAGGAGCGATCTTAAACGACAATTATATCAATAACAAGAAGAGGATAGAAGGTGTTTTTAACATGGAATTCAATGGCTTGCGTCGCACCCCGCCGGCAGCCCTCGCGAAAGCTGCCGGCGGCGCCCCGGACGCGCCGGCGGCAGTCGCTAGGCCGCGCACGGCGCCGCGCGGCGCACCCAGGTGATGCCGCGCACGGCTACCTGGCCGCGGGCATCGCGATCGAGCTGGGCGTTGATCTCGGCGCAGGTCGGAGTCTCGCCGAGCGGCCGGCCGCGTCCGTCCACCTGGACCAGGATCAGGCGATGCGTGCAGGATCCGGTGTCCGGGCACCCAGCTTTCTGCCGTGTCGCCGAATATTGCTGGAGGAACGCCGGCGTCCGCACATGCTCGGCAAGGGCAGCCTCGGCGCCGCCTTCGCGCGTGGGCCGGCGAAACGCCGCGGCAAGCGCGCTGCCTGTCGGATCAAAGGCCTCGACATAGCGCCCGCCCGTATCGCCACCGCCCGACGACGCGCCCGTCGCGCAGGCGGTCACGCCGAGAGCCAGGGTGAGCACCGCCGCGGCGCGAAGCGCGTTCTTCGACTTCATCATGAGATCTTTCCTTCCGCTGTCACCGATTGCCTGCCGCCGATCCAGCGGTGCTGACGATGGTCAGACACTTGGGCAGGTTGATGGCAGGTGGCAGGGATGGCACTGGCGCGCGTGCGCCGCGCAGCATTTGCTGGCGGCCTCGACACTGTCGGCGGAGCAGATCGCCACGGAAGTGGGCTTCGTGTCGGCGGCGACGTTGCGCGACAGGTTCCGCCGTGTGGTCGGCGTCACGCCAACAGCGTACAGACATGCGTTCGGTGGCCGCGTCGAGGCTGCAAAAGCCGCCGGCTGCATTCAGCACGAAGCAGCTCGATCATGACTGCAGCGGCCGTACGACGAGATGAGCATCCGGTGTCTGTGATGACGATATGCGGATGCTATCGGTTCATTTTGAACAGAATCGTTCGGACGATTCATGCGCGATGCAGCGGCCTGTTCATCACCAGCAGGACGGCAACGACACCTGAAGACGAGGATGTCTGTTTTGCTCTGAAGGACAGCTATGATACTTAGCGTACATATTGATGTGACTTATCGAATATATGCGAATGGAGGTCGCGGCCATGACGGGCGGGGCGATCCTGATCATTGAGGACAACGAGGATCTGCGCGACGAGATCGTCGACTACCTCTGCCGGCGCGGCCACGCCGCAAGCGGCTGCAAGACGCTGGCGGAAGCGCACGATTTCTGTCGCGAGCACGATCCTGCCGTCGTGGTAGCGGACATCCATCTGCCGGACGGCAGCGGCGTCACCTTTTGCCGCGACATGGCAGACACCTATCCCGATACCAGGTGGGTGCTGATGTCGGGCAACGCCGATCTCGTTCGCGAGGGCAATCGCGCCCGCACCTCTGCCTTTGCGGTCATCGACAAGCCGATCCCCTTGCGTACCCTGGACCGCTTCATCGCCGACGCAACCCAGCGCCGGTCACGCTGACCGCCCGGCCTGCGTCGTTCGCAGGCTGCGTCAGTGCACGCTTTCGCCGTGCAGGTTGATGTCGAGACCTTCGATCTCCTGCTCCGGCGTGACGCGCAGCCCGATGGTCGCGTCGATCACCTTGAGGATGACCAGGGTGCCGATCGCCGATAGCGCCACGCAGCAGACGATTCCGTAGAGCTGCGTGATGATCTGCGGGCTGTTGCCATCGATCAGGCCGCGCACATCCGGTCCAGCAATGGCGCTGGTGGCGAACACACCGACCATCACCGTGCCGAGCAGGCCGCCGACACCGTGCACGCCGAAGACGTCCAGCGAGTCATCGTAGCCCATGCGGCGCTTGAACGCCGTCGAGGCGTAGAAGCACCCCAGCCCCGCGACCAGGCCGATGATCAGCGCCGCGCCGATGTCGACATAGCCGGATGCCGGCGTGATCGTGCCGAGCCCGGCGACGGCACCGGAGGCGATTCCCAGAACGCTCGGCTTGCCCATCGTTGCCCACTCGGCGAACATCCACGCCAGCGCTGCTGTCGCGGCCGAGACATGGGTCACCGTCATCGCCATGCCGGCGCGCGCGTCGGCCGCCACGGCCGAGCCACCGTTGAACCCGAACCAGCCGACCCACAGCAGCGAGACGCCGACCACCGTCAGCACGAGATTATGGGGCGCCATGTTCTCGGTCGGATAACCGCGGCGCGGCCCGAGCACCAGCGCCAGCACCAGGCCGGCCACGCCGGCGTTGATATGCACCACGATGCCGCCGGCGAAATCGAGGACGCCGGCCTTCTGCAGGAAGCCGCCACCCCAGACCCAGTGCGCCACAGGGCAGTAGACCGCCAGCAGCCACAGCGCCATGAACCACAGCATCGCCGAGAACTTGATACGGTCGGCAGCGGCACCCACCACGATCGCCGGCGTGATGGCGGCAAACGTGAGCTGGAACATCATGAAGACGTTCTCCGGCACCGTCCTGGCTGCCTCGTGCACGCTGTCCATCTTCAGGCCCGCCATCAGGAAGCGGGACAGATCCCCGATGACGGCGCTGCCAGGCGTGAACACCAGGCTGTAGCCGACGACGACCCACAGCACCGACACCAGCGCAACCGTGGCAAGAGTCTGGGCGGTGGTGGCCAGCACGTTCTTCTTGCGCACCATGCCGGCGTAGAACAACGCCAAGCCCGGAATCGACATCAGCAGCACGAAGGCCGTGGCCACCAGCACCCACGCCGTGTCGCCGCTGTCGATCTTCACCTTGTTGTCGGCGGCGATGGCAAAGGTCGGCAGCATCACAAAAAACCCGACGGCAGCCGGCCGTCGGGCGCACGTCAGAAAAGCGGGCATCGCGCGTTCCCCCCATTTATTATCGGCTTGTCGGCAATTGTCAGATCGCGTCGGCGCCCGTCTCACCCGTGCGTATCCGCACCGCATGCGAGATATCGGTGACGAAGATCTTGCCGTCACCGATCTTGCCCGTGGCAGCCGCCTTCTGCACCGCCTCGACCGTGCGGTCGACGGCGTCGTCGTCGAGCACCATCTCGATCTTGACCTTGGGCAGGAAGTTCACGGCGTACTCGGCGCCGCGGTAGATCTCGGTCTGGCCTTTCTGGCGGCCGTAGCCTTTGACCTCGGTCACGGTCATGCCGTGAACACCAACCGCCGTGAGAGCCTCGCGGACCTCTTCCAGCTTGAAAGGCTTGATGATGGCGATAAGCATTTTCATGCGCGGCCCCGCTTGGCGATCCGACGGATCGCCCACCAATGAACCAAGGTCAGGATATCCGCCTAATTTTTGGACCGATACAAGAGACTGATATGAACGCGCGAATCGTCGCCTTGAGCACAATAAAGGCAAGTAGATTAATTTTTAGGCGAACAGGGATGTAGGGCAAAAAAACGCCCGGACACCGTGGACGGCGCCGGGCGTTGCAGGTGCCACCGGACGTGCGAGGCCCGGCGGCGGAGGGAACGCTGGCAGCCCCTGAGACCCGACCGACCTGCGGCCTGGGCCCCTCCACCCTCCATCCGCGTCGCGGACGGAGGGCGGGTGCCGCGCGCGGCGGCCCAGGGGCGGCGTTGAGCTCAGTGCACGGTTTCACCATGCAGGTTGATGTCGAGGCCTTCGATCTCCTGCTCCTGATCGACACGCAGGCCGATGATCACGTCGACGATCTTGAGAATGATGAAGGTAACGACCGCGCAGTACACGATGGTGACGGCAGCGCCATAGATCTGGGTCAGCACCTGGCCGGCGTTGCCATCGATCAGGCCGGCCGGCACCGGCTGGTTCTTCTCGTCGACCTTGCCGGTGATCAGCTGTGTGGCGAAGACGCCGGTCAGCACCGCGCCGATGAAACCGCCAATGCCATGCACGCCGAACGCGTCGAGCGAATCGTCGTAGCCCAGCATGTTCTTGAGCGAGGTCGCGGCCCAGAAGCAGACGACGCCGGCAACGATGCCGATGATCAGCGCCCCTGTCGGGTTGACGAAGCCCGAAGCCGGCGTGATCGCGACCAGCCCGGCAACGGCGCCGGAGATGACGCCCAGCACCGAAGGCTTGCCGCGTGCGGCCCACTCCGCGAACATCCAGCCCAGCGCCGCGGCCGCGGTGGCGATCTGCGTCACGGCCATCGCCATGCCGGCCGACGTGCCGGCGCTCACCGCCGAGCCGGCGTTGAAACCGAACCAGCCGACCCACAGCAGCGACGCGCCGATCACCGACAGCACGAGGTTGTGCGGCGCCAGGTTCTCGCTGCCGTAGCCCTTGCGCTTGCCCAGCACCAGCGCGCAGACCAGGCCCGCGACACCGGCATTGATGTGCACGACGGTGCCACCGGCGAAGTCAAGCACGCCCCAGTCGCCGAGGAAGCCGCCGCCCCACACCCAGTGGGCGATCGGCGCATAGACCAGGATCGACCACAGGCCCATGAACCACATCATCGCCGAGAACTTCATGCGCTCGGCGAACGCGCCCGTGATCAGCGCCGGTGTGATGATGGCAAAGGTCATCTGGAAGCACATGAAGACCGATTCAGGGATGGTCTTCGCCAGATCATGCACCGAATCGATCGCCAACCCGCGCAGGAAGAACCGGCTGAGATCACCCACCCAGGCGCCGCCCTTGGTGAAGGCGAGGCTGTAGCCGACGATCATCCACAGCACCGTGATCAGCGCCGTGATGGCGAAGCTCTGCATGGCCGTGGCCAGCACGTTCTTGCGACGGACCATGCCGGCGTAGAACAGCGCCAGGCCGGGGATGGTCATCATCAGCACCAGCGCCGTCGACGTCAGCATCCAGGCGGTGTCACCGGTATCGAGCTTGGGTGCCGGCGGCGCTGCAGGCGGGGTCGCCGGCGCGCCGGCAGCGGGCGCTTGCTGCGCCAGCACACTGGCCGAATAGACCGCCGTCAACGTGGCGCCCGCGGCCGCCAGCGCCACGGCGCGAACCTTCTGCATTGTCATCTTCTTGTCCCCTGTTCTCACAGCGCGTCGGCGCCCGTCTCGCCGGTGCGGATGCGCACCGCCTGCTCGACATTGGCCACGAAAATCTTGCCGTCCCCGATCTTGCCCGTGGCTGCTGTCTTCTTGAGGGTTTCGACCACCTGCTCGACCACACCGTCAGCGACCACCACCTCGATCTTCACCTTCGGCAGGAAGCTCACGGCATATTCTGCGCCGCGGTAGATCTCGGTCTGTCCTTTCTGTCTGCCGAAGCCTTTCACTTCGGTTACGGTCAGGCCCTGCACGCCGATCGCTGTGAGCGCTTCGCGCACCTCGTCGAGCTTGAACGGCTTGATGACGGCCATGATTAATTTCATCGGCATTCCCCTTATCCTCGGCAGGAGCGAGCCTCCCCAGCAGTGACGCACTGCGCCCGTGGCGAAACCTGACCGCTGACCTTCCGGGCCAGGCTGATCAAGAACCGTGCCAACGGCTCCTCAAGGAACAGCCTCGCCGCGACACGCTGCCTCTTGCCCGCCGGCATGCTTGGCGCCTGACGAAAAAAGGCGCACCTAGGGGCCGAAGAACTTGAACAGGAACGCGAAGATCGTGGCTGACGAGCAAGCAGCGGATGTCCTGATCATTGGCGCCGGCCTGATCGGCGCCACCTTGGCGGCCGCCTTGGGATCGGCCGGCTTGCGCGTCACGGTGATCGATCGCGTGGCGGGGCCGGCACAGGTCGCCCCGACATTCGACGGCCGCACGACGGCAATCGCGCACGGATCGCAGCGGGCGCTGGAGGCGATCGGGGTCTGGCCTGCTATCGCCCCCCATGCCGAGCCGATCCTCGACATCCGGATTTCGGACGGTCGTCTCGACCCGGCTGGCGGTCCGGCGCCCGTGTCCCGGCTGCATCTGCATTTCGATCATCGCCAGGCAGGCCGCGAGGGCGAGCCCGCCGCGCCGATGGGCCATATCGTGGAAAATCGTCACATTCGCGTGGCCTTGTTCCGCCGCCTGGAGACACTGCCGTCGGTGCGCGTGCTGGCACCGGCCGATGTCGCGACCACGGTCCGCAGCGAGGATGACGCCCGTGTGGCCCTGGCCGATGGCCGCAAGATCCGGGCGACGCTACTGGTCTCGGCCGAAGGCCGTGGCGGCGCATTGCGGGAACAAGCCGGAATCCGGCTGCTCCGAGCCGACTACCCTCAGACAGCCCTGGTGGTCACGGCAGAGCACGAGCTGCCGCATCGCGGTGTGGCGCAGGAGAAATTCCTGCCGGCCGGACCGTTCGCCATCCTGCCCATGACGGACGATCCGGACAGCGGCGCGCATCGCTCGTCGATCGTCTGGACGGAACACACCACGCTCGTGCCCACCTTGCTGCGTCTGCCCGAAGCGGAGTTTCAACACGAGTTCGTCCGCCGCTTCGGCGAGCATCTCGGCGCTGTCAAGGCGGTGGGGCCTCGCTTCTCATACCCGTTGTCGGTCCAGGCCGCCGAGCATTTCACCGCAACGCGCCTGGCGCTGGTCGGCGATGCTGCCCACAGCATCCACCCTATCGCCGGACAGGGCTGGAACCTGGGGCTGCGCGACGCCGCCGCGCTGGCCGAGGTTGTGGCCGACGCCTACCGCCTGGGCCTGGATATCGGCCATGCATCGGTCCTGGCAGACTACGAGCGCTGGCGCCGGGTCGACAGCCTGAGCATGATCGGCGCCACCGACACGCTGAACCGCCTGTTCTCCAATGATCTGGCGCCGCTGCGCGTGGTGCGCGATGTCGGGCTGGCCGCCGTGAACCGGCTGCCGCCGCTGCGACGGTTCTTCATGCGCCATGCGATGGGACTGGTCGGCGACCTGCCCAGGCTGATCAGGGGCGAGGCGTTATAGACGTCGTGCCACGAGCACGCCCGGGATCTGCCATCGCCGCCGCCGACCGGTCCCGTGCTGCCAGCGCCGCATTCTCCACGCGCACGCGATGGCGCAGCAGCAGCGCATTGAGGACCGACCAGACCAGCGCGATGGGCCAGGCGCCGAAAGCCAGCGGCAGCACGGCAATCTCACCGGCGACAACCCAATAGTTCGGGTGATTCAGCAACCGGTAGGGGCCTCGGCGGGCCAGCGGTGTGTCATCGAGGGTGATGATGCGGGTGGTCCAGAACGGCCCGAGGCTGGCCACGACCCAGACACGCAGCCCCTGCAGGGCGAAGAACACCGCGATCAGGAACCAGGACGGCTCGGTGGACCATGGCACGGTCAACGCCATCGCCAGCAGCCACGAGCCGTGCAGGAGAAAGAAGAGCGGATAGTGGCCGGCGCCGACCTCGCGTCCGCCCCGGGCCAGCAGACGGCGCGTGTTGCGTTGCGCCAGCGCCAGCTCCGCCAGACGCTGCAACACAACAAAGCCGAGCAGCCAGGCCAATGGTGTCATGGCGTATTCTGCTCTCGTCCCGTCATGTCCCGCAGCGGCGAGAGCGCAGAGGCACCCTCTGCTTTACGCCCGCACCGCGTCGGGGAGTGGCGGACCTAGCGATTCGCCTGCGGACGGATGCCCTTCTTGTAATTGGCGATCGCCGCCTTCAGGTCGCGATACTCCTTGCAGCCGAAGGTGCACAGCTGGTCGAGCCGAGCGAGATGCTCATCGGCGCGCTGCGGCTGATCGAGCATCAGATACGCCTCGCCGATGTATTCATGCGCACCCAGATGCTTGGGGTCGAGCGACAGCGCCTTCTGGTAGTACTGCAGCGAGGCGGCAGGATTGCCGGACTTGCGCGTGGCGAAGCCCATCAGATTGTAAGCCTCGGGGTTGTTGGGCTCGTTGGCGATCACGCGCTGCAGCCAGCCGATGGCGTTGGGATATTGCTTGGCTGCGATGGCCGCCTTGGCATTCTCGAAATCCGGATTGGCCGGCTTGGCCGGCGTGGAACGGTCCGAGCTGCCGCCGCCCATGTTGGCCGCAGCCGGCAAGGCAGCCACCGCCGAAAGGGCTGCCGCGAACGCCGCCACCGCGGCGACGCGCCGAATGCTCTGGAGCTTGTGGTGCATGCTTGCCTCCATCACGACCATGCTTGTCAACAGACCGATGGCCTGCATCGGTCCTTTTGGCGTCAGGCCGCCGCGAGCGTGAGGAACGACCCGGTGAACCCCGGCCCCAGCGCCGACATCAGATTTTGTCCGCGCAGGCCGCGCCGCAACGCGCGGTCGAGCACGAACATCACCGTCGCGGCCGACATGTTGCCGTAGTCGCGCAGCACCGCGCGCGCCTCGACCATGCCGCCGGTCTGCAGGCCGAACACGTCCTCCATGGCATCGAGCACCTTGGCACCGCCGGGATGGGCGATGAAGCCGTCGATGTCGGACAGAGTCATGCCGTGCCGCGCCAGATAGTCGTCGGCCGCCTGGCGCAGCTTCCCGCGCACCAATGTCGGTATGTCGCGCGAGAACAGCACCGTCAGGCCGTCCTCAGCGACATCCCAGCCCATCACGTCGAGCGTTCCCGGCCAGCGCTGCTCGCCGGCATGGAGGATGACGGGGTTGTCGTTGGCGATATCCTGCGCCCGCACCACGGCGGCGGCGGCGCCGTCTCCGAACAAGGCCGTGGCGATGATATTGGCCTTGCGACGATCGCCGCTGCGGAAGGTCAGCGTGCAGAGCTCAACCACCAGGAACAGGATGTTCGTGCCCGGCGTGGCGCGCGCGAGCCTGGCGGCCACGCCCAGCCCGGTGACGCCGCCGGCGCATCCCAACCCGAAGATCGGCAACCTGCCGATGTCGTCGCGCAAGGGCAGCCGCTCCATGAGCAGCGCGTCGAGGCTCGGCGTCGCCACGCCGGTGGAGCACACCGTGACGACCTGGTCGATCTCGCCAAGCGTCAGACCGGCGTCAGCCACCGCCTTTTGCGCGGCTTCTTCCAGCAAGGCCGGCGCATGCCGGAGGAACGCATCATTGCGCGTCTTCCAACCGATCGGCCGTTGATACCAATCGAGCGGCTCGCACAGATGCCGGCGATCAATGCCGGCGTGGAGGAACGCCGGCAGCAGGCGTTCCACGTCGACGCCGTTGGCGCCGAAATAATCGCCGGCGGCCGCCATGAGGTCACGCTGCGAGACGGCATGTGGCGGTGTGGCAGTGGCAAGCGACAGAAGGCGGACGATGGCAGCCATGGGTGCACGCGTTCAACGGACGACTGTACGATGCGAACGACAACGTTCGGATGTCACGTTGTCGGGAACGGGCACGTACCCAACGGGTTTCCCTCGTCCCATGTGGTGAACACCGGCGGGCCTCGATTTCTTCCCTGTCAAGGGAAGTGCGCGGTGTTGGCAGCAGCGGTGTACGCCCGGATAATCGAACGGCCGGAAAGGTGTCGATGATGTTGGGAATCCGACTTCTGGGTGAGATGGAAGTGTTGCGCGGCGCCGAGCGCGTGGAGCTGCCGCGCTCAAAAAAGACACGGGCGCTGCTGGCCTACCTCGCGACGACAGGCCGCGCGCACCGGCGCGAACGGCTATGCGAATTGCTGTGGGATGTGCCCGACGACCCGCGCGGCGCGCTGCGCTGGAGCCTAAGCCGCATCCGCGCGTTGACGCAGGACGGGGAAACGCCGCTCATTCATGCCGATCGCTCGGTCATACAATTCAACGTGAGCAGCGCCACGGTCGATCTCGTATCGCTGCGCGACAGTCTCGACAATATCGAGACCACGCCGATCGACCGGCTCAAGGACGCCGCCGCGGCGTTCCGCGGTGTGTTCCTGGAAGGCCTCGAGTTGCCCGAGTACCATGAGTTCCGCTCATGGTACGTCGCCGAGCGCGAGGATGCGCGTGCCCTGCACGTGCGGATCCTGTCGGCGCTCGTCGAACGCATGTCGGGCGAGGCGGCAATGCCGTATGCTCGCATCCTGGTGCAGATTGACCCACAGGACGAGCAGGCGTGGAGCCGCCTCGTCCGGCTGCTGGCGCAAGCCGGCCGGCAGCAGGAGGCACGCGAGCAGTACGAAACGGCCAACCGGGCGCTAAGACCGGTGGGCGGACCCAAGGGCCCGCTGCTCCAGGCCTGGCGCGAAGCCGGCATGGCGTCGCCCGCGCCGCGTCTCACCGAACCTCCGGGCAGTGAGCCGGCGCCGGCCGCACCGCCTGCTGCGCCGGCACGACCGCCTGCGCGCCAGGAGATTCGTTTCTGCATCGCCGACGACGGAGTGCGCATCGCCTACGCGACGGCGGGCCAGGGCACGCCGCTGGTCAAGCCCGCCAACTGGATGACGCATCTCGAATACGACTGGGAAAGTCCGGTCTGGCAGCACTGGATCCGTGAGCTGGTCCGCAATCACCGCCTGGTCCGCTATGACGAGCGCGCCAACGGCCTCTCCGACTGGGATGCACCGAACCTGACGTTCGATACCTTCGTGCGCGACCTGGAAGCGGTGGTCGATGCCGCCGGCCTGGAGCGCTTCGACATGCTGGGCGTATCGCAGGGATGCGCCATCGCGATCGCCTATGCCGTCAAGCACCCACAACGCGTCAGCCGCCTGGTGCTCTACGGCGGCTACACGCAGGGCTGGGCCTTGCGTGCACCCGAGGAGGCGGCACGCCGACGTGCGCTGGGTGTGCTCATGGAGCTGGGCTGGGGGCAGGACAATCCCGCGTTCCGGCAGGTGTTCACGTCGCTCTTCATCCCGGACGGCAGCAATGAGCAGATCCAGTGGTTCAACGATCTGCAGCGCATGACGATATCGCCGCGCAATGCCGTGCGCCTGAACGAGGTGTTCGGCGGCATCGACATCAGGCCGCTGATGGCGCAGGTCCGTGCGCCAACTTTGGTGCTGCATTGCCGGGACGACAACGTTGCGCCGTTCGCCGAGGGCCGGCTGATGGCGACGACCATTCCCGGCGCACGCTTCGTGCCGCTCGAAAGCCGCAACCACATCCTTCTGGAAGGTGAACCGGCATGGCAACGCTTCGTGACCGAGATGCGCGCCTTCCTGCATGACGAGCAGACATGACGACGACAAGCATGGGAATAGCGGGACACCGTGCGGGTTTGTGAACCGCCGGGTGGCCGTTGCGGCCACCTGGGTTCATCCCTGCCCCCATCGCGCGGAGCATCGCGTTGACCACGCCAGGCCGGCGCAAGGCGCGAAGCGGCGTTGACACGATGACATCGCCCTCGGCAGCGGATCCGCCCCGCACCCCGTTCTCCACCTGGAGCGGCTTCGCGGCCATGTGCCTGGGCATGTTCATGGCGATCCTCGACATCCAGGTCGTCGCCACGTCGTTGCCCAACATCCAGTCGGCGCTCTTGATCGCGCCCGACCGGATGAGCTGGATCCAGACCGCCTATCTCATCGCCGAGGTCATCGCGATCCCGCTCACGGGGTGGCTGACGCGCGTGCTCGGCATGCGCGGCCTGTTCGTGATCGCCGTGTCGGTTTTCACCGTGGCGTCCATCGGCTGTGCGACAAGCGGCGACTTCGCCGTGCTGGTCGCGTGGCGGACCGTGCAGGGCTTCGCGGGCGGCACGCTGATACCAGCCGTTTTCGCGGCCGTTTTCCTGCTTTTTCCGGCGCGCGGCCAGGCGCTGGCGACGACCGTCGCCGGCGTGATAGCCGTGCTGGCGCCGACGCTCGGCCCGATTGTCGGCGGCTGGATCACCGAGACCTATTCCTGGCACTGGCTGTTCCTGATCAACGTGGTGCCCGGTCTGATCGCAGCGCTGCTGGGCGCCGGCATGCTGCCTGCGGAACGCATCGATATCGACCATGTGCGCACGCTCGACGGCCCCTCGCTGCTGATGATGGCCTTGGCGCTGGCGGCGCTGGAGATCGCGCTGAAGGAGGCGCCATCCCGCGGCTGGACATCGCCGTGGGTGCTCGGCCTGCTCCTGCTATGCGCCGCCACGGGCGTGTCATTCGTGCGTCGCACCGTTCGTCGGCAGCGACCCGTCGTTGACCTGCGGGCGCTGGCCGACCGTGACTTCGCGATCGGCTGCTGGCTCAGCTTCGTGCTCGGCATGGGGCTCTACGGCTCGGTCTACCTGATGCCGGTCTTTCTCGGCTTCGTGCGCAACCATGGTCCCCTGGCGATCGGCGAGATCATGCTGGTGACCGGCGTCATGCAGCTGCTGACGGCGCCGCTGGCGGTGGCGCTGGAGCGGCGCGTTGACGCCCGCTGGCTGACGGCGGCGGGCTTCGTGCTGTTCGGGCTCGGGTTGGGGTTGAGCGCGTTCCAGACCTGGGAGTCGGATTTCGACGACATGTTCTGGCCGCAGGTGATCCGCGGCGGCGCCATCATGTTCTGCCTGCTGCCCCCGACCCGGCTGGCATTGGGCCACCTGCCGCCGGCGCGCGTGCCGGATGCCAGCGGCCTGTTCAACCTGATGCGCAACCTGGGCGGCGCCATCGGCCTGGCGCTGATCGACACCGCCATCTACGGCCGCGCCGCCGGGCATGCGCAGCATCTCCTGTCGCGCCTGTCAGCCGGCGATGTCGGCGCCGCCAGCTTCATCGGCGTGCCGGCCGAAGCCCTGGCCGGACGTGCGCCGGGTCCTATCGACGCGGCGAGCGAGGCCCTGCTGCGGCCGCTGATCGAGCGGGCCGGTTTCGTGGCCGCCGTGAACGATGCCTGGGCCATGCTGGCCATCATCACTGCCGCCGGCCTCCTTGTCCTGCCGTTCGCCAAACGGCGTCCTCCTGGCACATAAAATACAATACTATATTGTTATATTAATAAATATATCTCGAAAATTTCGGTGAATTGGATAATTTACAGCCCGACAGATGAAAAAGGGCTTTGCCGTGGCCGACCTCGACCCCAGAACCATCCTGCTGCTCGGCGGCCTCGCCATCGGGCTGGCTTTCGGCGCCATTGCGCGGTGGTCGGCGTTCTGCGTGCGCGGCGCGGCCGAGGACCTGGTCTCGACGCCCGATGCGCCCCGGCTGCGCGGCTATCTTCTCGCCGCGGCCGTGGCCCTGCTGGGGACCCAGGCGCTGATCGGCGCTGGCCTGCTGGATGTGGGCAAGACCCTCTACCTGCCGGCGCTGCTGCCGCTGGGCGGCGTGGTCCTGGGCGGCCTTGCCTTCGGAGTCGGCATGGTGCTGACGGGCGGCTGCGGCGCGCGGCTGCTGGTGCTGGCGGCGGGCGGCAACCTGCGCTCGCTGGTGAGCCTGATGGTGCTGGCCATCGCTGCCTACACCACCTTGCGCGGCCTGCTCGCCTTGCCGCGCCAAGCGTTCAGCGGCGCCACCGGGGTCGACCTCAAGGCCTTCGGCCTGGCCGACCAGAGCCTCACGGGGGTCGCCGCCAAGGTCTGGGGCGTCACGTCGACCTCGGCGCAGGCCCTCGTCGTGGCGGCCCTGGTGCTGCCGGCGCTGGCTTACGTCTTCCGCCGCCGCGTCGCGCCGCGGCACCTGATCGGCGGCGCGCTGATCGGCCTGCTGGTGCCCGCCGGGTTTGCCGTCACCGGCATCCTCGCGGCCGACGAGTTCAACCCGCTGCCGCCGGAAAGCATCACGGTCACCGGACCGCTCGCTCAGACCCTGGTGTACGGCCTCACCTACACCGGCGCGACGATGGATTTCGGCATCGCCTGGGTGCTGGGCATCTCCGTCGGCGCCGCCCTGGTCGCGGTGCTGCGCGGCGAGGCCAAGCTCCAGGGCTTCGAGGGCGCCGGCAACACGGCGCGCTACCTGGTGGGCGGCGTGCTGATGGGCGTCGGCGGCGTGCTGTCGATCGGCTGCACCATCGGCCAGGGGCTGACCGGCGTCTCGACGCTGTCGATCGGCTCGCTGCTGGCCATCACCGCGATCTTCGCCGGCGCGATCCTGGCGCTGAAGCGCCGCCAGATCGCCGCCGCCCTGCGGCAGCGGCTGGCCGGCCAGGCCGCCGACGCCGCCATCGGCGCGGCGTCGCGGTCCTGACGGCTTACGCCCTCAGCGCCAGTGACGGCGGATTCTTCAGGGTCTGATAGATGACGCAGTAGCGCTCGGTGAGCTTGTAGAGCGTCGCCAGCTGCTCCGGCGTGGCATCGGTATCGAGGTCGAACGACAGGCGGATGTCGCGGAAACCCACCGGCGCCGCCTTGTCGACCGCGAGCGTGCCGCGGAAATCGAGATCACCCTCGGCGCGCACCGTGCCCTTGCGGATGGCGACGCCCAGCGACGTGGCCACGGCCTTCAGGGTGACGCCAGCACAGGCCACCAGCGCCTCCAGCAGCATGTCGCCGGAGCATGCCTGCGAGCCGTCGCCGCCGGTCGCGGGATGCAGCCCGGCTTCGACCAGAGCGCGGCCCGTGTCGACCTTGCAGGCGATGGAGTCGGAATCGAGATCGCCGGCCGCCCGCAGCGTGATCACGGCGGCGCCCGGCTCCTGGCGATACTTGTCCTTGAGCGGAGCCTGGATGGAACGCAGTTGTTCGAGGTTCATGGCGCGGGACTCCTGGCTTTCGCGCAGCGGCTGATGGTGTGCAATCGCCGCCAGCATGCCGCCCTTTGCGCTACAGTGGAACCATAAAGGAGGAACCATCGATGACTCTGCTCGACTCGCCGATCGCGGGCATCACGCTCAAGACCACCACCGCCAACGGCATCACCATGCGCTACGCCGAAGCCGGCAGCGGGCCGCTGGTGCTGTTCTGCCATGGCTGGCCTGAGAGCTGGTATTCGTGGCGCCACCAGATCACCGCGCTCAGCGCCGCCGGCTTCCGCTGCGTGGCGCCCGACATGCGCGGCTATGGCGGCACTGACGCGCCGCCCGAGATCGAGCACTACACGCTGCTGCACATCGTGGGCGACATGGTCGAGCTGGTGAAGCAGCTGGGCGAGACCCAGGCCGTGATCGTGGGCCACGACTGGGGCGCGCCGGCGGCATGGAACAGCGCGATGCTGCGGCCCGACGTGTTCCGCGCCGTGGTCGGCATGAGCGTGCCGTGGACGCCGTCGGGCCATGTCGATCTGCTGTCGGCGCTGGCCAAGCTCGGCATCCGCAACTTCTACATCCAGTATTTCCAGAAGCCGGGTGTCGCCGAGGCCGAGCTGGAGCGCGACGTGCGCACGGCGCTGCGCCGCATCTACTTCACCGCCAGCGGCGAGATGAAGGAGCGCGGCAAGGGCTTCGCCCAGCTGCCGGAGGGCGGCGGCCTGCTCGACAACACCGTCGACCCGCCGGCGCTGCCGGCCTGGCTGAGCGAAGCCGACCTCGACTACTACACGGCCCAGTTCACGCGCACCGGCTTCCGCGGCGGGCTCAACTGGTATCGCAACCTGACGCGCAGCTGGTCGCTGTTCGGCCCCTGGCGCGGACTGCCGATCCGCCAGCCCTCGATGTTCATCGCCGGCAGCCGCGACGGCGTGCTGCGCTTCCCGGCGTCGCAGGCGCAGCTGGACGCCTATCCGCAGACGCTGCCGGGCCTGCGCGGCAGCCACATCCTCGACGGCGCCGGCCATTGGATCCAGGGCGAGCGGCCGGACGAGGTGAACCGGCTGCTGCTGGCGTTCCTCAAGGGCCTGTAGGCGTCGCGCGCCGGCGGGCGGTTGAATATTCGCACTCATCCGCAACATCCCGATTGCATTTTTTCCTGCGCGCCGGTCCGGAGTCTGCAAGGATCGACGCGCGGCGAAGCGTGCCGCGGCGATCCAGGGGGACTTCCGATGGGCAAGGACGACACGCAAGAACCGCTGCCGGCAGCGACGCGTCGCGACATCTTCCAGCTCTCGACGGCCGCAGCCGGCGTCGTCGCCGCGGTCGGTGCGGTCGGCGCCGTCGCCACCGCGCCGCGACCCGCCATCGCCCAGACGATCGACCCGTCCAAGAGCAAGCTGCAGGAGGTGCTGAAGCGCGGCAAGCTGATCGTCGGCACCGGCAGCACCAACCCGCCGTGGCACTTCGAAGACCGCAGCGGCAAGCTGGTCGGCATGGACATCGACCTGTCGCGGCTGCTGGCCAAGAACCTGTTCGATGACTACGAGAAGGTCGAGTACGTGATCCAGGGCTCGGACGCGCGCATCCCCAGCCTGGTGACCAACAAGGTCGACATCGTCGTGCAGTGGATGACGATCACGCCCGGCCGCGCGCAGCAGGTCGAGTTCACCCACCCCTACTACCGCGAAGGCGTCGGCCTGATGATGATGGCCGGCGGCAAGTACAAGACCTTCCAGGAGGTGAAGGCCGCCGGCAAGTCGGCCAAGGTCGGCGCCATGCAGAACGTCTTCATCGAGGAATGGGTCCACAAGGCGCTGCCCGAAGCCGGCGTCGACCAGTTCGACAGCCCGGATTCGACGTTGCAGGCGCTCAACGCGCGGCGCGTCGATGCCTACCTCGCCGACCAGTCGGCCATCCGCTGGCTGATGCAGCAGTTCCCCAACCGCTACGTCGAGGGCGGCTACGGCTGGATGCCCAACTCGTACGCCTCGGCGGTGCGGCCGGGCGACCCGATCTGGCTGAACTGGGTCAACACCGTCTACAAGGAAGCCATGATGGGCGTCGACTTCGACTACTTCGCGGCCTCCTACAAGAAGTGGTTCGGCATCGAGCTGACGACGCCCAAGGTGGGCTTCCCGCAGGAATTCGCCTGATCCGCCTCCCCAGCTCCGCTGGGGAGGTGCCCCGAAGGGGTGGAGGGGAGACAACGTGATCTTGGCAACTGAGACCACGTGGCGTCCCCCTCCGGCCTTCGGCCACCTCCCCCAACTTCGTTGGGGGAGACCTGCTTGACCTACCAGTTCAACTTCGACGTCATCTTCCGCAGCTTCGACAAGATGCTGGCCGGGTTGTGGCTGGGCCTGTGGCTGGCGGCGCTGTCGCTGGCCATCGGCACCGTCATCGGCCTGCTCGCCGCTTATGGGCGCCAGTCGCGGCTGGCGCCGCTGCGCGCGGTGGTGTGGACCTATGTCGAGATCATCCGCAACTGCCCGATCCTGCTGCTGATCTTCTTCGTCTATTTCGGGCTGCCGGAGCTCGGCATCTTCTTCCTGGGCAAGATCGAGAGCTTCGTGATCACGCTCTCGATCTATGCCGGCGCCTATCTGTGCGAGGTGTTCCGCGCCGGGCTGGCGTCGATGCCGGCGCGCTACGTCGAGGCGGCCAAGGCGATCGGCCTGCGGCCGGTGCAGCGGCAGGTCCATGTCGTGCTGCCGGTGATGTTCCGCATCACCCTGCCGGCGCTGTCGAACAACCTGATCTCGCTGTTCAAGGACACGTCGCTGGCCGCCGCCATCGCCATCCCCGAGCTGACGTTCGTCACGCGCCAGATCAACGCCAACACCTTCAGGGTCATGGAGTCGTGGCTGACGGCCAGCGCGCTCTACCTCGTGACCTGCTACGCCATCGCCTGGCTGCTGCGCCGGGTCGAGCGGCGCTACGCCGTGATCCGGTGAGCCATGTTCGAGCCAGGGTCCTTCCTCTACGAGGCCTGGGCGGCGCGCTACGGCCTGCTGGCCGGGCTGGCCACCACGGCGCGGCTGTCCGGGATCACCATCGTCATCGGCTCGCTGATCGGCATCCTGGGCGGCGTCGCGCTGAGCTACGGGCCATGGCCGGTGCGCCTGCTGCTGCGCGGCTATGTCGATGCCGTGCGCGGCATCCCGGTGCTGGTGCTGATCCTGTTCAGCTACTATGGGCTCGCCCTGCTGGGCATCCAGATCTCGCCCTTCACCGCCGGCGTGGTGGCGCTGGGCGGCTTCTGCGGCGCGCATATGTCCGAGACCGTGCGCGGCGCCATCGAGTCGATCCCGATCGGGCAGACCGAGGCCGGCAAGGCGATCGGGCTCACCTTCTGGCAGCGCCTGCGCTACGTGCTGCTGCCGCAGGCGATCCGCCGCCTGCTGCCGCCCTGGGTCAACACGGCAGTGGAGATGGTGAAGGGCACGACGCTGCTGTCGATCATCGGCGTCGTCGAGCTGCTGCTGGCGACGCAGCAGACGATCGCGCGCAACTATCTCGTGCTGCAGTTCTACTTCGCCGCTGGCATGCTCTACGTGCTGGTCAACTTCGCCATCTCGCAGCTGGGGGCGCTGATCGAGCGCCGCACCGCCCACTTCCGCTACTGACGGTTCCCCATGGCCCAGCCGCTGCTCCGCGCCATCGACGTCCACAAGCGCTTCGGCGCCACCGAGGTGCTGAAGGGCATCGACCTCGAGGTGCAGCAGGGCGAGGTGGTGGCCATCATCGGCGCCTCGGGGTCGGGCAAGACCACGTTCCTGCGCTGCATCAACCTGCTCGAGGAGTTCCACCAGGGCGAGATCCAGGTCGACGGCGAGCGCATCGGATACACCGAAGGCACGCATCGGCGGCTCGGCGAGACGGCCATCAGCGCCCAGCGCGCCAAGATCGGCATGGTGTTCCAGAGCTACAACCTGTTCCCGCACATGACGGCCGAGCAGAACGTGACCCTGGGCCTGATCAAGGTGCAGAAGCGCCCGAAGGCCGAGGCGGTCGAGACCGCACGGCGCTGGCTCGACCGCGTCGGCCTGTCGGAGCGGCGCGGCCACTACCCCTACCAGCTGTCCGGCGGCCAGCAGCAGCGCGTCGCCATCGCCCGCGCGGTGGCCATGGAGCCCAAGCTGGTGCTGTTCGACGAGGTGACCTCGGCGCTCGACCCCGAGCTGGTGGCCGAGGTGCTGGCCGTGATGCAGGACCTGGCGAAGAGCGGCATGACCATGCTGGTGGTCAGCCACGAGATGCTGTTCGTGCGCGAGGTCGCCACCCGGGTCGTCTTCATGGAGGGCGGCCGCATCGCCGAGCAAGGGCCGCCCGACGCCCTGCTGGTCAATCCCAAGTCGGAACGGCTGGCGACCTTCCTCGGCCGCTTCCACGGCGTGTTCCGCTGACGATCACGCGGCGGCCGTCCGCACCAGCGCCAGCGCCGGTGCCTGCGGCGCCGGCCGCTGCACCTCCTTGCGCGCGCGCCATTCGGTGGCCGGGTCGAGGTCGCCGAAGACCTGGACCTCGCCGCCGGCCAGCATCGCGATCGGCACGCCGGCGCGATAGAGCAACCGGTTGCCGGCCAGCGCCGCCAGCCTGGGGCCGGGCGTCAGGATGCCGGCCAGGTTGAGCGGGTCGGCGCCCGACACCGCGATCCAGTCGTCGGCCGCCGCCTGCCGGCGTATCTCGCGCAGCTTGCCGATGGCGTCGGGCAGCGCGAACTGCTCGCCGGTGAAGCCGGCCACGAAACGGCCGCCGCGGATGTCGCCGCGGCTCTCGAGCCGGCGATAGACGCGCAGCAGGTCGCGCCACGGCGGCAGCCACGCCGCCTCGCGCTCCAGCAGCCGCCAGAACACCACGCCGTAGCGGCGCAGCAGCACCTGGGCCACGTGCTCGACCGCCGCCGCATCGCCGCCCGCCTTGGCGGCCGCCGGCGGCGAGCGGCGCACCAGCGCCCAACGGCCGGCATCGTCCATGGTGGCGGCAGCGGCGCGGCGGTGGCGGCGTCCGCCGGCGCGCCGCTCGCTCGACGGCACCAGGAGCGCGCGCAGGCCGCCGAAGCTGTCGGACGTCACGAGACCCAGCGCCACCAGCTCGGCCAGCGCCTCCTCGACCTGCATGCGCAACAGCCCCGTGCCGTCGACCAGCTCGTCGAGGAACGAGGCGCCGTGCTGCCTGATGCAGTCCAGCACCGCCTGCGCCCGCGAGCCGGATGGTGCGACGTCGCCCAGCGGCGACAGCGCCGTCCACAGTGGCGCATGACGGCGCTCCAGCAGCGTGATCGGGGTCGCGCGCACCGGCACCGCGCGCCCCTCGCCGTTGCGCCCGTTGCGCGGCCGCAGGCGCAGCCAGGTCACCTGGCCGGCCAGGCAGCGCTCGTCGAGCCAGCCCGGCCGATAGTCGGCCACGCGCGCGCGCAGGATGTCGCTCTCCCAGGCGACGGCCGCCGCCTCGAAGCCTTCGAGCTGGGCCACGACCGGATCGAGCGCCTTGGCGCCCTGCATGCGCGCGTCGGGCGCCACGCGCTGCCAGGCGAACAGGAAGCGCAGGAAATCGCGCGCCGCCACCGGCTCGATCTCGGCGCGCAGCCGCTTGATGGTGTAGCGATGGATGCGCGACAGCAGCCGGCGCTCGCACCACTGCTCGGCGTTGACGCCGGGTGTGAAGCGGCCGCGCATGGCGAACCCTTCCGCCTCCAGGGCCAGCAGCGGCGCCGCCACGGCGGCCGGCTCCAGGCCCAGTGGCGATGCCAGCGCCTCCACAGCCACCGGCCCCAGCCCTTCCAGCCGGCCGCGCATGATCTCGACCAGGGCGGCGTCCGACGACAACGGGCCGTCGGCGCTGCGCGCCGGCGCCGCGATCTTCGGTTCCGTCTTCAGGCCGGGCCACAGCGCCTGGAACTGCGCCAGGCGTTCGGCCGCGATCCACAGCACCGAACCTGCGACGTCCAGGCGCGCCACGCGCTTCTGGCCGGCGAGAAGCTGCAGCCAGCCCTGCCAGCCGGGGCCTGCCATCACCTCGGCTTCGGTCAGGAAGCCCAGCCACACCAGCGCGTCGTGCAGCTCGTCGGCGTTGGCCGCCTCGGGCCACGCCTCGCCGCGCACGCGCGCGATCGCGTCCGGATCGAGGCGCCCGAGGCTGGACGCGTCCTCCGGCGACAGCCAGCGGCGCGCCATCACCGCCTGCGTGCGCCGCTCCTCCAGCGGGGCATCGTCGAGGAAGGCATAGGGCCGCGCCGACAGCACCTCCAGCGCCAGCGGCGAGGGATGCGTCAGATCGCATGCCACCACGCGCACGGCGCCTGACTCGATGCTCGCCAGCAGGCGCTCCAGCCCGTCGATATCCATCGCCTCGGTCAGGCAGTCGCCGATCGCCTGCTGCACCAGCGGATGATCGGGGATCTCGCGCTCGCCGGGCAGGTTCTCGGCGCAGGCGATCTGGTCGGGAAAGACCGCGCCCATGAGATCCTCGGCCGCCATGCGCGCCAGCTGCGGCGGCACTTTCTTGCCGCCGCGGAAGCGCGGCAGCGCCAGCGACACGCCGATGACCCAGCGCCAGCGGGTGGCGAACATCGGCGAGTCGAGGAGCGCCTCGGTCAGCACCGTCCTGACCGAGGCCGAATGCAGGTAGCGGGCGACCTCGTCGAGCGCGAAGCTGTGCGCCTCGGTGAGCGAGATCACGATGTTGTCCTCGGTCGCGGCCGCCTGGATCTCGAAATTGAACGTGCGGCAGAAGCGCTTGCGCAGCGCCAGCCCCCAGGCGCGGTTGATGTGGCTGCCGTAGGGCGTGTGCACCACCAGCTGCATGCCGCCGGCTTCGTCGAAGAAGCGTTCCAGCACGATGGTGTCGCGCGTCGGCAGGCAGCCCAGGGCCAGCAGGCCTGCGTTGAGATACTCGACGAGCTGCTCGGCGGCCGCCGTGATCATGACGCAGTCGTTCGTCAGCCAGCGCAGCGCGCCGTCGCCCGTCGGGTCGCGGCGCAGATGGCGGGCGATGTCGGCGCGCAGCCGTGACACCGCCTCGGAAAGCTCGTCGCTGCGGCCCGGCGCCTCGCCGAGCCAGAACGGGATGTTGGGCGCCTGGCCGTGCGCATCCTCGACACGCACGGTGCCGCGCTCGACACGCTGGATGCGGTAGCTCTTGTTGCCGAGCTGGAAGATGTCGCCGGCCATGCTCTCGACGGCGAAATCCTCGTTCACGCTGCCGATGATGTGGCTCTCCGGCTCCAGCAGCACCTGGTAGTCGGCATTGTCGGGAATGGTGCCGCCGGCGGTCAGCGCCGTCAGCCGCGCGCCGCGCCGGCCGCGCAGCAGATGATTGACGGCGTCGTGGTGGATCAGCGCGCCGCGCCGGCCGTTGCGGGTGCTGAAGCCGTCGGCCAGCATGTGCACGGTGGTCGTGAAATCGTCGCGCGCCAGGTCGCGATAGGGCCAGGCTTGGCGCAGCACGGCATAGAGGTCGTCCTCGCCCCAGTCGCGGGCCGCGACCTCGGCCACGATCTGCTGCGCCAGCACGTCCATCGGCCGCTCGGGGATCGTCAGCCGATCGAGCTCGCCGCGGCGCACGGCCTCGAGCAGGGCGGCGCACTCCACCAGCTCGTCGCGCGAGAGCGGGAACAGCCGGCCCTTGGGCGTGCCGTCGATGGCGTGGCCGGAGCGGCCGACGCGCTGCAGGAAGCTGGCGATCGAGCGCGGCGAACCGATCTGGCAGACGAGGTCGACCTCGCCGATATCGATGCCCAGCTCCAGCGAGGCGGTGGCGACCAGCGCCTTCAGCTTGCCGTGCTTGAGCCGCTGCTCGGCATCGAAGCGCTGCTCCTTGGCGAGGCTGCCGTGATGGGCCGTGACATGCGCCTCGCCGATCAGGTCGGACAGGTGGCGCGTCACCCGCTCCGCCAGGCGGCGCGTGTTCACGAAGATCAGCGTCGTGCGATGCTGCCCGATCAGCGCCGCCAGGCGACGGTAGACCTGCTCCCACACCTCCATCGACATCACCGCGTCGAGCGGCGAGTCGGGCACCTCCAGCGCCAGGTCGCGGTCGCGGCGATGGCCCGAATCGATGATCTCGCAGGCGCGGTCCGTGCCGATGCCCATCAGGAAGCGCGCCACCGCCTCGATGGGCTTCTGCGTCGCCGACAGGCCGATGCGCAGCAGCCGGCGGCCGCACAAGGCATTGAGGCGCTCCAGCGACAGCGCCAGGTGGGTGCCGCGCTTGTTGGGCGCCACGGCGTGGATCTCGTCGACGATCACGCTGCGGGTGGTGGCCAGCATCCGTCGGCCGGATTCCGAGCCCAGCAGGATGTAGAGCGACTCGGGCGTGGTCACCACGATGTGCGGCGGGCGGCGGCCCATGCGCTGGCGCTCGCCGGCGGGCGTGTCGCCGGTGCGCACCCAGGTCCGGATCTCGACCTCCGGCAGGCCGCGCACCTGCAGCGCCTGGCGGATGCCGGCCAGCGGCGCTTCCAGGTTGGCGCGGATGTCGTTCGACAACGCCTTGAGCGGCGACACGTAGACGACCTGGGTCGTGTCCGGCAGCCCGCCATCGAGCCCCTGGCGCACCAGGTCGTCGATCGCGGCCATGAAGGCGGCCAGCGTCTTGCCCGAGCCGGTGGGCGCCGCGATCAGCACATCGCGGCCTGATTTGATCGCCGGCCACGCCTGGGCCTGGGCGGCCGTCGGCGCGCTGAAGCGGTCAGCGAACCAGGCAGCGACCGCGGGATGGAACAACGACGTGGCGCTCACGGGATCGACACCAGGACCGAAGGACGAAAGTGAGAGGCTCATGCCCCGAGGGATTACTCCCACGGCCGGGCATTCGCGTCCATTTTCTCGATTTGTTCCATCAAATGGGCCTCCTCGACGCCACGATCAACCTGCCCCTGGGCGCCTCGTGTTCCGGTGCCGCCACGCGAACCGGCCTGCGCGGTTTCTGCAATTGGCTGGGAGAGAAAACGTTCAATTATTACAGTGGCTTAGACATCATAATTTGCGGCGCCGCAAAGTTGCGGAGTTTGCGCTGAAATTCACCGTCCCCGCACCTCGCCGAGACTCCCATCCGTCACGCTGAAGCATATACTGTTCTTACTTAAAGAACAAGGATAATCCGGTAGAGGCACGACTGTCATCCCGAACGCATCGAGGGATCCAGGCGCCATCCCTAGATCCCTCGATGCGCTCGGGATGACAGCTGCATCAGCCCCGCGATTCCGGGTGCTAGCCGCCGATGTGGTTCTTGAAGCTGATCAGCACGCTCTTCCAGATGTTGAAATTGCTCTCGAAGCCCTGCGCCAGGTCGGACCCGTCGGGGTCGACATCCATCTTCAGCCGCACCTCGCCCTTGCCGTCGGTCGATGCGAAGGCCCAGCGCTTCTTGTCGTTCCACTCGTTGATCTTCTCCAAGGGCACCGGCTGCCTGAACGTGAAGGTCGTAAAGAACTGGTAGTCGCGGCAATTGGCCTGGGCGTTCTTGCAGCCGTAGAAATAGATCTCGTAGTTGAGGCCCTCGATCTTGCCCGCGATGCGCGGGTAGCTGGGATCGCTCTTGAGGTCGCCGGGATAGCCCCAGCCCTTGAGCAGGCGAAGCACATCCTGCGGCGAGAACCCTGAATTGTCGACCAGGCCGAGGTTCTGAGCCGCGACGGGGGCTCCCAGCATCGGCACGCAGGCCATGACGCTCATGCCGATCACGGACGCGCGCAACGCGCGCCGCCCCGCTGCCATCACCTCGAAGACGGCCATCTTGCTGTCCTTCATCGCTGCCCCCGGCTGCCACGATCGCGGCCTGATGATGATCCACGGAAGCTGACGTCAATCATTCGGCAGATCGTCGTCGCCCATCTGCCGATGTCTACGCAAGCAGGTGAGCCGGTCCTCGACGCACCGGCCATCCCGAGCACAGCGAGGATGACCGTAGCCGGCACGAGAGCCCTGCGCTCAGTCTTCGACCTCGATCCCGTTATCGGCACACCATTCGCGCAGCGCCCTTTCCTGAGCCTTGGACTCAAAGTCGTGCCAGCGGTCGAGCATCCGCTCACGTGCCAGGAAGTTCTTGAACTGGCCATAGGCGCCGCGCCGGCTGAAGATGCTCCGGACGTGGTCATAGTCGTCGGGCATGAACGCGCGCACGAACTCGAACACCAGCGGCGTGCCCAGATCGAGATCTCTCTTGGTGGGAATGGCGATGTACTTCGTGGTGTCGCCGATATCGTCGGGCAATGCCTCCTCGGGATTGTCCAACTCGGAGTCGCTATAGTGGATTTTGCCTGTCTGGCGGCACAGGAAGGCCTCGCTCCCGCCCATGCTGCCATCAGAGCTGGCGATTTCCAGAGCCATATCCAAGTCGATGAATTTGACTACCATGGATGTTGACCGGGCAGGTCTGCCTGCCCGACTCCCATACCTATCAGCCCGCCCTTGACTTACGCGATGCTCGTCCAGGCAAACTTGTACGCGTCGCCTGACCCTTGAAGTCGGGCGGCAACTCGTCACCAGGCATCGGCGGGTTGTCTACACCAGCACGCGCCAAGATCTTCAGGGCTTTAGCAGTGCTGCCGCGCGACGCCCGCTCACGAAAGAAAGCTGCTGTACGCAGGGCAGCCACCTTTTCGGCGACGGCCACATTGATGAGCTGGTTCAATGCCACGCCTTCCTCGACTGCTGCCCGTCGGGCTTCATCGAGGAGCCCCGGCTGAAGACGCAGGGCAAAATTGCTTCGACGCATGACCTACCTCCAGCTGCCCACTACGTCGCCCGGCCTGCAAATACGGATGCCGAAACGTTCGGCAGGCGCAAAGTGACGGATGTTGAACGTCACCAAGCGATCAGCTCGACCATTGACCGCCGCTTCCAGCACAAGCTCGTCGCCGGCATCAATCAACTGCGGACGCCACCTATACACCACCTCGACCGGCACCACGACGTTAGCGAGACCGTCAAGGATGTCATCGACCTCCGCCACCGACATGCCTACGGCGCGCAAGTGCTGAGGGCGTCTCAGAACCGCCTCGTATTCAAGGAACAAGGCCGTCGTCGCGAGAAGCGTGACGCGTTCGCGCAAAACACCCACAAGCAGTTTTCTCGACGCCCCCAGCTCGCTGCGCACCGCCGCCACAAGCACATCGGTGTCAAGCACAAGCCGCATCACGTATTTTGCGATATTGCGAGCAATATTGCAAGAAGGCCCTCAACCATGGGCGGACATGTTTCGGGGGAATTGCGGAGACGCAACATATGGGCAGTGCCACCGCACCGCCCATATGCCTACGTCGTCAGCCGTCCGCTGGCGCCGCCGGCAGGTAGATCTCGCTGCCGGCCTCGCGGAACTTCGCCGACATGTCGCCCATGCCCTTGGCGGCGTACTCCCGCACTTCCTGCGTGATCTTCATCGAGCAGAATTTCGGGCCGCACATGGAGCAGAAATGCGCCGTCTTGGCGCCTTCGGCCGGCAGGGTCTGGTCGTGGAACTGCTCGGCCGTCGCCGGATCGAGCGACAGGTTGAACTGGTCGCGCCAGCGGAACTCGAAGCGGGCGCGGCTCAGCGCATCGTCGCGGATGCGCGCCGCCGGATGGCCCTTGGCGAGGTCGGCGGCGTGGGCGGCGATCTTGTAGGTGACGACGCCGACCTTCACGTCGTCGCGGTCGGGCAGGCCCAGATGCTCCTTGGGCGTGACGTAGCAGAGCATCGCCGTGCCGAACCAGCCGATCATGGCCGCGCCGATGCCCGACGTGATGTGGTCGTAGCCGGGCGCGATGTCGGTGACCAGCGGGCCCAGCGTGTAGAACGGCGCCTCGCCGCAGGCCTCGAGCTGCTTCTCCATGTTGACCTTGATCTTGTGCATGGGCACGTGGCCCGGGCCCTCGATCATCACCTGCACGTTGTGCCTCCAGGCGATCCGAGTGAGCTCGCCCAGGGTCTCCAGCTCGGCGAACTGCGCGGCATCGTTGGCGTCGGCGGTGGAGCCCGGCCGCAGCCCGTCGCCCAGCGAGAAGCTGACGTCGTAGGCGCGCATGATCTCGCAGATCTCCTCGAAGCGCTCGTAGAGGAAGCTCTCGCGATGATGCGCCAGGCACCACTTGGCCATGATCGAGCCGCCGCGGCTGACGATGCCGGTGACGCGCCGGGCCGTGAGCGGGATGTAGGGCAGCCGCACGCCGGCATGGATGGTGAAGTAGTCGACCCCCTGCTCGGCCTGCTCGATCAAGGTGTCGCGGAAGATCTCCCAGGTGAGATCCTCGGCCTTGCCGTCGACCTTCTCCAGCGCCTGATAGATCGGCACGGTGCCGATCGGCACGGGTGCGTTGCGGATGATCCATTCACGCGTGGTGTGGATGTCGCGGCCGGTCGACAGGTCCATCACCGTGTCGGCGCCCCAGCGGATCGCCCACACCATCTTCTCGACCTCCTCGCCGATCGATGAGGCCACAGCCGAGTTGCCGATATTGGCGTTGATCTTCACCAGGAAGTTGCGGCCGATGATCATCGGCTCCGACTCCGGATGGTTGATGTTGGCCGGGATGATGGCGCGGCCGCGCGCCACCTCGTCGCGCACGAACTCGGGCGTCACGTGCTCGGGGATCGCCGCCCCGAAGCCTTCGCCGTCGGCGACATTGCGCCGCGCCTCCTCGAGCGCCCGCGCCCGGCCGAGATTCTCGCGGATGGCAATGAACTCCATCTCCGGCGTGACGATGCCGCGCCGCGCATACTCGAGCTGCGTCACCGCCTGTCCCGATTTGGCCCGCAGCGGCCGGCGCGCCAACCCGGGGAACGCATCGCGAGACGGCGTCTCGCCGCGGCGCCGGCCGTCATCTTCCGGCTTCCAGGTGCGGCCGTCATATTCCTCGACGTCGCCGCGGGCCAGCACCCAGGGCCGGCGCAACGGCGCCAGCCCAGTGCTGATGTCGATGCGCGCCGCCGGGTCGGTATAGGGGCCGGAGCTGTCGTAGACGCGCACCGGCGGCTCGCCGGCGCCCGGCGTCAGGTCGACCTCGCGCAACGGCACGCGAAGATCGGGATGGTGGACGCCCGCGACATGGATCTTGCGCGACGCGGGCAACGGGCCGGTCGAGACGGTGGTCGTCGATTGAGGGGAAAGCGAGTCGGGCATGCTGGTCTCCTGCACGGCGCCGGTGGTGATCCAGGTCGCGAAGTGCGGGAGACGGGGCGGTGCGCCACGAGATCCATCCCTTCGCCGGCATGATCCGGATCAGGTTCGAAGGGTCACCGCGCTGCATCGCCCTGTGACGGACAATGCCAGCGGTCTCTCAGCCCCTTGTCGGGACTCCCCTTGGAATCGGGCGCACCGTCGTCCGATGAAGCAAAACTGTCAAGGGCTACGGCCATGATGCGCGCGCACCCTGGAGTGGCGGTGGCCCGCGCACCGTGGTACGACTGATCATTCACCTATAATGAAGAATGGCGTAGGCAGCTGCGAAAGGCCACGCGATGACGGGGTGCATGGTGCAGACCAGAGGGGTCCTATTGTTCGGTCCTTTCAGCCTGGTTGTGAGCGAGAGGTTCCTCACCAGGGACGGTATGCTCGTGCCATCGATTGGGTGGGACGACAGTCCTCTCGCCCAGGCTCGGTAGGGCCGACGTGCAGTACAGGTTTGAAGACTACCTGCTCGACCCCGACCGGCGGGAGCTTACCCAAGGTTCCGAGGCGATTGCCGTTGGACCTAAAGTCTTCGACCTGCTGCTCTATCTGGTGCAGCACCGTGACCGCGTCGTCAGCAGGGATGACCTGCTGCAAGCCGTGTGGGATGGGCGGATCGTCTCTGAATCGACCCTGACCAGCCACATCAACGCGCTACGCAGGGCGATCGGTGACAACGGCGAGACCCAGCGCCTGATCCGGACCGCCGCGCGCAAGGGGTTCCGGTTTGTTGGCGACGTTTGGGAAGAGGCCCGGGCAGCGGATCGCGTCAGCTCAGTCGAGACCGGAACCGCCGGACCGGATGAAGCGTCCACGCCGGTTCTGTCTCTTCCCGACAAGCCGTCAATCGCCGTGTTGGCGTTCGAGAACCTGAGTGGCGATCCGCAGCAGGAGTACTTCGCCGACGGCGTGGTGGAGGACATCATCACGGCGCTGTCGCGCATCGGCTGGCTGTTCGTCATCGCCCGCAATTCGAGCTTCACCTACAAAGGCCGGGCGGTCGACGTGAAGCAGGTGGGCCGCGAGCTCGGTGTGCGCTACGTGCTGGAAGGCAGCATGCGCAAGGCAGCCAACCGCGTGCGCATCACGGGGCAGCTCATCGATGCGACGACCGGGGCGCATATCTGGGCGGACCGCTTCGAAAGCGCCCTCGACGACATCTTCGAGGTGCAGGACCGGATGGCCGAGGGAGTCGTTGGCGTCATCGCGCCACAGGTGGAACGGGCGGAGATCGAGCGCGCAATGCGCAAGCCGACCGGAAGCCTCGACGCCTACGATTGCTATCTCCGGGCGCTGCCGCATTTCTACACCCTGACCCGCAAGGGCGTGGATCAAGCGCTCGCGCTCCTCGATCGGGCGATCGCCATCGACCCGCACTTTGCGCTGGCGAAGGCGCTGGCGGCGCGCTGCTACGCGTGGCGGAATCCCCACGGCTGGGCCGCCGCACCGGAAGCCGAAAAGGCGAACGCGGTCCGGCTTGGCCAGGAGGCGCTGCGGGATGGCGCGGACGACCCGACAGTGCTGTGGATGGTGGGCTTTGCGCTGTGGCAGCTTCGTGTCGATCCCGAGCGGGCGCTTGCGCTGTATGAACGGGCGCTTGCCCTGAACCCGAACTGCGCGCAGGCGCTCGCCCTTCACGGCTGGGCGCTGGCAACCGCCGGGAGGCCCGACGAAGCGGTCCCGCCGCTCCTCAAGGCTATCCGACTAAGCCCATATGATTCCGAATCATTCTTTACCATGACCGCGCTGGGGTGCACCTACCTCATGGCCGGACGCTTCGATGAGGCCATCACATGGACGTCCCGCGCGCTCAGGGAGCGGCCCTCCTTTGCGCCGGCGCTTCGCTTCCATGCGGCATGCCTGGCCGAGCTCGGTCGCGTGGCGGAGGCACGCGATACGGTCTCACATCTGCTGCAACAGGAGCCCACATTGACCGTTTCAGCCTTGCGCCAGCGGGCGCCCATTTTTGATGCGAAGCTGATGGATGCTTATCTGGACGGCCTGCGTAAGGCAGGGTTGCCTGAATAAGGCCGGCGAGACTGGTTCATTGCTTGCTGAATCAGCCGCAGCCGTCGTCCTGAGCGCAGCGAAGGACCTTGCGGTGGTTCGCTCAGTCGTCATCCCGAGCGCTTGTGGATTTATCCTTCTCCCGGAGTGCAGCAGGGCATTCGCATATGCCCCTACCGTCATCCCGAGCGTAGCGAGGGATCTCCCGCGAATTGCGCACCGTGCGCCTTGCCGCAGGAGATCCCTCTCCTGAGCCTGTCGAAGGGGGCGCTCGGGATGACAGCGAGGTCATATGCGAATGCCCTGCCGGAGTGCAGGGCCATCGCATATAGGCGGGATCTTCGACTACCTATGAAACAAGGCTCCGAGGTGGTGGGCAAGCATCGTCGCCGCAACGCTTCATGGTGAGCTTGTCGAACCATGAAGCGTCTCGCACCAGCCGCCGTGAGAGGCCTTCATGGTTCGACAAGCTCACCATGAAGGCTTTGGCGCTGAAGCTCTCCTTTTTCCCCGGACGGCCCTGCTGCAGGCGGGGAAGGTACAAGAGACGCAGGAAGGTCATCCTCGTCCTGGACCAGATCAGCGACAGCTGCGCCGGCTGCGGCGATGCCGACCACACCGCCCAGCAGGACTTCGCGACGGAGCAGACCTGACGATGGGCGTGATTGGTCCTTCATTGCTCTGATCCTTTCGCGAGAGTGGTGAGGGGCGTCGGCGTCCTACTGGGCGGTCCAAGCCCCATCGACGGCGATGGAGGTGCCGGTGATCTGATCAGCTGCGGGCGAGCACAGGAACGCCACCGTCCCACCCAGCTGCTCCGGCGTGACGAAGGTCTGCGACGGCTGCTTCTCGCCGAGAAGCTCCATTGTCGCATCGCGGCGGCTGATCTTCTTGCGGGCCGCGATGTCGGCGATCTGCTTCTCGACCAGCGGCGTCAGCACCCAGCCGGGGCAGACGGCGTTGGCCGTGATGCCGGTGCCTGCCGTTTCCAGCCCGACCACCTTGGTCAACCCAACGAGCCCGTGCTTGGCGGCCACATAGGCGGCCTTGTGGACCGAACCGACCAGCCCGTGCGCCGAGGCGATATTGATGATCCGGCCCCAGCCTTGCTTCTTCATCGGCGGCACCGACGCGGCAATGCCGTGGAACGCGGCCGACAGATTGATCGCCAGGATCGCGTCCCACTTGGCGGCCGAGAACTCCTCGACCGGCGCCGTGAACTGGATGCCGGCGTTGTTCACCAGGATGTCGATGCGGCCCAGCTTCTCGACAGTGGCCGCGACCAGGCCCCGCACGGCGTCACCTTTCGACATGTCGGCACCGTCGTGGACGGCACGCACGCCATGCGCGCGCTCGAGGTCGCTGCGGATCGCTTCGATCTCGCCGGCGTCGCCGAAGCCATTCAGGACGATATCGGCGCCCTGGCCTGCCAGCACCCTGGCGATGCCGAGGCCAATGCCGCTCGTGGACCCGGTGACGATCGCAACTTTGCCTTTCAACATGACTGTATTCCCTTGTGATGTGACCTAAACTCATAGAGTCCCTCTTTGCCTTCATGGTGAGCTTGTCGAACCATGAAGGCCCCGCACGGACAGCGGTGCGGCGCTTCATGGTTCGACAAGCTCACCATGAAGCGAATCCACTACGAGACGCGGGTCTCGCGATGCACGTCATGGGTGATCATGCCCTGCTCTGGCGCAGGGCGGTGCAGGCGGCGCGGATCGGACAGGGTGCGGCGGATGTCGTCCAGGCCGCTCTGCCAGTGTTCGCGCATCGCATGCAGCCCGAACTCGTAGTCCTTGGAATGACCTTCGAAGGCCTTGGACTGGTAGATCAGATGCACAATGTTGTGGGCCTGATGGCGGGCCAGATCGGCGATAGCCATGACGTCCTGGTCGTTCTTCGCTGCCTCCGGCAGCTTCGCCATCAGTTGCTGCAGCGCCTGGCGCATCTTCTGCATCTGCAGCATGTGATTGGTGATGGCGCGGGTCCGGCTGGAATACTGGATGTCCTTCTGCCGGCTCCACACCTCCAGGAGGTCGCTGGGCAGCCGGCCCTTGGCCGACCACAGATCGACCTGGAAGGTGAGCGTATCGCGCCGTGGCTCGCTCGAGAGGATGCGGGAGAGCGGCGTGTTCGAAACCACGCCACCATCCCAGTAGTACTCGCCGTCGATTTCGATGGCGGGGAAGCCCGGCGGCAGGGCGCCCGATGCCATGAAGTGCTCGGCCCTCAATTGGCGATCCGCTGTGTCGAAGTAGACGATATTGCCGTTGCGGACATTGACTGCCGCGACGCTGACCCTGGTGTCGCCCGCGTTCAGCAGATCGAAATCGACCAGGCGATTGAGCGTGTCGCGCAGCGGCGTGGTGTCGTAGAAGCTGGTGCCTGCGTCGCCGGGAAACAGCGACATGAAGGGTGGCGGGAAGCGCGGCTTGAAGAAACCGGTCTGCCCCGTCAGCAGGGCCCGCATCGCCGCAGCCGTATTGCGCGCCGAGCGCAGGTCGAAGGTGAAGGGCAAGGCGCCGGCCAGGCCTTCATGCGCCGGCCATTCCACCGGCGCAGCGCAGATGGTCTCCCAGAACTCGCGCAAGCGCCCCACGCGGTGGGATTCGGGCGAACCAGCGATCACGGCGGCATTGAGCGCGCCGATCGAGATGCCGGCCAGCCAGGTCGGCCGGATTCCGGCCTCGTGCAGGCCTTCGTAGACTCCGGCCTGGTAGGCCCCGAGCGCGCCGCCGCCCTGCAGCACCAGAGCCACGACGTCATAGTGTGGCATCTCGATCTGCGTTGAGGCGTCGCTATCGCTGAGCTGCTTACGGTTCACGTACATTTTTGTTCTCCTGGAATCGGTGGATCTGGATCAGATCGACATCGCGTGGCGTGGCAGGCGTGCTGGCTCGGCGGCGAGGTAGTCATGCACGACGGTGCCGAGGCCGAGCGTCAGGTCGGCGACCAAGTGCTTGGCCGACAGCACTTCCAGCACCGGCAATTCGGCGATGGGCGCCAGCGCGTGCGGGCACAGGTGCAAGGAGGCCGGGCCCGTCCAGGCGCCCTTCACGGTCACATCCTCGAGATGGTAGCGGACGAGCTCGCAGATGCGCGCCGTGCCATCGACATGGGGAATGATCTTGATCAGGAAGTTGGGCGCCGTGAGCTTCCTGGCTTCGACGGCGGCGTCCAGCGTGCGGTGCTTGTAGCCCATGGTCGCGGTGGCGATGCGGACCGAGCCGTAGTTCAAGGTGCCGACCAGCGTGTCGGTCTCGACCGCCAGGGTCGGCTGCGCCAGCTTCTTGGGAAAGCCCCACAGCTCGCGCCCGCCCGCGATGGGTGGATGATCATTGAGGAACATCTGGTGGGTGAAGCCGCCGACCTGACCCTGGTACGACACCGGGATGACCTGGCCGCTTTCGGTATAGTCGCCGAAGCCCGTTGAATCCGGCATACGGATGAACTCGTAGTTCACCACCGGCTCGAGCAGCGTGAGCGGTTCCGGCACCACGCGGCGCAGCGCCTCGGGATCCGTGCGATACTGAATGATGAAATACTCGCGGTTGACGAAGCGGTACGGGCCGGACGGAAAAGCCGGATTCGTCAGCGGCATGGCGAACGCTTTCGTGCGAACGGTCTCTCGGTTCATTGTGGTGAGCTCCAGGCAGGTCTTTGCCGAGCGGCCTGCGCGCCGCCGAGGGCGCGCAACCCACGTCTCGTGCGGGCCTTACAGGTCGGTGACACGCTCCGGATCGGCCGACGCCAGCGCGGCAGCACGCTCCGCGCGCGGCGGATAGATCCACACCGTGTTGATCTCCTGCTTGGTCTTCTTGGCCTCGGCGCCGACCATCTCCACCTTGCGGTCCCAGCCGCGCGTGAAGAGCGCGCCGAACGCACCGAGGTCGAGACAGGTGACATAGGCCTTCTGGTGATACGGCTTGAGCGGCTCGCCCAGCAGCTCGGCGGCGGCGTTGTGGCCGGCAAAGGCGCCCATCCGCGTGGCATGCTGGCACGACATCAGCGCGTAGTTGCCGACATCGTCGCAGGCGGCCTTGGCCGCGTCGCCGGTCGCGAGAACGCCGGGCACCGACGGCACGCGCAACGCCCGGTCGACCAGCAGCCGGCCGAAATTGTCGCGCTCGGCCGGGATCTGTGCGGTCAACGGTGCAGCACGCATGCCTGCCGACCAGATCACGGTCGCGCTCTCGATGCGCACGCCGTTGGCCAGCGTGACACCGCCTTCGTCCAGCGCTGCGACGCCGGTACCGAGCCGGGTCTCAACACCCAGCTCACGCAGTGCGCCCATAATGACCGGCCGGGGGCCAACGCCCATATCGGGCGCGACCCCCTCATTGCGCTCGACGATGACGACGCGCGGCCTGGCATTCTTGCCGAGGATCGCACGCAGCCGCGCCGGCATCTCCGTCGCCACCTCGATGCCGGTAAAGCCACCGCCGGCGACGACGACCGTGTCACGCGCCGGCGACGCCGGCCGATCCGCCAGGCTATGCAGGTGCCGGTCGAGGGCGACCGCATCGTCGAGCTGGTCGACGCTGAAGGCGTGCTCGGCGAGGCCGGGGATGTCCGGGCGGAACAGCCGGCTGCCGGTGGCCACGACCAGCCGATCGTATTGCAGCGTGTCGCGCGCACCCTTGGCGGTCGCGATTTCCACTGCACGGGATTTGGTGTCGATCGTCTCGGCGCGGCCCTGCACGTAGATGACGTCGATGGCCTTGAGGACATCCTGAAGCGGCGCGGTCAGGGTTTCCGGCTTCGGCTCATAGAGACGCGGGCGGACCACCAGGGTCGGCTCCGGTGCGACCAGCGCGATCTCAAGCTCCTGAGGCGAGACGCCCTTCATGTCGCGAAGGCGGGCAGCGGAGAGCGCAGCGTACATACCGGCGAAGCCGGCACCGATGATGACGATGCGCTGGGTAGATGGATTCTTCGGCATGGGACCCTCTGTTGGATATCGATCACGTCCATCGCGATCGATGTGAGCGGAGGATGCCCGCAAACCGGCCGGAAAACCTTGCAACGCCCTTGAATTGCCGTTGCCGTTCTCTTGGTTATTCGTCCAAGTTGGCCACCGTCATTCAGCGCACACAATTTGAAGATCGCCCGACGACAACCGCATCGGCTGGATGCGCATCATCTGTGCACGGGATCAGGAGCGCCGAGGCGCAATGCATCATCGGCGATGACGCGCTCGATCCCGGCCGGCGCACGAGCAAGCCAGTACCGCGCGGGCGCGAGATGATCTCGCCACAAAAATTCGCCGGCTTAGGCTGCCGAAGCCTAAGCCGGCGAAGGTGTGGGCAATGTCGTATGAGGCAGCGATCGACCCGTTGCTCAAACGCATGCGGTCGTCGCGTTCGGCCTTGAGCGGTCAGTACTCCCAATAGGCCGGTACAAAACGAAAGGCGTCGCCGGCGACCGCGACCCGGCCGAGGGACGGGAACGGTAGATGGCAGGCCACCAGCGGCTCGCGGGTCGCCGCCAGCTCCTGCAAAAGACCGATCCGGACGCGAGCAGCGTCCTCGGGGTCGTGCTCGAAGGCATTGTGCCAGTCGGGGTGGTCGAAACCGGCTGGCAGCACGGCATCGCCGAGGAACGTCAGCCGGTCGCCTCCGGACGCCAGGCGGACCACGCTGTGCCCGACGGTGTGGCCGCCGGTACGACGGACGAGCACCCCTGGCGCCACCTCATACTCCGCCTCGAACAACCGCAGCTGGCTACCGTACTCGGTCAAAAACCTGGCGGCGGCCGACCGAGCCGCGTCCGGAAACCACGCTGGCATGGAGGCGTTAGTGGAGAAATCGGGCGATGCCCAGAACTTGGCCTCGGCGGCAGCGGTGTGGATCGGCACGTCCGGACGCAGCCGCTCCCTCACCCCGTCGACGAGCAGCCCGCCAACGTGGTCGAAGTGCATGTGGGTAAGCACCACGTCGGTCACGGACGCTAGATCGATGCCTGCAGCCTGCAGGCGCTGGGCCCACCGCCCGGCCCGCCTGAAGTCCGGCTGCTGCTCCCCGAGCCCAGAATCGATCAGGATGGTCCGGCCGCCACTACGCACCACGACCACGTTCACCGGCCACACCATCTCGTCTGGCGGCAGGAACGTGTGGTCCAGCCAGGCCGCCACCTCGGACGGGTCGGCATTGGTGGCCAAGTTCGGGGTTTTCAGCGACAGCAGCCCATCACTGACCACCAGCACGTCAATCTCGCCGACCCGCAGCGCGTAGCGCGACGGAACCAGTTCGTCGGTCTTCGGTCTCTCGAGATGTAAGGCGTTGTCGAACATGTCAGTCTCCTCCTGCGCTCGTGTGTTGCTCTGCTAGTGTGTTGCTCCGCTAGTGGCGAGACCATGATCGCTGACGTGCCGAGCCCTCGATACCGTGCAGCCTGCTAGGTTCTGCTACCCAAGAAGTAGATGGACCTACACCTTGGGATAGGTTGAGGCAGGCCGCGAGCGCCCGACCGCTGGCGCCGGCTTCGGCGCGGCCGGCGTGAGCGGACCGGGCGGTGCCGTGCGCATCAGGCTGACCAGCAGGATGCCGGCGATCGCGGCCCAGAAGGTCACCTCGAAACCATCGATGAAGGACAGAACGTCGGCCTGGCGCCGCACCAGCGACGCCAAGGTGCTGGTGGCGCGTGCCACGGCTGTCTCGGCGGCGGCGCTGTGCTCGATGAATCGCGCTTTCAGGTGATCCAGGGCCTGCACGACTTCGCTGTCGCCCACCGACACATGCAGGCCGATCAGATTTGAATGAACCTGCTCGCGCACGCGCAGCCAGGTGCTCATGACAGTGGTGGTGATCTCGATGATGTCCAGGCGCATCACCTGGATGTAGGCAACGAGCGCGACTGTCCGCGCGGGGTTCGCGTTCGACACCACGAAGACCAGCAGGCCGGTGAAGGTGAGGCCCTGGCCAAGCGACTGCATGAGCGCCATGGGCACGAAGTCATCGGGCGACCACTCGGGCGTGATGCCGGTCCCCATCCAGCCGGCAACGGCGAAGCATGTCAGCCCGCCGAGAATCACCAACCGTGCGTCGAACCGGCGCAGCAGCAAGACCGCGGCGGTCACCACGCCGACCAACGGCAAGGCCGTGCAGTTGAGGAGCACGTCGCCGACCTGCTCGGGCCGGAGGTGGCCGACGACGGTCAGGAAGGTCGGGACCAGCATCATGTTGGACAGGCTCGTGACCATGTAGGCCATGAGCGCCAACATCGCGAGGCCGATGTTTCGCGACATCAGGACCGATGGGTGCGCCCATGGCTCCCGCACGACCGCCTCGTTGATCAGGAAGCCGACGACCAGCACACCGCCGCCCACAAGCAGGCTGGTGACGATCCCGGACTCGAACCAATCGAGCCGATTGCCCTGGTCGAGGCCGGCGTAGATCAGGGCAAGGCCGCCGCCCAGCATCAGCATGCCGCCCCAATCGGCACTGGCGAGGAGCCGGCGATTGACGCCCTCGCGCGGCGTGCCCAGCCACGTCAGCAATATCATGAGCACGGCGACGATGGCGTTCTGCCAATAAATCCACTCCCAGCCCAGGTGCTGCACATGGAAACCCACCAGCGACACGCCTGAATTGCCCGTGAAGGACAGCCGGAAGGAGTACATCGCGAGACCGACAATCCACCACCGCATGGGCAGGTTGTGCAGAACGATCATGATCGTTACCGGGATGAAGATGCCCAGCAGCAGGCCATGAACGAAGTGCAGGGTCAGGAGCACCTGGTAGTCGCTGACGAAGGGAATGGCCAGCGACAGGGCGATGTAGACCAAACCGGGCACAACGAGCACGCGGCGCACGCCAAGCACGGTCGCGAGCCAGGGAATGGCGGGTGCGACGAGGAGCTGCGGCGCCAGCGCGATCGTAGCGAGCCAGGTGCCCTCGTCGAACGTCAATCCGAAGGCGCCTCTGAGGTCCGGCAGGCCTATGGCGAACAGCCGCTGGTCGAAGCTCACCAGGAAGGCTCCGACCAGCACCGCGGCCGCCCCGAGCACAGGGTTGTGGCTGGAGCGGCCCGTCGAGGCGGCACCAGCACCGATCGGCTCAGTTGCCATGGCCGCCCCCTTGCGCAGGTCTCTTGGCGTCACCCGTCACATTGATCCGTGTCACCACCGACATCCCGGGCCGCAACTGCTCGATCAAAGGCTGCCCGGCGTCGAATGCGATGCGGACGGGGATCCGCTGCACCACCTTGGTGAAATTTCCGGTGGCATTATCGGGCGGCAGCAAGGCGAAGCTCGATCCGCTTGCCGGCGAGAGACGCTCCACGCGGCCATGCAGGACCGTGCCCGGAAACATGTCGACGGTAACCTCGACCGGCTGGCCCGGCACCACGTGCGTGAGCTGCGTCTCCTTGTAGTTGGCGACGGCGTAGAGATTCGGCAGTGGCACCACGACAATCAGCATGGTGCCGACATTGACGTAGTCACCTTCCTGCACACGACGCTCGCCGACGACGCCGTCTACCGGCGCCACGATCCGTGTATAGCCCAGGCGCAATCGGGCCATCGTCAACGCCGCCTCGGCGGCGCGGACATTGGCACTCAGCAATGCCTGCTGGCCGTTCAAGACATCGAGCTGGCGGCGCTGGGCTTCGACCGTCGCGTCGCTGGCGGCCAGGGCGGCCTTGGCCGCGTCGTGATTGGCCGTCGCCTGCTCTACCCGCTGGCGGGTGCCCGCGAGACTGCCGCGCAGGAGCGCTTCCTGCCGTGCCAGCTCCTCGCGCATTTGAACCGTACGGGCGAGCGCAGACAGATGCTGCGCCTCCGCCTGGGCAATGGCTGCCTGCTGGAATGCCTTCTGATTCTCGAGGTTGTCGAGCTGGGCCCGCGCAGCGGCGACGCTTGCCTCGGCTTGCGCCACGACGGCGTCGTAGTCATGCGGCTCGATTTCCATCAGCACATCACCTGCCTTGACGTGCTGGAAATCCTCGACCGCAACGCGCCTGATATTGCCGCTCACGCGCGCGCTAAGCCGCGTCACGTCGGCGCGCACCGTTGCGTTGTCCGTCGTCTGCACGGCTGCCGCTGCCAGCCACGCCTCCCAGCGAACCGACGCCATCATCACGAACACGCCGACGATGCCGACGGCCAGCATCGGTATGATCAGCCGTCGCAGGCTGCGCGATGGCGCGGGCGGCGCGGCCGCGTCGGGGTTGCCGTGGCCAGCGTTGTCCGGCGTTGCGGGACGCGGCGTGGCGTTGCCCCCGCCAGGTACCTTCAACGCGACACTGGCGGTTTTGCCCGACATGGGCGGTACACGTGCCGCTTCGATGAGTTCCGGCGGTAGCTTGGGTGCGCTGGCACCTTCCTTCCGGTGTTGGAGCTCCTCGTCGGCCGCCCTGCCTTGCCGAAGCACTTCGCCCCGCAGATCCTTTTGCTCGCGTTCGATGGTATCGTGGAGGCCACCGGCCATCTGAAGCGAACCGCTGGCGTCGTTCGTCGTCATATGTTCCTCCAGCTGATGTTGTGCTCGAGTGGGCGGCAGATGCCGGATCGCCGACCATGGATGCAGTCATCCAACGGTCCGTCGCGAAGCTCGATGGGCATCGATTCCCAAGTGCGTACAAGCTGTCCGACGGACGCCGCCTGCATCTTCCGCATGACGTTGCCGCGGTGGAGCTTGACGGTGACCTCGCTGATTCCCAGGTCGAAAGCGATCTGCTTGTTGATCCGCCCGTAGGCCAGCGCATGCAGAACCTGGCGCTCACGCGGGGTCAGCGTGGCAAACCGTTCGACATGCAGCTTGACGATGCGATCCTCGGCCCGCTGCGCGATGTCCCTTGCAATTCCGGCGGACACGGCGTCGAGCAACCCCTGTTCAGGCACCGGCTTCGTGAGGAAGTCGACGGCACCGGCTTTCATGGCCTTGACCGTCATCGCGACGTCGGCATGGCCGGAGAGGAAGATGATCGGCTTCCTGTTGCCGCTCGATGCGAGATGCTGCTGGAAATCCAGGCCGCTCAATCCCGGCATGCGGATGTCGAGGATCAGGCAGCCAGGCCTTGCCGGAAGCCGGGCGCCCAGCAACTCGCGCGTCGATGCGAAGCAGGTCGCGTCGAGACCCACCGAGAGAAGGAGCTCCTGAAGCGCGGTCCGGACCGCCTCATCGTCGTCGACAATCAACACGAGGGGGCACTCCGGTTCGCCACCGCTCGCCGGCAAGCCAGACTGATGGCGCGGCAGGAGCCTGGAAGCGTCGTTTGTCATGTCATTGGGCTCCATGACTGGCACGCAGCGCCTCGGCATCGCTGGCGTGATCCGGCAGCGTGAAGACGAACGTCGTCCCGCCCGGCTTGTTGGGCGCTGCCCAGAGCCGGCCATCATGGGACTCGATGATTGAACGGCAGATCGCGAGCCCCATGCCCATGCCGTGCTTCTTGGTGGTGAAGAACGGCTCGAAGATCTGCTCGAACTCGTTCAGGCCGATCCCGTTGTCCCGGACCTCCACGCGGATCGTGCCGGCCTCGTCGCGCAATGAGCGGATCCGTAACGATCTTGCGTTGTCAGCGCCTGTATCGAGCGCATCGAGCGCGTTGCGGATGAGGTTGACGAGGACCTGCTGGATCTGGATCCGGTCGGCGCGTGCAGGCGGAAGGTCGCGGTCGAGCTCGATCACGACGCGGACATTCTTCGTCGCGATCTCATCGGCCATCGACTGCCAGACCGCATTGATCACCTGGTTGATATCGACTGATGTTCGTGCCCGGGCGCCGCCCCGGCTGAAGAGCCCACCGATGCGGCTGATGAGCTCGGCGGCCGCGTTGGCGTCGCGGATGATCCGCTCCAGCGTCGTCCTGCCCCGGTCGAGATTCGGGGGATCGGCGGACAGCCAGCGTCGGCACGCATGTGAGTTGGCCACGATCGCGGCCAGGGGCTGGTTGACCTCGTGCGCAATCGAGGCAGCCATGAAGATGCCGACATTGTTGGACTGCGAAGCGCCGCTGACGATGGCCAGGTTCTGCTGAGGGCTCATGAGGTGCCTCCGGCCTGTGTCGTGTTCGAGCGGCTGGAGGATGCCGGACCGCCGGCCGGAAGACCTTGCGTCGCCGTTTGATTGTGATTGAATTTCCCTTGCTTATTCGTCCAAGCGACCCGCCGGTCCGGCAGTCCGATGCCTGCGTGGGCGATCAGGGAGGGCTGGCGTGCAGTATGCGTTCGAGGACTATGTGCTCGACCCCGAGCGACGGGAGCTCACGCGCGGGGCCGCGACGGTCGCCGTCGGGCCCAAGGTCTTCGACCTGCTGGTCTACCTGGTGCAGCACCGCGACCGCGTCGTCAGCAAGGACGACCTGCTGGACGCGGTGTGGGATGGGCGGATCGTCTCCGAATCGACGCTGACCAGCCATATCAATGCGGTGCGCCGGGCGATCGGTGACAGCGGCGAGGCGCAGCGCCTGATCCGGACAGTCGCCCGCAAAGGGTTCCGGTTTGTTGGCGATATCAGGGACCTCCCGGCCCAAGATGGCGGCAGCTCCCTCGCGACCGAGCCCGCCGGATCGACCGAAATATCGGCACCTGTGCTGGCTCTTCCCGACAAGCCGTCAATCGCCGTGCTGGCGTTCCAGAACCTGAGCGGCGATCCCGAGCAGGAGTACTTCGCCGACGGCGTGGTGGAGGACATCGTTACCGCGCTGTCACGCCATCGCTGGCTGTTCGTGATCGCGCGCAACTCGAGCTTCGTCTACAAGGGCCGGGCGGTAGACCTGAAGGAGGTCGGCCGCGAGCTGGGCGTGCGCTATGTGCTGGAAGGCAGCGTGCGCAAGGCAGCGAACCGGGTTCGCATCACCGGACAGCTCGTCAGCGCGGCGACCGGGACAAATCTCTGGACGGACCGTTTCGAAAGCGCGCTGGACGACATCTTCGAGCTGCAGGATCAGCTGGCCCAGAGTGTCGTCGCCGCCATCGCGCCACGCGTGGAACGAGCCGAAATCCAGCGCGCGCTGCGCAAGCCGACCGACAATCTCGGTGCCTATGACTACTATCTGCGCGGCATGGCGAGCTTCCACCAGGCAACCAGCGAGGGTATCAGCGCCGCACTGGCGTTGTTCTACAGGGCGATAGAGCTCGATCCCGCTTTCGCGTCGGCCTATGGCATGGCGGCGTGGTGCCTTTACTGGCGCAAGATGAATGGCTGGATCCGCGACCGCGTGCGGGACTATGCCGAGGGCGCGCGGCTGGCCAACCGCGCGATCGAGCTGGGCGCCAGCGATGCGGTTGCCCTCACGCGCGGCGGGCATGCGCTGGCCCATTTCGGCGGCGATCTCGACAAAGGCATCGCCGCGGTCGACCGCGCCCTGGTGCTCAATCCCAACCTGACGATCGCCTGGTATCTCAGCGGTTTCCAGCGGATCTCGTGCGGCGAGCCTGACGACGCGGTTGAGCGCTTTGCGCGCGCCATGCGCTTGAGCCCGCTGGATCCCGAGACATTCCAGATGCAGACCGGCACGGCGATGGCACACATGTTCGCCGGACGCTTCGACATGGCGTCGGCGTGGGCGGAAAAGGCATCCAGGGAGCTGCCCGACGTCCTGCGGGTGTTCGCCTTCGGCGCCGCGAGCCACGCCCTTGCCGGCCGGATGGACGATGCGCGCCGAGCGATGCAGCATGTGCGCCGTCTCGCCCCTGCGTTGCGGCTCGCGGACGTCGAGGATTGGGTCGTGCTCCGGCGACCGGAGGATCTCGACACGTTCGTCGAAGGCCTGCGAAGAGCGGGGCTGCCAGCGTGAGGGCCGGGGCTGGCCGGCTGGGTGCGAGATCGTCGATCACCGAGCGTCCTCTGCGATCCCGCCAGCAACGGGCCTCAGGGCGTTTTGTTCACAAATGGGCCCGATAAACGTTCGACCGGCGTTAAACCGCATCCGACCCGCCGGCGCGGACGGTCAGAGCGCCCCTGTTGGCGAGGCTGACGGACGCAAGAGTTCGCCGTCGCGGGGCCGCGGAGAGCGAAAGGCGCTCGACCATCGCGAGGCAGGCCGTTCGTGCTAGGTGAAATATCGTCTGGATTGCCCTCAGGAGGGCGCGCACGCCCCGCCCTTGTTGACGACGCGGGGCCGTGCCGGCCTGGATCTGCAGGGCGCGCCCGGACAGGCTCAAAACCGCGGCCGAGCCAACCGTGGCCGAACCAGAAGCCTGCTGGTCGATCTCGTGGAGAGTGGCGCGCATCAAGGCCTCGCGGACCGTCACGTCGGTGAAGGCAGGCGTCGACTCCGCGCACACAGATGAAAAGCTGCCGCGCTTGTCATGGACGAGCGTCACTCCCGACCTGCCGCCAGCGGCGTCAGGGGCGGGTGCCGCGCTGATGCAAACAGCCGCCAACACTGCTGCGCAGATACCAAGGTTCGTCGACACGGCCACGGCCTCATGGCCTTCTTGACGAAGCCTGTTGACGAGGATCTTCATGTTCATTCTCCGCGTCGTGCCGTGTTTCGAGCGGGCGGAGGATGGCGGATCTTCGGCCGGAAGACCTTGCAGCCGTCTTCGATCGCGATTGGAATTCCCTTGATTCTTCGTCTAAGCGACATGCCGACTTGGCGCGGTCGTGCTGCTCGGCAGGGCGACGTCCGCGGGGTCGAGCAGCGGAGACCGCCCGTCGCTTCGGCGTGGCAGTCGTCGACCGCTTGCAGTCCCGACATTGATCATTATATAAGTAATGATATCATTATCGAGGTTGCCATGGCGAACGTGGTCACCATCAACCGGCCTGAGGTCGTCGCCCTCATCGAGGACGCGGCGCGAAAGTTGACCGGCGGCAACAAGACCGAGGCGGTAGCCCTGGCCATGCGGCAGCTGCTCGAGCAGAACGCCCGCGCCGGCTCCCTGTTCGGCGCTCATCGCGAATCGGTGCGGGTTCGCGAAGGCGTGGATCTTCTTGCACCGGTGCTGGATGTCGAACCCGATGCCGAGACTGGCCGAGAGATCGACCGGTGAAAAATGCCCTTCTGCTCGACACACACATCGCCCTTTGGCTCGACAGCGGCGATAGCCGCCTGCGCCGTTCGACGCAGGCGCTGATCGACGGTTGCTGGCATGGCGGTGGAACCATCATCCTGAGCGCCGTCACAACGTGGGAGATTGCGCTGCTTGTCGACACGGGGCGAATCGATCTCGACAGTCCGGTCGATGCCTGGGTGAAGCGCTTCACGGACGTCCCCGGGATCGAAGCCGCGCCGCTGACCCACACAGCGGCCTGCCGTGCCTATCAGCTTCATCACCTGGAGCACCGTGACCTGGCTGACCGGCTTCTGATCGCCACGGCGATCGAGTTCGACTGCCCGCTGGTCACCTACGATGAGCGGATCCTGCGTTTCGGAAAGAAGCACGGCCGCCAGTATCGCTTCGCGATCGGCACCGGCTGAGCACGGCTTCGGCTTCGCGCCGATCGGCGCGCGGCCGGCGTTGTGGATCGAGGGAACGAATCTCAGACGCCATCGCGACACCGAGAAGATGCGGGCATATTCGCAACCGTCGTGCTGTCATGTCGTTCCAGACGGTCGAGCAGCTCGGCTGCCTCCTGTTGCGCCTGGCGGACGATCGTCAAATACTCATCCGTGCGACGGGCTCCGGCCGCAAAGGGACCGCGCCCCCCGTATCGATGATCGCGCGGCGCTCCGATGCCCCGGTGAACGGCCCGGGCTCACGCTCAATGGAGGAAATCGATGTCATTCTACCGAGGCATGACCTGCGAGAACGTGACCATCAACGGCGACAAAGGAACCCCGATCACCGCCTACGTGGCCAAGCCGTCTGGTCCGGGCGCCTTCCCGGGCGTCGTGCTCGTCCACCATCTCCCGGGCTGGAGCGAGTTCTACATCGAGACGACGCGCCGGTTCGCGCATCACGGCTATCTCGCGATCTGCGCCAATCTTTATGAGCGCGAGGGCGGCCAGGCCAACCCCGACGACGTCGCCGCCAAGGTGCGCGCCGGGGGCGGCATTGCCGATGCCCAGATGGTCGGCGACACGGAGGCCGCCGTGAAGTGGATGCGGGCGCAGTCCAATCACAACGGCAAGGTCGGCCTTTTCGGCTCCTGTTCCGGTGGCCGGCACGCCTTCATCTATGCTTGCCAGCGCCAGGACGTCGATGCCTGCGCCGAATTGTGGGGCGGCCGCGTGGTGATGGGCCAGGAGGAGCTCAACGCCAAGACACCCGTCGCACCGATCGAGATGACGAAGGACCTGTGCTGCCCGCTGCTCGGCCTCTTCGGCAACGACGACCGCGCGCCGAGCCCCGAGCAGGTGAACCAGCACGAGGCCGAGCTCAAGAAGCACGGCAAGGCACACGAATTCTACCGCTACGACGGTGCCGGCCACGGCATCTTCTATTGGCACCGGCCCCTCTACCGGCCCGAGCAGGCCATGGATGGCTGGGGCAAGGTGTTCGCCTTCTTCGGCAAGCATCTGGCGACGTAGGAGGCTCGGACATGTGCACGGCTATTGTCGAGATCGCCCGCGCGCAGGGCATGGCAAAGCGCGGAAACGAATGGTTCCCGCTATCGCAGGCGGTGGTTGCCTATGACCATGCGCGACATGCGCCGCTGGGCGACGTCATCACGCTCGACTTCATCAACACGGATCTCGACCCCGGGGCGCGGGCCGGTGTCGAGCTGACGCTGGAGACGGCCAAGGCGCTGCGCGCCGCGCTCGATCGCGCCATTGCCGCCGCCGAGCTCGAAGAGGCGGAAGTGCGGGGCAAAGGCGCCGCGCTCAGCCTCGTTCGCACGGCGTGAGAGGCGACGGCTTCGGGTCGAAGACCGAAACTGAGGGTGGGAACCGGCGCCGGCCGAGATGACTCGCCGGCCGGGGCGCGCTACCGCATTCAGAGCGATTTCGGGGCTTGCCCCGCGTTACCGCGCTGCGCTCGGGATGACAGCGGATCAATCGACACTGCGGTTCCATTCGACCGAAACGCGCTCCGGTCTGGATGCGCATCGTCGGCCTTGTGGATTAGGGGGACGAATTTCGGCCGGGATTGAGCGCTTGGCCTTGCCTTGATACCCGTTGCCCGGGTCAGCGAGAAGAGAGCGCAATGCCATGTCATCCATCACCACTGAACTCGCCGCCGTGCTGCGCACTGTCCGGCGGCCCGGAGATTTCTTCGCTTCCGGAACGGTCGACAGCCCGCCACCGCGCCTGGACGTCGACGGCGTCGGCACCATTGCCTTCCCGCTTCTGCCGATCCAGGCCGAGCAGCTCATCGCCGTCGCCGAGCGCGCGCCCTATGGCCGCGGCGAGGAAACCCTCGTCGACACCACGGTCCGCCGCACCTGGCAAATCGCCCCGGACCGGGTGCGGCTTGGCGGCAAGCACTGGGCAGGCACATTGGAGGCGATCCTGGCCCGTGTCGCGGACGGGCTTGGAACGGGCGATGGCATCGCCGCCGAATTCTACAAGCTTCTGGTTTATGACCAGGGCAGCTTCTTCGTGAGTCATCGCGACACCGAGAAGGTGCCCGGCATGTTCGCGACCCTCGTGGTCGCGCTGCCATCCGAGTCGACAGGTGGCGAACTCGTCGTTCGACACAAGGACCGCGAAGTCCGGCTCGACCTGCGCTGCGAAGACCTTTCGGAGGCGGCGTTCGCCGCTTTCTATGCCGACTGCGTCCATGAGGTGCTCCCCATCACGACGGGATCCCGGCTGGTGCTGGTCTACAGCCTTGTGCGTCGGGGCAAGGGACCGAAGCTCGAGCCTCCCAGCTACGAGAGCGAGCAGGCTCACGTTGCGGCGCTGTTGCGGGCATGGGGCGCCGGCAAACGATCTCAGGACGATCACACACCCGAAAAGGTGATCTATCCCCTGGATCATGCCTACACACCGGCAGAGCTGGCGTTCGACACCTTGAAGGGAGCGGACGCCGCCGTGGCGCGCGTGCTCGTTGCCGCGGCGTCGCAGGCCGGTTGCGACCTGTACACGGCGCTTGTGTCGATCGAGGAAAGCGGCACCGCCGAATACGTCGACAATGGCGGGTACAGGGGTCGCTGGCGCGAGCCGGATCTGGCGGCTGGTGAAGTCGACAATCGATACGCGACCCTGTCGGAATGGCGGCGGCCGGACGGCAGCCGGCCAACGCTGGCCGCGCTCCCGATCGAAGACGAGGAGCTCTCTCCGCCGGATGCCTTCGACGACATGGAGCCCGACGACGAGGATTTCACCGAGGCGACCGGCAACGAAGGTGCCACCTTCGAACGGACCTACAGTCGGGCAGCGCTGGTCATGTGGCCCAGCGAGCGGACCTTCGCTGTTCTGAACCAGGCTGGGCTAGCGGTCACTCTGCCGTATCTGGCCGACCTGGCCGACCTGGCCGAACGCTGGGCCACCGATGGTGCGGATCGGCAAGCGCCACTGTGGGATCAGGCGCATGAGCTCGCCGGACACATGCTGTCCACATGGCCGTCACGCCACTGGTATCCGCGGCAAAACAAGGCGCCGAGCGAAATCGCTCAAATGCTGGCCGTGCTGACCCGTCTCCATGACGGGGCGCATGTCGAGGCATTCCTGTCGGGTATCGTCGTCCATGGTTTCGACAAGAGCGACAACGATGCGGTCCTCGGTGCGCTCGGCCTGCTCTCGCCGGATCGAATCGCGGCCTTGACCGAGCGCATCATCGCCGGGGCCGCGAGGTTGTCGCTCGATGCCTGTGCCGCGTTGCTGGCGCGCGTCGTCGCAATACTGTCTCCGGGCCGTTCTGCCTACTCTGGCGCGGCCGCTGCGCTGATCGACGCGCTGCCGGGTGGTGACCTGCCCCCGAAAGCAGAAAGCGATGATGATGAGGAGGAGGAGGAGGAGGAGGAGGATGGCTGGCTGGAGAATGACTGGAGGCCGGATAGCTGGCCAGGCGGTCGCACGGTGCAGCCCCAGCTCATCGTCGATCTTTTTGCGGGCGTCGTGCCCGTTGGCGATGCCCTGGCGGCACGCGCAGCAGACCACATCCTGAACTGGCGCAGCACCTACAGCCTTGATGCCATCCTGGTCCCCGCGTTCCGAAAGCTGATCGACATGCCCGAGATCAATGGATCGGCGGCCGTTCAGCAGCTGCACGCGATCTGCGTCGAGCACCTGCGCACGCGCATCGCGAAGCCGCTGGAGGCTCCGAAGGACTGGAGCCGGGACGGCACGATCGGCTGCAAATGCCGCAACTGCGCCGAGGTGAATCGCTTTCTCGTTCATCCCATGGAGAGGACGTGGATCCTCAGGGCTGCCGAACCTGACCGCCGCCATGTCGAAGATGCCATTCGCCACGCAAGGTGCGACCTGGACGTGAAAACCGAACGACGCGGCCGGCCCTACAGCCTCATTTGCACAAAGAACCAGGCCGCCTACGACCGACGGGTGAAGCAGCGTCGCGAAGACCTCGCGGATCTCGAAAGGCTGGCAGGATGACGCCACGACCGCTTCGCGACGCGATGGGGTGTCCGCAGGGGATGACTTGCCACACGCGGCACGCTACCGTCGCGGCTTCCAAGGAACACCGGCAATGGAGCATCCGATGCCCAACCCGCATCTCAACACATCGATCCGCCTGCGCGACGGCAAGATGGGCGGCTATCTCGCCAAGCCCAAGAGCGGCAGCGGGCCGGGCGTGCTGGTGATCCAGGAGATCTTCGGCGTCAACAAGGTGATGCGCGACATCTGTGATTCGTGGGCGGCGCAAGGCTACGTGGCGCTGTCGCCGGACATCTTCTGGCGCCAGGAGGAAGGCGTCGACATCACCGACCAGAGCCAGGACGAATGGAACCAGGCCTTCGCGCTCTACAAGGGCTTCGATCAGGCCAAGGGCATCGACGACCTCAAGGTGTCGCTCGCCTTCCTGCGCGCCACGGCCGGCTGCACCGGCAAGGTCGGCGTCACCGGCTACTGCCTGGGCGGCTTCCTCACCTACATGATGATGTGCCATTCCGACGCCGAGGCGGGCGCGGCGTATTACGGCGTCGGCATCGACGGCAAGCTCGACGACGCCAAGGGCCTGCAGAACCCGACTATCCTGCATATCGCCGAGAAGGATGGCTTCGTGCCGCCGGACACGCAGAAGAAGATCCGCGACGGGCTGAAGGACAACCCGCACGTCACGGTCCACGGCTATGCCAACGACGACCATGCCTTCTGCCGCGTCGGCGGCCAGCACTACAACGAAGCCAGCTGCAAGCTCGCCAACGGCCGCACGCTGGACCTGTTCAAGAAGGCATTGGCGTAAGGGCGCCTGGTCCCACGCGACAGCGATATCCGCGCGGCCCCCTTCCCGTCATCCCGAGCGCAGCGAGGGATCTCCCGCGCATGGCGCACCGTGCGCCTTGCCGCAGGAGATCCCTCGCTGCGCTCGGGATGACAGCAGGGCCATATGCGATCGCCCTGCCGAGCGGGGTGCGCCCACGGCTATCCGCAGACCACAGGCCCATGAGGGGTCGTGCGCGTGCCGCTTAAGCCGGGAAGCGTCCTGTCGTTATGCGTCCTTGCGCTCGGCATCCTTGCCGGCGGCGCACGAACCGGGCACGCGGCGCCGACGGCGCCGGTCCTTGCGCGCGAGCTTTGCGCCGCACTGGCAACTTCAGTCGACGCGACGGCCACCGGCGCTGGGCCCCTGTTCATCGCAAGCTACCAACCGGGTCCAAAGGAACGCGAGGTGCCGCTGGCGTTGCGCAGCACCGCGTTCACCTACGATAACGCGCTGGCGATCATTGCGCTCGTCGCGTGCGGCGATACGGACCGCGCCCGGCGCATCGGCGCGGCGTTCGTTCATGCGCTCGACAATGATCGCAGCTTCCGTGACGGACGCGTGCGCAACGCCTATCGGGCTGGCGCGGTGCGAACCAACGAGGCGGCCTTGCTGCCGGGCTGGTGGGATGCCGCGGCCGCCCGGTGGGCGGAAGACCCATACCAGGACGGCAGCGCGACAGGGAACGTCGCCTGGGTGGCGCTGGCGTCTCTGACGCTCCATCAGGCGACCGGGAACACCGACGATCTTGCCGTCGCGCGGCGGGCGTTGGGCTGGATCGAGTCGCACACACGTGCCGCCGGCGGGGTCGGATTCACAGGCGGCCTGTATGGCTACGATCCCGCGCAGGTGCGCCTCGGCTGGGCTTCGACCGAGCACAACGTGGATATCGCCGCCGCTGCCGGCTGGCATGCGCGCATCAGCGGCGACGCGCGCATGGCCGACATGGCGAAGGCGGCGCGCGGCTTCCTTGACGCCGCGCTGGCAGGCGACATCGGCTGCTTCGTTCTTGGCACGGTGCCGGCATTCCCGGGCGCCGACCTGGCCGCCGGCCCACTGCCCCTGGGACCGATGGCCGATGCGGGACACCTGGCGCTCGACACGCAGCTCTGGCCCCACCTGCTGCTCGACGCCGCGCCGGCCTGGTCGCCGACCTTGGGCTGCGTCGAACGGCGCTTCGCGGTCCCGGGCGGGTATGACTTCGACAACGATCGCGATGGATTGTGGGTCGAAGGCACGGCGCAGGCCGCGCTGACGTTGCAGGCGACAGGGCACCCGGCGCGGGCCGCGGAATTGCTTGCCGGCCTGCGTGCGCATCGCGCCGCGGGCGGCTGGCTCCTCGCCACGCCAGCAGCGCGTCTCACGACGGGCCTCACCATCGGGCCCGACAGCCGGACGCCCGATTTCTTCTATTTCAATCGCCCGCACCTGGGGGCCACGGCGTGGACCGCCCTCGCCGCCCTGGGCTGGAATCCGTTCACCGGACGGCACGCAAGATGACGGCCGCGGCAGCGGGACACGGGGCCCGCGGTGGCATGGGGCCTTGACGCTGGCCCGGAATGGGCGTTGAAGGCCGACGGCCCCCATGACCCGCGCTCCGACCACCGCCCGCAGCCTCGCCGACCTCGTCGAGGCCGGCACCTTGCCCCGCACCGCCCTCGCCGACCCGGCGCTGGCGCAGGTTGCGCTTGACTATGCCATCGCGGTGACGCCTGACGTGCTCGACCTGATCGAGGGCACGCCGGCCGACGACCCGATCGCCCGGCAGTTCATCCCCACGGCGCAGGAGGCGACGACCACGCCCGAGGAGCGGGACGATCCCATCGGCGATCACGCCTATGCGCCGGTCAAGGGCATCGTGCATCGCTATCCCGATCGGGTGCTGCTGAAGCCACTGCATACGTGCCCGGTGTATTGCCGCTTCTGCTTCCGCCGCGAGCAGGTTGGCCCCGGCGGCGCGGCGCTGAATGAGGCCGAATTCGAGGCGGCCCTGGCCTACATCGCCGCCCGGCCGCAGATCTGGGAGGTGATCATCACCGGCGGCGATCCGTTCATGCTCTCGCCGCGGCGCATCGCACGCATCGTCGAGGCCTTGGACGCGATCGCGCATGTCGCGGTGATCCGCTTTCATACCCGCGTGCCGGTGGTCGACCCGGCGCGGGTCGACACCGCCGTGGTCGACGCGCTGAAGGCCAGGCGCGCTGCCGTCTATGTCGGGGTGCATTGCAATCACGCCCGCGAGCTGACGCCGGCGGCCCGCGCCTGCCTGGCCCGCCTGGCCGACGCCGGCATCGTGCTGCTGTCGCAGAGCGTGCTGCTGCGCGGCGTCAACGATTCGGTCGAGGCGCTCGAGGCGCTGTTCCGCGCCCTGGTCGCCGCGCGCGTGCGGCCCTACTACCTGCATCATCCCGACCTGGCGCGCGGCACCAGCCACTTCCGCCTGCCGATCGACGAAGGCCAGGCCTTGATGCGCGCCTTGCGCGGCCGCCTCTCGGGCCTCTGCCAGCCGACCTATGTGCTGGACATCCCCGGCGGCCACGGCAAGAGCCCGATCGGCCCGAGCTATGTGAGCGACGCCGACAGCGACGGCCGCCGCGCGGTTACCGATTTCCGCGGCGAGCGGCACGACTACCCGGACGGCTAGAGCGTATCGCGTCAGGTGGAAGCGTCGTTCTCACGGTGTCCTTCTGAGCGAAGCCTGACGCTCTTCGCAGCCATGCCAGAATCGTCATCCCGAGCGCAGCGAGGGATCTCCCGCGAATAGCGCACGGTGCGCCCTGCCGCAGGAGATCCCTCGCTGCGCTCGGGATGACAGGGGACATATGCGACAGCCATGCCCACACGGACAAGGCCGCAAGTTCGCCAGCGCATTGCGCGCCCCTTGTCAGGTATGGACAGCTCGTGTTTCAATATAAGAGCGAAGATTTCATATATTGAAACACGGGTTGTCATGTGGAAATTGGCCTCGGCGCTCTGCGCCGCCTTGATGATGACGGCAGCCATGCCGGCGCAGGCGCAGGACTATCCGGCAAGGCCGCTGCGTCTTGTCGTCGGATACGCCGCGGGCGGCAGCACCGATGTGCTCGCGCGCCTGACGGCGTCCAAGCTGTCGGAGCTCATCGGCCAGCAGGTCGTCGTCGAGAACAAGCCCGGCGCAAACGGCAACATCGCCGGCGAGTCGGTGGCACGCGCCCGTCCCGACGGCTACACGCTGTTCATCGGCGGCGCCGCATCGGCCATCAATGCCAGCCTCTACCGGCGCCTGTCGTTCTCCTTCGCGAAGGACTTCGCACCCGTCGGCATGATCGGCAGCACGCCCAGCGTCATGGTCGTGCCCATGACGCTGCCGATGAAGACCCCCGGGGAGTTCGTCGCCTACGCGAAGGCGAACCCCGGCAAGGTGAATTTCGCGTCTTCCGGCACAGGCGCCACGACGCATCTGTCGGGCGAACTGTTCAAGCTGCAGACCGGAATCGAGATGACGCATGTGCCCTACAAGGGGAGCGCGCCGGCGCTCGCGGATCTCGTCGCCGGCCGTGTCGAGGTCATGTTCGACAACCTGATCTCGGCGACACCGTACATCCAGTCCGGGCAATTGCGGCCGCTGGGCCTGACCGGCCCGGTCCGCCGCCCGTCGATGCCCGACGTGCCGACACTGAAGGAGCAGGGTTTCGATGTCGTCGTCCTGTCCTGGGCGGGCATCTACGTACCTGCCGAAACCCCGCCGGAGATCATCGCGTACCTCAACGCGCAGATGCGCAAGGTTGCGGCCATGCCGGACTACCGTGAAAAGCTGTCGTCACTGGGCGTCGAGCCGCAGGTCATGGGCGTGGACGAGATGAAGGCCTACACGCGCGCGGAGATCGCAAAGTTCGCCCGCGTCGTCGAAGCGTCCGGCGCCCGGGCGGACTGAAAGGGAGCCGCGATCATGAAAGCGCTGCGCGACATCGATATCGCTGCCGAGGATCTCACCTTCGACCGGATCCTGGCCCGGGCGGCGGCCCGAAACGGCGACAAGCCCTACCTGCTGTTCGAGGACAAGTCGTATTCCTACGCCGATCTCGACAGCCGCACCAACCGCATCGCCAACGCCTTGCTGGCGTTCGGCATCAGGACCGGCGATCACGTCGCCATCCTGATGGGGAACTGTCCCGAAACGCTGTTCCTGACCTACGCCCTGGGCAAGATCGGCGCCGTGGTCGTGCCGGTCAACACCGCCACGAAAGGCGACCTGCTCCTGTACTTCCTGGACCAGTCGGATTCGACGGCGATCATGGTCGGCAGCGAATCCCTGGCGCGATACCTCGAGGTCGCTGAGCGCGCACCCCGGGTGGCACGTGTCGTCATCATCGACGAGCCGGGGGTGCCGCCAGCCGAACCGCCGAAGCTGCCGGGCGTATCGATCCTGGCCTATCCCGAGCTCGAGGGCGGCGCCGACCGACCGCCGGGCGTGGCCGTGGACATACATGAGCCGCACGGCATCTTCTACACGTCGGGCACGACCGGCCCCTCCAAGGGCGTCGTGCGATCCAATGCCGGAAGCTGGGCTTTCTCGATCGGCCGGGCGCAGTATATCGGCTACCAGAAGGACGACGTGATCTACACCTGCCTGCCGTTGTTCCACGGCAATGCCATGGGTGCCGCGTCGATGCCGGCGCTTGCGGCGGACGCGACGCTGGCATTGTCGCGCCGCTTCTCGGCGCGCGCCTACTGGGACGAGATCCGCCGCCATGGCGTGACCCAGTTCAACCTGCTGAGCTCGATGACCAATATCCTGTGGGGCCAGCCCGCCAGCCCTGGCGATCGCGATCACAAGGTCCATCGCGTCAACATGGTGCCGGTCGCCGAGTTCGCGCCGCAATTCGCCGAGCGCTTCGGCGTCGAGATCGTCTCATCGTATTCACTGACCGACTTCGGACAGGGCACGTTCCTTCAGCCAGGCTATCCGGCCTCGAAGTACCGGTCGGCGGGCAAGCCGCGGCCCGATGTCGAGCTCGTCATCATGGACGACGACGACCGTATCGTCGGCCCCGGGGTTGCCGGCGAGATCTGCATGCGCAGCGACAATCCCGTGCTTGGCGGTCGCGGCTACTACAAGATGCCGGAAGCGAATGCCGATGCGAACCGGGGCGGCTGGTTCCACACCGGGGACCGCGGCATGCTCGACGAGGATGGCTATCTCTTCTTTGTCGACCGCAAGAAGGACGCGATCCGCCGTCGCGGCGAGAACATCTCGTCCTGGGAGGTGGAGCAGGTCATCGGCCGGCATCCGGCCGTGATGGAAGTCGCGGTCTATCCCGTGCGCTCCGAGATGTCGGAGGACGAGGTGATGGCGAGCGTGGTGTGCCGTCCGGGCCAGACGCTCGATCCGGTCGAGCTTGTGCGCTTCTGCGAAGCGAACATGTCCTACTTCATGGTTCCCCGCTTCCTGGAATTCCTGCCCGCCCTGCCCAAGACAATGACGGAGAAGGTGCAGAAGAGCGTGCTGAAGCAATCGGCCGAGGAACGGCTCGGCCAGGTCTGGGACCGCGAGAAAGCCGGCGTCACGGTGAAACGTTGATTTCTGCGCCCCGATAAATCCGTCATCGTCGATATTTAGTACCGAGTATCGGTGGAAGGTAAGGCGTGACCGTCATCCCGAGCGCAGCGAGGGATCTCCCGCGAATGGTGCACGGTGCGTCCCTCGCGGGAGATCCCTCGCTGCGCTCGGGATGACGGGTGTATCAGCGGCCAGCGATTCCAGGTACTACTCGCGGATGGGGCGGCCCACGGCGCGTTCAAGCTCGCGGCGCACATCGCGCAACATGATGCCAAGCTCCTCGAGCAGGTCGGCCGACAGCAGCTTGGCCGGCCCCCCCGCGCTCATCGACAGGACCAATCCGTCGTCGTCGACAACGATGGGAACGGCGACACCGCTGATGCTCGGTGTCCATTCACCCAGCACGACGCAGTAGCCCTTCCTCTCGATCGTCCTGATGTCGCGCTGGATGCGTGGACCGATCGTCGCCCAATCACCGGCATAGTGGTCCCGCAGCTCAGCCATCAGCTGCTCGCGCGCGTCGGGCTTGAGGCCGGCAAGATAGGCGTGACCGATGGCGGTCCGCGCGATCGGCGCGCGGCCCCCGAACAGGCCGGCATGCGGGACCACGGATTCGGCGACGACCGATTCAATCGCCGTCATCCTCAGCTCGTGGCGCGTCGCCAGCGAGACGGTCACGCCGGGCTGGATCGCCAGCTTCTGCATGTAGGGACGCGCGACGCGCCGAATATCGAGACGCGACAGGAACGTGTAGGCCGGCGCCAGCACGCCGGCAGCCAGCGCATAGGCGCCGCTGCGGGCATCCTGAGACAGGAAGCCGAGCTGCGTCAGGGTGTATGTCAGGCGGGAGACGGTCGCCTTCGCCAAGCCCGTCCGCTCGGCCAGCTCCTTGTTGCCCAGGGGCTGCTCGTCGTGAGCGTGAAAGGCGCGCAGCACGCGCAGGCCGCGGGCCAGCGTGGTCACGATCCGGGGGTCGCTGCCTTCGAGATCCAGGTCGCGCCGCGGATGGCGAGGCATCTTTCGCGACTTCTTCGACAGATTCGATTTCGCCGGCGTGCGCGCCATATCGGTGATGTCCCCCAAACAAGTTGCCACGTGTAGCCTGACGGCCTAGGATCTATTATTCGAAAGGTCGTTCCATATAATGGAACGACGTTCAGGGAAACGCAAGACGTGTTTGCAACCGGCCGCACGGCACGCACGCATCATGCCAGCTCGAGGCATCATCGATGAGCAGTCAGCTCCTTGCCTCCACGATCATCAACGGCGTCCTGAACGGCGGTCTCTACGGCCTTCTCGGTCTGGCCATCGTCCTGGTGTTCCGCACGACCGCCGTCGCGAATTTCGCGCAGGGCGAGCTGGGCATGTTCGCCGGCTTCATCCTCCTCATGGGGGTGCTGCCGCTGGACCTGCCATTGTGGCTGTCCTGGCTGATCACCGTTGCGGTGTCGGGCGTGATCGGCGGCGCCGTCTACCTCATCATGCTGCGCCCCCGGCCGAATGCCGGCCATCTCAACATGACGGTGCGGACGCTGGGCTTCTACACGCTGATCTATGCCGTCTCCGTCTATGCCTGGGGCGCCCTGGAACCCTACCGCGTGCCGACGGTGTTCGGTCCCGAAACGGTGCCCGTGCTCGGCTTCTCTATCAGCTACGACCAGCTCGGCACGGTCGGCGTCACAATCATCATGGCCGCGGCGTTCCTGCTGTTCTTCCGCTACACCCAGCTGGGCCTCGCGATGCGGGCCGTGGCGATCAACCCGGAAGTCGCTTCGCTGCAAGGCATCAACGTCCGCCGGATTGCGCTCTCCGTCTGGCTGATCGCGGGCGCCATCGGCGCGATCGTCGGATTGCTGGTCGCGCCGATCTCCTTCCTCGAGACCAGCCTGATGCGCCCCTACATCCTCAAGGCATTCACCGCGGCCATCATGGGTGGGCTCTACAGCTTCGCCGGCGTCCTCGTCGGCGGCGTGATACTCGGTGTCGCCGAATCCTTCGCGGCAGTGGCGATCTCCATCCACATGCGCGAGCCGTTCGTCTTCATGGTCCTGCTGCTCGTGCTGCTGCTGCGGCCGGCCGGCATCCTCGGCAAGGTGCAGCGGGGGCGCGTCTGATGCCCGGCAAAACCTCAGGCTGGGCATTCGCCCTGATCGCCGTCGCGGCGCTTGCCATCGCACCGCTGTGGCTGGGCACCTATCCCCGTTACGTCATCAGCGTATGGCTCATCTTCGCCCTGTCCGCCGTCGGGCTGAACATCCCGATCGGGCTGGCCTCGATCTATTCGTTCGGTCATGGCGGCTTCATGCTGATCGGCGCCTACGCCACCGGGGTCGCGACGATCAGCTGGGGCTGGCCACTGTTGCCGGCCATGCTGCTGGCCGTGGTCATAGCGATCGCTGTCGGCGCTCTGATCGGATTGCCGTCGCTGCGTCTGACCGGCTTTTCGCTGGCGATCGTCACCTTCGCCTTCGGCTACATGCTCTTTCATGTTGTGAAGGCGTTCGACCTCACCGGCGGGCCGCAGGGCCTGTTCATGCCGGAGACCGCGCTGGCGCGCGCCTGGGGCGGCCGGCCGCTGTACTACATGGTGCTGGCGATCTTCGTGGTCGGCGTGTTCTGGGCCCACAGCATCGCCACCGGCAAGACAGGCCGCGCGCTGCGCACCCTGGGCACCAACGAGATCGTCGCGCAGAGCCTCGGCATCAACCTGCTGCGCGCCAAGATGCTGTCATTCATGCTGAGCGGCGTCTATGGCGCGGTCGCCGGCAGTCTGCTGGCGCTGGTAACGACCTATGTCGCACCCGAAACCTACACGCCCGAGCTGTCGATCAACATGTTCGCGGCCGTGATGATCGGCGGCTCCGGCACGCTGGTCGGGCCGATCCTCGGCGCTCTGTTCATCGTGCTGATCCCCGAGCTGACGCAGTCGGCGCAGAATCTCAGTGAGATCATCTACGCCCTCATCTTCTGCCTTGTCGCGACGCTGTTTCCGTCCGGGCTGCTGGGCATGGCCAAGAGCGCGATCCGCCGGTTGCGGCCGCAGCCGGTGCCGGCGGCGGTGCGGGAATGACCGACCATCTCCTGGAAATCCAAGGCCTCTCTGTCCAGTTCGGAGGCGTGACCGCGCTCAGCGGGGTGGATCTGCTCGTCCGGCCCCAGTCCGTGCACGGATTGATCGGACCCAACGGCGCCGGCAAGACAACGTTGCTCAACTGCATCACGCGCCTGGTCCGGCCGACGGCCGGCAGCATCCGGCTTGCGGGGGCCGATCTGCTGGCAGCACCGCCCCATGCCATCGCCGGCATGGGGATTGCCCGCACGTTCCAGAATTTCGGCCTCATCGGCGAGCTCTCCGTCCTTGAGAACGTCATGGCGGGAATGCATGCCCGCCATCCCGGTGGCCTGCTCGAGGAGATGCTTCTGCTCGGCCGGCGTAATCGGCACGAGCGCCAGGCGCGCGCGCGGGCGCTGGAATCGCTGGCGTTCACCGGCCTGTCGGACGTTGCCGACAGGCTCGTCGCGAGCCTGCCGTACGGCATGCGCAAGGCAGTCGAGCTGGCGCGTGCGATCGCGATCGACCCAAGATTGCTGCTGCTCGACGAACCGACGGCCGGGCTCAACGAAGCGGAAATGGAGCGGCTGCGCCGGACGCTGCGCGAGCTGCAGCGCAGCACGGACGTCACGATCCTCCTGATCACGCACCATGTCGAGTTTCTCCTGGGCATCGCCGACGCGGTCACCGTGCTTGACCTCGGCCGCAGGATTGCCTTTGGCGACCCATCCCTGGTGAAGACCGATCCGCAGGTCGTGGCCGCATATATCGGCACGGAGGCCTGATCGATGCTGCTTCAAGCCGAGGGCCTGCGGGTCGGCTATGGCGAGATGATGGCCTTGCACGGCATCTCGCTGCAAGCCGGCGCCGGCGAGATCGTCGCCGTTCTCGGCGCCAATGGCGCCGGCAAGACGACGTTGCTGCGGACACTCTCGGGCCTGCTGTCCGCGCGCGCCGGACGCATCAGCTTCGACGGCCACGATGTCTCCCGCCGCCCGGCACATCAGCTGGTGCGGCTAGGCATCTCGCATGTGCCGGAAGGGCGCGGCGTGCTGGCGGAATTGACCGTCATCGAGAACCTGCAGCTCGGTGCCTATGCGCGCGGCGGCGTGAGGAAAAGCGGTGGCCTGGATCGCGTTTTCGAGCTCTTTCCCGTCCTGGCCGAGCGGCGCGACCAGCCCGCCGGGATGCTCTCCGGCGGCGAGCAGCAGATGCTGGCGATCGGCCGCAGCCTGCTGGCGCGCCCCAAGCTGCTGATGATCGACGAGCTGTCGCTCGGCCTGGCGCCGCGCATCGTGCATCAGCTGATGGACCTGATGCACACCATCAAGACCGAAGGACTGAGCGTGCTGCTGGTCGAGCAGAACGTGCATCAGACGCTCAAGGTCGCCGATCGCGTCTATCTCCTGGTCAATGGCCACATCGCGTTCCAGGGCACACCGGACGCGCTGCGTGCCGAAGGCGATCTGATGCGCACCTATCTCGGCACCGATTGAGGAGGGCGGGATCGCCATGGAAGCAGATCCCGGTCGGCCGCATGGGCAAGGTCGGCGACATCGCCGCCGCTTGCCTCTATCTCGCCTCCGACGCCGGCTCGTTCGTCACCGGCCAGACATTGCACGTCAACGGCGGCCAGTTCATGTTCTGAGGTTCTGCGCCGCCTCGAACTGCGGCAGCACCACGCCGGGCGAGATCTCCTGGAAGGTCAGCGTGACCGGCATCCCAACCTGCACCCGCTCCGCTGGACAGCTCAGGATGTTGCTGACGACGCGCGGCCCTTCTTCCAGGGTCACCAGCGCCACGAGGTAGGGTACCTTCCGCGCGACCGCAACATGCGCGGCGTGGTGCACGACCGTGAAGCTGTAGACGGTGCCGCGCCCGCTGGCGGGACGCCATTCGTAGTTCTTGGCCTGGCACGCCGGGCAGATGGGCGTCGGCGGATGCCAGGCAAGGCCGCAGCTGCGGCAGTTCTGCAGCAGCAGCTTGCCGTCCTTCACACCCTGCCAGTAGGGCTCAGTCAGCGCGTCCGCCTTCGGCACGATCAGCATGCGGCATCACCTTCCAAAAATCGCCGAGCTGGATCCATGGCACCCGACCAGCGCGACCTCGGCACCGGGCACCTGGTTCGCGGCGATGCCGCGCAGCTGCCGGACCGCCTCCGTCAGGTGGTTGAGGCCATGGATGTAGCCTTCCGACAGATGTCCGCCATGCGTGTTGACGGGCACAGGGCTGTCCGGCCCGATGCCCTTGTCCAGCACGTGCTTCCAGGCCGTCAGGTGGCCGGCGAAGCCGTACGTCTCCAGGCAGGTCATGCCGGCGAAGGACGTGGCGTCGTAGAACTCGGCCACCGAGATGTCCTGCGGCCTGACACGCGCGTCGGCGTAGAGCTTGTCGATGTTTCCGGGGCCGGAGAATGTCGTCAGGTCGGCGGCGTAGACCGTGATCGGCTCCGAATGGCGGTAGAGGCTCTGCTGCGCCGCCAGCACGTAGACCGGATCCGGCCGCAGCGCGCGGGCACGCTCGGCGGAGGTGATGATCATGGCCGCCGCACCGTCGGACTCGAGGCAGTAGTCGTAGAGCCGCAGCGGCGCCGAGATCATGCGGCCGGCCAGATACGCGTCGCGGTCGAGCGGCCGGTCGCGCATCATGGCCGCCGGATTGGTATTGGCGTAGTTGCGTTGCTGGACCGCCACCGCGCCGAGCGCTTCCGTCAGCTGCTCGACAGTGATGCCGGCCTCGTACGCATAGCGCCGGGCCCACAGCGCCATGACTTGGCCCGGCACATGCAAGCCATAGGGGCCGGAGAACTGCCCCGCCGGCGACCTGTCGGTTGCCGCATGGACGAATTCGCCGTCCGACGGAATATTGCGCTCGGCGCGGCCGTAGCGCACGCCGGATCGTTCGTTCAGGGACCGGTATACGACGACCGTCGTTGCAATGCCGGCGGCGATGGCCGCCGATGCCTGGGCGACGACACCGCATTGGGCGATGCCGCCGAACGGGATTTCGCCATACCAGCGGATGTCCCTGGATCCGAGCGTGCGGGCCAGCATTGCCTGGGTGACGTTGTCGTAGGCATAGCGCACGATGCCGTCGATCTCGGATGGCTCGATGCCGGCGTCGGCGGCCGCGGCGAGGATCGCCTCGAGCGCGAGCTCCCATTCGGTACGCCCGGAATCCCGTGAGAACTCGGTCTGGCCGATGCCGACGACCGCAGTCTTTCTATACATGTCCGTCACCGCCTGTCGCCGCTGCTCACCGGGTGACCACGAGCGGCTCGCCCAGGATCTTGAACTGACCGTTCTGCACGCCGATCGGGTAGACCGAATCGATGCCCATGCGGCGGTTCGGCGCGAAGCTCACCTTGCCACTGATGCCGGTATCATACTCCTTGATGCTCTCAAGGGCGCTGATCAGCTTCTCCCGCGTCAGGTCGGGACCGGCCCGCCTGAGGCCTTCGACCAGGACGCGGGCCACCAGGCAGCCGAACATGGTGAAGTGGCTCGGCGCGATGTCCTTGTTGTAGGCGGCGAGCTCCTCGACGCAGCTCTTGGACTGCGCTGCCGTCGGCGGCAGGACGACGCCCGGCGCGATCAGCTGGCCTTCCGCAAGCTTGGCGGCGGCGCGCAGAAAGGATTCGTCGGTCAACGTCGAGATCCCGGTCACCATCTTCGGCTTCCAGTTCTGCCGCTCCAGCTCGATGAAGAGGCGCGCGCCGCCCGGCGCCGTATCCGACAGCACCAGAAGGTCGGGATTCTTGTCCTTGACCTTCAGCACATAAGCCGCCCGCTCGGGCGACGTGACCTCCATCAGCTCGTCGAGGACGACCTCGACTCCCGCCTTTGCCAGGATCGCCTTGACCGCGGCACGGATCTCGTCGGCGCCCGCGATGTTGTTCGACAGCAGCGCCGCCGTCTTGGGCTTGGACTGCGCGATGACGTATGGCAGCAGGGTCGTGTACTGCGACGGGTAGAGGGGCAGCAGGCCGAAGATGTGCTTCTTCGGCGGATCGACCAGCTTGTCGAGACCGGCATAGGGGAACAGATAGGGCACATCGCCGCGTTCGACGATCGACAGGACGCCCGCGGCCGTCGCCGTGCCGCAGCCGCCGAAGATCGCGAAGACCTGCTCCTGCTGTATCAGGCGCCGCGTGTTGCCGATGGCGCGTTGCGCCGAATAGGCATCGTCGAGCAGCTCGTAGCGGATCTTGCGGCCGTTGATGCCGCCCTGCTCGTTGACTTTCTTGAAATGCGCCAGCGAGCCGTGCGAGACGCCGTAGCAGACGGCCGCGACCGCGCCGGTCAGGGCGTTGGTGCCGCCCAGCACGATCTCATCCTTGGTGACGCCCGCCTCGGCGTTTGCCGGCCCGGCCGGCATCCAAAGACACGCCAGCGCAGCTGCGCATGTCGCGAGACGACGGATGGTCATGAACGGTCTCCCATCTGTACCTTGTGTTCCATTATATGGAATGATCTTCCATTATTCGGTCATACTGTAGGTCCGACACCTGGCGCTGGCAACAGCAACTTCAAAGCCGCGGCAGGGTCACGGCATATGTTTCGAATATTGAAACCCGGTATTTTATATTGAAACAGCTACAGCCTTATGCATCATGGCCCGGGATGGAGCCCCACACACGGACGGCTGCCTGCCTTCGTGATTGCACCGGGCGGATGCCGCCGTCCGGAACCCGCGGGCCCGGATAGAGGGAAAGGGAGCGCATCCATGACGAGCTTGCGCGAGCTTGAGCCGATCCCGGTCCGCGACCGGACGATGGGCAGAATCCTGGCACGACAGGCGGCGCGCAATGGCGACAAGACATATCTGCTCTTCGAAGGTCGCCGGTATTCCTATCGCGAGGTCGATGCGATCACGACGCGCGTCGCCAACGGGCTTCAGGCGCTCGGCATCCGCAAGGGCGATCACGTCGCCCTCGTGCTGGACAACCGGCCCGAGATCCTGTGGCTCTACTTCGCGCTGGGCAAGCTCGGCGGCGTGTCCATTCCGATCAACACCGCTGCCAAGGGCGAGCTGCTGGCCTACTTCCTGAACCAGTCCGACGCCGTCGCGATCGTGCTGGAAGCAGGCTATGTCGACCGCTTCCTTGCAGTGCAGGCACAATGCCCCGCGGTCAGGCGCGCCGTGGTGCTCGACGAGAACGGTCCCGTCGCCGCGGCGCTGGCATCGCGTTTCGCCGTTCCCGTCACCGATTACGCGGAACTCGAATCGGGCGCCGACACGCCGATCACGACGGAGGTGCGCTTCAACGATCGCTTCTGCCTGTTCTACACCTCCGGAACAACGGGCCCGTCCAAGGGCAATGTCTTCACCCACTGCAACGCGCTCAGCGCGCCGATCGCGCGCGTGGGCTTCTTCGGCTATCAGCGCGAGGACATCCTCTACGTCTGCCTGCCCCTGTTTCACGGCAACGCCTTGCTCGGCGGCTGCCTGCCCGGGCTGGTGGCGGACGCGACGGTGGCGCTGTCGCGGCGCTTCTCGGCGAGCAACTTCTGGAAGGAGGTGCGCGCAGCCGGCGCGACCAAGTTCAACCTGCTGAGCGCCATGGTCAACATCCTCTGGGCGCAGCCAGAACGTCCCGACGACAACGACGGCATCCTGCGCCAGACCACGATGGTGCCCATCCCCGAGTTCGGGCTGCAGTTCGCGAAGCGCTTCAACCTGCAGCTCACCTCGGTCTACTCGCTGACGGACTACGGCAACGCGACCGTCCTGCCGCCCGATCATCCGCCGGAGAAGTCCCGTTCCGCCGGGAAGCCGCGACCGGAGATGCAGGTCGCCATCCTGGATGACGACGATTTCCCGCTGCCGGCGGGCGAGGCCGGCGAGATCTGCCTGCGCGCCAACGCGCCGTGGATCGCCGCGCAGGGCTACTACAACATGCCGCAGGAGACGCTCAAGGCGTACCGCAACCTGTGGTTCCACACCGGCGACCGCGGCTACTTCGACCCGGACGGCTATCTCTACTTCGTCGATCGCAAGAAGGACGCGATGCGGCGACGCGGCGAGAACATCTCGGCGTGGGAGGTCGAGCAGATCATCTCGCGCCACCCGGCGGTCGGGGAGGTCGCGGTCTTTCCGGTGCGCGCCGAGATGGCGGAAGACGAGGTGATGGCGACGATCGTCCTGCGGCCGGAGATGACGGTCGAGCCGGCCGAGCTCATCCGCTTCTGCCAGGACAACATGGCCTATTTCATGGTGCCGCGCTTCCTCGAGCTCGTCGCGGAGATGCCCAAGACCATGACCCAGAAGGTGCAGAAGTTCAGGCTCCAGGAGGCGGCGCAGCAGCGGCTGTCCGAAATCTGGGACCGGGAAAAGGCCGGCATCAAGGTCACGCGCTGACGCCGGGCGTGGCGGCCACGCCACCGGGAAGCACGAACGAAACGGTGAGGGAACGGCAAATGTCGAGAGCGGTGCTGGCCGGCGTGATGTCGGCGTTGTTGACGCTGTGCGCCAGCCTCGCGGCAGCCGAGCAGTTCCCCGACAGGCCGGTGCGGCTGGTGGTGCCCTATCCGCCGGGCGGCGTGACCGATGTCACCGCGCGCGTGGTCGCGGAGGCCATGTCGCAGACCCTCGGCCAGCGCGTCATCGTCGACAACCGGCCGGGTGCGGCCGGCAATGTCGGCAGCGACCTGGTCGCGAAGTCCAAGCCGGACGGCTACACCATCCTGATGTCGCTGATCGGGAACACCATCAGCACGTCGCTGTTCAAGGACATGCCCTACGACTTCGAACGCGATTTCGTGCCCGTGGCGCAGGTCACGACATCCTCGAACGTGCTGGTCGTGCATCCCAGCGTGCCGGCCAGGACGCCGCAGGAGCTGATCGCGCTGGCCAAGGCCAGGCCGGGCACGCTGAACTACGCCTCCACCGGAAACGGCACTTCGACCCATCTCTCGGGCGAGCTGTTCAAGCTCGCCACCGGCACCAGCATCGTCCACGTGCCCTACAGGGGCGGCGCGCCGGCACAGCAGGACCTGCTGAGCGGACAGGTGCAGATGATGTTCGACAACATCCCGGTGTCGATCCGCCACATCCAGCTGGGCGCTCTGCGCGCGCTGGCCACGACCGGCCCGGAACGATCCCGCGGCCTGCCCGACGTTCCGACGCTGGCCGAAGCCGGCGTGCCCGATGTCGTGGTCGAGGGCTGGATGGGCATCGTCGCGCCCGCCGGAACGCCGCGGCCCGTCATCGACAAGCTCAACGCGGCGCTGAACCAGGCGCTGCAGGTCCCTCATGTCCGCAAGACGCTGGAGGACACCGGCGCGACGCTGGTCGGCGGCACGCCGGAGGCCTTCGGTGCGTTCATCGCCGATGAGACCAGGAAGTGGGCCCGCGTCGTCAAGGAAGCGCGGATTTCGGTGGACTAGCGGATGCGGCGCTCCCTTGTCGGGAAGGAAACCCCATGACGGTCATCAGGGAAATCACATCGGGCCTTCGCTTTCCGGAAGGCCCGATCTGGATGCCGGACGGCTCGGTGATCCTGGTCGAGATCGAGCGCGGCACGCTCACCCGCGTGCGGCCGGACGGGCGGCAGGAAATCGTCGCGAGGACCGGCGGTGGTCCCAACGGCGCGGCGATCGGACCCGACGGCAAGTGCTATGTCTGCAACAACGGCGGCTTCAAATGGCACGAGGAAGGCGGCCTGCTGCGGCCCGTCCTGCAGGCGGACGACTATGGCGGCGGCCGCATCGAACGCGTCGATCTCCAGACCGGCGCCGTTGAAACGCTCTACACCGGCGTCGGTGACATCAAGCTGCGCGGCCCCAACGATATCGTGTTCGACAGGCATGGCGGGTTCTGGTTCACCGATCTCGGCAAGGTCCGCCAACGCGATCAGGATCGTGGTGGCGTCTTCTATGCCAAGGCCGACGGATCGCTCCTGAAGGAGGTCATCCACCCGATGATCCATCCCAACGGCATCGGCTTGTCGCCCGAAGGCGACCGCCTCTATGTCGTGGAAAGCCCCACCGGCCGGCTGTGGGCCTTCGAGATAACGGGGCCGGGCGAGATCAAGAGGCAGCCGTGGCCGTCGCCCAATGGCGGCAAGCTCATCGCCGGCCTGCCCGGCTATCAGCTCTTCGATTCCCTGGCGGTCGAGGCCAGCGGCAACGTGTGCGTCGCAACCCTGTTCAAGGGCTGCATCTCGGTCATCTCGCCGGACGGCGATCTCGTCGAACAGGTCTCGATGCCCGACCTCTACACCACGAACATCTGCTTCGGCGGACCGGACATGGGGACGGCTTTCATCACACTGTCCAACAGCGGCCGCCTGGTTGCCGTCGACTGGAAGCGTCCCGGCCTGGCGCTGGCACACTGACCACACGGCGAAACAAGCCGCATCGTCTGAGCGATCACTGGTCAGTACCGGCTATCGATGGAAAGTGAGTCGCTGCCGTCATCCCGAGCGCAGCGAGGACCTCCTACCGGTTATCAAGGGGAAAATGGAGGGCAATAAGGGGCGCTTGTGGTTTGATGGCGGTCCCTTGCCGTGTGAGCGTAGCGCCGTGCTCGGCGCTGTCCA
>NZ_VDUZ01000043.1 GCF_008039615.1 Vineibacter terrae | reverse complement strand
ATGTCCAGCAACGCGCCTTCGATCTGCTCGACCTGACACCCTCGCTGTAGGCAGCACGAAACACTTCGCAGTCAACAAATCCCTGCGATCACAACAACTTGCTCAATTCCCTCAGGGGTAACTTCGGACTAGTCATCACGCTGTCATCCCGAGCGCAGCGAGGGGTGACAGCTTCGCGCAAGCGCCGCTACCCGGCCTGCACCGGCAGCCCTGCCGCCTTCCATTCGGGATAGCCGTCCTCCAGGCGCCGCACCTTGAAGCCCTTCTGCCGCAGCAGCGCCACCGCCTCGAACGACAGCACGCAGTAGGGACCACGGCAGTAGGCGACGATCTCCTTGCCGCGCGGCAGCTCATCGAGCCGCCGCAGCAATGTCTTGAGCGGGATGTTGATCGCGCCGGCCAGGCGGCCGAGCGCAAACTCCGCCGGCGGCCGCACGTCGAGCAGGGTCACGGCCTTGCGCCGCAGGCGCGCCGCCAGCTCCTGCCGCGATACCGGCTCCAGGCCGTCGCGGGCCTGGAAGTAGCGGCTGATCACATCGCGGGCGTCGGCGACGCTCTGCTCGGCGATGCGCCTGACCGCCGCCACCGCATCGAGCACGTCAGGGCCGCCAAGGCTGTACAGCACCCGCTTGCCGTCCTTGCGTGAGCGCACCAGGCCGGCGCGGCGCAGCAGCAGCAGGTGCTGCGAGGCGTTGGCGAAGCTCAGGCCGGCCGCCGCCGCCAGGTCCTCGACGCTGCGCTCGCCCTGCGCCGCGTGCTCCAGCAGCTCCAGCCGATGGCCGTGCGCCAGCGCCTGGGCGACGGCCGCGAAGCTGTCGTAGAGCGCCCGCTTGGGGTTGGACGTTGACTCAGGTCCGCTCATGGTCTTTCATTCAATAGATCATTTGAATATTCAGCCGGTCGGCGCGCCACGTCAAGCCGGTCGCAGGTGCCATGGACGTGACTGAAACGCTGCTTGCCCACGAGGCTGCCATCCGGCTCACGGCTTTTGTCGCCGTGCTCGTGCTGATGGCCGTCCTGGAGGCGGCCCTGCCGTGCCGCCAGCGCAGCGTGACACGCTGGGTGCGCTGGCCCGGCAATCTCGGCATCGTCGTGCTCAACACCGCCCTGCTGCGGCTGCTGCCGGTGACGGCCGCCGTGGTCGCGCTCGTGGTCGAGGGGCAGGGCGCGGGCCTGCTGCCGGCGCTTGGCCTGCCGCCATGGGCGATGATCGTCGCGGCGATGGTGCTGCTCGACCTCGCCGTCTACCTGCAGCATGTGCTGTTCCACGCCGTGCCAGGCCTGTGGCGGCTGCACCGCATGCACCATGCCGACCTCGATTTCGACGTCACCACCGGCAGCCGCTTCCATCCCCTCGAGATCCTGCTGTCGATGGCCGTGAAGCTGGCGGTGATCGTGGCCATCGGCGCCCCGGCCGCCGCCGTGGTGCTGTTCGAGATCACGCTCAACGCCACGTCGATGTTCAACCACGCCAATGTGCGGCTGCCGATGGCGCTGGACCGCGTCCTGCGCTGGATCGTGGTGACGCCCGACATGCACCGCGTCCATCATTCGATACGGCGCCCGGAAACCGACAGCAACTATGGCTTCAACCTGCCCTGGTGGGACAGGGTGTTCGGCACCTACCGGGCGCAGCCGGCCGATGGCCACGACGGCATGACGATCGGCCTGCCGATATTCCGCTCCGTCCGCGACTCGCGGCTGGACCAGCTGCTGCTGCAGCCGCTGAGGAACCCGTCCGCGCCGCGAGATTCCGACGCCGCCGGCTTCCCTGACGGCGGCGACGCGCGGCATCTGCGCCGCGCCGGGTGACGCCGCGGCGCTTGCCGGGTCCGAAGCGGCTTGAAAGCCGCCCGGCCGCATCTTAATGTTCAGTGAACACTTATCGCCGACCAGGGAGGGCTATGCATGGCCATGTCATCCGAGGGCAAGCCTGTGCGCGCCGTCGTCGTCGACAACGCCGCCACCGGCAAGCTGGTGCTGCGCGCGCTGCCGGCGCCGCAGCCCGGACCGTCACAGGCCCTGGTGCGGGTTTCGGCGATCTCGCTCAATCGCGGCGAGACCCGCACGGCGCTCAACGGGGCTGCCGATGGCTGGCGGCCGGGCTGGGATCTGGCCGGCGTGATCGAGCGTCAAGCGGCCGATGGCAGCGGGCCGCCGGTCGGCACGCGCGTCGTCGGCATGCTGCCGCAGGCGGCATGGGCCGAGCTCGTTGCCGTGCCGACCGTGGCGCTGGCCGCGTTGCCCGATGCCGTGAGCTTCGCGCAGGCAGCGACCTTGCCGGTGGCGGGACTGACGGCGCTGCACGCGCTCGCCAGGGGCGGCTTGCTGCTGGGCCGGCCGGTGCTGGTCGGCGGCGCCACCGGCGGCGTCGGTTCCTTCGCGGTGCAGCTTGCGCGGCTGTCGGGCGCGCATGTGGTCGCCGTGGTCCGCAACGAGCGGGACGAGGCCCTGGTGCGGCGGCTCGGCGCCGATGTTGTCGCCATCGGCGCCGATGCGAACGCCGCGACGGCGCAGGGGCCGTTCGATCTCATCCTGGAGTCGGTGGGCGGCGCCTCGCTGGCGGCGGCGCTGGGCCTGCTGGCGTCGGGCGGCACCTGCGTGCTGTTCGGCGCCTCGCTCTCGGCCGAGACGACCTTCGATGCCGGCCGGTTCTATCGCGGCGGCGGCACGACGCTCTATGGCCTCTTCCTCGGGCAGGAATTGCAGCGCGAGACGGCAAGCACCGGACTCGCGCGCCTGGCGCGGCTGATCGCCGACGGCAAGCTTGCGCCGCAGATCGATATCGAGGCGCCCTGGACGGAGATCGCCGACGTGGCCGCGAAACTGATGGCGCGCCACTTCACCGGCAAGGCCGTGCTGCATCTGTAGCGCATCGGCAACGAGGAACCGGAAGCGAATGCCGTGCGGCCGTCGCGAAGCATCGGCGGCAAACAGGATGGGTTGGCTCTATTCAGCGCCGCCTTCCAGCAGCGATTCCAGCAGGACATGACGCGGCGATGCGAATGGATTGACAACCGTCACCCCGCCCCATGTGAAGCCGTCTTGCAGGTCTTCGGACAGAAGCAACCGGCAACCGGCATGGGAGGCGGCGGAAACCACGACAGCGTCCCAGATGCCGAAACGATGGTCGATCGCAAGGTCGGCGGCGGTCAGCATGACTTCGGGCGATGTCTCGGCCGCCGCGAAGCTGTCGCGCCACGCCAGAAGCGCTTCCCGCGCATCGGTGCGCGATCTGCCAGCCTTGCGCACCAGCACATTGAACAGCTCGCCGAGGACCTGAACGGGAATGACAGCGGCCTCCTGGGGAAGACCGCGCACCAGCTCGAGGGCAACGTCGCGCCTGCCGTCGTCGTTGACGCCCTCTGCATAGGCGAGAACGTTCGTGTCGAGGGCGACCTTCACTGCTCGTCCTCGTAAAGTTCGTCGCGCGTCCAGCGCCCGGCGTTGACGACAGGCTGGCGTTCGAGACGCGACAGCAGCGCCGCACGCGCCCCTGAAACCACGCTCTCATGCTTGTCGGCGGGAACGATGCGGGCCACGGGCCGCCCATGGCTGGTCACAACATAGCTGTGCCCCTCGCGCACGCCGCGCAGGATGAGAGAGAATTTGCGGTTCGCATCCGCGGCTGAAACAGTTTCTTCCATTGGACTTTCGATACATGTAGTTATATTGCCTACAATATCGCAGATATGCTGTCCAGCAAGCCGTTTTCAAAGTTTCCGCCGACAGCGATTGAGAAGACGAAGCCGCTTCAAATCTCCACAGTCAGCAAATGTCTGTCTCGGTGCCGGGCTTGAAACACGGCGTCTCCGTTCTATATGTACACCGTTAACTGTTCGTTGAACATGCATAAGGATTCCGTCATGGTCGCGCTCCAGGCCGATGGCGCTGCGTATCAAGTCGCCGACCCTGCAGAGACGGAGCGGTCTCAGGTGCCGTCGGGCCATCGCGACAGGTGGCTGCGGTGGTGGCCGCTCTGCCGCTATTCCCAGCCGCACGACCGTGCAGTCCAGCGCCTGGTGCGTGCCGCACACGACGATGCGCGCGAATGGTCGGTCGAATACAGACCATGAGCTGACGCCGGATGCAGCGCGCTGTCGCGAGTTGAATCGCTGCCGATCGAGTCGCCGTTGCATCGTCGCCACGTTGCGGCGACCTTCGCCCGTGCATGGGGCGCGCGTGTCGCCACGATCGCGACTCACGTCTTCGAGATGGCGCGCGCCCTTGACGTGCATGCGGGCCTCACTGGCGACCCTCGGCCAGCGCCGCCGTAAGGTTCATTGTGGGCGCGTGGAGGAGGATGCAGCATCATCGATGCCGCGTCCGATCCGGGAGGTCCGCATGAAACGACGAGCTGCAGCGGTCGCCGCCTTTCTGGGCGTGGCCGTCGCGCTTGCGGTCGCGCCTGAGCTGGCACGCGCCGATGGTCCGTCGGTCTACGGCGTGTGGCTGACGCAGGAGCAGAGCGCGCATGTCGAGATCTGGTCCTGTGCAGCACAAGGGCGCGGTCCGGTATGCGGCCGGGTGGTGAAGCTGATCGATCCGACCGGGCCGGACGACAAGCCGGTAGTGCCGGAACAGGCCGTCGACTTCCGCAATCCCGATCCGGCGCTGCGCAGCCGCAAGACGCTCGGCATGGTGTTCCTCTACGACTTCAAGCCGACCAGCGATCCCAACGCATTCGAGGAAGGCACAGTCTACAGCGCCGACGACGGCAAGACCTATCGCGCCAACCTCGCGCTGCAGCCCGACGGCACCCTGCGCCTGCGCGGCTATGTCGGCATTCCCCTGTTCGGCCGCTCCGAGACCTGGACGCGCGTGCGCTGAGCCTAGGCCCAGTCCTGGAAGAGGACTCCCTTCCGGGCCGGCACGATGCTGGAGAACCTGAGCGGAAACCGACATGATTGGCCATCGCAAGGCTTGCCCGGATTCGGCATGAGCTTCGGGATGAAGCGCTTGTTCTGTATCAGCTCCCAGGGGTAGCCGTAGAACCGCCGATCCCACATGCTGTAGGACTCTTCCTTGCCGAGCTGGCCGCACATGCGCGGCAGGTCATGCGGGTTCACGCCGTCCACGGCGACGTAGAAGCCAAGCAGGTTCGACACCAGGTCCTCGGCGCTGAAGCCGCTGTACATCGGGATCCCCAGCTTGGGAAACGCCGCCTGCAGCCCCTCGAACAGGAACGTGACCTCGATGAAGATCGCCAGCGCCACGGATTTCTTCTGATCGATCGTCAGTCCGCGGCTGACGACATAGGTCCGCTGTCGGCCGATATGAAGGGACATCTCCTGCCGGTACGTGACGAGGAATCCCTCCTGGCCGTTGGGCAGTCTGTAGGGATCCTTCCACGTCCCGGGTCCCGGGTCGGGAAGGAGATTCCGGTGCGGCGGCGGCAGGTGGCGTCTGAAGTCCTGCCAGAGATCCTTTCCGACCCGTTCGATCGGATTGGGATCCTTGCGAGCGCGATAGGCGGGCTGCGCCTCTCTGCAGATCTCGTCCCACAGGCTTTGGGCGCCGATGTGAGGACCGCCGCGCCGTGGATTGGCGTGGCCCAGGTCGATCCAGCCGCAGTTGCAGGAGTAGCGCAGCCGGCCGTTCTCGATGTCTCGTCGAAGCATGGTCGCACCTCGATCCTTGATGATGAGCTCGATAGGTGACGTTCTCAGGGGCGGCGGTCGAAGCCGTCGCCGCCAGGTCGGATCCGTCAGCGGCTGCGTTGCTGCTCACACCGCATCGGTCCTGCGATCGGGCAGGCGGCGATGCTGCGCCACATATATGCGGGCGCCGCGGCTCAGGCCGATGTCGGCGAGCAGGCGATCATCCAGTGCCAGCAGCGCATCGATGCTGCGGTGCTTTTCGGCATAGGCCTGCAAGCGCGCAAGCCGGCGCACGAGCCATGCAGCCGGCCGGGCCCGCCGAAGCGCACGGCCGGGGGCGATGGCATCCAGGCTGCTCATGGGCATTGCTCCTGTGACCAGGGTTGGCGCAGTCCATGGCAAGCGATATGGGCGGGTGGGATTTCGTGGCGATTTCAGCCGCGGAGATTTCGGTTACACCTGTAATCAGACCAGGACATCTGTGTGTCATGCCCGCGGCGGCAGATGGCGGGCCACCGCCCGGGCGATGTCCGACGACGCAAGCGGCTTCTTCAGGAAGGCGCAGATGCCGACCATGTGCGTCTGATCGGCTTCGGCCGGCATGACGCCGCCCGACATGAGGATGAATGGGATATCCGGTCGCAGGCGATGCACGGCCAGCGCCAGCTCGGAGCCGGTCATCGCCGGCATCACCTCATCGGCGATGACCAGGTCGAAGCGCTGCGGGTCGGTGCCGAAGGCCGCCAGGGCGGCGCTGCCGCTGTCGAAACCGACCGGCTCGTAGCCGAGCTCCGCCAGCATCTCCTCGCCGAGCGCCACGAGCGGCTGCTCGTCGTCGACCAGCAGGATGGTCTCGCCATGGCCACGCGGCAGGGGCGGTTCCGCCTCATCATTGCGCCGATCGCCCGGATCGGCGGCAGCAATATAGACCTCGAACGTGCTGCCTGCGCCTGGCCGGCTGCGCACGTTCAGCACGCCGCCATGGTCGGCGACGATCCCATGCACGCTCGCGAGGCCCAGACCAGTGCCCAGCCCCACGGCCTTCGTCGTGAAGAAGGGCTCGAAGATCCGCTCGATCGTGGCCGGGTCGATGCCGTGCCCGCTGTCGCGCACCTGCAGGCGCCAATAGCGGCCGCGCGCTGCGGTGCCGTGCGACAGGTCGGCCGCTTCATCGAAGGTGATGCTGTCGAGCTCCAGCGGCACGATGCCCCGGCCGTCCATCGCATGGGCGGCGTTGGTGCAGAGGTTGATCACCACCTGCTGCAGCTGCGCCTCGTCGCCGATGACGGTTGCGTCCGCGCTGGCGGCGCGCAAATGGATCTCGATGGTCGCCGGCAGCGAGGCGCGCAGCAAGGCGATGGCGTCGTCCAGCATCGGCTTCAGGGGCACACGCTGGTGGCGGCGCTCGGCCCGGCGGCTGAAGGTCAGGATCTGGTTGACGACGTCGCGGGCGCGCTCGCCGGCCCGGTGTGCTTCGCGCACATGCCCGAAGGTCCGGCTGTCCCGCGGCAGGTGGGCGAGGGCCATCTCGGCATAGCCCAGGATGGCGCTGAGGATGTTGTTGAAGTTGTGCGCGATGCCGCCGGCCAGCGTGCCGAGGGCTTCCAGGCGTTGCGCCTGGCGCAATTGCATCTCCAGTGCCGCGCGCCGTGCCGCGCCCTGTTCGCGCTCGATCGCGCTGACGAACATCTCGCCGGCCATGCGCAGCAGCGCGATGTCGTCGTCGGCCATCTGCCGTTCCCGCCGAGTCATGTCGAAGCCCAGCAGGCCGATGCGGTTGCCGGTGCGCCCCAGAGGCACGCATGTCCATGAACGGATGTCGCAGGCCACGAGCGCCGCGCGCTCACGGCCGGCCGGCAGCGCCGCGACGGACGGCACGTGAATGCAGCCTTGACGGTCGTGCCCGGGCAACTGCCAGCGCAGGCCTGTCGCCAGAAGCATGTCGCGGCAGTCGGCAGAGAGCGCCGCAATGCCCTGACGCGACCAGCCGTGAGCTGCCTCCACGCCCATGCCGGTCTCGACGCCCAGCAGAAGATATGCGCGGTCCAGGCCGGCACCGTCCGCCAGCCGCGCCAGGGCGTCGTCGATGCCTTGAGCCGTGCGATCAAGTGGCAGGTTGATGAATCGGGTCGAGGTTTCGGTGATCAGGTTCTCGAAGGCCAGCCGCTCGCGCAGCGTGCGTGCATTGATGCGCAGGCGGAAGAACAGGTGGCCAAGACAGGCGGCCAGCACCACGGCGGCGAGATAGAGCAGCAGGCGGAACGTGGTGGCACGGGCCGCGGCCCGGCCATGCGTATCGAGATAGAGATCCTGCAGCGCCTGGGCCCGCTCGCCCGTCGGTGACGACAGCAGCCGGGTGATGATGCCGTCGACATCCGGCAGTGTCGCGACGATGAGGCGCCCGTGCGTCACCAGCGGCTGCACGTCTGTTCCGCCCGCTGACGGCGGCAGGTCCGCCAGCCGGCCGAGCGCCGCCGTGACGTCGGCGGCGGCCTCCGGCGTCGGCTCGCCCGTGAAGCGGAGCATGGCATTGGCCAGCATGCCGGTTGCCCTGCTCGTTTCGCCTTCCGCGCGCCGCGGCGGCGCATCGAGCTGATGGGCGGCATGGTTCAGATAGCTGAGCGAATTCTGCAGCAGGGCGTTGCTGGACTTGAAGGCATCGACCAGGGCCTCCTGCTCGTCCACCGCCGCCGTCAGGCGTTCGAGCTGCCGGTTGATGGCAACGCCGGCCGAATCATCGAGAGCCGTGCCCAGCGTCTGCAGATCGATGACGGCACCCCGCAGCCCGTCGACGGATCGCACCAGCGGATCGTAGTTGCGCAGCAGGCCGGCGCGTGCCCGCAGCACGTCGCGATGCAGCGCGGCGTTGTTGAGGGACAGCATGCGCAGCGCATCGAGCGTGCGCTCGTGGAGGACGGGATCCGGGCTGGCGCTGCGCACCAGCAGCCAGGTCAAGGCGACGAGCAGGGCGGCAACGACCGGCGCCGTCCTGCCGATGCGCTTCATCGCACCCTCCGGTAGTCGCCCGTCAACGTGCCGAGAAATTTCACGATCAGGTCGATGTCCTGCGCCTCGACTGTCCGGCCGAGCTGGCTGCGGGCCATGACCTCGACGGCCTCCGGTAGCGTCTCGGCGCTGCCGTCGTGGAAGTAGGGCGCGGTCAGCGCGACGTTGCGCAGGCTCGGGACGCGGAAGACGTGGCGATCGCGAGCGTCGCCGGTGATGGTGAAGCGGCCGAGATCGGCCGCCGTGATCCGGGCGCGTCGTGCGAAGGGATCGTCGAAGATGCCGAATTTCTGGAACAGGTTGCCGCCGATATTGACGCCCTGGTGACAGGCCGTGCAGCCATAGGCGCGGAAGAGCTCATAGCCGCGCTTCTCTTCGGTGGTTATGGCGTCGGCCTCGCCGCGCAGGTAGCGGTCGAAGCGGGCGTCGGGGGTGAGCAGCGAGCGCTGGAAGCTGGCCAGCGCATCCAGCACATGCGCCCGCGCCGGTGGACCGCGATAGGCGTTGTCGAACGCCGCGCGATACGATGCATCGGCATTCAGCTTCGCCAGCAGCTCGTCCCATGACGCGTTCATCAGGCGCCTGTCGCGCAGCGTGCTTTCGTTCTGCGTCTCCAACGCGCGGAAATTGCCGCGCCAGTTGAAGCGGAAGCTGAGCGTGGCATTGAAGATCGTGGGCGCGTTGAAGTCGAGCGGCCGCCCGTCGCTGCCCATCGCATGGGCGCGGTCGTCGTCGCCGCCGGCATCGAGGCGGTGGCACTCGGCGCAGGCCATGACGTCGCCGTGCGACAGGCGCCTGTCATGGAACAAGCTGTCGCCCAGCTTCACCTTGGCGGCATCGAGCCCCGCCGGGTGCGGTACCGGCGTGATCGGTGCGGTTTCGCTGCCCGTGGCGGGCGGGTCCGCATGTCCCGCCGTCCACGCCAGCAGCGGGCCCAGGATTGCGGCGACCAGCCATGCGCCGGCCGCAAGCCGAAACGGGGTTATTGTCAAGGCAACCTCCGACCAGCCCCTGCGTTGTGAACGCTGGACGAGCGCCGAGGTTCGCCAGTGAAGCACGTCCTTGCCGTCGACGACGACCCGGCGATCCGCAACATGATCGCCGACTACCTGGGCGAACATCATTTCCGCGTCAGCACTGCCGCCAGTGGACGCGAGATGGCGCGCGCGCTCAAGGCAAGTCCCGTCGATCTCGTCATCCTCGATGTCCAGCTCGACGACGAAGACGGGTTGGAGCTCGTGCGCGATCTGCGGGCGCGCTCGTCGTTGCCCATCATCGTGCTGAGCGGCCATCGCCGTGACGAGGTCGATCGGGTGATCGGCCTCGAGCTCGGCGCCGACGACTATCTCACCAAGCCGGTCTCGTTGCGCGAGCTGCTCGCCCGCATCCGCGCGGCGCTGCGGCGCGCCGATGCGGCACCGAAGGTCAGGCCCGACGACAGGCGCGTGCGCTACCGTTTCGCCGGCTGGGAGCTCAGCCTGCGGACGCGCCGCCTGACGGCGCCGTCCGGCGAGGCGATGCCGTTGACGCGCGGCGAGTTCAACCTGCTGGTGGCCTTTCTGGAAGCGCCGCAGCGCGTGCTCAGTCGCGAGCAGCTTCTGGCTTCAAGCCGCGTGCACGATGCTGACGTGTTCGACCGCTCCATCGACGTGCAGATTCTCCGGCTGCGCCGCAAGCTCGAGCCGAATCCGAGCGAGCCCCGGCTGATCAGGACCGAGCGTGGCACGGGCTATGTCTTCGCTACCCCAGTCGAGATCCTGTGAGCGGCGCAACGGCATGTCGGCGAGCAAGCATCGGGGCCGCTCGCATCGTGGCGTGCCGCCATCACGTTGGCGTCACGAGTCCGATGGCGGGTTGATCGCTGTCGCGGCGACATCTTCGTTGCGGCTGATCGAGAAGTTGTGATCGCCGCGGCGGCATTGCCGCAATGCGCGCGGCACGGCGTATCACCCGCCTTGCGTCAGGGAGAGACAGGTTTGGGGCGACATGAATCCGCGCGAACGGCGGCGTCGGCTTGCGATCGCATCAGCCGTTCTCTCAGCGATGCCGGACCCGTTGTGGTCGCATCGCCGAATTGCGGAGGAAATCATGGACCATCATCACGTCATCCGGACGGGCTTGCTCGCGCTCGGCCTGGGAATCCTTGCCGCGTCGCCGTCGCTGGCGCAGCAGCAGACCACGACCGGCGATGCCGCGTACTGCGCCAGGCTCGCCGCGATGTACAACCGCTACCTTGCCGACTCGACGCCGAGCATGGAAACAATTTCGGCCCAGAACCAGTGCTCGGGCCCCAACGCGGCGCAGGCGATCGCGTCGCTGGAGAAGCTGCTGCAGTCGAAAGGCTACAAGCTGCCGGAGCGATCCGTCGGCCAGCAGAACTAGCGCGGGTCAGTGCTCGTGTAGCGCGGCGTCAGTCGTAGCACACCAGCCGCACGCGGTTGCCCCAGGGGTCGACGAAGTGCACGAGCTGTCCCGGCATCGGCGTGATGCCGGCATCGGCCAGCGCGTTCAGGACGGCGTCCTTGTCGTCGACCACCAGCCCGAACTGACAGCCCCCGGAATGACTGCCGTCGCGGCCGTTGTCCGGGGGCGTCTTCTGCAGCACGAGGAACTGGTCGCTCAGATCGAGGAAGGCCCAGGCGTCGCTGCGGTCCAGCAGCGCGAACTCGAACAGCCGTCCGTAGAAGGCCAGCGCCGCGTCGATGTCGCCGACGGCCAGCGCCACATGATGCACGCCCAGCGCGCGGGCTTTGCGGGTGGCCGGCATCGCGCGCCTCGTGGCGTTGGGGCGGCGATGCGCGGCCTGGTCTCAGGTGCTCAGGCCTGCGGCTCGGGCGCCGGGCCCTGATCGCCGCGGCCCCGGCGGTCGGCCATGAACTGGTCGAACTCGGCCTTGTCCTTGGCGTGGCGCAGGCGCTCGAGGAAGTCCTTGAACTCCTTCTGCTCCTCCTCGAGGCGGCGAAGGGTCTCGTCGCGGTATTCATCGAAGGCGCGGTTGCCGCTCGATCCCTGCGCGCGGTACCAGCGTTGCATGCTGTCCTGCGCGCGCTGGCGCCAGTGATCGGCACCGCGATGTTTCCAGCATCCCATGCGTCCGCTCCATTTCAAGTAGATCAGCAGCCCCAGCCCGATCGGCCAGAACAGGACGAAGCTCACCACCAGCAACGCGATCCAGGCGCCCCGGGGGATGTTGTCGAGAGCTGCTGTGACGCCCATCGACCTGCTCCTCATGTTAATGTTTATTACATTCACATAATTGGTGGATCGCCGGCTGCTGTCAAGCCGTCGCCATAAATTTCTACCAGCGCCCGCCCGGCGCGGTGCCGTGCGATGCCGCGCCGCCGACCAGGCCGAGCCCCTGCAGGTAGACCAGCACGGCGGCTTCCAGCAGGTCCTCGGGCGACATCGGCAGCGCGCGCCGTCCGGCGTCAGCGCGCGCGAACAGCGAGGCGATGCCGTGCGACATCGCCCAGACATGCAGGCTCATCATCAGGGCCGGCGGCCGGCTGGCCGGCGGCGCCGCGGCGCACAGGGTCTCCGATGCGCCGCGCAGCACCGCGAAGGCGTCGTCGGCCGCCTTGCGTAGATCGGGATCCGAATCCAGCGCCACGCCGGCCTCGAACATGGCGGCGTAGTAGGCCGGCTCGCGGCGCGCGAAGGCGAGGAAGGCGCGGCCGATATTCTCGAACGCCTTCACCGGCTCGGGCCGCCCCTCGTTCCAGGCCTGCGCCAGCGCCGCCGTGAACAGCTCGAAGCCGCGCCGCGCCACGTCGGCCAGCAGCGCGTCGCGGTCGCGATAGTGGCGGTAGGGTGCCGCCGAGCTGACGCCGGCCATGCGCGCGGCGTCGGCGAAGGTGAAGCCCGCCGGTCCCTTCTGTCCGATCAGATCGAGCGCGGCACGGATCAGCGCCTCGCGCAGATTGCCGTGGTGGTAGCCGCGCCGCTCGCCCGATCCATCGCCTGACCATCTCATGTGAAAGGCTCTTACATGACCCGCGCATGAAAAGCAGCGGGAATAGATGCGGCGCTGTCGCGTTCGTGCTAGAAATATGTGAGCGCCCACACAAGGGAGAATTCCATGGCCAAGCCACCCCCACCCCGTCCGCCCGGTGTCGGTGGAAACCCTGTGGCTGCGCGGATCGGCGCCTATGGTGGGCCTGGATGCCTGTGGGCACGCATCGACAACACCGGCAGCGGCATCGTCTACCGTGTCGCGGCCATCATCCTGGTAGGGCCGTCGTCGACACTGGCCGACGCCCGTGCCGGCCATCGCTACATGATCTGGGCAGCGGCAACCCTGGCGCGCCAGGCCGGATATACAACGTTCACGTTCTATGGCGACCAGGCCAATCCGAACTTCCGCGCGCACGCCGACCGGCTCGCCCAAAGCGTCGGCGTGCCGGGCTCGGGCAAGACCCCGCGTGCGTCGTCGGGCGGCTACGCCGACTACCAGGTCACGCTCGACGTTTCCAAGGTCCTGGCGTGATTTGGGAGCGCCGGCTTCCAGCCGGCTCATGATCCGGCGCGTCGCGCCGGTGCCGGCTGGAAGCCGGCGCTCCCAGGCGCCTACGCCAGCGATTTCGAGGCGATCTCGTAGACGTCGGGCGACAGCTTGGGCGCCGCCAGGATGCGCGCCAGCGCCGCCTTCATCTTGGCCTGCCGGCCGGCATCGAAGCGCTGCCAGCGCCCCAGCGGCGCCAGCAGGCGTGCCGCGACCTGCGGGTTGATCGGATCGAGCGCCAGCGTGCGGTCGGCGTGGAAGGCATAGCCCGAGCCGTCGGCGGCGTGGTAGCGCAGCGGATTGCCGGCGGTGAAGCTGCCGATCAACGCCCGCACCTTGTTGGGCTTCTCCAGCGCGAACGCCGGATGGCCGAGCAGCGCCGTGACGCGCGCCAGCGTGTCGGGCAGCGCCGAGAGGGCCTGCAGCGCCAGCCACTTGTCGATCACCAGCGCATCGTCGCGGAAGCGGTCGTGGAAATCGTCGAGCGCCGCCTGCCGCTGCGGCCCGTCGAGATCGACCAGCAGGCGCAGCGCCGCCATGCGGTCGGTCATGTTGTCGGCGGCGCGATAGGCGGCGAGCAGCCGGTCGGCCGTGCCGGGCGCTTCCGCCGCCGATGCCGCGAGGTAGCCCAGCGCCACATTGCGCAGCGCCCGGCGCCCGGCCGCCGCCGCATCGGGCGTGTAGGGTCCGGGGCTGGCGTTGGCCGCCACGATGCGCTCGAGGTCGGCGCGCAGGCTGGTGGCGATCGCCTGGCGCAGCGCCTCGCGCGCTGAATGGATCGCCTCGACGTCGACGATGTCCATGCGCTCGGCGATGTAGTCCTCGCCCGGCAGCGCGATGGCCTCGGCCGCGAACGCCGGCTCCAGTGATTCGTCGCGCAGGATCTGGCCGACCGCCTCGACGAAGGCGGGATCGAACGGCGTCGGTGCGCCGCGCTGGATCTCGCCGGCGCGGCGCAGCAGCAGGTCGGTGGCGAATTGCTGGCCTGCCTCCCAGCGCGCGAAGGCATCCGAATCATGCGCCATCAGGAAGGCGCGCTCGGCGCCGCCCTGCGCCAGGGTGACGTTGACCGGCGCCGAGAAGCCGCGGTTGACCGACAGCGCCTTGGGTTGCGGCACGTTCACGAACCGGAAGGTCTGGCGCGGCGCGGTCACCGCCAGCACGCGCCCGGGCGCAGCGGCATCGGCGGTCTCGCCGTCCAGCCGCAGCCTGATGTCCTGGCCCTGGGCGTCGAGCAGGCCCATGGCCAGGGGGATGTGCATCGGCGCCTTGTCGGGCTGGCCCGGCGTCGGCGGACAGCGCTGCGTCACCGTCATCTCGTAGGCGCCGGCACGCGTGTCGTAGCTTCCCTCGATCGCCAGCTCGGGCGTGCCGGCCTGGCTGTACCAGCGCTTGAACTGGCCGAGGTCCACGCCGTTGGCGTCGGCCATGGCGGCGGCGAAGTCGTCGCAGGTGACGGCCTGGCCGTCATGGCGCTGCACGTACAGGTCCATGCCCTTGCGGAAGCCGTCCTGGCCCAGGATCGCCTGCATCATGCCGATCACCTCGGCACCCTTGTCGTAGATGGTGGCGGTGTAGAAGTTGTTGATCTCGATGTAGGAGTCGGGCCGCACCGGATGCGCCAGCGGGCCGGCATCCTCGGGGAACTGCCGCGCCCGCAGGCTGCGCACGTCCTGGATGCGCTTCACCGGCCGCGAGCGCATGTCGGACGAGAACTCGCGGTCGCGGAACACGGTCAGCCCTTCCTTGAGGCTGAGCTGGAACCAGTCGCGGCAGGTGATGCGATCGCCGGTCCAGTTGTGGAAATACTCGTGCGCCACCACGGTCTCGATGCCGGCGTAGTCGGCGTCGGTCGCGATCTCCGGATCGGCCAGGATGTACTTGTCATTGAAGACGTTGAGGCTCTTGTTCTCCATCGCCCCCATGTTGAAGTCGCTGACGGCCACGATGTTGAACAGGTCGAGGTCGTATTCCAGGCCGAAGCGCTCCTCGTCCCAGCGCATGGCGCGCTTGAGGCAGTCCATGGCGTAGCCGGTGCGCGCCTGCTTGCCGTGCTCCACGAAGATGCGCAGCGTCACGTCGCGGCCCGAGCGCGTCGTGAAGCGATCCTCGTTGCAGGCGAGGTCGCCGGCGACCAGCGCGAAGAGGTAGCTGGGCTTGGGGAAGGGGTCGTGCCACACCGCGACGTGGCGGCCGCCCTCGACTTGGCGCTGCTCGACCAGGTTGCCGTTGGACAGCAGCACGGGATAGGCGGCGCGGTCGGCGCGGATGGTGGTGCGGTAGGTGGCCATCACGTCGGGCCGGTCGAGGAAGTACGTGATGCGGCGGAAGCCCTCGGCCTCGCACTGGGTGCAGAACACGTTGCTGGAGACGTAGAGCCCCGAGAGCTGCGTGTTGGCCGCCGGATCGATCCGCGTCTCGATGTCGAGCGTGAAGGCCGGCGGCGGCGCGGCGATGGTGAGGCCCTTGTCGTCGAGCCTATAGTCGCCGGCGCCCAGCACGCGCCCGTCGAGCGCCACCGACACCAGCTCCAGCGCATCGCCGTGCAGCACCAGCGGGCGGGCGCCGCCGCTGCGGTCATGCGCCGCCGTGATCGCCAGCCGCGCCTTGACCCGCGTCGATGACGGCTCGAGATCGAACTCGAGGTCGACCGTCTCGATCCGGTAGTCGGGCGGCGTGTAGTCCTGGCGGTGGATCGCCGTGGGCTGCGGTTCGGTCATGCCTTCCTCGGAATTGTGCCTGGTCCAGTCGGTCATCCCGAGCGTAGCGAGGGATCTTCCGATTATGGAGTCTCCATTCGCAGGAGATTCCTCGCTGCGCTCGGAATGACAATTGAATACCCTCGTACCGACCGATGACCGGAGGAACGAGCATGCTGCGCATCCCGCATCACGGGCGCTACGACTATTCGCCGATCGTCAAGCGGACCGATTACGACTGGCCCGGCGGCAAGCGCCTGGCGGTGCATGTCGCGCTCAACATCGAGCATTTCGCCTACAGCGCCGGCATCGGCCATGCGCTGTCGAGCGAGCTGCCGCCACCCGATCCGCGCACCTTCGCCTGGCGCGACTACGGCAACCGCGTCGGCGTCTGGCGCCTGCTGGATCTCCTCGACGAGCTGGCGCTGCCTGCCTGCCATCTGGTGAACACCACGGTGTTCGACTACGCCCCCGACATCATCGCGCCGATCGTGGCGCGCGGCGACGAGTTCATCGGCCACGGCCGCACCAACGCCGAGCGCCAGGGCCAGATGTGGGAGGCCGACGAGGCCCGCCTGATCGCCTATGTGCGCGACCGCATCCAGGAAAAGACCGGCCAGCGCCCGCGCGGCTGGATGGGGCCGTGGATGTCGCAGAGCCACGTCACGCCCGACCTGCTGAAGGAAGCCGGCTTCGACTTCCTGATGGACTGGCCCTGCGATGACCAGCCGGTCTGGCTGCGCACCCGCGCCGGCAGGCTGATGTCGGTGCCCTATTCGCTGGAGATCAACGATTCGCCGCAGATCCTGGTGCGCCACCACACGCCCGAGCAGTTCTGCGCCTTCATCGTCGGCCAGTTCGAGGAGATGCTGCGCCAGTCGGCGAAGCAGCCGCTGGTGTGCGGCATCGAGCTGCACACCATGATCTTCGGCCAGCCCTATCGCCTGCGCGCCCTGCGCGAGGCGCTGCGCCACATCGTCGATCATCCCCAGCGCGACAAGGTCTGGCTCACCCGCCCCGGCGCCATCTTCGATCACTGCGCCGCCCTGCCCGAAGGCGTGATGCCGTAGGGAGAATCACTTCCCCGCCAGCCCGTCGGGGAACTTGTCGGCGATCAGGTTCAGCGCGATGCCGTGCTCCAGCCATGCCTTCAGCCCGGCCAGCACGAACGTGAAGCCTTCCGTCGAATCGATCGCCGCCTTCACCTGGGCATCGCCGTCGCCCGTGAAGCCGGTGCTGGTGATCGACAGGTAGGTGCCGTCGGCGCGCGGCGTGAAGTCCCACGTCACCGTGGCGTCGCCGAAGCCGGCGATCACGATGCGCCTGTCCTGGTCGACGGCCTTCACGTCGATGGTCATGCCGAAGCCGTACATCTCCCAGTCCCACCGCACCGTCTTGCCGGCCTCCAGCCGGCCGCTGCCCTTGGTGAACCAGAAGCGCGTCGTCACCGCCGGATCGACGACGGCGTTGAATACCTCGGCCACCGGCTTGCGGATCAGCATTCCGGCCGTGGCGACCGGCGCCTGCGTCAGGCTCGTCATGCGCTCCTCCTGTTGCTCAACCATATGGTTCACTATAGGAAGGCGCGCAGCGCGGTTCAACCCGCCGCGGCCGTCAACCACGTGCGGTCGAACACCTCCAGCAGCGCCGCGTAGGCATCCGCCGCGATCTGGTCGAGGCCGCCGCCCTGGCCGCCGGCCAGGAAGGCAGTCATGTGCCGGTCGGCGAGGTCGGGGCTGGCGACGGACACGCCCAGCGCCGCCAGGTCCCCGGCCACCGACCCCTGGGCCGGAAGATAGGCGTCCGTATCGCGCAGCCGCGCGCTCGCCGCCGGCAGCCGCACCATGGCGATGCGCGTCACCGACGGCTGGGCGTGCGGGCCGATGATCGTCGCGCCGCACATGAAGCCGGCCAGCACGCTGACCGGCGGTGTCGGGGGAAACAGGCAGAACAGGAACTGCATGCCGCCCTGGTCGCGCAGGTCCATGAGCAGGGCGCGCTTGCTGATCGTGACCGGGCCGTCCACCTGCATCCGTCCGGTCGGCAGGGTTTCTGCGTAGCTTGCCGACAGCCGCTGCGCCGCCGGCACGATCGCCAGCGCGCCGCGGATCAGCCGGCCGTGGAAGTACGGCGACCATGCGTGCGAGTAGCAGGCGTAGATGCCGGCAAGCGAGACGTCGTGCTCATGATGATGGCCGGCCGGTCCGTCGGCCCCGTCGGCGTGCCGGCGCAGCGTGTCGGGGTCGCGCTGATGGCGGGCGCAGAGCGCGTCGAGGAAGGCCTCGCTGTCGCATTCGGCGATCCATGCCCCGGCGCGGCCGAGATCGACCAGCTTGGCCCAGTCCTCGTAGACCTGCTGCTCGCGCGGCCGGGCGCGGCCCTGCAGCCATTTGCTGGCGCGCTCGACGTCGAATGCCGTTGCCGGGTTGACCCGGCGGAACGCAGCCGCAAGGTCCTTGCGCGTGACGGTGCCCAGCAGCGCCGCCGTCAGTCGCAGTTTGCGGTCGATCTCCCGCGCCACGAGCCCCCCTGGCCGCCGGCTCACCGCGCCGGTGAATTTCCCGGCCGATCTTCCAGGAAAAGACGCGGAAATCCAGTGCCTTCCGGACGTGGGGCCTTACGCAGTGCGAAATGCGCCGCAAGATGGCGCCAGCCGGCCCTGCCGCGGAAACAGCCTGCCGTGCCGCAGGAAATCGTCGTCAGGGCGGTACTGGAGGGGAGAGATGCTGCTGCTCAACCACCGCAACTTCAAGGTTGTCGCGTCCGCCGGGGTCGTCAATTCCGGCGAGGCCGCGACGCTGGCCAACGATGGCCTGTTCCAGAACAAGATGAAGCGCATTCTCGACATGGCCACCGAAATGGTGTCGGCGGCGTCCTGGGCGCTCTTGAATTTTGACAGCGCCTGGCGCGTGAACCCGTCAGGGGCGGCCACGGACACCGACGTCATCGTCGTCGCGCCGGCGCTGCTGAAGTACTTCCATATCGAGATCGACGCAGCCAACGAGTCCGCGCGGCGCAAGCAGCTCAGCCGCATCGACCGCATCCGCTGGGTCTACCAGACCATCAACACCGGCCTGTCGTTGCGCAGCTGCGACATCATCATCGAGCATATGAGCGCCACCACCAAGGCGCGCGTGGCGCTCGAGCAGGTCAAGCGCGACGGCGCCAGCCCGATCCGCCGCAATTTCGGGTTCACCGACGAGTTTGGGCACAAGCAGTGGCAGCAGGCGATCGGCGACATCGAGCTCAACCTCAACTATGTCAAGGGCGAGCCGCCCGACACCGTCGCCCGCACCGTCGTGCACGAGGCGTCGCACAAGTTCGCCAACACCAAGGACGTCCTCTACAAGGATGGATCGTTTGCCAAGCTGCCTGCCGATCAGTTCGATGAGGCCCGCGACCTGGGCATCATCGGGGCCAACGACCAGCGCGAGATCACGCTGCCAGGACGCACCAAGAAGCTGCGCCCGATGTCGGGGTGGGAGAAGAACACCAACGACGTCATCACCGACGATCGGTGGCTGGAGAATGCCGACAGCTACGCCTGGACGGCGCGACGGATCTGGAAGAAGAAGACGGGGTTCAGGAAGGACCAGGCGGCGTAGCCGCTTCAGCTGCTTGCGGCATGCTGTCCGGGGAGAAGGGACGCCCCCGGTCAGCGCCGCCGCCCCAGCAGGAACAGCCCGCTCCACCAGGCATGCAGGCCGGCGACCGGCGCCGCATACCACAGCCATAGGTCGGCGGCGCGCCGCGCGCTCAGCACCAGGACCAGCACTGCCAGCGAGACGAGGCTGGCGATCGCCGTCAGCTGCAGCCAGCGCCGCAAGGCGGCGGCCATCGGCGGCGTCGCCGACCAGGCGATCCACGACGCCAGCGGCGCGAGCACGAGCGCCGCGCCGGTGCCCAGCAGCATCAGCGCCAGCAGCACGCCGCCGCCCCAGCCGGCCGAGGCCGGCCACACCACAATGATCAGCACCAGGGCCTCGAGAAGGGTCGCCGCCAGCGATCCCAGCACGTAGACGCCCCGCGAATCCCGCCACAGCCCCGACCGCGCCGGTGCCGCCGCCATCGCCATCGCCGGCGACGGCGTCCGCTCCCCCATGCCCCGCTCCCCGCATGTTCTGCCGGCCGCAGCGTGACGGCCTGGGGGCGTCCTGGCAACCGGCAGCCGGGTGGCGGCGTCAATACGCCGGGCGGTTGCCGCTGCCGTAGCGGGGCTCGCGCGGCTGGTACGATGCCGGCTGCAGCGAGCCGATGTATTTCGCCGCCGACGGCCCGTCGACCGCCACCACGCTGCCGTCGGTGTAGACGATGCTGACCTCGAGCCCGCCCGATGCCGGCAGGTCGAAGGTGATCAGGCATTTCATGCGGTCGTCGAAGTTGCTCAGGCCGACGAGGTTCTTGAACAGGTTGATCATGCCCTCGTTGTGCACGAAGCCCGAGGTGAGCTGCATCAGGCTGTCGAGGCTCTTGATCTGCGAGGTGCGCACCTGGGTCAGGGCCCGGATCAGCTTGGCCAGCGCGCCGGCGGTCTTGGGATTGGCCAGGCGCTGGCTCTTGAGCCAGGCCGACCAGCGCGCGCCCAGGCTGAGGTTGAAGTCCCAGCCGCCCAGCCCGATGCCGAGCGCGCCCTGCGGGCTGTCGAAGCCGTAGCCCAGGCACAGCACCACGCCGCCGCTGGCGCCGGCGCCCAGGCCGACGCGGCTGGCCGTCGCCACGAACGGGAAGCCGAGGTCGGCGCTGTGCAGGTTCCACAGCGAGCCGACAAGCGCCTCCTTGCCGCCGGCGACCACGGTCACGCCGCCCTTGAGCCCGGCGCCGATCCAGGCTTTCGCCGGGTCGACCCGCGGCGCCATGCGCGCGATCACGATCTTATCGCGCCAGCCGTCGGGCCGGATGATGACGCCGCTGGCCGTCTCGCCGACAGCCGGCAGGCGGTCGAGCTGCATGATCTGGCGGTGGTTCTGGTCCTCCAGGAAGACCGTCGCCGTGATGCTGCCGCCGCCCGGGATGCGGGCGCCGCCATAGGTCGAGCTCACGGGCGCGATCCGCACCCAGGTGCCGATGATGTTCTCCAGCAGGCTCTTGTTGAAGGGCGGCCGCTGGCGCCAGTTCTGGCTGGTGCTGATGGCGCCGGCGCGCACGTCTCGAACTCGATATAGCAGCAGCGGCCACCGTTGCTGATCACGTAACACGCGCCCATGCCTGCCTCCAGCCTGCCGGCAGGATAGGCAAGCCGGCCAGCGCCGGCCGGGGGCGTGTCGGGGCACGTCATGGCATCGCAGGGCAGGCCCTGCATGATCGCCGGCGCCGCCGTCTTGCGCGCAGCCCGGGCCGCCCTATCATCGGGCCAACCAACGGCACGAGGAAACGCCATGACGCTCGATCTGCTCATCCGGGGCGGCACCGTGGTCGACGGCTCCGGCGGCCCGCGCTTTTGCGCCGATATCGGCATTTCAGACGGCCGCATCACCGCCATCGGCCGCATCAAGGCGCCGGCGCGCCGTGCGCTCGATGCCGACGGCCTGATCGTGGCGCCCGGCTTCATCGACGGCCACACCCACATGGACGCGCAGGTGGCATGGGACCCGCTGGGCTCATGCTCATGCTGGCACGGCGTGACATCGGTGGTGATGGGCAATTGCGGCTTCGCGCTGGCGCCCTGCAGGCCGCAGGAGCGCGAGTGGTTCGCGCGCTGCCTCACCGCTGTCGAGGACATCCCGACCGAGGCGATCATGGCCGGCGTCGACTGGCGCTGGGAAAGCTTCCCGCAATATCTCGACACCGTCGATGCTCTGCCCAAGGCCATCAACTACGGCGCCTATATCGGCCATTCGGCGATCCGCATGTATGTGATGGGCCGACGGGCCATGACCGAGCCCGCCACCGACGACGACATCGCGCGCATGCGCGCGCTGGTGCGCGAGGCGCTGCAGGCGGGCGCCATGGGCTTCTCGACCTCGCGCTCGCCCACCCACACCGCGCCGGGCGACGTGCCGGTGGCCAGCCGCGTCGCCGATTGGTCCGAGGTCGAGCGCATCGCGTCGGTGCTGGCCGAGGCGGATGCCGGCATCTTCCAGATCGCGCCCGACACGACCTCGGGGGCGCGCCAGCGCGCCTTCCTCGAGCGCCTGCGCGGGCTGGCGCTGGCGCTGGGCCGGCCGGTGATGTTCGGCACCATCGCCACGCGCCAGGGCGAGGCGCCTAACCCCTGGCAGTACCAGACGCAATGGCTCGACGACGTCGCCGCCCAGGGTGCCCGCGTCTGGGGCCAGACCACCACGCGCTCGATCAACGCGATCTTCTCGCCCAAATCCTATCTGCCCTTCGACGTGCTGCCGGCCTGGCAGGCGGTGCGGGCGCTGCCGATCGCCGAGCAGGTCAGGTGTTTCGCCGATCCGCAGACGCGCCGTGCGCTGGTCGAGGCCGAGGCGCAGATGAAGCCGCGCGACAACGTCTTCCAGGGCGGCGGCGCCGCCACCACCGACCCGCGCAAGCCCGACTACGACAACCTCTTCGCCCTGCAGGGCGTCGACTGGGACGAGCCCTCGGTCGGCGAGCTGGCGCGGCGGCGCAATGCGCATCCGCTCGAGGCGATGCTCGACCTGATGGCGGCCAACGAGGATCAGGTGTTCGTGCAGCCGCTGGTGAACGAGCGGCCCGACGAGGTGCTGGGCCTGCTGAAGCATCCGCGCACCCTGGCCACCTTCTCCGATTCGGGCGCCCATGTGGCGCAGGAGATGGGCTCCTCGCTGCAGACCCACATGCTGAACTACTGGGTGCGCCAGCGCGGCGCCTTCACCCTGGAGGAGGCGGTGCGCAAGATGACCTTCGACATCGCCTCGGCCTGGGACCTGCGCGACCGCGGCCTGCTGCGCCCCGGCATGGCTGCCGACATCGTGGTGTTCGACGACAAGAGCGTGCGGCCGCTGCTGCCCGTGGTCGAGCGCGACCTGCCCGGCGGCGCCCGTCGCCTGGTGCAGAAGGCGCAGGGCATCGCCGCCGTCGTGGTCGGCGGCGCCGTCACGCAGGAGCACGGCGCCGACACCGGCGCCAGGCCCGGCCGCCTGCTGCGCCGCGCGTAGCTAACCTCTCCCGCGAGCGGGAGAGGTCGACGGTTGCGCAGCAACCGGCGGGTGAGGGCCTACGCACTCGGCGCCTCGTGCTTGGGCCCTCACCTTCCCATCCCTTCGGCGGGCTCAGGGCAGGCTGCTGACGCGATGGGCCCCTTCCTCTCCCGCAAGCGGGAGAGGAGAAGACGCTCACGCCGCCCGCGGTCCGCGCCGGCGTCCCGCGCGCGCCTGGCAGGGCTGGTCGTTGGCGGCGCGGATTGGGCTTTCGATGCCGGCCAGCGCCGTCGCCTGCAGCCGCGCCGGGCGGAACACGCCGATCGGCGCGTCGACGCCGCGCAGGCATTCGCGGCCCAGCTTCTCCCATGTGCCGCCACAATCGGTCGTGAACGCGCGGCTGGCCACGATCGGCGTCGCGAACTTCTTGGTCAGCGTCTCCAGCCGTGCCGCTTCGTTGACGGCCGAGCCGAACACCGAGAACGACAGCCGCTCCGGCAGCCCGACATTGCCGAACAGCACGCTGCCGACATGCAGGGAGAGCCCGTAGCCCAGCGCCGTCTTGCCGTCGGCGGCGCGCCGCCGGTTGGTCTCGCTCATCGCGTCCATCGCCGCTGTCGCCGAGGCCAGCGCCCGGCGGCAGGCCTCGCGCGATTCCTTGCGGCTGCGGTCGCACGGGAAGATTCCGAGGAAGCCGTCGCCCATGAAGGCCAGGATGTCGCCGCCCGCCCGTGCCACGGCGCCGGCCGTGGCGTCGAAGAACGCGTTGAGGTTGTCGATATAGGCCTGGCGCCCGAGCTGGTCGGCCATGCGCGTCGAGTTGCGCAGATCGCCCCAGACGATGGCGGCGCGCGTGGTCTCGCCGTCGCCGCGCCGGATCTGCCCGGCCAGCACCCGTTCGCCGGCATTGGCGCCGAGATAGGTCGACAGGGCGCTCTTGGCGACACCGCTGAGCATCGCCATCCGGCACGCCATCGCCAGCGACGACTGCACCGCCAGCAATGCCGCGATCTCGCCGTCGCTGAAGCCGCCGCGCTGCGCCGTCGACCACGAGCCCAGCATGCCCTGGCCCTTGGCCCTGGCGAAGTTGTGCGCGAACCCAAGGTAGTCGGTCAGCCCCTCGCGGCGCAGCTTCTCAAGGCTGGGGAAGCCGGCCGGCCCGTCGGTGTCGAGCCGGCAGCGCACATGCTCCACTTCATGCTTGAGCAGGTGGTAGTAGGGCGTTTCGCGGAAGTAGTCCGGCTGCGCCCCGTCGGTGGCGTGAGCGTAGGTGTGCGCCTCCAGCGGCAGGCCGCGGTGCCAGGTGAAGCCCACGGCGCGATAGAGCGGATGCAGCACCGAGAACACCACGTTGACGCGTGTGATCGGCAGGCCGGCGCCCTGCAGCCGCTCGCAGCAGCCCTGCACCACGGCCGCAAGGTCGGTATCGGTCAGCGCCTGCTCGCGCAGCCAGGCGGCGACCCGCTCGACAAGGGGCGGCGATACGGATGGTGTGGTGCTGCTCATGAGGGGGCCCCGTGTCAGTATATTGTAAGTGTGTGCGCACTCATATTTGACATCGCGGGGTATCATCAGCAAGCCCACGCGGCCAATCAGATCTCCTTGTCGATGTCATAAGCGGCCCTTTGGACCGCGCGTCGTACGTGTGCGAACGAAAGAACGGCAGTGCTGCTGATATATTCCGCCGGCGGCCTGCGTTGTCACGCCGACGTGACCGGCACCGGCTTTCCAAAATTGCACAGAGCAAGACGCGACCAAGCCAAAGGCGTGCAATGTCTTACCTCTGTGCCGTCTCTGTGCCTGTGCGTCTGTGTGATTTGCTTTCATGATGGACATGCCGGCCGTTCCCGGGTCTGGTTGCCGAGGGTGTCCGACGAGCCGGAGATTGTCGCCGCATGTTCGTGCTGTTCACCGATTTCGGCCTGCACGGCCCGTACACCGGCCAGATGAAGGCCGTGCTGCACCAGATGACGCCGGGCCGGGCCATCATCGACCTCTTCACCGACGCACCGGCGGGAGATCCGCGTGCCTCGGCCTACCTGCTGGCGGCCTACGCCGCCTGGTTCCCGATCGAAACTGTGTTCCTGTGCGTCGTCGATCCCGGTGTCGGCGGGACGCGGCCGCCGCTGGTGCTGGTGGCCGACGGCAAGTGGTTCGTCGGTCCCGGCAACGGCCTCTTCGAGCTGGTGCAGCGCCGTGCCGTCGAGGCGCAGCGCTGGGACATTTCCTGGCAGCCCGAGCGCCTGTCGGCGAGCTTCCATGGCCGTGATCTCTTCGCCCCGGTGGCCGCGGCGCTGGCGCGCGGCGAGCAGCCGCCCGGCCGCCTGCGCCATGACGATTCGGACCGTTTCCCTGACTGGCCCGACGATCTCGCCGAGATCGTCTATGTCGACCACTACGGCAACGCCATGACCGGCCTGCGCGCCGCCGTGCTGGCGCCCGACGCGACGCTCGCTGTTGGCGGCCGCGCCCTGCCGCGCGCCCGCACCTTCGGCGACCAGCCGCCCGGCACCGCGCTGTGGTACGAGAACTCCAACGGCCTGGTCGAGATCGCCGTCAACCAGGGCCGCGCCGACCACGCGCTTGGCCTCACGATCGGCGCGCCTGTCACGATCTCATGAATCTCCTCTCCCGCTGCGCGGGAGAGGAAGGGGCCCATCGTGCGCAGCACGATGGGAAGGTGAGGGCCCACAGACCGGGTGCCGCCTTCGAAGCCTCATCTGCAAGCAGGCGAGGCCGATTCCCACCCGGGGCATTTCCGCCTATGCTGTCGTCCACACGACTCGAGCCGCCCCATGAGCGACCTGCCCAGGCTGCGCATCTGGGAAGACCCCGCGATCCGCAGGGCGCTGTCGTGGTATGTCGCCGTCGCCGAGAACTATCGCCCCGCCAAGTTCCGCATCGCCGCGACCCTGCCGACGCCGCTCGACCTCGCATCCAGCGGCGAGGATGCGCTGTGGGTCGAGCTCGACCGCCTCACGCCGCTCTTCCTCGAACGCTGGCAGGCGATCCGCGCCGGGGCGCCGCTGCCGACGCCGGCGCCGGGCCCGAGCCTCCTGGAGCTGTGCCGGGCGCTGTCCTACCGAATGCTCGCCCATTGCAATTTCTGCCCGTGGGACTGCCGCGTCGATCGCGCCGCGGGCACGAAGCTCGGTGCCTGCAAGCTGGCCGCGGGGTCGCGTGTCAGCGCGCATTTCCATCACACCGGCGAGGAGCTGTTCTATCGTGGCACCCAGGGCTCGGGCACGATCTTCTTCACCTCGTGCAACATGCGCTGCGCCTTCTGCCAGAACGGCGACATCAGCACCGACAAGGACAATGGCGTGGAGGCCAACCCGCGTGTGATCGCGGCGATGGCCTGGACGCTGCGCCGCGAAGGCTGCCACAACATCAACTGGGTGGGCGGCGAGGTCGTGATCCACCTGCACGCCATCGTCGATGCCATCGCGCTGCTGGGCCGCGACTTCACGCCCAAGCCTGCCGAGCTGGCGCGGGCGCGCCAGACCAAGGCCGACCGCTTCTCCGCCTTCGACGAAAGACCGGCCGCCGCCGCCTACAACGGCAAGTTCAATGTGCCGATGCTGTGGAACAGCAACTTCTTCGTGACACCTGAGAGCATGAAGATCCTGCGCGTCCTGATCGATGCCTGGCTGCCCGATTTCAAGTTCGGCCCCGGCCGCTGCGCGATGTCCCTGGCGAAGACGCCCTGGTACTGGGAGACGGTGACGCGCAACCTGGCGCTGCTCGCCGAATGGGACGAGGACTTCACCATCCGCCACCTGGTGATGCCCAACCACGTCGACTGCTGCACGTTCCCGGTGCTGGAATGGATCGCCGGGAACATGCCGGCCGCGCCGGTGAACGTGATGGCGCAGTACCATCCCGACAATTTCTGCGATCCGGCGAGCGACAAGTACCGCCCGCAATACGCGGGGATTGCCCGGCCGCCATTGTCTGCCGAGCTGGCGCAATCCTGGCATCGCGCGCGCGAGCTGGGGCTTGCGTTCGAGACCGCCACGTTCGACGGACGATACGCCATCAGCCTCTAGCAGCTTTGCCTCTGCTAGGCCGGACGCAGACCATCGCACACGGTACCATCATACGTGTCGGGCCGCGCCGCTCCAGCGGCGCCTGTTTCTGATCTGGCCGCTTCAACGAAGCTGAACGACCGACAGCGATCACGGTGTCATCTCGAGTCAAAGGCGAAGGTTTCAGACACGGCACCCGGCTCCTCACTGCGCTCGGGATGACCGGCTCGGGCTGCGCCACCCGTCCTGTGACCAATCTGCGCCGTAGCATTTTTTATCCACCCCCCGGCAGCCTCCGCGCCTCAAATCCATTCTCTCTGCGCTCCCTCCGAGAGGACCGCGATGGACACGACGAAAGAACGGCTGTTCAAGCTTGAGATGCGCCTGGCGGCCATCGAGTACCTGGTCGCCAACATGTACGCCGTGGCGATCTCGCAGGTGCCCGATGCCGAACGCAAGATGAAGGCTGCCAATGAGGCCCTGCGCGCCAATCTGCGCGGCCAGGTCGTGCCCGGCCTCGATGCGGCATGGTCCGATCACATCATGGCCGAGATGCAGGACGCGATGGAGCGCGTGCTGGTGATGATGGAAGAGCTGGTCGCGAACCTGGCCAAGGCGCAGGCGCCAGGATCGGCCAAGGCGGTCGCTGCCGTGCCGGTGGCCACGCACCGCGGCAGCGCGATGAGCGCCATGCGCTCCGCGTGGCTGCGGCTTTCGTCCTGAGGCGCATTTTTCACCGTCCTGCATTCATAGTCCTGCACGAAGCGCAGAATCCGGTAGACTGCGGCATTGCTGCGAACAGGAACCCGCCGCCGGCCGTTACGTTGCTTGGCCGCAAGAAGCGGTCGCGCATCCGTTCTTCATCTTCCTGGTGCTGTTCGTCGTCGGTGCCCTGCTCGGGCTGGCAGGCCGCAGCCGATAGGGAGATTGTCATCGGCGATTTGAGTCTGCTCGCTGTCATCCTGAGCGCAGCGAAGGATCTTTTGAACGGTTCTATGGCACGGGAACGATGGTGGCGTACGTCGTCTCGACGGGGCGTGCCCGTGCGAAACGACGGTCTAAAAGATCCTTCGCTGCGCTCAGGATGACAGCGAGCGCGTGGCGAGCCCTGTCTTTTGATTGCGGCCAACGGCTGCGCTGTGCATCCCTCGCAGGAGATCCCTCTCCTGAGCCTGTCGAAGGGGCGCTAGGGATGACGGAAGGCTACTCGCGGAATGAAAGTAGTGTGCCTTTCAATCCGCCTCGAGCCTGATCCTGATCTTGTTGCCCAGGCGCACGCCTTCGGCCGTGAGCCGCACGCTGTGCACGTCGCGTCCGCCGATGGTCTGCACCCAGCCCTCGTCGGCGGCATGGCGCGCAGCCGCCTGGCCGATTGCGTCGTCGGTCACCCGCAGCTTGCGCTGGATGTCGCGCAGCGGGATCCACCGCCGCATGTCTCCCTCGGCGGCTTTGTGCACGGCATCGCGCAGCCTTGCGGCAAGTCGGTTCACCGGCGCCATGGCGGGACAACGCATGACGTCATCATTGGCTCCCGGCCTGCCGTGGCATTTCAATTGCATTCACCTTCCGCGCAGACAACGATGTGTCGCGAAAGCGGGGGGACACATGGCGCACAACCACATCCACATCGATCCGGCGCTGCCGTTGGCGCGCCAGGCCGACAAAGGCCACAACCGCTGGCATCCGGACATCGCGCCAGCCGTGCGCATCGCCTCGGGCTCGACGGTCGAGATGGAGACGCTCGATGGCCTCGACGGCCAGATCACGGCGCGCACCACGGCGGCCGACCTCGCCGGCATCGAGATGGGCCGCATCCATCCGTTGACCGGGCCGGTGCATGTCGAAGGGGCGCAGCCCGGTGATCTGCTGGCGGTGAGGATCGAGCAGGTCCTGCCGGCCAGCCGCGGCTTCACCATGATCCTGCCGGGCTTCGGCTTCCTGCGCGATCTCTTCGCCACGCCGTTCCTCGTGCATTGGGAGATGGCCGACGGCTTCGCGCGTTCCGAGCAGCTCCCCGGCGTGCGCATCGCCGGCGCGCCGTTCATGGGCGTGATGGGCGTGGCACCCTCGCACGAGCTGCTGCAGCGCATCGTGGCGCGCGAGGCCGAGCTGGCCGGCCGCGGCGGCATGGCGCTGCCGCCCGACGCGGTCGGCGCCGTGCCGACGGCCGAAGGCATCGCCAGCCATGCGATCCGCACCATCGCGCCGCACGAAACCGGCGGCAATTTCGACATCAAGCAGCTCACGGCCGGCGCCACGCTCTATCTGCCGGTGCAGGTGCCGGGGGCGCTGTTCTCGGTCGGCGATGCGCATTTCGCGCAGGGCGATGGCGAATCCTGCGGCACCGCGGTCGAGACCTCGGCCACCTTCGTGGCCCGCTTCGAGGTGCTGAAGGGCGAGGCCGGGCGCCGCGGCCAGCGCGACCCGTCCTATAAGCTGCCCGGCCATGCGCATCACGGCGCCGCCGGCGTGCACGGCGCCCACGGCGTGACGCCCAGCAAGGGCTACTACGCCACCACCGGCATGTCGCTGCGCGCCGACGGCCGCGCCGAATCGGAGGACATCACGCTGGCGGCGCGCAACGCGCTGGTCAACATGATCGACTACATCGCCGATGCCTACAGCTTCACGCGCGAGCAGGCCTATTGCCTGGCCAGCGTCGCCGTCGACCTGCGCATCAGCCAGGTGGTCGACGTCCCCAACATGACCGTCTCCGCCGTGCTGCCGCTGGACGTGTTCGATCGCTGAGCGCCGATCAGATCGGTCCTCTCATTCCGGGCGCTCACTTCGCCCGAGCGTTCAGTCTCGGCTACGCCAGCGCCCGCCGGATCGCTTCCTCGACCGGCGCGTAGGCGCCGTCGTCGCGCATCAGGCGCAGAGGCTCCGCCGGATGCAGCGGTGGCTGGGCCATGAACCGCGGCTGCGTGCCGTGATGTTGCTGGGCGGCGTGCACCAGAAAGGGGTGGCACAGATAGACCGTGCCGGCCGTGCCCGTGGCGTGCACCTCCGGCCGCGCCGCCGACTCGGCGAAGCCGCTCGACGCCAGCTCGGCAAGCGACAGTCCATCCTCGCCCGCAGGGGCAAGCTGCCGCGCGACATCGATGTGCGAGCCGGCACGGATACGGGTCGGCGCGTCATGCGGACCGACATCGCTGAGCAGGAACAGCATCAGAAGCGCACGTCCCTTCGAGGCGATATTGGCCCGCCAGTGGAAGTAATCCGTACCCGCGGGCCCGAAGCTGACATCGATATGCCAGCCTGTGTCGCCGGGATCGCCGGGCACGGGGAAACGTACGGGAAATGTTCCGAGATCCCCTCGAGGCCGCCAGCGCCCGTGTCCGACCAGCTGGTCGAACGCGCGGTGCAGCGTCGGCGTGTTGACGGCCGCCGTGAAGGGCGCTTGGCCGTGGTATCCCAGCCGCACCACGGGCCGCGTCCATGTCGACGGATCGTCCGGATCGCAGCCGGTCGCGGGCCACAGAATCGCGCATGCCGCGTCCGCGACCGCGCGTGGGAACGCCGCCTCGATCCGCACGAACCCGTCGGCGATGAACTGCTCGATCTGCGCGTCGTTCAAGCCGAGATCCGACATGCCATCCACCCTCACCCAAAAAGCGGCACCCTGCGCCGCCGTCGTGGTCTGTGGCTTGATCCTCTCCCCGGAGGATACGTATTCACACATCTTCACCCTCGCTGCGCTCGGGAGCGCAGTCCAGATTTCCGGGCACAATCCGTCATGTCGAGCCCGGCGCTGCATCCGGGCGTTGACCCCCGCCGGGTGAGCCGGCATCACCGCGGCATGAACATCCTGCGCAGCCCGTTCTGGGCGACCACTTGGCGGCTGATCAAGGACGAGGTCGGCCTGCTGGTGGCCCTGGCCATCGTCACCGGCGGCCTGCTGGGATTCCTGGCGATCGCCGACGAGGTAATCGAAGGCGAGACCGCCGCCTTCGATCGCGCCGTGCTGCTGGCCTTCCGCCAGCCCGGCGATCCCGCCGCCACGGTCGGCCCGCACTGGCTGCCGGCGGTGGCGCTCGACATCACGGCGCTGGGCAGCATCGCGGTGCTCAGCCTGATCGTGGTGTTCACCGTCAGCTACCTCGTGCTGGTGCGCAAGCGCCACGCGGCGCTGTTCGTGCTGGTCGCCGTGCTGGGCGGCCTGGGGCTCAGCAATATGCTAAAGGCGCTGGTCGGTCGCACCCGGCCCGATCTTGTGCCTGGCGCGCCGGTCGAGCTGTCGGCCAGCTTTCCCAGCGGCCACGCCATGCTGTCGGCTGTCACCTACCTGACCTTGGGCGCCCTGCTGACCCGGGTGGAGACCGACCGCCGGGCCCGGCCGTTCTTCCTGGTCGTGGCGGTGATCCTCACCCTGATGGTGGGCTACAGCCGGGTCTATATCGGCGTGCACTGGCCCACCGACGTGCTGGCCGGGTGGTGCCTGGGCGCCGCCTGGGCGACGCTGTGCTGGATGGTGGCGCTGTGGCTGCAGCGCCGCGGCCAGATCGAGCCCGCCGGCGCCTGACGATCCACAGCCGGCGCCACCGGGCATATTTTATTTTAGAAGTTTTAATGGGAACCGCGGCGCCGCATCCCGTAGGTAACGCTCTCGTCAACCCGTTGTGGCTTCGTGCCGCGATATCCCGGTGGCGACCACCTGAACCCCACCCGCCATCGGGTGCTGGACCGCGCGGCGACCCCACGCGCCGCGCGGTCCTAGCGCGGCGCGCCCGCAGCCGCATTTTATATTTCTACATGACGATGTATGTTGTGGCCGTGCAGCAGGGGAGGCGGGGATGCTCGAGCTGATCGCGCTGGTGGCGGCGGTGGTGGTGTGCATCTGGACTCCGATCGAGACCCGCAAGGTGCGCGGCGGCTGGATGCGCAAGAACTTCAAGGGCGACCATGCCGAGTTCGTCGCCAAGTACCGGCGCCAGCTCACGGTGATGAGCTGGATCGGCTTGGTCCTTGGCGTCCTCAACATCGCCCTCGGGCTGGTGGCCGATGGGACGGCGGGCCTTGTCGTGAAGCTGGTGGCGGGCGCGATCTGGATCGCCGCCGGCATCGTGTCGATGACCTCGCGCCGGATTTTGGACTTGCCACACACGACGTAGGCAATCCCTGGCGCCATCCCCGTCTGGCGCAGGGCGATCACATGTGGCGTTGCCGGCGGAACTATCGAAAGACGAACCACAGAGGCACAGCGCAGCCGTTGGCCGCAACCCAGCGGGCACGCTGCATGTTGCCGGCTCGCTGTCATCCTGAGCGCAGCGAAGGATCTCTTGGACCATCGGCTCGCACGGCCGGAACCATCGACGCACCATGCGCCAGCGACGGGCCTGTGCGATAGCACCGCCCAAAAGATCCTTCGCTGCGCTCAGGGTGACAGCGAGCCGGCTCAAATCACCGCGGCTTGCGAAGATTTTTGAGGTCAATAGTACAGAGACGCAGAGTTCACACAGAGCAAGACATCATCGCGCGCCGAAGGCGCGCAATGATTTTCTCTCTGTGTTGCCTCTGTACTACTGACCTCAAGAAATCTTCGCAAGTTACGGTGATTTAAGTAGCCTCATGGTGAGCCTGTCGAACCATGAAGGCGTCGCACGAGCAGTGGTACGGCGCTTCATGGTTCGACAGGCTCACCATGAAGCGGTCCTTCCGCTTGGTTGCGGCCAAAGGCTGCGCTGTGCCTTTGTGCCTCTGTGGTTTTCTTTTCGTGGTGCGACACGCGATCGCCCTGCTATCTGCCGATTGGCGGGCAGCCGCCGCGCGATGCAGGATCTTCAGGCGCCGTTGATGTCCAGCCCGGCGTGGTCCCGGGCGGCTTCGAGGTAGAGCTGCAGTCTCCGGAAGTTTTCCGCCACGGCGAAGCTTTTCTTCAGGTTGCTGTGCCCCTGCATGGCCGGGAGCGAGAACACTTGGCGCTGCAGGGAGTACTCCAGGGCCGCGTCGAGGGCCGGCACCAGCCCGTTGTCCCGGATGATCGTCATCACGGTATTGACCGTATCGGCTGCCTGCAGCGCCACGGCATCTGGCGCTGCGATGGGCGGGAACCATGGCGGCACACCGCCCGCTGCGCGCCACGCCTGCTGCACGCCGACCGTGCGCCAGACCAGCTCGCCCGCAGGCAGGGTCGGATCGAAGCCTGTGCCGGGTGGATTGTAGTAGACGGCGTTCTGGCTCCAGAACCGGTCCGCAGCCTGCAAGGCGGCGGCATGCGCGCTCGCCGTGCCTTGCGTCCACCCGGCATTGTCCAGCAGGGCGGGAAGCCAGCTCGCGTCGGGAATCGCGCTCCTCCAGCCGGAAGCGGCGGGTTCGGCCTCCCACTTGCTTCGCAGCCGCAGCAGATCCTTCAGCACGCGGATCACGCACCCCATGAACAGCACGTCGCCAAGGTGATAACGCAGATAGGCGGTGAACGGACCAAAGCGCGGCACCGTTGGATCGGCCGCGCGGTCACGCCAGGCGAGCAAGGACAGCGGATTGAGGCGCGATCGATACCAGCGCGCCGCCGCCTTCAAGGCAGCGAACGTGGCGTTGCCATAGTCGTCGCTCAGCAGGAAGAGGCGTTCGGGATTGGCGGCTGTCGGCTCTGCTCGCGCCTTGTGCAGGCGCATCAGCTCGTTGAGCTCGGCATAGGCGGCATCGAGGCTGGGCCCCAGCGCCGGCAGGCTGTCCTGCGTCTCGAGCGCGCTCATCCATAGCGTCTCGAGCAGCCGGTCGTAGGTCGGCCGGTTGACGACGGCGAGCCTGCTCCTGCGGGTGAGCGATGCCGCACGCGCGCTGTTCGAGCGGAAGTCGGCTTCCGCGATCTCGCGCAGCTCGTCGCCGGGCTGCAGCGACCATGTCGTCAGGGCGTCCAGCCCGCCGATCCAGTTGAGATTTTCCTGGGCCAGCTTCAGGCGGAAGTCTTCGTCGGCGCCCGTCGTCAGAAGGCTGGCGCTGATCACGAGGAGCCATCCCGGCCGGCTGGCGGACTTGTCGGCGGCAGCGGCGCCTCTGTCGCGGATGACGTCAGGCGTGCGGCATGTTCCCGTGCGGGTGAGCGTCAGGGGGCCATGGGGAAAGCTCAGCTCGGGCGGGGCGCAGCAGCAATTCCCCTCCATGCGGTAGAGCGCCAGCAGCTCGGTGAACGAGACCGTGTGGCGCGCCGGCAGCATGCTCAGCCGGGTCACGTAGTCGAAGCGGCGAACCAGCTCATGCACCTGCCGCGCGGCCTGCAGGCCGATCGCCTGAACCTCGCGCGTCAGCGATGCGGTCTGGCCCTGCAGCACCTGGCGCATCAGCGACAGCAATGTCTGCCCGGGAAACGTCGCCAGCTGCGCCGTGAAGGCGGCGACCTCGTCCAGCGCCACCATGCAGCCGAGGTCCTGCAGCAGGATGTCGGGCATGGGCTCGGCGTGCAGGCCGCGGCGGCCCGCATCAGTGCCGATCACGTCCGGGTCGGACGCCGCCGCGGAGAACGTGAGCGCCGGAGGCGGCGCGGCATCGAGCTGCGACAGGTCGGCGATCCACGGTGCCAGCGTGCCGGTCCAGTAGGCGCGTGCCGCCCGCAGGCGCGCGGCATCGTCGACGATCGCCAGCGCCTCGTTGGGATTCTGCGTCGGCCCGCCGAACCAGAACGCCTGGACGCCGGCCAGCAGCTGATAGCCGATCCGCACCATCAGGTCGGCGAACGAGAGATCGCGATCAAGCGCGTCAGGCATGGTCGTTTCCTCCTCCCTGACACCTCTCCCCGCGGGAGCGGGGAGAGGGAGGGGCCCGCGCGTAGCGCGGGAGGGTGAGGGGTACGATCGTCCAGTCCCGGTATTCCGGCGCATGCTTTGAGCGTTCCTACCCCTCACCTTCCCATGCCTGCGGCATGGGCCCCTTCCTCTCCCCGCTCTCGCGGGGAGAGGTGATTTCGTGCGCCGCCTTCCCTCGGGGAAGGTTGCGAATCACGCCGGCCCGCGCAGGATGCGCGATCGTGGCGTGATCTTCTGCGCCTGCACCTGGCGCAGCAGCCGGCCTTGCGCCTCCTGGCGCAGCGCCGCCCGCTCGAACAGGAAGCGGGCCTTCTGCTTGCGCGGCGCCTTGGGCGGGCGCGCCGTGCCGGGCATCGGCACGTGCACGCGGACCGGCGGCTTCTTCACCGCCATCGGCGGCACCGCCAGGAACGCGGCGGTCTGCTCCACGCGGCTCTGGCCTTCGGCGATGACGACCAGCAGCGTGTGCAGGCCCTCGTCGAGACCCTCGATGTCCAAGGTCATGCGCAGGCGAAGGCCCCCTGGACCGCTCGCTGCGCCCGGGATGACAGGGACCGCTGCGGCACGGCCGCCTTTCCGCGTCCGCGCCTTGGCGCCGAGCACCGGCGCGCTCGCCCACGTGGCGGGCACCGCCTTCAGCGCTGCGCCCGGAGCGCCCATGCGCAGGCCGGGCAGCACGTGCTGGCCCCAGGCGCCGGCATTGCGGCGGATGTCGCCGATACGATTCGCCAGGCCGTCAGGCGTGCTCTCCACCTGGAACCGGTCGAGATCGACGGGCACGCCGTCGAGCCAGACGAAGACGCGCTGCTGTTCGTTGTCGCCCAGGCCGAGGAACGACAGCGGCACACCGTCGAGCGCGATGCTGACGGGGATGTCGCGATCGAGAGCGGTTGCGTGGCCCGGTGTCTCGATGTGGATGCTGCGTTCGTGCGCCTGCGAGTCGGCGCGCTGGGCGTTCACGTGCTGCTGCTCGTCCTGCGCCTCGTCGCGATCGCGTTGCGCCTGGTCAAGATCCTGCTCCAGGCCGAAGGCATGGGCCAGCGACGTAGCGATCTGGTTGACGGTGCCCTGGAACAGCTGCAGGCCCTTGATCATGTCTCGCAGCGTCGGCTCCAGCCAGCCGAGGTCCAGCCGGACCGCGCCGAGGTTGATCTCCTGCTCGAAGCGCCTGGTGCGGACATGCACGCCCGAGAAGTCGATCTCCACCACGTCCATGGTCCAGGACACGTCGAAGCGGATGGGAATCGTGGGTGTGGTACCGATGCGATCCAGGATGCGGTCGACGAACCAGTCCACCAGCACATCGGCGACCTCGCTGGCCAGGTTCGCACCGGGCTCGATGTCGCGGAAGCGATCGATCAGGTCGTCGGTCTCGGCCGCCACCGCGCCGATGGCGTCCCAGACCCGGTCGGCCACGGCATTGTCGAGGGCAGCGTCGATGGCACCCTTGAGCGCGTTGCGCGCCACCTGCTTCACCCCGCCGGGCAGCGCGGCATAGACCAGGTTGTCGGTCAGCAGCGGCTTGATGAAGTCGTACACCGCCGCCGACAGGCCGGTGCGCAGCTGGTTGCGACCCGGGCCGGATGACAGCGTGTGGATGAGATCCCGCAGCTGATCGAGCGCATCGGCGAAGGCAGCTGCAACCTGGGCCGCCAGCTGCTCGATCTGGCGCGCGAGGTCGGCCAGTCGCTGCAGGATCTGTTGTGCCAGATGCTCCAGGTCGGCGAGCCAGCGCTGCACCTGGGCCTGGATCGCCTGCAGCGTCTGAAGCAGGTCCTCGATCACCTTCTGGCCGATCCGCACCAGCAGCAAGGCGACGAACTGCATGAAGCGCTGGCCGGCGATCCCGGCCAGCTCCTTGGAAAGCGCATCGAGCCCGGCCGGATCGGGCAGGAAGAGATTGTCGGCAAGCTGGTCCACGAAGCCCGCCTGGCCGGTGAGGGGCAGCGGCTCCAGCAGCTCGTACAACAGGTTGCGGATATGGGCGCGCGTCTCCTGCGGCAGGGGGCCGAACACATCGGCGCCGACCCGCAGCACCTCGGCCATGGTCTCCGCGATCTCCTGGGCGCTGGCGCCGCCCATCACCGGCGTCAGCATGCGCACCAGGCCGACATCGTCGACATGGTCGGCCAGATCCAGCAGCAGGGCCTGCATCTGCTGCTGGGCGGTGGTCATCAGGATGTCGGCCGTGACCGTCAGGCTGCGGCCGAACAGCATCACCAGCACGCTGGAGAGTGCTTCGGTGAAGGCGCTCTTGTCGACGGGCTGCGTGTCCCAGGCCAGCACGCGATCGAACACCAGCTCGGTCGTGAGGTTCAGCGACGGCACCAGGACCTCGTCGAAGTACAGTCGCAGGTCCGGGTTGTCGGCTGCCAGGTTCTGCACGATGGGGGCGAGCTGCCCGCGCACGGTCTGCACCAGAAAGCCGGACAGCCCGGCGGCCAGGGCGCCGAGGCTGGCCTTGACGTCCGGGCTGCCCTGGCTGTCCGTCTTCATCGGACCAAGCTGCGAGAGCAGCACGGCCGCCACATCGGCGACCGTGGCCCCGACCGGACCCTGGAAGATCTTGAGGTACACCGCGACGTCGGGCAGCACCGTGACGGCGAGCTGGATGCCCTGGTCCACCAGGTATTGGATCAGCTCCTCGAGCCGCAACGGGGCGGTCGTGGTGTTGCCGCGGATCTCGCGGCGGATGGCCGCGCCGGGATCGGAGACGGTTGGGCCTTGGAAGCTCTGCTGCGCGGAGGCCGGATTCAGTCCGGCCAGCGTGAAGGACGCGCGGGCCTGCGGATCGGTCAGGCGCCTGGCGCAGATGCCGAGCAGCTCCATCGCCGCCCACAGCAGCGCCACTGGCTTGCGTGGCAGCGGCGTGCCGGGCGAGACGGCGTCCAGCGCCTGCGATGCCAGCGGCACGAGCGCGGTCCAATAGGAGAGGCTGGCGGCCGCGAACGGATCGGCCGGGCATTGCGTCATCTTCTGGCCCAGCGCTCGCACGGCGTCATTGGCGGTGGTCCAGGTGACGCCGGTGAGGCTCGCAAGCTGCTGCTCCAGCGTGCGCTGCAGGTCGAGCACGGCGGCCGACGCGATCCGCTGCAGCAGGTAGCGCTGGCTTTCCTCAAGGATCACCTGGCAGCAGCGCAGGGCGAGCCGCTTGGCGCCGTCGGCGGAGACCGGTACGGGCTGCGTCGTGCTGCCCAGCAGCACACCGATCTCGTAGGCGTTGCGCAGCGCGATCTTGGCGGGCGCTGCGAAGGCGCGGGTGATCGCGGCCTCGGCCGAGGCCGACGCGGGCAGGTGCTGCAGGATCTGGACCACGACCTCGTCGACGACGGCATCGACCGAACGGCTCACAAGGCTTTCGAAGCTGCCGATGCCGGCATTGACGAAGAAGCGGAACCCGGCGCCCGCCTTCAGCCCGGCGCCCATCTCGAACAGGAAGTTGAAGCCGGGCGTCTCGTTCTGGGTCGGGCCCTGCAGCGCCCGGCCGCTGACGACGAGATTGACGTAAGCCATCGCCGACGCGGCGGCCTTGGCATACAGGCCGCCGCCGAACGTGGCCTCGTCGAGGAAGATCATGAACAGCTTCAGCGGTAGCCCCTGCACGCGCAGGTCGGTCTGCACCAGGCTGAGCAGCTCGCCGGCGCTCAGCCCCAGCCGCAGCGACACGCCGGCGGCGGCCTCGGCCGCCAGCTTCAGGCGCACCGCCAGGCCGATCTCCTCGAACAGGTTCAGCGGCACCTGCACCTGGCCGGTGACGCGCACCTCGGCCATCGCCTGGCCGGTCAGCTCGGCGGCGACGTACTTCTGGAACTTGGCGTCGAGGTTGACGTAGGCGCCGAGCCCGAGGTCGAAGGCAACGCCGTGCCGCAGCTCGGCCTTGAAGGTGGCCAGCGCGTTGCCCTGGATCGCGGCGCTGCCCCAGGGATTGGACGCACCGGCAGCGGTGCTGACGAGCGGTTGGCTGAGATCGGCCACGGTCTCCCCCTCCGTGAACAGTCGCCGACAGCAAAACAAGCCTGGTCTCTTTTCATTCCGTTGCGGCGATCGAGGCCGTGATGTAATGATGTTCTTCGCCGCCGCCGGGCGTGCCGCGAGACCATGATCTTGCGAGGCATAGCGGGCGTTTCGCCGGCCCGGTCGTCACAGGGCATTGTCTCGTCCTCGCATTCTCGTCGGCATCAGATGTATCGCGCCGCTGCGGCTGACTTCCGGAGTCGAACGCCATGGAACACCACCTGACGCTCAGTGTCCTGCCGCCCCGGCTGGACGGATATGCTTTCTCCGCAAACAGCGCAGGTTTCCGGCAGTCATGCCGCTCTGATTTAACTTGTTGATGCGGCTTCGAAATCCACCGTGTTGGCAATATCTGAAACAGCGCAGGCGCAGTCGCGTGGATGGCGGACAAGAACCGGAACGCCTGACCGCGGCGGCGCGCTGTGCCATAACCCCGCGCCGGCGGGGGAGGCATGGCGGCGTGATCAGCCCGGATGGTCGAGCATGAAGCTGCAGCGCGGCGACGGCGCGGCTTCGGTGGCCTATGCGCTGGGGCCGCAGGGCACGGCGCTGGCCGACCTCTATCAGCGCGATCCCTGCCGCGTGCTCTTTCCCCACGGCGAGCCCGGCGATCCGCCGCAAGCCGTGTTCGTCACCATGTCGGGTGGCCTGGCCGATGGCGACCGCCTGCGGCTGCAGGCGCGCCTGCACGCGGGCGCGGTCGCGACGGCGACCACCCAGGCGGCGGAGAAGATCTACCGCGCCTCGCCGGTGGCGGCCGATTGCGTCATCGACATCGCGGTCTCGGTCGCGGCAGGCGCGGCGCTGGAATGGCTGCCGCAGGAGACGATCCTGTTCGACGGCGCCCGCCTGCGGCGGCGCACGGTGGTCGACATCGCCGCCGGTGGTCGCCTGCTGGCCTGCGAGATGGTGGTGCTGGGCCGCATCGCCAGCGGCGAGCGCTTCACCTCGGGCCTGCTGCTCGATGCGTGGCGCGTGCGGCGCGACGGCAGGCTGGTGTGGGCCGATGCCCTGCGGCTGGACACGGCGGCGCCGGTGGCCGCCGGCTTCGGCGACGCCACGTCCGTGGCCATGGCGCTCTATGTCGCCGACGACGCGGCGCGCCATCTCGAGGCCGCGCGCTCGGCGCTGCCGTCCGACGTGAAGGCCGGCGCCACCGTGGTGAACGGGCTGCTGCTGGCGCGCTTCCTGGGCGCGGCGTTGCCGGTGCGCCGCGGGCTTGCGTCATGGCTGGCGAACATGCGGTCGGTATGCTTGGATTTGCCGCCCCGCCTGCCGCGCGTGTGGCATGTTTAGTGCTCATAAATCCTCCCCAGCGAAGCTGGGGAGGTGCCCCGAAGGGGCGGAGGGGAGCCGACGTGATCTTGATTACGGAGGCCACGTCGGCTCCCCCTCCGGCCTTCGGCCACCTCCCCCAACGCAGTTGGGGGAGGGAATGACCTTGAGGGACAAACCTTGAACCTGACGCCCAGAGAAAAGGACAAGCTTCTGGTCGCCATGGCCGCCATGGTGGCGCGCCGCCGCCTGGAGCGCGGCGTGAAGCTGAACTACCCCGAGGCCGTGGCGCTGATCAGCGACTTCGTCGTCGAGGGCGCGCGCGACGGCAAGAGCGTCGCGGCGCTGATGCGTGACGGCGCCACGGTGCTGACGCGCGACCAGGTGATGGACGGCATCACCGAGATGATCCACGAGATCCAGGTCGAGGCCACGTTCCCCGACGGCACCAAGCTGGTGACGGTGCACAACCCGATCCGGCCGCGCGTACCCACCATCAAGTCGCTGCCGCCCGAGGAAGACCCCTTCATCACCCAGATGCCCGGGCCGGCGCCGGTGGCCGCCCCGCCGCCCGCTTCGGCAGCCCCACCGGTCGTGCCGGCCCCGCCATCGCCGCCGGTCGTCGCGTCCGCGCCGCAACCGCCACCCGAGCCGCCGGCGGCTGAGCCCGAGCCGCCCGCCGAGCCCAAGGCCAGCCCCGCCCAGACCGAGCCGTCCCCCGATGCGCCCAAGCCGACCTGACCTTCCCCCTCGCCCCGCGAGAGCGGGGAGAGGGAGAGGCCCATCGCGAAGCGATGGGAGGGTGAGGGGTACGGGCGACCAGTCCCTGTTCTCTCCGCATGGCCTGATCGTTCCTACCCCTCACCTTCCCATGCCTTCGGCATGGGCCCCTTCCTCTCCCCGCTTGCGGGGAGAGGAGACAGCACCCGTACGTTCAAACGTGATCGCCCTGCCGTCCTGGGAAAGGGCAGGCGTTCATTCTGCCCCACGCCACAGGAGCCCCGCATGAAGCCCGGCGAGGTGATGCCGCGCGACGGCGAGATCGTGCTCAACGAGCAGCGCGAGACCCTCACCCTCACCGTCGCCAACACCGGCGACCGCCCGATCCAGGTCGGCAGCCACTATCATTTCTACGAGACCAACCCGGCGCTGCAGTTCGACCGCGAGCGCGCCAAGGGCTTCCGCCTCAACATCCCGGCCGGCACCGCCGTGCGCTTCGAGCCCGGCCAGACGCGCGAGGTGACCCTGGTGGCGCTGTCGGGCGAGCGCGTGGTCTTCGGCTTCAACGCCTGGACCAGCGGCCGCCTGCCGCCGCCGCCCTTCGCGCCCGGCATGTCCGGCGGCAACAGCCCGGCCCGCATGTCGCGCGCCGCCTATGCCGGCATGTTCGGCCCGACCGTGGGCGACAAGGTGCGGCTGGCCGACACCGACCTGATCATCGAGGTCGAGCGCGACCACACGGTCTACGGCGAGGAGGTGAAGTTCGGCGGCGGCAAGGTGATCCGCGACGGCATGGGCCAGAGCCAGCGCACGCGGGCGCAGGGCGCTGTCGACACCGTGATCACCAACGCCCTGATCATCGACTACTGGGGCATCGTGAAGGCCGATATCGGCATCACCGACGGCCGCATCGTGGGCATCGGCAAGGCCGGCAACCCCGACATCCAGCCCGGCGTCACCATCATCATCGGCCCCGGCACCGAGGTGGTCGCGGGCGAGGGCAAGATCGTCACGGCCGGCGGCATCGACGCCCACATCCACTTCATCGCGCCGCAGCAGATCGAGGAGGCGCTGACCAGCGGCGTCACCACCATGATGGGCGGCGGCACCGGGCCGGCGCATGGCACGCTCGCCACCACCTGCACGCCCGGCCCCTGGCACCTCGCGCGCATGCTGCAGGCGGCCGAGGACTTCCCGATGAATCTCGGCTTCTTCGGCAAGGGCAATGCCAGCCTGCCGGCGGCGCTGGAGGAGCAGATCAACGGCGGCGCCTGCGGGCTGAAGCTGCACGAGGACTGGGGCACCACGCCGGCCGCGATCGACAACTGCCTCGCCGTGGCCGACCGCTTCGACGTGCAGGTGGCGATCCACACCGACACGCTCAACGAGTCGGGCTTCGTCGAGTCCTCGATCGCGGCCTTCCGCAACCGCACCATCCACACCTTCCACACCGAAGGTGCCGGCGGCGGGCATGCGCCCGACATCATCAAGGTCTGCGGCCTGCCCAACGTGCTGCCCAGCTCGACCAACCCGACGATGCCCTACACGGTGAACACCGCCGACGAGCATCTCGACATGCTGATGGTGTGCCACCACCTCGATCCAAAGATCCCCGAGGACGTGGCCTTCGCCGAGAGCCGCATCCGGCGCGAGACCATCGCCGCCGAGGACATCCTGCACGACATGGGTGCCTTCAGCATGATGTCGTCCGACAGCCAGGCCATGGGCCGGGTGGGCGAGGTCGTGATCCGCACCTGGCAGACGGCCGACAAGATGAAGAAGCAGCGCGGCCGGCTGCGCGAGGAGCAGGGCGACAACGACAACCTGCGGGTCAAGCGCTACATCGCCAAGTACACCATCAACGTCGCCATCGCCCAGGGCATCGGCCGCTATGTCGGCTCGATCGAGGTCGGCAAGCTCGCCGACCTGGTGATCTGGTCGCCGGCGTTCTTCGGCGTGAAGCCCGACCTGATCCTGAAATGCGGCTCGATCGCGGCGGCGCCGATGGGCGATCCCAACGCCTCGATCCCGACGCCGCAGCCGGTGCACTACCGGCCGATGTTCGCCGCCCATGGCCGCAACCGCATCCAGAGCGCGGTGCTGTTCACATCGGCGGCCGCGATATCGGGCAAGGTGGCCTCGACCTGGGGCCTGCAGCGCGCGCTGCTGCCGGTCCAGGGCACGCGCAACATCGGCAAGCAGCACATGATCCACAACAACATGCTGCCGCACATCGACGTCAATCCCGAGACCTACGAGGTGCGCGCCAACGGCGAGCTGCTGACCTGCGAGCCCGCCACCGCGCTGGCCATGGCCCAGCGCTACTTTTTGTTCTGATGGACCCCTCTCCGCCCGCGCAGCGGGGGGAGAGGGAGGGGCCCATCGTGAAGCGATGGGAGGGTGAGGTGGGTGTTGCGACCACACGAGATTAGCCTGGAGAAACCATGACCGGCCCGCGACCCACCTCACCCTCCCGCGCTGCGCGCGGGCCCCTCCCTCTCCCCCCACTGCGTGGGCGGAGAGGGGCGCAGCCATGAAGCACGCCACTGCCGTGGCCCTGTCCGGCACATGGCCGCTGGCCGAGCAGGTCGACACGATCACCTTGATCTTCGACGACCGCTACCGCCGCCGCCTGCGCCTGCTGGGCGATTCAGGCACCGATTTCCTGCTCGATTTGCCGGAGCCGCGCGTGCTGCGCGAGGGCGACGGGCTGGTGCTCGAGGAGGGCGGCTACGTCATGGTGAGGGCCGCCGACGAGCCGCTGGTCGAGATCCGCGCCGCCGACCCGGCGCTGCTCGTGCGCCTGGCCTGGCACCTGGGCAACCGCCACCTGCCGACGCAGATCGACGCCGGCCGCCTGCTGATCCGCGACGACCACGTCATCGTCGACATGCTCAAGGGCCTGGGCGCCGACGTACGTCACGTCTCGGCGCCCTTCAATCCCGAAGGCGGCGCCTACGGCCAGCACAACCATGACCAGCGCCACCCGCACCGCCATGGGCATTGATCCCATTCCCTCCCCCACGCAGTGGGGGAGGTGGCCGAAGGCCGGAGGGGGAGCCGACGTGGTCTTTGTTATGGAGACCACGTCGGCTCCCCTCCGCCCCTTCGGGGCACCTCCCCACTGCGTGGGGAGGAAGGCTGGGCCATGACCCCCACCGCCCTCTATCGCCTGTTGGCGTGGCTGTCGCCGTCCTACCCGATCGGCGCCTTCAGCTATTCGCATGGCCTGGAGGCCGCGATCGATGCCGGCCTGGTCGGCGACCGCGACTCGCTGGTCGCCTGGGTCGAGGGCGTGCTCGATCATGGCACCGGCCGTGTCGATGGCGCCTTGTTCGCCGCCGCCTGGCGGGCGGCGCAGGCCGGCGACGACGCGGCGCTGGACGATGTCGCCGACCTCGCCGCCGCCTGGCGCGGCACGGCCGAGATGGCCCTGGAGCAGCGCCAGCAGGGCGCCTCGTTCCTGTCGATCACGCGCACCGCCTGGCCGGATCCGCGCCTGGATGCCGTCGCCCGGCGCCGCGACGGCCAGTGCGCGCTGCCGGTCGCGGTGGCGATGGCATCAGCCTTCGGCGGCGTCGCCCTTGAGCTGGCGCTGACCGGCTACCTGCACGCCTTCGCCGCCAATCTGTGCTCGGCCGCCGTGCGCGCCATCCCGCTGGGCCAGTCCGACGGCCAGCGCGCGCTGGCGGCGCTGGCACAAGCGGTCGACCGCGCCGTCGCCGCGGCGCTGGCGGTGACATCGCTCGACGATGTCGGCACCGCGTCGCCCGTGCTCGACTGGTGCTCGATGCGCCATGAAACCCAGTACACGAGATTGTTCAGGTCATGATGATGCTTATGTCTTCCTCCCCAACAAAGTTGGGGAGGTGCCCCGAAGGGGCGGAGGGGAGCCCTCGTGGTCTTTGTAACAGAGACCACGTCGCCTCCCCATCCGGCCTTCGGCCACCTTCCCCACGCAAGCGTGGGGAAGGGAGAAGAAGCCCATGACACACGGACCTTTGCGCGTCGGGGTCGGCGGCCCGGTCGGCTCCGGCAAGACCGCCCTCGTCGAGCGCCTGTGCAAGCACATGCGCGATGCCTACGACATCGCCGTGGTCACCAACGACATCTACACCCGCGAGGACGCGCAGTTCCTCACCCGCGCCGGCGCGCTGCCGCCGGAACGCATCGTGGGCGTCGAGACCGGCGGCTGTCCGCACACCGCGATCCGCGAGGACGCCTCGATCAACCTGGCCGCGGTCGCCGACCTCAACCGCGCCTTCCCGTCGCTGGAGATCATGTTCGTCGAGTCGGGCGGCGACAACCTGGCGGCCACCTTCTCGCCCGAGCTGGCGGACCTCACGATCTACGTCATCGACGTCTCGGCCGGCGACAAGATCCCGCGCAAGGGCGGCCCGGGCATCACGCGCTCGGACCTGCTGGTGATCAACAAGATCGACCTGGCGCCGCTGGTCGGCGCCGATCTCGGGGTGATGGACCGCGATGCCAGGAAGATGCGCGGCGCGCGGCCTTTCGTCTTCACCAACCTGAAGGCCCTCCAGGGCGTCGCCGACATCGCCGCCTTCATCGTGCGCCAGGGCGGCCTGCCCGAGCGCGCGATGGGTAGCCTTCATGGTGAGCCTGTCGAACCATGAAGGCCTCGCACGATCGTCTGTGCGGTCGCTTCATGGTTCGACAAGCTCACCATGAAGCGCACTTCCCATCGCGATACGATCTATCGCTATGATGCCCGTCACAAAGTCCCAAGGAGTTCCCGTCCATGACCCGTCTCATCTTCCTCGCCGCAGCGCTGCTGGCCGCCACGGCCGGTGCCGTGCAGGCGCATGCCGGCCACGAGCTGGGCGGCGCCGTGGTCGGCTTCCTGCATCCGGTCGGCGGGCTCGATCACCTGCTGGCGATGGTGGGAGTCGGCATCTGGGCGGCGCACGTCGCCACCCGCGACCGCCGCGCGGTGTGGCTGGTGCCGGCCGCGTTCGTGGCCGTGATGGTGCTGGGCGGCGCGCTGGCCGTGGCCGGCCTGCGCCTGCCGATGGTCGAGGCAGGCATCCTGGGCTCGGTGCTGCTGCTGGGCGTGATCCTGCTGGCGGCGCCGACCCTGCCGGTGTGGGCGCCGATGATCGCGGTCGGCCTGTTCGCGCTGTTCCATGGCCATGCCCACGGCACCGAGATGCCGGCAGCGGCCGCGCCGCTGGCCTATGCCGCAGGCTTCGTGCTCGCGACGGCGGCGCTGCATTCGCTGGGCATCGGCATCGGCATCGCCGCCCGCCGCCTGGGCGGCCTGGCGGGCACGCGCGCGCTGGGCGGCCTGGTCACGCTGGGCGGCGTGGCGCTGCTGGCAGCGGGCTGACGCGGCGGACCCGTCGCCATCCGACATGGAGGATGGCGACGGCCAGCAGGTTCACGAGGTTGAACAGGAAGCCGATGCCGAAGGCGGCCTGGTAGCGCAGGGTGAGGTCGAAGATGATGCCGGCCAGCCAGCCGCCCAGCGCCATGCCGCAGAGCGTGAACAGCATGATGAAGCCCAGGCGCCAGCCGGCGGCGCGGGCGCCGTAGAAGTCGCGCAGCGCCAGGGCGTAGGCCTGCACGGTGGCGATGAAGGGGATGCCCATCAGGCCGGAGAGCGCGAGCAGGCCCGGCAGGCTGTCGACGAACATGAAGCCCAGCAGGGCCAGCGCCTGCAGGCTGGAGCCGATCAGGATGGCGGGCAGCGGCCCGATGCGGTCGGCCAGGCGGCCCATGATGAAGGCAAAGACGATCGCCACCAGCAGCACCAGCGACACGGCCTCGCTGCCGCGAGCGGCCGAGAAGCCGAGATCGCTGCAGAACGCCACCATGTGCACGACAGGCATCGCCATCGGCGCGCAGCAGCACAGCCCGGCGATGCCCAGCAGCGCCATGGTGATCGGCGAGCGGTAGGGCAGGCGGCCGCCCGCGGCGGCGGCGCCGCCGCCGGCGGTGTCGCGCCGCACCGGCGCGGCGCGGACGTAGAAGCTGAGCGGCACCAGGGTGACGGCGGCGAAGGCGCCGTAGGCCATGAGGCTGTCGCGCCAGCCCCAGGCCGGCAGGCTGAGCCGGAACACCTGCGGCCAGATGAAGCCGCCCACCGCGTTGCCGATGGCCACGATGGCGATGGCGGTGCCGCGGCGGCGGTCGAACCAGCCGGTGATGTTGTTGACCAGCGGCGTGAAGGTGCCCGACTGGCCCAGCAGCCCGACCAGGAGGCCGTAGCCCGCCAGCAGGACGGCCTCGCCGCCCTGCGCCACCGTCCAGCTGCCCACGGCGATCATCACCCCGGCCATCATCACCGGCCAGCGCGGTCCGACGCGATCGGCCAGCCAGCCCATGGCGATGCCGCCGATGCCGGTGCCGATATAGGCGAGCGTGTAGGCCAGCGACGGCACCTGGCGGCGGTTGCCGAACTCGGCGGCGATGTCGGTCATCGCCACCACCGGCATGTACAAGCCGCCGGCGCCGATGGCGATGCACAGCATCGACGCGACGGCGAGCCGCCACGCGTAAGGGCTTTCGAGCGACGGCGCGTGCATGGGGGGAAGGGTGACGAGGCCAGCGATGACGGGCCGGCAACTTGCCCGATCGGGCCCGGCAATGCAGCCCCGTCGGCCGCGGCGCGCAGCAGCTATGCGCGTCAGCCCGCCAGGCGGTTGTCGATCGAGAACACGTCCTCGCCGAGATAGACGAAATCGCGGTCCAGGGCGCTGATGCAGCGCAGGAAGGGCAGCGCCGTGCGCTGGCCCGGCAGCAGCCAGTCGTGCAGCTCGGTGATGATCACCGGCGTCTGCGCCACCCACTGGGTGTTGCGTCCGAACACGTCCTCCTCGCCGCCCTCGATGTCGATCTTCACCAGGAAGGGGAAGACGTCGGGACCGGCATGGGCCGCGAAGAGTTCGTTGATCGTGAGGCAGGGCACACCGCCACCGGGCTGCGCCGCCTTCTCGGTGCGGAACGACCAGGGGCCCTCGCCGCCGTCGTGCACGGTGGCGTGGCCGGCCTCGGCCGACAGCGCTGCGCGCCGGCAATGGACGCCCAGGCCCTGGGTGTTGCGCTCCAGCAGGGCGAAATTGCTGGCCTCGGGCTCGATCGCCACCACCACGGCGGTGGGGAAGGTCAGCGCGAAGAAGACGGCGCTGACGCCGATATTGGCCCCCGCGTCGATGATCAGCGGCCGCTGGCCGGCGGCGGCGCGGCGCTCGACCAGGCGGCTGATGTCGTCGAAGCGGCGCAGCCGGGTCAGGTCGTAGTCGCCGCCGCCGAAGATCTGCCAGATCACGTCCTCATCCGACGTGCCGAAGCGGTAGTGCAGGCGCTGCGCGCGGTCCGGGGTGCGCACCGTCAGGTGGCCGAGCCCGTCAGCCGAGGCATGGCGCAGGCGGCGCAACCGCTTGACCACGGCGCAGTCGGGGTTGCGCGCGCGCAGCAGGCGGCGCGCCAGCTTCTCCATCCGGGCCGGGATGGTTCCGCTCAGCGCGAAGCCGTCGAGCGCGAGGGCATGGGGTGGCACGATGGCGGTGGCGGTCGAAAGGGTGGTCATGCGCGGGCCTTGCGGGCGCCGAGCGCGAGGCGCGGCAGGTGGAGCAGGCCGAGCAGGGCGCTGCGGCTGCGGGGGATCAGGCTGAAGCACAGCAGCATCGTGGCGATGGAAGCGGCGCCGGTGATGGCGAGGCCCAGGATCGGGCTGGCGGCCTGCAGCGTGGGCAGTGTCCGTAGGAGGGTGGCGACCAGGAAGACCGCCGCAGCGGCGGCGACCGAAGGCAGCAGCGACCGGTAGAGGTCGCCGGTGCCGACCGGCCCCTTGCGCCCGGCAAGCCAGAAGCACATCGGGATGCGCAGGCAGGTCATGCCCAGCGCGAAGCCGGCCGCGACGCCCACCGTCCCGAACGGCAGGCCGGCCAGGATCGCGGCAATGCTGATGGCGGCGCCCAGCAGCCCGACCTTGAAGAGGTCGCCGGCCCGGTCCTGGGTGAGGAACAGCAGCCCGGTGATGGTGGCCACCGGCATCAGCGATGCCGCCAGGCCCAGCCAGGCCAGGATCGGCGCCGCCTCGCCCCACTGCGAGCCCAGCATCACGGCCACGACCCAGTCGGCCGTCACCATCAGCAGCGCCGCCGGCGGCACGGTCAGCATCGCCAGCCGCTCCGACAGCGCGATATAGGTGCGGCGGTAGCGGTCGGGGTCGCTGGCCATGCGGCTCAGCGCCGGCATGCCGACGCTGTAGAGCGGGATCGTGACCTGGTTGATGGGACCCATCAGCAGCTTGTAGGCTCGCTCGTAGAGGCCCAGCGGCTGCGGTCCCCAGAACCAGCCGATCAGGACCTGGTCCAGCGTGCGGGCCACGACGTTGACGATGCCGTTGCCCGTCACCGAGGCGCCGTAGGTCAGCAGCGAGCCGACGCCGGCACAGCGCCGCGGCAGGCCGGGGCGCCAGCCCGCCGTGCTCCACGACGCCAGCATCACGGCGGCGCCGTAGGTCAGCCGCTGGGCGACCAGCGCCCACAGGCCGGCGCCGTGGGCGGCCGCGACCACGGCCGTGGCCATGGCCAGCACCTCGCAGCCCAGGTCGATGGCGGCGATGGTGCTGAAGCGCATCTGGCGGCGCAGCAGCGCCCAGTGCTGGGTGGCGAGGCCGCTTATCAGGAAGCCCAGCGCCAGCCAGCGCGTGATCTCCGTCAGTTCGGCGTGGCCGTAGAACTGGGCCACCAAAGGTGCTGCCGTCCACAGCGCCGTCGCGGCGGTGGCGCCGATGCCGGAGTTGATCCAGAACAGCGCCGTCACCTGCTCGTGCGTGACGTCAGGCTTCTGGATGGTGGCCATGGAGAGGCCGAAATCCTTGATCTGGTCGAGGATCTCGGTGAGCGCCGCGACCATCGCCAGCAGGCCGAAGGCATAAGGCGGCAGCAGCCGGCTGAGGATCAGGATGGTGCCGAACTGGATGACGACCTTCAGCGCCTGGGCGCCGACGGTGACGGCACCGCCGCGCACCGAGCGGCCCACGAGGTCAGACTGCAGGTGATCCACGCGCAGCGGCTGCTCATTGTCGCGTTGCGCCACGGCGCCGGTCCTCGCGCCGTCAGCCGCGCCCGTCGCCGACAAGATCGCGCAGCGGCGCTGCCGCGACATCCCGGCTCAGGCGTTGAGGACGCACCTGTACGAGCTCCTGCAGGCGCGGCGGCGATGCCAGCAGGTAGCGGACGCCCATCAGGCAGCCGAGCGTGAGCGGCCCCAGCGCCGGCGCCACGCCGCCGGCGCCCAGCTTGTTGGTCAGCACATTGCGCGTGTTGCGTGCCAGATCACGGCGCGCGCTTCTGACGCCGCGCAGCGCGAAGGCCGTCAGCACCGCGGTGGCGCCGAGGATGTAGCCGCGCGCCAGCGCCGGGTACTGCGCCCGCGACAGCCAATTGTCGTGCTCGACCAGCGGGCCGGGCGCGTAGGCGAAGCGCATGCGATTGTGCAGCGCGCGATAGACGAACTCGGTGTCCTCGCCCGACTTCATCCAGGTGCCGGCACCCAGGGTCTCGATGAACAGGCCGATACGGCGGAAGACTTCCTTGCGGAACGACATGTTGTTGCCGGCGCCCAGCACGTCGTAGGGCGTCACGGGACGGTCGACGACCTGCCGCTCGTCGCGCTCGATGAGGCACGGGCAGAACATCCCCGGGGCGCCGGTGCCGTATGCCACGACCCTGCCGAACACGCCCATCAGCAGCGGATCGCGGTCGTATTCGGCCACCACGGCGCCGATCCAGTCCGCATCGCAGATGCAGTCATCGTCGGTGAACAGGATCGTCTCGGTGCGGCTTGCCCGGACCGCGATGTTGCGCGAGCGCGACAGGCCCACGGTCGTGGTGCGGATATAGACCAGCCGGGAATCGTCGATGCCGTCGACGGCATCTCGGGTGCGGTCGTCGGTGCTCTGGTCGACGACGATCAGCTCGAAGTCGCGGTAGCTGTTGGCAAGGATGGATGCGATGCAGCGCCTGGCCTTCTCCGGTCGGTTCCTGGTGCAGAGCAATACGGACACGCGCCCGGACATCGCTGGTTCCTCTGGAGAGAGTGCTGGGGCGTGCGGCCGCCGCTGGCGTTCTCTGATGAAGATGACCCTCGATGCGCCATTCCTCAACCAAACCACGATTTGATCACACGCGACGCAGGCGGGCCTGGATCTGCGGCAACGTTGTTTCCGGCTCGTCCGGCGGAAAGAACAGGAAATTGTTGATGTAGCCTGCAAAGTGTCGCCGCGGCACGCCGCCGCCAAAGCCGGCGATGTCCTCGGGACGTTGCATCGACCGGGCATCGAAGTGCTCGATCGGTTCCAGCGCTCGGCCGCGGATGAAGTCGCCGCGATAGTTCAACCGGCCCAGCATCCGGGTGATGCGACTGACCGCACCCGGGGACATCCGCTCCTCGATCTCGATCAGCAGCCGCGGGTGGCAGCGCTCGATCGCCTTGCGGGCACCGTCCAGGACCGCCTCCTCATGGCCCTCCACGTCGATCTTGATGAAGCCCACCGTACCGGAATAGACCGCATCGAAGGGCGCCATCGGCACCTCGATGCGCCGGCTTTCGGGATAGTCAGCCACTGCCCTGGGATTGAGGCTTGCAAGCCCGGTGACGACGCCGCCCGCGGCGATGGGAATCTGCAGCACCGCCGTGCCGCTGGTGTCCGACAGGGCCATACCGTGGACGGTGACACCCTTGGGGAACTTGGACGCCAGCAGGTCCGCCAGCCACGGCACCGGCTCGAAGGCATGGACGTGCCGCGAATAGCGCCGCATGAAATGGATGTAGCTGCCTTCGTTGGCGCCGATATCCACGGAATCCGCCTCCGGTCGGCAGAGAAGCCGCACGATTCCCAGCTCGACCTCGCCGAATCGCCGGAAGTATGAGGCCTCCCGCCACATCAGGATCGCGCGCGGACATACGCGGCGCAGCATCCGCTTCGCGCGCCGGGCCAGGGTTCGGTCGCTAGGATCGGCGATCGCGGACATGAGCCGGAGAGGCACGAGCCATCGCCGACCGATGAAGGGCAATGCCGGCCGAGACCTGAAGCGATCAAATTGTGACCATTGCCGGGATGAACCGGGGCCGCAAAAACAAAGACGGCGCGGCCTGCCCGGCCGCGCCGTCTTGTTTCGGCCTGCGCCGGCTAGCGGCGGAAGATGCGGATCGTGTCGGTGATCGTGCCGACGCCCTGCAGCACGTCGCGTGCCGACGGGCCCTGCTGCTGCGGCGGCTGTGGCTGCGGCGGCGGCGCGGCCGTGGCCGTCGGTTGCGGCGCCTGCGGCTGCGGCGCCGCCTGCTGCTGCTGGCGCAGCTTCTGCTGCTGCACCACCCAGTTGGTGTAGACCGTCTCGCTCTGGGTGATCAGCGCCTGGTACTGCTGGGCGTTGAGGAAACCTGACGCCGGCATGAAGTTGCGCGACGTCTGCCAGCGCGAGATGGCGTTGCGTGTGCCCGGGCCGAAGGCGCCGTCGATGCCGCGCGTGTCGAAGCCGATCAGCGTCAGCCGGCGCTGGATGGCGTTGCGGTCGCTGGCCGTCAGGCCGATCTGCAGCTCGGCGGCCTCCTCGGCGGAGCGGTTCTGGCTCTGGTCGACCGAGCGGCCGGGGTCGGCGGCGGCGGTGTTGGTCGGCGTGCCCGCCGGCTTGTTCTTCAGCGCCTCGAGCCGGTTGCGCGCCAGGCCCGCGAACTGGCCGTTGGGGTAGCGCTTGAGGTACTCCTGGTAGTCGGAGGCTTGGCCGCTCTTGTCGGCCGCCTGCCACATCGCCAGCTCCATCTGGCGGTCGTCGAAGCCGGTGGCGGCCGGCGGCGCGGCCGGGGCCGTCGCGGTGGCGGCCGGGCTCTGCGGCGTGCCGGCGGCCTCGCCCTGCTTGAGGTACAGCTCGCCGGTCAGCGAGGCGTTGGTCCAGGGGCGCTGGCGCTCGCCGGTGCTTTCGTAGACGTCCTTGGTGACGCGGCGCAGCATCAGGCCGATCTCGATGCCCGGCGCCTCGATGTGCTTGAGCAGCGCCGTGGTGAAGGGGCTGTGCTGGCCGTCGCCGTCCAGCGCCACCGAGCCGGGGTCGGTGGCAAAGGCAATGATGGTGCCGCCGGCGGTGCCGACCTCGGCCAGGCCCTGCTTCACGATGGTCGAGCGCGTCTTGCCCAGGCTGCGCGACAGCTCCTTCTCGAACGGATTGTCGCGGCAGGCGTCGAGCATGATGATCTTGACCTTGGTCTCGCGGTCCATCTGGCGCGAGATCAGGTCGATCTTGACGGCGTTGAAGTCGAGGTCGGCCTCGGAGCGGATCGCGGCATCGACCGGGATCAGGTAGTTCTCGCCGCTCACCTGCAGGCCGTGGCCGGCGTAGAAGAACATCGCCACGTCGGCGCCGACCAGCTTGTCGGCGAAGGCCCGCACCGTCTTGCGCATGTCGGCGTTGCTGAGGTCGAACCCCGAGACGACCTCGAAGCCGAGCCGCTCCAGCGCCGCAGCGATGGCACGCGCGTCGTTGGCGGGATTGGCCAGCGCCGCCGCCTGCTTGTAGGCGCCGTTGCCGATCACCAGCGCGACGCGGCGGTCGGCATGGGCAGCCGAAGCGATGAATGAGCCGAGCAGGGCCGCGACCAGCGCGACGATGCGAAACATGACAGCCTCCTGTGACGGGCGGTTCACTTTTAGAAAGTGAGTGAGCACTCGTCAACACAAAAAAGAACGCGATCTTGTTTTGTTCGACCGGCGGACAGCCAGACCAACGCGCAAAACCGCATTTTACAGCAAATAGACCCTTTCCGCAGCGGTCTATTCCATCCGCAAGGCTATCGGCCTGCCTCGGGTCACTTGAAATCGGTGCTGAAGCGGATGTTGCTCTTCTCCAGGCCCTTCAGCACCACCTCGACGCCGCCCGACTTGATCATCCATTCCAGGCGGTGATCGCGGTACTCGCGCTTGAACCTGCCCGACTCGATGACCTGGGCGACCTGAGCCAAGCTGGCCAGCGACGCCTTGGCCTCGCGCGCCGTCTCGGCCACCGACGGGCGCGCGTTGGCGCGCTCGAGCCAGTCCGACAGCGGCGAGCCGCGCGCCGGCGCGTTGCCGAAGCCGACGGCACCGTTGAGATAGGGCACGACCGACAGGTCGCCCCAGCCGAACGCCTCGCCGTTGAACCAGGGGCGATCGCCCAGGGCGCGCTCGAGCCAGGCCAGGAAGCCGGCCGTCTGCGCCGCGGCCCGGGCGAGAAGGGCGTCCGCCAGCGCGCCCTCGGCGCGCTTGAAGCGGTGGATCTCGCTCAGGCCCCAGTTGATGGCCTCGAACTGGGTATCCATCACGTCCTCGATCATGCGGACCCGGGGCCCGCTCGGCGGGGCTCGCGGGCAGCATCGCCGGCGACGGCCATGAGTCCTCAATGTATTCCAGGATCACGGTCGAATCGAAGATGCGCGTCTGGCCGTCGACCAGGGCCGGAACCTCGGCCCGCGGGTTGGCCTCGACGAACGCACCCGCCGCGGCGCCGGAACCGATCGCGTTGGGCGTCACGGCCTGAAAGGGGATGCCTTTCTCGCGCAGCGCGATCTTCACCTTCTGGACATAGGGCGAGAGCGGGTGTTCGTAGAGCGTGAGCATGTTTCCCTCTGGTCTGTAGATGGCGCGCCAGCCTCCATTATGGCCCTCGGGATCCGGCGCGCCACGGCCAGCTGGCCTATGCCCAACTTCGAGGCAGTTCCATTTTGTGGCACGGACAATGGTCGGCCGATGACCAGTCGATCGCCCAAGATTTAGGCGCTTGACCCGGTGCGGCGCGCTTGTGGGCGGGATCGCGGCGATCGTGCCCATTTTGTCATCCCCGACGCCTTCTGGGGGGCTGCGCGCTCTTTGACCACGCTTGGCCCGCCTCTTGCTTTCCTTCGGCTGCGCATAGGGGACGTGCGGCTCAGGGCGGGCCGGCGCCGGCGCCGAGAAGGGGGCATCGCATGGGAAGCTGGAAGACGTGGGCATCAGCCTCGGCCGTCGTGGCGGCCGTCGCGGGATGGGCGCTGGGCGCAACGGCTCAGCAACCGCCGATCAAGGTCGGCGTGCTGCACTCGCTGTCGGGCACGATGGCGATCTCGGAGACCACGCTCAAGGACACGGTCCTGATGATGGTCGACGACATCAACAAGAAGGGCGGGCTGCTGGGCCGCAAGGTCGAGGCTGTGGTGGTTGACCCGGCGTCGAACTGGCCGCTGTTCGCCGAGAAGGCGCGCGAATTGATCCAGAAGGAGAAGGTCGACGTGGTCTTCGGCTGCTGGACGTCGGTCAGCCGCAAGTCGGTGCTGCCGGTGTTCGAGGAGCTGAACGGGCTGCTGTTCTACCCGGTGCAGTACGAGGGCGAGGAAAGCTCGCGCAACATCTTCTACACCGGCGCGGCGCCCAACCAGCAGGCGATCCCGGCCGTCGAATACCTGATGTCCAAGGAAGGCGGTGAGGTGAAGCGCTGGGTGCTGGCCGGCACCGACTACGTCTACCCGCGCACGACCAACAAGATCCTGGAGGCCTTCCTGCTCGCCAAGGGCGTCGCCAAGGAAGACATCATGATCAACTACACGCCGTTCGGTCACGCCGACTGGCAGACCATCGTGGCCGACATCAAGAAGTTCGCGTCGGCCGGCAAGAAGACGGCCGTGGTCTCGACCATCAACGGCGACGCCAACGTGCCATTCTACAAGGAGCTGGCCAACGCCGGCATCAAGGCGTCCGACATCCCGGTCGTGGCGTTCTCGGTGGGCGAGGAGGAGCTCGCCGGCATCGACACCAGGAACCTGGTCGGCCATCTGGCGGCCTGGAACTACTTCCAGTCGGTGAAGGCGCCAGTCAACGATGCCTTCATCAAGCAGTGGAAGACGTTCATCAAGAACGACAAGCGCGTCACCAACGACCCGATGGAAGCCACCTATATCGGCTTCAAGATGTGGACGCAGGCGGTGCAGCAGGCCGGCACCACCAACATCGACGCCGTGCGCCAGGCGCTCTACGGCCAGCGCGTGGCGGCGCCGTCGGGCTTCGAGGCGGTGATGAACACCAACCACCACCTCAGCAAGCCGGTGCTGATCGGCGAGATCCAGGGCAACGGCCAGTTCGAGATCGTCTGGCAGACCAAGGGCCCGGTGAAGGCCGATGCCTGGTCGAAGTACATCCCCGAGAGCGCCAAGCTCACCGCCGACTGGACCTATCCCTGGGTCTGCGGCAACTGCGAGAAGCCGAAGTACTCACAGTAGGTGTTGGTCATTCCTCCCCAGCGAAGCTGCGGAGGTGCCCCGAAGGGGCGGAGGGGAGCCGACGTGGTCTCAATTGCCAAGATCTCGTCGTGTCCCCCTCCGGCCTTCGGCCACCTCCCCCAGCGAAGCTGGGGGAGGAAGAAGTCGGAGCCGTCATGTCGCGTCTGAAGGCTATAGCGGCGGCATTGCTGCTGCTGCTGTCCGCCGTCGCAGTGCCCGCCTACGCCCAGACATTCGAGGACTGGGTGCGCAAGCTGGCGGCCGACGATTTCGGCGACAAGCTGGAGGCGGCCGAAAAGCTCGGCGACCTGGGCGACGGCCGGGCCGTGCCGGCGCTCAAGGCGCTGTCCGACGGCGCGCTCTATGTCCGTAAATCAGACGGTGCCGCCCTGATCCAGGACGGCAGCCGCTATTTCGATGCCGCCAGCGGCAAGGGGCTGGGCGAGCTGCCGGCCGCCGATGTCGACAAGGTGCGCGTGAACAACCGCCTGCGGGGCGTGATCTCGGCCTCGCTCTCCAAGCTGTCGCTGTTCAGCGCCGATCGCGCCACCCGACTGGCGGCGGCCAAGCAGGCTTTCGCCAACCCGACGCCGCAGACCGCGGCGGCGCTGGACCGCGCGCTCAGGAGCGAGAAGGCCCCGGAGGTGCTGGCGGCCATCCGCTTCAGCCTGGCGGCAGCACAGGTGACCGCCGGCGAGGTCGCCGACCGGGTGAAGGCCATCGAGTCGCTGGCGGGCACGGCCGATCCGCAAGTGCGCAATCTGCTGGCGGCGGTGCTCGACACCAGGGACGCTCCGTCGGAGGTGCGGCAGGCGGCGCAAGCGGCGCTGACGTCGATCGAGCGCCGGCTGGCGATGGTCGGCATTCTCGAGAACGTGTTCCAGGGCATCAGCCTGGGCTCGGTGCTGCTGCTGGCCGCGGTCGGGCTCGCCATCACGTTCGGCGTGATGGGCGTCATCAACATGGCGCATGGCGAGATGATCATGCTGGGCGCCTACACCGCCTACAGCGTGCAGCTCGTCTGCCGCGCCCTGCTGCCCGCCGACCTGGTCGGCTACTATCTCGTGCTCTCGCTGCCTATCGCCTTCCTCGTCTCCGGCGCCGTGGGCGTGCTGCTGGAGCGCGGCGTGATCCGCTACCTCTACGGCCGGCCGCTGGAGACCATGCTGGCGACCTGGGGCATCAGCCTGGTGCTGCAGCAGGCGGTGCGCTCCATCTTCGACGCGCAGAACAAGGAAGTCGCCAATCCCGAGTGGATGACCGGCGGGTTCGACCTGATGGGCGGCTTCTTCGTCGCCTGGAACCGGCTCTACATCATCATCTTCTGCTTCCTGATGCTGGGCATCATCGCGCTCGTCCTGCGCCGCACCAGCTTCGGCCTGCACATGCGCGCCGTGACGCAGAACCGCGACATGGCGGCGGCGATGGGCATCCCCACGGCCCGCGTCGATGCGCTGACCTTCGGCCTGGGATCGGGGCTTGCCGGCATGGCCGGCGTGGCCCTGAGCCAGATCGGCAACGTCAGCCCCAATCTCGGCCAGATCTACATCGTCGACAGCTTCCTCGTGGTGGTGTTCGGCGGCGTCGGCAACCTGGTCGGCACGCTGGTGGCGTCGCTGTCGCTAGGCCTGATCAACAAGATCCTCGAGCCGTTCGCCGGCGCCGTGCTGGGCAAGGTGGCGGTGCTCGTGTTCATCATCCTCTTCATCCAGTGGCGCCCGCGCGGCCTGTTCGCGCTCAAGGGCCGCTTCGTGGAGCAATGACATGACGGGAGTGTGGCTTGCATTTTCCTCCCCAACGAAGTTGGGGAGGTGCCCCGAAGGGGCGGAGGGGAGCGTCCGCGGTCTCAGTAATAAAGACCACGTGGGCTCCCCATCCGCCCTTCGGGCACCTTCCCCACTTCGTGGGGAAGGGAGGAAACAATGACACGCCACAGCCTGCTGACGCCGCGCGGCTGGCTGGTGTTCCTGGCCGCAGGCTTCGTGCTGATCGTGCTGCTGCCGGCGGCCAACCGGCTGGCGGCGCCCGGCGGCTGGCTCTACCTGCCGGACTATCTGGTGCCGCTGATCGGCAAGTATTGCTGCTACGCCATGCTGGCGCTGGCGATGGACCTGATCTGGGGCTACGCCGGCATCCTCAGCCTGGGCCAAGGTGCCTTCTTCGCCCTGGGCGGCTACTGCATGGGCATGTATCTGATGCGCCAGATCGGCGATCGCGGCGTCTACAAGAATCCGGTGCTGCCCGATTTCATGGTGTTCCTGAACTGGAAGGAGCTGCCCTGGTACTGGCAGGGCTTCGACATGTTCTGGTTCGCCGCGCTCATGGTGGTGCTGGTGCCGGCGGCGCTGGCCTTCGTGCTGGGCTGGCTTGCCTTCCGCTCGCGCGTGACCGGCGTCTATCTCTCGATCATCACGCAGGCGATGACGTTCGCGCTGATGCTGGCCTTCTTCCGCAACAACATGGGCTTCGGCGGCAACAACGGCCTCACCGACTTCAAGGATCTTCTAGGCCTCCAGGTGCAGTCGCCCACGACCCGTGTCGGCCTGCTGATCGCCTCGGCGGTCGGGCTGGGCCTGTCGTTCCTGCTCTGCCGCTGGATCGTGGGCTCCAAGCTGGGCCGTGTCTGCCGGGCGCTGCGCGACGCCGAGAGCCGCGTGCGCTTCCTGGGCTACTCGCCCACCGGCGCCAAGCTGTTCGTGTTCGTGGTGGCGGCGATGATCTCGGGCATTGCCGGCGCGCTCTACGTGCCGCAGGTGGGCATCATCAATCCCGGCGAGTTCTCGCCCGCCAACTCGATCGAGATCGCGATCTGGGTCGCGGTCGGCGGCCGCGGCACGCTGGTGGGCGCGATCCTCGGCGCCTTCATCGTCAACGCCGCCAAGACCTGGCTGACCGGCGCCGCGCCCGAGGTGTGGCTGTTCTTCCTCGGCGCCCTGTTCATCGTCGTCACCCTGCTGCTGCCGCGCGGCGTGCTGGGCGTGATGCGCGACTGGCAGACGCGCCGTGCCGCGTCGCGCGCGACAGCCGTGGCTGCCAAGCCCGTGGAGGCGACATGAACGCCATCGCCCTGGCCGATCCGATCGCCGACACGGCGATGGGCGACACGCTGCTCTACCTGGAGGACGTCACCGTCAGCTTCGATGGCTTCAAGGCGTTGAATGCGCTGTCGCTGGCCATCGGCAAGGGCGAGATGCGCACCGTCATCGGGCCCAACGGCGCCGGTAAGACCACGATGATGGACGTGATCACCGGCAAGACCCGGCCCGACACCGGGCGCGTGCAGTTCGGCGATCGCATCGACCTGACCCGGCTCGACGAGGCTGCCGTGGCCAATCTCGGCATCGGGCGCAAGTTCCAGAAGCCGACCGTGTTCGAGAACCTCACGGTGTTCGAGAATCTCGAGCTGGCGCTGAAGACCAGCCGCGGCACCTTCGCCACCTTGATGGCCCGGCTCGACGGCACGGCGTTGCGCAAGATCGACGAGATGCTGGCGCTGATCGGGCTGGGCGGCCACAAGGCGCGGTCGGCCGGCGCGCTCAGCCACGGCCAGAAGCAATGGCTGGAGATCGGCATGCTGCTGCTGGCCGAGCCGCAATTGCTGCTGCTCGACGAGCCCGTCGCCGGCATGACCGACATCGAGACCGAGCAGACGGCGAAGCTGTTCAAGGAGCTGGCCGGCAGCCATACGCTGGTGGTGGTCGAGCATGACATGCAGTTCGTGCGCGAGCTGGGCGTGCGCGTCACCGTGCTGCACGAGGGCTCGGTGCTGGCCGAAGGCTCGCTCGATCACGTGCAGAAGAACCAGCGCGTCGTCGACGTGTATCTGGGGCGTTGAGCAGAAGTATTTCCTCCCCAGCTTTGCTGGGGAGGTGCCCCGAAGGGGCGGAGGGGAGCCGACGTGGTCCCAGTTACCAATACCACGTCGGCTCCCCCTCCGGCCTTCGGCCACCTCCCCCAACTGCGTTGGGGGAGGTTGAGGACCAACCATGCTGCGTGTCGAGAAGATCAACCTGTTTTACGGCGCCTCACATGCCTTGCGCGCAGTCAGCGTCGAGGCGGAAGTGGGCAAGGTCAGCTGCGTGCTGGGGCGCAACGGCGTGGGCAAGACCTCGCTGCTGCGGGCCATCTTCGGCCTGCAGGCGATCCGTGGCGGCAGGATCGTCTGGCAGGACCAGGACATCGCCGGGCTGAAGCCGCACGAGCGCGCCCGCCGCGGCCTGGCGCTGGTGCCGCAGGGGCGCGAGATCTTCCCGCGGCTGACCGTGCTGGAGAACCTGCAGACCGGCTTCGCGCCGCTGGCCAAGCCGCTGCGCCACATCCCGGACGAGATCTTCACGCTCTTCCCGGTGCTGCAGGACATGCTGCATCGCCGCGGCGGCGATCTCTCGGGCGGCCAGCAGCAGCAGCTGGCGATCGCCAGAGCGCTGGTGACGCGGCCCAAGCTGCTGGTGCTCGACGAGCCCACCGAGGGCATCCAGCCCTCGATCATCAAGGATATCGAGCGCGTGATCCGCATGCTGGCCGATCGTGGCGACATGGCCATCCTGCTGGTCGAGCAGTATCTCGACTTCGCCCAGGCGCTGGCCGATCACATCAGCGTCATGGACCGCGGCGAGGTCGTGCTGTCCGGGCCCGCCAAATCGCTGACGTCCGAGCAGGTGCGCAAGCACTTGATGGTGTAGGGCGGAAGCAGGCAATGAGGCCAGCACTGCTAAATGTGAAGATACCGCCAAACCAAGAGCCGCACCACCATCCACACAATGGGGGCGAGACTGAAAAATGAAATCGCCCCCACAATCAAGCGACCAACCCAATTCAGCCCGTAGCCTTTGATTGCAACGAACAAGGATACCGGGCCAACGAACCAACCAGATTGGATCGAGAGTACTATCCAGGCAAGCCCCAGATTTGAGGACATCATCCAAGCCCAATCGGGGCCGCTAAAGCAGTCGACTAACCAAGATAGAACTACATTAACATGCAACCTCCTGATTGTGCACAGTGTGGCGGAGCGGAATCCGCGACATCTTGTCTGTATCTCGCAGTTGCCGGCCGACCGCATCAGCGTCATGGCTCGCGGCGAGGTTGTGCTGTCCGGGCCCGCCAAGTCGCTGATGTCTGAGCAGGTGTGCAAGCACTTGATGGTAAGGCCGAGTTATCTCGGAAGCCCGCCTTCTCGAGCGGAGTTGGAGTCCGCGACGTCATGGGCTTTTGGACGCGATGCAAACCGCAGCCGCTGACCGAGGCACGGATGCGCGCAACAGCCTGAGTGCGTAGTCTCCTCCCGGGCGCTGGACAGCCGTTCGCAGCGGCCACGCGCGTTCGAAGGAGATGTGCAACATGGACAACCAAGCGTTCCGCGACTGGGTGGTGCGTGCCGCCGAGTGGGCTGCCGACTACCGCGCCACCCTGGCCGAACGGCCGGTGCGGGCCCAGACGAAGCCCGGTGCCGTTGCCGCGCAGCTGCCGCCGCGCGCGCCCGAGACGGCCGAACCGATGGCCGACATCTTCGCCGACTTCGAGCGTGTCGTGCTCCCCGGCATGACGCATTGGCAGCACCCGCGCTTCTTCGCCTACTTCCCCGCCAACGCCGCCCCTGTTTCGGTGATCGCCGAGATCCTGGTCTCGGCGATGGCCGCTCAATGCATGCTGTGGCAGACCTCACCGGCCGCCACCGAGATGGAAACGGTGGTGCTGCAGTGGCTGCGCGACGCGATCGGCCTGCCCGAGGGCTTCCACGGCGTCATCCAGGATTCGGCGTCGTCGGCAACGCTGGCCGCCATCCTCACCATGCGCGAGCGGGCGCTGGGGTTCGCCGGCAACAGGCAGGGCCTTGCCGCGCATGCCCGGGTGCGGATCTACGCCTCGCACGAGGTGCATTCCTCGATCGACAAGGCGGTGTGGATCGCCGGCATCGGCCAGGACAACCTGGTGCGGATTCCGACCAGGGGCCCGTCACGCGCCATGGATACCGAGGCGCTGGAATCCGCCATCGCCGCCGACCGTGCCGCGGGCCTGCTGCCGGCGGGCATCGTGGCCTGCGTGGGCGGCACGAGCGTCGGGGCGGCCGACGATGTGGCGGCCACGTCGGCCATCGCCCAGCGCTATGGCCTCTACCTCCATGTCGATGCCGCCTGGGCCGGCGCCGCCATGATCTGCCCCGAGTTCCGTGCGATGTGGCAGGGCATCGAGCAGGCCGACAGCCTGGTGCTCAATCCGCACAAGTGGCTGGGCGCGCAGTTCGACTGCTCGGCGCATTTCGTGCGCGATCCTGCCGCGCTGGTGCGCACCTTGGCGGTCGAGCCCGAGTTCCTGCGCACCTACGGCCGCGAGGGCATCGTCAACTACAGCGAATGGTCGATTCCGCTGGGCCGGCGCTTCCGTGCGCTGAAGCTGTGGTTCCTGCTGCGCGCGCACGGACTTGAGGGCCTGCGCGCCATGATCCGCGACCACGTGCGCTGGTCGCAGGCCCTGGCGCGGCGGCTCGCGGCGACGGCGGGGTTTGCACTGGTCACGGAGCCGGTGCTGTCGCTGTTCTCCTTCCGCCATGACCCCGGCGACGGGCGCGATCTCGATGCCCACAACCTCGCGCTGGTCGCGGCGATCAACGACGACGGACGTCTCTACCTGACCCAGACCCGGGTGGACGGCCGCGTCGCCATCCGCTTCCAGGTCGGCGCGATGACCACCAGCGAGGCCGACATCGACCTCGCCTTCGACGTCATCCGCGCGATCGCCGGTCGGTTGTCCTGAAGACCTATCCCCGCAGCACCGTGCCCGCCTTGGCCTCGGTGAGTCGTCCCTGCTCCCAGGTGATGGCGCCATTGACGAGCGTGTATTCGACGCCCTGCGATGGCATCACGATGCGCTTGGCGCCACCGGGAAGATCGTAGCGGCGCTCGCCATGGTTGGTCGAGCCGACGCGGGCGGGATCGAAGATCGCCACGTCGGCCGGCGCCTCCTTGGCGAGCCGTCCCCGGTCCTTCAGGCCGAACAGGTCGGCGGGATCCGACGTCAGCTTCCGCACGCCTTCTTCCAGGGTGATGGCTTCCTTTTCGCGCACCCAGGTGCCGAGCAGGTAGGTCGGATAGCCGGCATCGCACAACATGTCGACATGCGCGCCGCCGTCGCCCAGCGCCATCAGGATGGCGCGATTGTTCAGCAGCTCGCGCATGCGATCCTCACGCGTGTTCCAAGAGGCCATGGTCAGCTCGAGCTCGAGGTTGTCGGCCAGCACCGTGTCGAGGAAGGCATCGCCGCCGACCGTGCCCTGGCCGGCCGCTATCTGGGCGATCGACTTGTCCTCCAGATGCTTCAGCGCCGGATTGCGGACGGTATGCACCACGATGCGGCTCCAGTTGCTGAAGCCCATTGGCTTCTTGAGGTCCTCGCGGAACTGGTTGCGAAAGGCCGGATCGGCATAGACGGCCTTCTGCGCTTCCTTCGAGCTATCCGCGAACACCCGTTTCCACGATGGAAAGGCGGCGAAGGAGAAGGGATTGTCCATGTTGATTTCGCGGGTCAACGGCAGCGGCGAGGTCTGCGGACGCGCGCCCTTGGCGATCATGGGCGCGGCGCGGCGCAACGTGTCGCGCACGGCCTCGGGGATGTCGTCACGATCGAACAGGGCGATGAAGGTCACCGGCCGGCCGCTCTCGGTGAGCAGGAAATCCAGCAGCTCGCACTGGTCCTCCTCCAGCACGCCGACCTGGCGGGTGAGCGCGATCTCGATCGCGCCTTTGCCCCGCGTCTTCAGCGCATTGGCATAGGCCTTCAGCTCCTCGTGGCTGGCATTGCGGCAGGCCAGCGGCTTGCCCTGGAAGCCGATATGCTGGTTGAGCGTCGTGCTCGAGAAGCCCAGCGCGCCGGCGTCGATGGCCTCACCGATCAGGGCGGCGATCTTCGCCGTCTCCTCGGGGGTGGCGGCCCGCTCCAGCGACGCTTCGCCCATGACGTAGTGGCGGAAGGGTGTCAACGGCGCGATGAAGGCGAGGTTCAGCGACGGCGCGCGTCGCGCGGCCGAGTCCATGAACTGCGGGAACGTTTCCCAGTCCCAGGTGATGCCCTGGTGTAGCACGTCGAACGGGATGCCCTCGACATTGACCAGATCGCGCATGGCGATCTCGCGCGTCTCGGGCCTGCAGGGCGCGATGCCGACGCCGCAATTGCCCATCACCACGCTGGTCACCCCGTGCCACGACGAAGGAGTGACCGCGCCGTCCCAGCAGATCTGCGCGTCGTAGTGGGTGTGCGGATCGACGAAGCCCGGCGCCACGACCAGCCCGTGGGCATCGATGGTGCGTTTCGCGCCTTCCGTCACCTTGCCGATTTCAGCAACCTTGCCGGCCGCAATCGCGACATCCGCCTGGTAGCGCTTCGCGCCCGTGCCGTCGACCACGGTGCCGTTCTTGATCACGAGATCGTAGCTCATCGGCTCCTCCCGGGAAGCGGGTCAACGTACTACCGCCCGACCGCCCCGCCCATGCGATATCCGCAGACCGGACATGGCATTCGATCTATCCTTGCAGGACGCGACGGCCCTCTGCCGGTCTGGCAGCGCGCCACTGTATCGCGACCAGCTGCGGATTTTTCTGCACCCAGCGTAGAGCGTGTCTCAAGTCCAATGCTCCAAAAAGGGGAGGGGATTCATGATCACACGAACCATGGCTGCGCTGGTTTCGACAGCGCTCCTCGCCGGCTGCGGCGGGCCACGGCCGGCAGAGCAGCAGGGCGACGTCTGCCGCTCGATCGCCACGGAAGGCCGGGCGCCGTATCCCTGGCCGGATATCCTGCAGTCGGCGACGCCCCTGCGGGCCGTGCGCCAGGGTGATGCCGACCTGCTCGTGCGGCCCGAGAACCGCGGCTTCCGCGACAAGGTCAGTCGCCGCTATGCCGTGCCGACAGCCAAGCCGCTGGAAGTTCTCTCCGTCTCGGCCGGCGGCGCCTGGGGCGCCTTCTCGATCGGCTTTCTGGACGGCTGGGGCCACAACGCCGGCCCGGACCCGCGTCCCCGCTTCGACATCGTGACGGGCGTCAGCACCGGGTCGATGATCGCGCCGATCATCTTCCTGAACGACCAGGGCGACATCGAACGGCTGCGCGGCACCTACCGCACCCTGACCAACGACCAGGTCTTCACCAAGCGGTCGCTGCTCACGGCGCTGGCGAGCACGTCGTTGTACGACACCGCGCCACTGCGTCGCCGGGTCGAGAGCCTTCTCGATACCGGGATGGTGCTGCGCATCGCCCGGGAAAACGAGAAGAACCGCATGCTGGCCCTGCTGGTCGTGAATCTCGACAGCGGCGTGCCGGAGGTTTTCGACATCACGGAGATGGCATCCGACGCGACCAAAACCCTGGAGGAGCGGCGGCGTCGGATCATCGACGTCATGATGGCATCGGCGGCAATCCCGATCGCCTTTCCGCCGGTGTTCATCGACGGGAACATGTACGTGGACGGCGGCGCCCGGCGCCATGCCTTCATCGCGCGCGAGGTCATGGCGGCCGTGCAGGGCCAGCCACGCGAACCGCGGACATCGGGACTGGAGCGCTACAGCCTGTCCGCGGCCCATCGGCCGATCGACCTGGCCATCGTCGTCAGCGGCGACATGAGGGTGATGCGCGACTGTGTCGGCAAGAAGCGGCTGGACCTGCTGGCGATGGCCGGGCGCACCCAAGAGGTGGTCACCGACCAGCTTCTGCGCGACAGCGTCGAGCTGTTGCTGCTGCAGGTGGGCCAGTCCCGCGCCAATCGCGCCCGCTTCGTCGACGCGTCGGCGCTCGTTGCCTATCCGAAAAGCCGGGATGCCGATCTCCGCAGTGGCCTGTGCGCTGTGCCCGAGGGCGACGACGCCCTGTTCGACCCGACCTTCCAGGACTGCCTTGATCGCCAAGGCTACGCGGTAGGCCAGCGTGATCTCATCCCGTGGAAGATCCAGCTGCGGGAGTCCCGGATGGTGAGATCTCCACGCTCCTGAGGTCTCGATGCTTTGCCAGGAACGGCGAGCGCAGGCGGCCTGCCCGCACGCCGTCTCAGTAGTCGAGCCGTCCGCGCAGCTCGTCGAACGGCACCATGACGTGCGCGCGGAAGGCGGGCCGTTCCTGCAGCCGGCGATACCAGGCCACGACGTTGGGAACGTCGGGGCGTTCGATGTCGAGCTCGAAATAGCGGTAGAGCGCGGTGCCGGCGGGGATGTCGGCCAGCGACAGCCGGTCGCCGCCAAGGAACGGGCGGGTCGCGAGCACTGAATCGAGCAGGCGGAAATGCCGGCTGCAGCGGCCGATGCTCTTGCGGATGGCGGGCCAGTCGCGCTGCGCTTCGGGCGTGCGGTAGTAGCCCCAGAACACGCCGTTGAGGAAGTCGGGCTGCAGGGCCGTCTGCGACCAGTCCATCCAGCCGTCGATCGGCGCGCGCGCCGCCGGGTCGTCGGACCAGAAGCGATCCTGCCCGTAGCGGGCCGCGAGGTAGCGCAGGATCGCCTGCGACTCCCAGACGGCGAGATCGCCGTCCTGGAGCACCGGCACCCGTCCATGCAGGTTCAAGGCGCGGAACGACGGTTCGTCCAGCCGTCCGAAGCTGCCGCCAGCCGGGATGTGCTCATGGGCCAGCCCCAGCTCGCCTGCCAGCCACAGCACCTTCTGCACGTTGAACGAGCTGCGCCGTCCCCAGATCTTGATCATCGGCCGCCTCCTTGCCGGGAGCGCGCCACTCCAGTGGCGCACAGGCGCGCAGCGCCTGATCGTTGGCTGGGAAGGAGCCGGCCCGCCGGGCCGGTGCGCCACTGGAGTGGCGCGCTCCCGGCCACCATAGCGCCGCCTTTCGACACACGCTGCCCGGCGATAAGCTGTCACCTGTGCACAAAGCGCCGGCAGCTTCAACACGCCGGCGCGTGGAGGGCAATGCCATGGCCAAGCGGACGCGAATCATCAGCCCGGAGGTCGCGGAACCACCGCCGCAGCGCTGGTCCAACTGCCTGCGTGTCGGCGACATGGTGTTCGTGTCCGGCATGACCGCGCGTGTCGGCGAGAAGATCGAGGGTGCCGACGAGTACGAGCAGTCGAAGATCATCTTCGGCAAGATTCAGGATCTCGTCGAGGCGGCCGGCGGCCAGATCAACGATGTCGTGAAGGTCACGATCTTCCTGGTCGATATCCGCAACAACACCAAGGTCTGGAAGGCGCGCAGCGAGGTCTTCAGCGGCGATTTCCCGGCCAGCACCCTGGTCGAGATCCGGGCGCTGGCGACGCCCGACACCCTGGTCGAGATCGAGGCCATCGCCATGATCGGCTCCTCCAGCTGATGGCGGGCGCCGCCGGCAGGCCGCCGCCGGATAATGACCCGCATAGTGATACGTCAGGGCATCCCCGGCGTGACGCCCCGCCCGGGCGTGATGCACCATCGCCATTGCAATCATCGAGGCAGACATGAACGAGGTCGTGAAGGACAGCCGCCTGGCCGGCAGGGTGGCGATCGTCACTGGTGCGGGATCGCGCGCCGACGGCATCGGCAATGGCCGCGCTGCGGCGATCCTGATGGCCCGTGCCGGCGCCAAGGTGATGCTGCTGGATACGGTCAAGGAATGGGTCGACCGCACGGCCGAGATGATCACCATCGAGGGCGGCACATGCATGGCGCGCCTGGCCGATGTCACGGATCAGGCCGCCTGCGCGGCGGCGGTGGCAGCGACGATGGAAGCCTGGGGACGCCTCGACATCCTCCTGAACAATGTCGGCATCGGCGGCCCGCCGGGCACCGCGGTCGATGTCGACATCGCCGCCTGGGAGCAGGCGATGCGGGTCAATGTCACCTCGATGGTGCTGATGGCGAAATACGCCATCCCCGAGATGCGCAAGACAGGCGGCGGGTCGATCATCAATATCGCGTCGGTGGCCGGACTGCAGGGCGGGCATCCGCACCTGCTGTACCCGACCTCCAAGGGTGCCGTCGTGCAGATGACCCGGGCCATGGCCTCGCATCACGGCCGCGAAGGCATCCGCGTCAACTGCATCGCGCCGGGCATGGTCTACACGCCCATGGTCTATTCCCGCGGCATGACGCCGGCGCTGCGCGAGGCGCGCAAGCTGCGCTCGCTGCTGCAGGTCGAAGGCGAGGGCTGGGATGTCGGCCATGCCGCGCTCTACCTGGCCAGCGACGATGCCCGCTGGCTCACCGGCGTCATCCTGCCGGTCGACGCCGGCGCCACGGCGGGCCGCGCCGAATCGCCGTCGCCGCGGTGAACATCTTCATGCCTTCCCCGCTTGCGGGGAAGGTGGCCGAAGGCCGGATGGGGAGCCGACGTGGTACCTGGTTTTCGAGACCACGTCGGCTCCCCTCCGCCCCTTTGGGGCACCTCCCCACATTCGTGGGGAGGAAGGTATGATCCAACTCAAGAGGAAGCCCACGATGACTGCCACCGACTCGCCCATTCTCTACGAAACGCCGGCGCCGCACGTGGCGCGGCTGGTGCTGAACCGGCCCGACACCCGCAACGCGCAAGACACGGCGTTCCTGTATGCTTTCAACGACGCGCTCGACCGCGCGGCGCAGGACGACGAGATCAAGGTGATCATCGTCGCCGCCAACGGTCCGCACTTCTCGTCGGGCCACGACCTGCGCGAGTCGGACGGGCATGGCAACATGCGCAAGCATCGCACCGTCGAGACCTGGAGCGGCTTCGGCAAGCCCGGCGCCGAGGCGCAGTTCGCGCGCGAGAAGGAGATCTACATCGGCTTCTGCGAGCGCTGGCGCAACATCCCCAAGCCCACCATCGCTGCGGTGCAGGGCAAGGTGATCGCCGGCGGGCTGATGCTGATGTGGCCGTGCGACATCGTGATCGCGTCGGAGGATGCGCAGTTCCTCGACCAGACCGTAGCCATGGGCGTGGGCGGCGCCGAGTTCTTCATGCACCCCTGGGAGCTGGGCGTGCGCAAGGCCAAGGAGTTCCTGTTCACGGCCGACTGGCTCGACGCCAAGGATGCGCATCGGCTGGGCATGGTGAACCATGTCGTGCCGCGGCCGGAGCTCGACGCGTTCACCCTGGCGATGGCCGAGCGCATCGCCAAGAAGCCGCTGTTCGCGCTCAAGCTGGTGAAGGAGGCGGTCAACACGGCGCAGGACGCGCAGGGCCGCCGGCAGGCGATGCAGACAGCGTTCGCCTTGCATCACCTGGCGCACGCCCACAACGCCCTGGTGCACGGCACGCTGGTCGATCCCACCGGCCTGATGGGCCCGATGCAGACCAAGGCCAACGCCGCCAAGAAGGCCGCCGCGGAATAAGCTCCTCTCCCGCTGCGCGGGAGAGGAAGGGGCCCATCGTGCGCAGCACGATGGGAAGGTGAGGGGCCAAGGACGAGGCGCCGAGTGTGCAGGCCCTCACCCGCCAGGCGCTTCCGCGCCCGTCGACCTCTCCCGCTTGCGCTACAGGATTCACACATCCAGTCTCAGGAAGCTTGCGTCCCGAAAAATAGGACTGTCATCCCGAGCGCCAGCGAGGGATCCCCCGCGAAAGACGCACGGTGCGCCATTCGCGGGAGATCCCTCGCTGGCGCTCGGGATGACAGTGAAGATGTGTGAATGCCGCAGCCCGCTTGCGGGAGAGGTTATGATTTCACCGGATGTGCGCGGATTGCGTCTTCGTTGACGTCGGCGCCCCAGCCGGGGCGGGTCGGCACCAGCAGGTGGCCGTCCTCGATCACCGGTGGATGGGTGACGAGATCGTCCTTCCACGGCACGTCGTCGATGTCGATCTCCATGATGCGGAAATTGGGGATCGCGGCGCAGAAATGCGCGCTCATCAAGGTCGAGAGATGGCCGTAGAAATTGTGCGGCGCGCAGTTGATCTCGTAGGGGTCGGCCATGGCGGCGATCTTGACCGACTCGGTGAGCCCGTTCCACGGCACGTCGACGATCGCCACGTCCATCGACCGGTTCTCGAAGAAGGGCCAGAACTGCCGCCGCCCGAACAGCGATTCGCAGGAGGCGATGGGCATGCCGGCGCGGCTGCGGATATAAGCCAGCCCTTCGGGATCGTAGCTGTCGATCTCCAGCCAGAAGAGGTCGTAGGGCTCGACAGCGCGCGCGACCTTCACATAGCCCTCGGTTTTGAAATTGAAGTTCAGGTCGAGCAGGATGCCCATGTCGGGGCCGGCGCCCTGGCGGAACGCTGCCAGCTCGTCGCGGATCGCCGCCAGCAGGCGGGCATCGGTGTTCAGCTCGGGGAAGCCCGGGCCGCGCGTGAAGCCGGGCTGGTGCATGTAGGGCGGATTGGCGTCGAAGCGGAAGATGTTGGTCTTCAGCGCCGCAAAGCCGCGCTCGCGCACATGCCGTCCCAACTTCACCAGGTCGTCGAGCGAGCGCACGGGCTCGACGCCCATCTTTTCCGCCTGGTTCAGGCGATAGCTGCCGCAATGCGACCAGTAGAGCTGCAGCCGGTCGCGCACCGGGCCGCCGAACAGCGCGCAGACCGGCACGCCCAGGGCCTTGGCCTTGACGTCCAGCAGCGCGTTCTCGATGGCCGCGATCGCCTGGCTGTTCATGCCGCCCGGCGCCTGGCGCGTGATGGCGTAGAGCGTGGCGCTGATGCGCTCGACCGGCCGCGGATCCTGGCCGATCAGCCGCTCGCCCAGCTTGCGGATGATGCCGGTCAGGCCGTGGCTGCCGTAGCTCTCGTTGTACTCCGACCAGCCGACGAGCCCGTCATCGGTCGTGATCTTGAGGAACGAGAAGACACGCCAGCCGGCGTCGCAATGCAGGTTCTCGATGCGCGCGATCTTCATGGATTGGCTCCCAGGTCTTGGTCGCCTTCATGGTGAGCCCTGTCGAACCATGAAGGCCTCGCACGAACCGCGGGTGTGGACCCGCTTCATGGTTCGACAGGCTCACCATGAAGCGGTCGTTTTCACACCGGCCGGTCGCCGCGCAGCAGGGTGCGCAGCATGATGCGCGGCTCGCCCTGCGGGTAGTCGACGTCGACCCGGTGCATCAGGCAGCGATTGTCCCAGACGATGGCATCGCCCACCGTCCAGCGATGCCCGTGGTGGAAGCGCGGCGTCTCGGCGATGCCCTGCAGCTCATCCAGCAGCGCGTCGCTTTCGGGGCGCGGCATGTCGAGGATGCGATCGAGCCGGTTGAAGTTCAGGTACAGCGCCTTGCGTCCGGTCTCGGGGTGGGTGCGCACCAGGGGATGCACGACATCGGGTGTCTCCGCGATCTCCTGCGGCGTGCGCGGCGATGGCCGGTTGAGCGCCCGTGGCGTGTCATAGGCGTGCACCGCCTGGCGGCCGTCGATGCGCCGCTTGAGCGCTTCGGGCAGGGCATCGTAGACCGCGTGCATGTTGCAGAACCACGTCATGCCGCCGCTGCCGGGGATCTGGTGCGCATGCAGCACCGTCCCCTTGGCCGGGATCTGCATGTAGGAGTCGTCGGTGTGCCAGCGCTCGGCGCGGATCGCGGTCTTGTCGGTGCCGCCGTCGGGCTTCAGCGTGCTGTCCATGCGCGACACTTCCGGCAGCTCGCCGACGCGCTTGTAGCGCAGCAGCTGCGGCACGACCTCGCCGAAGATGGCCGACATGTCGCGCATCTGCGCCGCCGTCATCGGCGCGCCAGGCAGGACCAGGAGCTGGTGGTCGAGGAAGGCCTGGTTGAGCGCGGCGCGCAGCGATGGATCACACGGCTGCGTGCGGTCGAAGCCCTCGATGCGGGCGCCCAGCGCGCCGCCTGTGGGGACGATGCGGATGCGATCCGCCTGGACCATGGCCGTATCGGGCATGGGCGCCTCTCCCTTCGACAGATCTTCGCTGGCGCCACCCTAGCATGCGCCGGGCGATGCCTTCACGCGCCGGCTGCATGCTAACGTTGCTTCCTGCGCAGAGGGAGGATGCTATGGCGCTGCGGGGCAAGGGCATGCTGATCACCTTCACCGACGTGAAGCCGCGCGACGAGCGCGACTTCAACGAATGGTACAACCGCGAGCATATTGACGAGCGGGTCAACCTGCCGGGCTTCCGGCGTGCCCGCCGCTACGTGGCGGCCGACGGCCAGGCCGATCCGCGCTACATGGCCACCTATGAATGCGACACGGTGGGCGATCTCGCGACGCGGCGCTACCTGAAGCTGCTGGCCAACCAGACGCCGTGGACCCAGCGCGTCATGGCGCGCTTCACCAGGTTCCATCGGCTGACGTTGCGCATCCGCGCCGACCTGGCGCATGGCGTCGGCGGCGCGGTCACCTGCGTTCGCTTCGTGCCCGACCCGGCGATGGCGGGGCGGCTGGCCACCTGGCTGCGGCGGGTGGCGCTGCCGGCGGCAATCGAGCGGCCCGGGATGGTGGGCGGGTTCGCTGCATCGAATGAGCTGGATGTCGCCAATGCGCCGGCCCGCGCCCAGGGCGTCGACTACCCGCAGGCCAGCACGATCGAATGGGCCGTGGTGCTCGAGGGCGCCGCCGCCGCCACGGCGGCGGCGTCACGCGCCACGCTCTCCCGCCGCGCCCTGGCGCCGTTCGGCGTCACCGGCGCGCCGATCGTCGGGACCTACACGCTGCTGTTCGGGAATGAGCGGTAACACCTCTGCCCGCGCGAGCGCTACGGCGTGGACAGAGCTTTCCTCCCCACGCAGTGGGGAGGTGCCCCGAAGGGGCGGAGGGGAGCCGACGTGGTCTATGTAACTGAGATCACGTCGGCTCCCCCTCCGGCCTTCGGCCACCTCCCCCAACTGCGTTGGGGGAGGGGTCGCACGCTATAGCGCTCCCGCGGGAAGAGGAGGAAATCTCACTCCCCCGTGTAGTTCGGCTTGCGCTTCTCGACGAAGGCGGAGACCGCCTCCTGGCGATCCCTCATCATGTTGCTCAGCATCTCGTAGGCGATGGCCGCGTCGTTGACCTTGTTGGCGATGTCGCGCAGGGTCACGTTCACCGCCGTCTTGGTCCAGCGCACCGCCCAGCGCGGGTTGCCCTGGATCTTGCCGACGATCTCGTCGACCTTGGCGTCGAGCTGGTCGGCCGGCACCGCGTGGTTGATCAGCCCCATGGCGACGGCTTCCCGGGCCCGCATCATGTCGCCGGTCAGCAGCATCTCCTTGGCGCGGGCGAAGCCGATGAGCTGCGGCCACATCACCGCGCCGCCGTCGCCGGCCACCAGCCCCACCTTGACATGCGGGTCGCCGATCTGCGCCGTCTCGTCGGCGACGATGACGTCGCACAGCAGCGCCAGCGACGCGCCCAGCCCGGCCGCCGCGCCGTTGAGCCGGCAGACGATGGGCTTCTCCAGCTCCAGCAAGCCCATGATGATGCGCTTGGCTTCAGGCGCGATGCCGCGGAACTTGGTGGGATCGTCGATCATCTGCTGGAACCACGCCATGTCGCCGCCGGCGCAGAAGGCCGGGCCGGCGCCGGTCAGCACGATGATGTCGCTGTCGGGGTCGCGCTGCAGGTCCGCAAAGACGCGCGCCAGCTCCTCGTGCATGCGGGCATCGACACCGTTCATGCGGCTCTTGCCGGCGATGGTGACGCGCAGCACGCGGCCGCGGTACTCGAAGCGCAGCGTCTCGTAGTCATGGAATTGCATCGTCGTCTCCGGATGTTCTTGCTGTGACCATAGCACCGGCTTCTCGCCGCCCTTACGCGCCGGCTGCATGCTAACCTTGCTGCCGGCGCGGACGGCACCCTGAAACGCAACATGTGACGGAGCGAGCACTATGGCGGGCAAGACGCCCAGGAAGGCCGCTGCCGCAACCAGGAGCAAGGCCCCGGTGGATGCGAAGCCGGCCCTGCTCTCGGGCGGCAACCCCCAGATCGCGAAGGCCTATGGCGACGCGCCCGTGCAGGCCTATATCGCGGCCATGCCGGACTGGAAGAGCGGCGTCGGGCGGCGCCTCGATGCGCTCATCACGCGCGCCGTTCCCGGCGTGGGCAAGGCGGTCAAGTACAACACGCCACTCTATGGCATCGAGGAGGAACGCTGGTTCATCAGCTTCCACTGCTTCACGAAGTACGTGAAGGTCGCCTTCTTCCGCGGCGCGTCGCTCTCTCCCGTTCCGCCCGGCACGTCGAAGCACAAGGACGTGCGCTACCTCGACATCCACGAGGACGACGCGCTCGACGAGGCGCAATTCACCGACTGGGTGAAACAGGCCAGCCGGTTGCCCGGAGAGCGCTTGTGAGCCAGGACCCCGACCTGCTGCGCCGCCTGCTGCGCGCCAAGGACCGGATGGACGGCGCCTCGCACGAAGCGTGGCCCGTCCCACGGCTGGCGCGCGTGAGCGGCGTCTCCCAGGCGCATTTCGCGCGGTCATTCAAGGAGGCCTTCGGCATTCCGCCGCATCGCTACCTGCTCACGCGCCGGATCGAGCGGGCCACGGCGCTGCTGCGCGACACCGACCTGCCCATCACCGAGATCGCGTTCGAGACCGGCTGGAACAGCCTGGGAACGTTCGGGCGCACGTTCCACGACATCACCGGCCAAAGCCCGCAGGCGCTGCGGGCGCGCGCGAAGGCGACGCCCCACCAGCGCGAGCGGGTGCCGGGCTGCTACCTCAGCGCCGCCCACCGGCCCGGCCTCACAATCGCAGTTTCGGAGAAGCGGCGGCGGGAGGCGGACGCTAGCCCAACTTTCCCAACTGGAGGGCTGAAACGGCAATTTTGAGGTTGGAAAGTGTGAAAACGCGAATCATTTCAAGGGGTGTCGGTCGGCGAGCGGCTGTAGTGAAGACCAAGTGCCTTTTAT
>NZ_VDUZ01000042.1 GCF_008039615.1 Vineibacter terrae | reverse complement strand
ATGTCCAGCAACGCGCCTTCGATCTGCTCGACCTGACACCCTCGCTGTAGGCAGCACGAAACACTTCGCAGTCAACAAATCCCTGCGATCACAACAACTTGCTCAATTCCCTCAGGGGTAACTTCGGCTTAGGTCCTGGTGCCCCGCCTAATGCAGCCGCTCGGCATCGATCTTGTCCGCCATGTGGCGCAGCAGGCCCGCCGCGCCGTCGGGGCCGATCCACTCGACCAGCAGGTTGGTGACGATCACGGTGATCGACTGCATCGCGATCGGCTCGGGCACGCCGCGCTCGGTCATCGCCGTCAGCGTCTGGCCGATGACCCCGCTGGTGACGTCGTGGAGAGCGCCGAGCGCACCGGAATCGGGGTAGAGGTCGGCGAGCGCCGCGGCGATCCGCTCCTCGAACGGGTCGACCAGCCGCAGGCAGACGGTCTTCGGCTTCTTGGCCCAGCCGGCGCAGCACGCATCGGCCGCGACGCACCCGGCCCGGTCCCACAGCGCGGCGAGCTCGAATTCACGGGCGCTGAACCAGCCGGCGGCATTCTCGGCGGCGTCCTTCACCTTCAGCGCCGCATGCGCGGCATCCCACGGCGCGACGCCGGCGCTCTCGAAGAACGCCATCGCCGCATCGCTGCCGCGCTGCAGCTCCTCGGCGGTGGCGCCGTCCTGGACGATCAGCAGCTTTGTCGCACGCATGTGCCGGTTCCCTTCTGCTCATCCAGCCGCATCGGCGGCGCCGATCCGCAGCCGCCGCGCACGCGCGGCCCGCAAGCGGAGGCCGGGCGGCTCGCGGCTTATGCATGACCACCGGTCGTTCTGTGACGAAAGATGCCGCGGCCCGCATCGGCAGGCCTTAGGACGAGCCGGCATCGACTTCAACAAGCCGGTGGCTGACATAGGCGCCGATCCCTACCCGGCCGTCAAGGGTGGGGCCGCCGAGCTGCCCGCCGCGAGGCGTGGGCCGAGACTGGCCTTCGAGACTGGCCTCGGCGAGAGAGCGCGCCGGTCAGGCCTCGTGCCGCAGCGGCGGGCGCAGGCGCAAGCGGCCGGCATGCGCGGTGCATCGGCTCTTGACGCTTTCCAGCGTCGAGCCGCTGCCGATGAAGCGGCCCTCGGCATAGGCACCGTACGGCGCATCCAGGGCCGAGTCGGCCGGGTATTTCGTGACCCGGTAGGCGCGTCCGTCGATGGTCGTGCTGTAGCCCGCGCCGCTGCGGGACCACGCCGCCGCCGACCGGGGCTGGCGTGCCTGCGGCGCGGCGTCATCGGCCGCGTTGCCGCTGTCCGTGCCGGCAGGCTCGGCCGGGCCGGCGGTTCGTTGCTGCGGTCTGGGCATCGGGCGTTCACCTGCACGTCGCGAGGAGCCGCCGCGGAAGGACGGCGCACTTGCCGGGATGACCGCGGAAGGCGCGCAGCCTTCGTCCGCATCGTTCCGGGCGCCTGTCGGCCGCGGCTGCGCGCGATCGTCGCCGTCGCGCGTCCCCGTTGCGTGTGTCGACGTCGTCCGCGCTCTTCCCGCTCGCGCCGTCGATCGCCAGATGCCGTCCCGATATGGGCATTCGGTCCCCATGTTGCACTGGCCGGCCGAAAATAAACGTGGCGCTGCGGTCGCGCAGGTCCCATATACGGGCCGGACAATCGCCATTTTGGCCGGCCTCGCCAGTTTCGCCCGTTCGCGGGCCTACTTCCTGAGCTTCCACGATACAGATTGTTCCGGGCCGTACGATCCTCGCACGGCCCACCAAGCGCGCGCGAAAGGAAGCGGCTATGGCTATCGGCACCGTGAAATTCTTCAACGTTCAGAAGGGCTTCGGCTTCATCCAGCCGGAAGACGGCTCCAAGGACGTGTTCGTCCACATCAGCGCCGTCGAGCGCGCCGGCATCCGCACGCTCAACGAGGGCCAGAAGGTCCGCTTCGAGCTGCAGTCGGAGCGCGGCAAGATCGCCGCGACCAACCTCGAGCTGGCGTAGAGCCGGCCGCGGGCGGGATGATCCGCCGGATACCCGCGGGAATGCGGCTGGTGCCGCGCGGCTCGGGTGTCGCGGCGGGCGAGCTGCTGTTTCCGTCGCCGGTGCGGTTGCGCGCCGGTGACCGCTTCGTCTTCCTGCCGACGGTCGAAACAGCCGTCGGCTGGCTGACGGCGCCGGCGAACGCGGCCTGGTCGCAGCGCCTGGAGCGGGCGCTCGAGCTGCTCGTGGCAGCCCGGGACAGCCGCTCGCCGGCGGATCTGCAGGCCGGCTACGGCGCCCTGCTCGAAGGCGCCGTCCGCGAGGGCCTGGTCTTTCGCTGACGCCGCGGCGGCCGGCTCAGCACGCCGCCTTCAGGATCTCCATCACCTGCGCCGCGCTGCCGATCGGCCGCGGGTTCGAGTATGTCCAGTCATCGAGCATGCAGTTCTCCGCCAGGCGCGGCAGGTCGGCTCGCGCGATGCCGACATCGCGCAGGGTGCGCGGCATGCCCAGGCCGCGGATGAAGCGGTCGAGCACCGCGCCCGCCGGCGCGTCGGGCTGGCCCAGCGCCGCCGCCACGTCGCGCTGGCGGGTGCCGTTCACCGCCGCGTTGTAGTCCAGCACATAGGGCAGCATCACGCAGGACGTGTGCCCGTGCGGCACGCCGGCCGAGCCGCCCAGGATATGGCCGATGGCGTGGCTGGCGCCCATGCGCGTGCCCGACACGATGCCCACCATCGACAGCCAGGCGCCCATCATGCAGCGCAGCCGCGCCGCGAGGTCGCCGCCGTCCTGCTTCACCGCCGGCAATCCCGCGCCCAGGCAGCGCAGCGCCTGCAGCGCCGTGCCGTCGGTGTAGTCGTTGGCGTCGAGCGACAGGTAGGTCTCGACCGCGTGGTCGACCGCGCGCACGCCGCTGGACAGAAACAGCCATTCGGGCGTGTGCACCGTGACGGCGGGATCGAGGATCACCGTCTCGGGCACGATGCCGCGGTTCATGAAGCTCTGCTTCAGCTTCACGCGCGTGTCGGTGACGCCGGCGCGCGCATTGTGCTCGCCGGCCGAGAGCGTGGTGGGCACCGCGATCTGCCGTATCGCGGGGCTGCGGAAATCGGGGATGCGCCGCTTGCCGTTCTCGACGACGCTGCGCAACGGCTCCATCGCGTCGACGTCGCTGATGCCGTGCTCGAGGCAGACCGCGACCGCCTTGCCGCCGTCGATCACCGAGCCGCCACCGAAATTCACCAGCAGGTCGGCGCCGGCGTCGCGCGCCGCGTTGGCGCAGGCCACCACCGCCTCGCGCGGCGTGTGCGCCGGCATGTCGTCATGCACGCCCGCGAAGCGCCCGCCCAGCGCGCGGCGGATCTTCCCGACCTCGTCGGTGCGCGTGTTGAGCGTGCGCCCCGTCAGCACGAACACGCGCCCGGCCTGCAGCCGGTCGGCCTCGGCCACGATCGCCGCGGCCGCTTCCTGGCCGAAGATCACGCGGTTCATCGCGGTGAACACCATCGTGCCCGATTGCATGGCGAGCCTCTCGAAAATTGAGTCGCCACCATGCCGCGCACGTTCCCTCTCCCGCAAGCGGGAGAGGGAGGGGCCCATGGCGCCGCGCGCCATGGGAGGGTGAGGGCCCAAGGACGAGCTGCGCCGCGCCGCTACAGGTCCGTCAGCTCGTTCGAGCCGTCGGGATGCCACTTCCACACCTTGCCCTCGTAGCCGTCGATCTTGCCGTAGGGAATGGAGGGCCACAGCCCCGTGGTCTGCGAGGCGTTGGAGGCGTAGACATTGGCCTTGGCCGCCTTGGCGATGGCGCCGCAGAACAGGTTGCCGTCGGCCGTGCCGCCGAACGACACGACCTTGCAGGCCACGATGTAGATCTCGTCCACGAGGCCGGCGAGGCCCGCGAACAGCGGCACCTCCGACCAGCCGAAGCCGGTGCCCAGCGACAGGTGCGCCGGCCGGCCGTGGCAGTTGATCACCAGGGCGTTGAGCTTGCCGCCGGACGCGCCTTTGGCGACCGTGGCGGTCCACCCGATCACGTGGCTGGGCGTGTCGCCCTTGGGCACGCGCCACGTGTTCCACATCTTGTAGTCGGGCCCGGGTACGTTTTCCGCGTTCAACGCCATGGATGGCTGAGCCAGCGTGATCATCGCCTTCTCCCCGTTCCGGCAGGCTCTCCGTCGTGGCCCGCCCCACGCTCCCTTTACGGAACCGGGGATGCCCCGGCATCCTCCACATGGCCGATATGTGTGAACACACAGTCACTTTTTAGGGAGGCATCAAGGAACCCTCTCCCGCGCCGCGGGAGAGGGAGGGGCCCATGGCGCGCCAGCGCCATGGGAGGGTGAGGGCCCAAGGACGAGGCGCCCCGGCGTTGTCGTGATTGCTCCTTCCTGATATCCTGATATCCCACAGGAGATATCACCATGCCCCTGTTCATCCGCGATGAGGACGTGACCGCCATGGCCGAGGAGCTGACCCGGCTCACCAAGGCCCGCAGCAAGACCGAGGCCGTCCGCGCCGCGCTGCGCCGCGAGCTGGAGCGCACCCGTGCCGGCGTGCCGGTGCGCGAGCGGCTGGCCCGCATCCACAAGAAGGCCGCGACGATCGGCCTGCCCAATCCGGACTTCGACATGAAGGCCCATAGCGACGCGATGTGGGGCGACGCCTGATGTTCGTGGACGCCTCGGCCATCGTCGCCGTCATCAATCAGGAGCCGGGCTGGCAGGAGATCGCCAAGCGCCTTGCCGAGGCGCAGGGACGATGCCTGGTCTCGCCGCTTGTCCGGTTCGAGGCCACGGTGGCCGTCGCGCGCGCGGCGGCGTCGAGGCGTGCCGCCGGCGCCAGGCCGACAGCCAGGATGTTCGCGACCGCGCGCGAGCTTGTCGACGCGGTGTTCGAGGAGTTCGACGCCCGGGAGGTCGCGATTTCCGGCGACATCGGCCGCCGGGCGCTGGATGCGGCGGCCGCCTATGGCAAGGCCATGGGCCATCCCGCCGACCTCAACTTCGGCGACTGCTTCACCTACGCCTGCGCCAGGGAGCACGAGGTCGGGATCATCTACAAAGGCGACGACTTCGCCCAAACCGACCTGGCGTAGGAGCCCCTCTCCCGCGCCGCGGGAGAGGGAGGGGCCCATGGCGCGATAGCGCCATGGGAGGGTGAGGGCCCAAGGACGAGGCGCCGCGCGCGCGACCCTCCACCCCCCGCTGTCGTCCTGAGCGCAGCGAAGGACCTTGCGGTGTTGCGCCAGGCACATCGGCGCCGACGATCATCAGCGCCGCCGTTCATTGAGCGATCCACCGCAAGGTCCTTCGCTGCGCTCAGGACGACAGCGGGATCGCCTGCGCACCGGCGCAACCATCGGCCTCCGGACGTCGTGCCGTTCCAGCTGACTGCAGCACGGTCAGCGAGCGAAGGGCCAATGCCGACACCTACCCCACCAGCGGCATCACCTCCGCCGCAAACCGCTGCAGCCGCTCGATGCTGCCGGCGATCGACTCGCCGCGGAAGTCGAAGATCAGCTCGTGCACGCCCGATGCCGCGAAGTCCTGGATGTCGCCGGCGATATCCGCCGCGCTGCCCGAGAAGCTGCGCCGCCCGCCGTCGCGGTCCGGCACCGCGGCGTCGTACAGCGGCGCCTTGTAGGAGATCACCAGCTCGGTGAAATCGCGCCCCGCCGCCTCGGTCATCGTGCGCAAGGTGCCCAGGTGCGTGCGCATCTCGGCCGGCGGCAGCGGCGAGGCGGCGATGGCGCCGACCGGGTGCCAGCCGTCGCCCAGCCGCGCCGCCCGCCGCAGGGCGGCGCGCGAGTGGCCGCCGACCCAGATCGGCGGATGCGGCTTCTGCAGCGGGAAGGGCTCGCAGCGTATGCCGGCGTAGCGGTAGAAGCTGCCCTCGAAGCTGGCGGGCGAGGTGGTCCACAGCTGCTTGAGGATCGCGATCCATTCGTCGCTGACGGCGCCGCGCTGCGCGAAGTCGGGGCTGGCCAGCGCCTGGAACTCCTCCTGCAGCCAGCCGACGCCGACCCCCAGGGTGACGCGGCCGCCCGACAGCACGTCCAGCGACGCCACCATCTTGGCCGTCAGCACCGGGTTGCGGTAGGGCAGCACCAGCACCGAGGTGACCAGCCGCAGCCGCTCGGTGGCGCCGGCCACGACGCCGAGGATGGAGAAGGTCTCCAGCGCATCGCCGCCCGATGGATGCTTGCGGTCGAGCGTGTAGGGATAGGCCGAGGCGCTCTCGACCGGGAACACGATGTGGTCGGCGATCATCGCCGAGTGCAGCCCCAGCCGCTCGCCTTCGCGCGCCAGCGCCAGGATGCCCTCGCGCGTGGCGGTGGGACCGCGGGTGGGGAGATAGAAGCCGTAGCGCATGGGGTGGCGTCCGCAGGGGATGGGATCGCCACCGATGAAGGACCGGTTTGCGCACGAGCGCAAGCCGGCCGCCGTATTGCTGCCGCGTGCTGGAAGTTGGCCTCGGCAGGAAGATCACACGCCGGGGGCGCGCCACTCCGTGGCGCGTCATGCTCATGGTCGTCGCTGAGGTGGAACGCGACCCATCTCTGTCGTCCTGAGCGCAGCGAAGGACCTTGCGGTGTTGATGCAGGACTTGATGCTGCTGATGACGGGTCGGACCGCGTCGCTCCAGCGACGCACCGGCGCGCAGCGCCGGCTCAGGATCATGAGCGCCGCTGGACCGGCGCGGTCCCAGCCGTCGCCAGCACGGCTCTTCACTGGTCTACCGCCGCAAGGTCCTTCGCTCCGCTCGGGACGACGACCATTCCATGGCGTCCTCGCGGGGAGAGGAGAACTGGCGACCGTAGGACCTTGACCAGGGCTGACCGCCTATTCCGGCTTCAGGCTGTTCTCGCGGATCACCGCGCCCCAGAACTCCTGCTCCTTGCGCGTCAGCGCGGCGAAGTCGGCGGGCGCGCTCAGCACCACCTCCATGTCGAACTGCTCGACGAACTTCTGCGTGACATCCGCCGTGCGCACCGCCTTGGCGATCGCGGCATGCATGCGCTCGACGATCGGCGCCGGCGTGCCGGAAGGCGCGTAGACGCCCCACCACGAGTACGAGGGCAGCGCCTTGACGCCCTGCTCGCCGAGCGTGGCCACGTCGGGCGCCAGCCGGCTGCGCGTCGCGCCGGTCACGCCGGCGAGCTTGAGCTTGCCGGCCCGCACATGCGGCATCATGTTGGCGAGGCTGGAGACCGAGAGGTCGGTGACGCCCGCCAGCGCATCCTGGAACAGCGGCCCGCCGCCCTTGTAGGGGATGACGTTGAGGACGAAGCCGTTCTCCTTCTGCAGGAAGGCGAGGAAGATCTGCGCCAGGCTCGCCGCCAGCGCCCCGACGCTGATCTTGCCGGGCGCCGCCCGGGCGGCGGTGATCACCTCGGCGAAGCGGTCGTAGGGCCGCGTCGGGTAGGCCGCGATGCCCTGGGCGCTGCGGCCGATCTGCATGACCGGCATCAGCTCCTCGTCGCGATAGGGCAGGGTGGCGTTCCACACCGGATTGAGGATGTGGTTGTCGAACACGAACAGCCAGGTGTGGCCGTCGGGCGGCGCCTTGGCCGCGACCGCGGCCCCCACCACGCCGCTGCCGCCCGGTTTGTTCTCGACCACGACGTTCCAGCCGTAGAGCTCCGTGAGCTTGGCCTGGATGATGCGCGTGATCGGATCGGTCGACCCGCCGGGCGGGAAGGGCACGACGAACCGGATCGCACCGGTGGGCCAGCTGGTGCTTTGTGCTACGGCAATGGCAGGCGCGCCCAGAGACGCGGCAACGCTGCCCGCCAGCACGGCGCGGCGACGCACTCCCATGTTTGCCTCCCTGAAGGCTTTTTTTGCTTGTCCAGCACCCTACACCCGCCAGCCCCGCCCGACCAGCGCGCGCATCATCCCCCTCTCCCGCAAGCGGGAGAGGGAGGGGCCCCATGGCGCGCAGCGCCATGGGAGGGTGAGGGCCCAAGGACGAAGGTGCCGTGCATCAAGCCCTCCCCCCGGGCTATCGCAGATGGCCCGGTGCAAGCATCGCTGTCATCCGGAGCGCAGCGAAGGATCTTGTCCTCATGACGCACGGTGCGCAGGGCAGACGCTGGGGGCGCGCCATTCCGTGGCGCGTCATGCCTGGCGGGGGCCTGCCCTGGGCGAAGAGATGGCCGAAGGGGGACCCGACGTGGTGTTTGCTATCGAGACGATGAGACGCGGATACCTGACGTTAGAGGACAAGTCAGACGGGTAGGGTCGATCACGTCCAAACGTGAGAAACCGTCGTGACCAACGTTCCACCGGCACCCGACATGGTCGTCGGCACATGGCGCCTCGTGTCCTTCACGAAAGAGGATCTCCAGACCGGGGTGGTGACGCACCCGTTCGGCCAAAAGCTCAACGCCTTCGTCATCTACACCGCCGACGTTGTGACGATCTTCACCGCCCCCCGATCGAAAGCCACCCGCGGACGCCATACCGACGGATGCCGAAGCCACCCGACTCTTCCGCAGTATGATTGCCTTCGCCGGCCGCTATGAAGTCGATGGCGACAAGCTGATCTACTACCCCGAAGCCTCATGGAACGAGGTCTGGAACGGCACAACGCAGACACGGCTGCTGGAGATTTCGTGGGACCGTCTCCATGTGAGATCAGCTCCGATCTTGAGTCCATCCACAGCTACGACCATCGTCTTCTCCCTGACGTGGGATCGGGCTCCAGGCCGTGGCTCTTGAAGCGCACACGGGTTAGCTGGAGGGCGCTGGAACGGCTTTCGAGATTGGGTCGGTACAGAGAGGCGGTCGTATCGCTGGTCAAGCGAGTCTTCCTATACCTAGGCCGTCACATTGCGCCTGCGCTGGAATGGACAAGGTCTCAAGCGCATCACGCCGGGAGGGTTGCTGTCGAGCGTGTTGGGGATAGGCAGACATGCTCTCCACCGGGAACACGATCGGCGATTACGACGGAGTGCAGCACCCAGAGGCTGACCTTCGTGACGGGCAATTCCTCGCTGAAGCGAAACAAGCATAGCTCCGCCACAACCTTATTGCGGAGCCCAGCATTTGGTGGAATAGTTGGCACGTTAGCGTGCCAGCTATCTAGCCATTCAGACATCCATGGCGAAGAGAACGTCATCGCGTCCTATCAGGCAGGCAAGGTCCGACGGTCGCAAATCCCTGCTGGTCTATCTTCGGCCAGATGTGATCAGGAGGCTAAAAGTGGCCGCGCTGGATCAAAACCGGCCAGCGTACGAGATCACGGAGGAGGCAGTCTCCGCGTGGTTGTCTGCGCGCGATCGGCGCGCCGGCCGCAAAGAGTAAGAGAGAAGCGACTTGCGTCTAGCAGATCAACCGCATTGCCGAGATAGCCAAGATCGCTCTTGCAGGCCGCTACTGCGCTTGTCCATTGCGACCGAGGCTGCGCTAATCGTGGCGGCTCGTGACGTGCAGCCGGTAAAGGGCCTGACGCATGGTTTCTATAAGTATCCTGCTCGGTTCTCGCCAAGTTTCGCTCGGGCGGCGATCGAAACGTTTACCGACCAAGGTGACTGGGTGCTGGACAACCATGTCGGAGGTGGTACCACCCTCGTAGAGGCCCTCGCCGCCGGCCGCAATGCAATTGGAGTCGACATCTCGGCGCTCGCAGCCTTCGTGGCCACCGTCAAAACAACCGTGTATTCCGACGCCGAGCTCGATCATTTGGAAGTGTGGGCACAAAAGCTACCTGCAGCGATTCACGCTCGCAAGAAGTCGATCCATTTCGCCGACTACGCCGACCTAGGATATTATAGACACCTTCATCACCCCTCGCGCTGGCGTCTACGTAAGGCGATCGAGCAGGGGCTTCAGGCAGACGCTGACTAAGCGGAACACCGAGGCAGACGTATTGCGGAAGCTTAACAAGTACACGTCGCACATCGCATTCCACCTCTACCAGATGTACCAGGAGACCATCGGCAAAAAGGACGAAGAGGTGGACACCGCTGACGCGGCGCGGCGTGCCGAGGTGCGGCGTGTCGCGCTCACGATGATCAAGCTGATGGGCGTAGCTGAGAAGTAGATCAGCCACGACGACGGTGGAAAAGAACGACTTCTTGGCTGCCAGGCGTCTGGCCGCGTTGCGCGCTATACCAACGACGCCCGGGAGCAGTCCGCCAAAGTCGTCCATCGCGCTCACCACTGAGGCCCGCCAGACGCATCTCGGTCAGGCCCGCCTCCTCCATAGCTTCGAGGTAGCGTGGTAGCTGCCAGTCGGGAGATGAGAACGCTACCATCTGCGCGATGACGGTTCTATCATCAGCCAGAGCCGCGACAGATGACATTGAGGCTCGAATATTCGCGAAATAGGTCGCGAGCTCGGGATACTTCCGATCGCCCATGGTGTAGTAGCTGCTACCTGCACCGTCGAGCTTCCCCGCGATGAGAAACGGCAGCGGTGCTTCTTTCCGCCCATCGACCTGCCAACGATGATAGAGTACATGGACCCCCGGATACGGCGGAGATGTAAGCACCAAGCGTGGCGCCTTACATTGAACCAAACGCTTGTCGTGTTCGAGGCCAGCAGCGGACCGGTTGAAGATTTCGACGGTAGGTTGCGGTGCTGGTACAGCAGCGCGTAAAGCGCGCGCGCCAGCCAACATTTCGATGGCAGTCGCCTTCAGCATCTCGCGGAAATCGTTCAGCGACGGTACCCTAACGCGACCATCGAGCGCCCATTGAGCCGTCCGTAACACCACACAACGACCGAATGCTTCGAGCCTTGGTAATTCAAGCTGTATAGCAACACCAAAGCGCCGCCGCCAGTTGCTGACAATGCGTGGCTCTGCTCCTCAAGCCGCCTGCACAAAGCTATCCAGTACCTTCTTCGGCCCCGCCTTCTCGAACTCGATATCCAGCTTGTTCCCGTCGATCGCCACGATCTTCCCGTAGCCGAACTTCTGGTGGAACACGCGCTGGCCGACGGCCAGCGCGTCGGCCGGGCGGTTGCCGGTGGCGCGGCGGTCGTCGTAGGTCTCCTCGCCGCTGAACCGGCCGCGGCGGCCGCCGAAGCCGCCACCACTGCCCCCGAAGCGTCCGCCGCCGCGGTCGCCGAAGCTGTAGACGCTGGTGCTGCCGGGCCGCGTGCCGGCGCCGAGCTTGCGCGCGCGGGCCCAGTCGGGACCCCAGTCGGCGTCGCTGGCGTCGGCGTCGACATCGCTCAGCCCGCCGCGGCCGCTGCCGCCGCCTTGCGGATCCCATGATGCGCCACTGGAGTGGCGCGCTCCCAGCCCGCGCCCCATGCTGCCGTAGTGCCCCATCGACGCCGTGCCGTAGAGCCCCGCGTCGCTGCTGGCCTCGAGATGCGCCTCCGGCAGCTCGCCGATGAAGCGCGAGGGGATGGCGGCCTGCCACTGGTTGAAGACACGGCGGTTGGCGGCGAAGGAGACATGCACGTTCCGGCGCGCGCGGGTCAGCGCTACGTACGCCAGCCGGCGTTCCTCCTCCAGGCCCGATACGCCCTTGTCGTCGAGCGCGCGCTGGTTGGGGAACAGGCCTTCCTCCCAGCCGGGCAGGAACACGGTGTCGAACTCCAGGCCCTTGGCGGCGTGCATGGTCATGATCGTGACCATGTCGCCGTTCGAGTTCTGGTTGCCCTCGGTGACCAGCGCCACGTGCTCGAGGAAGCCCTGCAGGTTCTCGAACTCCTGCAGGGCGTTGATCAGCTCCTTCAGGTTCTCCAGCCGGCCCGGCGCCTCGGGCGAGCGGTCGCGCTGCCACATCTCGGTGTAGCCCGACTCGTCGAGCAGCGTCTCGGCCACCTCAATGTGGCTCATGCCGTCGAGCATGCTGCGCCAGCGCTCGAAGTTCTTCACCAGGCCGCCCAGCGTCTTGCGCGCCTGCGGCCGCAGCTCGTCGGTCTCCAGCGCCCGGCGCGCCGCCTCGAACAGGCTGACGCGCTGCGTCTTCTGGATGTCGCGCAGGGTCTTCAGCGTCGAGTCGCCCAGGCCGCGCTTGGGCACGTTGTAGATGCGCTCGAAGGCGAGGTCGTCGTCGGGCTGCACCACCACGCGCAGATAGGCGAGCGCATCGCGGATCTCCTGGCGCTCGTAGAAGCGCGGGCCGCCCACCACCCGGTAGGGCACGCCCAGCGTCATGAACCGCTCTTCGAACTCGCGGGTCTGGAAGGCGGCGCGCACCAGGATCGCGATCTCGCGCAAGGCGTGCTTCTCGCGCTGCAGCGCCTCGACCTCCTCGCCGATCACGCGCGCTTCCTCGTCGCCGTCCCACACCCCGCGCAGCCGGACCTTGTCGCCCTCCTTGGACTCGGTCCACAGCGTCTTGCCCAGGCGGCCCTCGTTGTGCGCGATCAGGTGCGAGGCCGCGGCCAGGATGTGCGGCGTCGAGCGGTAGTTGCGCTCCAGCCGGATGATCTGGGCGCCGGGGAAGTCCTTCTCGAAGCGCAGGATGTTGCCGACCTCGGCGCCGCGCCAGCCGTAGATCGACTGGTCGTCGTCGCCGACGCAGCAGATGTTGCTTGCGCCCGTTGTCCTTCCCCCGGAGGGGGAAGGTGGCGCGGAGCGCCGGAAGGGGGATGGTGCAACGGAGTCGGCGCCGCTGGGGCTCATCGAATCTGTTCGAGCATCCCCCTTCCGCCCCTGCGGGGCACCTTCCCCCTCCGGGGGAAGGGATGTCTGCGCCCCCTGCGCCAGCAGCCGCAGCCACAGGTACTGCGCCACGTTGGTGTCCTGGTACTCGTCGACCAGGATGTAGCGGAAGCGGCGGTGGTATTCAGCCAGCACGTCGGGATGCTGCTGGAACAGGCTGACGCACAGCATCACCAGGTCGCCGAAATCGGCGGCGTTCACGGCCCGCAGCCGCTCCTGGTACTGGCGGTAGATCTCGACCGCGCGGCCATCGGCGAACTCGGCTTGGTCGTCGCCGGTGCCGACCTGGTCGGGGCCCTGGGCGCGGTCCTTCCAGCGCTGGATGATGCCGGAGAGGATGCGGGCCGGGAACTTCTTGTCGTCGACCCCCTCGGCCTCCAGCAGCTGCTTGATCAGCCGCACCTGGTCGTCGGTGTCGAGGATGGTGAAGTTGCTCTTCAGCCCCACCAGCTCGGCATGGCGGCGCAGGATGCGCACGCCGATGGAGTGGAAAGTGCCCAGCCACAGCCCGTCGGCGGCCTGGCCGATGGCGGCGCCGACCCGCTCCAGCATCTCGCGCGCCGCCTTGTTGGTGAAGGTCACGGCCAGGATCTGGCCGGGCCAGGCGCGGCGCGTCAGCAGGATATGGGCGATGCGCGTGGTCAGCACCCGGGTCTTGCCGGTGCCGGCCCCGGCCAGCACCAGCAGCGGCCCCTCGGTATGCTCGACCGCCTCGCGCTGCGTCGGGTTCAACCCGTCGAGATAGGCGGTCGACGGCGGCGCCACCGGCAGGCCGGCCGACGGCGCGTCGCCGCCCCGCCGCAGGCGGGCGGCAGGCGCGGGTTCGGGCTCGTCGGTCAGGTCGAACGGATCGGACATCATGGGGCCGGGGGTTGCTGGCCCCTGGTATAGCACGCAGCCGCCTGCCGCAGTCCACCCGCCTTACCGTGCCTCATCATGGGTCGGGCCGCGGCGCTCCAGCGCCGCTCATGAGGTCCGTCGCTGCGCGCCGGATGCGGCGCTGGAGCGCCGCGGCCCGGCCGGACCCGGGATGTTTGGCAGTCGGCCGGGACGAGACGATCAGACGCTGCGGGCGCCCTTCAGTAGTGGAACCGGCACTGCGCGATCTCAAGCACTTGGTCGGGTGCGACACCGCGAACACGATAAACCAGCCGATCCTCCAGCGTGATCCGCCGCGACCACCATCCCTTGAGATCGCCCTTGAGGGCCTCGGGCTTTCCGGTGCCGGTGAACGGCGTACGCCGGCATTCCCGGATCAGGGCGTTCAGGCGGTCCAGCACGTTCGGGTCCGACGCGACCCAGTGCTGGTAGTCCTCCCACGCCGCGCCGGAGAAGAGGAGCTTCACTCGTCGGACAGCGTGCGCGCGCTGCCGCCGTCCGCGTCCAGCTCCCGGATGGACTCGCGCAGACGCTTGGCGTTGGCGGGTGTCGAGAGCAGGTGCAGGGTCTCTTCCATCGCGTTCCAGTCGGAAAGCGACACCATCACCACGGCCTCGGCTTTCTGACGCGTGATCACGACCGGCGTGCGGTCCCGCACGACGCGTTCCATCACGTCCTTCAGATTTGCCCGCGTATCCGAATAGGTCAGGACATCCATGTTGGCGCTCCATGCTCCCGGTCGATATATGTACAGCAATGCGTACAACTTCAACCGGGCCGGAGCCCAGGATGCGTGGCGGTTGGTCCAGATGGGACGATCAGACGCTGGGGCGCGCCACTCCGTGGCGCGTCATTCTTCCTTCCAGCGTGGCGGATCGATTTTCGACTCAGGAAGTTGTCCGCGGCGGCGCCTGACGCGCCACGGAGTGGCGCGCCCCCAGCGTTTGATCCGGCAGCCGATCGCTATGTTGCCTGTTTGTTCTTGATTTTTGATCGTAAAAGATGTACAAAGGCGATGGTGCGTGCTGGCGCGCCCGTCAGCCGGGGAGGGCCCAGGACCATGCCGCCGCGTTCCGTTGCAAGCCATGCCGCAGCGGACGCCCGGCCACGAAACCGCGCAGTTGCGGGCATTCGCTGGATTCGAGGCAAGATACTGATTCGATTGAGGAATCCGATTTTTGAAACTGCGCAGGCGGTTTCGGCCAACAGCCGCCGCGAAGTCACAGCCGGAAATGCGGAAACGGCCCGCGGCGCACCGCTTCAAGCCCGCACCCACCAACGACAAGGGGCGCGGTGCCGGGATGCCGGCGCCGCGCCCCTTGGGCGAGGAACGATGTCGCTCCCGGCCCTACGCCACGGCGCTCACCGGCGAGGCGATGCGGTTGGCGGCCGAGGTCACGGCCTTGAGCGAGGCGGCCACGATGTTGGAGTCCATGCCGACACCCCACAGCACCCGGCCGTCGACGGTCTCGGCCTCGATGAAGCTCACCGCCGTGGCGTCGGAGCCGGCGCCGGCGGCGTGCTGGTGGTAGTCGCGCACCTTCATCCGGATGCCGCAGCTCTTGCCGAGCGCGTCGACATAGGCGGCGATCGGTCCGTTGCCGGCGCCGGAGATGGTCTTGGCGAAGCCGTTGAACTTGATGCTGGCGTCGAGCAGGCGCTGGTCGTGGTGTCCCGGCGACGGCACGGTGGTGTGCTCGAAGAACTCCACCGGCGAGGTCCGCCGAAGATACTCCTTCTGGAACGTGTCCCAGATCAGGGCCGGGCTGATCTCCTTGCCGGTCTCGTCGGTGATGCGCTGGATGACCTTGCTGAACTCGACCTGCAGCAGCCGCGGCAGGTCGATGCCGTAGTCGTTCTTCAGGATGTAGGCGATGCCGCCTTTGCCCGACTGGCTGTTGATGCGGATGATGGCCTCGTAGCTGCGGCCCAGGTCCTTGGGATCGATCGGCAGGTAGGGCACGTCCCACACCTGGCTGTTGGACGTCTCCAGCGCCTTGAAGCCCTTGTTGATGGCGTCCTGGTGCGAGCCCGAGAAGGCCGTGAACACCAGATCGCCGCCATAGGGATGGCGCGGGTGCACCGGCAGCTGGTTGCAGTACTCGACCATCTGGCGCACCCCGTTGATGTCGCTGAAGTCGATCTCGGGGTCGATGCCCTGGGTGTACATGTTGAGCGCCAGGGTCACGATGTCGACGTTGCCGGTGCGCTCGCCGTTGCCGAACAGGCAGCCCTCGATGCGGTCGGCGCCGGCCATGTAGCCGAGCTCGGCCGCCGCCACGCCGGTGCCGCGGTCGTTGTGCGGGTGCAGGCTCAGGATGAAGCTGTCGCGGTACTTGAAGTTGCGATGGCACCACTCGATCTGGTCGGCGTAGATGTTGGCCGTGGCCATCTCCACCGTCGCCGGCAGGTTGATGATCATCTTCTTCTGCGGCGTCGGCTGGTAGATGTCGGCCACCGCGGCGCAGATGTCGCGCGCGAACTCGAGCTCGGTGCCGGTGAAGCTCTCGGGCGAGTACTCGTAAACGATCTCGGTGCCGGCCGCCTCGTACTCGTCGGCCAGCTTCTTCACCAGCTTCGCGCCGGAGACGGCGATGTCGATGATGCCCGGCATGTCGAGCCCGAACACGACGCGGCGCTGCGTGGTCGAGGTGCTGTTGTAGAGATGCACGATGGCGCGCTTGGCGCCCTTGAGCGACTCGAAGGTGCGCTCGATCAGCTCCGGCCGGCTCTGGGTCAGCACCTGAATGGTGACGTCACCGGGGATCATGCGCTCGTCGATCAGCTGGCGCACGAAGTCGAAGTCGGTCTGTGACGCGGCCGGGAAGCCGACCTCGATCTCCTTGAAGCCCATCTCGACCAGCATCTTGAACATGCGGGTCTTGCGGTCGGAGTCCATCGGCTCGATCAGCGCCTGGTTGCCGTCGCGCAGGTCGACCGAGCACCAGATCGGCGGCTTGGTGATCACCTTGCCGGGCCACTGCCGGTCGGTGAGGGGCACCTGGCGGAAGGGGACGTACTTGTCGCGCGCGCCGGGCATCATGGGTTTCTGGGACATGGGTCGGATCTCTCGAGAAAGGGAAGGGCCGGGGAGGGCGGACGCGCCCGGGCTCACGGACGAGCAGAAGCTCAGGCCCGCAAGCCGCCGCTAAGTCGCAGCCAATGGAAATGCGAATGAATGAACATGGCGGTGGTGCAAAGAGGGCGAAACGAACGCTTCGACAGGGGGCACGCACGGGCGCGCCGCCGACCTTAGAGGAGGTCGGCGCCGATAAGTCGAAGTAGCAGTCGCCACGTCATCGCTCACCCTTACGACAAGTCTTCCTCTCCCGCAAGCGGGAGAGGAAGGGGCCCATCGCGAAGCGATGGGAAGGTGAGGGCGTGCAGACGAGACGCCTTGTGCTTGGGATATGCGTGACAGCTGTTCCTGCCATGCGCGCTTCGCGTTATCCTCCATCGTGTCGTGCGGTCGCGAGAACCGCCTGTGCAAGTTGCGTCCACAGGGAGTCCGCCATGAAGACCATCCTCGTTCTGGCCTGGGATGCGGAGGACACATCGCCGTTCGACACGGCGGCGACGCTGGCGCACCGCTTCGGCGCCTACGTCGTCGGCCTCGGGCCGCCGTCCTATCGCGCCGTGAGCGTCGCCTGGACCGATGTCGGCATGGGGGCGCCGTTCGACACGCCGCTGGCCGACGACGAGGAGGAGCGCAAGCGCATGGCCGGCCTGCGCGCCGCCTTCCAGCGCAGCATGGCGGCGGCGGGCATCGCCGAGGGCCAGGGCGACGACACGAGCCCGTCGGCGACCTGGACCGAGCTGCAGAACGCGGTGCCGATGGCGATCGGCTCGATCGGCCGTGTCGCCGACCTGATGGTGGTGCCGCAGCCGGGGCCGCTGCCGCGCATGCCCGAGAGCCTGTTCGAGGGCGCGCTGTTCGATTCCGGCCGCCCGGTGCTGCTGGTGCCGGCCGGCCGCCATGCCGCGGTCGGCAAGAAGGTGGTGATCGCCTGGAACGGCTCGACCGAGACGGCGCGCGCGCTGTCGATGGCGATGCCGCTGATCAAGGCGGCCGAGGCGGTCGAGGTGATCAGCATCGAGGGCGCCATGGTGCAGGGCCCCAGCAGCGACGAGCTGGCCACGGCGCTGCGCCGCCACGGCCTGTCGGTGAGCGCGCGCCATTGCGGGGCCGGCGGCAAGTCGACCGGCCAGGCCATGGTCGACGAGGCCACGAAGTTCGGCGCCGACCTGATCATCAAGGGCGCCTACACCCAGAGCCGCCTGCGCCAGATGATCTTCGGCGGCCTCACCCGCCACCTGATCCTCTCCAGCCCCATCCCCGTGATGTTCGCACATTGATCAGTGATCCCTCTCCCGCTGCGCGGGAGAGGGAGGGGCCCATCGCGCCAAGCGCGATGGGAGGGTGAGGGCCCCAGGACCCGGCGCCGCGGCAACGCGCTCAGGCGCCGAGCAGCTGCCGGCAGAAGCCGACGAACTCGATGGCGTCGTCGCGGAGGCTCGCGGCGTCGTCGCTCGTTGTCTGCGGAAGGTCGCTGTAGTCGGCGATCAGTCGTCTGTCCTCGGCACGGTTGAAGTTATGCGCGAGACGTTCCGCATCAGAACCAACAGTGCGCGCCAACGCGCCGAACTGTGCGATGGTCGCACTGTGCGTCTTCGGCGCAGCGGCGTGGCGGTCGAGAAGCACGGCTGCGGCCGCATGAAACATCGCGTAGTAGCAAAGATGAACCAGACCCTCAGGTGCGATCGCTGCGTCGAGGGCGACGGCCTGCTGGAGGAAGCGCTCAGCCTTGGCGAATCGACGGGCAGCTTGCGGCGTCATGCGGCACGACCGTCACGCCGCACCGTCTCCATGAACCACGAGTCCTCCTCGGCTCGCGCCGTGTCGAGGGCGATGGGGTGGATGTGCTCGCCGACCTCCATCAGGAGGTCGAAGCCAATGTCGGACAGGGCGTCCTGCTCGTGCGCGGCGGGCTTGCCATGAACGAAAACGGCCACATCCCAGTCCGAGTCGGGCCGTGCGTCGTTGCGGGCGCGCGAGCCGTAGAGCACGACCTTGGCGATGCGGCCGGGCAGGGCTGCCTCGGCCCGCCGCTTGAACTCGCGCACCAGGCTCAGGTCAGGTTCGGGCATGGCGCCAGCCTACCATCCGGCCGGTCACCCGAACAGCGAGCGGTAGGCGAACAGCGCCGGGGCGCCGCCGGTGTGCCAGAAGACGACGTTGTCATCGGCACCGAACCGTCCCTGGCGCACCAGGTCGATGATTCCGGCGAAGCCCTTGCCGGAGTAGACCGGGTCCAGGACCAGCCCCTCCAGCCGCGCGCCCAGCCTCACCGCCTCGATCATGCCCGCGGTGGGCAGGCCGTAGCCGTCGCCGGCATAGCCGGGCACGACGGTGATCGGCCGGCCGCGCAGCGCGTCGGCGGCGCCCAGCAGCGCTGCGGTGTCGTGCGCCACGCGCTCGACGTCGCGCCGCACGCGCTCGGGCTCGGCGTCGATGTCGAGGCCGATCAGCTCGGTGTCGGGCGCCAGCGCCGCCAGGCCGACGGCGAGCCCGGCCTGGGTGCCGGCGCTGCCCGAGGCGTGCACGACATGGCTGAAGCGCACGCCCAGCGTCCGCGCCTGCGCCAGCAGCTCGACCACGGCCAGCACGAAGCCGGCGGCGCCCAGCGCGTTCGAGCCGCCATAGGGCACCATGTAGGGCGTGCGCCCGCGCGCCTTCAGCTCGTCGATCAGGCCGCCGATCACGGCGTTGCGGTCGGCGCGCCAGTCGAGCATCACGCAGCTTGCCCCGAACAGGCGGTCGAGCAGGATGTTGCCGGTCTCGTCGTAGTCGGGATCGACGTGCGGCACGCGGCCGGTCATCACCGCCAGGTGGCACTCCAGCCCCAGCTTCGCCGCCGCGGCCGCGGTCTGGCGGATGTGGTTGGACTGCACCACGCCGCCGGTGACGACGGCATCGGCGCCCTGCGCCAGCGCCTCGGCCAGCAGCAGCTCGAGCTTGCGCACCTTGTTGCCGCCGAAGCCCAGGCCGGTGCAGTCGTCGCGCTTGATCCACAGCCGCGGCGCCGCGCCGAGATGGGCCCGCAGCCGGTCGAGCGGCTCGACCGGCGTCGGCAGATGCGCCAGCCGCACCCGCGGGAGGGCAGAGAGCGTGTCGAGGAGGGCGGTCATGGCTCCAATCCACCTCCCCCAGCTAAGCTGGGGGAGGTGCCCGAAGGGCGGGGGGGGACCCAACGTGCTCTTGGTAACTGAGACCCCGTCGGCTCCCCCTCCGGCCTTCGGCCACCTCCCCCACCTGCGGTGGGGGAGGGAAGATTCGTCATCTCTTCCAGATCTTCTTCCCATCACCCGGCAACCCCAGCTCGGGCCACAGCGCGTCGATCTTCTTCACCACCGCGTCGTCCATCGCGATCTGGGTGCCCCATTCGCGGCTGGTCTCGCCCGGCCACTTGTTGGTCGCGTCGAGCCCGATCTTCGAGCCCAGCCCCGATACGGGGCTCGCGAAGTCGAGGTAGTCGATGGGCGTGCTCTCGACCAGGGTCACGTCGCGCGCCGGGTCCATGCGGGTGGAGAGCGCCCACATCACGTCCTTCCAGTCGCGCGCGTCGATGTCGTCGTCCACCACGATCACCCACTTGGTGTACATGAACTGCCGCAGGTACGACCACACGCCCATCATCACGCGCTTGGCGTGGCCGGGGTAGGCCTTCCTCATCGACACCACGGCGATGCGGTACGAGCAGCCCTCGGGCGGCAGCCAGAAGTCGACGATCTCGGGGAACTGCTGCTGCAGCAGCGGGATGAAGACCTCGTTCAGCGCCTCGCCCAGCACCGAGGGCTCGTCGGGCGGCCGGCCGGTGAAGGTCGAGAGGTAGATCGGCTGGCGCCGCATGGTGATGGCGCTGAGCGTGAACACCGGGAACTTCTCGACGCTGTTGTAGTAGCCGGTGTGGTCGCCGTAGGGGCCCTCATCGCCGTAGTCGTCGAGCGAGACATGGCCCTCGAGCACGATCTCGGCCTCGGCCGGCACCTTCAGCGGGATGGTCTTGCAGTCGACCAGGTCGACCTTGCGGCCGCGCAGGAGGCCGGCGAACTGGTACTCCGAGAGCGTGTCGGGCACCGGCGTCACCGCCGCCAGGATGGTGCCGGGATCGGCGCCGATCACGGCCGCCGCCGGCAGCGGCTCGCGCTTGCCCGCGGCCTGCCAGCGCCGGTGGTGCTGGGCGCCGCCACGGTGCTTCAGCCAGCGCATCAGGGTGGTGTTCCGCCCCGTCACCTGCATGCGGTAGATGCCGAGGTTGTAGCTGTCCTGGCGGTCGCCCTTGGGATCGGGACCACGCGTCACGATCAGCGGCCAGGTGATCAGCGGCGCCGGCTCGCCCGGCCAGCAGGTCTGGATCGGCAGGCGGCCAAGATCGATGTCGGCGCCGGTCAGCACCACCTCCTGGCACGGCGCGCTGCCGCCCAGCAGGCCGCCCACGGTGCGCGGCTTCATCGCCATCACCGTGCGCAGCAGCGGCAGCATGTCGAGCGCCTCGCGCCAGCCGCCCGGCGGCTCGGGCTGGCGCAGGAAGGCCAGGGTCTCGCCGACCTGGCGCAGCTCGGCCGGCGTGCGGTCCATGCCCCAGGCCACGCGCTCGACGGTGCCGAACAGGTTCACCAGCACCGGCATGTCGTAGCGGCCGCCACCCTCGCGCACGACGTGCTCGAACAGCACCGCCGGCCCTTGCGTTGCCAGCAGCCGGGTCTGGATCTCGGTCATTTCCAGGACCGGCGAGACCGGCGCCTTGACCCGGACCAGCCGGCCCTCGCGCTCCAGCCGGTCCATGAAGTCGCGCAGCGACGCGTAGGGCATGCGATGATGCTTTCAGAACCTCCGCTAGCCGCGGAAATTGATGTGCTTCTTGAAATCGGCCAGCGAGCGCTGCCACCAGTTGAACCAGTTCTTGAAGTTCTGCTCGAGGTCGGTGCCGCGCGGATTGACGCTCATCTTCACCCGCACGCGGCCCTGGCCGTCGGTCGAGCACATGGTCCAGCGCTGCTTCTCGTTCCAGTCGTTGAGCTTCTCCAGCGTCACCGGCGGGTTGAGGTCGCGGAACCCGGCCCAGAACTGGTAGCTCAGGCACTTGCCCTTCGCGCTCTTGTTGCAGTCGTAGAAGAAGATCACGAAGGTGAGGCCCTCGACGGCGCTCACGATCTCGGGCTCGCCCTGCTGGTCGGTCTTGACCTCGGCGCGGTAGCCCCATTGCTGCAGCAGGCGGGCGAGGTCCTGGGGGTTGACTCCGGTATCGTCGACCAGGCCCAGGATCTGGGCGGACGCAGGCGCGGCGGCCAGCATCGGGGCCGCGACGGCGGCGGCCATGGCGATCACGAAGGCGCGCAGCTGGCGTCGCGCGCGGGTGAAGCGGGGCATGCGGGTCTCCTCTGGCATGATGCGCTGTGTGCCCTAATTCTCGCAGCGGCGTCGAGTCCTGTCCACATCACGCCGCGTCGCGCACATCGGTTGACGTGGCCGGCGGGCGCATTATGGTCCGGAAAATCCTGGCGGAGCGGCGATGAAGCGCTTTTGGGTGGTCGGCGGCGAATACAACGACACGAGCTTCACCAGCTTCGCGCCCGGCAAGGCGGAAATGCGGCTCGGCCCCTTCGGCACCTACGACGAGGCGCTGAAGGCATGGTCGGGACGCGCCTGGGCCACGGTCGACGACGCGCACAGCCGCTATTCGATCGTGACCGAGGAGTCCGATACCGGCGCAGCGCCCGCGACGCGCTACTGGGTGGTGGGCGGCGAATACGCCGACGCCACCTTCACCGTGCCGGCGCCGGGCAAGACCCTGGAGCGCCTCGGGCCCTTCGCGACCCAGGAGCAGGCGCAGAAGGCCTGGGCCGGCCGCGCCTGGGCCACGGTCGACGACGCCATGTGCCGCTACCGCATCGAGATCGAGCAGACCACCGGCGCGTGAGGCCCCCGTCCATGCCGGCTGATCGCTTCCCGGCCGAGTTCGAGGACATCCTCTCGCGCCAGGGCCGCCGCGTGCTGGCCGGCACGCATCCGCTGTGCGGGGCGCTGGCCGATCCGCGCCGGCGCTTCGAATCGGCCGCGGACCTGATCGATGCACGCCAGGCGCGGCGCCTGCGGGCGCTGCTGGACCGCCACCTGCTGGCGGCGCTGGAGCGCATCGACCGGCCGATCCCGCCCGAGACGATCTGGGAGATGACGGACGACTATGCCGAGATGCTGCCCAAGGCGGCGCGGGCATCGACGGTGTACTTCGACTCGCCGCAGGAGCCGGGCGTGCGCATCGCCAGGCGGATCGGGCTGGCGGCGATGCTGCGGTCGGAGAGCTTCCGGGCCTTCGCCGCGGCGCTGGCCGGCCGCAAGCTGGCCGAGGGCTGGGGCCGGCAGGTGCTGTGCTACGGCCCCGGCGACTATGCCGGCCCGCACAACGACCACCACCCGCGCAACCGGCGCGCCCGCGCCGGCTATGTCGACGTCCACGTCTCGCTGGCGGCGCCGTCGGTCGCCCATCAATGGCTGGTCTATGCCCGCGCCGGGCATTTCACCGAGATGGTTTCGGTGGCGGCGCCGGCCACGGTCAGCGCCTACCGCCTGCCGTTCTGGCACTACGTGACGCCGCTGGCGGCCAGGCCGGGCCGCGCCGGCGCCGCCCGGCGCTGGGTGCTGCTGGGGACGTTCCTCTATGCCGCGCCGCGTGCGCCCTGATCAGGCCTCGCCGATCATCTCGTCCAGCGCGGCGCGGTCGAAGCTGCGGCGGAAATGGAACGGCGGCTTGCCCTGCCTGACCAGCCCGGGCAGGTCGACGCTGGCGCTGCCCGAGCGGGCGATCTCGGCCATCGCCTGCTCGGCCGCGTCGGCCATGCGCTGGGTGGAAAGGGCGTCGAGCGAGCCGTCGCCGTCGCCTTCCTCCTCGGCCTCGGTTTCCAGCCAGGCGCCCAGCGCGGCGGTGCGGCTGTCGCGCCCGCGCCAGGCCAGCAGCTCGTCGACCAGGAGCAGCTCGTGGTCGATCATGCCGATCTCGGCCTCCGCGCGCGTCACCTCGCGCTGGAAGTGCTTGGGGCCGCTGGCGTCGGCGGCGATGTAGGGCAGGTCGATGCGGGCCCGGCCGCTCGCCTTGAGGTCGGCGGACGCCGCCACGGCCGCGTCGGCCAGGCGGGTGATCGCCGTGCGGTCGCCGGAGACGTCGATCCCCAGGCTCTGGTTGGCCTGCTGCAAAAGCCAGTCGGCGAGGCCGCACTCGGCGTCGTCGAGTCCCCTGAGCTCGAGGATCTCGCCCGGCGACTCCGCCTTGCTGGTGTCGGGGGCGGCCTCATTGCGCCCGATCCGCGCCGGCTCCGCGCCGGTCGTGTCCGACGGCCCGGAGAGGTCGATGACGCGTTCGTTGCGCCGGCTGCGCAGCACCAGGAGCACGACCAGCAGCAGCACGGCGCCGGCCGCGACGGCGATCCAGACCAGTCCCATCGAATGTCACCCCTTGCGCCTGTTCATTGGTTCGTCCGGTTCACTGCGGCCGGCCCAGCGGCACGACGCTGATCGAGTTGCGCGGGCTGCCCTCGATCACCCGGTCGGTGTAGGTGAGGTAGACCAGCACGTTGCGCTTGGCATCATAGAAGCGCACCACCTGGGTCTTCTTCCACACCAAAGAGGCGCCGCGCTCGAAGACCTCCTGGCCGCTCCTCAGCTTCTTCACCTTCTCCAGGTCGATCGGCCCGACCTGCCGGCAGGCGATCGACGCCTCGCCCGGGTCCTCGGCGAGGCCCAGGGCGCCCTTCACGCCGCCGGTCTCGGCCCGCGACAGGTAGCAGGCGACGCCGGGCACGGCCGGGTCGTCGAACACCTCGACCTTGATGCGGTCGTTGGGCCCCAGCCATTTGAAGCGGTAGCTGGCGCTGCCGATATCCTCGGCGCGCGCGGCGCCGGCGAGCGTGGTCAGGGCGAGGGCGGCGGCGAGGACACAGCGCATGGCGGGAGCCTCCGGGGTCGGGGCGATAGAGGTGGACACCGTTTGTGGCCGGCGCGCGGCAGTACGGCATCAGCGGCCCGGCGGCAAGCGGGTGGCGAGGAAGATGCCGGGCAGCACCAGCAGGGCGCCGGCGATGTGGTAGGAGGCGGGCGTCTCGCCCAGCAGCGGCCAGGCCATCAGCCCGGTGTAGATCGGGCCGAGATACATGCCGATCGCCGTGCGCGCCGCGCCCAGCACGGCGAGCGCGTAGGAATAGGCGCCGTAGGCCCCGACGCCGGGCACCACGGCCAGCACCAGGACCGTGGCCAGCGAGCGGGCATCGAGCGGCGGCGCGCCGACGAAGGCGGCCTCGATCGCGGCGGTGGGCAGCAGCACCGCGACGCCGCCGGCCATGATGGCGGCCAGCCGGGTCGTGGGATCGAGCCCGCTGGGCCGGTGCCTGAGCAGGACGGAGTAGAGGCCCCAGCTGGCCGAGGCGACGGCGATCCACAGGTCGCCGGCGGTGAAGCTGACCGTGAGCAGGCGCGTCGGGTCGCCCTTGATGATCACCCACAGCACGCCCAGCAGGCAGAGCGCGATGCCGGCCAGCTGCCGCGGCCACAGGCGCTCGCCATAGGCCAGCGCCGCCACGCCGACCACGACCACCGGCGAGGCGGCGTAGATCAGGCCGATATTGGTCGCCGTCGTGGTGCGCCCGCCGATATAGACGAAGGCGCCGCAGACCCACATGCCCAGCGCCCCCAGCACCAGCAGGTCGCGCCACTCGCGGCGGACCGCCGCCCGCTGGCGCCACAGGCGGCCGCCGACGAACAGCAGCAGCAGGACCAGGGCGCACAGCCAGCGGCCCAGCGCCAGGGCGTAGGGCGGCACGTAGTCGACGTAGCGGGCGCCGAGCTGGTTGACGGCGAACAGCGCCGGGCAGAGCAGCATCGCGGCCCAGGCCAGCGGCAGGCGCAGGGAGGCCGTCACCCTCGATCACCGCTCATGGCCGCCGGTCCAGGCGCGCCGGCGCTCCGCACCCGGCGGCTAGACCGGCGCCAGGCCTTCCGCCGGCACGGTGCCGCCGGCTTCCTTGATCGCCTTGCGGTAGGCGGCCTCGCTCTTGAAGGGGCCGTATTTCGGGTACGCGTTGTCGCGGCCGGGGCGTGCCGCGCCGGTCGACGGATCGACCATGAGCAGGCGGGCGTCGCGGTCCAGGACCGGGATCTTGCGGCCGAAGCGGCTGAAGACGCGGCGCATGGTGGCGGAGTAGTCGACATAGGTCTCCCACTCCTCCCGGTCCTTGGCGAAGATCCCGTCCCAGGTGTCGAGGCATTCATTGATGAAGGCCCGCTCCACCAGGCGCATGTTGGACATCATCCAGCAGCGGTCCTCGAAGATCCAGTAGACGCTCAGTCCGATGATCTCGCGCTGGCGGGTGACGTAGGGGAAGAAGGGGAAGGCGCGGCAGGCGATGGTGCGGTTGTGGCGCTCGCAGAAGGCCGCGCCCTTGCACTCGATGGCGCAGGACGAGGTGGTGAGCTCGTCGACGATCTTGCGGGTGGCGGCATCGTAGGGCTTGAAGCGCCGCCACAGGTCGGTGCGGCCGCGCAGCAGCTTGAACTCGGCCTTGTGCACCACCGGCACCGCGTCCTGGGTCGAGCAGCACACCGGCGAGCCGTTGTTGAGCGGCGCGCACTTCTTGCCGCAGTCGTATTGGCATACCGACGCGTTGAAGCGCGCGTAGAGACGATCGAAGTCGTCGGGGGTCAGTCTCGACACCGGATTTGTCATGCGCGCGGACTGTAGAGATGTCGATTGTTAAAGACCAGTCACGGATTTGTTGCAGTGCGCCTACGGCAGCACCCGCCACACCGTCGTCTCGCGCAGGCCGCGGTTCTCCAGCTGCAGCGATGTCGGGATCTGGTAGCGCGCCAGCTCCTGCAGGCGGTCGGCCTGGAAGTAGTTGCGCCCGGGATCCCCCAGCAGCACCAGCCGGCCGGCGGCGGCGTGGCCGCGCAGCCAGGCCATGGTGCGCGCCGTCATCTCGCGCTCGTAGCAGACGTCGCCGGCGATCACGACCCCGGCCTCGGGCGACGCCGCCGGGCCTGCCAGCCAGTCGCTGGCGTCGGTATGGACGTCGACGCCGTTGGCCAGGGCATTGAGGCCGATCGCGGCCACCGCCATCGGGTCGATGTCGTTGCCGATGCCGCGGGCGGCGCCGGCCTTCATGGCGGCGATGGTCGCGACCCCGCCGCCGGCCGCGAAGTCGATGACCGTGCGGCCGGCCACCATGGCCGGGTTGTCCAGCAGGTAGCGCGCCACGGCCTGGCCGCCGGGCCAGCAGAAGGCCCAGTAGGGCGGGTCGACGTTGTTCTTTTCCAGCCAATCCTCGGTCGCCTGCCAGATCGGCAGGTATTCGGCGGCCAGCCACAGCGCCAGCTCGGGCACCAGGGCCGGCCGTTCCAATGCCGTGTAGGCGCGGATGAAGGCCTCGGGATCGGGATGGCGGCTGACCATGGCGCAGCGTCAGATCAGCCGGCCGGCCAGGATGCCGGCCAGCAGCAGCCAGCCGATGCCGCGATTGGCGCGGAACTTGTGAAGGCAGTCGGCCGGGGCGTGCGGCTTCACCGTCGCCACCTGCCATGTCAGGTGCGCCGCCACCAGCGCCAGCCCGACATAGTAGAGCGGGCCGATGGACGTGAACCAGCCGGCCAGGCCGAAGCCGACCACGGTCAGCACGGCAAAGATGGTGAGCCAGGTCCGGGGGTGGGCCTGGAAGCGCCGCGCCGTGGAGCGCACCCCCACGATCGCATCGTCGCGCTGGTCCTGCATGGCATAGATCGTGTCGTAGACCAGCGTCCAGGCGATGCCGCCGAGATAGAGCGCCACGGCGCCCCAGCCGATCGCGTCCTGCGCCACGGCCCAGCCCAGCAGGGCGCCCCAGTTGAAGGCGAAGCCCAGCACGACCTGCGGCCAGGACGTGATGCGCTTCATCAGGGGATAGATCGCCACGATCGCCAGCGATGCCAGGCCGACGGCGATCGCGAACCAGCTGAAGCTCAGCAGGATGACGGCGCCCACCGCCGCCTGCAGCGCCGCCCAGACCAGCGCCTGCCGCACCGTGGCCTCGCCCGCCGGCAGCGGCCGGCTGCGCGTGCGCTCGACGCGGGCATCGAAATCGCGGTCGAGGATGTCATTCCATGTGCAGCCGGCGCCGCGCATCGCCACCGTGCCGATCGCGAACAGCACCATCAGCCAGGCCAGGGTGCCGAGCGCCGGCAGGTGCCGGGCCGTCAGGCCGACCCCATCCTGCGGCGCCGGGATGGGAACGCTGAGCGCCAGCGCCCACCAGCAGGGAAACAGCAGCAGCCAGATGCCGATCGGCCGGTCCCAGCGCGCCAGGCGGCCGTAGGGCCGCAGCGACGCCGGCAGCAGCCGCAGCGTCCAGTGCGCGCGGTCGATGTCGGTGTGGGTGGCGGCGGGAATGGCCTTGGTCATGGCGCCATCATGGGCATCCGGCAGGGCCGGCTCAATGGTACGTATGACGCAGCCGCCGTCCGGGGCCGATCCGTGCTAAAGGGCGCCCATGACGCCACGGCTGTACATTGATGCTGTGCTCGACGCCGGCTCGGCCATCGCGCTCGGCCCCGAGCACACGCACTACCTGCGCGACGTGCTGCGCCTGGGCGTCGGCGCGCCCGTCCATCTGTTCAACGGCCGCGACGGCGAATGGCGGGCCACGATCACGGCGGCGTCCAAGCGGTCGCTCGCGCTGCAGGTCGAGGACCGCACGCGGGCGCCGGCCGACGAGCCGGATCTCTGGCTGTGCTTCGCGCCGGTCAAGAAGGCGCGGCTGGATTTCATCGCCGAGAAGGCGACCGAGCTGGGCGTCGGCCGGCTGCAGCCCGTGATCACGCAGCGCACCATCGTCGAGCGGGTCAACCTTGATCGCCTGCGGGCCAATGCCGTCGAGGCGGCCGAGCAGACGGAACGCCTGACGGTGCCCGATGTGGCGCCGCCGCTCGCGCTGGCCCAGCTGCTTGCCACCTGGCCGCACGAGCGCCATCTGCTGGTGGCGGACGAGACCGGTGGTGGCCGCCCCGTGGCCGCGATGCTGGCGGCGCTGGACGCGCCGGCGCGGGCGGCGCCGTGGGCGGTGCTGACCGGCCCGGAAGGCGGCTTCGCGCCGGCCGAGCTCGACATGATCGGCCGCCTGCCCATGGCCCACGCCGTGGGCCTGGGGCCGCGCATTCTGCGTGCCGACACGGCCGCCCTGGCGGCGCTGGCGGTGTGGCAGGCCATCGTCGGCGACTGGCAGGCGGTGCCGCGAGGCCGGCGATCGCATGAAACTGCTTGCATGGATACGTAAGGAAACCTCATTCGAAACGGTGCGGGCCGGTTGAGTCCGGCGCGGCGGCTTGCTAGCAACGACGCGACCAGGGAGCGGCGGTGCCGCTCACCAACTTTTGCGACCGCGTGGCGCCTCTGGGCTGCGAAACGCGGCGGGGGGAATTCGCTGATGTCCGCGCCGCCCAGCGGAGCCGGCACGCCGATCACCAATCGGCGGCAGCTCATCGAATACATGGAAGCCGGCGGCAAGCCGCGCGCGCAGTGGCGTGCCGGTACCGAGCACGAGAAGTTCGGCTTCCTGCATGCCTCGCTCCGGCCGATCCCTTATGGAGGGGCGGCCGGCGTGCGCCATCTGCTCGAGGGTCTGGCCGCCCGCTTCGGCTGGCAGCCGGTGCTGGAGAACGGCAAGCCGATCGCGCTGGCGCGCGACAACGCCAGCATCACCCTGGAGCCGGGCGGGCAGTTCGAGCTCAGCGGTGCGCCGCTGGCCACCGTGCACGAGGCGGCGGCCGAGACCGACCAGCACCTCGCGGAGGTGAAAGCGGTGGCCGGGCCGATGGGCATCGGCTTCCTGGGCATGGGCCACACCCCGACCTGGCGGCGCGAGGACTTCGACTGGATGCCCAAGGGCCGCTACGCGATCATGCGCAGCTACATGCCCAAGAAGGGCTCGCTCGGCCTCGACATGATGCTGCGCACCTGCACGGTGCAGACCAATGTCGACTTCGCCGATGAAGCCGACATGGTGAAGAAGTTCCGCGTGTCGCTGGCCTTGCAGCCGGTGGCGACGGCGCTCTACGCCAACTCGCCCTTCGTCGAGGGTGTCGACACCGGCTTTGTCAGCCGGCGCAGCCATGTCTGGACCGACACCGACCCGGACCGCTGCGGCATGCTGCCGTTCGTGTTCGAGCCCGGCTTCGGCTTCGAGCGCTACGTCGACTGGCTGCTCGACGTGCCGATGTATTTCGCCTACCGCAACGGCAGGTACATCGACCTCAGCGGCAAGTCGTTCCGCGATTTCATGGCCGGCCGGCTGCACAACGACGTCGGCGACATCGCACGGCTGACGGACTGGTCGGACCATATCACCACCGCCTTCCCCGAGGTGCGGCTGAAGCGGTTCCTCGAGATGCGGGGGTCCGACTGTGGGCCACGCGACCTGCTGGTCGCCCTGCCGGCGCTGTGGATGGGCGTGCTCTACGACCAGAGCGCGCTCGATGCCGCCTGGGACATGGTCAAGGACTGGACGATCGCCGAGCACGACGCGTTGCGCGCCGAGGTGCCCAGGCGGGGGCTGAAGACGGCGTTCCGCGACACCACGGTGCAGGCGCTGGCGCAGCACATGGTGGCGATCGCCGAGGCTGGGCTGCGTGCCCGCCGCCAGCTCGATACCCAGGGCCGCGACGAGACGATGTATCTCGACCCGTTGCGCCGCATCGCCGACTCGGGCGTGACCCTGGCGGAGGAGAAGGCCGCGCGCGTCGCGCGGGAGTTCAACGGCAAGGCCGAAGCGCTCTACGAGGCCTACGCCTACTAGCGTATTGCCTAGCGGTTGGAGGCGACCGTCAGCACCAGGGCCGCGAGGGCGCCGATCAGCCCGAGCACGCAGGAAGCGGCCTGCAGGGCCAGGTGCTCCAGCCAGTAGGAGGCGGTGAGGCCGGCGGCTGCGGTCAGCCAGCAGAACGCCAGCAGCAGCGTATCCTGCTGGGCTCGGCGTGCGAGCCGGCGGCGCGCCATCGCCTGAGCAGATGTCACGGCAGGGAAATGAGCGGTCATGTTGCCGACTCCCTCCGTTCCGAGATGGCTACGCAACGCGGCAGACCGATTGAACGTTCCGTGCATCCCGTCAGCCATCATCATATGGCTGTTGTTTTGAAGTCCTGTGACAAGCGTGCGGCGGGTAGCGGCACGGCAAAGTTTTTTAAATTGTCTGCATAAGAACAATAGGGTTTTCTTCTGCTTCGGCTCGCCACAAGGTTGCCGGCATCGGAGGCGTGCGGTCGCTGACCGCGTTTCGGGCCGACCGGTGTCGAGGAGCAGCATGGCGGCATGGATCGTCGAGGCATGGCGCTACGTCGCCCTCTCCCCGCGATCGCAATGGCGCCAGCTGCAGGCGCTTCGCGCACTGGATGCGCGCCTGCTGCGTGACGTCGGCATCAGCCGGATCGAGGCGGTGGTCGGCCGGCCGCTCGACATGTTGGACAGGCCAGACGGGACGGGATCGGGAAACATGGACAACATCCGCGCTGCAGCCGCCGACGTGCGCGTGCGCGACTCGATGGACGCCGACGTGTCGGCCATCCAGCGCATCTACGGCCACCATGTGCTGCACGGCGCCGCCTCGTTCGAGGAGGAGCCGCCATCCATCGAGGAGATGGCGCGGCGCCGGCACGACGTGCTGCAGAGGGGGCTGCCGTATCTCGTGGCCGAACGCGAGGGCAAGGTCGTGGGCTACTGCTACGCCGGCCTCTACCGCACACGTGCCGCCTATCGCCACACGGTCGAGAACTCGGTCTACATCGACAAGGAGTGGCACGGCCATGGGATCGGCCGCGCCCTGCTGGCCGAGCTGCTGGCGCGCTGCGCCGCCGGTGGCTGCCGGCGCGTGGTCGCGATCATCGGCGACAACAGCGCCGCGTCCGTGGCGCTGCATCGCAGCCAGGGATTCCGGATGGTGGGCGTGCTCGAGCGAGTCGGCTTCAAGTTCGGGCGCTGGATTGATACGACTCTGATGCAGCGCGATCTTGACGAGGGGGCCGTGATGGACGGCGCCGAGCCGGGACGGTGAGCACCAGCGACGCGGCGCCGACATCGCCGGCGCGATTGACTGCGCTGCGGGCGCGATCGGCGGCGCTGGTGCCGGCGGCCGGCACACGTCGCGCGGTCAGCGCGCTGGGTGTCACCCAGATCGTGAGCTGGGGCACGACCTTCTATGCCCCGACGGTGCTGTCCACCCCGATCACGGCCGATACCGGCTGGTCCAGGACGGCGGTGTTCGGCGCGTTCTCCGCCGCGCTCATCCTCGGCGCGCTGCTGGCGCAGCCGGTGGGACGGCTGATCGATCGCTTCGGTGGCCGCTGGATGATGGCGACCGGCTCGCTCATCGCGGCGTCGGGTCTGATGGTGGCGGCCCTGGCGACTTCGGTCGTCGCCTATTGGGTCGCATGGGCGATCCTGGGCGTCGCGATGCGCCTGGTGCTCTATGAGGCGGCGTTCGCGACCCTGGCGCTGGCGGCGGGCCGGGGGGCGCGCCGCGCCATCTCAATCCTGACGCTTTTCGGAGGCTTCGCGTCGACGGTCTTCTGGCCGGTCGGCTGGACCTTGGTCGACGCCTGTGGGTGGCGGGCGACCTTGGGCATCTTTGCCGCGCTGAACCTCCTCGTCTGCCTGCCCCTGCATGCGCTGCTGCTGCCGGCCGGCCGACCGGACCCGATGGTGCTGCCTGCCGACGCGGCCACGGCGACGCATGACGAGGGCACGGTGGACCCGGCGCGGCGACGGTCGATGCTGATCCTCCTCACGCTCTGCTTCGCGCTCTTCATGTATTCGAACTCGGCGCTGTCGGCACATCTCGTCGACACGCTGATGGTGTTCGGGCTGACCGCGACGGCGGCGGTTTCGGTCGCGGCGCTGCGCGGCGTCGGGCAGGTGGTGGCGCGGCTCTGGGAGATCCTGTTCGCCGCGCGGCTGCATCCGCTGACGCTGTGCCTGATCGCGATCGGCCTGACGCCGGTGGCGCTGCTGGCGCTGGTCGGCGCGCCGTGGCTGATCCGCGCCGCCGCGTTCGCGTTCCTGCAGGGCGCCTCCAACGGGCTGGTCACGATCGCGCGCGGCGTGGTGCCGCTGCTGCTGTTCGGCGCCCGCGGCTACGGCGCGCTGATCGGCGCCATGACGGCGCCGGCATTGCTGAGCACGGCGCTGGCGCCGGGTATCCACGCCGCGCTGGTCGAGCACGGCGGTCATGGGCTTGCCCTGTCCTTGGCGCTAGCCTGCGCCATGCTGGCCCTGGCGCTGGCCATCCTGCTGGCATGGCGGCTGCGCCGCGCAGCAGCCTGACCAATAATTGGGCATGGACCGAGCGCCCCTGCGCAACGGGCGCGCAACTGCGCGACAGATGGATGCGGTCGCGCCCTGAGCACCCCCGGATCCTTCGCTGCGTTCCGAATACGGATGGGCATCGCACAACGGCCTTCCTGACAATGGCACAGGCTTTGCCTCATGCCCGATGGCGGTGGGCACCGGGGGAGGCCGGCACGCGCCGGACCGTGCACACCATGGCGTGGGGGATCGCATGCTCAGGAACGGATCGATCGGCCGTCGTCGGCTTCTGCAGGGCACAGGCGCGGCGCTGGCTGCCGGCGCATTGCCGCTGCACGGGGTGCGGGCGCAGAAGCCGCTGGTGATCGGCTTCATCTATGTCGGGCCGCGCGACGACTATGGCTATAACCAGGCGCATGCCGAGGCCGCGGCCGTGATCAAGAAGATGGCCGGTGTGAAGGTGGTCGAGGAAGAGAAGGTGCCGGAGACGGTCGCCGTCGAGAAATCGATGGAGAGCATGATCAACCTGGACGGTGCCACGCTGCTGTTCCCGACATCGTTCGGCTACTTCGATCCGCACATGCTGCGCATGGCGCAGAAATACCCCAAGCTGCAGTTTCGCCATTGCGGCGGCCTGTGGACCAGGGACAAGCACCCGGCCAACACCGGCAGCTATTTCGGCTATATCGACGAGTGCCAGTACCTCAACGGCGTGGTCGCCGGCCATGTCAGCAAGACCGGCAAGCTCGGCTTCATCGCCGCCAAGCCGATCCCCCAGGTGCTGCGCAACATCAATGCCTTCACCCTCGGCGCCCGGTCGGCGAATCCCAAGATCACGACCCAGGTGATCTTCACCGGCGACTGGGCGCTGCCGGTCAAGGAGGCCGAAGCCACCAACAGCATGGTGGCGCAGGGCGTGGACGTCGTGACCTGCCACGTCGATAGCCCCAAGGTGGTGGTCGAGACCGCCGAGCGCGCCGGCATCTACGCCTGCGGCTACCATGCCAACCAGGCGAAGCTGGCGCCCAAGGGCTATCTCACCGGCGCCGAATGGAACTGGGAGAAGGTCTACACCGACTTCGTCGCAGCCATGAAGGCCGGCAGCGTGCCGGGCAACTTCGTGCGCGGCGGCTTGAAGGAAGGCTTCGTGAAGACGTCGGCCTTCGGTCCGGCGGTGACGGAGAAGGCGCGGGCGCAGCACGAGGCGGTCAAGACGCAGATGCTGGGCGGCAACTACGTGATCTTCAAGGGCCCGCTGAAGGACAACAAGGGCAACACCGTGATCACCGCCGGCACCGAGTACATCCAGACCGAGCCGACACTTGAAGCGATGAGCTACCTGATCGACGGCGTGCTGGGCGCTACGTCCTGACGTGATCTCGCGAGGCTCGTCGCGGACGCAACCGGTGGAGGCCCAGGTGATTGCGCGTGACGTCGCCATGGCCGAGCCGGAGCATTCGCCTGCCCACGCCGAGCCAGCGGCGGCAGCGGTCAGCATCGCCGGGCCGGAGATCGTCACCGGCGCCGCTGCCGGTCCGTCGATACGCATGGCGATCGACGACAGGTGGCGGCAGGCCGCCGAGCGCGTCGCGGTGCCGCTGATCGCGCTCGCGGCGTCCTCGGTCGTGTTCGGGGTCTTCCTGGCGCTGGTAGCGCAGGTCGATCCGCTCGAGGTCTACGGCCTGATGTACCAGGGTGCGTTCGGGAGCTGGTTCTCGCTGCAGAACACGCTGGTGCGGGCCGCGCCGCTCATCCTCACGGCGCTCTGCACGGCGCTGCCGGCACGGCTGGGCCTGGTGGTGATCGGCAACGAAGGCGCGCTCGTCGCCGGCGGCGTGGCGGCGGCTTCCGCCGGCCTGCTGATGCACGGCGCCGCCCCGATCGCGGTGCAACTCGTCATGGCCGTGGCCGGCATGGCCGTGGGCGGCCTGTGGATCCTCGCCGCCGGCTGGCTGCGCCACAGCCGCGGCGTCAACGAGACCATCGCCAGCCTGCTGCTGACCTATATCGCGATCGCGCTGATGAACCATCTCGTGGAAGGTCCGCTGCGCGATCCGCAGAGCCTGAACAAGCCGTCGACGGCGCCCATCGGCGAGGCGAACATGATCGGCAACCTGCCGGGCACCGACGTGCACTGGGGCCTGGCGCTGGGCGTGATCTTCTGCATCGGCACCTATGTGCTGATGCGCCACACCACGTTCGGCTTCGCCGCCGACATGGCCGGCGGCAATGTGCGGGCGGCCCGCGGCATGGGCTTGAATGTCGGCCGGCTGGTGGCGGTGACCTGCCTGCTGGGCGGCGCCGCGGCCGGGCTGGCCGGCATGATCGAGGTGGCCGCGGTGCATGGCCGCGCCAATGCCTCGCTGGTCGCGGGCTACGGCTATGCCGGCATCCTGGTGGCGTTCCTGGCGCGGCACCATCCGCTGGCCATCGTGCCGGTAGCCGTCTTGATGGGCGGGATCAGCGCCAGCAACGGCCTGCTGCAACGGCGGCTCGACCTGCCGGATGCCACCGTGCTGGTGCTGCAGGGCGTGATCTTCGTGATGATCCTGGCCGGCGAGTCGCTGTACGGGCGCATCCGCCTGTTCCAGCCGCGGGGCGCCTGAGATGCAGACCGATCTCGGCCTGTGGGCGGTTCCCCTCGCCATGCTGGCCGGCGCGATCCGTGTCAGCACGCCGTTCATCTTCGTCAGCCTGGGCGAATGCCTGACCGAACGCAGCGGCCGCATCAATCTCGGCCTCGAAGGCACGCTGGTGATGGGCGCCATGAGCGCCTATGGCGTGGCGCTGCAGACCGGCTCGCCCTGGGCCGGCGTGCTGGTGGCCGGCCTCATCGGCCTGCTGCTGGGCGGCCTGCACGCCGCGATCTGCAATCTGCCGCGCGTCAACGACATCGCCACCGGCATCGCCCTGATGCTGGCGGCGACAGGCCTGGCTTTCTTCCTGGGCAAGCCGCTGGTGCAGCCCAAGGCGCCCAACCTCTCGGCGGTCGAGCTCGGCTGGTGGAGCGACATCCCGCAGGTGCGATCGGCCCTGCAGGTGAACTGGCTCTTCGTCCTCGGCATCGTGCTGGCCCCCGCCCTGTGGTGGGCATTGCGCAAGACGCGCTGGGGCCTGGTGGTGCGCCTGGCCGGGGAAAGCGTCGATGCCGCACGCGCCATGGGCGTGTCGGTGGCGTGGGTGCGGCTGCTGGCGACGGCTGCAGGCGGCTTCCTGTCGGGCATCGGCGGCGCCTTCCTGTCTCTCTACTACCCCGGCAGCTGGAACGAGGGCCTGTCGAGCGGGCAGGGGCTGATGGCCGTCGCGCTGGTGATCTTCGCGCGCTGGAATCCGTTGCGCTGCCTGTGGGCGTCGCTGCTGTTCGGCGCCGCCGGCGCCATCAGCCCGGCCCTGCAGTCGGTCGGCGTCACACAGGGCTACTACCTGTTCGGCGCCGCGCCCTACGTGCTGACGCTGGCCATCATGATCATCACGTGCTCGCCCGAACGCAGCTTGCGTGGTGCGCCGGGCGAGCTCGGCGTGACGCGCTGAACAAGGAGGACCGATGAACGGGTTGGGTGGGCTCAACAAATCCCGGAGCGGAGTCGTCATCGGCCTTGTCCAGCTTCAGCTGCCGGTGATCGAAACCCGCGCCGATGTCGCACGCCAGGCCGAGAAGATCGTGGCCATGGTCGCCAAGGCGCGCCGCGGGATGGCCAGCATGGACCTGGTGGTGTTCCCCGAATACGCCTTGCACGGCTTGTCGATGGACACGCGGCCCGAGATCCTGTGCACGCTCGACGGACCCGAAGTGACGTCCTTCCGCGCCGCCTGCCGCGACAACCGCATCTGGGGGTGTTTCTCCATCATGGAGCTGAACCCCGACGGCAATCCCTACAACAGCGGGCTGGTTGTCGATGATACGGGGGCCATCAGGCTCTACTACCGCAAGCTCCATCCCTGGGTGCCGGTCGAGCCGTGGGAACCGGGCAATCTGGGCGTTCCCGTATGCGAGGGTCCCAATGGCTCCAGGCTGGCGTTGATCATCTGTCACGACGGCATGTTCCCGGAGATGGCGCGCGAGGCGGCCTACAAGGGCGCCGAGATCATGCTGCGCACCGCCGGCTACACGGCTCCGATCCGCCATGCCTGGAAGGTGACCAACCAGGCCAACGCCTTCTGCAATCTGATGGCGACCGCCAGTGTCTGCATGTGCGGCAGCGACGGCACGTTCAACTCGATGGGCGAGGCGATGATCTGCAATTTCGACGGCACGCTGCTGGCCGAGGGCAGCGGCGTGCCCGACGAGATCGTCACCGCCGAGGTGCGGCCCGACCTGGTGCGCGAGGCCCGGGCCGGCTGGGGCGTCGAGAACAACATCTACCAGCTCGGCCATCGCGGCTATGTGGCGGTGCTGGGCGGCGCCGGCGACTGTCCCTACAGCTACATGCAGGACCTCGCCGCCGGTCGCTACCGGTTGCCATGGGAGGCGGACGTCGAGGTCAGGGACGGTACCTCCTGCGGCTTCCCCGTGCCCAACCGCGTCTATGGCGGGAGCGCGTCATGAGCGAGCGCCACGTCGCCGCCGATCCCTATCCCTGGCCGTACAACGGCGATCTGCGGCCGCAGAATACCGCCCTCATCGTCATCGACATGCAGACCGATTTCTGCGGCATCGGCGGCTACGTCGACAAGATGGGCTACGACCTGTCGCTGACGCGCACTCCGATCGCGCCCATAGCCCGTGTGCTGAAGGTGATGCGCGAGCGCGGCTACCACATCATCCATACCCGCGAGGGCCATCGGCCCGATCTTGCCGACCTGCCGGCCAACAAGCGCTGGCGCTCGCGCCGCATCGGCGCCGGGATCGGCGACGATGGCCCGTGCGGGCGCATCCTGGTGCGCGGCGAGCCGGGCTGGGAGATCATTCCCGAGCTGGCGCCGCGAGCGGGCGAGCCGATCATCGACAAGCCGGGCAAAGGGTCGTTCTGCGCCACCGACCTGGAGCTGCTGCTGGGCACGCGCGGCATCGACAACCTGGTGCTGACCGGCATCACCACGGATGTGTGCGTGCATACCACCATGCGCGAGGCCAACGACCGCGGCTTCGAGTGCCTGATCCTGTCGGACTGCACCGGCGCCACCGATCATGGCAACCATCTGGCGGCGTTGAAGATGGTGACGATGCAGGGCGGCGTCTTCGGCGCCGTTGCCGACTCCAGGCAGCTGGTCGAGGCGATCGCATGATGGCTGCCAATGCCCACGCACCGTCGGGCGCGCCGGCGCTGGAGGTGATCGGCTACTCCAAGCGTTTCGGCAGCTTCGCGGCGCTGGACGATGTGTCGATGAAGGTGCGCTCCGGCAGCTTCCACGTGCTGCTCGGCGAGAACGGTGCCGGCAAGAGCACGCTGGTGAAATGCATCATGGGCTATTACACGCCCGATGACGGCCAGATCATGATCAACAACCGCGAGGTGGAGATCGGCCACCCGCGGCAGGCGCACGCGCACGGCCTGGGCATGGTCTACCAGCACTTCACGCTGGTGCCGAACATGACCGTGCTGGAGAACTTCCTGCTGTCGCGGCCGCATGTGCCGGCCGTCGTCGACTGGACCAGGGAGCGCGCCGAGCTGGAGGCTTTCCTGGCCGGCATGCCGTTCACGGTGCCGCTCGATTCGGCGGTCGCCGACCTCGCCGCGGGCGAGAAGCAGAAGGCCGAGATCCTGCGTCAGCTCTACCTGCAATGCCGCTTCATTATTCTCGACGAGCCGACATCGGTGCTGACACCGGGCGAGGCCGACGAGGTGCTGGGCACGATCAAGCGCATGACGCGGCGCGGGCTGATCACCGTGCTGATGATCACCCACAAGTTCCGCGAGGTGAATGCCTTTGCCGATGCGGTCACGGTCCTGCGGCGGGGCAGGCTCGCCGGTGCCGGCAAGGTGGCCGATCTCGACAACGCGGCCATGGCCGAGATGATGATCGGGCATCGCGATGTGAAGCAGGCCGTCGATCGCGTTGCGCGCGCTGCGGGCACGCCGGTGCTGGAGATAGACGATCTCCGCGCGACGGACGACTCCGGTCAGGAAGCGGTCGACAGCCTGAGCCTCACCGTGCATGCCGGCGAGATCGTCGGCATCGCGGGTGTCTCGGGCAACGGCCAGCGCGAGCTGATCGAGGTGCTGGGGGGCCAGCGCCACGCGGTGGGCGGCGTTGTCAGGGTCCACGGCGAGGCCTACGGCGCGACGCGGGCTGAAATGCTGCGCCACAAGGTGGCTTGCCTGCCGGAAGAGCCGCTGCGCAATGCCTGCGTCGGCCACATGTCCGTCGCCGAGAACATGGCTTTCCGTCGCTTCGACCAGCCACCCAATGCGAGCGGCGGCATCTGGCTGCGCCGGGCGCCGATGCGCGCGGCGGCGCGCGCGCTGATCGAGCGGTACCGCGTGAAAACCCGCTCCCCCGATTCGCCGATCGCATCGCTTTCGGGCGGCAACGTGCAGCGCGCCGTGCTGGCCCGCGAGCTCTCGGGCGACGTCGACCTTCTGATCGTGGCCAATCCCTGCTTCGGCCTCGATTTCGGCGCCGTTGCCGAGATCCGGGCGCAGATCGTGGCCGCCCGCAACCGCGGTGTCGCCGTGCTGCTGGTCAGCGAGGATCTCGATGAGATCCTCGAGCTGGCCGACCGTATCGCGGTGATCTTCGAAGGCCGCCTCAGGCACGAGACGGCGTCGTGTGGTGCCGATATCGGCGTCATCGGCCGTGCCATGGCCGGACATTGACGAGCTGCCGATGCCACAGATCCTCGCTCAGCCCGGGCCGTTCGCCTTTGTCCCGCCGCACCTGGCGCTTGTTGTGATCGATATGCAGCGCGACTTCATCGAGCCCGGCGGCTTCGGCGCTGCGCTGGGCAACGATGTGACGCCGCTGCGTGCCATCGTCCCCGCCGTGCGCCGGCTGATCGACGGATTCCGGGTGGCGGGCCTGATGGTCGTGCACACCAGGGAATGCCACAAGTCCGATCTGTCGGACTGTCCGCCGGCCAAGCGGCTGCGCGGCACGCCCAGCCTGCGCATCGGCGACCCGGGTCCGATGGGCCGCATCCTGATCGCCGGTGAGCCGGGCAGCGACATCCTGCCGGCGCTGGCGCCGCTGCCGCACGAGGTGGTGATCGACAAGCCGGGCAAGGGCGCGTTCTACGCCACGCCCCTGCAAGCGGCGCTCGCGGCGCGCGGCATCACGCACCTGGTGCTCGCCGGAGTCACCACCGAGGTCTGCGTGCAGACCACGATGCGCGAGGCCAACGACCGCGGCTACGAGTGCCTCCTGGCCGAGGACGCGACCGAGAGCTACTTCCCGCGGTTCAAGCGCGCGACCCTCGAGATGGTGCGTGCCCAGGGCGGCATCGTGGGCTGGACCGCGACTGTCGACGCCATCCTGGACGCCCTGGCGGGCGCCGCCAGCCTCGCGCGCTCGTCATGACAGTCGTCGCGCACCTCCCGCTGCGTGGTAGACTGCCGGCCTGGACGCCCAGGCGAGGGCGGCCATGGGCACGCGGTGCGGAGAGATATTTTGCGTTTGACGTGGACATTGATCGTGTTGCCGGTTGTGGCATTGGCGTCGCAGGGCGTGTTGGCCCAGATCGGGATGCTGCCGCCGGTGTCGACATGGCGCGAGTATCGGGAGAACGATGACGGCTTCGTCGTGCGCGTGCCCAACGCGGTCAAGGCACGCGAGTGGCGCGACGCCGGCCGCCCTGCGGGCTACTACGTCACGGGCAATCCGCAGCAGTCGTTCAGCGTCCTGGCGATCCGCTGGCCGTCCGGCATGCGCGCGGGCAAGGACGCCGCAGCGATCGCCGAGGAAACGACGAAGCGCGCGCTCACCGGCATGAAGCCAGAGAAGGTCGAGCGCGACGAGCCACAGGATTGCGGCGAGGGCGTGCCGGGGCGTAGCCTGAGGGCTCAGCTGCCGGACGACATCATCTATGCGGCGCGCGTGTGCGTCACGAGCGGCAACGTCTATCGCGTCGAGGCCTTCGTCGATGCCGCGCAGTGGGAAGAGGCCGACCTGAACGTGAAGACGTTTCTGGAGTCGTTCAAGCCGCTTCGCCGCTGAGAGGATCCGGTCATCCACAGCACCAGGGGAGACGTCGCATGCTGAAGTGGTGCCGCCGCGCCGTGGTGGGGCTGTTGCTCGCCATGGGTGCCGGTCTGTCGTCCGCCGGGATGGCGCAGACCTGGACCGACGTGATCGCGCCCGACATGCGCTTCAAGATCGAGATGCCGGCGCCGGTCGATCGCGGCACCGTCGACGAGAAGCAGGCGTCGTTCGACGGCCTGCGCACCGTCTACCAGGCTACGGCGGGTGGGCAGAATTTCGATTTCGACTATGTCGACTACCAGCCGGACTTCATCAGCCAGCGCGACAGCAAGCAGATGGCCTACGAGATCGGGCGGGGCGCGGCCGAAAAAGCCTTCCCCAAGGACAAGTACAAATACATGCGCGACGAGGCCATCACCCTGGAAGGCTGGGATGGCTACGCGCTCGATATCGAGAGCGAGAAGGGCGACGGCGTGGTGATGCGCACGTACTTCGTGAAGAACCGGCTCTACCGGCTGCTGGCGACCTACGCACCGGACGAGGCCTCGAAAGCCGCTGTCCGGCGTTTCGTCGAGTCATTCAAGGTATCGGACACGCGTTAGTGCTGGGAATCGCAGGTCGCTGATACATCCGTCATCCTGAGCGCCCCTTCGACAGGCTCAGGAGAGGGATCTCCCGCGTGGGACGCACAGTGCGCCATTCGCAGGAGATCCCTCGCTTCGCTCGGGATGACAGTCACGACTCACCTTCTGCCGATAGCTGGTACCAGCCGGGCAGCTTGATCTTGCACGGGATGTCCGCCGTCCTCCTCAGGAAAGAGCGTGTGCTCAGTTCCATATGGAGGATCGGGGGGGGCGTCCAATCCACCGTAAATTCCCCACCGGGCAGGCCGGTCGGGCCTGTCCGATGGGAATACGCACAATAAATGCGCATTCAATGAGGCTCAGGCGCGCGTGCCGCCGACGGTCAGCGAGTCAAGGCGCAGGGTCGGCTGACCGACGCCCACCGGCACGCCCTGGCCATCCTTGCCGCAGGTGCCGATGCCGAGGTCGAGCTCCATGTCGTCGCCGATCATGTCGACCTTCTTGAGCGCTTCGGCGCCGGCGCCGATCAGGGTCGCGCCCTTCACTGGCGGCCCGACGCGGCCGTTCTCGATCAGGTAGGCTTCGGTGCAGGAGAAGACGAACTTGCCGCTGGTGATGTCGACCTGGCCGCCGCCGAAATTCACGGCGTAGAGGCCGCGCTTCACCGAGGCGAGGATCTCGTGGGGGTGGTGGTTGCCGGCCAGCATGATGGTGTTGGTCATGCGCGGCAGGGGCTGGTGGGCGTGGCTCTGGCGCCGGCCGTTGCCGGTCGGCCGCATGCCCATCAGGCGGGCGTTCATGCGGTCCTGCATCAGGCCGACCAGCTTGCCGTTCTCGATCAGCACCGTGCGTTCGGTGGGCGTGCCTTCGTCGTCGATCGTGAGCGAGCCGCGGCGGTCACGCATGGTGCCGTCGTCGACCACCGTGACGCCCGGCGCGGCGATGGTCTCGCCCATGAGACGGGTGAACACCGAGGTCTTCTTGCGATGGAAATCGCCCTCCAGCCCGTGGCCGACCGCCTCATGCCACAGCACGCCCGACCAGCCCGGGCCGAGCACCACCGGCATCTCGCCGGCCGGGGCATCGACCGACTCGAGGTTCGCCAAGGCCTGGCGGATGGCCTCGTCGGTCTGGTCCTTCCAGTAATCGGGGTTGAAGATCTCGCCATAGGCGCTGCGGCCGCCGCTGCCGCAGGAACCGGTCTCCAGGCGGTCGCCGCGGCCGGCAACCACCGACACGTTGAGCCGGACCAGGGGCCGCACGTCGGCGACGCGCTGGCCGTCGGCGCGGATGATCTCGACCACCTGCCACGATGCTGCCAGCGACGCCGAGACCTGGCGCAGCGCCGGCTCGGTGGCGCGGGCATAGGCGTCGATCTCGGCCATCAGCTTGACCTTGGCCTCGAAGTCGATGCCGGCAATGGGGTTGTCCTCGGTGTAGAGCAGGGCGTTGGTGCCGCGCGGGCCTTGGTCCGCCGTGCCGCCGCGCCCGGCCCGCACGGCCTTCACCGTCTCCGCCGCGCGTGCCAGCGCCCCCTCGTCGAGCGCCGAGGCGTGGGCGTAGCCGGTCGTCTCGCCCGAGACGGCGCGCAGCCCGAAGCCCTGCGTCGTATCGAAGCTGGCGCTCTTGAGCTTGCCGTCATCCCAGGCGAGGCTTTCGCTCTGCACGTATTCGAGGAAGAGCTCGCCGTCGTCGGCACCCGTCAGCGCCTCGCGCACGATCCGCTCGGTGCGGTCGCGGTCAAGGCCGGCGCGCTGAAAGAACAGGCCGTCGGCCGTCGTGAGATGCTGGGACATGGAACCTCCTGATCAGCCCGGAAGATAGGTATTTGAACGGCCTGCGTCCATCGGCGGACGCATCGCCCGCCGGCGCCGGCGGCGCATGCTATCATGCGACATGTTCGGCCAAGCTCACCTTGGCGGGGCGATCGAGGGAGGCGGTGCGTATGCCCAGTCGTGGCTGGTACGTCGTTTCGGTCATGGTCCTGGTCGCCGCCATCGCCGGTGCGATCTGGCTGACCATGGCGCGGGTGGGGGACATGGGGGTGGCGCTGGTGCAGGTGGTGGTGCCCGGCAGCGCCACCCTGGACCTGAAGCAGCCCGGCACCTACACCGTCTACCACGAGCGCACGAGCACGGTGGAGGGCCGCGTCTATACGTCGCCCAGCATCTCCGGCCTGCGCGTCAGCGTGCGGGCCGCCGACGGCAGGGAAATCGCCGTGAAGCGCCCGGGCGGCACATCGAACTACGATTTCAACGGCCGCTCGGGGATCTCGGTCCTGGCGTTCGATATTGCTGCCCCCGGCACATACCGGTTCGACGCGGCCTATGACGACGGCCGGCAGGGCCCTCAGACCGTGCTGGCGGTGGGCACGGGCTTCGTTGGCGGCCTGCTGGTCACCATTGCGCTCGCGCTGGGGGTCTGCTTTGCCGGCATTGCCGCCGCGCTGGCGATCTTCCTCGTCGTCCTCCTCAAGCGCCGCCGCGGGCTGTCGATGGCCATGCGCTGAGCCCTGCCGCGGATGGTCGCAGGACACGGTTTCGCAGGGCAACGTCCGGGGGCTGCGGATCGCTGCGGCGGGCTGCCGCACGGCCGGCAGGGATTAAAAACCGTTACCTCCGTCAATGGGTTCTGCTAGATAACCCGCGACTTTATAGGGCCGTGCGACAGGGCGCGTCGTGGCGCGACATGCCCTGATGGCGCGGGGGAGAAGCGGGAGCGTGCAGGAATGATGGGCAGGACGCGTACGTTGGCCCTGGCTGGGCTGTTCGGAGTGGGCGTTGCGAGCCTGTTCGCCGGCGGTGCGTTGGCACAGTTCGTCGACCTGCCGCATCGCGGCCAGATGAACCTGCACGACCCGGCGACGCCGGTGATGGAGAAGCTGGTGTCGCTGCACACCGGCCTGCTCTGGGTGATCGGCCTGATCACGTTGCTCGTGCTCGTGCTGATGCTCTACGTCTTCGTGAAGTTCCGCGCGTCGGCCAACCCGACGCCGTCCACGACGACGCACAACACGCTGATCGAGGTCGCCTGGACGGTGATCCCGGTCATCATCCTGGTCGGCATCGCGATCCCGTCGTTCCGGCTGCTCTACTTCATGGACCGCACCAAGGAAGCCGGCCTGACCGTCAAGGTCACGGCCCATCAGTGGTACTGGACCTACGAGTACCCCGACTTCAAGGTCGACGCGATCGACAGCCGCATGGTCCCCCTGGAGGACTGGGCGAAATTCTCGGACGCCGACAAGCGTGACCGGCCTCGGCTGCTGGCTACCGACAACCCGCTGGTCGTCCCGGCCAACGTCAATGTGCGCGTGCTGATCACCTCGACCGACGTGATGCACTCGTGGGCGGTGCCGGCCTTCGGCGTCAAGCAGGACGCCATCATCGGCCGCTCCAACGAGACGTGGTTCAACGTGGTGAAGGAAGGCCTGTTCTACGGCCAGTGCTCGCAGATCTGTGGTGACAACCACGCCTTCATGCCGATCGCGGTCAAGGCCGTGTCCAAGGCCGAGTTCGACAAATGGATCGCCGCGCAGTCCAAGAGCGCGGCCCTGGCACCGGCGACCGATGTCGCCTCCGCCGCCCCCGCCACACCGGCGCGCTGAGCGCGCCTCCTGAGTTCGCGTAACCGAAGGAAGTCGCCCCATGGCTACCGGAACGCACGCCGCGCACGCTGACCATCACGATCACACGCCGGGCTTTTTCACCCGCTGGTTCCTGTCCACCAACCACAAGGACATCGGCACCCTCTACCTGATCCTGGCGGCCTGCGCCGGCCTGCTGGGTGGCGCTATCTCCGTCTACATGCGCCTGGAGCTGATGAACCCGGGCATCCAGCTCATGGGCTGGCATCCCAACCCGGGTCATCACTGGAACGCGATGGTCACGGCGCACGGCCTGATCATGGTGTTCTTCGTCGTCATGCCGGCGCTGATCGGCGGGTTCGGCAACTGGATCGTGCCGATCATGATCGGGGCGCCCGACATGGCCTTCCCGCGCATGAACAACGTCTCGTTCTGGCTGACCGCGGCCGGCCTCGTCAGCCTGCTGATGTCGCTGTTCCTGGGCGAGGGCGCGGGCACCGGCTGGACCATCTATCCGCCGCTGAGCGCTTCCGGCCACCCCGGTCCGTCGATGGACTTCGCGATCTTCTCGCTGCACCTCGCGGGCGCCGGCTCGATCCTGGGCGCCGCCAACTTCATCACCACCATCTTCAACATGCGCGCCCCGGGCATGACCCTGCATCGCATGCCGCTGATGGTGTGGTCGATCCTGGTCACGGCCTTCCTGCTGCTGCTGGCCCTGCCGGTGCTGGCCGGCGCCATCACCATGCTGCTGACCGACCGCAACTTCGGCACCAGCTTCTTCAACCCGGCCGGCGGCGGCGACCCGGTGCTGTTCCTGCACCTGTTCTGGTTCTTCGGCCACCCCGAGGTCTACATCATGATCCTGCCCGCGTTCGGGATCGTGAGCCAGATCACCTCGACCTTCTCGCGCAAGCCGATCTTCGGCTATCTCGGCATGGCCTACGCCATGGTCGCGATCGGCGTCGTCGGCTTCGTCGTGTGGGCGCACCACATGTTCACGGTCGGCATGGACGTCGACACGCGTGCCTACTTCATGGCCGCGACCATGGTCATCGCCGTCCCCACGGGCGTGAAGGTCTTCAGCTGGATCGCCACGATGTGGGGCGGCTCGATCCGCTTCACCACACCCATGCTGTGGGCCCAGGGGCTGATCTTCCTGTTCACGATCGGCGGCGTCACGGGCGTCGTGCTGTCCAATGCCGGCGTCGATATTGCGCTGCACAACACCTACTACGTCATTGCCCACTTCCACTACGTGCTGTCGCTGGGCGCCGTGTTCGGCATCTTCGCCGGCTTCTACTACTGGATCGGCAAGATGAGCGGCCGCCAGTACAACGAGACGTTCGGCAAGATCCACTTCTGGACGACGTTCATCGGCGTGAACCTGGCCTTCTTCCCGATGCACTTCTCGGGCCTGGCCGGCATGCCGCGCCACTACATCGACTACCCGGACGCGTTCCATCTGTGGAATGAGATCTCGTCGATCGGCGCGCTGATCTCCTTCGCCTCGGTGCTGTGGTGGCTGTTCGTGGTGTTCCACACCCTGACGGCCGGCCGCAAGGTCGAGGCCAACTACTGGGGCGAGGGCGCAACCACGCTGGAATGGACGGTGTCGTCTCCGCCGGCGTTCCACACCTTCGACGAGCTGCCGAAGATCTCGGCAACCGCCCACCACTGATCGGAGCAGGCCGGCGCCGCACCGCGGCGCCGGCGGATCTGGGATAGCAGCAGGACATGACGCACGCACCGGCCCCGATGTTGGACACTGTCGACGCCCTGGCGACTCCGGGCGTCTCGCGCGTGTCCGACTATGTTGCGCTGCTCAAGCCGCGCGTCATGTCGCTGGTGGTGTTCACCGGCCTGGTCGGGCTGTGGCTGGCGCCGGGCCATATCCATCCCTTGCTGGGCGCCGTCGCGGTGGCGGCGATCGCCATCGGCGCCGGCGCTTCGGGCGCCATCAACATGTGGTACGACCGCGACATCGACGCGGTCATGACCCGCACGCGCAGCCGGCCGATCCCGGCCGGCGCCGTCGCCGCCGACGATGCGCTCGGCTTTGGCGTGCTGCTGTCGATCTTCTCGGTCGCCCTGATGGCGGTGGCGACGAACGCCGTCGCAGCGGCGCTGCTGGCCTTCACCATCGCCTTTTACGTCTTCGTCTATACCGTGTGGCTCAAGCGTCGCACGCCGCAGAACATCGTGATCGGCGGTGCGGCCGGCGCCTTGCCGCCGATGGTGGGCTGGGCGGCGGTGACCGGCGACGTGTCCTGGGCGTCGCTGTCGCTGTTCCTGCTGATCTTCATGTGGACGCCGCCGCACTTCTGGGCGCTGTCGCTGTTCTGCAACGACGACTACCGTCGCGCCGGCGTGCCGATGCTGCCCGTCGTCGCCGGCGTGCCGGCGACCAAGCGTCATATGCTGGCCTATACCCTGGCGTTGTTGCCCATAGGGCTGCTGCCGACCCTGACTGGTGTCGTCGGCTGGGGCTACGGCATCTTCTCGCTGCTCGCCGGACTGGTCTTCCTGGGCCATGCGGTGCGGGTGTGGAGGGCCGCGGACGGCGACGTCGCGCCGGCCCGCGCCATGTTCCGCTTCTCGCTGGCCTATCTCTTCGTGCTGTTCGCGGCCATGGTCGCGGACCGCCTGCTGCTGGGCTGAGGCAAGCGGAGATGGCGATGGCCGATCGCGACCCCGGCAAGCCGCGCCTGAGCGAGCGGCACATCAAGCAGCGCACCAAGAACTGGATTTTGCTGCTGACGATCATTGGCATTTGCGTGCTGTTCTTCGCCATCACCATCGTTCGGTTCGGTGGCGCGGGCGTGCTGCCGGGGGCGCCACGATGAGCACCGACGACATCGATCGCGCGGCGCTGACGCGGCGCAACCGCCGGGTCGTGCTCGGGGCGTTCGGCGCGGTCGCCGGCATGGTCGGCATGGCCTACGCGGCCGTGCCGCTCTACGACATGTTCTGCCGGGCCACGGGTTTCGCCGGCACGACGCAGGTGGCGACGGTGGCCCCGGGGCGTGTGCTGGATCGCAAGGTGACCGTGCGCTTCGACGCCAGCCGCGACAGCAATCTGCCGTGGAAGTTCGAGCCGCTGCAGCGCGAGGTGAAGGTCCGGCTGGGCGAGGAGATGCTGGTCTTCTACCGCGCCACCAACATGTCGCAGCGGCCGATCGTCGGCACCGCGACCTACAACGTGACGCCCGACATCGCCGGCGCCTGGTTCAACAAGATCCAGTGCTTCTGCTTCACCGAGCAGCTCCTGATGCCGGGCGAATCCGTCGAGATGCCTGTGACGTTCTTCGTCGATCCCGACATGGCGAAGGACCGCAAGTATGACAAGGTGAGGACGATCACCTTGTCCTATACGTTTTTCGAGGCCAAGACCGACCGCGCCAAGTCGCTGCTGGAAAAGGCCCTGGCGCCGGCATCGCCCGGCGTCGGCCAGGCACCGGCGGGCGAGGGTCCGGGGGACAAGAGGAAGGGTGGGTAAGATGGCCGCTGCCGAGCACGCCGCACAGAAGCATCCGTATCATCTCGTCGATCCGAGCGTATGGCCCCTGGTGGGCTCGATCGGTGGTGTGGTGCTGGCCTTCGGCACTGCCCTCTTCATGCACCCCGACATGTTCGGCGCGGCGCACAAGGACAGCATCGCCGCGCTGGGGGTGTGGAAGATCGCGCCGGGCATTCTGATCGTGCTGACCACGATGTGGTTCTGGTGGAAGGACGTCATCCGCGAGTCGCGGACCTACCATACGCCGGTGGTCCAGCTCGGCCTGCGCTACGGCATGATCCTGTTCATCACGTCGGAAGTGTTCTTCTTCATGGCGTTCTTCTGGGCCTTCTTCGACGCCTCGCTGTATCCCGGCGCCGCCAACATGCCGGGCCGCGCGGAAGCCACCGGCGGCGTCTGGCCGCCGAAGGGCATCCATCCGTTCGATCCGTTCGACCTGCCCCTGATGAACACGCTGATCCTGCTGACATCGGGCACGACGGTGACGTGGGCGCACCACGCCATCCTCGAGGGCGACCAGAAGAACGCGGTGCGCGGCCTGCTGCTGACCGTGCTGCTCGGCGGCTTCTTCACCTGCGTGCAGGTGTACGAGTACGCGAACGCCGCGTTCGGTTTCCGCGAAGGCATCTACCCGTCGACGTTCTACATGGCCACCGGCTTCCACGGCTTCCATGTGCTCGTGGGCACGATCTTCCTCGCGGTTTGTCTGTTCCGTGCCATGAAGGGACACTTCAAGCCCGATCATCATTTCGGCTTCGAGGCCGCGGCTTGGTATTGGCACTTCGTCGACGTGGTGTGGCTGTTCCTGTTCTTCGCCATCTACTGGTGGGGCATGGGCAACGCCGTCCCGGCGGTGCACTGACGCTTTTCCTTCCCCACGCCGTTGGGAAGGTGGCCGATACAGGCGTTTCGACGCGAAGCGTCGAAACGCCTGAGCCGGATGGGGATCCGACGTGGTCGGGTTGCTTGGACCGCGTCGGTTCCCCTCCGCCCCTTCAGGGCACCTCCCCGCTGCGTGGGGAGGATTGACAACATATGACCGATTGGCCGCCGCAATCCTCCTTCACGATCGGACTTGCCGGCAAATGCCCGCGCTGCGGCAAGGGCGATCTGTTTCGGGCTTTCCTGACCGTCCGCGACGGCTGTGCCGTCTGCGGCCTGGATCTGCGCGGCCATGACGCTGGTGATGGGCCGGCCGTTTTCGTCATCCTCGGCCTGGGTGCGCTGATCGTGCCGCTGGTGCTCTGGGTCGAGTTCAGCTACGAGCCGCCGCTGTGGCTGCACGCGGTGATATGGATACCGGTGATCCTGGTGGCGACCCTGGTGCCGCTGCGCATCATCAAAGGCGTCCTGGTGGCGCAGCAATACAAGCATCGCTCGACGACGGGCGATCCCGATCCCACATAGGCATCATGGCCCGCTTCAAGCCGACTTTCTGGGCGACCGTCTGCGTGGTGCCCGCGATCCTGCTCATGCTGGGGCTGGCCACCTGGCAGTTCCAGCGCATGGCCTGGAAGGGCGAGCTGATCCAACGGCTGCACACCCGCATGGCCGAGGCGCCGATCGACGCGGCGGCGGTCGCCGCCGACCCCGCGGCCGCCGAGTACCGCAAGGTGCGGCTGGTCGGCACCTTCCTGCACGACAAGGAGCTCCACCTTCTGGCGCGCAGCCTCAACCGCAATGTCGGCCTGCAGGTGGTGACGCCGCTGCGGCTGCAGAGCGGCGAGGTCGTGCTGTTCAACCGCGGCTGGGTGCCCGAGGAGCGCAAGGACCCGGCCCGGCGGCCCGAGGGCCAGGTCAGTGGAACGGTGACGGTGGAAGGCGTCGTCCGGCTGACCGAGGCCGGCGTCGGAGGCTGGTTCGTGCCGGAGAACCGGCCCGATCGCAACGTATGGCTGACGGTCGACGTGGCGGCCATGCGCCGGGCGGCCGGGCTGCCGGATGCGCCCGACCTCAAGGCCGATCGCTGGTGGGTGGCTGCCGATGCCACGCCCAATCCGGGCGGCTTCCCCATCGGCGGCCAGACCCGCGTCAACCTGCCCAACGACCATTTGCAGTATGCCATCACGTGGCTCCTGCTGGCGGCCACGCTGGTCGTGATCTATGTCGTCTATCATTGGCGGCGGCAGCATCCCGCCCCACCGCCACCACCCGAGCGTGGGTAGGCGCCTGCCGATATGACCGCCAACAAGGCCTACCTCGATCTCGAAGCCCGCTTCCGTCGCCTGAGCGCGATCGAAGGCGCGCTGGCGATCCTGGGCTGGGATCGCTCGACCATGATGCCGCCGGGCAGCGCCGACGACCGCGGCGAGCAGACTGCGGCGCTGGGGGTGCTTGCCCACGAGATCCTCTCGGCGCCCCAGGTCGGCGATCTGCTGGCGGGCGCCGAAGCGGCGGGTGGCCTCGATGCCTGGCAGTCGGCCAACCTGCGTGAGATGCGGCGCGCCTGGATCCACGCCACGGCCCTGTCGCCGGCGCTGGTCGAGGCCATGGCCCGGGCCGCGACGCGCTGCGAGATGGCCTGGCGCGAGGCGCGTCCGAAGAACGACTTCGCCAGCCTCAAGCCGCACCTGCAGGTCGTGCTTGATCTCGTGCGCGAGACCGGCCAGGCCAAGGCCGCCAAGCTCGGCGTGTCGACCTACGATGCGCTGCTCGACCAGTACGAGCCGGACGGGCGCGCTGAGCGCATCGACGCCCTGTTCGCCGAGCTGGAGGCGTTCCTGCCCGACCTGCTGCAGCGCGTGCTGGAGCGGCAGGCGGCGCGGCCGGCGCCGCTGCCGCTGGCCGGCCCGTTTCCCGTCGAGGCGCAGCGCCAGCTGGGCATCGAGATGATGCGGGCCGTCGGCTTCGACTTCAGCAAGGGCCGCCTCGATGTCTCGGCGCATCCCTTCACCGGCGGCACGCCCGACGATGTCAGGCTCACCACCCGCTACGACGAGGCCGACTTCGCGCGCGCCCTGATGGGTGTCCTGCATGAGACCGGACATGCCATGTACGAGGCCGGGCTGCCAGCCGCCTGGCGCCATCAGCCGGTCGGCCGGGCACGCGGCATGGCGCTGCATGAATCGCAGTCGCTGCTGCTGGAGATGCAGGCGTGCCGCGGCCTGGCCTTCATCACCTTCGCCGCGCCGCGCATGCGCGCCGCCTTCGCCGGCACGGGGGCGGCCTGGGAAGCCGACAACGTCCTGCAGCTGTACACGGTGGTGCAGCCCGGCTTCATCCGGGTCGACGCCGACGAGGTCACCTATCCCCTGCATGTCATCCTGCGCTATCGGCTGGAGCGGGCCCTGATCGTGGGCGAGCTGGCGCTCGACGACCTGCCGGCGGCCTGGAACGAGGGCATGCAGCGAGGCCTGGGCATCCGCCCGCCGACCGACACGGTGGGCTGCCTGCAGGACATCCACTGGTACGATGGCGCGCTGGGCTACTTTCCGACCTACACCATGGGCGCCCTGGCCGCGGCCCAGCTCTTCCAGGCTGCCCTCAGGGCCGATGCGGATATCGAGCCCGGCCTCGCCCGCGGCGATTTCGTCCCGCTGTATCGCTGGCTGCGGGTCAATGTGCATGAAAAAGGCGCCAGCGCCGGCACCGACGACCTGCTGCGCGCCACTACCGGAGCGCCGTTGGGCGCCGACGCCTTCCGCCGCCATCTGGAGCGCCGCTATCTGCAGTCCTGACGCCGTCATCCTGAAATCAGGAATGGCGGGCGGGAAGGCGCGCCGGGATGACCGCGAGGTCAAAACGGGGGGTGGAAACCCCCGGTGTTTGGCGGCATAACCGCGTGAACCCCTCGCTGTCGGATATATCGCCGTGAGCGCCCTCGACGGACCCGAAGACGACAAGCCGATGCCGCTGCTCGATCACCTGGTCGAGCTGCGCAAGCGGCTGATCTATGCGCTGCTGGGTTTCCTGCTGGTGTTCGTCGGCTGCTTCTATTTCGCCAAGCCGATCTTCTCGTTCCTGATCCATCCGGCGATCAGCGATGGCTACAAGGTCATCGTGCTCGACATCTTCGAGTTCTTCTTCGTCACCGTGAAGATGTCGGGCTTCCTGGCGCTGATCATCGGCTTTCCGCTGATCGCGACCCAGATCTGGGCGTTCGTGGCGCCGGGCCTCTACCGGCACGAGAAGGCGGCGTTCCGGCCGTTCCTGATCGCCACGCCGTTCATGTTCTACGCCGGCTGCGCGATCATGTACTACCTCGTGCTGCCGTACGTGATCAATTTCATGCTGGCGCTGTACACGCCGCCGGAGATCGAGAAGACGCTGCGCGCATCGGACTACCTGGAGCGTGTCCTCCAGCTTGTCTTCGCGTTCGGCTTCGCCTTCGAGGTTCCGGTTCTGCTGATCCTGCTGGTCCGGGTCGGCCTGGTCACCACCGCCACGCTGAAGGCCAAGCGCCGCTGGGCCATCGTGATCGCCTTCATCGTCGCGGCCGTGCTCACCCCGCCGGACGTCGTGAGCCAGTTCGCGCTCGCCACGCCGCTGCTGTTGTTCTACGAGGCGTCCATCTGGATCGGGGCCATGATCGAGAAGAAGCGCAAGCAGGAGGAGGAGGCTGAGGAGAGTTCGCCGGGCACGGAAGCGGCGAAGTCGTCGGCCGAGGAGTCGTCGACAAGCTGAACGCAGCGTCGCCGCCAGCCATCCCTCGCTCCAACCAAAGCGCTTCCCATGCACGACATCCGAACCATTCGCGACAATCCCGAGGCTTTCGACACCGGACTCAAGCGCCGCGGGCTGGCGCCGCTGTCAGCCGCCCTGCTGGAGATCGACCGTGGCCGGCGCGCCGCGATCACGCAAAGCGAGCAGGCGCAGGCCCGGCGCAAGGCCCTGTCGAGGCAGATCGGTATCGCGCGCGGCAAGGGCGAGCCGACGGACGCGCTGATGGCCGAGGTCAACGGCCTCGACTCGGTGCAGAAGGCAGCGGAAAAAGCAGCCGCTGATGCCGAGGCGGCGCTTGCCGAGCAGCTCGCGGCCATCCCCAATCTGCCCTACGCCGACGTTCCGGACGGCAAGGACGAGCGCGACAACAAGGAAATCCGCCGGGTCGGCAATCCGCGCAACTTCGCCTTCGATCCCAAGGATCATGTCGTGATCGGCGAAGGGCTGGGCCTGATGGATTTCGCGGCCGCGGCCCGCATGTCGGGCGCGCGCTTCGTCGTCATCAAGGGGCAGCTCGCGCGGCTGGAGCGGGCGCTGGCGCAGCTGATGCTCGACCTGCACACCGCGCCGGCGGAGGGGGCGCTCGGCGGCTATCTCGAGGTCGACCCGCCGCTGCTGGTGCGCGACAATGCCGTGTACGGCACGACCCAGCTGCCGAAATTCGGCGACGACCTGTTCCGCACCACCAACGGCTATTGGCTGATCCCGACCGCCGAGGTGCCGCTCACCAACCTCGTCAACGACGCGGTGCTCGACGAGAAGGATCTGCCGCTGCGCTACACGGCATGGACCCCGTGCTTCCGCTCGGAAGCCGGCGCCGCCGGCAAGGACACGCGCGGCATGATCCGCCAGCACCAGTTCCCCAAGGTCGAGCTGGTCTCGATCACGACGCCGGAGCAGGCGGCCGCCGAGCACGAGCGCATGACCGGCTGCGCTGAGGAAGTGCTGAAGCGGCTCGACCTGCCATATCGCACGGTCGTGCTGTGCACCGGCGACATGGGCTTTGGCGCGCACAAGACCTACGACATCGAGGTCTGGCTGCCGGGCCAGAATGCCTATCGCGAGATCTCGAGCTGCTCCAACATGGGCGATTTCCAGGCCCGGCGCATGAACGCGCGCTACCGCCCGCGCGAGGGCAAGGGCACGCGCTTCGTGCACACGCTCAACGGCTCAGGCCTGGCGGTCGGGCGCACCCTGATCGCGGTGCTCGAGAACTACCAGAACGAGGACGGAACGGTCACGGTGCCCGCGGCGTTGCGTTCCTACATGGGCGGGGTGGAAACCATCCGCGCCGCCAAGGGTTGACGGCTTATGGCATTTCCTCCTCTCGATCCGGCGAAGGCCCGCATCCTGGTCACCAACGATGACGGCATCAACGCGCCGGGCCTGGTGTCCCTGTTCGAAATCGCACGCGCGCTGAGCAGCGACGTCTGGGTCGTCGCGCCGGAGACGAACCAGTCCGGCGCCGCGCATTCACTGTCGCTGTCCAAGCCGCTGCGCGCCCGTGAGGTCAGTGAAGGCAAGTGGGCGGTCGACGGCACGCCGACCGATTGCGTGCTCTTCGCGGTGCGGCACCTGATGGGCGACAAGCCGCCGACGCTGGTGCTCTCCGGCGTCAACCGCGGCACCAACCTGGCCGACGACGTCACCTACTCGGGGACGATCGCGGCGGCGATGGAAGGCTGCCTGCTGGGCATCCGCTCGATCGCGATGAGCCAGGCCTATGCGCATCCCAATCCGGTGAAGTGGGAGACCGCGGAGCGCCACGGGGCCGATGTCGTGCGCCGCGTGCTGGCGGTCGACTGGTCGAACGAGGCGCTCATCAACGTCAATTTTCCCGACGTCGATGCCGATGCCGTGACCGGCATGGAGGTCACGCGCCAAGGGCAGCGCGGCTTCGGCGGCCACATCCTCGAGCGCCTCGACCCGCGCGGCACGCCGTACTATTGGATCAACTACACGCCGACCGAGAAGGATCTCGTTCCCGGCACGGACATCGAGGCGTTGCGGCGCGGTGCCATCTCCATCAATCCGCTGCATCTCGACCTGACGCACGAAACCATGCGCAGACGCCTGCGCGAAGCCTTCTCCCGCAAGTAGCGAACGCCGGGATGAGTGTCGCCAAGCAGCGCCTGATTACCGATCTGCAGCGCGGTGGCATCACCGACGAGCGCGTGCTGGCGGTGATGGCGTCGATACCGCGGGAAGCCTTCGTGTCGCGCACCTTCGTGGAGCGCGCTTACGACAACATGGCGCTGCCCATCGGCTTCGGCCAGACGATCAGCCAGCCGCTGGTGGTCGCCGCGATGACCCAGGCGCTGGATATCGGCGCGCGCATGAAGGTGCTGGAGATCGGCACCGGCTCCGGCTACCAGGCCGCGATCCTGGCGCGGCTGGCGCGGCGGGTGTTCACCATCGAGCGCTACAAGATGCTGTCGCGCGACGCCGAGCGCCGGCTGCTGGACCTGCGCGTGCATAACGTCGTCTTCCATGTCGGCGACGGCACCAAGGGGTGGCCGCCGCAGGCGCCGTACGACCGGATCATCGTGACCGCGGCGGCGGGCGAGATGCCGATGGCGCTGGTCGATCAGCTGGCGGTCGGCGGCATCATGCTGGTGCCCGTGGGGCCGGATCCCGTGAACCAGACCGTCGAGCGCGTCGTGAGGACCGAGCATGGCATCACGCGCGAGGAGCTGATGCCGGTCCGGTTCGTGCCGCTGGTGGCCGGCGCGCTGCCCACCTACGAGGCCTAGGCTGCGGGCGCAGCGGATGCATTCCCATCAGGCCGGTTTTCCGGTAGTCTCCGGTCCATGAACAACAACGCGCATCGCACCCCCTCGCGAGCGCGCCGCCAACCGATGCCCGTCCGGGCCGGTATTGTGCTTGCGCTCAGCCTCATCACCGCGTCGTGCGGGTGGTACGACAGTGCCGTCTATGGCGGTCGCCAGGGCACGATCGAGTATCCTGGATCTGCCTCAGCGTCGGCGTCGGCGCCGATCTATGTCGTCCAGGAGGGCGACACGATCGACAGCATCGCCAGCCGCTTCGGCGTGCCGGCGTCGACCATCGCCGACCGCAACAGCCTCAAGCCGTCCGACAAGCTCGCGGCCGGCAAGTGGCTCGAGATTCCCAATGCGCGCGTGGTCGAGCAGGGGATGGCGCCACCGCCTTCCGGCACGCCGTCGTCGGGGCCATCGACGCCCGCGCCGACCTCGACGGACGGCCGCGTCTCGTCGACCGATCTGCCGCCGCCGACCGGCACGCCGCAATCGCAGCCACCCAAGCCGGTCGCCGGCACCTTGCCGCCGTCGTCGCCGAGCCCGGCCGCCGGCAGCGGGACGGCGCCGCAGCCGGTGCCGATTCCAACGGCCAGCAGCACGCCAACGCGACCGGCTGCGACGGCGCCGCGGTTCGATTGGCCGCTGCGCGGCTCGACCTTGCAGGGCTTCGGCAACCGGCCGGATGGTCAGCGCAACGACGGCATCAACATCGCCGCGGCCCAGGGCGCGACGGTGAAGGCAGCCGAAGGCGGCACCGTCGTCTATGTCGGCAGCGAGGTGAAGGGCCTGGGCAATCTCGTGCTGCTGAGCCATGCCGGCGGCTACGTCACGGCCTACGCGCATCTGGACCGCGCCTCGGTTGCGAAGGGAGCCGCGGTCAAGAAGGGACAGGCGATCGGCACGGTGGGCCAGACCGGCGGCGTGTCGCAGCCGCAGCTGCATTTCGAGATCCGCCAGCGCAACAAGCCTGTCGATCCCACGACGTTGTTGCCCTGAGCGGCCAACAACGACTCGCTTTTCCGCAGGGGCGGCGTGCTAAGGTGCGCCGCCTTTCGCGTGTTCATGAAGGAGGGAAGCATGAGCGTCGAGCGCATCAATCCGGGTCCGCGGATGAGCCAGGCAGTGGTGCATGGCGACACGGTCTACCTCGCGGGCCTGACCGCCGACGACACGTCCCAGGACGTGAAGGGGCAGACCAAGCAGATCCTCGACAAGATCGACGCGCTGCTGGCCAAGGCCGGCACCGACAAGAGCAAGGTCCTATCGGCCAACATCTGGCTCACCGACATCAAGACCTGGAGCCAGATGAACGAGGTGTGGGATGCCTGGGTGGCGCCGGGCAACACGCCGGCGCGGGCCACGGTCGAAGCCAAGCTCGCCGCCCCGGGACTGGTGGTCGAGATCATGGTGCAGGCGGCGAAGTAAGCGCCGGCGCTGCACTGCTCCGGACGCCCGCAGCCGCGATGCTGCGGGCGTTTTCATTCCGCCGCGATGCGGGCGAATGAACCGGGTCGGGCGCCGGCCGGCATGCGGCGCGCCGCGGCCGCGACCTCACCGACGATGACCAGGCCCGGCGCCGACCGGTCGAGCTGCTGATCGGCCGCGACGATAGCAGGCAGGTCGGCGAGCGTGCCGGCGAGCACGCGCTGGCTCGGCCGCGTGCCGTCGACGATCAGCGCCGCCGGCAGCGTTGCCGACAACCCGTGCCCCTGCAATTGCCGGCTGAGCTCAGGCAGGGCGTGGACGCCCATGTAGATCGCGATGGTCTGGCCCGGCTGCGCCAGCATCCGCCAGTTGAGGTCGAGCCGCCCGTCGCGGCGATGGCCGGTCACGAACACGCAGCTATGGGCATGGTCGCGATGGGTCAGCGGGATGCCGGCATACGCCGCGCAACCCAGCGCCGCAGTCACGCCCGGGGTCACGTCGAACGGCACGCCGGCCGCGATCAGCGCTTCGATCTCCTCGCCGCCGCGTCCGAACATGAAGGGATCGCCGCCCTTCAGGCGCACGACCCGAGCGCCCTCGCGTGCCAGGCGCACCAGCAGCGCGTTGATCTGCGCCTGCGGCATGCAGGCGGTGGCGCGGCGCTTGCCGACATCGATGCGACGCGCCTCCCGTGACGCCAGATCCAGGACCTCGGTCGCGACCAGGCGGTCATGGACGATGATCTCGGCCGACTGGATCAGCCGCAGCGCACGCAAGGTCAGCAGCTCCGGATCGCCGGGGCCGGCGCCGACGAGATGCACGTGGCCCAGGCGCGGCCGGGCTCGGCTATTGGCGAGCAGGGCGATCGCATGGCGTTGCGCGCCGGCACGATCGCCCGCCAGCGCCGCCTGGGCGACGGCGCCGGTGAAGAACCGCTGCCAGAAGTGACGGCGATCGGCGGTGTCCGGTAGCTGCCGCTTCACCAGCGGACGCCATCGCTCGGCGATCGCGGCCAGTACGGCCACGGTATGCGGGACGGCCTGCTCGATGCGCGTGCGCAGCCGCGCCGCCAGCAGGGGCGCGGTGCCGCCGGTGCCGATGGCGATGGTGACAGGATCGCGATCAATGATGGCCGGCCAGGTCACGGTGCAATACGCCGGCCGGTCGACGGCGTTGATCGGGATGCCGCGCGCGCGGCAGGCATCGCAGGCGGCATGGGCGATCGTCTCGGGCGCTTCGGCGACCACCACGAGCGCCGTGCCGGCCAGGTCACCGGCATCGAAGCCTGAGGCCATGCGGACATTCGCGCCGACGGCGCGCAGCGCGGCGGCCTTGCGCGCGGCAATCTCGCCCTGGCCGATCACCAGGCAGAGGCGGTCGCGCAGATCGTGGAACAGCGGCAAGGCGCGCATGGCCAGCCCTCAGTAGACGTCGCGCAGATAGCGATGCTGGCACGCCAGGTCCGCCATCCAGGCCTTGGCCGCGCCCTGGCTCATGCCGCCCTCGCGGGCCGCCAGCAATGTCAGCGCCACATCGACGTCCTTGGCCATGCGCTGCGCATCGCCGCAGACATAGAGATGCGCGCCCTCCTGCAGCCAGCCATAGAGCGCCTTGCCGGCCTCGCGCATGCGATGCTGGACGTAGACCTTGTCTTCCTGGTCGCGCGAGAAGGCCGTGTCGAGGCGCGTCAGCAGGCCGTCCTTCGTCCATTCGACGAGCTCATTCTCGAACAGGAAGTCGGTGGCGCGGCGCTGGTCGCCGAAGAACAGCCAGTTGCGGCCCGTGGCGCCGCGGGCACGCCGGTCCTGGAGGAAGGCGCGAAACGGCGCGATGCCGGTGCCGGGCCCGATCATGATGATGGGCACGTCGTCGCCGGGCAGTCGGAAATCCCGGGTATGCTGGATGAAGGCGGGCACCCGGGTGCCGCACGCCGCCCGCTCGGCGAGGAAGGTCGACGCGATGCCGCGACGGTTGCGCCGCCGCTTGCGGTAGCGAACCGTGCCGACGCAGAGATGCACTGTGCCGGGTTCGTGCCGCGGCGACGAGGCGATCGAATAGAGTCGCGGCTGCAGTCCCGCCAGCGTCGGGATCAGCTCTGCCACCGGCGGGCATGTCGACGGGAAGTGCGCCAGCAGGTCGAGGAGATCGGCGTCGGTCGGCTCGGCGCCGGGATAACCTTCGGCCAGCGCCTGCAGCCGGTCGGCATCGTCACCCTTGGCATAGGCGGCCAGCGTCTCGATCGCGAGGTCGCTGGGCTGCGCGATATCGACGGCCTCCATCAGCGCCGCGCGCAACGGGCGCTCCCGGCCGTCGGGGCAGCGCACGGCCTGCGTCGGATCGGCGCGCAGCAGGGCGATGATCTCGTCGACCTCGTCGGCCGGGTTGCTCACATGCACGCCCAGGCTGTCGCCCGGCTCGTAGGCGAGGTCGGTCTCCAGCACGACGTGGCGCGTGTCCTTGTCCGAGCCGCCACCATTGAGACGCAGCGCCTGGCGCAGGACGGTGTCGCGAACCTCGGAGCGGCCGGCAACCGGCGCCGCCGCTGGACCGGGGACCGCGGCCGGCGCAGCTGGCGTGGCCGCATCGCCGCTGCCGGCCGCCTCCATCAGCGTCTTGAGCATGCGCGCGGTGGCCTTGCCGCCGGGCTGGCATTTGCCCAGCGACGTCTCGCTGCCGGTGGCGATGGCTTCGGCATAGGTCCGGCATTCGTAGCCGCACTGGCCGCAATCCATCTGCGCCATGGCGGCCATCAGCCGCTGCTGCAGCGGCCGGCCCTCGGCCAGCTTCTGGCGCTCGTCCATGTCGAGCCCCGGATCGTGCCAGGGGAAGTCCGCGTGCGGATCGTCGGCGGGTGCGCTGACCGAGATCGTCGCTGATGGAGCCGTGCCGGAGGTGCCCGGACTGAGCAGGCCGGCGAGCAGGCCGTTGAGCCAGGCGCGCTGCTGCGGGCTGAACGGCGCGTTGTCGGGGATGATCGGCGCAAGGTAGGTCATCAGCTCATTCCGCCGCCAGGGTGACCGGCGCCTCGAACAGGCGCTGCAGCGCCTCGATGTCATGGCGCCGGGTGAAGTGCCGGAAATCCTCGGTGCTGTCGCGCCGGTGCGCGAGATAGGCGCGCAGCATGCGTTCGATCAGCGGCGGCAGGTCGTCGAACGCCGTGGCCGGATAGATCTCGCGCGCCATGGCCTGCCCGTCGGGACCGGCGCCGCCGCCGACATGCACGACATAGCCCTCGACCGCATCGTCGCCGCGGTCGACCTTGGCGGCCAGCAGGCCGATATCGCCGATATAGTGCTGGGCGCAGCTGTGGTGGCAGCCGGTGAGATGGATGTTGATCGGCTGGTCGAGCTGCAGGCGGGCCTCGAGATGGTCGGCCAGCACCATGGCCTGGCCCTTGGTGTTCGAGGCTGCGAACTTGCAGCCGGTGCTGCCGGTGCAGGCCACCATGCCGGCACGGATCGCGCTTGCGTGCCACTGCAGGCCCAGCGCCGTGATCGCCGCCTTAGCCGCAGCGATCTTGTCGTCGGGGATGTCGGAGATCAGCAGGTTCTGCCACACCGTGAGCCTGATCGTGCCGCTGCCCAGCGACTGCGCCAGGTCGGCCAGCCCGCGCATCTGCCGCGACGTCATGCGGCCCACGGGCAGCGCGATCCCGATATAATTCAGGCCGGTCTGCTTCTGGGCGTGCACGCCGATATGGCCTTGCCGTGACCAGGCGCGGCGCGGCACGCAGGCCGCGCGCGGCAGCCGTGGCAAGGCGCGGCCCAGCTCGGCCTCCGACTCGGCGATGAACCGGTCGAAGCCCCAGTCGTCGAGCAGGTATTTCAGGCGCGCCCGGCGGCGGTCGGTGCGGTCGCCGTGCTTGATGAAGATGCGGATCATCGCCACGGCCACCGGCACGCAGTCGCCGGGCCGCAGCAGCAGGCCGGTGTCGCGCGCGAAATCGAGATGGCCGGTGATGCCGCCCAGCTCGCAGCGGAAATAGACCCCCGGCTCGACGCCGTGGCCGGCGTCGACGCGGACGGCCACGAACCCGACATCGTTGGTGTCCTCCAGCACGCCGATATCGCCGCCGCCGTCGAACGCCGCGTTGAACTTGCGCGGCAGGCCGTAGAGCTCGCGGTGATTGAGGATGGTGTGATGCAGCGCGCGGCAGAGCGGGCGGGTGTCGATCAGCTCATGCGGATCGATGCCGGCCGTCGGGCTGCCGGTGATGTTGCGGATGTTGTCCGCGCCCGAGCCGCGCGAGGTCAGCCCCAGATCGGCGAGGCCCATCAGCACGGCGGGCGCCTGCGCCGCGCCGATCTCGCGCAGCTGCAGGTTGGCGCGCGTGGTCACGTCGGCGTAGCCACCGGCCAGCGTGTCGGCCATGTCGGCAAGGCCGCGCATCTGGAAGCTGTTGAGGATGCCGTTGGGGATGCGCAGGCGGCACATGTAGGAGTCCTGCGCCGGCGCGACATAGAAGAGGCCGTGGAACTTGGTGAGGAAGACGTCGATGCCCTTGGGGAAGCGGCCGGCGTCCGCATTGTCCTGGATCTCGTCCCACATCTGGAACGGATCCTTTTTGCGCTTGGCCGTCTCCTCGGCAACGAGCTTTCCGCCTGCGGCCAGCACGCGATCCTGTGCGTCGAGATGAAGCGCATGGGACGACGGTGGCGCCTCGCGCATCGCCGCTTGCCCGCCGCCCGACTGCCCACGGGCGGCCAGGCCGCTGAAGAAGCCCTGCAGATACTGCTGCTGCTCTGGCGTGAAGCCGCTCTCGCCGCTCATCGCAGACTCCTGGAGTCTTGTCCGAGCGCGACGTCACTGCCGCCGGAATTGCGCGACGTCGTTGTCGCAGCGCCCAACCCGGAAGCAACCCGCGTGCCACATGCCGGGCCTCAATCGAATCAAGAGGTTGGCAGGCTATGACGGCCATGCGGCGATCGGTCTGCCTGCATCTTGGGCATCGCCGCCGCGCATCGGGCGGGCACGGCACGGCGGTTGCTAGCCGGATACAAGGGTGCAAGGTGGACGAGCGCGTGAATGCCGGGCCGATCATGAGCGTCAACCGTTCCGGCGGCAGCATTGCAGCGCCGCTGAGGATCCTGCTCGTCGACGACGACGCACAGCGCGGTGCGATGCTCGAGCGCACGCTGAGCGAGGCCGGTCACCGGGTCGTCGCCCAGGCTTCGGGCACCGACGACCTGCTCGATCATGTGCGGGCGCACGGGCCCGACATGATCATCGTCGACGTCTCGTCGCCCAATCGCGACATGCTGGAGCACATGCGTCATGTGTCGCGCGAGCAGGCGCGCCCGATCGTGATGTTCGTCGACGACACCGACGAGGCCATGGCGGTCGAGGCCGTCAAGGCCGGCGTGACATCCTACGTCGTCGATGGGCTGAGCCCGGCGCGCGTGAAGCCGATCATGAACGTGGCCATCGCGCGTTTCCGGGCGTTGCAGGAGCTGCGCGACGAGCTCGACAAGGCGCGCGCGACCCTGGTCGAGCGCAAGCTGGTCGAGCGGGCCAAGGGCATTCTCATGGCGCAGCGCGGGCTCAGCGAGGAGGACGCCTACCGCGCCTTGCGCAAGCTCGCGATGGACAAGGGCAAGCGGCTGGCGGAGATCGCCGAGCAGGTGATCGCCATCAGTGATCTGCTGGCGCCACCCAAGGCGTGATGCTCGTTTGGGTGCGCGAATCAGGAGCGATCGAGCAAATATTGTGCAGTGCACCACGAGCGTCGCGCTTAGCTGGTGCCGCGCGACGCCAGGAATTTCCGCCGCATCGGCAGTGAGCGGCGCTTGGCACGCTTCTTGAGTTCACCGTGTGCGTCGTCCAACGGCGGGCGACTCCAGATGGCGGATCAAAGGTGGTCCGCGCAGGCACGGCCGGATCGGTGACCGATACCGCGCTGTCGCAGTCCAGGAGTCGTTGCGCCCATGTCGGATGAAACCCGGATCGACGCATCAGGTGCTCCCGAGAAGACCGAATTGGTCCTCGGCTTCGTGCCGCTCGTCGATGCGGCGCCGCTGGTGGCGGCGCGGGAGAAGGGCTTCTTCGCGGCCGAAGGCCTCTCGGTGCGCCTGGTCCGCGAGGCGTCGTGGGCCGCCCTGCGCGATCGGGTCTGCAGCGGCGTCTTCGACGGCGGCCACATGCTGGCGGCGATCCCGGTGGCGAACGCCGTTGGGCTCGGCAGCTGGCGCGTGCCGTTGATGGCGCCGGTCGCGCTCAATCTCAACGGCAACGGTGTGACCGTTTCGCAGGCGTTGTGGGAGGACCTGGTCGCCGAGGACGCCACCATCCGGGCCGGCGACCTGTCGGTGCCGCGGGCGCTGGCGCGCCTGGCGCAGCGCCGCCGTGCGCAGGGCCAGACGCCGCCGACCTTCGGCGTGGTCTTCCCGCACTCCAGCCACAACTACCTGCTGCGCTACTGGCTGGCGGCAGGCGGCGTCGATCCTGACCGCGACGTGCGCCTCAAGGTCGTGCCGCCGCCGCAGATGATCGCCCATCTGACGGCCGGCCGGATCGACGGCTATTGCGTCGGGGCGCCTTGGAATGACCTTGCCGAGGCGCTCGGCGTCGGCCGGCTGGCGACCAGCGGGCACGACATCTGGAACAACGCGCAGGAGAAGGTGCTGGGTGTCACGACTGCCTGGGCGGCGCGCTATCCGGCGACGCTGCGCGCCTTGCTGCGGGCGTTGCTGCTGGCCGGCGTGTGGCTCGACAATCCGGCGAATCGCGCCGAGGCCGCCTACTGGATGGCGCGACCCGACGTGATCCCCGTGCCCGAGGCCGTCGTTGCGACATCGCTGCGCCTGGCAGCGCCAGGAAGCCTGCTCTTCCACCATCACGCGGCCACCTTTCCCTGGGCCTCGCGTGCCCTGTGGACGCTGTCGCAGATGCGGCGCTGGGGCCAAGTCGATGCCGAAGCGGCGACCGTGGGTGCTGCAGCCGCGGTGTGCGACCCGGCCGCCTATCGGCTCGCTGCATCCGATCTCGGATTGGCGGCGCCGGCCGCTGACAGCAAGCGCGATGGCCTGCATGCCGGACCATGGAGCGTGGCTGCCGGCGGTGGCGGCGCGATCACGCTGGGCGCCGATCGCTTCTGCGACGATCGCTGCTTCGATCCGGCCGACATCGACGCCTACCTCGCCGGCTTCGGCTGCGGCAGGCCGGGCCAGCAAGACCAGACGGACCATTCTTCGGCTCGGGAGGCCGCATCGTCATGACGAGAGAGACCAGCACGCGCGCCCAGCGGCGGGGCATCGTGCGCCGTGATCTGCTGAAGGGCGCCGCCGCTGCCACGGCCACCGCCGCCCTGCTGTCGAGCGTGCGGGCAGCGTTTCCTGCCGGCGCCTTTGCGCAGGCGAGCGGACCGGAGACCAGCAAGGTGACGCTCGGCTTCATCGCGCTGACCGATGCTGCGCCCCTGATCATCGCCAAGGAGAAGAAGCTTTTCGACAAGCACGGCATCACCGATGCCAGCGTGAACAAGCAGGCCTCCTGGGGCACCACGCGCGACAACATCGTGCTGGGCTCGGCGGCCGGCGGCATCGACGGCGCGCACATCCTGACGCCGCTGCCGTACCTCATCTCGCTGGGCACGGTCACGCCCGAGAACAAGCCCGTGCCGATGAACATCCTGGCCCGGCTCAACTACGACTGCCAGGCGATCTCGGTCTCCAAGGAGCTGATGCCTACCGGTGCGCGGCTCGACTCGGCGCCGCTGAAGGAGGCCTTCGCCAGGATGAAGGCGGCGGGCAAGGATCCCAAATGCGCCATGACGTTCCGCGGCGGCACGCACGATCTGTGGATCCGCTACTGGCTGGCGGCGGGCGGCATCGACCCGGACCGGGATGTCTCGACCATCGTCGTGCCGCCGCCGCAGATGGTGGCCAACATGAAGGTCGGCAACATGGACGCCTTCTGCGTCGGCGAGCCGTGGAACGAGCAGCTCGTCAACCAGGGCATCGGATACACCGCCTGCACCACGGGCGAGATCTGGAAGAACCACCCCGAGAAGAGCCTGGGCATGCGCGCCGACTGGGTCGACAAGAACCCCAAGGCGGCGCAGGCGGTGCTGAGCGCGGTCATCGAGGCGCAGGTGTGGTGCGACAAGATGGAGAACAAGGAGGAGATGAGCACCATCCTGGGCAAGCGTCAGTGGTTCAACGTGCCGCCGGCGGACATCATCAACCGCATCAAGGGCGACGTGAACTATGGCGACGGCCGCAGCCTCAAGGGCACGTCGCTGCTGATGAAGTTCTACGCCGAGCACGCCTCCTATCCGTTCCAGAGCCATGAGCTGTGGTTCCTCACCGAGGATCAGCGCTGGGGCATCCTGCCGCCCGATCTCGACACCAAGGCCATCGTCGCCAAGGTCAACCGCGAGGATCTGTGGCGCGCTGCCGCCAACAGCATCGGCGCGCCGGCGCACGGGATTCCCGCCGGCACCTCGCGCGGCAAGGAAACCTTCTTCGACGGCAAGGTCTTCGATCCCGACGATCCCAAGGCCTATCTCGCGAGCCTCGCGATCAAGAAGGTCGCGTGAGCCGGCCGGTCAAATCTTCACGGAGCGTATGATGCCAGTCGTGCAAGCCCTGAAGCCGGCAGCCGAGGCCGGGCCACCGATAGCGGCAGCGGAAGCGGATGTCGTGGCGCTGCCGCTGAAGCGGCCGTCGCTCGCCGAACGGTGCGGACCGGTGTTCAGCGCGGCTTCCGCCCGCGTGGTCCCGCCGTTGATCGTGCTGGCGCTGCTGCTGGTGGTATGGGAGCTGCTGTGCGCGCAGGCCGGGTCGCGCCTGCCGCCGCCCAGCAAGGTGCTGACCGACACCTGGGATTTCATCGTCGATCCGTTCTACGACAACGGCGGCATCGACAAGGGCGCATTCTGGCACATCGCCAGGAGCCTCAGCCGCGTCGCCGTCGGCTTCGCGCTGGCCGCGGTCGTGGGCATCGCCCTGGGGGTTCTGGTCGGCCAGAGCACCTGGGCGATGCGCGGGCTCGATCCGATCTTCCAGGTGCTGCGCACCATCCCGCCGCTTGCCTGGCTGCCGCTGTCGCTGGCCGGCTTCCGCGATGCCCAGCCTTCGGCGATCTTCGTGATCTTCATCACCTCGATCTGGCCCGTGATCATCAACACGTCGGTGGGCGTGCGCCAGATACCGCAGGACTACCGCAACGTCGCCGCCGTCATCCGCCTGTCGTGGTACGAGTTCTTCTGGAAGATCACGCTGCCGGCCACGGTGCCGTACATCTTCACCGGCCTGCGCATCGGCGTCGGCCTCTCGTGGCTGGCCATCGTCGCCGCCGAGATGCTGATCGGCGGCGTCGGCATCGGCTTCTTCATCTGGGACGCGTGGAACAGCTCGCGCATCAGCGACATCATCGTGGCGCTGACCTACATCGGCCTGGTCGGCTTCCTGCTCGACCGCCTGATCGCGGCCCTGGGTCATGTCGTGTCGCGCGGCACATCGGCTTCGTGAGGAGGTGGACCATGGGCGCCAAGGCCTATCTCAGCTTCGAGCAGGTCGGCATGAGCTTCCGGCGCGGCACGCATGCCAGCGAGGTGCTGCGCGATGTCGACCTGCGCATCGGCGAGGGTGAGTACGTTTCGATCATCGGCCATTCGGGCTGCGGCAAGTCGACCTTGCTGAACATCGTCGGTGGCTTGCTGAAGTCGACCACCGGCGAGGTCTTCCTCGAAGGCCAAGTGGTCGACGCCCCCGGACCCGATCGCGCCATCGTGTTCCAGAACCACTCCTTGCTGCCGTGGCTGACCGTGTACGGCAACGTGCGCATCGCCGTCGACAAGGTGTTCGGCGGCACCAAGTCGTCAAAGGAGCGCCACGACTGGGTCATGCACAAGCTGGAGCTGGTGCAGATGGCGCAGCACAAGGACAAGCGGCCGCACGAGGTCTCGGGCGGCATGAAGCAGCGCGTCGGCATCGCGCGGGCGCTGGCGATGCAGCCCAAGGTGCTGCTGATGGACGAGCCGTTCGGCGCGCTCGATGCGCTCACCCGGGCCCATCTCCAGGACTCGGTGATGGATATCCACGCCAAGCTCGGCAACACGGTGATGATGATCACCCACGATGTCGACGAGGCCGTGCTGCTGTCCGACCGCATCGTGATGATGACCAACGGCCCGTCGGCAACCATCGGCGAGGTGCTGGCGGTCGACCTGCCGCGGCCGCGGCGGCGGCTGGAGCTGGCGACCGATCCCGAATACACAGGCTGCCGGGCGGCGGTGATGGCGTTCCTGTATTCGCGGCACAAGCTGCCGTCGCGGGCGGCCTGACATGTGCCCGAGCCCGGCTCCCCCGCGCCTTGTCGTCGCCGGCAACGGCATGGCGGCGCATCGCCTGCTGGAGCGCCTTGCCGAGGACTCGCCGCAGCGCTGGTCGATCACCGTGTTCGGCGCCGAGCCGCGCGCCAACTACAACCGGATCCTGCTGTCGACGGTGCTGTCCGGCGAGAAGTCGGCTGCCGACGTGATGGACACCGACGCGGCCTGGTTCAGCCGGCGCGGGATCACGTTCCATGCGGGCGTGGCGATCACCAGCATCGATCGCGAGCGGCGCATCGTGCACGATGCCGCCGGCGGGCAGGCGGCGTACGACCATCTTGTGCTCGCCACGGGCTCCGACGCCGTCCAGCTGCCGTTGCCCGGCAAGGACCTCGATGGCGTGCGCACGTTCCGCGACCTCGACGATGTCGAGCACCTGATCGCCGCGACACGCACGCGACGGCGCGCCGTGGTGATCGGTGGCGGGCTGCTGGGCCTTGAAGCCGCGTGGGGACTGCGGCAGCGCGGCCTCGATGTCACCGTGGTGCATCTCATGGGGCATCTGATGGAGCGCCAGCTCGATCGGACCGCGGCGCTCTATCTGCAGCGCGACCTGGAGCGCCGCGGGATCCGCTTCGCGCTTCGTGCCGATACCGCGGCCATCGAGGGCGAGGGCCGTGTCGAGGCCGTGCGGCTGCGGGACGGTCGGCGCCTGGCCACCGACCTGGTGGTGATGGCCGTGGGCGTGCGGCCCAACGTGGCGCTGGCCCGGGCCGCGGGGCTGGCGGTCCGGCGCGGCGTGCTGGTCGACGATGCGCTGGCGACATCGGACACCGCGATCTCGGCGATCGGCGAATGCGTCGAGCACGCCGGGCAGGTCTATGGCCTCGTGGCCCCGGCCTGGGCGCAGGCCGATGTCCTGGCGGCCCGTCTCGCAGGCAACCGTAAGGTGGCCTATCGTGGCTCGATCGTCGGCACCAACCTCAAGGTTGCCGGCGTGGCGGTGTACGCGGCCGGTGACATCGCCGCGGCTGACGGCGCCGAGGAGGCCGTCTGCGCCGACCCTGACACGGGCTTGTACAGAAAGGTGGTGCTGCGCGACGGTCGCCTCGCGGGCGCGGTGCTGGTTGGCGATGCTGCCGATGGCGGCTGGCTGTTCGACCTGATGCAGCGCGGCGAGCCGGTGCTGCATTTGCGCGAGCCGCTGGTGCTGGGCCGCGCTTTCGCCGAGCCCGCGCGGCAGGCGGCGTAGCCAGGCCGCCGCCCGGGGCCGATGACCGTGCTGCCACTCGCGCGAGAAGCCCGCGATATCGTGCGCACGACGTGCGCCTATTGCGGCGTCGGCTGCGGCGTGCTGGCGAGCAGCGACGGGCAAGGGGGCGCGACGGTTGCGGGTGATCCGGCACACCCGGCGAATTTCGGCCGGCTGTGCTCCAAGGGCTCGGCGCTCGGTGAGACTCTGGGCCTGGAGGGCCGTCTGCTGGCGCCGGTGATCGGCGGCCGCCCGGCCGGCTGGGACGAGGCGCTCGACCACGTGGCAAACCGCTTCGCGGCGATCGCAGCGGCGCATGGTCCCGACGCCATCGCCTTCTATGTGTCCGGCCAGCTCCTGACCGAGGACTACTACGTCGCCAACAAGCTGCTGAAGGGGTTCATCGGCTCGCGCCACCTCGATACCAATTCGCGGCTGTGCATGGCGTCCTCGGTCGCCGGCCACCGGCGCGCTTTCGGCAGCGACACCGTGCCGGGAACCTATGAGGACCTCGAGCTGGCCGATCTCGTCGTCCTGGTCGGCTCGAACCTCGCCTGGTGCCACCCCGTGCTGTTCCAGCGCATCGCCGCGGCCCGCGAGGCGCGGCCGGACATGCGGGTCGTGGTCGTCGACCCGCGGCGTACGGCCACCTGCGACATCGCCGATCTGCACCTGCCGCTGGCCGCCGGCAGCGACGTGGCATTGTTCAACGGACTGCTGCTGCATCTGCACGATACCGGCGTCGTCGACCGCCGGTTCGTCGACCGGCACACGGTCGGACTCGATGCCGCGCTGGCGGCCGCCCGCGCGGCGACGCCGGACGTCGCAGCCGTGGCGCGGTGGTGCGGCCTGCCGGCGGCAGACGTGGCGCGGCTCTACGCCTGGGTGGCACAGTCCGAAAGGACCGTCACCGTCTACTCCCAGGGCGTGAACCAGTCGTCGGCCGGCACCGACAAGGTCAATGCCATCATCAACACCCATTTGCTCACGGGCCGTATCGGGCGGCCCGGGATGGGGCCGTTCTCCGTCACCGGCCAACCCAACGCCATGGGCGGCCGAGAGGTCGGCGCGCTCGCCAACCAGCTCGCCGCGCATATGGACTATGACGATCCCGTCGCGATCGACCGCGTACGCCGCTTCTGGCAGGCACCGCATCTGGCGACCGGCGCCGGCCATAAGGCCATCGACCTGTTCCGTGCCATCGGGACCGGCGAGATCAAAGCCGTCTGGGTGATGGCCACCAACCCGGCGGTCAGCATGCCCGATGCCGGCCAGGTCGTGCGCGCGTTGCAGGCTTGCGATTTCGTTGTCGTTTCCGACTTCGTGCGCGACACCGATACCGCGCGCCTTGCGCATGTGCTGCTGCCTGCCGCCGCCTGGGGCGAGAAGGACGGCACTGTCACGAACTCGGAGCGCCGGATCTCGCGCCAGCGTCCGCTCCGGCCGGCGCCGGGCCTGGCGCGGCCGGACTGGTGGGCGCTGAGTCAGATCGGCCGCCGCCTGGGCTACGCCGAAGCCTTCGACTATCACGGCCCGGCCGATATCTTCCGTGAGCATGCGCGGCTGTCGGCTTTCGAGAACGATGGTGCACGCGCGTTCGATATCGGTGCCGTGGCGGATATTCCGGCGTCGCTGTACGACGGGCTCGAGCCGTTTCAATGGCCGTGGCGCGCCGGCGAGTCAGGTTTGCAGCAACGGCTGTTCGGCGACGGCAGCTTCCACACACCCGATCGCCGCGGACGGTTCGTCGCCGTCACGCCGCGGCCGCCGTGCCATGCCGCGACCGAGGCCTTCCCTCTGGTCTTGAATACCGGCCGCTATCGCGACCAGTGGCATACCATGACACGCACCGGACGCACGCCGCGTCTTTCGGCGCATCGTCCGGTGCCGCTGCTCGCCGTGCACCCCGACGATGCGGCACGGTTCGGGCTTGCCGATGACGGGCTGGCGCACATCGAAAGCCGGTGGGGTGCCGCCGTTATGCGCGTGCAGACGACCGCCGAGCAGCGGCCGGGCACGGTTTTCGCGCCCATGCACTGGACCGGCGTGTTGAGCGCCGCCGGCCGCGTGAACGAGGTGGTCAATCCGCAGGCCGATCCCATTTCCGGCCAGCCCGAGCTGAAGGCGACGCCGGTGCGCGTCAGCGCCGTGGCCACGCGATGGCAGGGCTTCGTGCTGTCGCGGCAGCCTTTGGCGTTCGATTGCCGCGGCTACTGGGTTGCCGTGCGCGGCGCCGGCCATTGGCGCTACGAGCTGGCCGGCCCCGAGGCCCCCGTGGCGGCGTGGGAGCGCCTCGAGGCGCTGGCGACCGCTGCCGTGACAGAGGCCGAATGGCTGCTCTATCGCGACCCTGCCATCGGCCGCTACCGCGCCGCGCTGCTGCATGGCGGTCAGCTGCAGCTTGCGATGTACATCGCGCCGGATGCGGCCGGCTTGCCATCACGCATCGGCCCGGCGGCCCTGTTCAGCGAAGCCCGTATCACGCCGGGCCAGCGGCGTTCGGTGCTGGCCGGACGCGATCCCGGACGAAGCGCCGACCTGGGGCCCGCCGTCTGCGCCTGCCACGGCGTCGGCCGCGACGCGATCGAAAAGGCGATCGCCACGGGCTGCCGCACCACGCGTGCCCTGGGCGAGCGCCTCAGGGCCGGCACCAATTGCGGCTCGTGCCTGCCCGAGCTGCGCGCCTTGCTGGCCGGGGTAGCCTGATCTTCGCTCGCAGCGCCCGGAGCGTGTGACTTTATCCTTATCCTTCCCACCGAGGGCAGGGCAATCGCATGTGGATTTCGATTACCTTCCCCCGCAAGCGGCAGGGCTGTCCGGGGAAAAAGCCTTCATGGTGAGCTTGTCGAACCATGAAGGCCGCGCACGACGGCTGGTGCGAGACGCTTCATGGTTCGACAAGCTCACCATGAAGCGTTGTTGTAGCGAAAAGTGCTAGATTCTAGCGGACATTTTCCCCGGACAGCCCTGCCGCTTGCGGGGAAAGGTAATCGAAATCCAAGCGCGGTATCCCTGCCCTCCGGGGGAAGGACATCACATACTCTCGGGATGACAGCAGGAGATCTCAGTTCAACGGCCCGAAGATCTTGCCGGGGTTCATGATGTTGTCGGGGTCGATGGCCCGCTTGACGGCGCGCATCAGGCTCACCGACTCGCCATGCTCGGCATAGAGGTACTTGATCTTGCCCAGCCCGACGCCGTGCTCGCCGGTGCAGGTACCGCCCAGCTCGAGCGCCCGCGCCACCATGCGGTCGTTGAGCGCGTCGGCCCGCTTCAGGCATGTCGGGTCGTCGGGGTCGACCATGATGGTGAGGTGGAAGTTGCCGTCGCCGACATGGCCGACGATCGGCGCCACCAGGTCCAGCGCCACGATGTCGTTCTTGGTGGCGAGGATGCATTCGGCCAGCCGCGAGATCGGCACGCAGACATCGGTGGCCCACATGCCCCAGCCGGCCTTCAGCGCCTTGTTGGCCCAGGCAGCGTCATGGCGCGCCTGCCACATCCGGGTGCGCTCCTCGGCCTGGGTGGTGAAGGCGAAGCTGCCGCCGCCATTGTCGCTGGCGATGGCCTGGACCATCTCGGCCTGCTCCTTGACGCTGGCTTCGGTGCCATGGAACTCGAGGAACAGCGTGTTCTTGACCGGCAGGCTCATCTTGGAATAGCGGTTCACCGAGTCGACCTGGATGTCGTCCAGCAGCTCGATGCGCGCGATCGGCACGCCCGACTGGATGGTCTGGATCACGGTGTTAACGGCGCCCTCCAGGCTTTCGAAGGCGCAGGTCGCCGCCGCCATCGCCTCGGGGATGCCGTAGAGCCGCAGCGTGATCTCGGTGATGATGCCCAGCGTGCCTTCCGAGCCGACGAACAGCTTCACGAGGTCGTAGCCGGCCGCCGATTTGCGCGCGCGCCGGCCCAGCCGCATGATCCGGCCGTCCGCAGTCACCACCTGCAGCGCCAGCACGTTCTCGCGCATGGTGCCGTAGCGCACCGCGTTGGTGCCCGAGGCGCGGGTGCTGGTCATGCCGCCGATCGAGGCGTCGGCGCCGGGATCGATGGGGAAGAACAGGCCGGTGGCCCGGATGTACTCGTTGAGCTGCTTGCGCGTGACGCCCGGCTGCACCACGACGTCGAGGTCGGCCTCGTTGACCTGCAGCACCTGGTTCATGCGGCTGACATCGACCGAGATGCCGCCCTGCGGCGCCGAGATGTGCCCTTCCAGCGACGTGCCGGTGCCGAAGGCGATGATCGGCGTGCGGTAGCGGGCGCAGATCTGCACGACCTTCTGCACTTCCGCCGTCGACTCGGCGAACACCACGGCGTCCGGCAGATGGGCCTCGTGGTAGCTGATGTCCTTGCCGTGCTGCTCGCGCACGGCAGCGGCAGTGCTGAGACGGTCGCCGAAAATGGCCTTCAGCTCGGCAATGGTCTCGTCGATATGCGGCGGATGCACCGCGGCGGCCAGGGCCATGGCGGAATTCTCCTGCAGGCGGGTGCCTGTATCCGGCTGACAATGGCGACAAAGCGCCGGCCGTTCAAGGCGCGCAACGGCGCCATCGGGGGCAGGGCGAGCGTCTATTCACTGTCCGCCTGCAGCGCTGCCAGGGCACGGCCACGTGGCGACAACCGCTAGTCGCCGCCGGGCTCGGCCAGGCGGCCCGCCGGGTGCTTGTGCCGGTGCTCGACATACTCGACCAGCGTGCCGTCGGGATGGCGCACGAGCATGTTCTGGCCGGTGGGCACGTCCTTGGGACCGTTGATGACCTCGGCGCCCACTGTCGGCAGGTGGCGCGCGAACTCGGCTATGCCGCAAAACCGTGCCACCCCGGCGCGGAACACCGGCGCTCGCTCGTCGTTGGCCAAAAGGCGTAGTGGTCGCGGAGAGCGTGATGGAAACTGTGCCAACCATCGTCTTCGAGAACATGGAATCTTCAGAGTTTGTGCAATCGCGCATCGAGCGAGAAATCAACCGGTTGGAGCGATTCTTCGGTCGGGGCACGTCATGTCGTGTGGTGGTGCGCGCCCCGGATGGCCGGCAGGCCAAGGGCGGCCTGTTCAGCGTCCGTATCCATATCGAAATGCCGGGTCAGCGCGGCGTGGTGGTGAGCCGCCAGCCGCCGGAGCGCAAGCAGCTGGCCGACCCCAATGTGGCCATTCATGAAGCCTTCCGGACCGCGCGCCGACAGCTGCAGGACCAGACGGGGCTGCTGCGGGGCGAGGTCAAGGCGCACGACGAGCAGGGTGTCGGGACCGTGACCGGACTCTATCCCGAGGACGGCTACGGCCTGATCACGGCCGCCACGGGTGATGAGATCCATTTCGACCGCAGCAGCATGCAACCCGGCGAGTTCGAGGCCCTGCAGAAAGGCGCCCAGGTCAGCTACGAGGCGCATGAGGGCGACTATCGCGTGCATGCCCGCGTGGCCCGGATGAAGCAGGAGAGCGGTTGACGGCCGGCGGGCCGGGCGGCAAGAAGCCCTGTTCACCGGAGCTTCTGATGACTGCCGACAATCGCGTCTACCTGTTCGATACCACGCTGCGTGACGGCGCCCAGACCCAGGGCGTCGACTTTTCCGTCGCCGACAAGACGGCCATCGCGATCGAGCTGGACCGAATCGGCATCGACTACATCGAGGGCGGCTGGCCCGGTGCGAATCCGACCGACGACCGCTTCTTCGCCGCACCGCCGGCGTTCAACCGCGCCAGGTTCGTCGCCTTCGGCATGACCCGGCGCGCCGGCCGCAGCGCCGCCAACGATCCCGGGCTCAACGCCATTCTGTCGACCCAGGCGCGCACCGTCTGCATGGTGGGCAAGACCTGGGATTTCCATGTCGATGTCGCGCTGGAGCTGGGCCGCACCGAGTATATCGACATGATCGCCGACTCGGTGGCGGTGGCCAGGACGCGGGTCGACGAGGTGATGTTCGACGCCGAGCATTTCTTCGACGGCTACAAGGCCAACCGCGACTACGCCATGACCTGCCTGCGCGAGGCGCTGCGGGCCGGCGCGCGCTGGCTGGTGCTGTGCGACACCAACGGCGGCACCTTGCCGCACGACATCGAGCGCATCGTGGGTGAGGTCTGCGCCGAGATTCCCGGCACGTCGATTGGCATCCATTGCCACAACGACACCGAGAACGCGGTCGCCAATTCACTCGCCGCCGTGCGTGTCGGCGCCCGCCAGGTGCAGGGCACCATCAACGGCCTGGGCGAGCGCTGCGGCAATGCCAACATGATCGCGCTCATCCCCAGCCTCATGCTGAAGATGGGCTATGACACCGGCATCCCGGCGGAGAACCTGGCCAAGCTCACCCACCTGTCGCGGCTGCTCGACGACCGTCTGAACCTGGTGCCCAACCGCAGCGCCGCCTATGTCGGCTCGCGTGCTTTTGCGCACAAGGGCGGCCTGCATGTCAGCGCCGTCGAGAAGGACCCGCGCACCTACGAGCATATCGATCCGGCGGTGGTCGGCAACGAGCGCATCATCGTCGTGTCCGACCAGGCCGGCCGCTCCAACGTGATGGCGCGCTTCCGGCAGATCGGCCTGGAGATCGATCCCAGGAGCCCCGACGTGATGCGGCTGCTGGAGATCGTCAAGGAGCGCGAAGCCAACGGCTACGCCTATGACGGCGCCGATGCTTCGTTCGAGCTGCTGGCCCGGCGCGAGCTGCATACCGTGCCCGACTACTTCGTGCTGCAGAGCTTCCGCGTGCTGGCCGAGCGCCGCTGGAATGCCCGGGGCGAGCTGATCACCCTGTCCGAGGCCACGGTGAAGCTCGACGTCGCCAAGCATCGGGTGATGGAGGTGGGCGAGGGCAACGGCCCGGTCAACGCCCTGGACTCGGCCCTGCGCAAGGCGCTGCTGCCGCACTACGCCGAACTCGTCGACATGCGCCTGATCGACTTCAAGGTGCGCATCCTGGACTCGGCGGGCGGCACCGCCGCCATCACCCGGGTCATGATCGAGAGCGCCGACGGCCACGGGCAGCGCTGGACCACCATCGGGGTGTCGCCCAACATCATCGATGCGTCGTACAACGCGCTCTACGACGCCATCACCTACAAGCTGTTCCGCGACGGCGCGACGCCGGCGGTGTGAAGCCGGCCGGAACAGGGCTGTCGTGTACGAAGGCGCGGGCATTTCGCTTATGACCTCGCTGTCATCCCGAGCGCCAGCGAGGGATCTCCTGCGGTACGGCGCACGGTGCGCCATTCGCGGGAGATCCCTCGCTGCGCTCGGGATGACGGTAGGGTCGTAAGCGAAAGCCCCGCCCGGATGCTGCGCCTTCGAACCATTGCAGCCATGCCCGGGAGGCTTATCAAAGTCCGCGACGCATGGCTCAAGATCGGGCAAAATAGTTGTTTCAGGGAGGCGACGGAATCTCCGCCGCAGCGACGGCGTGGCCGGCAAGCGGCCGCAGACGGTAGGGGATGCGCGACACAGTCGAAACCCATCCAGGGCAAGCGCAGGCGCCGCCGCCACGGCTGCGGCCAAGCCGCCGGGCGGTCGCCCGCGGCTTCATGTGGGCGCTGCCGGTTCTGGCGGCTGTCGTCGGGGTTGCGTTCTGGCTCATGGCCGGCCGCCACGTCAGCACCGACAACGCCTACGTCAAAGGCGACCGCGTCCTGATCGCACCGGAGGTTCCGGGCGTCGTCGTCGAGGTCGCCGTAGTCGAGAACCAGCGCGTCTCGCGCGGGGATCTCCTGTTCCGCATCCAGGACGAGCCCTACCGGCTGGCGCTGGCGCGGGCCGAGTCGGAGCTGGAGACCGTGCGGGCGGATGTGCGCGGGCTGCGCGCCAGCTACCGGCAGAAGCGCGAGGAGATCAAGGCCGCCAAAAGCCAGGAGACATTCGCCGCCACCGACTTCGAGCGCCAGAACGAGCTGGCCCAGCGCAAGGTGGTCTCCAGCCAGCGCCTTGACGAAGCCCGGCGCGACCTCGATCTGGCGCGCCAGCGCATCGCCATGCTGAACGAGGAGCTGATGCGGCTGGAGGCGGGGCTGGCCGGCGATCCCAAGATCCATACCGACGACCACCCGCGCGTGAAGCAGAGCCGGGCGGCCCGCGACGAGGCGGCGCTGAACCTGCGCCGCACGCGCATCGAGGCGCCGATCGACGGCATCACGGCGCGCAAGCCGACCGTGGGCACGCACGCCCTGGCCGGGACGGCGGTGATGACGGTGGTGGCCGATGACGGCCTGTGGGTCGAGGCCAACTTCAAGGAGACCGATCTGACACGCGTGCGGCCGGGGCAATCCGCGAGGGTGCATATCGACACCTACCCCGATCGCGTCTGGCGCGGCACCGTGGTGAGCATCGCCCAGGCGACGGGCGCCGAGTTCGCCGTGCTGCCGCCGCAGAACGCGTCGGGCAACTGGGTCAAGGTGGTGCAGCGCATCCCCGTGCGGGTCGAGGTGCGCCGCGAGCCCGGCGATCCGCCGCTGCGGGTCGGCATGAGCGCGCTGGTTGAGATCGACACCGGGCATGTGCGTTCGTTCGGCGAGCTATGGGCCACCCTCGCCCGCTCGGTCGGCCTGGGTGGTCCGGTGGCGACGGCGACGATCGACAGCGACACCGTGCCCATCAGCAGGTTGTAGTCGCCCTGCAGGATGGCGGTGTAGATCAGCGAGCCGACGCCGGGAT
>NZ_VDUZ01000041.1 GCF_008039615.1 Vineibacter terrae | reverse complement strand
GAGCCGCTGCCGGGGGCGCGCCCCCGGCAGCGGCCAGCGGCGGCACCGAAAGTGTAACCGATGTATCCGGTCCAAAGTGTTACCTATGTATCCGGTCTAAAGTGTTACCGATGTATCCGGTCGTACAAGGGGCCCATTGCGCAGCGATGGGAGGGTGAGGGGTACGAGCGATCAGTCCCTGTTCTTGTCGCATGGCTTGATCGTTCCTACCCCTCACCTTCCCATGCCGTCGGCATGGGCCCCTTCCTCTCCCCGCTGTCGCGGGGCGAGGAGACAGCAGCGAGGGAGCCAGGCGCCGCCCCGAGATCCTCGCTGCGCTCGAGATGACGGGGATGCTCAGCGTCGACATGCGGTTGTTCGACCGGAGCGCGCTACTTCTTCCAGCCTTTCATCGGCCATTCGAAGCGGGCGGTGGCGCGGTCCTCGGGCCATACCGACACATACTCCTTGCCGCGCAGCTGGATGAGGTAGGTCGCCGACAGGGTGTTCTGCCCGGTCTGGTCAAACGTCACGCCGCGGTAGCCGATCATCAGCTGATCTGGCTTGAGGTCGGTCGCCTTCAGCGCCGCCTGGATCTTGTCGGGCGCGGTCGAGCCGGCGCGGTTGATGGCTTCGGCCAGCGCCAGGAAGCCCTGCATCCAGCGCGCGCTGGTGTCGTCCAGGTCGCGCCCGTGCCTGGCCTTGAACATCTGGTTGATGACGTAGCTGCTGCTGCCTGCCTTGCCGACATCCCAGGCGCTGCGGTTGACGGCGCCCTGTGCCAGGTCGCCGACATTGGGAATGAACGTCGGATCGGAGAACCCGGCATCGTCGCCGATGATGATCGGCGGCAGGTAGTCGAGGTTCCGCATCGTCTTGAAGTAGAGGATCGTGTCGGCCGTGTAGCTGATGAAGATCACGGCGTCGGGATTGAGCGTCTTGAGCTGCAGCACCTGGGCCGAGACGTCGGCGCTGTTGGCGTTGTAGGGGATCTGGGCCGCGACCGCGATGTCGGCGCTCTTGGCGGCAGCCAGGATGCTGCCGGCGACGGAGCTGCCGTAGTCGGTGTTCTCGTTGACGACGGCGATGGTGTCGATCTTGCGGCCGGCCTTCTTCAGGTCGGTGAGGAACGCGGTGTAGGCCTTGGCGAAGTCGCTGGCGATCGGCCCGGTGCGGAAGACCCACTTGAAGCCGCGCCCGGTGATGTTGAGCGCCACCGAGTCGGCGACCAGGAACGGCACGCCCTGGCGCTCGGCGACGGCAGTCGCCACCAGCGCCACCGACGAATGGTAGGCGCCCAGCATGGCCGCGACCTTTTCCTGCGTGATCAGGCGCAGCGTCTGGTTCTGCCCGACCTGCGGGTTGCCCTGGTGGTCGGCGCTGACAAGCTGGATCCTGGCGCCGCCGAGATTGGGCAGGCCGGCGGTGGCCGCCAGCGGCAGCTGCGCGAGATCGGGATAGGTGCCGTTGACGATCTCGGCGCCCAGCTCGACGGCGTCCTTGGCGGACTGGCCGGCGCTGGCGGCGTTGCCGGTGAGCGGGTAGATGACGCCGATCTTCACAGGGTCGGCGGCAAGGCCGGGCAGCGCCGCCAGCGCGGCGATGCAGGCGGCGAGCAAGGGCGCAAATCCCTTCACCGTTCTCCTCCCGATGCAGCGGGCTCGTGCGAGCCTTCTCTTGTCCGACCTTCTGGTCAGAGGTCTGACCACGTTAGGGTGGCCCGGACGGGGCTGTCAACCGGGCGCTCATGGGGCCGGGCCGCGCCGCTCCAGCGGCGCCTCTTAGTCTTTTGCAGAAGAGCGCCGCTGGAGCGGCGCGGCCCGACCAGAACGAAGTCGACCTAGCGCTGCAGCCAGAAGGTGTCGGGGCGGTACATGCCGAAGAACGAGCCGGGGTGCCAGCTGTAGATGCCGTTGCGCGGCACGTTGCGCAGCTTGCGGCTGATCACCACCGGCTGCTGCGAGCCGGAGATGACGCCGATCGAGAACTGCTGCTCGGCATGGGCGGTCAGGATCTCGCGCCAGATCGCCTTCTGCGCCTCGGGATCGACGGTCTTCTCCCAGGTGTCGACCAGCTCGATCAGCCGCTGCACCGCCGGCATGTCGCACGACTCGCCGGCCTTGCCCTTGCTCTCGCGATAGAGGCCCCATTTCGGCCATTGCAGGTCGCCCAGCGTGCCGGGGGCGAACTCGCGCGGGCTGGAGGCCGCGGTCGGCATGGCGTTCTCGACGCCCGGCCATACCGAGATCATGGTCTCGCCGGCGGCGACGCGCTGGCGCAGCAGGTCGCGCGTCTGCGGCCGGATCAGCAGCTTGATGCCGGCGCGCCGCCAGGTCGACTGGATCAGGCTCAGGATGTCGGTCTGCTCCTTGGTCTCGCCGGCGGTCTCGGCGACCAGCACCAGCGGCCGGCCGTCGGGCATCAGGCGGACATTCTCGGAATCGCGCTTCGTGAGCCCGATCTCATCGAGCAGCTTGCCGGCCTGCTTGATGTCGTACTTGATATTGAGCTCGCGATACGCCGGCTGGAACAGCGGCGATCCCGGCCGGATGGTGTTGTTGCTGGGATGCGCCATGCCCATGAACACCACCTCGTTCACCTCGTCGCGGTCGATGGACATGGACAGCGCACGCCGGAAGCGGGGATCACGGAACAGGGTCTGCAGCACCGGGTCGTTGTGGTTGAAGTTGGGGTAGAGCGCCAGCTCCGAGCCGTTGCCGGTCTCCCACAGCAGCACCTCGAACGAGAACGTCTTGGTGTTGCCCTTCAGGTACGTGTAGTCGTCGAACTTCAGGTAGCGCGCCTGCAGGTCGGTCTCGCCGCTGCCCGCCTTCAGGGGAATGACGGTGGGCGACACGACGCTCAGCACGACCTGGTCGATATAGGGCAGCTGCACGCCATTGCTGTCGATGCGATGGTAGTAGGGGTTGCGCTCGTAGACGAGGCGGGTCGACGGCGGCTTGGTCCTGGGCACCCAGGGCGACAGCGACGGCAGGTCAGGATTGTCGCCGACATACATCTGGTCGACGCGGTTGTGCAGGCGCGTCCAGCCCTGCATGCGCCACTTCTTGACCAGCTCCTCCAGCGCCTGAGGCTCGACATACCTGGCGTGGAACTGGCGCAGGTAATGCGCCGGCCGGTAGATGAACAGCGGCAGCGCCCGCGCCAGGGCCTCGAGGAAGTAGGGATTGGGCGCCTGCCAGGTGAACCGCACCGTGGCCGGGTCGACGATCTCGAACACCGGCGGCTTGTTGTCGACCAGCATTTCCGCCGGCGGGCCGTTGGGGCTCAGCTCGCGATTGTTGGCGACGTCCTCCCACCAGTAGCGGAAATCATCCGCCGTGAAGGGGTGCCCGTCCGACCAGCGATGTCCCGGCCGGAGCCGGAGCGTGAAGCGGCGGCCTTCCTCGACGGTGTAGGCCTCGAGAATGTCGGCGCGCAGGCTGAGATCGGGCTCGAAGGCGACGAGGCGGGTGTAGCCGTAGGTGGCCATCAGCCTTGTGTCGCGCTCGGCGCCCAGCGTGACGATGCTGCCGCCCGGCTGGCCCGGCCCGTCATTGCCGGCAAAGCCGCTCACGACCATGGGCACGCTCGGGATGCGCGCCGAGACTGGCGGCAGCGAGCCGGCCTTGATGCGCTCCTGCCAGTAAGGGTTCTCCAGCACCTTGGGCGGGTCGGCGGCCGCGCTTCCCGGCAGCGCCAGCCCGCCCAGTAGCCAAGCCATCGCCAGCGACCCCACCTGCCGCCGCGACATGCGGCGCGCCGCGCCAGCGGCCTTGAAGCGAACGCGCATGTTCACCCCTAAAAAGTCATTTCCGGATGAATTCTGCCTGTCTTGGCCGCGCGCGGCGACACTTAATCGTGAGGCCGCCGTCGTGGACCGTCATCGGGCGCGCCTTGGCCCTGTATAGTCATCATCCTGCCCGAGGCCCTTCGCCATCCCTCGCTCCGCTCGGAGTGACGGGGGATGTTTCAACGAATTCGCTGGTCCTGAGTCACACCGAATCCGCTGCAACATCCCCCCTTCCGGCGCTTCGCGCCACCTTCCCCCTCCGGGGGAAGGTCACTGAAAAAGTCACAAACGCTCGAGATGACGGGAAGGACGTCAGGCGGGCTTGCCGCCCAGCAGGTGGCGCACGGCCGGCCGTTCAGCCTCGATGCGGATATACCAGATAAGCAGCGCCGCGATGATCTTCACCGCCACCGGCATCACGATGTACACGATCACCAGCGCCGTGGTGTCGTACTTCCCGGCGCCGGGATCGAACCCGAGCCAGGCCGCGACCGGCAGCGACAGCGCCGCGCCTACCGCCGTGGCGAGCTTGGTGGCCAGCGCCCAAAGCCCGAAATAGGCGCCGGTCTCGCCCTTGGTGTCGGCGCCTTCCTCGGCATTGATGATGTCGGCCAGGATCGAGGGCGGCAGGCCGTAGTCGGCGCCCAGCCCCAGGCCGGTGATGGCCGAGGCGATCACGAACAGCCAGAGATGGCCGGGCCCGAAGAACACCGCGACCGACATCGCGATCGCGGTCAGCGCCATGCCGACAAACCAGGCCGATGCCTTGCTCAGCCGCTTCGACACGAGCAGCCACATCGGCACGCTCGCGGCGCCGGCGATGAAGTAGGTCAGCAGCACAATGCCGGCATCGGTCTTGGTGCCCTTCAGAACGTGCTCGACATAGAACAGCATCACGCTGACGGCGATGCCCAGCGCCGATCCGTTGACCACGAAGACCAGCAGCAGGCGGCGGAACAGGCGATTCTTCAGCGGCGCGGTGAAATCATGGAAGATCGAGCGCCGGGCCTTGCGCACGACCGCGCCATGCACCCCGGGCGGGGAGCGCAGCAGCGCCGGCAGCGCCGCCAGGACGCCGATGGCGATGAACAGCAGGCCGAACACGCCGTAGCCGCGCACCTCGGCGCCATGCTGCGCCGCCTTGAGCTGGGCCTGGGCGGCCAGGGCCGCGGCATGGTCGCCGGCGGCCTTGGCGGCCACTATCGCGGCCCGTGCCTCCTCGGCGACGTGCTTGGTGTCGGCGAAGAACCCGGTCGACGTCAGGATGGCCGGCAGCACGACAGCCAGCGTCATGCCGGTCAGGCCGAACACCTCGCGGCCGACCGTGACACGGGTGCGCTCGTTGTAATCGTCGCTGAGTTCGGCACCGTGAGCATGATAGCTGATCGAGGTGCCGGAGTAGCCGAGATGGACGATCACCAGCGCCACCAGCAGCCAGATCTGCAGCCCTGTCTTGCCCAGCGCCTCGACCGGCGGGAAGAACAGCGCCGCAAAGCCGCCGATCAGCAGCGGCAGCATCGCCGCGACGAACAGCAGCCGGCCGTTGCGGCGCGCCGTCATACGGTCGCTGACGAAGCCGATCACGGGGTCCTGCAGCGCGTCGATGACGCGCGTGACCAGCAGGAACAGGCCGAGCGAGGCCAGCGACAGGCCCAACGTCTCGCCATAGAATTTCGGAACATTGAGGACGACCGGGAGCGCCGCCATGGCCAGCGGCAGCTGCAGTGTCGAATAGGCGACCAGACGGCCGAACGGTATCTTCACCTGGCGTGCTGATGTCGGCACACCGGTCGGGGGAGATTGCACGCGAGCCTTCCTGTCCGCCTTCGGTCGTTGACACAAGGGATATGAGGAAGCGGGTGCTTTTGGCAATCCCCAAGTACAGGTGTGCCCCCTGAAAGGGAGGCCGGCTCATCGCGACAGTTGCACGACCTTGTCGCGGGCCAACTCGGCGATGTCGTCAGGCGAGAGGCCCAGGTCGCGCAGCACCGCCTGCGAATCGGCGCCCAGAGCCGGGGCCGGCGCCGCCACGCCGGCCGCGGCGCCGTCGACCCGGAAGCCGGCCCCCAGAGTTTCGACCGGCTGCGGATAGCCCGGCTGGTCCATGCGGTGCTGGATCCCGGGAGTCTGCCGGTAGGCGCCGTCGAGGTACTCTTCGATCGTGCGCACCTTGGCGGACGCGATGCCGGCGGCATTGAACGCCGCCTCCCAATGCGCGGCCGTGCCCTCGCGCAGGCCGGCCGCGAACTGGGCGCGCGCGCCGTCGAGGTCGGCGACGATGAAGAAGCCGCCTTTGCTGCCGGCCGGCGCAAAGCGCGGGTCATCCTTCAGCGCGGGCCGGCCGATGATCTCCAGGGCGCGATGGCCTTGCTCCGGCGTGTTGGCCGCCACCGACAGCCAGCCGTCGGCCGTGGGGAACACGCCCGAGGTCGGGCTGGAGGCCAGCGACCGGTTGCCGAAGCGCTCGGCCGCAATGCGGCCGACGCTCCAGGTCGAAGCCGGTCCGATCATCAGCATCAGCGCCGAATCGGCCATGGCGACGTCGACGCGGCAGCCTTTGCCGGTGCGCTCGCGCTCGAGCAGGGCCGACAGGACGGCGCAGGCGCCGTTCATGCCGGTGGCGATGTCGATCGCCGGGAAGCCGACCTTCATCGGCGGCTCGCCCGGCTCGCCCTGCATCATCATCACGCCGGTGGCGGCCTGGATCGCCTGGTCGTAGCCGGCACGCCCGGCAAAGGCGCCGCTTTGTCCCCAGCCGCTCACCGAGCAATAGACCAGCATCGGATTGAGCGCCGCGGCCGACTCGTAATCGAGCTTCAGGCGCCGCAATTCGCCCGGCCGCAGGTTCTCGACCAGGATATCGGCCGTGGCGATCAGCCGGCGCAGGATGTCCTGGCCGCGGCTGTCCTTGAGATCGAGCGCGACCGAGCGCTTGCCGGCGTTGAGGCCCACGAACTGCAGCCCGAAGCCGGGTGGCGATTGTCCCGGCCGGCCGGCACGCATCACGTCGCCGGTGCCGGGCCGCTCGATCTTGATCACGTCCGCCCCGAGCTGCCGCAGGATATGGGTGACATAGGGGCCCGCCAGCACGTGGGTGAGGTCGACCACGCGCTTGCCGGCAAGGGGTGTGAACATCGGACAACGCTCCCTTCAGCTCATCGGCCATCCGATCATCGCAGAGATCGAAGCCGGCGCGACCGCGAATCCGCGACGGTCTACCGCGTCATCCCAGCGTCGCGCACGGCATGGATCTTGCGGTACTTAACATTATCTGCATTTCGGTGTATGATGAAAAAAGTGAATGGTCACATAATTTATGTGATCTGAGGAATGAGGTTTATCGTCAATGATCTACACTATTTTCCTCACAGTTTGCCTGGTAGGCTCATCGCATTCATGTGAGGTCCGGGAGCAGATTGCGCATGACCTGTCCGCGCACCCGGGCATGGCTTTCGTGCAGGCCCAGTCGCTGATCGCCCAGTGGGCCGAGGACCATCCTCGCTATGTCGTGCAGCGCTGGAACCTCAGGCCGGGCAGGGGGGCGTGATGGCTATCGGGCGGTCGGCACCCGATCGCGCGGCTGTCCTGGCCGCGCGACCTGCCTGACCCCATAGCCTTGTTGCCGGGTCTGACCTCACAGGCTCAAGGGTTTGGGGCTGGGTTCACCCAAGGGTTGACGACGTTCAGCCCTGCGGCCTGGAACGGGCCAGTGTCGCGAGTGGCAACCGTGAAGCCGCGTATCGCAGCTGTCGCTGCGATATAGCCATCGGCCTTGCCAATGGCCTTTCCGGCCACCTGGGCTTGCGCCATCAAGTCAGCGTAGGCTTGCGATGCGTCCAGGTCGAAGGGCAGCACGCGGCCTGCGAACAGCGGCAATACATCCCGCTCCAGGCGCTCACGCAACGTCGCGCGCCGCTTGCCGATCGGCAGCGTCGCGATACCGAACCGAAGCTCGGCTACGGTAACCGCCGACAGGTAAAGTGTTTCGATCGCCTGCGCGTCGATCCACGTCAGCACCCGTGCATCGGGCGCGGGTTTCCACGGCTCGGAAATGACGTTCGTATCAACGAGGATCATTCAAACTTCATCGGCTTGGCCGGGGTCTTGTCGCGCAACTGCTCGAAGCGCTCGGCATCCTCGTCCGTAAGCCTCGCTTCCCGACCAATGGCCGCCAAGAGCGAGCCCAGCTTGACCCGGCCTTCCGGTTTCGCGGCCTTCTCCAATATGTCGCGAATTTCAGCTTCGGTGCTGCGGCCGTGCATGGCGGCACGCACGCGCAAGGCACGATGCACCTCGTCAGGCACGTTGCGGATCGTAATGGATGCCATGGCTTGCAGACCTCAAGAGTGCTGCGATTGATATCAATATATAAAAATGCAATCGTCAGGACAATGCCGCTCAGACTGGATATCGTTCAGACGGGGCGGCCCCGACCGCGCTGAGCGGCGGTGCAAGGCATTCGGCTCAGCGCCGCCGCGCCAGCCGCGCCTCGCGCAGGGTGACGTAGGTCGCGGCGGCGAAGATCAGCGCGCCGCCAACCCAGACATGCCAGGTCGGGGTTTCGTCGAACAGCATGTAGCCGAGCAGGGTGATCCACAGCATGCGCGCGAAATCCATCGGCATCACCGCCGAGGCCTCGGCGTAGCGGAAGGACTGGCCCATCAGCAGGTGTGTCGTCGTGCCGGCCAGGCCGGCGGCCAGCATCAGCGCCCATTGCGTCCAGCTCGGATCGCGCCATACGAAGACGGCCGGGATCAGCAGCACCGGCGTGATGAGGATCGTCGCCCACGCCGTCATGCAGGGCGAGGTCTCGCTGCTTGCCATGCGCTTGATCACCAGCAGCGCGCTGGCCCAGAACACGGCGGCGAGGATCAGCAGGCCCCAGCCGATGTTGAAGCTGCTGCCCGGGCGCACGATCACCAGCACGCCGCTGAAGCCGATCAGCAAGGCCAGGCCGCGGCGCCAGCCAACCCGCTCGCCCAGCAGCAGCATGGCCCCGGCGGTGGCGAAGAGGGGCGCCAGGAAGCTGAGCGCCGCGATGTCCGCCAGGATCACCAGCGGCACGGAGGCGAACCACATCGTCATGGCCATGACCTGCAGGCCGGAGCGCAGGGCGTGCAGCCGGAACACCGTGGTCCGCAGGCCGGCAGCGCCCAGCCGCAGCAGCCACGGCGCCAGCACGACGAGGCCGCAGAACATGCGCAGGAACACGACCTGCAGCGGGTGCAGATCCTGCGACACGATCCGCACGCAGCCGACCATCGCCGTCTCGCAGATCGTGGCGGCGACCCACAACGCCATGCCGATCAGGGTCGCCGATGCCGGGCGGGAACCGGCCGCGCTGGCCGGCTCAGGCACGTCTTGCGTGTGCCGGCGCGATCGCGGCTCGGCCCTCCAGCAGCGTGTTGGCAGCCAGGGCGCCGAGCACGACGGCGCCACCCAGCAGGCCGACGGCGCTGGGAGCTTCGCCGAGCGCGAGCCAGACCCAGAGCGGGCCCAGCACCGTCTCGAGCAGGGCCACGAGGCTGGCCTGCGCCGCCGGCAGGTAGCGGATGCCGAGCGTGAACAGCACCAGGCCGAGCCCGAGCTGGACGATGCCCAGGAAGGCCAGCCACGGCACCTCGTGCAGGGGCGCGGGGAAGGGCCAGGCCAGCGGCAGGGTGATGGCGGCCGAGATCAGGCCGCCCAGCACCACGGTCGGCATCATGTCGACGTCCGGCCGCGTGCGCAGCACCACCATGTTGGTGGCGAAGCAGGCGGCGCAGATCACGGCCAGCACCGACCCTGCCATGCCATGGGTCGAGAGCGAGTCGTTGACCATCAGCCCGACGCCGGCCAGCGCCGCCATCATCGCCAGCCAGGTGTTCCAGCGCACCGGCTCGCGCAGCACCACGCGCGCCAGCAGGGCGGCCATCAGCGGCGCCGACGCCGTGACGACCAGCACGTTGGCCACGGTCGCCTCGCGCAGCGCCAGGATGAAGACGATGAACGAGCCCGAGAGGCACAGGCCGCTGAGCAGCATCGGCCCCAGCGCATGGCGCAGGCCGTAGATCGTCGCCCGGCGCCGCCACACGGCGAGATAGAGGCCGACCACGATCGCCATGAACAGCGAGCGCCAGAACACGACCTCCCAGGTGTTGGCCTGGAGGCTGCGCACGACGAGCCCGCCGAAGCTCCAGCACAGCGCGCCGCCGGCGACCAGGGCCACGCCCAGCATGTAGGACGGCCGGGTCATGCGGCGGTCGTTGTCTGGCGGATCGGGAACCGGATCATGGGCTGCGGCGGGCGGGACACGGGCGTGGATTGATTGTGGCGCAACCATCTCCGGGGCGGGCACCCAATCTAGCGCAGATGAATCGCCGGCCGCCACCGCGACCGTCGCCTGCAGCCTGCGCTGATCGCGTACCGGCCTTGCCTTCCCCGCAGGGTATTCGCACGTGACCTCGCTGTCATCCCGAGCGCCAGCGAGGGATCTCCTGCGGCAAGGCGCACGGTGCGCCATTCGCGGGAGATCCCTCGCTACGCTCGGGATGACGGTAGGGGCATATGCGAATGCCCCGCCCGCAAACGGGCGCGGGGAGAGGAGACGGCAGCGATGTGTCCATATGCGCTCACCCTGCCTCGAACGCGCAGCGAAGATGCCTTCGCATCCGGCGCCGTCGCGTCTACAACAGGCGGCGATGAGCCATGCTGCGTCCGATCTGGTGCCGTTTCGACCGCGCTTCCCCTGGCTGACGGGTGATCTGCAGACCATCGCCAACCGCTTCCTGCCGCGTGTGTCGGACCTGGGCGCCGCCGCCAGCGAGCGGCTGCGCCTGCCACTGGATGACGGCAGCGGCGACACGCTGCTGGCGATGCTCGACCGGCCGCGGGTCGACCAGGGCGGGCCGGCGCTGGTCCTGATCCACGGCCTGACCGGCTGCGAGACCAGCACCTACATGCTCAACACGACGCGGCATTTCCTGGCGCTGGGGCACCCGGTGCTGCGACTGAACCTGCGCGGCGCCGGCCCGTCGCGGCCGCTGTGCGGCGATATCTACTATGCCGGGCGCAGCCAGGACGTGCGCGCCGCCCTGCGGCTGCTGCCGGCCGACCTGACGGCGCGCGGGCTGGTGGCGGTCGGCTTCTCGCTGGGCGGCAATGTGCTGCTGAAATACCTCGGCGAGGAGGGCGCGGCCGCGCCGCTGCGTGCCGCCGTCGCCGTGTGCGCGCCGATCGATCTGTCGGCGACATGCCAGCACATGCTGCGGCCGCGCAACTGGTTCTATCACCGCTACATCATCGCCATGATGAAGCGCGAGGCGCTGGGACCGGGGGCGCGCCTGACGGCCGCCGAGCGTGCCGCCGTCCGAAGCGCGCGCAACGTCTGGGAATACGATGACCGCTTCATCGCCCCGCGGCACGGGTTCGCCGGGGCGGAGGACTACTACGACAAGAGCAAGGCCGTGCGCTACATGCCGGTGATCCGCACGCCGACCCTTCTGATCGCCGCCGCCGACGACCCGTGGATCCCGGTCTCGATCTACCGGCGCTTCGCCTGGGCGGCGAGCAAGGCCCTGGAGCCGCTGCTGGCGGCGGGTGGCGGCCATGTCGGCTTCCATGCAGCCGGCAGCCCGACGCCGTGGCATGATCAGGCCATCGAACGCTTCATCGGGGGGAGCATGCCATGAAGGCGAATCTCGTGCGCGTCGTGCTGGCCATCCTCGTGCTGGGCGTGGGCGCAGCCTCGGCCTCGGCCGAGGACAAGATCGGCAAGAACTGCACCTTCAAGGGCAAGAAGCTGTGGGGCAAGGTGCAGCTGGTGACGTCGGGCGGCGACCTCAAGGCCGAGGTGGTCGATGCGTTCCCCGACCTCAAGGTGCAGAAGGTGACGTCTTTCCCCGATGCCTGCGGCAAGTGGCAGATCGTGACCTCGCTCCCCGACCTGAAGGTCCAGCTCGTCTCGTCCTTTCCGGATATCAAGATCCAATACGTGACGACGTTCCCGGGCAAGCCGTAGGAGCGGGCGATCGGTCATAGCCGTCATCCCGAGCGTAGCGAGGGATCTCCCGCGAATTGCGCACGGTACGCCTTGCCGCAGGAGATCCCTCTCCTGAGCCTGTCGAAGGGGGCGCTCGGGATGACAGCGACGTCATATGCGAATCGCCTGCCCCTCCGGGGGAAGGATTAAGCCACACCCTCTCGGGATGACCGCCTACACCTCGATCGCCAGCGGCTCGCTCGGCCAACGGCCGGCAAGCAGGTCCTGGAGCAGCCGCGCGAGATCGCGCGGCACGAAGCGCTCCGGCGATGCCGCGATCGCGCCGGCCGACCACCAGCGAAAGCCGCGGAAGCTGTCGCGCTCCTCGGCGGTGAGCTCGAGCGGCGCCGGATCGAAGGCCGCGACCCGCTGGGCGTAGACCCTGGCCACCGTCAGCACGCGCTCGCCGTCGCGGCTGAGCGCCTTCTCACCCGTCCATACCCAGCGGCCCGGCGTCTCCAGGAGCAGGCCGGTCTCCTCGCGGATCTCGCGCACCAGCGCCGCCTCGAACGCTTCGCCGTCGGCCAGCGAGCCGCCCGGCGTCACCCAGAAGGTGGGGCGGGCCGTGGCGCCGGATTGCGGCAGGCTGATGCGGCCGGCCGCCAGCCGCATCAGCAGCACGCGGTCCTGCGGGTCGATCAGCAGGGCGCGCGCCGATGCGACGATGCGCATGCCGGCCGTTCCGTCATTGCCCGGCCGTCACTTGCCGCGCAGCAGGCGGGCGGCATCGACGGCGCCGTAGGTGAGGATGCCGTCGCAGCCGGCGCGCTTGAAGCAGGCCAGCGTCTCCAGCAGCACCTTGTCCCACACCAGCCAGCCATGATCGGCGGCGGCGCGCAGCATGGCGTACTCGCCGCTCACCTGGTAGGCGTAGGTCGGCACGCCGAAGGCGTCCTTCACGCGGCGCACGATGTCGAGATAGGGCAGGCCGGGCTTGACCATCACCATGTCGGCGCCCTCGGCGATATCATGGCCGACCTCGCGCATCGCCTCGTCGGAGTTGGCCGGATCCATCTGGTACGTCTTCTTGTCGCCCTTGAGCGCGCCCAGGCTGCCGATGGCGTCGCGGAACGGATTGTAGAACGACGACGCGTACTTGGCGGCATAGGACATGATCTGCACGTGCTGGTGGCCGGCCCGGTCCAGCGCCTTGCGGAAGGCGCCGATGCGGCCGTCCATCATGTCCGAGGGCGAGAGCACGTCGCAGCCGGCCTCGCTCTGCACCAGTGCCTGCCTGACCATCACCTCGACCGATTCGTCATTGAGGATCTCGCCGTCGCGCACGATGCCGTCATGGCCGTCGGCGTTGAACGGGTCGAGCGCCACGTCGCAGACGATGCCGATGCCGGGCACCGCCTTCTTGGCGGCGCGGATGGCGCGGCACACCAGATTGTCGGGGTTGTAGGCCTCGCGCGCGTCGCTGGTCTTCCTGGCGGCATCGACCTCGGGGAAGATCGCGATGGCCGGGATGCCGAGGTCGCGCGCCTGCTTCACGGCCTCGACGAACAGATCGACCGACAGGCGGTCGACGCCCGGCATCGAGCCCACCGGCGTGCGGCTGCCGCTGCCGTCCTGCACGAACACTGGCCAGATCAGGTCGTCGACGCTGAGCCTGGTCTCGGCGACGAGACGGCGCGACCAGTCGCTGCGCCGGTTGCGGCGCATGCGGGTGGTGGGATAAGCACCAAGCGTGGTGAAACGCGGCGACATGACGGATCCTCTGATGGCCGTCCCGGGACGGTTGGCGGGGTTATGGACCGGCGCCGGCCGGGCCGCAACGGGCCATGCGTGGAGGCGACGGATGAAACGGCTGGTGCTGGCCGGCCTGCTCGGCGCGACGATGGCCGGCGGCGCCGCTGCCCAGGACTCGCCGCTCACCGGCTACTGGCGCGGCACCTATGATTGCGCCCAGGGCCTGACCGGCCTCAACCTGACCGTCCGGCAATTCTTCGGCGATTCGGTCGAGGCGGTGTTCCACTTCTACGCCGTGCCGCAGAACCCCGGCGTGCCCACGGGCTGCTTCAAGATGTCCGGCCGGCTCGATCCGGCCACCGGCGCGTTCTTCCTGGAAAGCGACGAAAGCCGATGGCTGGTGCAGCCGCCCAACTATGTCGTGGTCAATTTCCACGGCATGCTGAACCGCGACGGACGCGCCATGCGCGGCCAGGTCGACGGGCCGGGCTGCACCCGCTTCGCCCTGCAGCGGCTCGAGCGGCCGCCGCTGGCGCCCGAGGCCTGCACATCGGCGTTGAACTTATCGGGGCGTTGAACATATCGGCCATTTCGCGCGGCGGTACTGCGGCGGTGCGTTGACAGTCGGCATCACCGCCTTATTCTCCGCCCGCGACAACCCGGGACACGCATGGACTTCACGCTCACCGACGATCAGCGCGCCTTCCAGGAGACCGCGCGCAACTTTGCGCGCGACGAGATGGCGCCGCATGCCGCGCGCTGGGATGCCGAGAAGGTGTTCCCCGAGGACACGCTGCGCGCCGCGGCCGCGCTCGGCTTCGGCGGCATCTACGTCAAGGACGATGTCGGCGGCAGCGGGCTCTCACGGCTGGACGCGGCCCTGATCATGGAGGAGCTGTCGGCAGCCTGCCCGAGCACGGCCGCCTACATCTCGATCCACAACATGGCGGCGTGGATGATCGACGCCTTTGGCGACGATGCGCAGCGGCAGCGTTTCCTGCCCCGGCTGTGCACGATGGAGCATTTCGCCAGCTACTGCCTGACGGAGCCCAGCGCCGGCTCGGATGCGGCGGCCCTGCGCACGCGCGCGGTGCTGGACGGCGATCACTACGTGCTGAACGGCACCAAGGCCTTCATCTCGGGCGGCGGGCGCAGCGATGTCTACGTCGTCATGGTGCGCACCGGCGGCGATGGCGCCGGCGGCATCTCGGCGCTGGTCGTCGAGCGCGGCACGCCGGGCCTGTCGTTCGGCAAGCAGGAGGACAAGCTGGGCTGGAACAGCCAGCCGACCGCCGCCGTGATCTTCGAGAACTGCCGCGTGCCGGTGGCCAACCGGCTGGGGCCGGAGGGGCATGGCTTCAAGATCGCGATGATGGGGCTCGACGGCGGCCGCATCAACATCGGCGCCTGCTCGCTGGGCGGCGCCCGCGCCAGCCTGGAGGCGGCGTCGCGCTACGCCATCGAGCGCAAGCAGTTCGGCAAGCCGCTGGCCGATTTCCAGACCACGCAGTTCAAGCTCGCCGACATGGCGACCGAGTTGGAGGCGGCGCGGCTGCTGATCCACAAGGCGGCGGCGCTGCTCGATGCCAGGTCGCCCGACGCGACCCAGGCCAGCGCCATGGCCAAGCGCTTCGCCACCGATGCCGGCTTCCGCATCGTCAACGAGGCGCTGCAGCTGCATGGCGGCTACGGCTACCTCAAGGATTTTCCCATCGAGCGCTACCTGCGCGATCTGCGCGTGCACCAGATCCTGGAAGGCACCAACGAGATCATGCGCATCGTGATCTCGCGCCGATTGCTGACGGGTTAGTTGCCCTCTCCCGAAAGCGGGAGAGGGAGGGGCCCATGGCGCGCAGCGCCATGGGAGGGTGAGGGGCCGCAGTCGAGGTCCTTAGCCCCTCATCCGGCCGCCGCTGCGCGGCGTCCACCTTCTCCCGCCGGCGGGAGAAGGAAAAAACAAGGAGCATCGTGTTGACGACCAAACCTGAGATTCTTTTCGACATCCAGCACGGCCTCGGGCTGATCACGCTCAACCGGCCCAAGGCGCTCAACGCGCTGACCCTGCCCATGATTCGCGAGATGGAGCGGGTGCTGCCGGCATGGGAGGACGACCCAGCGGTCAAGGCCGTGGTGCTGCGCGGCGCCGGCGAGCGCGCGTTCTGCGCCGGCGGCGACGTGGCCGGCCTCTACCGCGAGATGCGCGACGAGCCGGACGGCACGCTGCGCCGCGACTTCTTCCGTGAGGAGTACATCGTCAACCGCCGCATCTACCGCTACCGCAAGCCCTGGATCAGCCTGATCGACGGCATCGACATGGGCGGCGGGGTCGGCCTCTCGGTGCATGGCTCGCATTCGATCGCCACCGAGAAGTTCCTGTTCGCGATGCCCGAGACGGCGATCGGGCTGTTCCCCGATGTCGGCGGCGGCTACTTCCTGTGCCGGCTGCGCGGCGCGCTGGGCGCCTTCCTGGCGCTGACGGGCCACCGCCTCAAGGTCGCCGATGCGCTGTGGGCTGGCATCGTGCAGGCCCATGTGCCCAGCGCCAGGCTGGCCGAACTCGTGGCGGCGCTGGGCGCAGCCGACCTCTCGGGCGAGAACGCGCGGCGCAAGGTCGATGCCGTGGTGGCGACGTTCGCGGCCGATCCCGGCACGCCGACCTTGCCGGCGATCATCGGCGATATCGACCGCTGCTTCTCGGCCACGACGCTGCAGGAGGTCATCACCAAGCTGCGGGCGCACAACAGCGACTGGGCGCACAAGCAGATCGACGTGCTGTCCAAGATGTCGCCGACGGCGATGAAGATCACGCTCGAGCAGCTGCGCCGCTGCGCCAACCACTCGTTCGAGGACTCGATGACGATCGAGTACCGCATGGCGCAGGCCTGCATGCGGCCGGGCGAGGATTTCTACGAGGGCGTGCGCGCGGTCCTGATCGACAAGGACCAGAGCCCCAAGTGGAATCCGCCGACCATCGAGGGCGTCACGGCGCAGATGGTCGAGGCGCATTTCGAGCCGGTGGCCAACGATCTCGTGTTCGATTGAGGGGCGTATTCTCCTCTCCCGCAAGCGGGAGAGGAAGGGGCCCATCGTGCGCAGCACGATGGGAAGGTGAGGGGCCAGGGACGCGATATCGCGTGTGAAAGCCCTCGCCCGCCGGGCGCTTCGCGCCCGTCGACCTCTCCCGCTTGCGGGAGAGGTGAAGACCCTCTTGCCCGCTTCTCCGTTCCGGTCGAAATAGACGCATCGCAGTGGAGGAGACATCATGGCGCGGATCGCATTCATCGGGCTGGGCAACATGGGCGGGCCGATGGCGGCCAACCTCGCGAAGGCGCAGCACCAGGTGGCAGCCTACGACTTGTCGGACCAGGCTGTCGCGGCCGCGGTGGCCAACGGCGCCAGCAAGGCCGCCAGCATCGCCGATGCCGTGAAGGGCGCCGAGGTGGTGGTCACGATGCTGCCGGCCGGCAAGCATGTGCGCGAGGTCTACGAGGGCACGGTGATCGGCGCCGCCGCCAAGGGCACGCTGCTCATCGACTGCTCGACCATCGACGTCGAGAGCGCGCGTGTCGTCGCGGCCGCGGCGGCCAAGGCCGGCATGGAGATGGTGGACGCGCCGGTGTCGGGCGGCACCGGCGGCGCCGCGGCCGGCACGCTCACCTTCATGGTCGGCGGCGCCGATGCGGCGTTCGCGCGCGCCAGGCCGTTCCTCGAGAAGATGGGCAAGAACATCGTCCATGCCGGCGGCAGCGGCAACGGCCAGGCGGCGAAGATCTGCAACAACATGATCCTGGGCGTGTCGATGCTCGCCGTGTCGGAAGCCTTCATGCTGGCCAAGCGGCTGGGGCTCGATGCGCAGAAGCTGTTCGACGTGGCCTCGACCTCGTCCGGCCAGTGCTGGTCGCTCACGACCTACTGCCCGGTGCCGGGCCCGGTGCCGACCTCGCCCGCCAACCGCGACTATCAGGCCGGCTTCACTGCCGCGATGATGCTGAAGGACCTCCTGCTGGCGCAGGAGGCCGCCCGTGCCGCCAACGCCACCACGCCCCTGGGCGCGGAAGCGGCGCAGCTCTTCAGCCTGTTCGTCAATTCAGGCCGCGGCGCGCAGGACTTCTCCGGCATCATCCGCATGCTGGACGGCAAGTGAGATAGGCCGCCCGGGCAGTGCCGGCGGCGTACTCTACGCCGCCGCGGGGAAGATGCGGGACAGGAGCAGGCGGATGCCGGCCTGCAGCTCGGCGGCGGCGCCGGCATCGCCGGACAAATGCTTCAGCAGCGCCTGCTGAAAGAGGCCGTCGAACATCGCGTAGAGCAGGGGGGGCGGTAGCGTCTGGGGCGCTCCCGCCAGCTCGGCCAGCCGGGCGATGATGCGCCAGATCATGTCCTGAAGGCTCTTGTCGATCTCCGCCACGTCGGCGCGGAATGCCGGCTCGAACAAGGATTGCGCCCGCAGGTCGTACCAGAGGCGGTGCAGCGTCGCCTCGTCGGTCAGGGTCTGGGCCATGGCCGCCACGAAGCCGTCCGTCATCTCGTCGTAGCTGGAAGCGCTGGCGATGATGTGGTCGTAGCGGGTGACGCATTGCGCCTTGTAGTGGCGCACGCAGCACATGATCAGGTCGACCTTGTCGGCGAAATAGTAGTGCAGCACGCCGTGCGAGAAGGCGGAGTTCTGGGCGATCTCGCGCAGGCTGGTGCGGGCGTAGCCCAGCTCCGACAGCGTCTGCAGCGCCGCCTGGGCCAGCTCGGTCCGCCGCTCGTTGAACTTGTCGAGGCGCCGACGCTGGCTCCGCTCCAGTTGCTCGATTGCTGCGGACGCCATCTCGATCCCGTCGTGAAAGGGCCTGTCTCGTGGGCATACGGACGGACGCCACCGCGATCAAGCGATGATTGATCCGGTGCCGGCCTTATTGCGCCCCTCATTTAACTTTATTTGAATGGGTATTTATACACTTGTCAAAATAAAATCTTGACACTTGTCATGGAAATTTGCATCAGAACTGTCTGCGGCCGGCGAAGCGCCTTGCCGCGTAGCGGCCCTCGCGCCGCCAAGGCTCGGTTCAAAACAATGCTGGAGGATTCCCATATGGGCAGTTTCGACCTGACCGGGCGCAAGGCCCTGGTCACCGGCGGTGCGCGCGGCATCGGCGCCAGCATCGCCCAGGCGCTGGCCAAGGCCGGCGCCGCCGTGATGATCGGCGACATCCTCGCCGACCTCGGCGAGCAGACCGCCGGCGCCATCGCCGGCACCGGCGCCAAGGCCGGCTTCGTGCCGCTCGATGTGCGCGACGATGCCAGCTGGCAGGCGGCGGTCGCGGCCACGGTCGAGACGCTCGGCGGCTTCGACATCCTGGTGAACAACGCCGGCATCGAGATCACGTCGCTGGTGGTCGACATCGATGCCGAGGCGCTGCGCCGCATGCTCGACGTCAACATCGTGGGCGTCGGCCTGGGCATGAAGCACGCCTTCCGCGCCATGCGGCCCGGCGGCGCGGCCGGCAAGGGCGGCGCGGTCGTCAACATCTCGTCGGTCGCGGCCACGATCGCGTTCCCGTCGATCGCCGGCTATTCGGCCACCAAGTCGGCGGTCGACCGCCTGACCCGGGTCGGCGCGATGGAGGCCGGGAAGCTGGGCTACGGCGTGCGCGTCAACTGCATCTACCCCGGGCTGATCCCCACCGACATGGGCATGAAGCTGGCGGGCGACGTGGTGGCCGTCGGGCTGTGGCCCACCACCGATGCCGCCGTCGGCGACGTGGTCGGCCGGACGCCGCTGGGCCGGCTGGGCGAGGTCGGCGATGTCGCGGATGCCGCCGTGTTCCTGTGCTCGCACGCGGCCCGCTTCATCACCGGCGCCGGGCTGCCGGTCGACGGCGGCATGGGCATGTGAGGCAACCGCACCAAGACACGAGCCAAGGGTGGGAAACATGAGCGACAAGAGGCCTGTCGTCGTCTACGGCGCGTCCGGCTACACCGGCCGCCTGGTCTGCGAGTATCTGCGCGAGCTGAATGTCCCCTTCATCGCCGCCGGGCGCGACAAGGCGCGGGTGCAGGCGGTGGTCGAGAAGATCCCCGGCATCGAGACGGCCGATTACGAGGTCGTCGGCGTCGAGCACAATGTCGATGCCCTGGCCCGGCTGTTCAGCGGCGCGCGGGTCGTCAGCAGCATGGTGGGGCCGTTCATCAAGCACGGCCCCGAGGTGGTCGAGGCCTGCCTCGCCGCCGGCTGCCACTACACCGACACGACCGGCGAGCAGGACTGGGTGCTGGCCGCGCAGGCGCGGTGGGACAAGGCCTTCGCCGCCAAGGGGCTGCTGCTGTCGCCGGGCATCGCCCAGATGTACACGACCGGCGAGATCGCCGCGAACATCTGCCTGGAGACCCCGGGCCTGGACACGCTCGACATCCTGGTGCTGTGGAAAGGCTTCCCGACCTACGCCTCGACCCAGACCATCTTCACCATCCTCAAGGCCAAATGGTACCACCTGCAGCAGAACAAGCTGGTGGAGTGGAACCAGAGCGAGACCGTCGAGGTCAACGTGCCGGGCCAGCATGCGACGGCCCTGGCGCTGCCATGGGGCGGCACCAGCCATCCGATCTGGTTCAAGGACGATCCGCGTGTCGCCAACTGCCGCGTGGTCGGTGGCGTCTTCGCGCGCGAGGTGATGCTGAACGTCGTGGCGACGCAGAAGATGGTGGAGGAGAAGATCAAGCCGCTGCCGCCCGAGCAGCAGGAGGCGGCGCTGGCCGAGATCGCGGCGTCGGTGCAGGCGGGCATGCCGCCGCGCGAGAACCCGCGGATCAACACGTCGCTCGATTCGGTGCACGCGTCCGGCCCGCTGGGCCGCGCCCATTGCGTGATCCACGGCAACTGCAACTACAAGCAGACCGGCCTGCTGCAGGCCTATGCCGCCTATTCACTGCTGCAGCAGGCGCCGCGCAGGGCAGGCTTCGCGTCGGGATGCCAGGCCTTCGGGCACCGCGAGCTGCTGGGCGTGCTGCGCAGCTTCGGGCTGGTGCTGAACCCCGTCGTCACGGTCCATAGCTGATCCGGGCGCCGCTTGCCGCCATCGCTCCGGCGCGCACCCGTGCGCGCCGGGGTGTTTCTGTGGGCGGAACGGGCGTCACGGCGGCCGCCGGGCGACTCGACGGCATGCGGAGCGCCGCGTAAACCCGTCCCATCGCAAGCCGCCACCCAGGAATGCTGCCCATGTCCGGACTCATTGTCCCGTTCAACAACTTCGTGCCCAGGGTCGATCCCTCGGCCTTCATCGCCGCCAACGCCACCTTGATCGGCGAGGTCGAGATCGGCGCCATGTGCGGCATCTGGTTCAACGCCGTGCTGCGCGGCGACGGGCCCGGCATCGTGATCGGCGACAACTCCAACATCCAGGACGGCGCCGTGATCCATGTCAGCGCCGGCCGGCAGGGCACGGTCGTGGGCCGCAACGTCACCGTCGGCCACCTGGCGCTGCTGCATGCCTGCACGGTGCAGGACGACGCCTTCATCGGCATGCACTCCACGGTGCTCGACGGCGCCGTGGTCGAGACCGGCGCCATGGTGGCGGCCGGCGCGCTGGTGCCGCCGGGCAAGGTCGTGAAGGCGGGCGAGCTGTGGGCCGGCAACCCGGCGCAGAAGATGCGCGACATCGGCGAGAAGGACCTGCACGTCTTCAAGTGGTCGGCGCTGCACTACATGGAGCTGGCCAAGGCCTATACCGGCCGCCCCAACGTCATCGACGGCTCCGGCCCCACCCCCAAGGTCGAGGATCTTGCGAAGAAGGGGTGAGCGTTCTGCGCCGTTGCGCAGGCGCTCTGCTCAGATCGAACATGCTGAGGCTCAACAGCATGTGCCTTGATCGCCCTGGTTTGCGTGTTCGCCTCCAGCTTGTTCCAGGTTGCCGATTAGGATATGGCTACCCATATCAGTGGACCTGTATGGATGGGTCACATGAAGACGACGATCGAAATTTCCGATTCGCTGCTACGCGAGGCTCGCAAGTTTGCAGCTCGTGAAGGCGTCACGTTGCGGATGCTGGTGGAGCGCGGGCTGCGCCACGTCGTGACCGAGACCAAGCCTGTCGCGCCTTTCAAGCTGCGCCAGGCCAGCTTCAAGGGCAGGGGGCTGCAAGACGATCTCGATCAGGCATCGTGGGGCCGGTTGCGCGATCGTGCCTACGAGGGCCGCGGCGCGTGATCGCGGTCGACACGAACATTCTTGTCTACGCACACCGGGTGGATTCGCCATTTCACGAAACTGCATCCCGGCGGATCGCGGAACTAGCCGAGGGGCCCGCGACCTGGGCCATTCCTTGGCCATGCCTCCACGAGTTCCTGGCCATCGTGACGCATCCACGTATCTATGCGCCACCGACACCCTTGGCCCGAGCCCTTGACCAGGTTGATGCCTGGCTGGAATCGCCGACCTTGGCGCTCCTGGCCGAGACGGTGACACATTGGCCAACCCTGCGAGCGCTTGTTGCCGGGGGGCAGGTCGTTGGACCCCAGGTCCACGATGCCCGGGTTGCGGCATTATGTCGGCAGCATAGTGTACGCGAACTCTGGTCGGCAGATCGAGATTTCGGCCGATTTGCTGGCTTCAACGTTGTGAACCCGCTCGTCGGCGGTCAGACACCGACATGAGAGGCGGGCCGCCAACGAGCGGCTACGCCAGCCCGATCCGCACACGGCGGTTGTGGCGGCCCTTGTTGTCGATCTTGAGGATGCGGATCGGCGGCGAGTCGCCGGTGGCCGCGAGGTGGGTGCCGCCGCAGGCCTGGCGGTCGAGTCCCGTGATCTCGACGATGCGGATCTTGCCGTCGGTCGTGGGCGGCGGCGCCACGGAGCGGCTGCGGATCAGGCCGTGCTGCGCCTGGGCCTCCTCGAGCGGCACATAGCTGAAGCTGAGCGCGAGGTTCTGCGCGATCACCGCGTTGATCGGCGCCTCGAGCGCGCGGATGCGGTCGTTGTCGGCGCCGGGGAGGTCGAAATCCATGCGCGCGGTGCCGTCGTCGTACATCTGCACGCCGGTCACCAGGGCGCCGTCGAAGGCCTGGTAGACCAGGGCGTTGAGGATGTGGGTGTCGGTGTGGAGCTGGCGCATCATGCGCCGGAACGCCGGGTCCACCGCCGCCTCGACGGGGCCGGCGACCTCGGCGGTGCCGTCCAGCACATGCCAGAGCTGGCCGTCGACCGGGTCGAAGCCGGTGACGGCGGCCTCGCCGCCATTCCAGCGCAGCACGCCGCGGTCGGCCGGCTGGCCGCCGCCGCCGGTGTAGAACGGCGACTGCGCCAGCAGCACGCGCCCCGGCCGCGCGTCGAGCGCCTCGGTCTGCAGCGTCAGCGTTTCCGGATGATCGTGACAGTACAGGTGGGCGGCCATCGCGTCGTGGATCCTCGCAGTCCGGGGACGTCGAGGCTTACGCGGCGGCGCCGGGCGGGTATTGGCGAAAATTGCGGGCGGCGCGGGCGAACTGCAGGGGCGTGATGCCGTAGCAGCGCTTGAAGTGCTTGTTGAGCGCGCTCTGGTCGTAGAAGCCGCAGGATGTCGCCGCGTCGGCCGGCGGCACGCCCTGCCGCAGGTGGCGGCAGGCGGCGTTGAGCCGGATCTGCGTCAGGTAGGCATGCGGCGTCAGGCCGACCGTGCGCTTGAACAGGCCGATGAGCTGGAACTCCGTCAGGTCGACGCCCTGGGCCAGCGCCTCCAGGTGCAGGGCCTCGGCGTGGCGCGCCTGCATCATGTCGATGGCGCGGCGCAGCGCGCCCTCGTCGCGCGGCGCGGCCGCGATGCGGCCGCCGCCGCTGCCATGGCGCTGGTACAGGCGGCCGAACGTGCCGATCAGCAGCTCCTGCTCATGCAGGGCGTCACGCCCGTCCTCCAGCGCGCGGTGCAGCGCCAGGAAGGCGTCGATCAGGTCGGCGTCGCCGAACATGTTGCGGGTGAAGTAGGGCACCGCGTCGATGCCCAGGCCGCGCGCCACGGTGTCGATGGCCGACTGCGTCAGGTAGAGCGAACGATAGCGCCAGCGATGGCTCCAGCCCATCCAGCCGGCATGCGGCTCGGCCGGGTTGAAGACGAACAACGTCGCGGGATGCGCTTCCTCGACCTGGCCACGGCTCTTGATGACCGAGCCGCCGGTCTCGGTGATGGCGATCACGAACGCCTCGTGCGTGTGCGGCGGGTATTCGTGCGTGGTGAAATCGGCGCGCAGCAGGCTCAGCCCCTGCGTGTGCCGGTCCCACCAGTAGCGCGTCATGTTCCTGCGATCGACGCGGGCCATCGGCGTTCGTTCCTCGGGCGGCGCCCGGCCGCCCGCTCCCGATATGAGCGGCGCTCCCGGTGGTGTCAATCAAGGGCGCCAATTTTCGCCAATACCGGGCAGCCGGCGTGCCGCACCATCGGCATCGCTCCAGGGAAGGAAACACCGTGCTGGACGAGCGACACAGGATGATCCGCGCCACGGCGCGGCAATTCGCGCAACGCGAGCTGGCGCCCGGCGCCGCCGCGCGCGATCGCGAGGCGCGGTTCCCCGGCGAGGCGTTCGCGCGCATGGGCGAGCTGGGCCTGCTGGGCATGATGGTCCCCGAGGCGTTCGGCGGCGCCGGCGCCGACTGCATGGCCTACTGCCTGACGCTGATGGAGATCGCGGCCGCCGACGGCGCCGCCTCGACCGCGTTCCAGGTCCACAACCCGCGGGCGGTCGCATCGGCGTCGCCGCCCAGTCGGTCGGCATGGCGCGGGCGGCGTACGCGGCGGCGCTGGCTTACGCCAAGGACCGGCGCACCTTCGGCAAGCCGATCATCGAGCACCAGGCGGTGTCGTTCCGCCTCGCGGACATGGCGACGGCGCTGCAGGCAGCGGAGCTGATGGTGCTGCGCGCCGCGGCGCTGCGCGATGCCGGGCAGCCATGCCTGAAGGGGGCCTCCATGGCCAAGCTGTTCGCGTCCGAAGCCGCCGAGACGATCTGCTCCGGCGCCATCCAGATCCATGGCGGCTATGGCTACCTCAACGACTTTCCGGTCGAGCGCATCTATCGCGACGTGCGGGTGTGCTCGATCTACGAGGGGACGTCCGACATCCAGCGCCTCGTCATCGGCCGGCAGCTCGCCGCCGAGACCGGCTTCCAGGGGGTGTCATGATCGCGCGGCTTTGGCGCGGGCTGGCGGCACCGGCGACAGCCGACGCCTACGAGGACCATTTCACCCGGCATGTCGCTCCGGCGCTCGCCGCTCTCGCCGGCCATCGCGGCGCCTGGCTGCTGCGGCGTGATGCCGGCGGCCAGGTCGAATTCCTGGCCGTGACCCTCTGGGAGTCGCGCGACTCGATCCGGGCCTTCGCCGGCGACGACATCGAGGCCGCGGTCGTCGAGCCCGAAGCGCGCGCCGTGCTGGCCGCGTTCGAGGAGGTCGCACGGCATTTCGAGGTCGTGTCGCGCACCGGGACGTGACGGCCGCGCGTGGCGCGCTATGTCCGCGGTGATGCGGCCGACGGCAGCAGGCGCCCCCATTGCCGCAGGAACGTCCTGGCCGGCAGCTCGACCCAGACATGGGTGGCGTGCGCGACCGGCAGCGTGATCGCGATGATCACCGGTATCAGCACCCAGGGTTGCCAGGCTTTGCCGGTGATCACCCCGTGCTGGACAGCGGCGACATACAGGGCGCTCACGATGAGCACGAGCATGTAGTGGGTGAGGTAGAGCGCGTAGGAGATGCGCCCCAGCCATTGCAGCGGCGCCAGCAACAGGATCGGGCAGAAGCCGCCGCGATCGTGGCTGCAGGCCAGGATCAGCACGGCGCAGGCCAGGGGCACGGTGTAGTTGAGATAGGGCGCGCTGCGGCCCGGCACGGCCAGCACGACCAGCAGCATGGCGATAGCCGCGATCTGCAGCACGGTCAGCGTCCGCGTCGTTGGGCGCGGCAGCAGCCCGTGCAGCCCGCGTGCGGCAATGCCCAGGGCGAACCCGACCATGTTGCGGATGAAGCCCAGGTCATGCATGGCATTGAAGCTCGGTGTCCTCGCCGCCATCAGGGCGAAGCCGCCGATCGCGATCAGGATCGGGACGGCGAACGGCCTGTCCGGCCGTATCAGGCCGACCCAGAACAACGCGCCGAACACCACATAGGTATAGAGCTCGGTGCTGATGCTCCAGCTCGGGACGTTGAAGGAGGGACCGTCGAGCAGGTTGAGCGCGTGAATCACCGCCAGGTTGGCAAGGAACGACCAGATGTCGTTATGCGCGAAGAGCGGCTCGATCGAGGCGGCGAGGCTGCCGCCGATCTCGATCGTCAGCGCCTGGAAGGCGACGAAGGCCACCAGCGTCACGAAATGCAGCGGGTAGATGCGCGCGACGCGTAGCCAGAGGAACCGGGCATAGCCAGCCCGGTCTTCGATCCGCCCGCCATAGACATGGAAGATGATGAAGCCGGACAGGACGAAGAACAGATCGACGCCGATGTAGAAATTGTCGAAATAGAACGGCAGGCCAAGCCGGTCGTCGAGGTGGTACAGCACGATCGCCAAAGCGCCGATGCCGCGGATCGCCTCGAGCGACCGGAGGTAGCCTGCAGATATGCCTTCGGACATGGGCGCCGGGTATAGCATCCCGGCGTCAGTCGACAATACGCACCTTGACGTAGCTGCCGGGTGCGTCCTCGAGCGCCGGCAGGCCGCCCTTGGCCGGATCGCGCGCCGGCACCTTGGGGCCGCTCAGCGGCGCCAGCCACTTGTCCCAGTCGTTCCACCACGAGCCCTTGTGCTCCGTGGCACCCGCCATCCAGGCCTCGAAGGTGGGCGGGTTCCTGGGCGTGTCGTTGAGCCAATGCTGGTACTTCTTGGCCGCCGGCGGGTTGACCACGCCGGCGATATGGCCGGAGCCCGCCAGCATGAAGCGCACCGGCCCGCTGAACACCTGCGTCAGCTTGTAGACCGACCGCAGCGGCGCGATGTGGTCCTCCTTGCCGGCCTGGATGTAGCAGGGCACCGCCACCTTGCGCAGGTCGATCGGCACGTTGCAGAGCGTGATGCCGCCGGGCTGCACCAGCAGGTTCTTCTGGTACATGTTGCGCAGATAGTAGCTGTGCATCGCCGCCGGCAGGCGCGTGGCGTCGGAGTTCCAGTACAGCAGGTCGAACGGGAAGGGGTCCTTGCCCATCAGGTAGTTGTTGACCACGAACGACCAGATCAGGTCGTTCGCGCGCAGCAGGTTGAACGTGGTCGCCATCTCGGTGCCGTCCATGTAGCCGCGCTGCTTGGCCATCGCCTCGATGTTGCTGATCTGCTCCTCGTCGATGAACACCGTCAGCTCGCCGGCCTCGGTGAAATCCACCTGGGCAGTGAAGAAGGTGCAGGCGGCGATGCGATCGTCGTTGCGGGCCGCCATCCAGGCCAGGGTCGCCGCCATCAGCGTGCCGCCGATGCAGTAGCCGATGGCCGACACCTTGCGCACGCCGGTCGTCTTCTCGATGGCATCGAGCGCCGCCAGCGGGCCCTCGATCATGTAGTCCTCGAAAGTCTTTTCGGCGAGCTTCTCGTCGGGATTCACCCAGGAGATCACGAACACCGTGTAGCCCTGGGCAGTGGCCCAGCGGATGAACGAGTTCTCGGGCTTTAGGTCCAGGATGTAGAACTTGTTGATCCACGGCGGCACGATCAGCAGCGGCCGCTCGTAGACCTCGTCGGTCGTCGGGCTGAACTGCAGCAGCTGCATCATGGCGTTCTGGAACACGACCTTGCCCGGCGCCGTCGCGACGTTGCGGCCGACCTCGAAGGCCTTCATGTCGGTCTGGCGGATCGCCAGCCGGCCCTTGCCGCGCTCCAGGTCCTCCAGCACGTTGCGCAGGCCCTTGACCAGGTTCTCGCCGCCGCTCTCCACGGTCGCGCGCAGCACCTGCGGGTTGGTCGCCACGAAATTCGTCGGCGCCATGGCGTCGACGAACTGCCGCATGTGGAAATCGATCTTCTTGCGCTCGTGCTCGCCCAGGCCGTCGACCTCCTTGCTAAGCCCCATCAGCCAGCGCGAGGTCAGCAGGTAGGACTGCTTGACGTAGTCGAAGATCGCCTCGTCGCGCCAGGCCGGGTCGGCGAACCGCTTGTCCCTGGGTGAGTCGATCACCGGCTCGGACGGCTTGCCCATCATGCGATCGGCCGTCGCCTGCCACAGACGCATGTACTGCTGCATCAGCTCCATCTGGGCGGCCACCACCTTCTGCGGATCGGCCATCAGCTTGGCAGTGAAATCGAGGAAGGTGCCGGTCAGGTTCAGGACGTCGGCCGGGGCGCTGGTGGGGCCCTCCTTGGCCTGCTTCTCGGCGAAATCCTGCAGCAGGCGCTGGCTGCGCTCGGCGATGTCCTTCCAGGCCTCCTGCAGGGCCGTCGGATCAGGCAGGCGGGGCGTCGGACCTGATGTTGTATCCGGCATGTCGTCTTCCTCCCGGGAACGCAGATGCGCTTGTCAAATCATTGCCTTTGTGCCGATTAGGGCGATAATCACGCACGACTTCTCAAGGTCGTGTATAGGCACATTAGGAAGCCTGTCGGCAGGCGTCAAACGGATGGCAGGGGTGGTCGCATCTATGCAACGGGAATGCATTCCAGGAGCTTGCGCATGATCCGCAGCCGCTTCGTCATCGCGCTGCCGCTTGCCCTGTCGGTGGCCGGCCTGGCCGCCTGCAACGATAGCCCGCCGCCCCCGCCGCAACGCGTCGAGCCGGCGCCGGCCGGCGACGGCCAGAGCTATCCCAACCTGGGGACGGTCCCGGAGCGGCCGCAGACGACCACGGCCGCCGACCGCGCGGCGCTGGCCGGCCAGCTGTCCTCCGATCGGGCGCGGGCCCGCTATGGCGACGACGCCCAACCGATAGACGAAACACGCGGCTCGGTGATCGGTTCCCAGGCGCGGCGCCGGCCGCCGCAGGCGCAGGAGCCGGCCGGCGGGGCGCCGGACGCACCGCCGCCACGGACGCCGGCGGGCGGCGAGCCGCCGCCGAACCCGCGCTGATCGCGCTCGACTTCCGCGGCGCGAATCGGCACAACCGCGCGCAAGCCGGCCCGTCCGCGGGCCGGCTCCGCCAGGAGACCCTCGACCGCCGCCCTGGCGCGGCCATCAAGAAGGCTATTGGCCATGGACGACACCGAATTCCACCGCATCAAGCGTCTGCCGCCCTATGTGTTCGCCGAAGTGAACGCGATGAAGGCCAAGGCGCGCGCGGCCGGGCAGGACGTGATCGACCTCGGCATGGGCAACCCTGACCTGCCGACGCCGCCGCACATCGTGGCCAAGCTGGCCGAGGTGGCCGGCAACCCCAACACCCACGGCTACTCCAACTCGCGCGGAATCCCCGGCCTGCGCAAGGCCCAGGCGCGCTACTACGCCCGCCGCTTCGGGGTCGAGCTCGATCCGGAAAGCGAGATCATCGTCACCATCGGCTCGAAGGAGGGGCTCGCCAACCTGGCGCAGGCCATCACCTCGCCGGGCGACATCATCCTGGTGCCGAACCCCAGCTATCCCATCCATCCCTACGGCTTCATCATCGCCGGCGGGTCGATCCGCCACATCCCGGTCCCCGGCCAGACCACCATCGACGAGTTCATGCCGGCGCTCGACCGCGCCGTGCGCCACAGCGTGCCCAAGCCGCTGGCCCTGGTGCTGAACTATCCGTCCAACCCCACGGCGCAGGTGGTCGACCTCGAGTTCTACCGGCCGGTGGTCGACTACTGCCGCAAGGCGGGGATCTGGATCCTGTCCGACCTTGCCTATGCCGAGATCTACTTCGACGACGTGCCGCCGCCGTCGATCCTGCAGATTCCCGGCGCGCGTGACATCGCCGTCGAGTTCACCTCGATGAGCAAGACCTACTCGATGGCGGGCTGGCGCATCGGCTTCGCCGCCGGCAACCGGCGCCTGATCCAGGCCCTGACGCGGATCAAGTCGTACCTCGACTACGGCGCCTTCACGCCGGTGCAGGTCGCGGCCGTGGCCGCCATCGACGGGCCGCAGGATTGCGTCGCAGAAGCACGCGCGACCTACAGGTCGCGGCGTGACGTGCTGATCGAGGGCATGAAGGGCGCGGGCTGGGACATCCCGTCGCCGCCGGCCAGCATGTTCGCCTGGGCGCCGTTGCCCGCGGCTTTCGCCGAGCTGGGCTCGCTGGCCTTCTCCAAGCTGCTGCTGACCCAGGCCAATGTCGCGGTCTCGCCCGGCATCGGCTTCGGCGAGTACGGCGATCATCACGTGCGTATCGCCATGGTCGAGAACAAGCACCGCATCCGCCAGGCGATCCGCAACATCCGTGCCGTGCTGGCCGACCCCGACAAGGCGATCGACCTCTATCAGAGCGGCCTGGGCGACAACATCACCCGCCTGAAGGCGCGCGCCTGAGCCGCGGATCCAGTCATCATGTCCCAACCGATTCGCATCGGCATCGCCGGCCTCGGCACGGTCGGCGCCGGCACCGTCAAGCTGCTGCGCGAGCATGCCGAGCTGCTGGCGCTGCGCTGCGGCCGCCCGTTGCAGGTCGTGGCCGCCAGCGCCCGCGATCGCAAGAAGGACCGCGGCGTCGACCTCGCGGGCATCCGCCTGGAGAGCGACCCGCTGGCCCTGGCCACCGCGCCCGACATCGACGTCGTCGTCGAGGTGATCGGCGGCAGCGACGGCGTCGCGCGCCAGGTCATCGAGACCGCGATCGCCGGCGGCAAGCATGTCGTGACGGCCAACAAGGCGCTGCTGGCCCTGCACGGCAGCACCATCGCCGCCCAGGCCGAGGCCAAGGGCGTCATCCTCGGGTTCGAGGCCGCGGTCGCCGGCGGCATCCCGATCATCAAGGCGCTGCGCGAGGGCCTGGTCGGGAACCGGGTGAAGCGCCTCTACGGCATCCTCAACGGCACCTGCAATTACATCCTCACGACCATGCGCGAGAGCGGTCGTGATTTCGCCGACGTGCTGGCCGATGCCCAGAAGCTGGGCTACGCCGAGGCCGATCCCAGCTTCGACGTCGACGGCATCGACGCAGCCCACAAGCTTGCCTTGCTGACGGCAGTGGCCTACGGCCGGCCGGTCGATTTCGCCGGCGTCTATGTCGAGGGCATCCGCAAGGTCGGCGCGCTCGACATCCGCTTCGCCGAGGAGCTCGACTGCCGCATCAAGCTCCTGGGCCTGGCGCGCGAGACCGAGCACGGCATCGAGCAGCGCGTGCATCCCTGCCTGGTGCCGAAGACGGCGCCGATCGCGTCGGTCGACGGCGTGTTCAACGCCGTTGCCGTGGAAGGCGACTTCGTCGGCCAGACCATGTTCGAGGGCCGCGGCGCCGGCGCCGGCCCCACGGCCAGCGCCGTGGTCGCCGACCTCGTGGCCGTGGCGCGCGGGCATGGGCTGCCGGCCTTCGTGGTGCCGGCGGCGCGCCTGGCGTCCAGCCCCGGCTCGCCGATCGAGCGGCATCGCGGCGCCTACTACCTGCGCCTGATGGTGCTGGACCGGCCCGGCGTCATCGCCGACGTCACGGCGGCGCTGCGCGACGAGCAGGTGTCGCTGGAGTCGATGCTGCAGCATGGCCGTGCGCGCGGTCCCGACGACACCGTGCCGGTCGTGCTGACCACGCACGTGACCGAAGAAGCGGCGATGCGCCGTGCCCTGCAGCGCATCGCCGGCTTGGCAATGCTGCGTGAAAAGCCCATCCTGATCCGTATCGAGGATCTCTGAGCGCTTCTGGCGTGGCGGCGCCCGGCCGCCCGCGGGCGCGACCCATGGAGGAAACGACGATGGCCACCACCCAATCCACGATGGACCGCAACCTGGCGCTCGAGGCCGTGCGCGTGACCGAGGCGGCGGCGCTGGCCGCATCCAAGCTGATGGGTCGCGGCAACGAGAAGGCCGCCGACCAGGCCGCGGTCGATTCGATGCGCCAGGCGCTGAACGCGCTCAACATCGAAGGCACCGTCGTGATCGGCGAAGGCGAGCGCGACGAGGCGCCGATGCTGTATATCGGCGAGAAGGTCGGGAACGGCAACGGCCCCAAGATCGACATCGCGCTCGATCCGCTGGAGGGCACCACCATCACCGCCAAGGGCGGCCCCAACGCGCTGGCCGTGATCGCCATGGCGGAGCACGGCAACTTCCTGAACGCGCCCGACGTCTACATGGACAAGATCGCGGTCGGCGGCGGCCTGCCCGATGGCGTCGTCGACCTCGACGCGACGGTGGCGGACAACTTGAAGAACCTCGCCAAGGCCAAGAAGGCCGAGCTGTCGGATCTCGTGGTCTGCATCCTCGACCGTCCGCGCCACGCCGACCTGATCGCCAAGGTGCGCGAGGCCGGCGCCCGCATCATGCTGATCGGAGACGGCGACGTGTCGGGCGTCATCGCCACGTCACAGGCGGAGTCGGGAGTCGACATCTACATGGGCTCGGGCGGCGCGCCGGAGGGCGTGCTGGCGGCAGCGGCGCTGCGCTGCATCGGCGGCCAGATGCAGGGCCGGCTGCTGTTCCGCAACGAGGATGAGAAGACGCGCGCGGCACGCTGGGGGATCAAGGACCTCAACCGCAAATACGGCATGCTCGACATGGCCAAGGGCGACGTGATGTTTGCCGCCACCGGCGTCACCAACGGCTCGATGCTCAAGGGCGTGCGCCGCTTCGCCGGCGGCGCCGAGACCCACTCGCTGGTCATGCGGTCCAAGACCGGCACCGTGCGCTACGTCGAGGCGCGGCACAACTTCAACGTCAAGAGCGGCCTGCCATCCTGGGCTTGAGATGCGAAACGGCTCTCTTGCGCCGATTTTCTAATCAGACCTAGAATAATGGCGCGCCTCGAGCGCGCCATTATCATTTGCGGATAAGCCGGGCCGAACGGCCGGGCAGGAAGGCTTTGCGATGGGCGATGTGTCAGGCGGCGTTCCGCCGATCGTTCCTTTTCTGCATCGCGACGGCGCCAAGCCGTACCTGGGGGGCTCGCGCTGCGAGGCCTGCGGCCATGTCTTCGTGGGTGAGCGCAGCGTCTGCGCCAAATGCGCCGCCCGCGACAAGATGAAGGCGGTGCGCCTGGCCGAGACCGGCAAGCTCTATGTCTACACCGTGGTCAAGCGCAGCTTCCCGGGCGTGGCCGTGCCGTTCGTCGACGCGATCGTCGACCTGGACGACGGCTCGCATTTGAAGGGAACGCTGGAAGGCGTCGAGCCCGACCCGGACCACATCAAGTTCAACATGCGCGTCAAGGTGGCCTACCGTGAGGCGCAGCCGGTGAATTCCGGCGGCAAGCCTTACCTCACCTACTATTTCGTTCCCGCCTGACCTCTGCCTCGGAAAGGGTGCGTGCCATGAGCGACGTCTACATTGTCGGTGTCGACATGATCAGGTTCGGCCGCTTCCCGGACCGGACCGTCCCGAACCTGGCGGCGGAAGCGGCGCTGCTGGCCCTGGATGACGCCGGCCTGACCATCAAGGACATGCAGGCGCTGTTCTGTGGCAATCTCGGCCAGGCCCGCGGCATGATCGGCCAGCGCATGCTGGCGGAGATCGGCCAGACGGGCATTCCCGTGACCAACGTCGCGAATGCCTGCGCCACCGGCGCGACCGCCTTCCGCGATGGCTGGATGTCGATCAAGGCAGGCGTCTACGACCTGGTGCTCGCGGTCGGCGTCGAGCAGATGGGCAAGGGGCTGCTCGGGGGCGGCGAGGGCGTGTCCACGGAAGGCGTGATCGGCTCGGGCACCATGCCGGCGATGTTCTCGCATATCGGGATGGAGCACACCCGTATGTACGGCACGACCTTCGCCCAGTTCGCGCGCGTGTCGGTGAAGAACCACTGGCACTCGACGATGAATCCCAAGTCCATGTACCGCAAGGAGACGCCGCTGCAGGAGGTGATGGCGGCGGAGATGATCGCCTATCCCAACACCAAGCTGATGTGCTCAGTGAATGTCGACGGCTCGGCGGCTGCGGTGCTGGCCTCGGAGAAGAAGGTGAAGCAGCTCGGCCTGATGGACCGGGCGGTGCGCGTGCGCGCCTCGGAGCTGAGCAGCAACCCGTTCGCCGAGCGCCAGCTGGCGATGCCGGACTTCAGCGCCGCGACCCGGCTGGCGGCGAAGAACGCCTACGAGCAGGCCGGCATCGGGCCGCAGGACATCAACCTGGTCGAGCTGCATGATTGCTTCGCGACCGCCGAGATCGTCCACTACGAGAACCTGGGCCTGTGCGCCGACGGCGACGCCGGAAAGCTCATCGATTCGGGCGACACCCAGCTCGGCGGCCGCGTCCCGGTGAACGTCTCGGGCGGCCTGCTGTCGAAGGGGCATCCGCTGGGCGCCACCGGCATCGCCAACATCTACGAGGTGTCGACGCATCTGCGCGGCGCCGCCGGCGAGCGCCAGGTCGAAGGCGCCCGCCTGGGCCTGACGCATGTCGTGGGCGGCGGCCCGGGCATGGGCTCGGCCTGCGCCATCCATGTGCTCGAGAAGGTCTAGCAGGGGACCGCTGACGCGCGTGTTCCGCCAAGGAGGCGTTGTGTGACCGACGGCACGTCTGGCGCCGATGGCGCGGGAGCCCCGGGGTTCGACCCCGCGGCCTTGCGCGAGAGGTACCGCATCGAACGCGACCGCCGTATCCGGACGGACGGCAACACCCAGTACGTCAGGACGGTGGGTGCGTTCGAGCATTATCTCGACGACCCGCATGCCGACCCCGGCTTCACCCGGCCGGCGATCGTGGCGGCAAGCGAGGTCGTCATTGTCGGCGGCGGCTTCGGCGGCCTGATCGCCGCGGCGCGCCTGGTCCAGGCCGGCATCGACGACTTCCGCATCGTCGAGAAGGCTGGCGACTTCGGTGGCACCTGGTACTGGAACCGGTATCCCGGCGCGGCGTGCGACACCGAAAGCTACATCTACATGCCGCTCCTCGAGGAGACCGGCTACGTCCCGACGACGAAATACGCCAAGGCACCCGAGCTGCTAGCGCATGCGCAGCGCATCGGCCGGCATTTCGACCTGTACCGCAGGGCCGTGTTCCAGACCGTCGTCAACGAGGTCCGCTGGGATGACGCGCTCGATCGCTGGACGGTGGTGACCGACAGGGGCGACCGGCTGGCCGCTCGCTTCGTGATCCTGGCCGGCGGCACCACGCTGGGGCGCCCGAAGCTGCCCGGCGTTGCGGGTGTCGAGCGCTTCCAGGGCCACAGCTTCCACACCAGCCGCTGGGACTATGCCTATACCGGCGGCGACAGCTCGGGCGGGCTTGCCGGGCTGAAGGACAAGCGGGTCGGCATCATCGGCACCGGCGCCACGGCGGTGCAGTGCGTTCCGCACCTGGGGCGGGACGCCAAGGAGCTGTTCGTCTTCCAGCGCACGCCCTCGTCCGTGGACGTGCGCAACGACCATCCCACCGACCCGCAATGGGCGCGCAGCCTCAAGCCGGGCTGGCACAAGGAGCGGATCGACAACTTCACCACCGTGATTTCCGGCGGCGAGTTCGACGTCGACCTGGTGAACGACGGCTGGACCGACCTGATCGGCAACATCCTGCTGGCGGCTCGCCGGCGGGCGCAGGCAGGCCAGCCGGTCGAGGATCCCGAAGCCCTGATCCAGCTCGCCGACTACCGCAAGATGGAGCAGGTGCGGGCGCGCATCGATGCCGTGGTCGAGGACCGGCAGACCGCCGAGGCGCTGAAGCCCTGGTACAACCAGTTCTGCAAGCGGCCGTGCTTCCACGACGAGTACCTGCCGACCTTCAACCGGCCCAATGTCCATCTCGTCGACACCAGGGGCAGGGGCGTCGAGCGGATCACCGAGACGGGCGTCGTCGTGGCAGGCCGGGAGTATCCGCTCGATTGCCTGATCTACGCCACCGGCTTCGAGGTCGGCGTCGACTATATCGACAATGTCGGCTTCGACATCTACGGCCGCGGCGGGCAGTCGCTGGCCGACAAATGGAAGGATGGCGCCGAGACGCTGCACAGCCTGCTGACGCGCGGCTTTCCCAACTGCTTCATCGTCGCCACAAGGCAGTCGGGCCAGAGCGCCAACTTCCAGCACATGCTCGACGAGAAGGCGCGGCATATCGCCTTCATCATCGCCGAGGCCCGCGCGCGCGGGATCAAGACCCTGGAGCCCACCGCTGAAGCGGAAAAGGAATGGGGCGACACGATCGTGAAGCTCGCGGTCGGACGCCAGCCCTTCCTGCGCGAGTGCACCCCCGGCTACTACAACAACGAGGGTGGCGAATTCGATATGCGGATCGCCAGGAACAACCAGTACTGGCGCGGGCCGATCGCGTTCATCAGGCTGCTCGACCGCTGGCGCAAGGATGGCTCGATGCCGGGGCTCGAGCTGGCCCACTGAGCCAATACCTGGAATCGCTGCTGACACACCCGTCATCCCGAGCGCAGCGAGGGATCTCCTGCAAGCGACGCAGGGTGCGCCATTCGCGGGAGATCCCTCGCTGCGCTCGGGATGACAATCGCGCCTCACCGCCCACCGATAGCCGGTACTCGATGACCTGCACGCCCTGCGTCCTTTCGCCTGCCGGGGCGGCCGCCTGGGCGCAAGTTATCCGTGATTAACACAGGACGCGGCCCTTGCCGGCGGATCGTCGCGGTGCTTCCGTGACGGCCGCATGACGCTGGCCCTCGCCCCCGTACCCGCCGTCGCCATCGAGTCCGCGTTCCTGGGAGTCGAACGATCGCTGTCGGGCCGGCGCTGGATGCTGCGTGAGGGGGACGAGGCCTGCTCCATGGCCATCGCCCAGCGTCACGGCCTGCCCGATGCGGTGGCCCGGCTGCTGGCGGCGCGCGGCGTCGCGGCGGACGCCGTCGGCGACTTCCTGGAGCCGACGCTGCGGCGCTTCCTGCCCGATCCGTCGCACCTCAAGGACCTCGACGCCGCCGTCGACCGCCTCGTGCGCGCGGTGCGCGCCGGCGAGAAGATCGCCGTGTTCGGCGACTACGACGTCGACGGCGCCACGTCCTCGGCGCTGCTGCTGCGCTTCTTTCGTGCCGTGGGCGGCGACATCCGGGCCTACATCCCCGATCGCCTGAAGGAAGGCTACGGGCCCAACGCGCCGGCGCTGCTGCGCCTGCGCGCGGAAGGCGTCGCCATCGCCGTCACCGTCGACTGCGGCATCACCGCGTTCGAGGCGCTGGAGGCGGCTGCCGAAGCCGGGCTGGAGATGGTCGTGGTCGACCATCACAAGGCCGAGCCGCGCCTGCCGCGCGCCGTGGCGGTGGTGAACCCCAACCGCCAGGACGAGCCCAGCCCGCACAAGCAGATGGCGGCGGTGGGCGTGGCGTTCCTGCTGGTGGTGGGCGTCAACCGCGCGCTGCGCGCCGCCGGCTGGTATGGCGCGCAGCGGCCCGAGCCCGACCTGCGCGATTGGCTCGATCTGGTGGCCTTGGGCACGGTGTGCGATGTCGTGCCGCTCACCGGCGTCAACCGCATGCTGGTGCGCCAGGGCCTGAAGATCCTCAACAACTACGGCAATCCCGGCCTTGCGGCGCTGGCTGACGTGGCGCGCATCAGCGAGCCCGCCGGCGCCTTCCATCTCGGCTTCCTGCTGGGGCCGCGCGTCAACGCCGGCGGCCGCGTCGGCGCCGCCGGCCTGGGCACACGGCTGTTGTCGACCGACGATCCGCAGGAGGCCAAGGGCCTGGCCATGCGGCTGGACGCCTACAACGCCGAGCGCCGCGCCATCGAGGCGGCGGTGCTCGACGCCGCCGTGGCGCAGATCGACGGCGCCGGCGCGGTGCCGCCGGCCGTGGTGGCGGTGGGCGAGGGCTGGCATCCCGGCGTGATCGGCATCGTCGCCAGCCGCCTGGTCGAGCGCTTCCATCGGCCGACCTTCGTGATCGGCATGGACGGCGCGCTCGGCAAGGGCTCCGGCCGGTCGGTGCGCGGTGTCGACCTGGGCAGCATCGTGATCGCCGCGCGCCAGGCCGGGCTGCTGGTCAACGGCGGCGGCCATGCCGCGGCGGCCGGGCTGACGATCGAGCGCGGCCGCCTGGCCGACTGGACCCGTTTCTTCACCGATCACGTGGCCGGAGCGACCGGCGCATCGCCGCCGCCGCGCAGCCTGACCGTCGACGGCGCGCTCAGCCCGCAGGCGGCCTGCGTCGCGCTGGTGCAGAGCATCGCCCAGGTCGGCCCGTTCGGCGCCGGCAATCCCGAGCCGCGCTTCGTGCTGCCGCAGGTGCGCGCGACATGGTCGCGCCCGGTCGGCGACGCCCATATCCGCTGCACCCTGGTCGGCAGCGACGGGGCGCGGGTGTCGGCGATCGCGTTCCGCGCCGCCGGCGAGCCGCTGGGGACGGCGCTGGCCGATACCACCTCGCCCACCCTGCATGTCGCCGGAACATTGCGCATCGACCGCTGGAACGGCACCGAGACCGTGAGCCTGCGCATCGAGGACGCGGCGCTGATACGTGGCGACGGACGTATCGCGGATCGGTCTGTGACGCTCAAAAGCTGACCGCTAGAGATCAGGCTGATGAGGATGGCTGAGACGCGCCATGGCGACTACCCGCGCGCCTCGTACCCTGTGCTTGGCGAGGCGAACGAACATCGTTTCTCGCTGATCGACCAGGTCCATCTCACCGACCCACAATCATCTGAGGCTTCGGTTTGACCACGATACTGAGGACGCGCGATCTTGGTCGCTGTCCAAGCCTTGCGCATGGGAATCGCATCAGCCCAGTTATGGGGGCGGGCCCTGAGCAGAGAGGCGTGAGCAATGCGACGCAAGCTCCTGCCAGTTTCGTCGATCGAAGCTCCTTTGCATATCCGTCACGTGGCGCGGGACCGCCAAGGAGGAAGTCGCTAGGATCCTGAGGTTTTGACGGGAACTCTAGGCCAAGCCGCGAGCAACGACATGTCTTCCTCCGCTGATCTCAACACCAATGACAGGCGCTCGAAATTGATGAAGGGGTTGCTGCTGCACTTCTTTGTCAACATGTCGCTGGCGGCGGATGCGGACGACACGCTGGCGGCCCTGGGCATGGGACGGCCGCACCATCGGATTCTGATGGTGGCCTTGCAGGCGCCAGGCATCACAGTGAACGAGGTGTTGGAGGTCCTCCACGTCACGCACCAGAACATTCGCCTACCGATGAAGAAGCTGGTGGACGGTGGCTATCTGCTCGTCAAGCCTGGCGAGACGGACCGCCGGCAAAGGACGCTGTCCACCTCCGCCAAAGGCCGTAAGCTGGTGGAACGGCTGCTGAGCCGCCAATGGGTGAGACTGGAGCGCACCTACGCTGAAGTCGGTGATGCCGACTTTCAGATCTTCCTTCGTGTGCAGCAGTCGCTGATCGACCCCGCCGATGCGGTTTGGGCGCGCCGGCTGATCGGCGAATAGCCTCTCCTTTCCATTTTTCTTCTGCGAGACCGCCGACGGTTCTGTCGGTGGGCTTTTGCCGTGCCGCGAACAACTGCAAGGGAATTGCAATAAGTAAAGCCCGAAACCCCATCTCATCGCGGCTATCTAGGAATATTATTAATACAATAAGATTGTATTATATCCGAAATGTGCCTAAGCTTTGTCCCGGGCTGTGAGGAGCCCGAAGACAAGATCCGGAGACGGCCATGAAGCGACTGTTCTGCACTGTGCTCGCCTTTGTCGCGCTGGCCTGCTGCGCCGCAGCGTCCGCCCAGGACGCCTCTCCGTCCAAGGTGACGCGCATGATCGTGGTCTATCCTGCGGGCGGCGGCGCCGACCTGCTGGCGCGCACGCTGGGCGACTCCATCACACGGCAGTCGGGCCAGCGTCTGATCGTGGAGAACCGGGCAGGGGCCAGCGGCATGATTGGCACCACGGCATGCAAGAACGCCGCTCCGGATGGCTATACCTACTGCCTCGTGCTGTCGGACGTGGTCACGATTCATCCGCACGTCTTCAAGAAGATCACCTACGACGCCGAGAAGGATCTCGTACCGGTCGCAAGCGTCGCCGACTTTGCCGTGGTTCTCGCCGCCAACAGCACTGTTCCTGTGAAGGACATGAAGGAACTGGCTGCCTATTCCAGGGCCAACAAGGACAAGGTGAACTGGGGCAGCTTCGGTGTGGCGAGCTCATCGCACCTGATGCTGACACGGTTGAACGAATCACTGGACGGCAGCGTGACGCACGTACCCTATCAGGGCGTGCCGCAGCTTATCTCCGCGTTGCTGAACAAGGAGATTGATGTTTCGCTGCTTATCTACGGCCAAGTGGCGCAATACCTCGACAAAGGTCAGATGAAGGTCCTTGGGGTCATGGGTACCCGCCGTGCTCCCATGCTGCCCGACGTGCCGACATTCGTCGAGCAGGGCCTGAACTTCGCGCCCGTGCTGTGGTACGGCGTCTTCGCCCCCGCAGGCACGCCGCCACTCGCCGTCGAGCGCATGAACAAGCTGGTCAACCAGGCGCTGGAGGATGCGGCCGTCCGCAAGGTGCTGGAGACGCAGGGTTTTTTCGCGGCGCCTTCCACACCCACCGCATTCGGCGAGCGGGCGGCCCAGGACCGCAACAGCTGGGGCCCGATCGCCCGTTCGCTGAACCTGTCCCTGGACTGAGCCGCTACCGAGGGCGATCTCCATGCGCATCATCGATTACTTCCACCATGGCCTTCAGCGCGATCCGCAGCGCCTGGCCTTCGTCGATCCCGACAAGTCGTATACCTTCGCTCAGGCTGACGAGATGTCGGCACGCATCGCGGGCGGACTGTTCGCTGCCGGCACGCCGGACGGAGCCCGAGTGGCGGTGTACTCGCCCAACGATGCGCTCGCTTTCGTCTGCATCGTCGCGGCGATGCGGCTTGGTTGTCCCTGGGTTCCGGTGAACGTGCGCAATCCGGTCGAGGTCAACGCGGCCTTTCTCCGCCAGGCCGGCTGCTCGGTGCTGTTCTTCCACAGTTCGCTGGCCGCCGACATGCGCGAGATCGCGGCACGCACGCCGAGCGTGAAGACCATCGTCTGCATCGACAGTCAGGACCCGGCCGCCACTCATTCGCTTGATATCCTGATGGCGCTGGAGCCTGGCCCGGTGCCCGAAGTTCCCGACGATCCGGACCGCGTGATCGCCATCGTGCCCACGGGCGGGACCACCGGGCTGTCCAAGGCGGCCGTATGGACGCACCGGACCTGGGACGCGGTGACTGCGGCGCTGTGGACGAGCTGCCCCGCCAGGGGAGCGCCGGTGCATCTGGTGGCCGCGCCGATGACGCACGGCGCCGGCGCCGTTGCCATGTGGATGATCCCCGGCGGCGCCACCTCGGTGGTGCTGCGCAAAGCGGAGCCAGTCGCGATCATGGAGGCGATCCAGCGGCACCGCGTCACGCACATGTATCTGCCGCCGACGCTGATCTACATGATTCTCGCGCATCCGGACGTCCGCCAATACGACTACAGCTCCCTCCAATACCTGATCGTCGCGGCTGCACCGATCGCGCCGGACAAGTTCAGGGAGGCGATGGAGGTGTTCGGTCCCTGCATCTGCCAATCCTTCGGCCAGGCCGAGGCTCCGATGCTGCTGACCTTCCTGTCCACGGCCGACCTGCTGGAGGCGACGGCGCCGGGCGCTCCGGCCCGCTTCGCGAGCTGTGGACGCGCGACCCTGGGCACGCGCGTGGAGATCATGGACGACGAGGGCAACCTCCTGCCGCCCGGCCGCAAGGGCGAGATCGTCGCGCGCAGCGGCATGGTGTTCCAGGGCTACCTGCTCAATCCGCGCGCGAATGAGGAGGCAAGGCGCTTCGGCTGGCACCACACGGGGGACGTGGGCTTCAAGGACGAGCAAGGCTTCGTCTACATCGTCGACCGCAAGAAGGACATGATCGTCACGGGCGGCTTCAACGTTTTCAGCGTCGAGGTCGAGCAGGTCATCCTGGGCCATGCCGCGGTGCAGGACTGCGCGGTGATCGGCGTACCCGATACCAAGTGGGGCGAAGCCATCAAGGCCGTGGTCGAACTCAAGCCCCATGCGCAGGCGGACGCCGCGGAAATCCAGGAACTGGTACGCGTCCGGCTCGGCGGCGTGCAGGTGCCCAAATCGGTTGAGTTCTGGGAACAGCTGCCGCGCAGCAACAACAACAAGGTGCAGAAGACCGAGATCCGCAAGCGGTTCTGGGAAGGCCGCGAGCGTCTGGTCTGATGTCACGGAGGGATCTCAAATGAACGACACGGATGTCTACGTCGTCGGCAGCCACTGCATGCCGTTCGGCCGGTGGCCGAACAAGTCGCTGAAGGAGCTGACACGACAGGCCTACCTGGGCGCCCTGGCCGACGCGGGCCTGGCCCGCGGCGACGAGATCGAGGCGGCCTGGTTCGGCAGCTGCCTCATGCATGTCTGGGGCCAGTCCGCCATCCGCGGTAACGTGTGCTTCATCCCGCTGGTGCGGGAAGGTCTGTTCCCGGACCGGGCGCCCATCATCAACGTCGAGGGTGGTTGCGCAACCGGCAGCCTGGCGCTGGCCGGCGCCTATAAGGAGATCAAGGCCGGCGACGCCCAGCTCACGCTGGCCATCGGCGTGGAGAAGCTCTACGACCCCGTGGATCCGGCGCGCGTGCTCGCCGCGTTCGCGCAGGGCATGGACCAGATCGACCCACAGGACTGGATCGGCCACTACGGCGCGGTCGCGCGCGGCCTCGGCCGCAGCTTCAGCACCGGGCCGGACCGCTCCGCGCCCATGGACACCTATGCCATGCAGGCTCTGCTGCACATGCAGCACTACGGTACCACCGTGGAGCAGATCGCCTATGCCTGCGCCAAGAACCACAACGCCGGCGCGCTCAATCCCAATGCCCAGTACCGCTTCACGACCACGCCCGAAGCGGTGCTGGCGGACCGGCTGGTGAGCGAGCCGCTGACCCGCTCCATGTGCGCGCCTATCGGCGATGGGGCAGCCGCAGCACTGGTGTGCTCGGGCGACTGGCTGCGCCGCCAGCCACCCGAGGTGCGCGCGCGTGCCATCGCCATTCGCGGCATCGGACTCGCGGGCGGCAAGTATCGGGCTCTGGACGAGCCCGGCCTGAGCCGCGCTGCCGCCGACCGCGCCTACCGGATGGCGGGGATCGGCCCTGCGGATATCGATGTGGCGGAAGTGCATGACGCCACCTCGTACTGCGAGCTCTATCAGTGCGAGATGCTGCGCCTATGTGGCGAGGGTGAAGGGGGGCCGTTCGTCGCGAGCGGGGCTACGGCCCTGGGTGGCAAGGTGCCGGTCAACACGTCCGGGGGCTTGGTGTCCAAGGGCCACCCCATAGGCGCTACCGGGCTGTCCATGTGCGCTGAACTGGTCACCCAGCTGCGCGGCGAGGCCGGGCCACGCCAGGTCGAGGGTGCCAGCATCGCGGTGCAGGAGAACGGCGGCGGCGTGATCGGCCTCGAAGAAGCTCTGGCTGCGGTCGTGGTCTACGGGCGGTCGTGATGGGAGCCGCAACGCCGCCGCTCAGCCGCGCATGGTGTTGGGCAGCCAGAGCGCGATCTCGGGCCAGAACGCGAGCATCGCGATGACCAGGAGCATCAGGGCCACGTACGGGGTCGAGCCGATCGCGACCTCGGCGAATTTGTGGCCGCCGGAGATGGCATGGATGGTGAACAGGTTGAGGCCCACGGGCGGCGTGATCTGGCCGAGCTCGATCAGCACGGTGAGGACGACGCCGAACCACACGAGGTCGAAGCCGAAGGCCTTCACCACCGGCAGCAAGACCGGCAGGGTCATGTAGATCATCGAGATGCCGTCGACGAAGCATCCGAGCACGATGTAGAGCATGACCAGGGCGACGAAGAACTCCCACTTGCCCAGGCCGAGGCCCATGATCCACTCGCTGACGGTCCGGCTCACGCCGGAATAGGTGAGGGCGGTGGACAGGATCTGGGCACCGATGATGATCAGCGTCACCATGCAGGTGGTCTTCACCGTGGACATCAGCGCTTCGGCGAAGACACGGCGGGAGAAGGCACGATAGCCCACCGCGAGCAGGATGGCGCCGAAGGCGCCGAGCGCCGAGGCTTCGGTCGGCGTTGCGATGCCGGAATAGATGCTGCCGAGGACCACGACCAGCAGGCCCAGGACGGGAAAGACGTGGACGACGTCGCCGGCCGGCGGTCTTGCCCCTTTCGCGCCGCGCGGCGGCGCATAGTGCGGCTTGTACAGCAGCAGCAGCGCGATGAAGGTCATGAAGACGGCAGCCATGAGCAGGCCGGGCAGGACGCCGGCCATGAACAGCCTGGCGATCGATTCCTCCACCAGGGCGCCATACAGCACCATGATGATGCTCGGCGGGATCAGGATGCCGAGCGTGCCGCCGGCGGCCAGCGAGCCGAACACCGTCCGCGGTTCGTAGCCGCGCTTGAGCATCTCGGGAATGGCCACGGTTCCCACCGTGGCGGCGGTGGCGACGCTGGATCCCGAGACCGCGGAGAACACCGCGCAGCTCGTGATGTTGGCGTGCAGCAGGCCGCCGGGCAGGCTGCCGAGCAGGACGACGACGCCGCGGTAGAAATAGCCGCTGACGCCGCTGCGCAGGATGACCTCTCCCATCAGCAGGAACATCGGCACGGCGATCAGGATGTAGCTGTTGGCGTTGTTCCAGACCACCGAGGAAAGCGCGGTGAGGCCGAGCAAGCCCTTGCTGAGGTAGAGCACCAGCACGCCACAGATGCCGAGCGCGAAGGCGGTCCATTGGCCGGCCGTCAGCATGACGGCAAGGCTCGCGATCAGGATCAGTGTCAGCAACTCGAGATTCATGGGATCCGGTCACCAGGGAGCGATGAACAACGCGGGCGTGATCGCACGGCCGGTCAGGGAATGTTGCGGAAGCGGGCAACGAGCCAGGCGAGCAGCTGCAGCAACAGGATCGCCAGGCCGATCACCATGACCGACTGGGGTATCCATTCGGGCGTCTCGATGATCGATACGGCGCGCGTGTCGTGCTGCAGCGCGTAGAGGACATGCCGCGCGCAGACCCAAAGCATGATCGCCGCGAACGCGATCGACGTAAGCCCGATCAGCCAGCGCAGCGCTGATCCGACAATGCCCCGGGCGCGATCGTACAGAATCTCGACGCGGATGAAGCCGCCCTCGCGCAAGGTCCAGGCCAGCCCGAGAAAGACCGCTGCGGCGTTGAGGTAGCCGGCGATCTCGTCGGTCACCAGCAGTGAGACCCGGAACTGGCGCAGCGCCGTCTCGGCGCACACCATCACGAGGATGGCGACGATGGCGGCAGCGGCAAGCAGAGCGCCGGCATGCGCTATGCGCCCCACGACACGATCGACCGCGCCGCGGTCGGGTGGATTGGCGCTGGCGGTCGGCGGCGGTGATTGCACGGCTCACTCCTTCAGGTACCGGCGTTCGACGCGGCCATCCCGACGAATATCGACAACCTGGATTCGCTTCACTTGCCGAGGGCGGCCCGGATCTCCTTGAGCATGGCGACGCCGTTGGCGCCGTGGCCGGACGCCCATTGCTCCCAATACGGCTTCATCTTCTCGATCAGGGCGTCGACCTGCTCCTTCGGCGGCACGAACAGATCGACCTTGTATTTGGTCTTCAACGTATCGAGGTCCTTTGCCTCGTCGCCGAGGTTGGCAGCGCGGAAGCGCGGCGCATAGTCCTTGGCCACGGCATCAAGCTTCGCTCGCGTATCGGCGTCGAGCTTGTCGTATGCGGCGACGTTGACCAGCGTGTAGTCAGGCCCGCCGATATGAACATCCCCGAGCCAGCCCCATTGCACGAATTCGTACCATTTCGCGCCGATGATATTGAAGCCTGCGGTGATGAACCCCTCGGCGACGCCGCGCTCCATGGCGACCGGCACCTCGGCCGTGGTCAGGCTGACGGAGGAGGCGCCGAGCTGCTTCAGCATCTCGGCCTGCTTGCCGTCGGTGGAGCGTATCTTGCGCCCCTTGAAATCATCGACAGTCTTGATCGGCTTGCCGCGGCCGAAGATGTTCTGCACCGGCCAGGTGTGGTGGAACAATGTCTGCACGCCCGACTTCTTGAACTCGACGGCTGTGTACTTGTCGATGATCGGCCAGACTTTCTCGAGCTCCTCGCCGTTGCGCACCAGAAACGGCAGGCTGGCGATCGAGGCCAGCGGCACGGCGCCTGAAATGAAACCCTGGTAGCCCTCGGAGAGCTGCACCTGGTTGTCGCCGGTGACCTTGACGACCTCGGTGGCGCGGAACGGCAGCTCGCCGGCAGGACGCACGATGATGTCGAGCTTGCCGCCGGTGGCCGTCTTCACCTCGTCAGCGAAGGCCTTGTAGCGCAGCGTGATGGGATGCGTGACGCCGACCATGGAGTACATGTCCCATTTGACCGGAGACTGTGCGGTGGCGCGGCTGCTCGCGGCAGCGGCACCAAGCACGCCCAGCACGACGGAACGTCTGTGGATGGTCAGCATGCGATCCCTCCCAAATCGCCCGCGTGGGCGGGCTGCGTGACAAGACGCAACGGGCCGGCTCCGAGCCGGCGGCTGCGCCGCAAGGTCATGGCGATTCGCGGATATGCGATGGCTGCTGCCGGAAACGCCGCTTGATGTTTCCCCGATAGCCGCTCGGTCGACGGCTTGGACGTAACGTTCCATTGCCTGACAGGCGATGTCAACAAGTCGGCGGCGTGCGTTCCGCAACGGGCGCTATACTGGAATACGCAAGAAGTAGGCGGCGTCTACAACCGCATAGCCGCCGTCATCCCGAGCGTAGCGAGGGATCTCCTGCGAAAGACGCATGGTGCGCCATTCGCAGGAGATCCCTCGCTGCGCTCGGGATGACGTGTGTGTCTCGGGAATCGCCAGAAGGCCCGCTGCTCGAGGTAAGCTTTCACGGCAGAGCTGCCACGCCATCGGAACACTGTCTCTCGGGCGCAGGCGCGGTTAGTACAGATCCACAAGCAAGCAACACGACGGGATGGAGAAGCGCATGGCACAGCGGGACAACGGCAGCTATCCGGTGGTCTGGCCGCGCGGCGCCAAGACGGTCGACATCAAGCCGCTGGCCAGGCGGCTCGATACGCTCGAGGGCAAGACGATCGCGTTCCTGTGGGACAATCTGTTCCGCGGCGACGAAATCTGGCCGATGCTCAAGGAGGAGCTGTCGCGCCGCTACTCGAACATGACGTTCATCGACCATGATGCGTTCGGCTCGACGCATGGCGACGAGGAGCATCGGGTGCTGGCGGAGCTGCCGGGCAAGATCAAGTCGCTGAAGATTGATGCCGTCGTTTCCGGCATGGGGTGTTGAGGGAGCTGCACGCCCGCCGTGTTGCGGGTCAGCGCGATTGCAGAAGAAGCCGGCGTGCCGACGTCGTCGCTGTGCTGCGAGGGCTTCCTCGGGCAGGCCAAGACGACGTCCGTCGGCCTGGGTTATCCCAACCTCGCCCTGGCCACCGTTCCAGGGCATGTCGACGTTCAGACCGATGCCGACCTGCGCCGCAATGTGCTCGGCACCACGGTCGAGCATGTGATCCGGAACCTGACCGGCGAGATCGCGGCCGTGACCGCGGTCAAGGACCCCGACCCGCAGGAGATCGTGCTCGACGGCAGCTTCGAGGAGGTCAACCGGCTGTTCCTGGAGAATGGCTGGAGCGACGGGCTGCCGATCGTGCCGCCGACCAAGGAGAAGATTGCGGCGTTCCTGGCCTTCACGGACCTTGCGCCGGATCATCTGATCGGCAAGCTGCCGCCCGACAACCGTCTGGCCACGGTATGGAACGTCGCCGCGAATGGCGTCATGGCCGGCTGCCGCCCGGAGTACATGCCGATCCTGGTGGCGCTGGCGGAGGCCATGGCCGATCCGGAGTACGGGGTCGAGCATTCCGGCAATACGCCGGGCGCCGAGACGCTGATCGTGCTCAACGGTCCGCTGATCAAGCAATTGGGCTTCAACTACGAGCAGGGCGCGCTGCGCGACGGCTTCCAGCCCAACACCTCGGTTGGCCGGTTCTGGCGGCTTTACCTGCGCAATGTCGCCGGCTTCCTGCTGCATCAGAACGACAAGGGGACCTTCGGCAACACCTGGCGCGTGGTGCTGGCCGAGAACGAGGACTGCCTCGCCAGGCTCAACTGGCCGACGGTGTCGGTCGACATGGGCGCGCCGGCCGGCGACAGCGCAGTGACGATCTCGCGCTTCACCGGCGGCAACGTGATCGTCTCCGTGTTCGGTGACAGCGCGGAGAAGGTGCTGCCCTATCTCGGCAACGCGCTGGTCATGCACACGGGGTGGGAGCTGGTTTTCACCGTCGGCCTGGCGACCGGCACCTATCGGCCACTGCTGGTGCTGAGCCCGCTGATCGCGGAAACCATCGCCAGGACGATGACCAAGCAGGACATGCAGAGCTGGCTGTACGAGAACGCGCGCATGCCTGCGCACCTGTTCGAGAAGTATCTCTGGGGTTGGACCAACCTCGTGCCCGGCAAGCGCACGCTGAACGACTGGGTGCGGCTGGGCAAGCTGCCCAGGGCCTTCGCGGGCAACGATCCCAATCGCCTGGTGCCGGTGGTGACGAGGCCCGAGCACATCATGATCGCGGTGTCGGGCGATCCGCTGCGGTCCAACTGCTATCTGTTCGTGCACAACGGAATGCTCGGCTTCCCGACCACGAAGACCGTCAAGCTGCCGCAGAGCTGGCGGGCGCGCCTGCGCGACGCGCAGGCCTGATGGCCGGACCGGCCGCCGCATGACCGACAGCGACAGCCTGTGGCTCGTCGTGCCGGCCGGCCAGCAGGCTTCCGGCGCGTGGGTCGACGACACGCTGAAGCAGCGCGCGGCCGAGCAGGGCATGAGCGGCAGGGTGCCGCTCGCCGCCGACTTCCCGCGCCAGCGCGTCGAAGTGGTGCGCGGACCGAACGCGGCGGAACGCGTCCAGGAGCTGTTTCTCCGCCGGGGCTGGACTGACGGCCTGCCGGTGGTGGCGCCGACCATCGCTCGCGTGAAGGCGGCGCTGCGTTTCACGTCGCGGGGGCCCGCCGAGGTGCTGGGCGAGGTCGAGCCGCTCAAAGGGCTGGCCACTACGGAGCGGGCCGCCGCCAACGCCGTGATGGCGGGGTGTCGGCCGGAGTATCTTCCAGTGGTGCTGGCCGCGGTCGAGTGCCTGCTGGATCCCGCGTTCAACCTTCGCGGCGTGCAGACGACCGATGAGAACGTGACGCCGCTGCTGGTCGTGAACGGACCCGTGGCGCGCTTGCTGGCGATCAATGGCGGGTTCGGCGCGCTGGGGCCGGGTTGGCAGGCGAACGCCACGATCGGCCGCGCCATCCGGCTGGTGATGAACAATATCGGCGGCGGCTGGCCGGGGGCGGTATCCTTCGCCGGCCTGGGACAGCCGGGACGCTACACGCTGTGCCTGGCCGAGAACGAAGCGCAAAGCCCCTGGGCGCCGCTGCATGTCGAGGCCGGAATGGCGGCGGACCAGAGCGCCGTCACGCTGACGCGGGCGGAGAGCGTGATCAACGTGACGGGCGGGCTGCGCGAGATTGCCAGCGTCATGGGCTCGGCGGCGTCGGGCTTCGGCATCCTATGGAGCGGCCGGCCGACGGTGCTGATCGCGCCTGCGGTCGCAGCGGACTGCGCCCGGCGCGGCCTGGGCAAGGACGAGGTGCGCCGCTTCCTCTGGGAACAGGGGCGTTGGCGGCGGGCGGACTGGGAGAAATCCTGGCTCACCGAGCGCATCCTGGCCAATCGGCGCTGGCCGGACTGGGTGGAGGCGGAAGCGAGCCGCGGCGACATTCCGGCGACCCGCACGCCTGATGACATCGTGCTCGTGGTCGCGGGCGGCGACATCCCGATTCCGCAGAATGCCTATTGCCCGTCATGGGGATTCCCGCCGGCCCGGATCACGCGCGAAATACGCCTGCCGGCCGACTGGACGCAGCTTCTCGCGGATGCGTCGGAGGATGCGGAAGCGCTCGTCGCGCGATAAGGTCGCCGACCGCCGGAGGCCGGAGAAGATCATATGGCAGGAAGCAGGTTCGACATTGCGGTGATCGGCGGCGGCATCGCTGGTCTCACGGCCGCCCATCATGCGGCGCTGGCCGGATGCTCGGTGGTGCATTTCGTCGAGGACGGCCTGCCGGGCGGGCTGGTGATGAACGTGGGCGCGCTGGACGGATGGCCCGCCACCGGCAGCGTCGCGGGCGCCGAGCTAGCCGGCGGCCTCGTCGGGCAGAACGAGACGCTGGGCGTCACGCTGATCCCGTCGCGCATCGACGCGATCAAGGGCGGCGCGACGCGCACGCTGCGTGGCCCGGAGGGCGCCTGGCGCGCGAACCAGGTGATCGTGGCCACCGGCGCCGCCCTGAAAACATTGGACGTCCCCGGCGCGGCGCGGCTCGCGGGGCAGGGTGTGTCGCAGTGCGCATGGTGCGACGGCGGCCTCTATCGCGGTGCCGAAGTCGTGGTTGCGGGCGGCGGAGACGCGGCGCTGTCGGAAGCGCTGCATCTCGGCCAGTTCGCCAGCAGGATCACGATCGTCACGCGCGGCGAGCAGTTCCGGGCCCGCCGGAGCTACGTGTCGCGCATCGCCACGGACGAACGCTTCGGGCTGCGCTTCGCGAGCGAGATCACCGAAGTGCTGGGTTCCTCTTGTGTCGAGGGCGTCCGCGTGCGCGACAGGGAAACCGGCAGCGAGGAGCAGATTGCCTGCAGCGGGCTCTTCGTGTTCGTCGGGCTGGCACCCCACGCAGCGTTGCTGGGGCCGGAGGTGACGCGTGACGCCGCCGGCTTCGTGGTCACCGACGGGCGTTTCGAAACCACCCTGCCGGGGGTGTTCGCGGTCGGCGCGGTGCGCGCGGGCTACGGCGGCCGGCTGACCCAGGCCGTGGCCGAAGCGACCACTGCCGCCGAGCTGGCGGCGCAACGCTGCGAGACATGACGATATGAACGCGCGCAGGACGGTCTTCTACGGCGCGGTCGGGCCGCTGCTCACGCTGTACGACCTCGATGTCGAGGCTGCGGCGCTGATCGGCCCCGCTGCCTCAGAGTCACGGCGATCGCATATGGCGTCGGGTTGCCGAATCTCAGCGACGGCTTCTACCTTCCCCCGCTTGCGGGGGAAGGTGCCCGAAAGGGCGGATGGGGGTGTCGCAACAGCGCAGATGCTGATGGGATGCACCATATGCGTTGAAGCGCCCCCCATCCGGCGCTTCGCGCCACCTTCCCCCGCAAGCGGGGGAAGGTAGTCGAAAACAGACACTTCCGACCATGTGCGATAGCCCTACGCTCAGAGCGGCCGCACCGTCGCGTTTTCCACGTCGACCGCGACACCGTAGTCGCGGCGAGCGCCGTCGACGCTGACGAAGCCGTCGCGCACGTCCTGCAGGATGCGTTCGGGATCGCGGGCGCGCGGATCGCCGTAGCCGCCGCCCCCTGGCAGGCGGATGACCAGCCGTTCCCCGGTCTGCAGCGTGGAGCGTCCGATCGGCGGCACGGGCCGGCCCTCGATCGCGTAGCCGTGCGGGCTTCCCGCGGCGCCGCCGCGGATGCCCGCCGGTGGGAAAGCGGTCTGGCGGCCGAAGAAGGCGAGGGCCAGCGGGCCGGCGCGGTCATTGCACATGACGATCTCCTGGCCGAGCCCGCCACGATAGCGCCCGGCGCCGCCGGAATCCGGGATCAGCCGCTTGCTCTCGATGGTGGTTCCGTAGAGGTTTTCCCAGACCTCGGTCGGCGTGACGCGCATGCTGGCAGGCGTCGGGATCGTCGCCATGCCGTCCATGCCGTCCATGGCGCCATAGCCGCCGGCGCCGAAGAACATGGTCGAGATCTCGCGGCCATCCCCACGGCGGCCCTGGATGCTCACCAGGTCCATCATGCCGGACTGGGCCTGCACCCGATGCGGCAGGGCGTCGGCGAGGGCGCCGATCACCAGTGGCGTCACGAAGTGGCCGACCACATGCCGCCCCGCCGTCGGCGCCGGCGGCAAGGCGTTGAGGACGCAGTTCTCCGGCGCCGAGAAATGCAGCGGCCGGGTCGAGCCGTCGTTGGCGGGCAATGTCGGCACGGTGAGCAGACGGAGCGCGAAGATCGACATGGCGCGCGTGTAGCAGAAGGGCACGTTGACGCCGCCCTGCACCAGGCCATCGGTGCCGGCGAAATCGACGTGGATCTCGTCGTCCCGCACATCGCAGGTGACGGCGAGCGTCAGCGGCGTGCCCAGCCCTTCGATCTGCACGCGGTTGGCGTAGACCCCGTCGGGGATACACCGGATCGCTGCGCGCATGGCCCGCTCCGACTGGCCGAGCAGGGCATCGGCCAGCACGCTCAGGTCGTCGATCTCGTACTCGTCCATGAACTCGACCAGCAGCCGCTCGCCGAGCTCGTTGCAGGTGACGTTCGCCATCATGTCGCCGATGACCTGGTCGGCGACGCGCACGTTGCTGCGGATGATGGAGATGATCGTGCGGTCGAGAACCCCGTCCCGCATCAGGCGGCAGGCCGGCAGGTGCAGGCCTTCGGCGAACTTGTCGGCCGTGTTGGCGGAGAAGCCGACGCCGCCCATATCCGCCATGTGGGTGTCGCTGAAGGTGAAGCCGACGAGCTCGCCGCGCCGGAACGCCGGACGGACGAAGTTCATGTCGTAGATGTGTCCGGTGCCGTGCCAGGGATCGTTGGTGATGAAAAGATCGCCGGGGCGCATCTCCGCGATGGGGAAGCTCTCGGCGATGTAGCGCACGGTGTTGGCGGCGGTGCCGCTGTGCCCGGGCGCGCTGAGGCGTCCTTGCGAGATCGGACGTCCCTTCGCGTCGAACAGCACCACGGACAGGTCGTAGCTCTCGCGCACGATGGTCGAGAAGGAGGTACGCACCAGCGCGGTCGTGATCTCGTTGGTGACCGCATTGAGGCGATCCCACATGATGCCAAGGCTGACGGGATCGAGCTGGCGCATGCTCAGTTCCTTCCGGAGAGGGCAATGTCGGCGATCAGGTTCAGATCGGCATCGACGCGTACCGCGTCGCCCGAATTGATGACGCAGGTGGATTCCCGCTCCTCGATCAGCGCCGACCCGGCGACCACGTCACCGGGCTGCAACGCATAGCGGTCGTAGACCGGACAGTCGACGAGGTCGTCGGCCTCCGGCCGGTAGACCCGCCTGCTGCCCTTCAGCCGAGCCCCGCCCTCGATGCCCGCGAGATGGCAGCCCTTGGCCATCGCCGGTCGCGGACCGAGCGCCTCGACCTTGAGGTTCACGATCTCCAGCGGCTCGTTCAGCTGGGCGGCAGAGAAGATGCGCGCGTACTCGTGGCTGAACAGGTCCGGCAGGTCGGCAACGCCGGTCAGGCGCCCGTCCGGATCCGGCAGGACCACCTCGATCTCGTAGCCCTGGCCGCGATAGCGCATGTCGAGGCGGCGTTTCACCCTGATGTCGCGCGCCGGGACGCCGGCACGGTCGAGGAAGGACGTGGCCTCGGCGATCGGGGCGGCAAACGCAGCGGCGAGGTCATGGTCGGTCAGGCGATCCACGGCCAGCGGATGCGAACGGACGGTTTCGAACGACAGCGGGCTCACCAGCAGCCCGAAGGCCGACATGACACCGGCGCCGACGGGGAAGATCACACGCGGTATGTGCAGGATGCGGGCGATGCGCGCGGCGTGGATCGGGCCGCACCCGCCGAAGGCGGTCATGGTGAAATTGCGGTAGTCGTAGCCGCGTTCGGAGGCGTGCAGGCGGAACGCCTGCGCCATGTTCTCGTTGACCGTCTGGTGCACGCCCCAGGCGGCGCGCATCAGCGAGACACCCAGCGGTTCGGCCAGGCGCTGCCGCATCGCGATGCCCGCGGCCTCCAGGTCGAGCCGCATGCGCCCGCCCAGGAAGAATGCCGGATCGAGGAAGCCGAGCAGCACGTTGGCGTCGGTGATCGTCGGCTCGGTCCCGCCGCGGCCGTAGCATGCCGGGCCCGGCACGGCGCCGGCGCTGCGTGGCCCCACCCGGATGACGCCGCGCTCGTCGATGTCGGCGATGCTGCCGCCGCCGGCCCCGATCTCCACCATGTCGATAACAGGGATCTTGACGGTGAAGCCGCTGCCGGCCTTGTGCTCATGCACATGCGCGACTTCCAGCTCGTATTTCTTCTGCGGCTCGCCGCCGATGACCAGCGCGCCTTTGGCCGTCGTGCCGCCCATGTCGAAGGAGAGCAGGTTGGGTGCTTCCAGCAGCCGGCCGAGGTGGCTCGACATCAGCACGCCGGCGGCCGGGCCGGACTCCAGCAGGCGGACGGGAAAGCGCCTTGCCGTCGCAGGTGTCACCGTGCCGCCATTGGAAGCCATGATGTAGAACTGGCCGGCGAAGCGCATGCCGGCGAGCCCGTCTTCCAGGCGCCGCAGGTAGGTATCGGCCATCCGCTGAGTGTAGGCGTTGATCGTCGTCGTCGTCCAGCGCTCGAACTCGCGCATGAACGGCAGCACCTCGGCCGAGGTCGAGACCGGCAGGTCGGGGAATGCGCCTTTGACAATGGCGCGAATGCGGTTCTCGTGGGCTGGCTGGACGTAGGCGTGCAGCAGGCAGACCGCGAGGCTTTCGGCGCCGCGCTCGACCGCACGGGCGACCACGCTGCGCACCTCGTCCTCGTCGAGCGGGCGGCGGATCTCGCCGTCCGGGCCGACACGCTCGTTGACCTCGAGCTGCAGCGTGCGCTCGACCAGCGGCCGAGGGTACTTCAGCCGCATGTCGAACTGGTCGTACCGGTTCTCGATGCCGATATCCAGCACGTCGCGAAAGCCGGCCGTCGTCAGCATCGCGCACCGGCTGCCCTTGCGCTCGATCACGGCGTTGGTGATGAGCGTGGTGCCGTGGATCAGCGCCGTGACGTGCTCGATCGGCGCGCCGGCCATCTCCAGCAGCTCGTGCACGCCCTGCAGCACGGCCCTGGCGGGATCGTCCGGCGTGGTCAGCAATTTGTGGATGGTCATTGCGGAATTGCGCTCGTCGAACAGCGCAAGATCGGTGAAGGTTCCCCCGATATCGACACCCAGGCGATAGCTCACAAACTCCCTCCGACGTGCATCTTATGCGTGGCGCGGCGCGTCCCGGCTGCTTGCCCCGGTTTCAGGCCGACGCGCCATCGATCCTGTCGGACTGCACCGCATGCGCCAATGCTGATTGGGCACGTCTGACCTGCGCCCTTGCGCACAGCGCGGACCGGTGGATGCGGTACTGTTGACAGCGATAGACGAACCGAATGGGAGGAGCCCGTGCACGACATGGTGATTCGCGACGGCCTGATCGTCGACGGAACAGGAGCGGCAGCCTTCCATGGCGACGTGGCGCTCAATGGCGACCGCATCGTGCAGGTCGGCGGCAAGGCCGGCCCCGGACGCCGCGAGATCGCGGCCGCCGGCCGTCTCGTGACGCCGGGCTTCGTCGACATTCACACCCACTACGACGGCCAGGCGACCTGGGACCCGTGGCTGGCGCCGTCGTCATGGCATGGGGTCACCACGATCGTGATGGGCAATTGCGGCGTCGGTTTCGCCCCGGTGCAGCGCGACCGGCACGAATGGCTGATCGGCGTGATGGAGGGTGTCGAGGACATCCCCGGCACGGCCCTCTCGGAGGGCATTCCCTGGGGCTGGGAAAGCTTTCCGGAATATCTCGATGTACTCGACCGCATGCCGCGCGCGATCGATATCGGCGCCCAGCTGCCGCACGGCGCGTTGCGCGCCTATGTCATGGGCGAGCGCGGCGCGACCAACGCTCCGGCGATGCCCGACGAGATCGCGCGCATGGCGGATCTGGCGGCCGAGGCCATGTCGGCAGGGGCGCTGGGCTTCACCAGCTCGCGCACGAACGTGCACCGCGACAAGCACGGCAACCACATCCCCGGCTATGAGGTCGCGGTCGATGAGTTGATCGGCATTTCGGCGGGTCTGCGCCGCGCCGGCAAGGGGGCGATCGGTGTCAACGTCGACTTCCGCGACGTCGACGATGAGATCGCCTGGATGCGGCGCCTGCAGCGCATCAGTGGACGGCCGGTGTGGTTCCTGCTGGTGCAGTTCAATGACGATCCCGACAAGTGGAAGCGCATCCTGGCGGCGACGAAGCGCGCCAGCGAGGAGAACGAGCCGCTGCTGGCGCAGGTGGCCGGCCGGCCGATCGGCTTCATGCTGGGCCTGGAGAGCAGCCTGCACCCGTTCGTGTCCAGGCAGGCGTACCGGGCGATTGCCGAGCTGCCGCTGGCGGACCGGGTCGCGCGGATGCGCGATCCGGCCGTGCGCGACGCGATCGTCGGGGAGCGGGTGAGCCACAGAAGCGACATCATGCGGACGGTGACGCAGCGCTTCGACCGCATGTTCCGGCTGGGCGACCCGCCTGACTACGAGCCGCCGCCCGAGCTGAGCGCCGAGGCGATCGGCCGGCGCGAGGGCCGTGACCCGGCCGAGGTCGCCTACGACATGCTCCTCGAGCGCGATGGGCAGGAGCTCCTGTTCATGCCGGCCTTCAACTACGCCGCCGGTGACCACGCCGATATCGCCGCCATGATGGCGCATCCCAACACCTTGCTCGGGCTCTCCGACGGTGGTGCCCATTGCGGGCTGATCTGCGACGGCAGCACGCCGACCTACATGCTGACCCACTGGGCGCGCGACCGCCGGCGGGGCCCGAAGCTGGCGCTGGAGGAGGTGGTGCGCCAGCAGACCAGCGGCACCGCGGCGCTCTATGGCCTTGCCGATCGCGGCGTGCTGGCGCCAGGGCGCAAGGGCGACCTCAATGTCATCGACTTCGATGGGCTGACCCTGCGCGCGCCGGAGATGGTGCGAGACCTGCCGGCCGGTGGCCGCCGGCTGGTGCAGCGGGCCGACGGCTATGACGTCACCATCGTGTCAGGTGCGGTGACGCGGCAGGACGGCGAGGCGACGGAGGCGCTGCCGGGCAAGCTGGTGCGGGGCGGGACGTGAAGGGACCGCTCGAAGGGGTCACGGTCCTCGACTTCACGCAATACATCGCCGGGCCGGTCGCGACCCGGCAGATGGCCGAGCTGGGCGCCGAGGTCATCAAGGTCGAGCTTGCGCCGAAGGGCGACCAGGCGCGTGCCCTGCCGCTGATCAGGGACGGGCGCAGCGCCTATTTCGTGCAGCACAATCTTGGGAAGAAGAGCCTCTGCCTTGATCTGCGCAAGCCGGCGGCGATCGAGGCCCTGAAGGCGATGCTGCCGAAGATCGACGTGGTGGTGGAGAACTTCTCGCCGGGCGTGATCGGCAGGATGGGGCTGGGCTGGGAGGTGGTGCACGCCATCAATCCCCAGATCATCATGTGCTCGATCTCGGCCTTCGGGCAAAGCGGCCCGTTGGCCGAGCAGCCGGGCTTCGACTTCATCGCGCAGGCCTATACCGGCGTCACCTCGATGATCGGCGAGCCGGACGAGGCGCCGCCGTTGACCGGCATCGCCGTCGGCGATGTCGGCGCCGGCATCAGCGCCCTGGCGGCCATCAACGCGGCGCTCTACTGGCGGCGCGGCCCGGGCGGGACCGGCCAGTATCTCGATATCTCCCTGATCGACTTCTACTTCCACACGCACGGCCTGTCGGTCGAGCTGCACAGCGCCAGCGGCGGCACGGTCCATCCGCACCGCACCGGCCGCTACCACACGCAGCTGGCGCCGCTGGGCGTGTTCCGGTCGCGCGACGGCTACATGATGGTGGTGCCGGTCAGCGATGACATGTGGCGGCGGCTGACCGTCGCCATGGGGCGGGAGGATCTGCAGACCGATCCGCGATTTGCCGAGAACGCGGCGCGCATGGCGAACCGCGACGCGCTGGTGGCGATCATCGAGGCCTGGCTCACGGCGCAGCCCAGCGACGAGGCGGCGCTGGACGTGCTGCGCCGCAGCCGGGTGCCCTGCGCGCCGGTGTTGAGCGTCGCGCAGGCGATGCGCAATCCGCACCTGCTGGCGCGCGGCACGATCCGCGATGTCAACGACCCGGTGCTGGGGCGCTTCCAGGTGCCGGGCAGCCCGCTGAACTTCTCGGCGTTTCCGCAGGCGACCGGCCTCGTCGCTCCGGACCTTGGCGAGCACAACGCCGAGATCCTGGCGCGCTGGGCGGGCTACGGCGGCGCCGACATCGAGCGGCTTGCCGCCGAGGGCGTGGTCCATGCCATCCCGTCCCGCCGGCTCCGACCGTGGCCTGAAAGCGCCTGATGGCGCGCGGATCCGGGCTTGGCGATCCTGCGATGCTTCTCCGCCAATCGCGCGGCCGGCGCGATGGTCGCCAGGACGGTCTCGAGCTTGTTCTTCCAACTGTTGACGACGCCTGCGCCTCCGCTCATCATCGTGTCGAAGCTGCCGTGGGCCACGTCGCGCGGGTCGTCCTTCCTGGAGCTGCCGACGACGGTGTCGTGGCGCTCAGCCAGCAGGGCAAGTTCCCGTCTCGGCCCGGCGGATTTGTTCTTCAGTTCGCAGGAGTCGGGAACTTCAGCGCGTCCTTGGCGTTGCAGCGGCATCCCGCACCTGTCGCCGTCGGGTATCGGTAGCGAGAGCAATCCAAGGCGGCCCTGAACGGCGACCGGCGCCTGAAGCGCCAGCACGTTGGACGCGAGGCCGTGCCTTGGGGAGCATCACGTCAGCCTCGTGGAAAAGCGCAGGAGGTTGCGATGGAACTCAAAACCCGTGACCAGATCGACGCAATGGCGGCCACGTCCCCGGCGGACACGCACGCCGCAAGACCGGCCATGACGCGGCGAGCGAAGCTGGAACGATGGGCGGCGCTGCTCGATGCGCACAGTGGATGCGTGCGGCCGCTGCGGGGCATCGAATTCCTGTCGCCCGACCAGCGCGCGAGCTTGCGCAGCGCGGATTCACCGCTGGCGCTGGCGGCGAGCGACCCGGTCCTGAGGGCTGAGGGGCTGCGCAATGACGCGTTCGGCCACGGCTCCCGTTTCTTCGAGCTGACTTCGGGCGAAGCGCACCGCCTGCTGTGCGATTGCCACTACGGCGGCAGGATGACCCCGAAGGAGCTGGCGTTTCGACTGCGCTTCGTCGCCCGGCATCCCATCCTGTCGCGGTTCATCGGCTGACGCCGGGCGCCGTCTGACAATCAGCAGCCGGGCTCGCGCCCGCGGCCGACCCCGGCGGCTGTTGTTGCGTATGAACCAGGGCGACCTGTCGGCCGAGGCGGGTCCGAACCGAGACGTCGGTCATCGGCGAGGTCGCGGCCTTCGACCTTCTGCGCGGCAAGCCCAGCCAAGAGATGGCGGGCATTTGATGCAGCTCAAGGTCCACCATCCGCGTGTGGGCTAGATTTGCACCGAAATCCGTGCGGGAGGGAGGCGCATGTATCGGCACATTCTCGTTCCTATCGACGGTTCCCCGCTTTCGGCAAGCGCTGTGGGCAAGGCCGCGGCGCTGGCCAAGGCGCTGGGGGCCCGGATGACGGTGATGACGGTCACCGAGCCCTTTCACGTCTTGGCCGTCGATCCCGTGATCGTGACCGCTACGCCGGCCGAGTATGAGCGGCTTACGGCCGAGCACGCCGGGCGGTATCTCTCGGCGGCCGAGGCGGAGGTCGCAGCCGCAGGCGTTCGATGCGCAACTTTGCATGTGAAGGACGAGCACACCTATCAGGCTATCATCGACACCGCCGCCAAGGAGGGGTGTGACCTGATCGCCATGTCGTCGCACGGCCGGCATGGCCTGGCGGCGCTGCTGGTCGGCAGCGAGACGATCAAGGTGCTCACCCATTCGAAGATTCCGGTGCTCGTCTATCGCTGATCGGCGGGTGAAGGATGCAGCACCAGGCGAGTCCGCAGCGGTATGAGCGCGCCGTGCCGCGCTATACCAGCTATCCCACGGCGGCACAGTTTCATGCCGGCGTAGACGGATCGATCTACGGTGAATGGCTGCGCACCTTGCCGGGCGGCCAGCCGATCGCGCTATACGCACATGTGCCGTTCTGCCGGTCGATCTGCTGGTATTGCGCCTGCCACACGCGGGTCGCCCGCCAGCTGTCACAGATCGAGGCATACGCCGGGTTGCTTGAGCGCGAGCTCGACCTGCTGGCCGCCGACCTGGGCGAGGGCAGAAAGCTGATGGCGATGCAGCTTGGCGGCGGCACGCCGACGGAGCTCGGCGGCAAGGCGCTGCTCCGAATCGTGAACCACGTCATGAGCCGCTTCACGCCAGTGTCCGATGTCGAGATCTCCATCGAGACTGATCCGCGCTACGTGACACCGGACCTGGTGGATATTCTCGCGGCGGCTGGCGTGACGCGCGTCAGCATCGGTGTGCAGGATTTCGATCCGGCGGTGCAGCGCGGCATCAATCGAATCCAACCCGAGGCCATGACGGCGGACTGCATGCGGATGCTGCGCACCGCAGGCATCGAGCGCATCAACGTCGACCTGGTCTATGGCCTGCCGCACCAGACGCTTGGAACGCTGGCCGCGACGCTGGCGACGACCGTGCGCCTGAGGCCGTCACGCGTTGCAGTCTTCGGCTATGCGCACGTGCCTTGGATGGCCAAGCGGCAACGTGCCATCGATGAGGCGGCACTGCCTGATACGGGCCAGCGCCATGCCATGGCCTGCCTCGTGGCCGAGATATTGACGAAGGCCGGCTATCGCCAGATCGGCCTCGATCACTATGCCCTGCCTGGCGATCCGTTGGCGATCGCAGCCGATACGGGCCGTCTGCGGCGCAACTTCCAGGGCTATACGGACATCCAGGCGGACACGTTCATCGGCATCGGTGCCACAGCGATCTCCAGCCTGCCCGGCGGGTTGGCGCAGAACACGGGGGCTCTGGACGCGTATGAGGCCGCGATCCGCGACCGGCGGTATGCAACGGCGCGGGGCGTGCATATGACTTCGAACGATCTGCTGGTCGCCGATGTCATCGAACGCCTGATGTGCGAATTCGAGGCCGATCTGCCGCATATCGCGCGTCGGCACGGGATGCCGGAAGACATCTTCGACGACGATGTCAGGCGGCTGCAGTCGTTTGCAGATGAAGGGCTGATCGCGTTGCAGGATGGCCGGTTGCGCGTCACCGAGGCTGGCCGTTTGGCCGTGCGGCTGATCTGCGCTGCATTCGATCACCACCTGCCAACATCGGATGCCCGGCATTCGCGCGCCATCTGATGGCGCCGGAGGAGGCCATGCACAAGGCGACACTCACCATCCTTGACGAGCATCGCTCGCTTGCGGCCGTGTTGCACGGTCTGCGCTACCTTGCCAGGAACGCGGTGAAGCGAGGGGCCACGCTCGATTTCCGCCTGCTCGAGGCGATGGTCGCCTACATCGAGGGCTTCCCCGAAGCATGCCATCATCCCAAGGAAGACGCCTATCTCTTCCGGCTGCTGCGGCTGCATGCGCCCGACGCGGCGCCGACGTTGGACGAGCTTGCAGCGCAGCATCGTGACGGAAAGAACCGTCTCGCTCATCTCGGGCGGGCACTGGCTGAATACCGGGAGTGCGTCGAGATACCGGTGCCGGTCGATGCTGACGCCTTGTCCAATTCCGGCTGGGGCAGAATCAGGTGTCTGACGGCTGCAGCCGCGTTCCTTGATTCGGTCGAAAGCTATGCGACGTTTCACTGGAAGCACATGCGGATCGAAGAAGACGTGGTCTTGCCTCTCGCCGAGAAAACTTTCAGCGCAGCCGACTGGGCGGAGATGGATGCAGCATTCTCGAGCCATCAGGATCCGCTGCACGGCGCCGGCACGAACGGCGGCGATTTCCGGGCGTTGTTCACGCGGATCGTCAACCTCGCACCTGCGCCGATCGGCCTCGGGCCCGCGCTCGATGCGGCTGACGGCGACACAACGACGCTCGAACTCCTGCGATCCGGGCGCTTCGGCCAGGATGAGGGCGCGGCAGGCAGAGCGTGACGCGCACGACACGTGAGAGGTGTTCCACGGCGACGGCAAAGGCCGTCACGAGCTACGGCAAGGTTCGCCTTATTTCTCTATAACTTATTGATTTTCTTTGGAGTTTTGTTCTGGCGTCCCCAACGGGATTCGAACCCGTGTTACCAACGTGAAAGGCTGGTGTCCTAGGCCTCTAGACGATGGGGACAGCTAGAGCGGCCGTTCGTCTACAGTGTCGGTCCCCGGGAATCAAGAGCTTGCGGGTATCTGCCGCTGGAAAGTCAGGCTGATGTAAGCTTTCCACAACATCGGCGGACCATTTGAGCGAGCAGCCATAAAACCGCGTCGGTTCGTCTTTCGGATAGCCCTCGTTTGCCGCCGCCCTGAAAATTCCTGCGCCGACGGCAAGGCGATCCAGGCACCGGCCGCCGTGCCGGTCGGCGTTGGCTAGGGGAGAGAGGGATTATGTTCAGAAAAGTGATGGTTCTGGGCGCGACCGCAGCCCTTCTGAGCGCATGCGGCCAGCCCGAGCAGGCTGCGGCGCCGCCGCCGCCGCCGGCGCCGCCACCCGCGTCATACATGGTGTTCTTCGACTGGGACAGCACGGCGCTGTCGCCACAGGCGTTGAGCACGGTCAAGCAGGCGGCGGCTGCCTTCAAGGCCAGTGGCAGTCCCGGCATCACCGACACTGGCCACACCGACAAGTCGGGCGCGGACGCCTACAACATGGCGTTGTCGTTGCGGCGCGCCAACACGGTCAAGGCCGCCCTCGTGCACGAGGGCGTGCCGGCGGCGTCGATCACCACCGTCGGCCGCGGCGAGACCCAGCCGCTGGTGCCGACCGCCGACGGCGTGCGCGAGCCGCAGAACCGCCGCGTCGAGCTCACCGGCGGCCAGGTGGCAGCGGCGCCCAATGACTTGGCCTACTGCAAGGAGATGGCCGCCAGATACCGCCGCTACCTTGGCAACACGCAGGCCGACGGCGATGCCGGGTTGGCGCTGTCGCAGTGCGACGGCGGCAACCCGGGCCCGGCGATCCCGGTGCTGGAGAAGCTGCTGACCGACGCCAGGATCGCGCTGCCGCCACGCATGTAGCAGCGCCGCCAGGCGCGGGCGTTGTGGATGATCTGCGGGAAAGGCGGCCCAGACGCGCCTTTCCCGCCGGCACGTCGAGCGCCGGCGTTGTCATCCTGGGTGTTGCCTACGACGTGGCATCACGGGTCGGTGACACACCTGTCATCCCGAGCGCAGCGAGGGATCTCCCGCGAATGGCGCACCGTGCATCCCTGGCGGGAGATCCTCGCTGCGCTCGGGATGACAGTGGCGACCCACCTTCCACCGATCGCGAGTGCTACCGCGGCGGGCGTCCGCGCAGGAAGGCGGCGCGGTCGGCGGGACGCTCGATATGCGTGGCGAGCCGCTGCCACAAATCGTCGAGGTTTGCCGAGGCATCGAGCTCGCGGCGCACGAGCACGCGCGCGATCGGTCCGATATAGCGCGTGAGGTCGGCCTGGGCCCGGTCGAGATCGGCCTGGATGATCGGCAGCTTCGCCGCCGTCGTGGGGGCGTTGGCGACCTGGGTCGCGAGGCCGGCGCCCAGCAGCCCACGTACGTCGCGCAGGAAAGCGTCGCGCAGGTCGGCCCGCTCGATGCTGGCGGCGACGGACTGGCACAACTCGTCGAGCGACGATGTCTTGTTGCCGGCGTTGCGCACGAGAAAGCGGGCGATGGGCCCGACATAGTACGCCAGCTTGCGCTCGATCTCGGCCACGGGCGATACGGCCGGCGCCGGCGCTGGAGGCATTGCCGCCGGGCCGCCGGCTGGCGCCGCCACGGGGCGGGGCGGCTCGATGCCGCGCACCGCGTCGGCCAGGGCCGCCGACATCCGCAGCGCCGACTCGAAGCGCTGCGACGGATCGCGCGCCAGCGCGATGCTCATGAACGACGACAGCGCCGGCGGCGCCTCGGGCAGGTGCTGCGACAGCGGCGCCGGGGCGGCGAACAGCATCGGATCGGCGACCTCGTAGAAGCTGCGGCCGGCGAACGGCAGCACGCCGGTCAGCAGCTCGTAGAGCACGGCGCCGGTCGAGAACAGGTCGCTGCGCGCATCGACCGCCTCGCCGCGCCGCTGCTCGGGCGACATGTAGTTGGGTGTGCCGATCAGGGCGCCGGTCTGCGTCAATGACGAGCCGCCCAGGCGCGAGATGCCGAAATCCGTCACCTTGACGTGGCCGTCGATGGCAAGCAGGACATTGGCCGGCTTGATGTCGCGATGCACCACGCCGTGTCCGTGCGCGCAGCCCAGCGCGGCGAGCACCTGATGCACGATCCAGGCGGCGCGATCGACCGGCGTGCGCCGGCTTCCCTGGATCACCTGCGCCAGGCTCGAGCCGTCGATGAATTCCATCGCGATGTAAGGGTTGTCCTCGTGCAGGGCGTAGTCGTAGATGGCCACGATGTTGGCGTGAGCGCAGCGGCCTGCGGCCTGCGCCTCGCGCTGGAAGCGCTCGACGAAGCCGCGGCGCTCGTCGCCCTCGAGCAGGTCGGCGCGCACCAGCTTCAGCGCCACCGTGCGGTCGATCAGCGGATCGTGCGCCCGGTAGATCACACCCATCGCGCCGCGGCCGATGGTCGACTGGATCACATAACGGCCGATTCGCGCCGGTATCGAGGGCTGCGCCATTTGATCCTAGCTGCCGGGCAGCTGCCGCACGGTGATATCGTGCATCGGGTGGGGCGTGATCATCAGTGCCATCGCGCGGCCTTCCGTCAGCGGCCCTGCACGAGCAGCCCGGCTTGCTCGGGCGTCAGGCGCCCGGTCGGCTCGGCCATGAGCTGCATCTGGTATTTGCGGATCGCGGCCCGGGTCTCGGGCCCGAAGATGCCGTCGATCTGGATCGTGTAGTACCCCAGCGTCCGCAGGGCTTCCTGGATCCGGCGGCGGTCGTCGTACGTCATGAGATGCTCTTCCGGCATCGTGGGCGGCGGCGCTGCCGCCGCCTGCGGCGACGGCTCCGGCGGCGGGGACGCCGGCTGCGCCGCGGGCTCCGCTGCCGCGACCGGCGCGGGCGCCGGTGGGGGCGGCGCCGGCGGTGGCGGCGGCGGCGGCTGCTCGCCCACCATGTGGCCGGTTGCCTTCGGCTGGTGGACGACGGCGATCGACGTGCCGGCGGCAGCGGCGATCTGCTCCTGCGCCGCCGACACGAGCTGGCCGTTCTGGACAGCCGGGCGGTCGAGGACGGCAGCCAGCGCATCCGCCAGCGGCGTGGCCGCGCCGCTGGCGCTGGCCTCGACCACGGTGATCGCCGCGAGCCCGTCGATGCCGGCGCCTTCGGCAAGGCCGTCGAAGCCGGTCAGGAGCGCGCCGGTCTGCGTCTGCACGACGTCGAGCGCGACCACGGCCGGGCCGGCGCTGCCGCGCGCCAGCGCGTCGTACATGACCTTGGCCAGCACACCCTGCGTGAACAGGTCGGTCGGCCGCGTCAGGTTGGCCGATACCGGCAGCAGGAACGGCCGCTCGTTGAGGCTGGCGCCGCGGGTGCAGACATACACGAACGCCGTCGCCCCCGGCGCTCGCGCCAGCGCGGTGATGAAGTCGCCGACCGCCCCGTCGAAGCCGCCGGTCGTCAGGTCGTTGCGCTCGACCACCTCGTACTTGGCGGCGCGCAGCTTCTCGGCCACCGCCCGCGCCGCCGCCGGGCACGCCGGCGCCGGCGGAAACCCGGTATAGGCGCCGTTGCCGATCACCAGCGCGACGCGGGACGGCTGGGCCGTCGCCGGGCCGGCGGGCAGAAGGGCCGCCAGCGCCGCCATCCCGCCGGCCGCCATGCACGTCCAAACCGATTGCCGGTTGTCCCCTGACATCGATACGGGCTCCTCGAAGACGCGATGAGCAACGGCAACGCTTGTGTCGGCGTCGGCCGATCCGGCCTGCCGACAAGAACTTCGAGACTGCACGAACGATAGCAGGCGGCAGGGTTGCCGGGAAGCCGCACGACGGTTTTCGACGCATGCGCTGCCGGCTTCGCTCACCTTCCTGAGCCCGGGATGACGGAAGTGCCGGGTTCGGTTTTCGGATAGACCACCTGCCCGCAAGCCGCTGATAACGCATGGTGCGCCGGCTCGGCCGGCGCGTCCGGACCCATGAAAGGGCCTCGCCATGCGCAAAGAGTTCCGTGCCCTGGTGGCCGCCGCGATCGGTGCGGTGGTTGTCGCCGGCGCCGCGCGGGCGCAGCTCATCAACCCGTTCGGCAACGACACGGTCGGGATCTCGACCGACGATGCCGCCCGGGTGAAAGCAGCGATCCGCAGCGTGCTGCAGCAATATGTCCTGAGCGCGCGCCAGGACTGGCAATCGGCGGACGGCAAGCGGGCTGGCACCGCAACGATCACGCGCATCTACACCGAGAATGGCCGGCGCTGCGCCATGGTGCTGCACAGCTTCACCAAGGGGCCAGGCTACCCCTACCACGCGCCGTTGTGCGAGGTGGCGAAGGACGACTGGCGCATCGCCTTCTGATTGCCGTTCTTCGGAACGGGCGCAGCGCGATAGCCGGCGCTGCGCCCGCGGCTGCTCAGGCCTTGGCCTTGGGCAGGAAGTCGTCGAGCGGCACGCCGAAGCTGTTCAGCGCCCAGGACACGAGGTTGTACTGGCCGATGGTGAAGACCACGTCCATCATCTGCTCGGTCGAGTAGGCCTTGGACAAGGTCGCCCAGGTGGCATCGGACACGACGGAATTCTCGTAGAGGTCATCGGCCGCCTGCATCAGCGCCGCCTCGTGCTCGTTCCAGCTCCCCTTGGGACCCTGCTTGATCTTCTCGATGTCCTGCTCGCTGACCCCGCCGCGCCGGGCGATCAGCTCGTGCTGCGCGAACTCGTACTCGGCCTGGTTCAGCCAGCCGATGCGCAGGATCAAGAGCTCGCGGTCGCGGAACGGCAGGCTCTGCTTGGACAGGATATGTCCGGCGAAGGGCGTCCACCGTTTGACGAGCTTGGGGTGATGGGCCAGCACCTTGAAGATGTTGAAGACCTGGCCGTTCATCGCGTTCTTCTCGACGGTCTCGCGGTCTTCGGCCGCCAGGGTTGCCAGATCGCGCATCGGAATGCGCTGGGTCCGCTTGATCACTTCGATCCTCCGTTCAGTGCGGGTGGGGGCGGATGCTAGGGCGGATCGCATCGGGGTGGAATCACGCTTGCGCATGAACCACATCACCAACTGGGCGTGTACAACGCCGTCGGCAGCGGGCACGCTGCGGCGGCGGATGCCGCGGCATTTGCGATGAAGGTGATAGGGATGCATGCATCTGATCTTCTGTTGAACCGCTACTCGGCCATGAAGCTGTCGGACCCGGCGCCCGCCGCCGAGGCGCTCGAGCGGATCCTGTCGAGCGCCGTGCGGGCGCCGGACCATGGGCGCCTGCGGCCGTGGCGGTTCATCCTGATCGACGGCGATCGGCGCCTGCAGTTCGGCGACCTGCTGGCCGACAGCCTGCGGCGACGGCGCCCCGACGCGCCCGAGGACGCCTTGAACCGCGAGCGCGGGAAGGCGTTGCGCGCGCCGCTGATCATCGTCGTGGCCGCCGCCTGCAATCCCACCGCCAAGATCCCGGTCATCGAGCAGATCCTGGCTGCCGGCGCCGCGGCCCAGAACATCATGCTGGCGGTGTTCGCCGAAGGCTTCGGCGCGATGTGGAAAACCGGCGATGCCGCCTATGACGACGACGTCAAGACGGCGCTGGGCCTGGCCGCGGGCGATGCCATTGTCGGCTTCCTCTATGTCGGCACGGACAGCACCGGCCCGTCGCCAGTGCCCCAGCCCAGCTGGCGCGATTTCGTGCGGCCGTGGGGCGGGGCGCCGTCCGCCTGACCCTGCAACGCCCGGTCGCACCAGGCTATTCTCGTGGCGAGTCCGATCCGATACACTTGCGCCGTGGTTGCTTTCGACACGGCTGGGATGCATGGATCGCCGCGTGAGGAGGAGATCGAGGAGTAGCGCCCGGCAAGCGGCCGCGTTCCGCCAGGCCGCCGGTTGTTCAAGGGCATGACGGCATCGCCGTCATCCACCACCACGACCACCATCGCACCTGCGGTCGGTGCCGGCGATAGCGGGTCGCGCTGGCGCCGCCTGGCGCGGCATGGCCTGCCGATCGCCGGGGTGATTGTCGTGACGATGCTGATCACGGCCATCGGCGCCTACATCTACGAAAGCAATCGCCGCGGCGCGGTCTCGCTTTCCAACGACCTGATCGATGCGATCGACCGTCGCATCGCCGTGCAGCTGCACACCTATCTCTCGCCGGCCGAGCAGTTCCTGGAGCTGGCGGGCGAGATGGCGGCGGCACGCGGGGTTTTCAGCGGCGGCACCGCAATCGAGCCGTTCACCTTGCAGGCGCTGCCGCGCACCACGACGATCACCGGCTTCAGCTATGCCGATCCCGACGGCAACTTCATGTTCGTCGTGCGCAACCCGCAGGGCGGCTACGACACCAAGCTCGTCGATCGCCGTGATTCGGGTCGCCGCGTGACCTGGACGCGCCGGGACGCCGCCGGCGCCGTGACCGGCCGCAGCGAGGATCCTGACGACACCTTTGATCCACGCGAGCGCCCCTGGTACACCGGCGCCGTGGCGGCGCGCGGCCGCTACTGGACCGACACCTACCTGTTCTTCACCTTGCGCAAGCCCGGCATCACCCTGGCGACGCCGCGCTATGACCCGAACGGCAAGCTGGGGGCGGTGCTGGCCGTCGACCTCGAGCTGGCGTCGCTGTGCACCTTCCTGAAGCAGCTCGAGATCGGCGTCAGCGGCAAGGCGATCGTGGTCGACCATGACGGCCGGGTGGTGGCCTATCCGAGCGACGATTGGCTGCCTGCCGATCGCGCCGGAGCCGCCGCGCCGCGCCTGGATGAGCTCGGCGATCCCGTCCTGACCCGCGTCTTCAACCGCCTGCGCGTGGAAGGCTACGGTCGCAAGCTGCTCGATCTCGGCGACCGCCGCATCATCGTATCGTCGGAGCCGCTCAAGACGCTGATCGGACGCGACTGGGCCATCGTGATCATCGTTCCGGAGACCGACTTCATCGGCTTCGTGACGGCAAGCGGCTGGATCGCGCTGGCCTTGTCAGCCCTGGTGGTGCTGATCGTCGCGGCGCTGGCCACGACGATGGCCTGGCGCGGCATCGGCGCCGAGCGGCGCGCGGCCGCGGCGACGGTACGCCAGGGCGTGCTCGAGTCGCACGCGCGTGCCTTCGCCGAGCTGGCGCGCACGCCGGCTGTCATGGACCGCACCGTGGCCGACGGCTTGCGCCAGGCGCTCGAAAGCGCGGCCACGACGCTTGGCGCCCGGCGCGCCGGCGCATGGCGCCTGGACGCAGCCGGCCGCACGCTGCGCTGCGAGGACAGCTTTGACCGCGATGCCGCCGCCCATACCGCGGGCCTCGAGCTGCACCGCGACGAGCTGCCCAACCTGTTCGCGGCACTCGCGCAGGGCGAGCCGATCGACGCGCTGCAGGCCGGCGACGACCGCCGCACGGCCGAGCTGTCGGCGGCCTATCTGGCGCCGCTCGGGGTCGCCAGCGTCTATGTCGCGCCCATCGGCGCGGCGGGCCGGCCGCTGGGCATGCTGCTGGTGGAGGAGCCGCGGCGCGGCGATCGGGGCACCGGGCTGGCTGAGTTCTGCGCCGCGCTGGCCTCGCTGTTCGCCCTTCGCTTCGCGGGCGCCGATGCCGGCGCACCGGCGCCGGCAGCACCGGACAGGTCGGCGTCACGGCCCGCCGTCGACAAGGCGGCAGGCGGCGCTGCCGCGGCGCGCGCGACCAGCCTCAGGAGCGCGCTCATGCAGCGCGGCGCTGCCGCCGAGGGCCTTGGCCCGGGACAGATGGATCGCACGGCGGTCGCCGTCGTGAAGCTGCCGGACTGGCTGTCGGCGGCAGAGCGGCCGGCCGGCAGCGCCAACGGCACGGTCATGGACACCCTGGTGCAGGAGATCCGCCACGCGGTCGAGCAGGGCGGTATCGGCTACGCCGCGCTGATGGACGACCAGGTCGTGCTGGTGGCTCTGTCGGCTCCCGGCACCGAAGCCGAAGCGTCAGCGCGGCGCATGGCGCTGACGGTGCTGGATCTGCGGGACCGGCTGCTGAAAGCGGAGGAGGCGCTGGCGGTCGGCCTGGGATTCCGCCTCGCCATCGACATCGGTCCGGTGATGGTCTCCGGCGTCGATGGCGACGCGGCCACCTGCAATATCTGGGGTGGCGCGGTCGGTGTCGCCAAGGCGCTGGCGGCGGCAGCAGGGCCGCGCACGATCAGCGCGTCGGAGACCACCTACGAGCTGTTGTCGGACGACTTCCTGTTCCGCCCGGTCGGCCGCTACTTCCTGCCCGAGACCGGCACGATGCGCACCTTCGTCCTGGTCGGCCCGATATGACGGTGCGCGGCGTCCACGCCTTGCCGCCGCGCCGGCCGCTGCGGCGCCTGTTCGCGGCGGTTGGCGACACGACGCTGGGCGGCCTGCGCGGCGCCGCCACCTTCGCGGCGCTGGCCGCCACGGTCGTGCTGGCTGGCCTGCGCCGCAGCACATGGCGCCCGCTGGTCCGGCTGGAGCTGCGGCGTGTGCTGCACGGCGTGACGGTGCGGGCGCTGGGCACCACCATCGTCGCCAGCGTGCTGCTGGGCTTCGCGCTGGTCACCCAGGCGGCCTACTGGCTGGCGGCAACCGGGCAGACCGGCCTGATCGGCACCATCATCGTGCTGGTGCTGGTGCGCGAGATCGCGCCCATCCTGGTCGGGCTGATCGTGCTGGGGCGCAGCGGCACGGCGACGCTGATCGAGCTGGGCGAGGCCAGGCCCAAAGGGTGGCTGCGGCTGATGGAGATGCAGGGGCTCGATCCCGTCGCCTGCCTGATCATGCCACGCGCCCTGGGCTTTGCGGTCGGCGCCTTCTGCCTGGCCACGATCCTGATCACATCCACGCTGCTGGCAGGCTATCTCGTGGCGCATGCGATCGGGCTGGTGGCGTACTCCCTGTGGGATTTCGCCGGCGTCGTGCTGCAGGCGATGGGGCCGCGCGATTTCGTGCTGCCGCCGCTGAAATGCCTGGCGATCGGCTTCTTCGTCGGCCTGGTCTGCTGCGCGATCGGCCTGGCGCGGCGCGAGGAGGGTGACGACCTGCAACGCGTGGTGCCGCGTGGCTTCGTGCGCTCAGCCATCGCCATCCTGCTGGTCAACGGCCTGTTCGACCTGGCCCTGTGACGATGGCGGCATCCGGCGCACCCGCCATCCTGTCGCTGCAGGGCGTCGCCTTCGCCGACCGGCGGGCGGCACCGTCGTGCCGCATCGATCTGGAGCTGGGGCGTGGCGATGCCGCCGTCGTCGAGGTCGATGCCGCCGACACGGCGGCATCGCTGGTCGATCTCTGCCTCGGGCTCGTCGATCCGCCGGCAGGTGCAGCCCGGTTCCTCGACCACGACTGGCGCGGCCTGTCGCCGGGCGAGCGCTTCGCCGCCCGCAGCCGCATCGGCAGCGTGGTCCAGAGCCAGGTCTGGCCGACGCATCTGTCGATCGCCGAATCGATCCTGGCGCCACGGCTCTACCATCGCGACCGCACGCCGGATCAGGCCGCCGCCGAGGCGACGGCGCTGGCGCGGACGTTCGGCCTGCCGGGCGTGCCGGCCGGGCAGCGCGACGCGACGGCTGCCGGCGAGCTCGTCCGCGCTGCCTGTGTGCGCGCCTTCCTCGGCGCGCCGGCGCTGGTCGTGGTCCAGGACCCGGCGCTCGATGCCATGGCCGCGCTGGGCGTGGCGATGGCGCAGGCAGTCGCGGCGGTGCAGGATCGTGGCGGCGCGGTTCTCTGGATCATCGGGCCGGAGGGCGCCCCGGCGGCGCGGTTCGTCCAGCCCGGTCAGGCGCTGCGCCTTGGAGATCGGGGTCTCGCCCCGATGCGGAGGAGCCCATGAAACGCTCGACCTTCGGCGTGTCGCAGCTCAGCGAGGTCACCGGCGCGATCGTCCTGATCTGTATCGTTCTGTTCGTGGCCGCGCTGGTGAACGCCGGGCTCCTCAAGGGCTGGTTCCAGCCGTCGGCGACGCTGCGGATCCTGCTGCCCGAGCAGGGGGTGGCGGGGCTGGCGGTCGGCGCCGAGGTGCAGGTGCTGGGCATCCGCGCCGGCGAGGTGCGGCGCATCGTGATCGATCCCAGCCAGCGCATGCATGCCGAGGCGCGCATCGACGACCAGATGACCGCCTTCATCCGGCGCGATTCGCAGGTCGTGATCCGGCGCCAGTTCGGCGTCGCCGGCGCCGCCTACCTCGATGTCTCGCGCGGCACGGGCGAGGCCATGGACTGGGGCTTTGCCGTGCTGTCGGCCGGCACCGACCGCGCCCCGACCGACACCATCGGCCAGGTGGTCGACGAGCTGCGGGCACGGCTGATCCCGCTGCTGGACGAGGTGCAGAAAGGCGTGGTCGCCTTCACCGCCGTCGCCAACCGGCTGGCCGACCCGGCCGGGCCGATGCAGCAGACGCTGGCATCGGTGGCCGGCGTCACCCAGCGCCTTGAGCGCGGCGACGGCGCCGTCGGCAAGCTGCTGTTCGACGACCAGATGGCGAAGCACGTCGAGGCGTCGCTGGCCGCCACGGAGGAGACGCTGGTGCGGGCGCGCAGCCTGCTCACCGAGCTGGAGCGGTCGACCAAGGACGCGCGCATCCCGGCCTTGCTTCAGCGCACCGAGGCGGTGCTGAGCGCGCTGCAGACGACGACGCGCAACCTGGCGCGTGCCAGCCCGCAGATTCCGCAGATCACGCAGAACGTCGCGTCATCGACCGAGGCAGTGCCCTCGACGCTGCTGCAAGCGCAGATGACGGCGCGCGAGCTCGAGCTTCTCCTGGGCCAGCTGCGCCATCACTGGCTGCTGGGCGGCAGCGCGCCGCCGCCGCCCGCCAGCCGGCGTGCGCCGGCCGTCGAAGTGCGTCCATGAGGCGGCTGCGCGCGGCGCTGGCGGCCGCCATCCTGTCGGCGCTGGCCGGATGCGGCGGCGATGATGCCGATCCGGGGCCGCCGCCGGACCTGCGTCTCGACCAGGCCAACCGGGCCGGCACGCAGGCGCTGGCCATGAACCTGCCGGCGGAGGCGATCCGGCAATACCGGACGGCGCTGGCGCGGGCCTATGAGCGCGACGACGCCGGCGCGATCGGCGATATCGGCTACAACCTCGCGGTGGCGCTGCTGCGGTCCGGCGACGGCAAGGAGGCGCTGCGCGTGGCGCGCCAGACCCGCGCCGAGCTCGAGCGGCGCAAGCTGCCACCGCCCGCGGACCTGGTGCTGGTCCAAGGTGCGGCTGCCTATCGCGCCGGCGATGCCAGCGCCGCCTTCGCCGCGACAGGCGAGGTGCTGGCGTCCGCGGCCCGCGAGCCGCAGACGGCGGCGCGGGCCTGGTACATCCGCGGCGTGATCCTGGCCGAGCGCCGCGACGTCAACGGCGTGCGCGAAGCGGCCGGCGCGCTGCCGCCGTCGACCCAACCCGGCCTGGAGGCGGATCGCCAGGAGCTGCTGGGCCGGCTCGCCCTGATGGAGGGCCGGACGGCCGAGGCGCTGGCAGCGCTGGAGCTGGCGACCCAGCGCCGCCAGGAGGAGCAGGACTACCGCGGCATGGCCCGCGCGCTGGTGCTGGCCGGCGATGCGGCGCAGCGCCTGGGCCGCCCGGCCGACGCCGCGATCTTCCTCCTGCGCGCCGGGCGCAGCCTCGTCCTGCAGGGCGACACGGCCGGCGGCCTCGCCCAGCTCAGGCGTGCCGAGGGCCTGGCGCGCCAAGGCGGGATGGCCGACACCATGTCCGAGATCGCACGCGTCAGGCGTCTGGCAGCGGAGCGCGCCGGACCGTAGTATCCGGAATCGCCGGTCGCTGACACATCTGTCATCCCGAGCGCAGTGAGGGATCTCCTGCCAGGGACGCACGATGCGCCAATGCGGGAGGTCCCCCGCGGGGGCAGGGCAATCGCATATGCCCCTACCGTCATCCCGAGCGTAGCGAGGGATCTCCCGCGAATTGCGCACCGTGCGCCTTGCCGCAGGAGATCGCCTCTCCTGAGCCTGTCGAAGGGGGCGCTCGGGATGACAGCGAGGTCATATGCGAATGCCCTGCCCGCGGGGGCTCGGATGAAACGAGGTTCTGCATCAATCCTGCGGCGGATCGAAACGGCGCCGGGATTTGCGTCGCCTGGGCGCGTCGGTTTCCGGACGCGTGGCGTTATCGGGAGCCCGGGGCGGAATCAGCCGCCTGATCGCTGTCGCGAGCTCCTGCTCGGCCTGCTCGTCGATCCGGCCGCCTTCGTGCGGGAAATGCGTGAAACGCGGTCCGCCCGCCGCCGCCGGCGGTTCGTTGTCTGCTGGTCGGGAAGGCACCTTCCGCCTCTTCTTCACCATGTCCATCGCCTGGATTTGCGATGGTTGCGTCGTCAGCTCTGCCCGCTGTCGTCTCGCGGCCGCTGGACCGGTTGCTCTGCGGCGGACAGGGCGCTCTGCACACGCTGCAGTACGTACGATGCGGTGCGCGGCGCGACATCGAGCGCGTGGTGCAGCGTATTGGCGTCCAGCCGCTCGCCCTCGCGAGAGGTCAGGAAGATCGCCTGCAGCCATTTGCGCATCGGCAGATTGCTCGATTCGAGGATCGTGCCAACCTTCACGGTGAACGGCTTGCGGCAGGCGTAGCATTTGTAGGCGCCCATTCGCACGCTGCGGCCACGCAGAGGCCTGACACGCTTGGATCCACCGCACCGCGGACACACCGGACCCTCGGGCCAGACGCACTGCTCCACGAACCGATATGCCGCCTCTTCGTTCTGGAAAGGAGACAGATTGATGTCGCCGACGGTGCCGATGCCTGTGCTTGACATCGCGGTCCTCCCCCAAGCATAGGCGTTCGTTCACATAGAATCTCTGAGTGTCAGTCGGAGGATATTATTTGGCGTGTGCTCACTGATAACACTCATTTTCTAACAGATATCACGGTGGTTTGTCAAAAAATTACGGGTGCGAAGCGTCACAAGCCAAGGATGTTTCGGCGCATGTGATCGCCTGGCATCGCGGGTCGAAGCTGACACGGAGATGACTGCAATCTCGCCTGGGCAAGTGGGCCCGGCCCCGGTAAATCCCGGTGGCCTTGTCTGTGACCAGGATGTGGTCGCGACGCCGCCTGGGCTCTACTTGAGAAATCACATGCAGGTCGCCGGCCACACCGCGTGATTGATTTCAACGTGGTCATGATGGCCGATGATACGTCGGATCAAGTTGTCGGCTGAGCCCGACGCTTCGGTGCTGCTGATACCGGCGCCGCCCAAGGAGCAGGGAGCGCCGATGGTGCCGGCGGCAGCGGTGGCAATGTCGGCTCGTCAGGGCCCTGACGCGGTCATCTTACTGCGCCGCGGCGACGTAGCTGGCAGCGAGCTGGCGTGAGACAAGCTGGGCATAGAGCCCGCCGCGCGCCAGCAGGGTGGCGTGCGTGCCCGTCTCGGCGACACGGCCTTCATCGAGCACCACGATCAGGTCGGCTTCGCGCACGGTGGACAGGCGATGCGCGATCACGATGGTGGTCCGGTCGGCCTGCAGGCGATCGAGCGAGCGGCGCACCGCCTGCTCGTTGACCGCGTCGAGGTGTGATGTCGCCTCGTCCAGGATCAGCACCGGCGCGTCCTTGAGGAAGGCGCGCGCGATCGCGACCCGCTGGCGCTGGCCGCCCGACAGGCTGGTGCCGCGCTCGCCGACCGGCGAATCGAGTCCGTCGGGCAGCGCCTCGACGAGGTCGGCGAGCGAGGCGTGCGCCACCGCCGCTTCAAGCGCCGCGGCGTCGGCATCCGGCCGCGCGATCAGGATGTTGCTGCGCAGCGTGTCGTTGAACAGGTAGGTGTCCTGCGCCACCAGCGCGATGCGCCGCCGCAGGTCGTCGAGCTTGTAGTGGCGCAGATCGCTGCCGCCCAGCGTGATGCAGCCCTGGTCCGGGTCCCAGAAGCGCATCAGCAGCTGCGCCGTCGTGGTCTTGCCGGCGCCTGACGTGCCCACCAGCGCCATCGTCTTGCCGGCCGGGATGGTGATGTCGACATCCGCCAGCGCGCGCCGATGCTGGCCGGGGTAGGCGAAGCTGACCTGCTGCACTGCCAGCGCCAGCGGGCCGGGCGGTGGGGTCACGCCCGGGCCGTCGGTGACCGGCACCGGCTCGTGGGCCAGCGCATAGATGCGCCGCGTGGCGCCGAGCGTGTCGGCCAGCTGGCGGCCCACCTGCGCGATCTCCGACACCGGCAGGAACGCCGCCATCGCCAGCAGGGTCAGCAGCGGCAGCAGGGCGGCATCGACCGCGCCCTGTGCCACAAGCGCCGCGCCGGTGACGACCACGGCCAGGCCGCCGAGGCCCGTGAACACCTCCAGCAGGCTGTGCTGCAGCGTGAGCTCGCTGAAGAAGGGCAGGCGCAGCCGGATGTGGTGGTCCGACAGCGCATCGAGCCGGGCGCCGCGCCTGGCCTCCTGCTGGAATGCCACGATCTCGCCCAGGCCCTGCACCGAATCCACGGCGAAGGCCCCCAGCTCGCCTGCCGCCTCGCGCGCCTGCGAGCCCAGGCGGTCGACGCGCTTGCGCATCAGGAACGGGCTCAGCCCGACCGCCAGCAGGAACGGCGCCAGCGCCAGCGCGATCCACGGGCTGGCCGATGCCAGCACCGCCAGCACCGCGGCCGGCACCAGGATGGCGACGAAAGCCGGCGCCACGGTGTGGGCGAAGAAGTATTCCACCAGCTCGACATCGTTGGTCGCCAGCGCCAGCAGGTCGCCGGTGCGGCGGCGCACCAGGTAGGCCGGCGCCAGCGCGTCGAGCTTGCGGAAGACGTCGATGCGCATCTCGGCCAGCAGGCGGAAGGCCATGTCGTGCGCGATCCACGACTCCAGCCAGTGCAGCACGCCCGACAGCGGCGCCACAACGGCCAGCGCCCACAGGTAGGGTGCATAGGGCTGGCCGTTCTTCAGCGCCAGCACCACCAGCGCGCTCAGCACGCCGACGCCGATGAAGGTCACCACCCGCAGCACGCCGAAGACGAAGGTCGCGGCCAGCCGCCCACGCCACGGCGTGATCAGCTTCATCAGCTCGGTGACGAGCTGGTGCCAGCCCAGGCCCTCGGCCTTGATCACGCCCTCGGTCGCCACCTTCACGGCGCCGACCGGCAGCGTCGCGCCGGCGCCGCCGCCGGCGCGGGCCGGCAACACGTCGATCGTCTCGGCGGGCTGGGCGTTGACCTGCTCGGCCATCAGGGCGGCATAGACGCCGCCCCGGCGCATCAGCATCTCGTGCCGGCCGCTTTCGGCCACCCGGCCGCCGTCCAGCACCAGGATGCGGTCGCAGTCGATGACGCTGGACAGCCGGTGCGCCAGGATCAGGGTCGTGCGGCCGCGCATCAGCCGGTCCAGCGCTTCCTGGATCACGGCCTCGTTCTCGGCATCGACCGCCGACAGCGCCTCGTCGAGCACCAGGATCGGCGTGTTGCGCAGCAGGGCGCGCGCGATGGCGACGCGCTGGCGCTGGCCGCCCGAAAGCTTGATGCCCTTCTCGCCGACCACGGTGGCGTAGCCCTGCGGCAGGGCGGCCACGAAGTCGTGGATGTTGGCGGCCTGCGCCGCGGCCTCGATGTCGGCGTGCGTGGCGTCGGGACGGCCCATGCGGATATTGTCCTCGATGGTGCCGTGGAACAGGAACGTGTCCTGGTTCACCACCGAGATCATCGACCGGATCTGCGCGAACGAGAGCTGCCGCAGGTCGCGGCCGCCGATGCGCACGGTGCCGGCATCGGGATCGTAGAAGCGCAGCAGCAGGCGCACGATCGACGACTTGCCGGCGCCCGATGATCCCACCAGCCCGATGCGCTCGCCGGCAGCGGCCGTGAAGTCGAGCGCCTCGTGCACGGTGCGGCGCGTGCCGGGATAGCGGAAGCGCACGCCCTCGAAGGCGATGGTGGGCGCCAATGCCTGCGGCAGCGACGCCGGCGGCGCGTCGGCCACCAGCGGCGCATCGTCGAGGATGCGGTAGATGCCCTGGGCGGCCGACATGCCCACCATGCCCTGGTGCAGCACCGAGCGCAGCTCGCGCATGGGCCGGAAGATCTCGACGCCCAGCATCAGGATCACCAGCAGCGCGGACAGCGCCATCGCGCCGGAATCGACCCGCCAGGCGCCCAGCGCCAACGCCGCGGCGGCGCCGCAGGCGATGGCGCTGTCGGTGATGCCGCGCGCCAGCACGTTGGTGCCCAGCACCCACATCGTGCGCTGGAAGAGGTCGCGCGCCTCGACCTCCAGCCTGTCGGCGCGCGCCTTGCTCTGGCCGAACGCCTTCAGCGTCGCCAGGCCCTGGATCGAATCGAGGAACTCGGCGGCAAAGGCGGCATAGGCCTTCTGCCGGCCCAGCGAGTTGGCGACGTCGCGCTTGTGCCACAGCGCCGGCGCGAACAGCGCCAGCAGCGCGAAGCCCAGCATCACGGCCGCCACCGGCAGGTCGATGAAGGCGACGGCGGCGAAGATCAGCACCGGCGTCAGCAGCGAGATCAGGAACTGCGGCAGGAACTGGCCGAAATAGACCTCGAGCTGCTCGACGCCGTCGGTCAGCGACAGAGTCAGCGCGCCCGAGCGCTGGCGGCCCACGGTGCCGGGGCCCAGGGCCGCGACGCGATCGTAGACGGCGCGCCGCAGCTTCTTCTGCACCCGCGCCGCGGTCTCATGCGCCACCATCGCGCGCCAGTGCTCGAAGGCGCCGCGCAGCACCATCACGACGGCGATCAGCGCGATCGGCAGCGCCAGCGCCTCGACGCTGCGGCCGGCGAACACCTCGCCGATCAGCCAGCCCAGCAGGCCCAGCCGCGCCACGCCCAGCCCGACCGCCACCAGCCCGATCACGACCGCCCAGGCGATGCGCAGCCGCACCCCTTCGGTGAAGACCCACAGACGCGGCTCGAAATGCATGAACCTGCTCCTCGTGCGTCCCGTCATCCCAAGCGCAGCGAGGATCTCCTGAGAACGGAGTCTCGATCCTGAGGAGATCCTCGCTGCGTTCGGGATGACGGGCCAAGCTCGACAGGCAGACGCTAGGCTGAACATCGGTGTTCCGCCAATCGACAAAAACGAACCTACCTTGTACATTCCTGAACGGCTGATGTCGGAGGATGGCGGTCATGATCGCGGCCTGGGACGACCTGCGGATTTTCCTGACCCTGGCGCGCGAAGGCAACCTGACCGCGGCTGCGCGCAAGCTCGGCGTCAGCCACCCCACGGTGGCGCGGCGCGCCAAGGCGCTGGAGGAGGCCATCGGGGCGCGTCTGTTCGACCGCCTGCCGGACCGTTTCGTGCTGACCGCCGCCGGCGAGGAGCTGATGGCCGATGCGCAGGCCATGGAGCAGGCTGCCGAGTCGATCCATCGCCGCAGCACCGGTCTCGCCGCCGACACGACCAAGGGTACGGTGCGCATCTCGGCCGGCGAGGTGATGATATCGTTCCTGGCGCTGCACATGCCGCGGCTGCGCCGCGACCTGCAATGCGTCGAGTTCGAGCTGTCGCAAAGCCACACGCCGGCCAACCTGTCGCGCCGCGAAGCCGACCTGATGATCCGCGAGCAGGTGCCCGATCTTGCCGGCATCATGACGCGCCGGCTCGGCCGCGTCGCGTACGCGGTCTACGGCCATCCGCAGCTCGTGCCGCATGCCGGCGTCACGCGCGAGGCGATGCGCCGCATGCCGTGGGCCGGCTTCGATGAATCGCACAACTACATGCCCGGCCAGAGATGGCTGCTGGACCTGCTCGACGGGCCGCGGCCAGCCGTGCGCGTCAACAACTGGATGATCCTGCACGATGCGGCGCGCGCCGGGGCCGGCCTCGCCGTGCTGCCTTGCTGCCTGGGCGACAGCGATCCGGACCTGCGGCGGCTGGGCGCCGTGCTGGAGGATGTCGCGGTCGACCAATGGCTGCTGGTGCATCGCGACCTGCGCACGCTCTCGCGCGTGCGCCGCGTCATGGACGCCGTGATCGAGCTGTTCCAGGAAGAGCGCGCGGCGCTGGAGGGGCTCCGTTTACCCCTCGCCCCGCGGGAGCGGGGAGAGGGAGGGTGTACAGACCGATTAGATCGGTGACGGAATAGACCGGATACATCGGTAACAGTTTTGGCATGGAGGTGAGCATGCCGTGGCTGGAGACCGATGCGATGAAGGAGCGTAGG
>NZ_VDUZ01000040.1 GCF_008039615.1 Vineibacter terrae | reverse complement strand
CAGGATCACTGCCGCCGGTGCCCTCGACCGCCAGCCCGAGCCCGCCATGTAGTGAAGACCTTTCACGAGCCGCCGTTGATTCGATTACACTTTCTGCCTTCGCTACTCGCCAGTAGGGAAAGTTGGGTTAGTGAATGCTGCCATGGAACGCCTGTTTGATGCCAAAGCAAAACTTTCCGTAACGATCAACGGACTCCTCGTGCCGTTCAGCCAAGCGCCGTACTCGTGCACCCGTTTCACTCAGCCGTTCATTTTCTATAATGGAGGATCACCCTTTGACGTCTCGCTGGCTGGGTCGTGCGCTCTGGTTCGTGAGGCGGGTGAGAACTACCTGATCGCGACGCGGCACCAGTTAGGCAAACGCTCCGATGAGCGCGAGCGCACCGAGGTATGCGTGGCGTTCCCCAGTGAGGAACGGCCCGGCACGACTGGGCTGGTCACCCCATGCGGTTCGGTGCTTGTGAGTTACGATCAGCCGGAGATGCAGTATGCCGAAGATCTGCTAATCCTCATGTTCACGCGGGGAGAAAAGCGACCGGAGTTTAATCTCAGGTTCCTCGACATCAACCGGGTGTCCACGCTGGATGAGGCCAAGGCGGGCGAGATCGTATCCTACTTCATCACCGCGTTTCCCAGCGTGGGCTCGAAGTACAACCTGACCGAGGACGGCATGGCGTTGGCTGAGGTCATATCGGGCTTTGCACGGCTAACGCTAGAGCCGTCCGAAGCGAACGTCATGGACGGCCACATCGCGTTCCACGTCAAGGAGAATGTACCGAAGGAGCGGAACCTCGACGGCTACAGTGGAGCTCCGGTGTTCTTTGTCTGGCTCGACGCGAGCAAAAATGCGCACTTGGGCTTCGCGGGCATCGTGCGCCTTGGGGGAAACAACATCCTGCACGTTTACGATGGTGACCGGATTCGACGGATCATTCAGGGCTCACGCCGATCCGCGTCGACAAGTCGCTAACCGCTGCCGGCTTCGAGTGGACCGGACCTGTCGTTGGGTCAGGCGGTCCGGCCGAGGCCTCGTACGCGTCCGGTGAAGGCCCCGGTTGAGGTGATGCGCTAATCAGGCCGGCAGCTATGCGAGAGCCCTTGGTCTTGTCGCGCAGGCGCTTCCAGTTCCAGGGCAGGAGTTCGTCGATGCGCTTGGCCGGGTGATCCTGCAAGCGGGCCAGGACGTCGGCGAGCCAGGCGCGGGGATCGATGTCGTTGAGCTTCGCCGTCTCGATGAGGGTGTAGTTGGCCGCGGCGCGGCGACCACCGTCGTCGGAGCCGGCGAAGGTCCAGTTGTTGCGGCCCACGGCAATGCCGCGCAGCGCCCGCTCAGCGGCGTTGTTGGACATGCACAGGCGGCCGTCATCGTACCGTGAGCTTGTCCGCTTGCTCGAAGAGATGATCAGGATTCAGGATGGCCAAGATTCAGGTCAACCTTGTTTTGTCGTTGCCGGCCTATTCCTCGTCGTTCCCGGCCATGAGCTCCTGCTCCGTCGCATACTCGACGATCGGGAAGCGCTCATCACCTTCGGCCTCAAACTTCTGCTGCATGCCGACGAGCACGCCGATCACCCGCTTTCCAGTGAGCTTTCGAACCGCCCCCGGCTTCAGGACCAGAATGATGCGAAGCGCGTCCTTGCCTTGGCTGTCGATTGCAGGTTCGGTGATGACCCGCTCCAGGCTGGACTCGCCGAACTGCGCGCGGACGAGTCCCTGTGCGATTTGGGTGATCGTTTGGGTGTCCATTTGATGAGGGTCGCGTCCAAAAGAGCTGTGCTCCCGGATTCTTCCATCACGGCCGTGGATATAGAGTTCGCCACCCTCGCGCCGCGCTTTTTCCCGGGCGTTGTCACTCGCCTCCCTTTTGGTCTCGAACGTCCCGCTCGCGTGGCTGGCTCCCGCGCTTCTGACGCTCCACTTGCCTCCGCTGGGAATTACGTGTTGGGCTTTCCGTGACATCGCCATTCTCCGCGTCCATGTCCAATATAGTCAGCCAGGAAAGAATTCGCACTGGCCCAGTTCGTTGTCGGGCGGACCAGAATTCGGCCGTGGACGACGAACACACTGGCGCCGTGCGTGAAACCCTCATCCGGCCGTCGCTGAGCGACGGCCACCTTCTCCCGCTTGCGGGAGAAGGTGCTTCTCCGAACTCCCTTGAGGCGCGATAGTCTCCCACCAGATTGCCCGGAGCATCCACCCATGTCCGACCTGCCCGCCTCCATCCACATCCACGAGGAAGGCCCGCGCGAGGGCTTCCAGATCGAGCCCGGGCCGATCAGCTCGGTCGACAAGGTGCGCCTCATCGAGGCGCTGTCGGAGACCGGGCTGAAGTCGATCCAGGCCTGCTCGTTCGTCAACCAGCGGCTGGTGCCCGGCTGGGCCGATGCCGAGGACGTGGTGGCGGCGTTCCGCGCCACGCCGGGCATCGCCTACTCGGCGCTGTGGTTCAACGACAAGGGGCTGGAGCGGGCGCTGGCGTTCCGGGACAAGCTGTCGCTTTCGGGCACGATCTCGCTGTCGGCCTCGGAGGCCTTCAACCGCAAGAACCTGCACCGCAGCCACGCCGAGAACCTCGAGGCGATGCGCAAGCAGACGGCGCTGCATCTGGCCAAGGGCGTGCCCGTGAAGCGCATCGGCGTCATGGCGGCCTTCGGCTGCAACTTCCAGGGCGATATCGCGCCGGCAGAGGTCGTGCGCACGCTGCGCGACGGGCTCGGGGTCGCGGCCGAATTCGACATCGAGATCAGCCGGCTGTCGCTGGCCGACTCCATGGGCTGGGCGACGCCGCCGCGCATCGAACGCGTGATCGGCGAGGTGCGCAGCGCCTGGCCGGACAAGGAGATCAGCCTGCACCTGCACGACACGCGCGGGATGGCCGTGGCCAACGCCATGGCGGGCCTGCGCATGGGCGTGCGCAGCTACGACTCGACCGTGGGCGGGCTGGGCGGCTGCCCGTTCGCCGGCCAGAAGGGCGCGGCCGGCAACATCTGCACCGAGGAGCTGGTGATGCTGTGCGAGGAGATGGGCGTCGCAACCGGCGTCGACCTCGAGAAGCTGATCGAGGTCGGGCGCATGGCCGAGGCGATCGTCGGCCATCCCCTGCCCAGCGAGCTGCTGCACGGCGGCGCGCTGGCCGCCTTCCGCCGCGCCGCCGCCTGACGCCGGACCGCCCCGCTCAATGCAGCTGGGCGGGTGACGAGAAGGGGCGGCTCGCGTCCACGACGAACATGACCAGCTGATCGAGGTCGACCGTGCCGCTGCTGAAGACCTCCATCGGCACGTCGGCGCCGTGCCCGTTCATGGCCTGGCCGGCGTCGGCATGGCTGATGCCGTGCGGCGTCTTCTGCCCCAGCCGGCCGCGCAGCACATAGAAGGCCTCGGAACCGGGATGGGAATGCACGGCCGTCTTCGCGCCCGGCGCGCCGGTGGCATGGTTGATGCGCAGCAGATATTCCGGCGCCGTGAGCGGCGGCACGGGCCCGATCTCCGCGACCCGGGTCGCGCCGGCGGTCGCGCCGCCCTTCGGCCCGAGCGTGAACAGCCAGGCCTTGCCGGAGACCTCGGCGGCCAGCGCCGCCGGCCCGGCGGCCGCCCGGGCCTGCGCCAGGGTCGGGAAGGTCTCGATCCGCCAGTACAGGGGTCCGGCGGGCAATTCCTTGATCTTCTTCTCGGCCACCGGCTTGATGCTGAGCTGCTGCTGCGCCGCGGCCGGGGGCGACAGCCACGCGCCCGACACGCAAAGCCAGAGCGCCAGCGCGAACAGAGGACGGGTGCAGGCCGGAAGTCGTCGCATCGTCGTCTCCCTCGTCTCCCTATATGGACCCCGACATATGCCTGTGATGGCGGCACCTGGCTTTCGGACGACCTCATCCTGTGCTTAAGGTTTCCTCCCTTTATTCTCCGGGTCCTGGGCACGACCGTTCCGCCGCGAGGGGGCCTTGCGCTATCTGTTCGAGGACTGCGCGCTCGATACCGACCGCCGCGAGCTGCGGCGGGGAACCGCGCTGGTCGCGGTCGAGCCGCAGGTCTTCGACCTGCTGGTCCACCTGATCCGTCATCGCGAGCGCGTGGTCAGCAAGGACGACCTGCTGGCCGCGGTCTGGCACGGGCGCATCGTCTCGGACTCCGCCCTGTTCAACCGGATCAACGCCGCCCGCACGGCGATCGGCGACAGCGGCGAGGCGCAGCGCCTGATCAGGACGCTGCCGCGCAAGGGGCTGCGTTTCGTCGGCGCGGTGCGCGAGGCGCACGGGCCGCCCGCGGACGCAGCCTCCTCCGAGGCGGCGGCCGAGGTCGCCGCGGCCGCCGCGCTGCCGCTGCCGGACCGGCCGTCGATCGCGGTGCTGCCCTTCGCCAACATGAGCGGCGATCCGGACCAGGAGTACTTCGCGGACGGCATCTCGGAGGACCTGATCACCGGGCTGTCGCGCATCCGCTGGCTGTTCGTCATCGCCCGCAACTCGACCTTCGTCTACAAGCACCGCGCCGTCGACGTGACGCAGGTCGCGCGCGCGCTCGGCGTGCGCTACGTCCTGGAGGGCAGCGTGCGCCGTGCCGGCGAGCGGCTGCGCATCAGCGCGCAGCTCATCGATGCGGCAAGCGGCGCCCACCATTGGGCGGAACGCTACGATCGGCAGCTGGGCGATATCTTCGCCGTGCAGGACGAGATCACCCGCAGCGTCGCCGCGGCGATCGAGCCGCGCATGCTGGCCGCCGAAGGCGTGCGCGCCCTGGCGCGCTCGCCCGGCGATCTCGGCGCCTGGGATCTCGTGGCGCAGGCGCAGACGCATTTCTGGCGGCTGACACGGGCCGACCACGCCGCCGCCGTGACGCCGCTGGAGCGGGCGGTCCAGGCCTGGCCCGACTATGCGCCGGCGCGAAGCCTGCTGGGGTTCTGCCTGGTGTTCGCGGCCCATATGGGCTGGATCGATCGCGACGCCGGGCTGCCGCCCGGCCGCCTTCATGCGACGCGGGCGATCGAGCTCGACGATCGCGACCCGTGGGGCCACATCGCGCTCGGCTACTGCGCCATGATGGAACGCCGCACCGAGGAATCGATCGCCGCGTTCCGCCGCGCCGTCGGCCTCAACCCCAACGCCGCGGCGGCGCATTCGCACCTGAGCCGCGGCTTCGCCTTTGCCGGGCAGGATCGCGCCGCGATCGATCATGGCGAGGAGGCGATCAGGCTCAGCCCGCTGGACCCGGAGATGGCGCTGTTCCTCGGCGCCATCGCGGTGGCGCACTACACGGCCGGACGCTTCGCCGACGCCGTCCGCTACACCACGGAAGCCCTGCGCCTGCGCCCGGGCTTCCAGGGCGCGCAGCGGCTGCGCTGCGCCAGCCTCGCCCAGGCCGGGCGGATCGACGAGGCGCGCGCCTTCCTGGCCGCGATCCGGCGCGAGCAGCCGTTCCTGACCATCGGCTGGGTGCGCGCCAACGTCCCCTACCAGACCCCCGAACTGATGGCGCGCTTCCTCCAGGGCCTGCGCAAGGCGGGGCTCGAGGAAGAGTAGACTATCCGCCGTGTGATACGGGGCACAGAGACGGTAGGCCTCCGGCTTTCGCACGGACGACGCCGCGCGCATATGCTCGCGAGGCGGTGCCTATTTCCGCCGGTAGAAGAGCACGCGCCCCGTCGGGAGCAGCTGCTGGAGGATATCGAAGTCGCCGATGTTGGCGGTCAGGATCGTGAGCCCGAGCTTCTGCGCCTGCAGAAAGAGGACACAATCATGAAGGGCGCGAAGCCTCCGGTCGGCGCCGTGGCCCTGGAGGCGACAAAGCATGCCTGAGAGCAGCGCGGCGCGTCCCAGGACGTCGGTGTCGGGCGCGAGCACGCGATGGGGCGGCATGGAGCGGACAAGGTCGCGTATCGCTGCAGCAGCCGCCGGCGTGCGGACATCGCGTGGGTCCAGAACGCCTACGGTGTGCATCAGCTCCTGGATCGCGACCGTCGAGTGATTGGTTTGCCGCGTCGCAACGAGCTGGTCGAGGATGCTCGGCGACCGGTCCGACAGCTGATCGATATAGACGCACGTATCGAGCAGCAGCCCCTGCCCGCCAATGCGCTCTTCGTCGACGAATGGAAGCTCAGCATCCGCCCGGCGGGCCAAGGTCTTCCTGGGATCAAACCGCGCCCAGCGGATCGCTGCGTCGACGTCGAAGCCGGCCACTTCAGAAGCCGAGCTTCAATCCGGCGTCGACCCTGCCTCGCGCGGCCCTGAACGTCTCGGCAAAATTGTCTTCCAGCGCGATGTTCGCGAGAGCGAACTCAATCAGGTCGGTATCGGTCGTGATGCCGGTGTGCTTCTTGGCCTGCCTGACGAGCGCCGGACTCACCCTGCCGGCGATGCGGCTGCTCTTGTCCTTCAGCAAGCCGGATCGCTCGGCAGCCCGCATGACGGCTTCAAAGCGGCCAGTCCGGCTGTCCCGCCCGATCACGCCCCCAGCTGCGGCTCCGCCGTGCTTTGTCGTTCGTCCAGGCTTCCCGCCCGCAACCTTCGTCATGGTAGACCCCATGTTCAACAAAAATGGATTTTGTCTAACGTAGTCAGCGGCGGAAGGCAGTTCAAGCCGATTGCAGCAGGTCGAGCTTTCCGCGGCCTGCGTCGATCCACGACAAATTCGCCCTCGAAGGTCCACGTCCACCGCGCGGCGGCCCCAGGATTGTCACTGCAGCCATCGGCGCGGTCGTGCGTTGTATCGCGAGGATTGGATCACACGACAGGAGGCCAGGATGCCGCATCTCGCCAATGACGCCATGCAACACGCGCCGAAAAACCCGGGCCCTGCCAGGGCCGCAGGTGGCGCGCTGGCAGGGGCGCCGGCGGCGACAGGCCTGCGCCGCTGGGCCTGCGGCCTCGCCGCCGCCGGCCTGCTGCTGTCGCTGGCGGCGTGCGGCGGCCCCAGCGTCCAGGCCGGCGCCACCGGCGGCGTCCTCAAGAGCAGCGATGCCATGGATGCCCAGGAAGCGGCCCTGAAGCACTGCCGCAAATACGGCAAGAGCGGCCGCATCACCGGTCCGCTCGGCGACGACAACTACAGCTTCGTCTGCGAGTAGGGACGCCGAGGAGCGCGCTCAGATGTCCTGTGCTTCACGCATCCACGCCGGAACGTCACGTTTGACGTGCAGGACACGCCATACGTCAACATGGTCGGCGCGCTCTATGAAGAACACCAGGTATGGATAGCGTTTCAGCCTCCAGGACCTGAGACCCGGCATATCCAATTCGTGGGCATACCGGGGCGATCCGCTCGCTGGATGGCGCGCAATGTGCCACCACGCTTGCTCGAGGGCGGCGATGAAGCCGAGCGCTGCTTCCTCGCCGGCTTCCCTCAAGAAGTAGTCAACAGCATCATCGATATCCCGCCTGGCTCTTTCACGCGGGATGATCGGCTTCATGCTCACGTGGGGTCGCGCCGGCGTACCCGCTTGCGTAGATCTTCAAAGAAGGTCTCGCCTGTCGGCGACGTGGGAGCAGATGCTGCGCCTTCGAGCAGCAGGCCTCGCAGCCTCTGACGATCCTGGTCCTTGCGGATCAGCTCGCGCACATACTCGCCGCTGGTGCCATAGCCGCGAGCAGCAACCTGCTCATCGACGAAGGCCTTGAGCGCGTCCGGCAAGGATATGTTCATCGTGCTCATGACAGAAACCGTAAGAGCCCCGTCAAATTTTGGCAAGGCACGCCGCGCCATGCGCCGGCGCCGTCAGCTGCTGGTGGTCTCCGGCGTGAGGTCGAGGACGCCCCACTCCTGGCGCTGGCGGTGCGGTTGCAGGGCGACCCGGTAGGTCTGCTGCTCGCTGCCGGACATGAAGTTCACCTTGGCCTGCCACTCGCCGGGGCGCGTGTGCGTGGCCGAGCAGGTCTCGCCGCGCAGCTGGGGCACGTTCATCGCCTCGCGCACGGCCTGCTTGGCGAGGTCGCAGATGCGGGCCTCGGTCACCGGCGGATCGGCCGGCGTGAGGCTGGACGACGATGGCGGTGGTGGCGGCGCGCCGCGGCGCGAGCCCTGGCCGGGCAGGATATCACCGAGCGAGCCGCCGCAGCCGGCGAGCGCGAGCGTGCCGGCGGTGATGATAAAGGCCTTGAGGGAGGGGGTCGTGCTCATTGTCCCGGGAGGTCGTTCTGGTTGGCGGCGATGTTATTGCGGCTGCTCTTGTCGGTTTTGGGGCAATGCGGCGGCTGTTTTCCGACAAACGTGACCTGCGCCGGCGGGTTCCGCCCGCCAGTGCGAGCCGCTTCAGCGGCACGCTCCCGGCAGGCCCGAACGCAAAGCAGCCGGGCACCGCCCGGCTGCTTCCATATTCCCACCGGGAGAGCGGCGGCTTACTTGCCGCCGAAGGCGCGCTTCAACTCGGGCACCAGGTCGGTGCGCTCCCAGGAGAAGCCGCCGTCCGTCTCGGGCTTGCGGCCGAAATGGCCGTAGGCGGCAGTACGGCGGTAGATCGGCTTGTTGAGCTGCAGGCCGCGGCGGATCGCGGTCGGCCGCAGCGGGAAGATTTCAGCCAGCACCTTCTCCAGCTGGCGTTCGTCGACCTTGCCGGTGCCGCGCGTGTCGACATAGAGCGACATCGGATCGGCGACGCCGATGGCATAGGCGACCTGGATCACACACTGATCCGCGAGGCCCGCCGCCACGACGTTCTTGGCGAGATAGCGCGCGGCGTAGGCGGCCGAGCGGTCGACCTTGGTCGGGTCCTTGCCCGAGAAGGCGCCGCCGCCATGCGGCGCGTAGCCGCCGTAGGTGTCGACGATGATCTTGCGGCCGGTGAGCCCGCAATCGCCGTCGGGGCCGCCGACCACGAAGTTGCCGGTCGGGTTGACCAGGAAGTCCGTGTCCGTCCCGGGCATCCAGCCGTCCGGCAGCGCCGAGGCGACCGCCTTGCGGATCATCTCCTTGACCATGCCGGACGTGTACGTCGTGCCGCCCTTGTCCTTCTCGCGGTGCTGCGTAGAGACGACCACCTTGGTGGCGCCCACGGCCTTGCCGTCGACGAAACGCACCGTGACCTGGCTCTTGGCGTCGGGCAGCAGGTCGGGCAGCTCGCCCGAACGGCGCTTCTCGGAGAGCACCTTCAGGATCTTGTGCGAGAAGTAGATCGGGGCCGGCATGTACGAGCCCTGCTCGTAGACCTCGCTGTCGGTGCAGGCGAAGCCGAACATCAGGCCCTGGTCGCCGGCGCCCTCCTGCTCGCCGAGGTTGTCGCCGCCCACCCTGGCGTCGACCCCCATGGCGATGTCGGGCGACTGGCCGTGCAGCAGCACCTCGATGTCGGCGCCGTCATAGCTGAAGCCGTCCTGCTCGTAGCCGATGTCGCGCACCACGTCGCGCGCCACCTGGGCGATCAGCTCGCGGTTCATCACGGCCTGGCCGCGGTACTTGCGCATGTACGGGTCCTGGGCCCGGCATTCGCCGGCGATCACGATCTTGTTCGTGGTCGCCAGCGTCTCGCAGCCCAGCCGCGTGTTGACGGCGCTGTTGTCCTCGATGCCCAGCTTCACGTCGTTGGTGATGAAGGCGTCGAGGATGGCGTCGGAGATCTGGTCGCAGACCTTGTCCGGATGGCCTTCGGAAACCGATTCGGAGGTGAAGAGATAGTCCTTGAGCGCCACGGCGCGTCACTCCTTCTTCTCGTTCTGGACCGGGGTGATCGGCCGGCGAAGCGCCGTACGACCGCTTAGCCTGTGGTGACGCGGCGGCAAGGGGTCCCGAACTCCCCGCGACCGCACCGGAGGCCCGGCGCGGCGACCCTAGAAAGAGCCAAACCGCCGGAAAATCAAGGGCCTTCACATAAAGTTCGGTGGCGGCGGTGGTGACCAGCCGGTGACCCTCCCCCAACGCAGTTGGGGGAGGTGCCCGAAGGGCGGAGGGGGAGCCGACGAGATCTTTGTAACGGAGACCACGTGGGGTCCCCTCCGCCCCCTATCGGGGGCACCTCCCCACTGCGTGGGGAGGAAGTCCTACTTCGGCGCCATGCGGATGGCGCCGTCGAGCCGGATCACCTCGCCGTTGAGCATCGCGTTCTGCACGATGTGCATGGCGAGCGCCGCATACTCCGACGGATCGCCCAGGCGCGACGGGAACGGCACCTGCGCGCCGAGGCTCTTCTGCGCCTCCTCCGACAGGCCCATCATCATCGGCGTCAGGAACAGGCCGGGCGCGATGGTGCAGACGCGCACGCCGATCGAGGCGAGGTCGCGCGCGATCGGCAGGGTCATGCCGACGACGCCGCCCTTGGACGCCGAGTAGGCGGCCTGGCCGATCTGGCCGTCGAACGCCGCCACCGAGGCGGTGTTGACGATGACGCCGCGTTCACCGCCGGCCAGCGGCTCGGCCTTGGACATCTCCCACGACGCCAGGCGGATGAGGTTGAAGGTGCCGATCAGGTTCACGTTGATGACCTGGGCGAACATCTCCAGCGCATGTGGCCCGTTCTTGGAGATGGTGCGGGCGGCACGGCCGATGCCGGCGCAGTTCACCGCCACCCGCGGCGCGCCCAGCTTCTCGACCGCGGTCTTCACCGCGGCCTCGGCCGAGGCCGCGTCGGCGACATTGCACTTCACAAATACGCCACCGATCTCGGCTGCCTTCTTTTGGCCCAGTTCCTCTTGCAGGTCAAAGATCGCAACCTTGGCACCGGCCGCCGCCAGCGCACTGGCGGTCGCGCCGCCCAATCCCGAAGCACCGCCCGTGACGATGGCAGCCTGGCCCTTGACATCCATGGGTATTCCCCTTTCGTAGCTGATGGCCCCGCGAAAATGCCCGCGGCTTGTAGCAGATCAGTCAAGGAGTGGCGACGGCTCGCTGCAGGCGGGCCGGACGGCGCGTGCCACCCGCCGGGCAGAAGCGATGGCCGCGCAAAAAGGCTGACGCGCCACTGGAGTGGCGACGCGCCAGCGCCTATAGTGGCGCCGGTGCGCGGGTGTAGCTCAGTGGTAGAGCATCGGCCTCCCATGCCGAGGGTCGCGGGTTCAAATCCCGTCGCCCGCTCCATCTTCCCGATACGTTCCTCCTTCGGACGGCGGATCGCCGCGCCTTCGCGGTCGCGAGATGACTTTCGCGTCAAACCCATCTGCGGGCTTGATCCGACACCGGCATTTTCCCTAAGCAGTTCCTCCGCCCGCGCGGTTCCTTTTCACGAAGGATCGCGTCCCTGGTCTTGATCGAGTCGTGAAACCGTCGGGAGACGTCATGCGTACCGCCACCTTGTCGCTGCTGTTCGCCGCCGTCCTGGGGCTCGCCAGCCCCGCTGCGCTGGCGGCGGATCCTCCCAAGGGCCTGTGGCTGACCACCGACTTCCCCTCGGCCACGGCGCGCGCCGGCGAGATCACGACCGTTCGGGTCAAGCTGCAGAACGCCGGCTTGCCGCCCGAGGTGGTGAGCCTGTCGGTGACGGGCGTGCCCCAGGGCTGGAAGGTCGACCTGCTGGGCGGCGGCCAGCCCGTGACCTCGGCCATGCCGGGCAGCAACGAGAGCGTGTCCCTGAGCCTGCGGGTCGAGGCCTCGGCCAAGGCGGCGCCGGGCAGCTACCCGATCGTGATCCAGGCCAAGACCGCCGGCGCCACGACCGAGCTGCCCATGACCCTGGGCATCGGCGGCGAGGTGGCGGCCAAGCTGTCGATGAAGGTGAAGCTGCCCGAGCTGCGCGGCACGCCCAAATCGACCTTCGACTACACCTTCACGGTCAGCAACGATTCGGGCAAGGACGCCATCGTGCGCTTCGGCGCCGACATGCAGAAGGGCTTCACGGCTACCTTCACCGAGGCCTACGGCGCCAACGAGCTGAGCTCGATCCCGATCGAGGCGGGCCAGAGCAAGGAGATCAAGGTCGCCATCAAGCTGCCGCGCGACGTCGCCGCCGGCTCCTACCCGGCACGCATCCGGGCCGAGGCCGACGGCGCCAGCGCCCAGGCCCAGGTGACCCTGCTGGTGCAGGGCACGCCCACACTGCGGCTGACCGGCAAGGACGGCCGCCTGTCGGCCGAGGCGCAGGCCGGCTCGGCGTCGCAGCTGGCGCTGGTGCTCAGCAACGACGGCACGGCCGCGGCCGAGGAGATCGAGCTCAGCGGCACCGTGCCGCAGAACTGGAAGATCGAGTTCAACCCCAAGACCGTCGACAAGCTGGGCCCGGGCGAGAAGAAGGAAGTGGTGGCCACCCTGACGCCCTTCAACAAGGCGCTGGCCGGCGACTACCAGAGCACGCTGCGCGCCAGCACCAAGGGCGACAGCGTCTCGTCGGACTTCCGCATCACGGTCGCCACCTCGACGCTGTGGGGCATAACGGGCGTCGGCATCATCGCCGTCGCGCTGCTGGTCCTGGTCGGCGCCGTCGCCCGCTTCGGCCGGCGGTGACGGTGATGAGGGGTGCAGCCATGCCCCCTCTCCGCCCGCTTGGCGGGGGGAGAGGGAGGGGCCCATGCCGAAGGCATGGGAGGGTGAGGTGGGTCGCGCTACGACAACAGCCTCGCTCTGACGGTCCCGTCCCACACCGACACCCACCTCACCCTCCCACGCTTCGCGTGGGCCCCTCCCTCTCCCCCCGCTGCGCGGGCGGAGAGGGTCATGAGTGGACATCATGACCGACACCGTCATCGAGATACGCGGGCTGCGCAAGGACTACGGCCGCGCCGTGGCCGTGGCCGGCATCGACCTCGACATCCAGCGCGGCGAGATCTTCGGCCTGCTGGGGCCCAACGGCGCCGGCAAGACCACCACCATCCTGATGGTGCTGGGGCTCACCGAGTCCAACGGCGGCACGGTGCGCGTGCTGGGCGAGGATCCCGTCCGCAACCCGCTGGCCGTGAAGCGCCGGGTCGGCTACCTGCCCGACGCGGTCGGCTTCTACGACAACCTGTCGGCGCGCGAGAACCTGCTCTACACGCTGCGCCTGGCCGGCATGCCGCGCGCCGAGGCTATTGCCCGCATCGAGAAGGCGATCGCGCGCGTGCGCCTGTCGGATGTGCTCGACAAGCGCGTCGGCACCTATTCCCGCGGCATGCGCCAGCGCCTGGGCATCGCCGAGATCATCGCCAAGGGCGCCGAGATCGCCATCCTCGACGAGCCGACCTCGGGGCTGGACCCGCACGCGACCCTCGAGCTCCTGGACATGATCCGCGACCTGAAGGCCGACGGCGTGGCCGTGCTGCTGTCCTCGCACCTGCTCGACCGCGTGCAGAGCATCTGCGACCGCGTCGCGCTGTTCAACCGCGGCGCCATCGCCATGCAGGGCACCGTCAAGGCGCTGGGCCAGCAGGTGCTGGGCGCGGGCCATGCCGCGCATGTCGAGGCCGATGGCGTCGACGTCGAGGCCCGGCTGCGCGGCGTCGCCGGTGTCCAGAAGGTCGAGCGCGACGGCCGCGGCTGGAAGCTGACCGCCGACCGCGACGTGATGGCCGAGGTCGCGCAGGCGATCGTGCAGGGCGGCGGCCGGCTGCAGCGGCTGGCGACCGCCGAGCCCAGCCTGGAAGCGATCTACACCCGCTATTTCGAGGAGCACAAGGATGCGGCGTGAGGGTTCGCCTTTCACCGGGGTCGGCGTCGTCTTCCTCAAGGAATACGCCGATCACCTCGGCAGCGTGCGCATGCGCGTGCTCGAGATATTGGTGGTGCTCATCGGCGTCGGCTTCACGGCGCTGGCGATCTACAACGTGCGCAAGACCATCCAGCGCGACGACTTCCTGTTCCTGAACCTGTTCCTCTACCAGCAGGAGGACAGCGCCGTGCCCTCGCTGCTGGGCGCGCTCGCCATCGTCATCCCCCTGCTGGCGATCGGGCTGGGATTCGATGCGGTCAACAGCGAGTTCAACCGCCGCACCATGAGCCGGATCCTGGCGCAGCCGATTTATCGCGATGCGCTGCTGCTGGGCAAGTTCCTGGCCGGGCTGTGCACCCTGGCCACCGGACTCACCGCCCTGTGGCTGCTGATCATCGGCATCGGCCTGCTCACCATGGGCGTGCCGCCGAGCAGCGAGGAGGTGACGCGCGGCATCGCCTTCCTGATCATCGCCATCACCCTGGCCGGGGTGTGGCTGGCGATCGCGATGCTGTTCTCGGTGATCTTCCGCTCGACGGCGACCTCGGCGCTGTGCGCGCTGGGGCTGTGGCTGTTCCTGGTGATCGTGTGGCCGATGCTGGTGCCGTCGATCGCGGCGCTCGTCGCGACACCGGATCCGCTGGCCAACCGCGTCGGCCTGCTGAGCGATTCCCAGATCGACTGGTTCTTCGGCCTGTCGCGCATCTCGCCCAGCGGGCTTTTCAGCGACGCCGCCATGGTGGTGCTGCAGCCGCAGACCGACGCCGCCATCCTGCGCACGCCCACCGTCGGCATGCTCAGCCAGCTGCAGGGCATGGTGCGCGGCGCCACCCTGCCGCTCAACGAGAGCCTGCTGCTGGCCTGGCCGCAGATCACGACCCTGATCGCGATCGTCATCAGCGTGTTCGCCGTCGCCTACATCGCCTTCCAGCGCCAGGAAGTGCGCGCCTAGCCGGCGGGCGCCGTCAGCCGGCGTTGCGGTTGGCCGGCCGCAGCAGCGACAGCGGCCCGCGCACGATGCGCAGCAGGCCGGCGGCGCTCGACAGGCTGTGCATCGAGCGCCGCGCCTCCAGCAGCAGGTGGCGCAGGACCAGCGGGTCGGTCGAGCCCGCCGTCTCCTGCACGAAGGTCAGGCGGTGGAGGGAATAGAGCCCGGCCACGCACGCCAGGCCGAAGAAGAATGTCCAGGCGTGGAAGTTCAGCACCTGCACGGTGAGCGCCGCATCGGCGCCCTTCCAGGTGAAGGCGAGCGTCAGCTCGTGCGCCGCGAAGAAGTCGGCGCAGAGGCCGCCGATCACCGGCGCCACCGCAGCGAAGGACGCCGTCGTCACGCTGTTGGCCGCCAGATAGGCCGTCGCTTGGCCGGTCGGCGACAGCTTCATGGCGATGTTGTTGGAAGCCAGCGCCATGCCGGCGGTGGCGATGCCCATCAGCACATGGATCGCGAGCAGCAGATAGATCGTCAGCGGCTGCAGCCAGGGCAGGCCGGTCAGGCTCCAGGCCAAGGTGCAGGCCAGGAACAGCGGCGCGCAGACACGCAGCAGCGCCTTGTTGCTGAACCGGTCGATCAAGGCGCCCCAGAGGCCGAGCGCGGCAAGATTGCTGAGCTGGCTAACGATGGTCAGGGTCATGACCGTGGTCATGCCGTAGCCCAGCGATTTCAGCATGTAGACGCTGAAGAACGGCGCCGCGAGGTTGGCGGCGAAGTTCCATGACGACAGAAAGATGATCAGGCGCCGGAAGTTCTGGTCGCGAAACGGCGCCGACAGCATCTCGAACGGGTGCAGGCGCTTGTCGACCGGCACCATCGGCTGGTCCGGCGTGATGCTGAGCAGGTAGACGCCGAACAGGCCGATCAAGGCGCTGAGCACGAACAGGACCGAATAGCCAAGGGCCGGATGGTCTGGCAGGGCGCCCTTCCAGGTGTCGATCACGAAGCTGCCGAGGAACGCCAGCGCGATCGCCAGGGCCGTGGTGGCGGCCGTGCGCTGGCCGAAGAACCGGCCATGCTCGGCCGCGGACACCAGGTCCCGCATCCACGAGTTCCAGGCGCAGCCGCCGATCGCCGCCAGGGCCTGGTGCAGCGCCAGCAATGCGATCAGTGCCGCCATGCCGCCTGCGGCCCCCAGCAGCGGCGTCACCGCCGCGCCGAGCAGAAAGCAGCGGCCGATGCCGGCGGACCAGGTGCAGATGGCGCGGCGCGCGCGCAGCCGCTCGACCAGCACGACGGCGGGAAGCTGCAGCAGCTGCACGGCGAACGGCACCGCGGCCAGCAGCCCGATGGCCGCATTGCTGGCGCCGATCTCGACGGCAAGCCCGGCCAGGAACACGCCCGTGGTCAGCGTGCCCATCGCCTCGCTGGCCAGCCCGTCATACAGGACCAGGCGCAGGGTGCGGTCACGGCCGGTGGTCCCCCCAGCGGCGGCATCCGCAGCAGTGGCGTCGGCCTGGATCTCGCTGGCACGAATCTCGTGGTCAGCCACGCGCTTCCTCACATCGAATGTCGCCGGCGGCATGCAATGAATTGCTCAGCCCTGCGTCAGACCTTGGAAGGGGCCCGGCCCGGATCAACTGGGCGCGGCGTGGAAAGATGTCTGCGGACAGGCCGCGCACCCCGGCCTTGTCTCGCGGTCGGCGGGCTGATACCGAGCCGTCATGCAGCAGCCGGTCCGCATCGCCCCCTCGATCCTGTCAGCCGATTTCGCGGCGCTGGGCCGCGATGTCGCGGTCATCACCGCCGCCGGCGCCGACCTCATCCATGTCGACGTGATGGACGGCCACTTCGTGCCCAACATCACCATCGGCCCGGGCGTGGTGAAGGCGCTGCGGCCGCATTCGCACAAGCCGTTCGACGTGCATCTGATGATCGCGCCGGTCGATCCCTACGTGCCCGATTTCGTCGAGGCCGGCGCCGACATCATCTCGTTCCACCCCGAGGCCGGGCCGCATCCGCACCGCACCGTGCAGCTCATCAAGTCGCTGGGCAGGAAGGCCGGCCTGGTCCTGAACCCGGGAACGCCGGTCAGCGCCGTCGAGCCGATGATCGGCGACATCGACGTGATCCTGGTGATGAGCGTCAATCCCGGCTTCGGCGGCCAGAGCTTCATCGAGAGCCAGCTCGCCAAGATCGCGACGCTGCGGCGCATGATCGACGCTTCGGGCCGCGCCATCGACCTGGAGGTCGATGGCGGCATCACGCCCGAGACGGCCCGCCAGGTCGTCGCCGCCGGCGCCGACATGCTGGTGGCCGGCACCGCCGTCTTCCGCGGCGGCCCCAAGCGCTATGCCACCAACATCGCCGCGCTGCGCGGGCCGTAGTCGTCATCCCTTCCCTCACTGTCATCCCGAGCGCAGCGAGGGATGACAGTGGGTGAAGACGGGCGCGCCGGCTCAGACGTAATGGTCGAAGACGTAGCCGCCCTTGAGGTCGCTCCAGGCCCAGGCCTCGCCGACATGCAGGCCATGGTCGTTGACGGCCGCCAGCCAGGACAGCTCAGGCGCCCGCACGTCCGGGGCGCCGAGGTCAATGCGCGCCGCGTCGTCGGCCGCCACGTCATCGGCCACCACGTCGACATGGACCGGCGCGTCGTGATGCCCGGGCGGGAACGACGCGGCTTCCTCGGCACCCAGCGGGCCCAGCGCCACCAGCGGATCGGCCAGGCTCGCGGCGCCCGCCAGCATATCGGCAGGGTCGGCAACAAAATCCACGCCCGCGGCCATGTGCACGCCGGCGCCGGCGCCATCGAACACCAGGTCCATGCCGGGCACCGACAGCCGCGCCAGCCGCACGGCATCGTGCGCCACGCCGCACCAGTCGCCCGGGCTTTCGGCGGCATAGATCGGCACATCGGGACGCGGCGCGATCTCGACCAGGCCGATGGCGCGCAGCAGCAGGTCCAGCGGCGCGTCGTCGAGCGCCAGCAGGTCGGCGCGGTCGAAGCCGCCGGCATCGGTTGCCGAACCAGCAATACCGGAAGCCGCCATCGCGCCGACACCAGCCTCGGTCGAGGTGGTCAGGACGGCGTAGGCGGCGGTGACGGCCGAGGAGGGGATCTCGTTCATCACAGCACCAGGGTGACGGGCGCCTGCCAAAATTTGCCGCGCCACTGATATTTAGATGAACGTTAAGCGGTAAATAACGGATTTACAATCATTTTTTCTGTGTCAAATCCGTGACTATGGTAGCGGAGTACTACAGCACCCGGCCATCGGGGAGCCACTCGTTCTTGTGGTCCTCGATCTCCAGCACCCATAGATCGGGGTCACGCGCCACCTGGCGGGCAATATAGGCATCGGCGTCGGGCTCGGGCACGGGGGTCGGCCCGGTCGCGCGCGTCCAGGTCGGCTCCTCGTCGAGCGCATTGGCGGGGGCGTAGACCACGGTGCCGGCGGCGAAGCGCACGACCTTGATCAGCACCGAGCCGGCATCGGGATCGCCGCGGCGCGCAACATAGGCGGCGATGTTGCGCCGGTCGCAGAGCCGCACCTGCGCCGAGATCCACAGCCCGGTCGTCAATCCCATTGCCATGGCGCGATCCTTAGCCCAGCGCCGCCTCCAGACCAACGAAAACGGGCCGGGCGCCGCGCCAGCGGTAGCGCACCAGCGTCACCCCGTGCTGCGACAGCGCCGCCAGCGTCGACGCCGCCGCGTCCGGCACCACCAGGACGGGCTGCGCCGCGGCGCCGGCCTGGGCGTTGCGCAGCAGCAGCCGGCCCAGCCGGTGCTCCAGCGCCGCGGCCGAGGTTTCGGTGACGAGCTCGATCACGCGCCTATCGTGACCATCCGCAGCGAACAGCGGCGGGGCATTGCCGGCCAGGCCGTGCCGGACCAGCGCCTCGCCCAGCGCGTCCAGCAGCAGGCCGCGATCGCAGGCGGCCGCCGGCGGCTCCAGATCCACGAGGCCCGCGTCCTGCGGCGCCACCCAGGCGGCCGGCAGCGGCAAGGCATCGCCATCGCCGTCCTGCTGCTTGTAGCGGTGCACGGCCTGCACGAAGCGGCCGATCTGACGCACCAGCCGCGGCCCCTCGATCGGCGCGATCAGCAGCAGCTCGCCCTGCCGGCCATCGGGCCAGCGCACCGCCCGCCATGACGCGCCGGCCAGGAAGGCGCGGAACGCCTGGCGATGCCGCCCGGCGCGGCCGCCGCCGATCTTGCCGCTATGCGCCAGGTAGAGATGGCCCGCGTCGTCGCGCACCAGCGCCCCGGCCAGGCGCCGGTCGGCGCCCTTGGCCGGCAGGTTGATCTCGCATGTCGCGCTCTCGCTCAACGACGGGATCTGCGGCGCGTGGCCGAACATGAGGCTGTGCCGGCCGGGATGGCGCAGATTGTCGTGGCGCCACCAGAAGCCCTCCTCGCGCAGCCACACGATGTCGCCGCGCACCGCGCCGCCGCCGTGCCAGGTGATCGACACGCCGCGCACCGGCAAGCCGGCCAGCCGCCGTCGCAGCCGGCGGATCGCCGACGCGATGGACCAGGCACCGGTGACCACCTCGAGCATCGAGCGACTATAGCGATGCCGAAGCGCTTGAGGGAACCGGCGATGCCCTCGCCGCGCCGTCAATCGGCGAACAGCGGCATGCGGACATTGCCCGACGGGCGATAGGTCATGCCCTGCAGCAGCGCTTCCGGCCGCACGCCGCCCGCGAGCAGGCGCGCCACGCCGGCCTGCGCGATCGCAGCCGCGATGCGCTCGCCGGGACAGGCATGAACCGCCGCGCCGAAGGTGAAGAGACGCCGGTCCTGGCGCGCGGTGTCGAACCGGGCGGGCTCGGCGTTGGCGGCCGGATCGCGGCCGGCGGCCGCCAGGACGACCAGGATCGCATCGCCGCGCCGCATCCGCTGCCCGGCGACGACGCCGTCATCGGCCACGAAGCGCCGCGTGTTCTGCACCGGCGGATCGGCGCGCAGCGTCTCCCAGATCACGCCACTCAATTGCCTTGCATCCTGCGCCACCTGTGCCCGCGCATCGTGATGGCGCGCCAGGGCGACCAGGGTGTTGCCGATCAGCCCGGCGGTGGCCTCGTAGGCCTGCGACAGGAAGCCGATCCCGTTGGCGATGACCACGGCCTCATCGGCGCGGCCGAACTCGCGCGCCACGTGGGCCAGGCGGATCAGCAAGCCGTCACCGCCCATCTCCTGCGCCGCCAGCAGGCGACGGAACAGCGCCAGCAGGGCAGCGGCGGCGCCCGCGCCGCATGCCCGCTGCGCGGCATCGGCCACCGGCGCGATGCCGCGCACGAAATCGCCCGCGTCCTGCGCCAGCGCCGGCATGGCATCGTCGGCCACGCCCAGCAGGCTGCCCACGACATGGACCGGCAACGCCGGCATGAAATCGTTCAGCGACCGCGTGCCCGCCAGCCGGTGCGCCCAATGATCGGCCAGCGATGCGACACGGGCTGCATCGATCGACTGCAGCGTCGCGGCGATGGCCTGCTTGAACGGACAATGGCTGGCGCCGTCGTTCATGCGCACGAGGCGGCCGAAGATGTCGCCGGCCGGGGTCTCCTGCAGCGCCGCCGGCACCTTCTCGGCAAGCGGACGCACCCGCACCTGCGCGTTGCCCAGCACTGATGTGACCGAAGCGGCGCTGCTGGCGACCCACATGCCCAGCGCCTCGTCATGGTACAGCGGCCGGCGCGCCACGAGCCCGGCGTAGTAGTCGTATGGATCGGCGTGCGTGACGGCGGCGATCGGGTCGGCTGGCGGCAGCATCGGCGGCATTCCTGCATGAAGCGACGGGCATCATTGTCGCCGCCGCCGTCGCGCGGTCACGCGCCATCGCTTCGGCGCCAGTCGAAGCGATCACCTGCGGGCTGGGGCTGCTTCGTCGGTGGCCCGTTCCTCGGCATCGACCTCGATCTCGGGGATGCCTTTCTTGCGCGCCATCGACGCCAGCCGGATGTAGCGCTGCCGGAACGTCTCGATGTCCTGCTCGGACAGCTCCTCGAGGTTGAGCAGCGAGTTGTGCGCCTCGGCCGTTGCCCGCAGCAGCTCGTCGAGCTTGATCTGGACCGCCGCGGAATCGCGATTCTGCGTGTTCTGGATCAGGAAGACGACGAGAAAGGTGACGATGGTGGTGCCGGTGTTGATCGTGAGCTGCCAGACATCCGAAAAGCCGACAAAGGGACCGATCGCGGCCCAGGCCACCACCGCGATGCAGGCCAGCGCGAACACCACCGGTCGGCCGACCGTGTGCGCGACCCGGGTTGCGAAGCGCGAGAACCAGTCCGCCGACTTCCCGGGCCGCGTCATGACAGCATCTCCTTCGTCAGCAACGAAGAAGAACGCTGGCCCACCCTGCCCGTTCCTTGAATCGACTGTCGCCTTTCCAGGCCGCGGGAACCTGACGGACTTTGGCACGTTCGTTTGTGGGGCCTCTCCAAGGGCCCCCGTGTCTCCCGAACCCCCAACACTCGCCCCGCCTCGCCCCCGAGGCGGGGTTTTTCTTTTCAGCCGCCATGATGCGATGCAACAATCCACCTGCCCTCGCACCGCCGCCACGGCATGCAAGACGTGGCGAAAATCAGTCATGATCAAGAAATATCAAAGACTTATAAAAATGATGCAGGCCTTGATCCCATATGCTGCAATGCACAAGTGGTGGCGATGGCGGTCCGACAACTTGTTTCCACGACCCTGCAGCAATGGGCGGACCGGTGCCGTCCGTCATCACGCATCCGGCGGCTGGCCATCGCGCTGCAGGGTGGCGGCTCCTACGGCGCCTTCACCTGGGGCGTGCTCGACCGCCTCCTGGAGGACGAGGACATCATCATCGATGCCGCCAGCGGCAGCAGCGCCGGCGCGGTGAACGCGGTGGTGATGGCGTCCGGCCTGGCGCGGGGTGGCCGCGCGGCGGCGCGCGAGGCGCTGGCGCGCTTCTGGCGCCAGGCCAGCACGCGCGGCTCGTTCAACCCGGTGGCCGAGTCTTTCGTGCAGCCGCCGTTCACCGGCGCCGTGCGCATGGCGCTCGACCTGACGAGCCGCCTGTTCTCGCCCTACCAGACCAATCCATTGGACCTCAACCCGCTGCGCGACATCCTGGCCGAGGCGGTCGACTTCGAGGCGCTGCGCCGCGCGCCGCCCCTGCGCCTGCTGATCGCCGCCACGCGCGTGAACGAAGGCCGCACGCGGCTGTTCACGGAGCGCGACCTGTCGCTGAACGCGCTGCTGGCCTCAACCTGCCTGCCGCTGCTGCATCGCGCCGTGGAGGTCGATGGCGACTGGTACTGGGACGGCGGCTACACCGCGAACCCGCCGCTGCTGTCATTGATCGCCGCATCCAGCGCACCGCATCTGCTGATCGTGCAGCTCACGCCCATGCAAGGCGAGGTGCTGCCCACGACATCGCCGCAGATCGTGCGCCGCCTGAACGAGATCACGTTCAACACGCCGCTGGTGCGCGAGCTCGAGGCGCTGGCGACGCTGGGGTCGATCTACGGCCGCACGCTGGCGCTGTTCTCGCCGATGGCGCGACGGCTGCGCCGGCTGCGCCTGCACCACATCGCGGCCGAAAACGCGTTCGCCGCGCTCGACCGCACCAGCCCGATGGACCTCGACTGGCCGTTCCTGCTGCGCCTGCGCGATGCCGGCCGTGCTGCCGCCGATGACTGGCTGGCGCGGTCGTTTGCCGATGCGGTAGAGACGGAGCGCCTCGTTCCATCGACGTGAGGGCGCCATGCCCGAGATCACCAGCGGCTGGCAGCGCTCCAGCCTGTCCCGCGATGCCGTCCTGGACGCGCCCGAAGCGCGCGATGCGCAGCTCGACGGGCTCGACCTGTCGGACCTCGCCATCCGCCGCGGCCGCTTCGAGGGCGTCGTGTTCCGCGACTGCCTCTTCGTTGCCGCCGCGCTGTCGGACACGACCTTCACCGCCTGCACGTTCCAGAGCTGCGATTTCACCGACGCCACGCTGGCGCGCTGCGCCTTCATCGCCGCCGGCCGCGAGTCGGTGCGCTTCCGCAACGTCACGTTCCAGCGCCTGTCGGCCAAGGAGTGCCGCCTGCCGCAGGCCGTCTTCGAGCGCTGCAACCTCTACGGCGTCGCGCTCGAGGGCTGCGAGCTGTCGGGCGCCAGCTTCACCGGCTCGACCTTCAGCAAATCCTATTCGCGCAAGGTGATGATGACCGAGGCCACGGTCCGCAATTGCCGCCTGCGCAATGTCGACCTGCAGCGCGCCCATCTCGAAGGCGCCGATTTCACCGGCACCTCCCTGGTCGGCGCCGATCTGTCGCAGGCCAATCTGGTGGACGCAGTGTTCCGCAACGCCGACCTCGCCGGCGTGCGCTGGGTCGGCGCCGACCTGGCGAACGCGGACCTGCGCGGCGCCGAGCTCGGCGGCCTGGATCTGCTGGTGCTCAAGGCCTTCACGCGCCTGCGCATCTCGCCCGAGCAGCAATCGGCATTGCTGAGCGAGCTCGGTGTCGTGATCGACGCCAGCGAGGACATATGAACCAAGCTGTCATCCCGAGCGTTTGTGATTTTATCCTTCCCCCGGAGGGGGAAGGTGCCCCGAAATGACGTTTCGACGCTTCGCGTCGAAACGTCAGGGGCGGATGGGGGATGTTCGAGCGGATTCGCTCCATCAACCTGGCTTCGAATCCGTTGCGGCATCCCCCTCCCGGCGCTTCGCGCCACCTTCCCCCTCCGGGGGAAGGATAAAGTCACGCGCTCCGAGCGAAGCGGGGGATCTTTTGCGAAACGGCGCTTCGCCCCGCGTCAGATCCTCGCTGCAGTCCGCATGACAGCTTGGAACTTCGCCTTGCCTTGGCCACGGGGCCGGGGCATGACAGCGCCCCTTCCCTCCCGCTCCTGCCATGGCTGCCCCACCCCTCCTCGCGCTGCGCGACATACGCTATAGCCTCGCCGACCAGGCCGTGCTGGACGGCGCGTCGTTTGGCGTCGGGCGCGGCGAGCGGCTCTGCCTGGTGGGCCGTAACGGCGCCGGCAAGTCCACCTTGATGCGTATCGCTGCCGGCCTGCTGGCGCCCGATGGCGGCGAGCGCTTTGTCCAGCCCGGCGCTCGCGTCGCCTGCCTGGCGCAGGAGCCGGATCTGCGCATCGCGCCGACGGTCGCGGCCTACCTCGCCGGCAGCCTCGGTGATGCACACGGCACGGTCGGCGCCGACGACTACCGTGTCGCGCAGTGGCTGGAGACGATCCGGCTCGACGGCGCCCGCGACACCGCCTCGCTGTCGGGCGGCGAGGGCCGCCGTGCCGCGATTGCGCGGGCGCTGATCGATGATCCCGATATCCTGCTGCTGGACGAGCCCACCAACCACCTCGACCTGCCCACCATCGAATGGCTCGAGCAGACCCTGGAGGCGTGGCGCGGCGGCTTCGTGCTGATCAGCCACGACCGGCGCTTCCTCACCAACCTCGCGCGCGCCGTGCTGTGGCTGGACCGCGGCATCATCCGGCGGCTGGATGAGGGCTACGACCGCTTCGACGCGTGGTCGGAGGACATCCTGGCGCGCGAGGCCGTGGAGCGGCAGAAGCTCGACCGCCTGATCGAGACCGAGACCGCCTGGTCGGTCACCAGCATCCGCGCCCGGCGCACGCGCAACGAGGGCCGTATGCGCCGGTTGCGCGAGCTGCGCGAGACGCGGCGCAGCCAGATCGGCCAGACCGGCCGCGTCGTCATGGAGGCCGGCGCGGCGACGGCCTCGGGCACGCTCGCGATCGAGGCCAAGGGCATCACCAAGCGCTACGGCGAGCGTACGATCCTCAAGCCGTTCTCGACCCGCATCCTGCGCGGCGACCGCGTCGGCATCATCGGGCCCAACGGCGCCGGCAAGACCACCTTGCTGAGCATGCTGATCGGCGAGCTGGAGCCCGACGCCGGCAGCGTGCGCCGCAGCCCCACCCTGCAGCCCGTCGTGATCGACCAGCGCCGGGCCGCGCTCGATCCGTCCCGCACGGTGTGGGAGACGCTGGCCGACCGCAACGACCACATCCTGGTGCAGGGCCAGCCCAAGCATGTCGTGGGCTACATGCGCCAGTTCCTGTTCCGTGACGAGCAGGCGCGCCAGCCGGTAGGCGTGCTGTCGGGCGGCGAGCGCAACCGGCTGCTGCTGGCCAAGGCGCTGGCGGCGCCCTCCAACCTGCTGGTGCTCGACGAGCCCACCAACGACCTCGACGCCGACACGCTCGACCTGCTGCAGGAGACGCTGGCCGACTACGACGGCACCGTGCTGCTGGTCAGCCACGACCGTGACTTCCTCGACCGCGTGGTGACCTCGACCATCGCGCTGGAAGGCGACGGCAGCGCGATCGAGTATGCCGGCGGCTACAGCGACTACCTGCTGCAGCGCGGACCGCGCCCGGCGGCGCCGGCTGTCGTACCGGCAAGCACAGCGGCGACCGCGGCGCCCAAGCCGCCGCGCGCCGCGCCGGAGCGCAAGCCGCGCAAGCTCAACAGCAAGCAGCAGCGCCAGCTCGACGCGCTGCCCAGGACGATCGACGCGCTGCAGGCCGAGATCGCGGCGCTGTCCGGCGCCTTGGCCGATCCCGACCTCTACCGCCGCGATGCCGCCGCGTTCGCAGCCAAGACCGCACGGCTCGCCGCGGCGCAGGCCGAGCTCGATACCGCCGAGCACGAATGGCTGGAGCTGGAGATGCTGCGGGAGGAATTGGCGGGTTAGCGAACAGACTGTCATCCCGAGCGAAGCGAGGGATCTCTTGCGGATGGAGTCTCGATTTTCAAGAGATCCCTCGCTTCGCTCGAAGTGTGTGACTTATTCCTTCCCCCGGAGGGGGAAGATAAAAATCACAAACTCTCGGGATGAGACAAGTTGGCCTGACACGAGGACGCGCCACAGAGTGGCGCGCCCCCAGCGTCTGATCCACAATCGAGTCAACATCGTCATTGCACCGCTCTCTCGCGCCGTCCGATGTTGCGCGTGGCGTACATCAGGCCCGAGAGGATCGCGAACAGGGCCAGGCTGCCGCCCAGCAGCGACCAGCTTTCGGCCTGCAGCAGCAGGTAGAGATAGGCGAAGAGGGCCGCGATCGCGCTGCCGAACAAGGCCGCGAGCACCGGCCGCAAGGTGGCGTGCCAGGTGTAGAGCGCGGTCTGGATCACCACCACGACGGCGGCTGCGGCATAGGCCGGCGTGAAGCCGAGATGCTCGCCCACCGCCAGCAGCAGCAGCGGGAACAGCGCCATCGCCGCGCCCGAGAGCGCGTACTGGATCGGATGGATGATGATGCGGCCGGCGATCTCGAACGCGAGGTAGAGCGCGAAGGTGCAGCCCACGATCAGCAGGCCGTACTTCAGCATGCGGTCGACGCCGCGATAGGGCGTCACCGGCTGCACCAGCTGCACGCCGAAGGCCGCTTCCCCGAGGCGCTGCAGCAGCTTGTCGCGCGAGTCGTCGGCCGAGGTGGCGATGGCGCCGAAGCCGCGGCTGAGGATCGACACCTGCCAGTGCGCGTCGAACTGGCCTTCGCCGATACGCTGCGCCACCGGCCGGAAGCGGCCATAGAATCCCGGGTCGGACCACGGGGCGGCGAGCTTGATGTCGGTCTGCGTGCCGGTGGGCACGAAGCCGATGCGCTCGCTGCCGTTGAGCCGCAGGCGGATCTCGAACGGCACGCCCTCGGCCAGGCGCGCCGGATCGATGGCGCCGATATCGGCGTCGATCGCGTTCTCGCCCTGCGCCGACGGTTCGAATGCGACCGGCCGGCCGTCGATCGTCACGGCATCGAGCCGGATGCCGCGCAGGTCGCCGGCGCTCAGCCGCAGCTTCACCCGTTCCCAGCGCAAGCCCGTGGGCGTCCCGGCACCGCCCGGCGCCAGGCGGAAGCGGCCACGCATGGTGGCGTCCAGCGTGTAGACCACGGCCTCGAACATGCCGCGGTAGCGCACCTGCGGCGCCAGCGCCGCCTCGATGTCGAGCTGGTCGGGCAGCAGCACCGCCTCGTCCTTGCCGCGCGCCGAATCGTGCGGGATCAGCAGCAGCGGCCCGACCAGGGTCTGCATGCCGCCCCACGAGCTGGTGATCTCCTCGCGCGTGCGCTCCAGCAGCCGCGAGCGGTCGCCGACGAGGTCGGCGATCAGCGCCAGCGGCAGGGCGTAGACCAGCGCCAGCAGCGCCATCCCGGCCGCCTTCAGCGGCAGGCGCCCGAACAACGCCCGCGGCAGCCGACGGGCCGGCGCGGGCCCGGAAGGCGGCGCGCCCCAGACGCCGGCTGGCGGTGGCACGGACGTGTCGCTCATCTGGAACTCCGGTCAGGCATGATCTTCCGCGACGGGCCGCCGACGGAAGGACGAGCCCCGAAGATGCGCAGGCCGCGTGCGGCCCCGCCGTCCGGCCGGTGGCATCCGGCCAGAAATGTCGTGCAAAAAAGGTGCATCGCCCGGCGCGGCCTTCCTTTCGCCGCCAACTGCGGGGACAATGCGGCCATGCCCAAGGTGCTGGTGGTCGACGACGACCGACATATCCGCGACGTGGTGGCCTTCGCGCTGCGCAAGGAAGGCTACGCTGTGGCCGAGGCCGGCGACGGCGCGGCGGCGCTGCAGGCAGCCGAGCAGGAGAAGCCCGACCTGCTGGTCCTCGACATCCTGATGCCGGAGATGGACGGCACCGAGGTCTGCCGCCGTCTGCGCGCCACCTCGGCGGTACCGATCATCTTCCTGTCATCCAAGGACGACGAGATCGACCGTGTCGTGGGGCTGGAGCTGGGCGGCGATGACTACGTCACCAAGCCGTTCAGCCCGCGCGAGCTGGTGGCGCGGGTCAAGGCGGTGCTGCGCCGGCGCGACGGCGCGGTGATCGGCACGCCGGCGGCCACGCTCTCTGCCGCCGACGAGCTGCCGCCGCATCGCGTGCTGCGCCGCGGGTTCCTGGCGCTCGACCTCGACGCCCATGTCGCGACCTGGGACGGCGCCGCGATCGAGCTGACGGCAACCGAGTTCGCGATGCTGCGCACGCTGGCCGAGCGGCCGGGCAAGGTCTTCACGCGCGACAACCTGATGGAGCGCGCCTACGACGATCGCCGCTTCGTGAGCGACCGCACCATCGACAGCCATGTGCGGCGCATCCGCGCCAAGCTGGCCGCTGCCGGCGGCGCGCCGATCGAGACCGTGCACGGTGTCGGTTACAAGCTCGCCGCCGCGACGCCAGCGCCCTGACGCCGCCAGCCCATGTCCGCCGGTCGGGCCGCGCCGCTCCACCGGCGCCTCTTTGATTTTCTGCCGCAGAAAAGAGCGCCGCTGGAGCGGTGCGGCCCTGCCCTATGACGAAGGCCATGACCGACCGGCGGTGGCGGCCGCGCCTGCTGACGATGCTGCTGGCGGTGAATGTGGCGCTGCTGGCGCTGCCGCTGGCCGGCATCTGGTTCCTGCGTGTCTACGAAAGCGCCCTGGTGCGGCAGACCGAGTCGGAGCTGATCGGCCAGGCCGCCTTGATCGCTGCCCAGTTCCGCGCCGCATGGCTGGCCGCCGCGCCGCCTGAGGCGCTGTCGCAGCAGCCGCAGGCGCAGCGCGCGCCGAGCGAGGACCGCTGGCAGCCGATTCCCGCCAGCCTCGACCTGGCCGACGATCCGATCCTGCCGCCGGCACCCGACGGCGTGCCGCCGGGCGTGCCGCCGGAGCCCGTCGCGCTGCGCGTCGGGCCGCCGCTGCGCGACGTGCTGCTGGCGGCGCAGCGCCACACCCTGGCCGGCATGCAGATCGTCGATGCGCGCGGCATCGTGGTCGCCAGCACCGAGGACGACGAAGGCGGGTCGCTGGCGGCGCTGCAGGAGCTGGCCGAGGCCCTGCGCGGCGCGCCGACCTCGGTGCTGCGCGAGCGCCCGGCCGAGTCCTATGCCGGCCTGCCCGCCTGGCCGTTCAGCCGTGTCGGGGGCGTGCGCGTGCATGTCGCGATCCCCGTGATCGACGGCGATCGCATCCTCGGCGCCGTGCTGCTGCGGCGCACGCCGCGCACCCTGATCCAGGCGCTCTACGGCAAGCGCTATCATCTGGTGGCGCTGGGCGCGCTGCTGCTGCTGGTCGGCGGCGCGCTGGCCACCTTCACGGCGCTCACGGTGAGCCGGCCGGTGCGCGGCGCCGTCGAGCAGGCGCGCCGCGTGGCGGCCGGCGAGCGCGGCGCCGTGCAGCCGCTGCCGCACCGCTACACCCGCGAGGTGGCCGAGCTGTCGGCCTCGCTGGCCACCATGGCGCAGACCCTGGAGCACCGCGCCGACTACATCCGCGATTTCGCCGCCGAGATCGGCCACGAGTTCAAGACGCCGCTGGCCGCCATGCGCGGCACGGTCGAGCTGCTGCGCGACGACGTCGCCGCCATGGCGCCCGAGGATCGCGACCGCTTCCTCGACAACCTCGCCGGCGACATCGAGCGGCTGGAGCGCCTGACGCGGCGCCTGCTCGACCTGGCGCGCGCCGATGCGCTGCGCCCCACCGGCGAGGAGCGCGCGGCGCTGGACACGATCATTCCGCCGCTGGTCGAGCGCTATCGCAGCAAGGGCCTGCAGATCGCCGTCGAGGCGCCGGCGGCAGGCCTGGTGGCGCAGGCCGATGCCGACAGCATCGTGGCCATGCTCACGAACCTGCTCGACAACGTGCGCCAGCACGCCGGGCCGGACGCGACGGTGCACGTCGCATGGCGCACCCAGGGGCCGGTGATCGTGCTGACCGTGGCCGATGACGGCCCCGGCATCTCGGCCGGCAACCAGGCCCGCGTCTTCGACCGCTTCTTCACCACCGCGCGCGATGGCGGCGGCACCGGCCTGGGCCTGCCTATCGTGCGCAGCCGGCTGGCGGCCTTCGGCGGCACGATCCGCCTGCTGCCGAGCGACCGCGGCGCAGCGTTCGAGGTGACGCTGCCGCTCGACACCGGCGCCGCGGCCTGACCCACGCCGGGCCGCGACAGGCGGCGCCTTGACCCCGTCCTCAACGCCGGCTACGCCCGCCGCCCTCCCCTGCCGCCACGCGCCCGCGGCCCGGTGATTGACGCACACGCACGACAATTTCCACCGCGTCCGAGAGAGGCAAGCCGATGCACCCTGTTCTTGCCGCCTTCCCCCGCCGGCCGCTCAGGATCCTGCGGACCGGCGTTCCCAGCGTGGTCGGCCTGGGCCTTCTGGGCGTGCTGATGCTGGCTTTCGTCGCCGGGATCGCCGTGTGGATGGGGCCCGGGATCCTGCACGACTGGGAGATCCGCCAGAATCCGGTCGAGGTGCCGCAGGCCCGCATCACCAATGGCAAGTGCCGCAGCAAGCTGGTGCTGGTGTCGTGCGAAGCCGACCTCGCCTACGCCGTCGACGGCAGGCGCTACGGCCGCCACGTCTCGTTCTCGTTCGTCGATGTCCATTTCGGCGACTACACCGCCAACGTCGTGCGCTCGGCCGACAAGCCCGAGCTTGCCACCCTGGATATCGGCCTCGAGGCGATGTGGAACCGTATCGCCACGGCTGTCGGCGGCATCGCGCTCTTCCTGGCCATCGGCATCGGCCTGTTCCGCAATGCCGGCCGGTCCGCCAGCCTCAAGAAGATCGCCCGCAGCTCGGACCAGCTGACCCCCGTCACCGTCACGGTGACCCAGATGACCAAGAGCTGGCTGGGCAAGAACGTCAGCTGCGCCTACGCCGCTGCCGGCGCCAAGCCCCGCAAGTTCGCGGAACGGATGAAGAAGAAGGAGAATCCCTTCTTCCTCGACGGCAGGACGGCCCTGGCGGTCGTGCCGGGCAGCAGCCCGACGCCGATCCTGGTCGACGAGGCGCTGACGCGCATCGACCTGAACGACGCCGAGCGCCATGCGCTGCTGGCCGCCCGCCACGGGGCCATGCCGCCGCCGGCCGCCTGGCCGCAGCCGCAGCCGCGCTAGGCCCGCCGCCCCGGCGCCTTGACCTCGCCACCCTGACGCGTTAACCCCGCCCGCCGTCCGCAAGCCCCCTTGACCATGTCGATCGCCGCCGTCACCACCCCTGCCGAAGACCAGCCCCTCGCCGACCATCCCGCCGGCCGGCGGCGCACGTTCGCGATCATCTCCCACCCGGACGCCGGCAAGACGACCCTGACCGAGAAGCTGCTGCTGTTCGGCGGCGCCATCCATGCCGCCGGCGCGGTGAAGGCGCGCGGCGAGGCGCGCCGCGCCCGCTCGGACTGGATGAAGATCGAGCAGCAGCGCGGCATCTCGGTCACCACCTCGGTGATGACCTTCGAGTATGGCGGCGCCGTCTTCAACCTGCTGGACACGCCCGGCCACGAGGATTTCAGCGAGGACACCTACCGCACGCTGACCGCCGTCGATTCGGCGATCATGGTGATCGACGCCGCCAAGGGCATCGAGGCGCGCACCCGCAAGCTGTTCGAGATCTGCCGCCTGCGCGACGTGCCGATCGTCACCTTCATCAACAAGATGGACCGCGAGAGCAAGGATCCGTTCGCGCTGCTGGACGAGATCGCCTCGACGCTGGCGCTGGACGTCACGCCCATGACCTGGCCGGCCGGCTCCGGCCAGGAGTTCCGTGGCTGCTACGACCTCGTGCGCGACCGCATGCTGCTGTTCTCGGCCCAGGACCGCGAGAAGGTCGGCGCCGTCGTCGAATGCGACGGCATCGACGATCCCCGGCTGGCGTCGGCGCTGCCCGAGGCGCAGCACGCCAAGCTGAAGGAAGACGTCGAGCTGGTGCGCATCGGCTATCCCGAGTTTGACCTGGCGTCGTACCGCGAGGGCCATCTGACGCCGGTGTTCTTCGGCAGCGCCTACAACAATTTCGGCGTGCGCGAGGTGCTCGAGGCGCTGGCCACCTATGCGCCGCCGCCGCGTCCGCAGCCGGCCGAGCCGCGCCCGATCGTGCCGACCGAGCCCAAGGTCTCGGGCTTCGTGTTCAAGGTCCAGGCCAACATGGACCCCAACCACCGCGACCGCGTCGCCTTCATGCGCCTGTCGTCGGGACGCTTCCAGCGCGGCATGAAGCTGAAGCAGGTCGGCACCGGCAAGACCATCACCATCTCCAGCCCGATCCTGTTCTTCGCCCGCGAGCGCGAGATCGTCGACGAGGCCTGGCCGGGCGACATCATCGGCGTGCCCAACCACGGCACCCTGCGCGTCGGCGACACGCTGACCGAGGGCGAGGAGCTGCGCATCACGGGCATCCCCAGCTTCGCGCCCGAGATCCTGCGGCGCGTGCGCCTGGAAGACCCGATGAAGTCCAAGCAGCTGCGCCGGGCGCTGGAGGACCTCGCCGAGGAGGGCGTGACGCAGGTGTTCCGCCGTACCCTGGGCGGCGACTGGATCGTGGGCGTGGTGGGCTCGCTGCAGCTCGACGTGCTGCTGACCCGGGTCGAGACCGAATACCAGGTGAAGATCGGGCTGGAACAGGCGCCGTTCGAGACGGCGCGCTGGATCTCCGCCGACAGCAAGGCCGAGCTCGACGCCTTCATGGCGGCGCAGCGCGTGGCGATGGCCGAGGACCGCGACGGCGCGCCGGTCTATCTCGCGCGCAACGCCTGGGAGCTCAACACCATCCGCGAGCGCTTCCCCGCCATCCGCTTCGCCGAGACCCGCGAACGGCACTGAGGAGGGCTTCTTCCTCCCCAACGCAGTTGGGGAGGTGGCCCGAAGGGTCGGAGGGGACCCCACGTGGTCCCAGTTGCGAAGACCACGTCGGCTCCCCATCCGCCGCTTCGCGGCACCTTCCCCGCAAGCGGGGAAGGGGTTAGCTTCCACCTACCGCTGGGGTGCTCCCATCCGGGGAGCTGAGACAAACCCATCGAACCTGATCTGGATCATGCCAGCGAAGGGAGACGGTTCGCATGAACCTTGCTGACAACCTTGCCGAAGAGTCCTGGGAGCTGCTGCAGCGCGTGCGCGAGCGCGCGCCGCTGGTGCAGAACATCACCAACTTCGTAGCCATGGATGCGGCCGCCAACGCCGTGCTGGCCGTGGGCGCCTCGCCGGCCATGGTGCATGCCGTCGAGGAGGTGGCCGAGTTCGTCACAGTCGCCGATGCGCTGACCATCAATATCGGCACGCTGTCGTCAGCCTGGGTCGAGAGCATGCGCGTGGCGGCGCGCACCGCGGCGCGGCTGGGCAAGCCCTGGGTGCTGGATCCGGTCGGCGTCGGCGCCACCGCCTTCCGACGCAAGACGGCGACTGAGCTTCTGGACCTGCGGCCCACGATCGTGCGCGGCAACGCCTCGGAGATCATCGCGCTGGCCGGCCTGGCGCAGGCGCGGCAGAAGGGCGTGGACAGCACGCAGACGACCGCCGAGGCGGAAGCCTCCGCGATGCTGCTGGCACGCACGCTGGGCGGCACCGTGGTCGTGACCGGGGCCGTCGACCTCGTCACCGACGGCACGCGCACGGTGCGCATCGCCAACGGCGATCCCCTGATGACGCGCGTCACCGCCCTGGGCTGCGCCCTAACGGCGGTGACCGGCGCCTTCGCCGCCGTCGAGAAGGACGCCCTGCTCGCCGCCACCGCCGCCACGGCGGTGTTCGGCCTGGCCGGCGAGACCGCAGCCAAGGCCGCGCGCGGGCCCGGCAGCTTGCGTGCAGCGTTGATGGACACGTTGCACGGTCTCGACGCGGCAGTGGTACGCGCCGGCGTGCGGGTCGAGGCCAGCTCGCCCTCGACCTGATCGCCGCTGGCCGGTTCATCCCGGCGTCACGCCGGCCGCTTCCCGCGTCACAGCGCCTTGCGCAGGGTCAGGTTGAAACGCTGCCGGCCGGTGAGCGGGTGGTCGCCGTCGGCCAGCGGCGCCACGCCATGGAAGGCCAGCCGCGCCGGCCCGCCCCAGACGGCGACGTCCCCATGCTCCAGCCGGTAGCGGCGCGGCCGGTCGTTGCGCTGCGCGCCGCCGAACAGGAACACCGCCGGCAGGCCGAGCGAGACCGACACGATCGGCGCCGAGAAATCGCGCTCGTTGCGGTCCTGGTGCAAGGAGAGCCGCGCCCCGGGCTCGTAGCGGTTGATCAGGCAGGCATCGGGCACGAAGTCGGCGAAGCCGGCAGCATCGGCGGCATGCCGCGCCAGCGCCACGAAGGGTTCGGGCAGGCCGGGCCACGGGAGGCCCGTCTCGGGATCGACCGCATCGTAGCGGTAGCCCTTGCGGTCGGTGAGCCAGCCCACGCGGCCGCAATTCGTCATCGCCGCCGACATCGTGAAGCCGCCGGGCGTCACCATGTGACGGAACGGCGCCTGCGCCGTCACGATCGCCACGGCGCGCAGCAGCGCTGCGCCGTCGTCGCGGGCGAAGCCGCGCAGCACGACCGCGCGTGGCGCCATGGCCTCGCACGCCGGCACGCCGGCCTGGTCGCTGAAGAGGTCACCCGGGGTCATGGCGGCCGTCGGCTCCTGATCCTTGATCATGCCGCCGGTTCAATCCTCTCGCCAGCCGCGCCGCACTCCGCGGCTTGCGGCCAAATCGCCGCACCGGCCTTTTCTGTCATCCCAAGCGCAGCGAAGAATCCTTTGGACCGTCGTTTCGCACGGGCACGCCCCGTCGAGACGCCGTACGCCATCATCATTCCCGTGCGATAGAACCGCTCAAAAGATCCTTCGCTGCGCTCAGGATGACAGCGAGCAGACCCAAATCGCCGCGGCTCGCGGAGATTCTCGAGGTCAGTAGTACAGACGACGGGCATGGTGGAAGATCGAAGCTCCATTCACAAAGATCCCCCGCTATGCTCGCGCTGACTGACAACGGCAGCGGCAATGCCGCGCGAGGCGGGAGATCATGCGCGAGCATATGCGGCTCTATCTGGTCGCCGACCCGGCGTTTGCCGGCACGCGGCGGCTGCCCGACATCGTCGCGGCCGCGGTGCGCGGCGGCGTCACGATGGTGCAGCTGCGCGACAAGGGCGATCATGTCGGCCGCTTCGTGCAGGAGGCGCGCGCGGTCAGGCAGGTGCTCGAGGGCACGGGCGTGCCGCTGATCATCAACGACCGCGTCGACGTGGCGCACGCCATCGGCGCCGACGGCGTGCATCTGGGCCAGCGCGACCTGCCGGTGCGCGACGCGCGCCGCCTGCTGGGCCGCGAAGCGATTATCGGCCTGTCGATCGAGCAGGCCGCACAGCTCGCGCATGCGGATCTCGCCGCGGTCGACTATCTCGGCGCCGGTCCTGTCTTCGCCACGGCCACCAAGCCCGATGCCGCGCCGCCGCTCGGCCTCGACGGCCTGGCCGCCATCCGCACCGCCTGCGGCCTGCCGGTCGTGGCGATCGGCGGCCTGAGCCTGGACAACGCCGCCGGCGTGATCGCGGCCGGCGCCGACGGCATCGCCGTCGTGTCGGCCGTCATGGCGGCGCACGACGTGACGCACGCCGCTGCGCAATTGCGCGCACGGATCGGCGGCTGAGCGCGCCGGGAGCGCGCCACTCCAGCGGCGCACCGGCGCGCAGCGCCGGCTCCCACGCGACGAAGGACATGATCCGGCCCTACGGGCCGGCGTGCGCCACGGGAGTGGCGCGCTCCCAGCTACTCCGCGGCCTGGGCGAAGCGCAGGTCAGGCAGCGCGGCGGAGCAGTCGACGTCCTCCACGACCTTGAATTTCTTGAGCTGCGGCATGACCTCGCGTGCGAACATGGTCACGTTGCGCACCGCTTCCTCGTGCGGCATGCCGGCATAGCCGAACACCCCGACATAGGCCTTATTGGCGGTTTGATCGTGGATCTTCATGATCTTGTCGTAGACCTGCTCCGGCGTGCCGTAGACCTGCAGGTCGGCGAAGAACTCGATCGCCTTCTGGTCGCCGTAGACGGCCAGCTTGTCGTTCATCTTGGCGTAGTACTCGTAGCCCTTGGTGTTCTTGATGTGCTCGCCGGCGAACTGGTAGTGGTCGAGTACCGTGCGGTAGTAGCCGCCGATGTACTGCAGCGCCATCTCGCGGGCGCGCTCGGCGCTGGCGTCGACGAAGGTCCAGCCGGCGGAGATCGGCTTGGGCGCCGGCACGCCGTTGATCTCCAGGAACAGCTTGTTGTACTCGGTGAGCTCCTTCTCCACCTCGCGCCACGGCTTCTGCGGAATGATCAGCAGGCCGACGCCGAGCTTGGCCATGATGCGGGCGCTCTCCGGCGACACGGCAGCGGCATAGGTGCGGCCACGGAAGCTCTTGAACGGCGCCGGCCGGATCCCGGCGCGCGGCTGCTGGTAGAACTTGCCGTCGTATTCCATGTAGCCGCGCTCGAGGCCCTGCAGCAGCGCCTCGCCGTATTCCACGAAGCGCTCGCGGCTTTCGCCCATGTCGACCCGGAAGCCGTCAAATTCCACCTTGCCGGCGCCCCGGCCCAGCCCCAGGATCATGCGGCCGCCCGACAGGTTGTCGAGCATCGACACCTCTTCGGCGACGCGCATCGGGTCGTGCCACGGCAGCACCACCACCATCGATCCCAGCCGCAGCGTCTTGGACCTGCCGGCCATATAGGACAGGAACTGCACCACGTCGGGACACATAGTGTAGTCGGTAAAATGATGCTCGACCGACCAGATCGACTCGAATCCCATGGGCTCGGCCATCTCGGCCAGCGCCAGCTCGTTCAGGTAGACCTGGCGATCCGTCAAATGCTTGTTGGTGTTCTGAAAAACGACGGCCATCCCGACATGCATGGCGCTCCTCCGTTCAAATCTTTGGCACCTGCCTCATGGTAAACAGCCGTTCATGCCTTGGCGAGTCGGGAGTCCGGCTGCCTGCCGCATGGCTGCCGCATTTCCGACGCATCCACCCCTCATAGAGCAACTCCATGATTTCACGACGTTTTCTTCTCGCCGGAACGATCGCGACCCTGCCGATGGCGGCATGGTCGCACACCACCGCCGCGCAGTCGGCCGAGTGGCCGGCACCCGAATGGCTGGCAGGCCCGGCGCTGGACACGCTGGTCGACCGCTTTCCGGCGCCGGCCGGCTTCCAGCGCCTGAGCACCACGTCCAACACCTTCGGCGAATGGCTGCGCCAGCTGCCGCTGCGGCCGGCCGGCGAGCCGGTCAGGCTCTATGACGGCCGTCTCAAGCCGGATCAGAGCGGCGTCGCGGCCGTGATCGACATCGATGTCGGCCGCACCAACCTGCAGCAATGCGCCGACGCCATCATCCGTCTGCGGGCCGAGTACCTGCGCGCCACGAAACGCCTGTCCGAGATCGCGTTCCATTTCACCAGCGGCGACCTCTACGCCTATGCCGACTGGCTGGCGGGCCGCCGGCCGCTGGTCCAGGGCAACATGGTAAGCTGGACGTCGGTCGGCCCCAAGACCGACACGCGGCGCGGCTTTCGCAGCTGGCTTGACATCATCTTCACCTATGCCGGCTCGGTATCGCTGCAGCGCGAGCTGGTGCAGCTGCGCGACCCCAGCGCCTTCGAGCCTGGCGATGTGCTGATCCAGCCCGGCATGCCCGGCCATGCGGTGCTGATCGTGGATGTCGTGGTCAATCCCGGCACCGGCGAGCGCCGCGCCCTGCTGCTGCAGAGCTTCATGCCGGCCCAGAACATCCATGTCCTGAACAACCCGGGCGGCGGCGCCTGGTATCGCATCACCGGTGAGAAGGAAATCGTCACGCCGGAATGGACCTTCGCCCCCGCCGATTTGCGCCGCTTCCCGGAGCGGTGATGGGAGCGCCGGCTTCCAGCCGGCTCAAGCGGCCCGAGTCCAACAAGCAGGCCGAGCGAATGGCGCAAGGTGATGACGGAACCAGCGAAAAGGGCTGGTATTCGCGCGGCTACCTGCCTCACTTCGATGGCGCAGGCATCGTCCAGACCAACCCGGTGAAGGCGGGCCTGGTGTCGGCACCTCGCGAATGGCGCTGGAACAGCGCTCGATATCGCGGCGCGGAATGATGATGCCGGCTGGAAGCCGGCGCTCCCAGTCACTTCGTATCCCGTTCCAGCTCCTCGTCGAGCCAGGCGCGGAAGGCCTTGATCTTGGGGCGGTCGGCCGTGGTCGCGGGGCAGACGAACCACCACGCCTTGCCGCTCTCCACCACCTGCGGGAAGGGCTGGAACAGGCGGCCCTCCTCGATCTCCTCGCGGAACAGGTTGGGCGGGCCGAGCGCGACGCCGGCGCCCTCGATGGCAGCCTCGACGGCGATCTTGGTCGAATCGAACGCCAGCGAGCGCCGCGGCTTCAGCGCCTGCAGGCCCACCGCCTCCAGCCAGATTGGCCATTCCGGCAGATAGGCGGTGTCGATCAGCGGCACCTTGCGCAGGTCGTCGAACGTCTTCACCCGGTCGCGGTAGCGCCGGCCGCACAGCGGCGTCAGCACGTCGTTGAACAGCTTCATGGCGAACAGGCCGTCTTCCGGCCGGGCCGCGAAACGCACCGCCGCGTCGATATCCTCGCGCCCGAAATCGACGGTATGGCGCGCCGTGGTCATGCGCACCTCGATATCGGGATGCTTGGTCTGGAAGCGATGCAGCCGCGGCACCAGCCAGGCGAGCAGGAAGGTCGTCACCAGGCTGATGGTCAGCACCCGCCCCCCGGACTGGCGGCCGATCCGGTCCAATGCCAGCGCCATGCGATCGAAGGCGTCGCGCAAATCAGGCAGCAGCGCATCGCCCTCGGCGGTCAGCGCCAGGCCGCGCGCCAGGCGGCGGAACAGCGTCACGCCCAGCCGCTCCTCCAGCGCCTTGACCTGGTGGCTGATCGCCGCCGGCGTGACGCTGAGCTCGTCGGCGGCGGCCACGAAGCTGCCGTGGCGCGCCGCCGCTTCGAAGGCGCGCAAGGCATTGAGCGGCGGCAGCGCGCGCGCCATGTCTTGACCTCGAGGGTTAGGAAATTTGTGTCATAGGACAAGAAAGCATCGTTTGTGGGTATCACGCAAGAGCACCATCTTGCCGACAACGAGGCACCGACACTCCGGGAATTGTCCCGATGCAAAGCCTCAGTGGAGTTGAGCCATGGCTCTCATGGCGGACACCTACCTCGAAACCTCCGCGGCGGCCGGCCGGCTGTTCGGCCGCGTCTTCACCCTGCCCGCCACCGGGCTGGACTGGCTGCAGAACCGGCTCGAGATGGCGCGTTCGCGGCGCACGCTGCTGACGCTCGACGACCGCATGCTGGCCGATATCGGACTTGATCGAGCGACCGCCCGGACCGAGGGCGAGAAAGGCTTCTGGCGCTGATGGCGCACCCGGCGGCCAGCGGTGGATGCCAGTGCGGCGCAGTCCGCTATCGGCTGACCGCGCCCGCCATTCTGGCCGTGCCATGGCTGACGCTGGCTGACCACCTGCCGCGCAAGCCCCGCAACCGCGCATCCTGAGACGCGCACGCACGCCTCGTCCTTCCGCATCATCGTCATCCTGAGTCCCGCGCGGGATCTGGCACGCGCCGCGCGCCGTGCGCCTTCTCTGCCGCCTGCCAGGCGCGGATGCCGTCTGTCACCCGTTCGTGGAAGGCTTCCGCGCCGATGGCGGCCTCGATGCCGGCAAGCCGCATGCGCTCGCGCACCTCGTCGCGCACCCGGGCGACGGCGAAGCTGATCCCCTGGCCTTGCAGGTCCTTGATCACGCCCAGCAGCGCGTCGCAGGCGCTTGAATCGATGAAGTTCACGGACTCGGCGTCGACCAGCACATGGCGCACCGGCGGCCGGCGCGCCGCCAGCGCTGCCCTGACACCCGCGCCGAGATGGCCGATGCTGGCGAAGAACAGGTCGCCGCCGGCGCGCCAGATCAGCAGGCCTGGAAAGGTGATGGCCTCGGGGTGGCGCTTGATGTCGCGATAGGCCTCGGTGCCCGGCAGCTGGCCCAGCACCGCACCTTGGGCATGGCTGGTGAGATAGATCAGCATCAGCAGCGCCAGCAGCACACCCAGGCCGATGCCGTGCAGGACGCCCAGGGTCAGCTCGCCGGCGATGACGACCGCGGCGACGGCCAGCTCCCAGCGGCTGCGCCCGTAGAGGTCGCGCAGATAGCGGGGCTTGGAGAGATGCAGCATCGCGGCGATCACGATGGCCGCCAGGGCCGGATGCGGCATGCCACGGAACAGCGGCGTCAGGAGGATCAGGGTGAGGAAGCACAGCACGGCCGCGACCAGGTTGGCGACCTGGCTGCGGGCGCCGGCCGCCATCGCCACCGAGGTCTTGGACAGGCTGCCGACGACCAGGAAGCCGCCGAGCAGCCCGCTCAGGATGTTCGCGGGCCCGTGCGCCACCAGCTCCTGGTTCGGGTCGATGTCGCCGCCGCCCTGCATCGCGGCGGCCTTGGCGCCACCCAGCGCCTCGGCGTAGCCGACCATCACGATGGCAAGCGCCCCCGGTGCCAGCTGCTCGATGATCACCCAGTCGATGCGCGGCATCACCAGGTGGGGCAGGCCGGACGGCAGCGCGCCCACCACGGAAATGCCCGCCCCGTCGCCGTCGAGCAGGTCGACCAGCAGCGTGGCCGCGACCGCGACGATCAGGGCCGCGGGAACATGCGGCACCAGCCGGCGCAGAAGCAGCAGCGTCGCCAGGCTCAGCAAGCCGGTCAACGCCGGCGCGGGGGCGACGTCCGGCAGGTGCTGCAGCACCGACCAGAGTTTGGCGAAGAAGTTGCCGGAACCGCCCTCGATGCCCAGCAGATGCGGCACCTGGCCGATGATGGTGACGCAGACCAGGCCCTCGATGAAGCCGCGCATCACCGGCATCGGGATGAAGGCCGCCACCCAGCCCATGCGCAGGGCGCCGAACAGCAGGAAGAACGCGCCGATAAGGACCGCCAGGGTGGACGTGAGCGTGTTGAAGTCGGCGCTGCCCTTTGCCGCGATGGCGCCCACGGTCAACGCCGAGATCAGGCCTGTCGCCGTGTCCGGACCGACGACCAGCACGCGCGAGGTGCCGAGCAGCGCATAGGCGACCAGGGCCGGCACGATGGTGTAGAGGCCCATGACCGGCGGCACGCCGACGATGCCGGCATAGGCCATGCCCTCCGGTATCATGACCGCCCACAGCGCGAAGCCGGCCAGCACGTCAGGCATCAGCCAGCCGCGCTTGTAGGCCGGCAGCCAGCTCAGCACGGGCAGCAGCCGTCGCGCCAGGGCGCCGCTGCGCGCGACAGTCATGGTCGGTTCTCCTGGCTGGCAGGCTCTGTCATCGCGCCATCGTAGATCGGCCGCATCGCACGCGCCTGACCAATCGCGGCCCCTGTTCCCGCCAGCGGCAGGCCCATCGCACATGGCCTCTTGTCATCCCGAGCGCAGCGAGGATCTCCTGCGGCAGGACGCATGGTGCGCCATTCGCGGGAGATCCTCGCTGCGCTCGGGATGACAGAAAGGCCCTATGCGGATAGCCGGGCGGGGGCGAAGAAAAGAAGAATGAGCCCGGATCAACCCGGCAGCACCGGCACCTGCACCCCGCGCTCCATCACGGTGATGTCGAGCGGCAGGTTGCCGACGGTCTCGCCGTCGATGTCGACCAGGGTCGGCTCGGAACAGGCGAAGCGGAAGGCCCGGCCGCGATGACTCGACACCTTGGGATGCCGCACGTGATGCCCCTGGTAGAGGCCGGGCATGACCTTGAGCAGGATCTCGGCGCGGCTGAGCGCCCCGAACTCGATGAAGTCGAGCAGGCCGTCGTCGATGACGGCGCCCGGCGCCAGCTTGAGGCCGCCGCCGCCATTCTCGGCGCTGGCGATCATGCCGGTGAAGATCGTGCGTTCGGCGGGCGCGGCGCCGTCGACCTGCACCGTCACGCGCCGCGGCGCATAGGTGAGGCTCACGACCGGCGTCATCAGGAAGTAGGCGACCTGGCCCAGCTTCTTCAGCCACGGCGAGGCCGAGGTGCGATGGCTGATCGTGGCGGCGCCGCCGAAGCTGGCCACGAGGTAGCCGTAGCGTGTCGCCGGCCGGCCGTCGAAACCCTGGAAGACGCTCCGGATCACGTCGATCCGGCGCGTGCGGCCCGAGGCCAGCGCCCGCACCGCGCCGTCCGGCGCCGCCAGGTGCCCCAGCGCCCGGCAGAGCTCGTTGGCGGTGCCCAGGGGCAGCGGGCACAGCACGGCGTCGGGCGCGATCCGGCCGTCCGGCGCCACCATGCCGTTGAGGACCTCGTTGACCGTGCCGTCGCCACCGGCCGCGATCAGGCGCCGGCAGCCACCCGCCAGCGCGGCGCGAGCCAGGATCGTGCCGTCGCCGGGCCCGTTTGTGACGGCGACGTCGAGCGGGCCCAGCACGGCCTCGAGCTGTCGCTGCCAGGACGGCCAGCGCCGCCCGGCGCTGCCCTTGTTGGCCATGAGATTGACGATGACCCTGGTCTTCATGCCGTTCCCGTCCGGGGCGCTCTTGGCGGCGCGTGATGGCAGCATCGCATTTCACCGGAGCGTATCCTAGACTGCCCGCCGACCTGCCTTCGACGGGAACATGCTGATGACGATCGATCCGCGCATCACGGCCTTTGCCGACGACCTGACCGCCTGGCGCCGTGACATCCACGCCCATCCCGAGCTGGGCTTCGAGGAGGAGCGCACCAGCCGGATCGTGGCCGAGAAGCTGCGGCAATTCGGCTGCGAGGTCACGACCGGCATCGGCAGGACAGGCGTCGTCGGCACCATTCGCGTCGGCAACAACCCGCGCGCCGTCGGCCTGCGCGCCGACATGGACGCGCTGCCGATGGACGAGGCCAACACCTTCGCCCACCGCTCGCAGCATGCCGGGCGCATGCATGCCTGCGGCCATGACGGGCACACCACCATGCTGCTGGGGGCGGCGCGCTATCTTGCGGCCACCCGCAACTTCGACGGCACGGTGCATTTCATCTTCCAGCCCGCAGAGGAAGGCCGCGGCGGCGCCGAGGCCATGGTCAAGGACGGGCTGTTCGACAAGTTCCCGTGCGAGGCCGTGTTCGGCCTGCACAACCGGCCGAAGCTCGAGGTCGGCAAGTTCCAGATCCGCTCCGGCCCGATGATGGCCGGCGGCGGCCTGTTCGACATCCACATCAAGGGCAAGGGCGCGCATGGCGCGCGACCCGAGAGCGGTGTCGATCCGGTGGTGATCGGCGGCCACATCATCACCGCGCTGCAGACGGTGATCTCGCGCACCATCGCGCCGATCGATTCGGGCGTCATCAGCATCACCCAGATGCATGCCGGCGACGCCTACAACGTGATCCCCGAGACGGCTGTTCTGCGCGGCACCGTACGCGCCTTCCGCAAGGAGGTGATGGCCACCATCAAGCAGAAGATCGAGCGCATCGCCGGCGGCATCGCCGCCAGCCTGGGCGGCGAGGCCCGCACCGAGGTGCGCGTCGCCTTCCCGCCGCTGGTCAACGACCCGACCGAGGCGCAATGGATCGGCGACGTCGCCGCATCGATCGTCGGCGAGGACAACGTCAACCGCAACGGCAACTACGTCATGGCCTCGGAGGATTTCTCCTACATGCTGGAGAAGGTGCCGGGCGCATTCATCCTGATCGGCAACGGCGGCGATGAAGGCGGTTGCGAGGTGCACAACCCGGGCTACGACTTCAACGATGCCGCCCTGCCGCTGGGCGCCACGCTGTGGGCCCGCGTGGTCGAGGCCCGGCTCGCCAGGCGCGATTGACGATGCCCAAGACAGTCCTGCTCTACACCGACATCAAGAGCCCTTACGCCTTCATCGCCAAGGCAGCCGCCTACTGCCTGGCCGATGATTACGACATCGATCTGCGCTGGCTGCCCTACACGCTCGACATACCGTCCTATCTCGGATCGGTGACGGATCGCTCGCCGCATCAGTGGCGGCGCGTGCGCTACTCGTACATGGATGCGCGGCGCTACGCCAACAAGCAGGGCCTGACCTTGCGCGGGCCGCAGAAGATCTTCCAGTCGCGGCCGGCCCAGATCGGCATCCTGTATGCCGAGCGGCAGGGCGTGCTGCGGGCCTATCTCGATCTCGCGTTCGAGCTGTTCTGGAAGCGCGACCTCGACATCGAGGACATCGCGGCGGTGGCCGCCGTGCTGCGCCGTGCCGGCGCCGATGCCGACGGCTTCGCTGCCTTCGCCGGCGGCGCGGGCGGCGCCGAGCACGACCGGATCCGCACCGAGGCCGAGGCCGCCGGCGTCTTTGGCGTGCCGATGTTCGTCATCGACGGCGAGCTGTTCTGGGGCAGCGACCGCATCGAGCTCGTGCGCGAGCGGCTCGATGCGCTGGGCTTGCGCCGCCCGTAGCTGTCATCCAGAAGGCAGCCGCCATCCCGAGCGCGATGCGCCTGGGATGACGGGTGTATCTGCGCCCGGCAATTCCAGGTACTAGGTTCCCCGCGCCCTCTCAGCCATTCCCTGCGGCCATGCCTCTCACCATCGCGACCTGGAACATCAACTCCGTGCGCCTGCGCATCCTCAACGTCCAGCGTTTCCTGAAGGAGGAGAAGCCCGACGTCCTGTGCCTGCAGGAAACCAAATGCCCGGACGACCTGTTCCCGCACGCCGCCTTCGAGGAGCTGGGCTACGGCCACCGGCTGGTCCATGGCATGAAGGGCTACAACGGCGTCGCGATCGTCAGCCGCGTGCCGTTCACCGGCACCGCGATCCATTACCGTTGCGGCAAGGAGGATTGCCGCCACATCCGGGCCTGGCTCGATGCCGGCGACGATCCGGTCGCGCTGGACAACCTCTACATCCCGTCCGGCGGCGACATACCCGACCCGAAGCAGAACGTGAAGTTCGCGCACAAGCTCGATTTCTACCGCGAGATCGCCGACTGGTTCGGCGCCGCAGCCCCCAAGGCCGGCGCGCGCAAGGGCCGGCGCGCCATCGCCGTCGGCGACCTCAACGTGGCGCCCCTGGAGCACGACGTGTGGAGCCACAAGCAGCTGCTCGACGTCGTGTCGCACACGCCGGTCGAGGTCGAGCTGTTCGGCCGGATGGTGAAGTCGCGCGACTGGATCGACGTGCCGCGCCGCTTCGTGCCGGACGACCAGAAGCTCTACAGCTGGTGGAGCTACCGCAACCGGGATTGGCGGAAGTCGAACCGCGGCCGGCGGCTGGACCACATCCTGGCGACGCCGGCGCTGGAGAGCGCCATCACCGCCTACCGCATCGTCAAGGACACGCGCGACTGGGACAAGGCCAGCGATCACGTGCCGGTGCTGGCCACCTTCGCGGTCTGACCTCGGCCGCAGGCGCTGTCACGGCGCTTCCGGCGAGGTCCTACGTCACGCGCTGGGGCGGGCGGCAATGCCCGCCATCTCACAGATGCACCACCAGGATGGCCCAGCCAAGGACCGCGATGGCCGTCACCAGGGTCACCCCGGACGCGATGACCGCCAGCCGGCGCAGGACAGAATCGTCAGTTGACGTCACAGCCGTCTCGGGCATCGCGCAATCCCCCCAATGCATCAGCGTCTTGCGTCAGAGGCGCCTTCCGTGGCCTCGCCGCTGCTCTCCGGCAGCTGCCGCGCTAGCCCATCGCGACGAGGTAGACGCATCCGGCGAGCAGCGCCATCGCCATGGCCGTATCCCAGTGATGTCCGATCAGATCACGCATGTCCTATCCCCGTGCGCTGGGCCTGGACCCTGGTGGCGAGCGATCGGACGGATCCGCTCAAGCCGGCGCCAGACGGCATTGCCCGCATCTGCCGGTGCCCTCGCCGTTGGCGATGCACCTGCTGCGCCGGGCGCTGCCTCCCCGGATCACGGCCGCCAGTGACGGCCGCGGTCGGGCGCCAAACTCGATGGACGGGACGGCAGCATGTCGATGCCCGCTCCGTCCGATCGCTCAGCCTTCAAATGTCCTGGCTTGCCTTGTTGAAAGAAGCGCCGGCCTTCCCCTCCGGCACGATCACAGCTCTATCACCGTTTATGTCCAGAATGAACACAACATAACTCACTTCTTCAGCATCGTCAAAGAGAAACGTCAATAGATCGTCAAAAACTCGAACGCAAAAGTTGCATTCTACACTTTTATACAACCACGCATCTACTGTGCTGATTCTCGCATATTGAGCTGACTACCAACTGCCATGACGTCCAGCTTGCCAAAAAAGGCTGGCGGGGAAGGACGGAGGGCGTGGGGTACCACCCGCCCTTCTCCCGCCGCCGCGGCGCAACACGCACTCTGCCGCGGAAAAGACGCTCGCCGACGGCGCCGGCGATGGACAACCAAGCTCTTTGTGATCAGCCGGTGAAGCCGGCGAAGACGAAAGCACCGGCACCGCGTCGAGCCGCAGTGTCCCAGGTGAACAGCAGCGCCGAGCGCTGCCCGTCGATTTCGGCGTCGGCGCGCCACACGGTGACATCGGCTACCGTGCGCGGATCAAACTCGACGCTGGCCGTTCCGATCGTGATGGTGGCGGTCGCGGGATCGGCACCCGGACCGTAGGTGATGGCGACGGTGCCGCAGCTCCCGCCCAGCTCACAACCTGGCACCGGCGACAAAGCCGTGCGAGCCCCGAGGTCATCGCCGCGGCAGCCCCATAGCACGATATGGTTGTTGCGCTCGCCGGTGGGCGACGCGGTCTCGATCCGCCGGGCGTAGTTGTCGGCGCCGCCGACATAGTACCAGTCTTCGCCGTCGCGGTTATCGCCGCCAGCATTGCCGCTGGAGGACAGCGCGGCGCAGCCGGTCGCGGCAGCAAACGTGCCGCTGCCTTGGAGGACAGTCATCTTTCCTTCCTTGGACGGATGTCGAGGCCGCGATCGCGTTTGGGGACACCCCGCAGCCGCCGCTCCGTCCTGCTTTATTGATTACCTGCCGCCAGCAGGGAAAGCCGTCATTGCGCCATTCCGATCAACGCCACCGCTCAGATTGCACCTCGCCCGCCGTCGCTGAAGACCCATCCCATCATGCCGTCGGAGAGAGAGAGGAGAAGACGAACGGCGCTGCAGAGATGGACATCCGGCGCCCTGTGCTCATCAGACGGTTCCAACCAACCGCGACGGGCGAGGGTGCTTGAGTGAGGGACGGACGCGGATCATGCCCGCGTCGATCAGACCGAAATTGCTGACCTTCCATACCTTTGGTTGAATTGACCGGAGCGGGGACATCGCTCCGTTACGCCTCAGCCAACCTGGAACCACGCGGTGCGCCCACCGACCGGTCAGCGCACGTGCCGCTAATGTCGGACACAGAATGGTTGTATATTTTCGTGAGTAGAATGTCAAAGCCAGTCTGCAACGCAGTCGAAAATATATCATGCACGATAGGGATTTTTACCTTACTTAAATAATATCAACAACTTGGCATCGTTAAAAAGACGTTAGCAGATTGCGCTGACATTTCCGTGATCGGCCGCATCATCGGTTGCAATATCCGATCACCCGCGCCGGCGCAGCCGCGCGACGTAGAAGCCGTCCATGCCCCCCTGCGCTGCCCAGAAGGACGGCAGCGTGCGCACGTCGCCCGCCGGGCCGACGGCATCCGCCAGCCCCGGCAGCTCGTCGGGCGCGATCGGCACCGTCTCGAGCGGCACCCCGGCGTGCAGCGCGGCCGCCACGCGCTGCGGCCCCTCCTCCGGCTGCAGCGAGCAGACGGCATAGACCAGCAGCCCGCCCGGCCGCAGCAGGCCGGCGGCTGCCGCCAGCAGGCGGTCCTGCACCGCCGCCAGCCGCGCGACGTCGGCCGGTCCCTTGGTGCGGGCGATGTCGGGATGTCGACGCAGGGTGCCGGTGGCGCTGCAGGGCGCGTCCAGCAGCACGGCATCGGCCGCCGCCGTTGGCTGCCAGCGCGCGGCATCGGCCGTGACGAGCTCGGCGGTGAGCTGCGCCCGGCGCAGGTTGTCGGCCAGGCGCGCCAGGCGCCGGGCCGAGATGTCGACCGCCGTAACCTGCGCGCCCATCGCCAGCAGCTGTAGCGTCTTGCCGCCAGGCGCGGCGCAAAGATCGACCACGGCGCGGCCCGCGACGTCGCCCAGCAGGCGTGCCGGCAGGGCCGCCGCCGCATCCTGGACCCACCACGTCCCGTCGGCATAGCCGGGCAGGTCCTCGATGCGGCCGCCGGCCGCCCGCCGCAGCGTGCCGCCGGGCAGGATGTCGGCGCCCAGCTGCGCCGCCCATGATGCCGCCGTCGCCGGGTCGCGCAGGCTGAAGTCGAGCGGCGCCTCGCACAGATGCTGCGCCGCCACGGCCTGCGCCGCGGCCGCGCCGTAGGCTGCCGTCCAGGACTGCCACAGCCAGGCCGGCGTGTTCAGGCGGGCCGCGTCCGCCGCATCCGCCCGCAGGCTGGCGCCCTCGCGCGCCACGCGGCGCAGGACGCCGTTCACCACGCCTTTGAAGCGGTCCTGCGGCGTGCCCGCGACCAGGCGCACCGACGTGTCGACGGCGGCGTGCGCCGGCGTGTCGAGGAACAGCAGCTGCGCCACGCCGATCCGTAGCGTGTCGACAACCATGCGGGCCGTCTCGGGCAGGCCTTTCTCCAGGCACGCGGCCAGCACGGCATCGACCTCGCCCAGCCGGCGCAGCACGGTCGCCAGCAGGAGCCGCACGAAGCCGCGGTCGCGCGCGTCCAGCGCCGCGAAGGCGGCATGACGCGCCAGCGTGTCCTCCAGCGGCTGGGCGCGGCGCAGCACGGCGTCCAGCACCTGCAGCACCAGGCGCCGGCTGGCGAGCGGGTCGGCTGCGACATCGGTGGCCGGGTCGGAACGGGACATGCTCAGCCAGGCATCATCTTGGGCGGTTCAATCTCCTCGCCCCGCGCGCCATGCCGCGAAGCGGACCCTGCTATAACGATTATCGCTTCGCTGCGCCCGAGAAACCCGCCTTCTCAGCCATTTCGACGCAAGGACGCGCCCGATGGACGCCAGCCGCACCGACCTGACGCGCCTTGGCCGCATCCGCGCCTTCACGCGGGATCTGTGGACGCTGGCGCTGCCCTATTTCCGCTCGGAAGACCGGAGATGGGCCTGGAGCCTGCTGGCCGTCGTCGTCGCGATCAACCTGTTCCTGGTCTACATGCAGGTCCAGTTCAACCTGTGGAACGGCCGTTTCTACAACGCCCTGCAGCACAAGGACTGGCCCACCTTCATCCATGAGCTGTGGGTGTTCAGCGGCCTGGCCGTCGTCTACATCGCCGCCAGCCTGGTCGCGTTCTACACCGATCAATGGCTGCAGGTGCGATGGCGGCGATGGCTGACCGGCCGCGTGGTCGATTCCTGGCTGGCGGGCCGCGCCTATTACCGCATCGAGATGGCCCACTCTGTCGACAACCCCGACCAGCGCATCGCCGACGATGTGCGGCTGTTCGTGAGCTACACCATGTCGCTGTCGATCGGGCTGGTGAGCGCCGTGGCGACGCTGTTCACCTTCCTGTTCCTGCTGTGGGAAACGTCGGGCCCGCTGGTGCTGCCGCTGTTCGGCACCGAGGTCAGCATCCCCGGCTACATGGTCTGGGTGGCGCTGCTCTATGCCGTGGCCGGCACCTGGCTGACGCACGTCATCGGCCGGCCGCTGATCAACCTGGGCTTCCAACGCCAGCGCCTGGAGGCGAATTTCCGCTTCGACCTGATGCGCCTGCGCGAGAACGCCGAGCCGATCGCGCTCTACCAGGGTGAGGCGCGCGAGAACGCCGGCCTGCGCGCCCGCTTCGGCGAGGTGATCGACATCTGGTGGGCCTATATCCGGGCCCGCACGCGGCTGGCCCTCTTCACCACCGGCTACAACCAGATCGCGATCATCTTCCCCTACGTCGCCGCCAGCCCGCGCTACTTCAGCGGCGCCTTCGAGCTGGGCCAGCTGATGCAGATCGCCGACCAGTTCAGCCAGGTCCAGGGCTCGCTCAGCTACTTCGTCTCGGCCTACACCGACATCGCCGAATGGGGCGCGGTGATCAACCGCCTCAAGGGCTTCGACGGCGCCATCACCCACGCCCGCGCGCTGCAGACCATCACCCGCGCACCGCACGCCGAGCCCGACCTCACCGCCCGCGGCCTGTCGCTGAACCTGCCTGACGGGCAGGCGCTGCTGGCCGACGTCAACCTCGACCTCAAGCCCGGCGAGCGCACCCTGATCACCGGCGCTTCGGGCAGCGGCAAGAGCACGCTGTTCCGGGCGCTGGCGGGCCTGTGGCCCTGGGGCCGCGGCAAGGTCGGCCTGCCCGAGGGCGTGCGCGTGCTGTTCCTGCCGCAGAAGACCTATCTGCCGATCGGCCCGCTGCGCGAGGCGGTGATGTACCCGGCGCACGCCACGGCGGCCGACGACGACGCCATCGCCGCGGCGCTGCGCGCCGTCGACCTGGCGCCGCTGGCCGACAAGCTCGACGAGCCGGCGCACTGGGCCCAGCGCCTGTCGCCGGGCGAGCAGCAGCGCCTGGCCGTCGCCCGGGCGCTGCTCTACCGGCCCGACTGGCTGTTCCTCGACGAGGCCACGGCCTCGCTCGACGAGCCGCACGAGGCCCAGCTCTACCGCCTGCTGCACGAGAAGCTGCCGGACACGACCATCATCTCGATCGGCCACCGCCCGTCCCTGCGGCAATGGCACGATCGCCTGCTGACCCTGGCGCCCGGCCGCGACGGCCAGCGCGTGCTGGCCGAAGCCCGGACGTAAGAGGCCTCCCCCAACGCAGTTGGGGGAGGTGGCCGGAGGCCGGAGGGGGAGCCGACGTGGTCTCAGTTGCATAGACCACGTCGGCTCCCCTCCGCCCCTTCGGGGCACCTCCCCAGCTTCGCTGGGGAGGAAAATGCGTGCTCTCCGTAAGGCCCAGGCTTGATCAGCCCCAGGGGCCGCGGCGCGGGCGCTCGACCGGGCCGGTGTTCCATGGCCGGGCCGGACCGCGGCGGGGCGGCATCTCCGGCGCGGCGCCCCAGGGGCCGGACGGGCGCGCCGCCGTGGCGCCGCCGTAATAGGATCCGCCGGCCGCCGGCATGGCGCCGGCCATCTGCTGCAGACGCGCGATGCGGTCCGCCATCGAGGGGTGCGTCGAGAACAGGCTGGCGAAGCCGCCGCCCGACAGCGGGTTGACGATGAACATATGCGCCGTCGCCGGGTTGCGCTCGGCCGGCTCGTTGACGACACCGCCGCGCGCCAGGGTCTCGAGCTTGCCCAGGGCCGACGCCAGCCACAGCGGGTTGCCGCAGATCTCGGCGCCGCCGCGGTCGGCCTCGTACTCGCGGCTGCGGCTGATCGCCATCTGCACCAGCGAGGCCGCCAGCGGCGCCAGGATCATCGCCGCCACCGCCCCGATCGCGCCCAGGCCGCCGCCGCGGTCGCCTTCGTCGCGCCGCCCGAACAGCGACTGGAACATGAAGATCTGGCCGAGCGCGCCGATGGCGCCGGAAATCGTCGCCGCCACCGTCATGGTGAGCGTGTCACGGTGCTTCACATGCGCCAGCTCGTGCGCCATCACGCCCGCGATCTCCTCGCGCGACAGGCCGTTGAGCAGGCCGGTGGTGGCGGCAACGGCGGCGTGCTGCGGCGAGCGGCCGGTGGCGAAGGCGTTGGGCTGGTCGGTGTCGATGACATAGACCCGCGGCATCGGCAGGCCGGCGCGCTGCGCCAGCTGCTGCACGAGGCCGTGATACACCGGCGCGTCCTGCGGCCCGACCTCGCGCGCGCCGTACAGGCGCAGCACGATGCTGTCGCTGAACCAGAACGACGCCACATTGCCGACCACGGCAATGGCAAGCGCGATCAGCATGCCGCTCTGGCCGCCCAGCGCGTAGCCGACGACCAGGAACAGCGCCGTCAGCGCTGCCAGCAGCAGACCGGTCCGCACGTAGTTCATCGATGCCCTCCATCGCGACGCCGGCATCCCGAGGGCGTCCGCGACCGGCCTCAACATGGGAACAGACGCGCAACGATCAAGCCTTGGCGGAAAGGCGCGCGGCGACCATATAATAGACATCATGGGTATCGCTCCACCGTCACCTCTGCCCGCCGCGCCGGCGGACGGAACCGCTGAAACGCAAGCCGGCAGCGGCAAGCCGACGCAGCCGCGCCAGCCCGCGCCGGCGGCCCCGACGCCGGAGATCGGCGGCCCGCCGGGGCCCGAGCCGACCCGCTACGGCGACTGGCAGTTCAATGGCCGGGTCACTGACTTCTGAATTGCCCGTATGCAGGCGGGCAAGCGTCCTTGCGCACTGCAGCAACGCAGGCTAAGAGCGCGCAGCACCTGCGTCCCGGGTCTCCGTGGAGCCGTCTATGGCCTATGTCGTCACTGAAGCTTGCATCAAGTGCAAGTACATGGATTGCGTGGAAGTCTGTCCGGTCGACTGCTTCTACGAAGGCGAGAACATGCTCGTCATCAACCCGGACGAATGTATCGACTGCGGCGTCTGCGAACCCGAGTGCCCGCCCGAGGCGATCAAGCCCGATACCGACGGCGACCAGGAGCGTTGGCTGGAGGTCAACAGGGAATATTCGGCCAAGTGGCCAAATATTACCCGGAAGGGCGAGGCGCCGGCCGACGCCGATAGTTTCAGGGGCGTGCCGGACAAGTTTGAGACCCTGTTCAGCCCCGAGCCGGCGAAGCGCTGACCTGCCCTGACGGGTGAGCGACTTATCATTTGGTGCGGAGCCGTGCGCTAGGTGCATGGCTTAACGCTCCCCTCTGCGCCGCAAGCGTTGCTAAATTGCAACATTGCACGCGACTCCGTGCGCCCTTTGTGGTATTAAAATAATCGCATGACGGCGGTTCGAGGGGACCACCGCACGCCCGATCCAACCGGTCGGTCTCAGCCGGAGTCGAAGGGGGAACAGGGACACCGCTTCAGGCGGGGCGGGGTGCTTTGTTCCATGCGTATGCGTGAGGTTACGGGACGGCTGAGATCGAGAGGCTGGATAGGTGACGCGGGTTGGGGCCGCGTCGTGTGGCGTGTGTGGTTCCGAAGATCGGCGGCGGCCAATGCAGGCGGAGAGGGAACCCGAGATGGCCACCAAAAAGAGTGTGACTGCGGCCAAGATCCGTGCCGCGGCCCGAGCGCAGGCGAAGAGCGCCAGCAGGAGCAAGCCTGATGCCCGGACAAGGCTGGTGGCGCGAGGGAAGAGCGACGCCCGCAGCAAGACAACCGAACCCAAAGCGAAGAGCGAGATGAAGAGCAGCAAGTCCCCCGCAGTCAAGTTGGCAGCGAACAAGCCCTCGCCGGCGGCAGCAAAGCCGGCGCCCATCAAGGCCCCCGAGCCCAAGGCGTCGGACCTCGTGTTCGACAAGGGCGATTTCGTGGTCTACCCGACTCATGGCGTCGGCCGCGTGGTCGATATCGAGGAGCGCCAGATCGCCGGCCACAAGCTCGATCTGTTCGTGATCTCCTTCGAGCAGGACCGCATGACGCTGCGTGTGCCGGTCGCCAAGGCGAAGGTCTCCGGCCTGCGCAAGCTGAGCTCGCGCAAGATCATGGACAGCGCGTTGACGACGCTGAAGGGCCGCTCGCGCGTCAGCCGCGCGATGTGGAACCGGCGCGCCCAGGAGTACGAGGCCAAGATCAACTCCGGTGATCCGGTGTCGATCGCCGAGGTGGTGCGCGACCTGCATCGCAACGCCGGCCAGCCCGACCAGTCCTACAGCGAGCGCCAGATCTACGAGGCGGCGCTGGACCGTCTGGCGCGCGAGCTCGCCGCCGTCGAGCGCATCGACAAGGATACCGCCACGCAGAAGCTGCAGGGCGTGCTGAACACCATGCTGAAGCAGGCGGCGTAAGACCGTCTCACCTGTTTCGAACATGACGGGCGGCCCCAGGGCCGCCCGTCATGTTTTTGGGAGCGCCGGCTTCCAGCCGGCATCGGCGCGAAGCGCCGGATCATGAGCCGGCTGGAAGCCGGCGCTCCCACACTTCAGTCCACCTTCGCCACCAGCACCTGGTCGATGCGGCGGCCGTCCATGTCGACCACCTCCAGGCGCCAGCCGTCGATCACGATCGACTCGGCCGTGGCCGGCACCCGGCGCATTTCGTGCAGGATCAGGCCGGCGACGGTGTGGTAGCGGCGGTCCTTGGGCACCGGCACGCCCAGCGCGTCCTCCAGCGTCTCGACCGCCAGCGCGCCGCTGACCAGCCACGAGCCGTCCGTGCGCTGCACGATCGCGGGCTCGCCCACCGCCACGCCCGTCACGGTGCCGGCGCGGATCGCCTGCAGCGCGTCGGCCGGGGTCACGATGCCCTCGCCGTGGCCGTACTCGTCGACCACCAGCCCCAGCACGTCGGGGCCGCGCAGGCGGTCCAGCGCCTGCAGCGCATCGAGGGTGTCGGGCAGCAGCACCGGCTGGCGCAGCAGCTCGCGCAGCGGCTTGCTGCCGCCGTCCAGGCGGTCGAGCAGGAACTCGCGCACGTGCAGCACGCCCACGACATTGTCGGGATTGCCGTCGCAGGCCAGCAGCCGCGTGCGCTCCGAGTCGCGGATCACGCGCATCAGGGCCGCGTCGGTGCAGCTCACGTCGACCCATTCGATGTCGAGCTGCGGCGTCATGATGGCGCGCACCGAGATGTCGGCCAGCCGCATCACGCCCGCCAGCATGCGCCGCTCGTCGGCATCGACGATGCCCGCCGACTCGGCCTCGGCGATCATCGAGCGGATCTCCTCCTCGGTGACGTGCCGGCGTTCGGCGCCGGCGCGCCCGAACAGCCGCAGCACGACGGCGGACGACCAGTCGAGCAGCGCCACGGCGGGCGTGGCGATCCTGGCCAGCACCGCCATCGGCCCGGCGATGCCGGCGGCGATGCGCTCCGGCGAGCGCAGCGCGATCTGCTTGGGCACCAGCTCGCCGATGATCAGCGACAGGTAGGTGATCGCCGCCACGACCAGGCCGAACGCCGTGTTGTCGGCGGTCTGGTGCGGCAGGCCGTAGCTTTCGAGGACGCCGGCCAGCTTGTCCGCCAGGGTGGCGCCGCTGAAGGCACCGGCGAGCACACCGATCAAGGTGATGCCGATCTGCACCGTCGACAGGAACCGACCGGGCGCGTCGGCCAGCGCCAGCGCCTGGCGCGCGCCCCTGTTGCCGCGGTCCGCCAGCGGCTTCAGCAAGCCGCGCCGGGACGACACCACGGCCATTTCTGACATCGACAGCAGCCCGTTGATGATGATCAGCACCACAACGATGGCAATCTCGACGGCGATCATGATCTCCTCTCTATGGCCGAGGCAGCGCTCGGCGGCAGCCCCACACTCGCCGGTTCGAACCCGGACGGCAAGACGGCGATCTGTCATCCCTCGCCGCCGCGGAAGATGCAGCAGCACGGCCATGCGCCAGACGCGTGCGTTGAGCGCGGTCCGATGCGATAGTCTGCGCCCGCCAGATGGAGGAGACGCATGGTCGCGACGGCGCGGCCCGTGGGCGAGCGGCGCAGCCGCGAGTCCTATGGGCGCTACTACGAGGATTTCGAGGTCGGCGATATCTACGAGCACCGGCCCGGCCGCACGATCTGCGAGGCCGACAACACCTGGTTCACCCTGCTGACCATGAACCAGCACCCGCTGCACTTCGACAAGGAGTACGCCAGGCACAGCGAGTTCGGGCAGCCGATCGTGAATTCGTGCCTGACGCTGTCGATCGTGGCCGGCATGTCGGTATCGGACGTCAGCCAGAAGACGATCGCCAATCTCGGCTGGACCGACATCAAGATGCCGGCGCCGGTGTTCAACGGCGACACGCTCTATGCCGAGACCGAGGTGCTGGCCAAGCGCGAATCGGCTTCGCGGCCCACCGCCGGCATCGTCACGGTGAAGACCGTGGCGCACAAGCAGGACGGCAGGATGGTGATGGAGTTCACCCGCCAGATGCTGATCCCCAAGCGCGGCCACGCCGTCGACGACAAGGCCAACTATTGAGAATTTTCCTCCCCAGCTTTGCTGGGGAGGTGCCCCGAAGGGGCGGAGGGGAGCCGACGTGGTCTCAGTTGCCAAGACCTCGTTGTCTCCCCCTCCGGCCTTCGGCCACCTCCCCCAGCTTCGCTGGGGGAGGAACCAGGAACCGACATGACCCAAGCGACAGAACGCCTCGACAACGAGGCCGTCACGCCCGAGGAAGAAGCCCAGATCCTCGATTCGGTGCGCAAGTGGCTGGCGCGCGACGTGAAGCCCTATGCGCGCCAGCTCGAGCATGACGACGTCTGGCCGGCCGAGATGGTCGAGCAGATGACCGAGCTCGGCTTGTTCGGCGCCACCATCCGCCGCGCCTATGGCGGGCTGGGGCTGGGCGCGTCGACCTATTCCAGGATCGTGACCGAGGTCGCCGAGGTCTGGATGTCGCTGTCCGGCATCTTCAACTCGCACCTGATCATGGCCTCGGCCGTGCAGCGTTTCGGCACCGAGCAGCAGAAGAGCCGCTACCTGCCGCAATTCGCCTCCGGCACGCTGCGCGGCGGCCTGGCGCTGACCGAGCCCGATTGCGGCACCGACCTGCAGGCCATCCGCACCCGCGCCGTGCACGACGGCGAGCACTACGTGATCAACGGCACCAAGACCTGGATCTCCAACGGCATCCACGGCCATTGCGTGGCCATCCTGGTGAAGACCCAGGACATCGAGCCACGGCACAAGGGCCTGTCGATGTTCGTGGCCGAGAAGGGACCGGGCTTCACCGTCAGCCGCAAGCTCGAGAAGCTGGGCTACAAGGGCATCGATTCGGCCGAGCTGATCTTCCAGGACTATCGCGTGCCGGCCGCCAACCTGATCGGCGGCGTCGAGGGCAAGGGCTTCGTGCACACCGCCGGCGGCCTGGAGCTGGGCCGCATCAACGTGGCGGCGCGCGGCGTGGGCGTCGCCACCGCGGCGCTGAAGGCGGCGACCGGCTATGCCCAGATCCGCAAGACCATGGGCAAGCCGATCCACCAGCACCAGGCGATCGCGCTCAAGCTCGCCGACATGGCCACGCGCACCGAGGCGGCGCGGCTGCTGGTCGAGCAGGCGGCCAGGGCCTATGACGACGGCCGCCGCTGCGACATGGAGGCCGGCATGGCCAAGCTGTTCGCCACCGAGGCGGCGCTGGAGAACGCCACCGAGGCGCTGCGCATCCACGGCGCCTACGGCTATTCCAAGGAGATGGACGTCGAGCGCTACTATCGCGACGCGCCGCTGCTGTGCATCGGCGAAGGCACCAACGAGATCCAGCGCCTGATCATCGCCCGCCAGCTCATCGAGCGGAACCCGGTGTGAGCAGGGCTGACGTCATCCCGAGCGCCAGCGAGGGATCTTGCCGTGGTTCGTGCGACCACGAGCGATGCTGGCGACGGCTGGGACCGCGTCGCTCCAGCGACGCTCATGATCCGGCGCTGCGCGCCGGTGCGCCGCTGGAGCGGCGCGGTCCGGCCCGTCGCCAGAGGCGCCGAAGCCTCAATGATGCCTGAAGGGGGAGCCGCGCCGTGACCCTGCCGCTGGCCGGCATCCGCATCCTGACCGTCGAGCATTACGGCGCCGGCCCGTTCGGCACCGTGCACCTCGCCGACCTCGGCGCCGACGTCATCAAGATCGAGGCGCGCGATTCGGGCGGCGACATGTCGCGCGGGGTCGGCCCGCACCATCTGGGCGCGCACGACAGCACGTTCTTCCAGCCCTACAACCGCAACAAGCGCTCGCTGTGCCTGGACCTCAAGGCGGCGCGCGGCCGGGCGGTCTTCCATCGCCTCGTCGCCGGTGCCGATGCCGTGTTCAACAACCTGCGCGGCAGCCAGCCCGGCCGCCTCGGCCTGGCCTATGCCGACCTGGCGGCGCACAACCCGCGCATCGTCTGCGGCCACCTCTCGGCCTATGGCCGCGGCGGCAGCCGCGCCGACCGGCCCGGCTATGACTACCTGCTCCAGGCCGAGTGCGGCTATGTCGCCGTCACCGGCGAGCCCGACGCGGCGCCGGCGCGCATGGGCCTGTCGGTGGTCGACCACCTCACCGGGCTCACCGCGGCGCTGGGGCTGCTGGCGGCCATCGTCGGCGCGCGGCGCGACGGCAAGGGCCGCGACGTCGACGTGTCGCTCTACGACACCGCCATCCATCAGACGACCTACCCCGCCGCCTGGTACCTGAACCACGGCGCCGAGACCACGCGCCTGCCGCGCTCGGCGCATCCCTCCATCGCGCCGTCGCAGCTGTTCCCGACCGCCGACGGCTGGCTGTTCGTGATGTGCCAGACCCAGCGTTTCTGGGAGAAGCTCTGCGCCGGCATCGGCGCGCCGGCCCTGGCCACGGATCCGCGCTTCGCCACGCCCGCCGACCGCCGCGCCAACCGCGCCGCGCTCAGCGACGTGCTCGACGGGCATTTCACGCAGCGCACGACGGCGCAATGGATGGCCGGCCTGGCCGGCAGCGTGCCGCTGGCGCCGGTGCTGACGCTGGCCCAGGCGCTCGACAACGGCTTCCTGCACGAGCGCCGCGGCGTCCAGTCGATGCCGCATGCCGAGCTGGGCACGCTGCACCTGCTGGCCGACCCGATCCGCCTCGACGGCGAGCCTCTGCCGGCGCGCGCCGCGCCGGCGCTGGGCGCCGACGGCGCCGATGTGCTGGCCGAATCAGGCTTCACCGCGGCCGAGATCGAGGCGCTGCAGCGCGACGGCGTGATCTAGCATGCCCATCGAACCACCATCCAGGAATGTCTCTGATGAAGCTTGACGGCATCAAGGTGCTGGACCTGTCGTCCTTCCTGCCCGGCCCACATCTGACCATGATGATGGCCGACCACGGCGCCGACGTGATCCGCATCGAGCCGCCCGGCGGTGAGCCGACGCGGCAGATCGGCGTGCGCGAGGCCGGCAGCACCGTGTATTTCCGCAACACGCAGCGCGGCAAGCGCAGCCTGATGCTGGATCTCAAGCAGAAGCAGGCCGTCGACATCTTCATGCGGCTGGCCGAGCGCGCCGACGTGATCGTCGAGTCGTTCCGGCCCGGCGTGGTCGACCGCCTGGGCGTGGGCTACGAGGCGGTGAAGGCGCGCGCCCCGCGCGTGGTCTACTGCTCGATCTCGGCCTACGGCCAGGACGGCCCGTCGCGCGACCGTCCCACGCACGATCTCGGCATCCAGGCCGAGCTCGGGCTGCTGGCGGCCAACACCGGCGCCGACGGCAGGCCGGCCATGCCGGCGGTGCCGGCGGCCGACGCCACGGCCTCGCTGATGGCGCTCAACGGCATCCTGATGGCGCTGCTGCGGCGCACCCAGACCGGCCGCGGCGACTACATCGACATCGCCATGATGGACACGCTGCTGGCCTGGATGCCCAACGTGATGGGCCCGGTGTTCGGCGAGAACCGCATGCCCAATCCGCGCCACGAGCGCACCTGGGGCGGACATGCGATGTACAACATCTACGAGACCGCCGACGGGCGCCATCTCGTGCTCGGCGGCTCGGAGCTGAAGTTCACCCGCAACCTGCTGACCGACCTGGGCCGTCCCGACCTGGTCGCGCTCTGCCAGCAGGGCCCCGGACCGGTCGAGGACCCGGTGCGCGACTTCTTCCGCCAGACCTTCCGGCAGAAGACGCTGGCGCAGTGGATGGACTGGTTCAAGGGCCGCGACGTCTGCGTCTCACCTGTGAACGACATGCTGGAAGCGATCCACGATCCGCATGTGCAGCACCGCAAGATGGTGGTGACCGACGGGCGCGGCCTGAAGCACCTGGGCATCCCCATCAAGTTCCGCGACGAGCCGGGCCGCATCGACTTCGCATGGCCCGAGCTGGGCGCGCACGGGCCCGCGATCCTGCGCGACCTGGGCTATGCCGACGACGAGATCGCGCGGCTGCGCGAGAAGGATGTGATCTGAGGCGCCGGTCGGCGATCAGGTCCACATTGGCGGCGACTCGGCTTCGTCGACAACGCCTTCGTAGTCCGGAGCCTCGGGGATCAGCTGGTCATCATCGGGCCACGGCGGATGGTGCGCCTCGAAGCTGGCCAGCGACACCCGCATCGCGGCCTTGCGATCATGTCCTGCCGCCTTCTTGTCAGCCTGCGCCGACGCCACCTCGGCCAGGGACCGGACCACATCGGGCCGCGTCTTACCGAAGTTCTTGGCGTAGAGCTTGACTATATAGTCCGGCAGCTTGAGCTTCCAGGGCTGCTGCTTGGTGCCGACAAGCTTGCCCAATTTCTTGGGATTGAGGCCTAGCTCGCGCGCCATCTGCACGTGGGCGTGCGACAGGTGAAAGCGCTGTTGCGCTTCGGCCCAGGGCTTCAACGCGTTGGGCAGCGGTGCGGGTTTCTTCGCCATGGCGCATCGTACCGGATTTAGGTTGATTCGCTCATAACTGACGTCAGAATCCGCGTCATCGTGAATTTACGTCAACAATCATGGCGATGGATCGTATCGGCGACATGACGGCGTTCGTGAAGGTGGTGGAGGCCAACGGCTTCTCTGCCGCCGCGCCGCAGCTGGGCCTGACGCCGTCCGCGATCAGCAAGCTCATCACGCGCCTGGAGGAGCGGCTGGGCGTGCGGCTGTTCAACCGCACGACGCGCAAGCTGGCGCTGACCGAGGCCGGCGAGGCGTTCTACCGCGACGCCGCCCGCATCGTAAGCGATGTCGAGGCCGCCGAGGCCGCGATCGGCCAGCGCGGCGGCGAGGCGCGCGGCCTGCTCAAGGTCACCACCTCGCTGGCGTTCGGCTCGCACCAGATCCTGCCGCTGGTGCCCGAGTTCCTGAAGCTCCATCCCGGCGTCGAGCTCGACCTTTCCTTCACCGACCGGGTCGTCGACCTGGTGCAGGAAGGCTTCGACGTCGCCTTCCGCATCGGCGTGCTGGCCGATTCGAGCTTCGTGGCCCGCAAGATCGGCGCCGACCGCCGGGTCGTGGTGGCGGCGCCCGCCTACCTGGCGGCGCATGGCGAGCCGCTGCATCCCGCCGACCTGTCGGGCCACAACTGCCTGGGCTTCCGCGACCGCATGCACATGAACCGCTGGCCGTTCGTGATCGACGGCGAGCTGCGCGAGGTGCAGGTGCGCGGCAATTGCCGCGCCGACGACGGCGACATGCTCTACCATCTCGCCGAAGCCGGCGTCGGCGTCGTGCGGCTCACCCGGCTCACGGTCGCCAAGGCCATCCGCGAGGGGCGGCTCAGGCAGGTCCTCACGCCCTTCACGCCCGACGACGCGGTGCCGATCCACGCCGTCTATCCGCATCGCCGCCTGCTGCCGCCCAAGGTGACGGCGTTCGTCGACTTCCTGTCCGCCAAGTTCGATCCCCCGCCCTGGGAGTTGTGACGGAGCTACCCCTCTCCGCCCGCGAAGCGGGGGGAGAGGGAGGGGCCCATCGTGCGCAGCACGATGGGAGGGTGAGGTGGGTGTTGAAGCGAGGCTGGATCAGGCAGGATGGATCACCTTCGTTCGAGCACCCACCTCACCCTCCCATCGCTTCGCGATGGGCCCCGCCCTCTCCCCCCGCTTCGCGGGCGGAGAGGGAATCTCCTTCGATCCGCCGGCGCAGGTCGCGCTGGGCGGCGCGGCCCAGCGGGAAGCGCCACAGCACCAGCGCCGCCAACACGTGCAGGATGGCCGGCAGCAGCACGAACAGCAGCACCAGGCCATGCAGCGCCGCGTCGTCGTTGCGCGTGCCGGTGCGAAAGCCGATCCACTCCAGCAGCGGATAGGTGATGCCGACCGCCAGGGCTAGGCCGATCTTCTCGGTCATGGCCAGCAGGCCGAAATAGACGCCGGCCTGCATGCGGCCGGTGCGCACCTGGTCGTCGTCGGTGATGTCGGCCATCATCGCCTTCATCAGGAAGCGGTGCGAGGCATAGGGCAGGCCGAACAGCGCGATCATCGCCAGCGCCGCCCAGAAGTTCCCCGGCGGCGCCACCAGGAACACCGGCAGCAGCACCAGCGAGTAGAGCTGGGCCCAGATCAGCGCCGTGTGCTTCTCGGCCCGCTTGCTGAGCCACACCCAGAACGGGATGGCCAGGCACCCGGTCACGAAATAGGCCAGCATCAGCACGCCCGAGCGATCCCCCAGCGCGAACGCGTCGCGCGCGATGAAGACGATCAGCGAGCCCGACACGCCGCTCGACAGGCCGACCAGCAGGTCAGCCGCCAGCAGGCGCCGCAACGGCCGGCTGCCGACCAGCGCCCCGACCACGTCGCGCCAATGCGCCTCGGCGCGCTCGCTCACCTTGGTCTCGGGCACCCAGGCCAGCGCCGCGATGAAGGTGATCGGCAGCAGCACGATGATGAACCAGCCGACGCCGCGCATCTTGTCGCGCAGCGCCGGGGCGCCCATCAGCTCGTAGGCCGCCGGGATGATCAGCACCGTGATCAGCCCGACCATCAGCGCCGCCTGGTAGGCGCCCTGGATGCGCGTGCGCGCGTCATAGTCGGTGGCCAGCTCGGCGCTCCAGGCCAGGATCGAGATGGTGGCGAAGGTCCAGCCCACATACATCGCCAGCAGCCAGAACAGCAGGTAGGTGCCGCCCACCGTGCCGGCCGGCGCGAAGATCATCCAGACGCTCAGCATCAGGATGGGCAGCGCCAGCGCGATCCACGGCTTGCGGCGGCCGAAGCGCGTGCCGTGGCGGTCGGCGAGCAGGCCGAACACCGGGTCGATGGCGACGTCGAAGAAGCGCGTGATCATGAAGATCCAGCCGACCGTCGCCAGCCCCAGCCCCATCTCGTCGGCGTAGAAAGGCGGCAGGTAGACCACGATCGGCAGGCCCAGCCCGGCGACCGGCAAAGCCTGCGAGATGAACGCCAACAACGATACGCGCGACAGACGCATGCCCCCTCCCGACGCTTCTTCCGGCTGTGGTGGCGCACGATGGCGCAGCCGGCCGGGGGACGCAACGCCGCATGGCGTTTTCGCGGCATGGCGCCGAACGCGCACCGTGCTACGGTCCGGCCCGACCATGGTTGGCCTGCGTCATTCCATCATCGGCGCGGCAGTGGCGTTGTCGCTCACGGCATGCGCCGCCGTCGCGCCCGAGCCGCCGCCGGAAACCGGCGACGCCCGCGAACGCTACGCACCGGGAGCGCATCAGGCGCTGCTGGCGTGGCTCGACGGCGAGTGGAAGGCCTTCGGTGCGCGCGGACGCGGCCATGTCGTCGATCTGCGCCGCGTCGGACCGCCCGAGCCGGCGCGCTGGCCCGAGGACGCCGCGCCGGAACGGCGCCTGTGCGAGCACATCCGCAGCGCCTACTGGACCCCGGTGACGGGAACGCCCGACCGCTCCGAGCTGGCATCCTCACGCCAGGACCCGCCGCAGCTGCCGGTCTGCAGCAATGCCTGGTCGGCGGTGTTCATCTCCGCGGCGCTGCGCAGCGCCGGCGTGCAGGCGCGCGATTTCCGCTTCGATCCGCTGCATTCGGCCTACCTCAAGGACATCCTGCGCCGCTACCGCGCCTATGCCGCGGCGCCGGACCGGCATCAGATACCGCTGTTCGTGCCGCATCCGCTGGAAACCTACGCGCCGCGGCCCGGCGACCTGATCTGCGCCACGCGGCGGGGCGAGGCCGATGCGGTGCTGCGCGTCATCTTCCTGCCCAGCGGGACGCGCGCGCAGCAGAGCTGGGACGCGGCGCTGGACGCCATGGATTTCGGCCATTGCGACATCGTGGTCGAGATCGACGCGCGGCGGCGCACGATGAGCGCCATCGGCGGCAATGTGCAGGACACCGTGTCCAGGTCGCTGCTGCCGCTCGATGCCGACGGCCGCCCGCTGCGCACGATCGAGCGGCCCTGGTTCATCGTGGTCGAGAACAGGTTGCCTTGAGGAGATGACAGTCATGAGCGCAGTCGCCGGCGAGAAGCCCGTGTTGTGGTCCATCGACGCGCGGGGCGTGGCCACGGTCGTGCTGAACCGCCCGCACGTCAACAACGCCTATGACGGCGCCATGATCGACGGCCTGCATGCCGCCATGGACGCGCTGGGACAGCACGACAAGCTGCGCCTGGTGGTGCTGCGCGGCAACGGCAAGCACTTCCAGGCCGGCGCCGACCTGGCCTGGATCCGCGCCGTGGCGGCGCAATCGGAGGACGAGAACGTGCGCGTCTCGCGCGCCACCGCCGAGGCCATCCGCCGGCTCGACGCCGTGCCCGTGCCGACGCTGGCGCTGGTGCAGGGCGGCTGCTTCGGCGGCGGCACCGGCATCGTCGCCGCCTGCGACCTGGTGATCGCGACCGAGGATGCGCAGTTCTCCATCACCGAGACACGCTGGGGCCTGATGGCCGGCATCATCGTGCCGCAGCTCAACGCCGCCATCGGCGTGCGCCAGGTGCGCCGCTACGCCCTCACCTGCGAGCGCTTCGGCGCCGCCGAGGCGCGCCGCATCGGCCTGGTGCACGAGGTCTGCACCGCCGCCGATCTCGACAAGACGGCCGAAGCCTTCATCGACATGCTGCTGATGAACGCCGCCGACGCCAACGCCCAGACCAAGGCCGTGGCGCGCGCCTATGCCGGCCTCGATGTCGGCGACGTCGCCTATGACGGCCTGGTGCGCCAGCACGCCGCCAAGCGCCGCTCGCCGGAGGCCACCGAAGGCCTCGACAGCTTCCGCCAGAAGCGCAAGCCGAGCTGGTACCCGGGGTAGTCAGCTTCGTCGATGGCGCGAAGCCCTGCGGCAGCCCAAGCCGTCATCCCGAGCGTAGCGAGGGATCTCCTGCGGCAAGCGCACCGTGCGTCTTTCGCAGGAGATCCCTCGCTACGCTCGGGATGACGGAAGGCAGAGCGGCACGCCCCTGCGTCCTGTGCTATGACCCCACCGTGTCGCAATCCAGGAGGAACAACGTCCCATGGCCAATGTCGGTGAAGTGATCGTGAGGGCCGACCGGCTGACCGATTTCGTCAAGGCCATCTGCGAGAAGGACGGCAGCGACGCGCAGGAGGCGACCATCGTCGCCGAGAACCTGGTGCTCGCCAACCTGTTCGGCCATGACAGCCACGGCGTCGGCATGGTGCCGCGCTACATCGAGAACGCCCGCGCCGGCGACTGCAAGCGCAACTGGCACGCCGAGATCGTGCTCGACAACGGCCCCCTCATCACCGTCGACGGCGGCAAGGGCTACGGCCAGGTGGTGGCGCGCGAGGCCATGCAGTTCGGCATCGAGCGCGCCAAGGCGCACGGCGTCTGCGTCGTGGCCTTGCGCAACTGCCACCATATCGGCCGCATCGGCGCCTGGGGCGAGCAGTGCGCCGACGCCGGCCTGATCTCGACCCACTATGTCAACGTTCACGGCCACAAGTCGCTGGTGGCGCCGTTTGCCGGCGCCGAGGCGCGCTTCACCACCAATCCCTATTGCTGCACCATCCCCGGCGACAACGGCGAGCACATCGTGCTCGATTTCGCCACCAGCCAGGTCGCCATGGGCAAGGTGCGCGTCGCCTACAACAAGCGCGAGCAGATGGAGCCCGGCCTGCTGATCGACCACGACGGCAATCCCAGCACCGATCCGGGCGTGATGTGGGGCAACGGCCCGTTCGGCGCTATCCTGCCGTTCGGCCTGCACAAGGGCGGCGGCCTGGCGGTGATCTGCGACATCCTCGCGGGCGCCCTGACCGGCGGCCTGACGCACTCGCCCAAGACGATCAAGCACAACACCGGCGACATCGTGAACAACATGCTGTCGATCATCATCGACCCGGCCAGGCTGGGCGGCAGCGAGGTCTGGCGGCAGGACACGCAGGACTTCGTCGCCTGGGTGAAGTCGTCGCGGCCGCAGCCCGGCGTCGCCTCCGTGCTGGTTCCGGGCGAGCCCGAGCGCCAGCGCCGCACCGACCGCCTGGCCAAGGGCATCGCCATCGACGAGACGACCTGGGGCCAGCTCTGCGACACGGCCCGGCTGGTGGGCCTCAGCGAGGCGGAGGTCAAGGCCCTCGCGGGCGTCTAGCGTCTGGAAGCGCCGATCGCTGATACACCCGTCATCCCGCGCAGCGAGGGATCTCCTGCAAGCGACGCACGGTGCGCCATTCGCGGGAGATCCCTCGCGGCGCTCGGAGCTTGTGATCTTATCCTTCCCCCGGAGGGGGAAGGTGGCGCGAAGCGCCGGAAGGGGGATGTTGCAACGGATTCGGTGTGACTGAGGACCAGCGAATTCGTTCAAACATCCCCCATCCACCTCTGACGTTTCGACGCGACAGCGTCGAAACGTCATTTCGGGACACCTTCCCCCTCCGGGGGAAGGATTAAAGTCACACACTCCCGGGATGACAGTCACGACTCACCTTCAACCGATAGCCGGCAATAGCCCGAACCTTGATCGGCCGTTGACCTTTATGCGCAAGCTCTCTTGCCTATGCGCAACCATGATTGCGTCGATGCGGGTTGGTTGCGTATAGATTCGCCGTACTTGCGCATATTAGCGTCTATACGCAACCAAAAGGCAGCCCGTGGGACATCGACGAGCAGAGCCTGAGGCCGCGGTGAACGGTAGAGCAGCCGCCCTTGTGACGCACAAGACTCGGGACTTCGAGCAAGCTGCTGCCCTGTTCGGCGTGCCCGTACGGACACCAGCTCAGCTTTTGCAGGAGTTGATGCCATGAGCAAGAAGACCTACCCGTTGAAGTTGCCGGAGTCGGTGAAACATGCTGCGGCGCGGCTTGCACTGCAGGATGGCGTTTCGCTTAATCAATGGATCGCAGCCGCGGTCGCTGAGAAGGTGGGGGTCGTGGAGACGGCCGCTACCTTCTTGAAGGCACGCGCAGGAGCAGCGAAACCGACCGATCTTCTGTACTATCTCGACCGTGCACGGCAGGAGGCACCCGGCGAGGCCGATCGCATTGACGGCCCTGAAACCCGGCCGGCCGGCCGACCGGTCAAGGCCAGGCGCTAGCGGCCCTTGAACACCGGCCGGCGCTTCTCGGCGAAGGCGCGCCTTGCCTCCTGGGCGTCCTCCGAGCTTTGCAGGATTCCGCCGGCGTTCGAGGTCAGGACCATGGTGGTCTCCAGCGTGCTGTCGAGCGCCGCGCGCATGACGCGCTTGCCGACCCACTGCACCAGCGGCGGGATGCCGATGATGCGCTGGCACAACGCGCGCGTTGCCTCCTCCAGCTGCTCCGACGGCACCAGGTGGTTGAGCAGGCCCCAGGCATGGGCGCGCTCGGCGTCGAGCTCGCCGGTGTAGGCGAACTCCAGCGCCCGCCCCAGCCCCACCATCTTGGGCAGATAGTACGAGCCGCCGTTCTCGATGATCTGCCCGGCGTTGTGATAGGCGACGAAGCGGGTCTTCTCGCAGCCCATCCTGATGTCGCAGTGCAGCGCCATGTCCATGCCGGCGCCGACCGCGGGCCCGTTGATCATCGCGATGGTCGGCTTGCGGATCAGCGAGATGTCGCGATGCAGCTTGGTGAGGCCGTGGAAGAAGTGCTCGCGCGCGGCGTCCGGCCCTTCATGCGGGCCGCGGTTGCCGGGGAAGTTGGGGCCGGTCACGTCTGGCGACGGCCGTGACCTGAGGTCGGCGCCGGCGCAGAAGGCGCGCCCCACGCCGGTCAGCACGATGACCCGGATGTCGGGATCGTCGTCGCCGGCGCGCATGTACTCGCCCACCTTGCTCACCGTGCCGTTCTCCTCGGCCGTGCCGACGAGCGCGTTCAGGCGGTCGGGGCGGTTGAACCTGATCCAGAGGATGCCGCTCTCCTCCGGCTCGTAGGTAAGATAGTCGACCAGCTTCGGTCCCATGGGTGCCTCGTCGTTCGGGGAGCTCAACTCTATGGCAGCCGATCCGCATGCGCCCGTGCAAGTCCGCCGCGGTTTCGCCTTGTGGGCCGCTATCGCTCGCCTGAGCTGGTGTGGAATGGTGGCGCCGGGCAACCCGCCGCTGCGCTCACGCCCGGGCATCGATGCCATCAGGCGAATCCGCCGCCAGCACTGTGTCCAGCACGACCCTTGCCGCATGCGGACGGCCCAGCGGCACGATCCGGCGCCGCATCGCGTCGAGGTGCCCGGGGTGCTCCAGCAGCAGGCGGATGCGGTATTCCAGGGCGGCGGCATCGATCGCCTTCAACGCGACACCCTGCTCCAGCAGGTAGTCGGCGTTGCGCTCCTCCTGGCCTGGGATCGGCGAGTTGACGATCATCGGCACGCCCATGGCGAGGCACTCGGACGTGGTCAGCCCGCCCGGCTTGGTGATGACGAGGTCGGTGCAGGCCATCAGGCGCTCGACCCGATGCGTGAAGCCCTGGGGAAACAACCGTGCGGGGTGCGCCTTCGCCACCGCGCGCAAGGCATCGAGCATGCTCTCGTTGCGCCCCGCCAGAGCGATCAGCTGAAAATCGCTCGCCACGCGCAGCAGGCGTGCGGCCAGCGCATCCAGCCCGCCGAGGCCGGCGGCGCCGGCCATCATCAGGAACGTCTGGCGCCCGGGATCGAGGCCGATTTCGGCAGCGCAGGCCTTGCGGTCCGGCGGCAGGCCGAAGGCCGGCATCACCGGGATGCCGCTGACATGCACCGCGTCGGCGGACAGGCCGCGCTCGACCATGCGCCAGGCGACCTCGTCATTGGCGGCGAAGTAGCCCCGCATGCCCGGCACCAGCCACATGCGATGAAGATCGAAGTCCGTCACCTGCACCCAGACGGGCACATGCAGGTTGCCCTGGCGCAGCTCCCGCGACAGCAGCTCCGCCGGCAGAAAATGCGTGCAGATGATCGCGTCGGGCGCGTGGCGCCTGATGTATGCGTGCAGCGCCCGGCAGTTGAGCCGTTCGACGGCCCGGCGAATCCGCTGGGCGAGCGATCGCGGCGATGCTTCGTCGGTCTTCTGGTACAGATAGCTCCAGAGCGCCGGCTGGTTGTTGACCAGGTCGACGTAAAGGTCCGTGTACAGCGCGCGGAAGCCGGATGACACGACATCCATCACATCGAGATGCGTGGCCTCGATGCCGGCCGGATGCGTGGCAGCGTGCGCCCGCAATGCCTCCGCGGCGCGGACATGGCCGCCGCCTGCGCTCACGCTCAACATGAGGATCTTCTTCACGGTGCATGCCCCACGGACGCTGGTGAACCCAGCTGTCCAGGATAGCATCATCTGCCGGATCCGCCGTCCGGTCGGCCACGGCCGGCAGCGACGGGACTCGCCCCTCCCCCCGGAATGGCCTATTGATAGGGATGCGCCTCCAGCCTGGAGGATCCATGCGCAAGCTCAGGGATCGGCTGGCAGTCATCGCCTGCGGTTGCATGATCGTCTGGCCGCCGGATGCCGCGGCGCAGTCGCCTGCGCCTTCGGGCCGGCACGGCGATGGGCACGCCGAGCACCACGACTGGTACAAGGATCTGCGCCAGCCCGACACCGGCTCGCGCTGCTGCAACGGCTCCGCCGACGGTCAGACCGGCGACTGCCGTCCGGCCCCGTCCGAGCGCGGCGCCGACGGGAGCTATCGCGTGTGGGACGGTCGCGAGTGGCTGGTCGTGCCGCGCAGCAAGATCATCGTCATGCCGACGCCGGACGGCGGCACGCATCTTTGCGAGACCTATGGGCGCGTCTTCTGCTTCATCATCGACGATGGCCGGCGGGGCCTTCCATCGCAGTAGTACCGGCTGTCGGTCGAAGCTGAGTCGCGACAGTCATCCCGATCGCATACGAGAGCACCGGTGCCGTCTCCTCGCCCCGCGGCAGCGGTGCGAGGGGTGAACGGCAGCATATGCGATCGCCCTGCCCTTTGGAGGAAGAAAGATCACAAGCGCCGACGCGCCGACGGCCCCGGATGATCGAACCGGCCAGGCATGGGCCGGCTCGCGCCGCTGTCAGGCCGGCTTGTGATGGCCGGCTACGCGGCTTGCCTGAAATCCCCGATCTGCGCGTCGAAGGCGCGCCTGAAGGCTGGCCGCGCGGTGCAGCGCTCGATATACGCTGCAAGCCGCCTGTCGCTCGTGACGATGTCCGTATCCTTGAGGATGCGCAGCACCGTCGTCATCATGAGGTCGCCGGCCGTGAAGCGGTCACCATCGAGATAGGGCTTGTCGCCCAGCGATCGGGAGAGCGCCGACAGGCGCTTCTGCGCGAACTCGACGGCACCCGGCCGGCGCAGCTTTGCCCATTCCTCGTTGGCGTAGAAGATATCGATCAGCGCCACATTCATGAGAAATGGCTCGATCGAGTTGAGCGCCGCGATCAGCCACTGCGTCGCGCGGGCGCGGGCGACTTTGTCCTTCGGCAGGAGCGTTTCGCTCCTTTCGCCGATATGCAGCACGATGGCGCCCGATTCGAACAGGACGAGACCGTCCTCCTCGAGGATCGGGACCTGGCCGAAGGGCTGCAGCGCGCGATAGTCCGGCTTGTCCTGGTCGCCCTGCTCGAGCAGGCGCGTCCTGTAAGGCAGGCCAGCCTCCTCCAGCGCCCAGCGCGCGCGCAGATCGCGCACCTGGCCCTGCGCGAAATCGGGAACCCATCGGAAGGCGGAGATCGTGATCATGTACCGTGCTCCTTTGCATCAGCGCGATACCCCAAGGACGTGCGAGCCGGCGCCGAGTCGACAGCGCCGCCGAATTTTTTGCTCCAGGCGGAGCGGGGCCGCGGACGCATAGGGCGCAACGCCGCCAGTTCCCCTTCCGTCATCCCTGATGTCCGGTCTTTCAAGGCCCAGGCCGCAGAATAGTTTTGCGCCGAGTGGTCCGGCACAGGCGAGGGCGTGTGAAGTCGGTGCATGGGTCTGGGAGCAGGCTTGAGCTGCGACGGTTGATCGATCTCTGATGCGTAAGTTTCACATGACCAAGGTTTCGTCACAGGGGCTGCCTTCGGACTCGAGATCGTGCGTAGCCCGGCTGGGCCGCTCTGGATGACAACGAGGGCTCCCCTCACCTGCGGCCTGCTCCCAGGCCGATGCATCGAGGCTGTCGAGACGGGGGGTCTCCTGGTGGTGGTGGACGGGAGGGCGTAAGCTGCGGTCGGCCGGCGAAGCGGCGGCAGGCGCTGCTGGGGAGCAACCTGCCAAGGAATAGCCGGCCGGGAACTCACGGTGATGCGGCCGACGCCGGCGGGCACTGCTTGCCGGCGTCGCTGTTGGGGGGCATCGCAGGCGTGCGTATCACCGAAGATTTCCGCATGCCTCGCAAACCCCTGGTGGTGTGGGCCACGGTTGTGGCGTGGGGCTGCTGCTGTGCCGGCGCGGCGGCGTGAGCGATGGCCCAGACGAAGCCCAGCATCTCGCGCGCCACGGCAGCGACCGCGACCTTGGAGAGCTTGCCGCGCCGGACCAGGTAGCGGTAGCGCCGGCTCAGCCGATGGTTGGCCTTCTCGGCGATGGCCTGCACGGCGGCATTCTGGCGTGAGGCTTGCACCTTGGGCTTGCGGGCGGGCGCGCGATAGGTCCAGGCGGCCTCGATCAGGGCCTTGCGGTCGCGCTTGCTGCCGGTCTTGGTCAGGCGCCCGCGCCGGACGCTGTCGCCGGTCGAATGCTCGCACACGCCCAGGCCCAGGAAGCCCATCAGCTTGCGCGGGGTCGCGAAGCGCCGCGGGTCGCCGATCTCGCTGACCAGCACCGCGGCGTTGATCAGCCGCAAGCCGCGCAGCGCCTGCAGCGCCTCCACCAGCCACGCCAGCGGCCAGCTCGGCACCAGCTCCTCGATGTGCTCGGTCAAGCGCTGGCGCCGCGCTGCCGCCTGGTCCAGCGCCAGCAGCGCCTCGCCGAACATCAGCCGGTGCGCCGCCTGCTCGAAGCGCAGCGTGCCCAGCCACTGCCGGTGCTTCTTCGTCCACGGCCGGCCGGCCGTGTAGAGGATCCCCTGGCGCAGCAGGAACGCGCCGATCTGCTGCTGGCAGCGCACCACCGCCGTCACGGCGCTGGCCCGGGCCCGCACAAGATCGCGCATCGCCTCGTGAGCCGCGTCCGGCACCCAGATCGCCGTCAGCTCCTGCGCCCGCAGCAGCCGCGCCAGGGCCAGCGCATCGCGCCGGTTCGTCTTCACCCGCTCGCCCGGCCGGCGCGGGATCAGTGAGGGCGCCACCACATCGCAGCGCACCCCAGGCCGTCCCGCAAGCTGCCGGTACAGCCCGTAGCCGCAGGGCCCGGCCTCGTAGCACAGCACCACATCCCGACCGTCCCGACACAGCCGCTTGAGCAGCCGTTCCACCGATGCGGCATCGTTGGCGATCTTGCCCCAGTACCGCACCTCGCCGGCCGGCAACGGCTCCGCCACCGCCACGTCGATATGCTTCTTGTCTGTATCCAGACCTACGTACAGCGTATCTTTCTCCATGACCGGTCTCCTCATGCTTGAGGCTCGGCGGCGGACCTCCCGCCGCAATCCTCGTTCTCGCATGCAAGGGGGCCGGTCGCCTGACCGGACATATGGACTCGAGCGCAGCAAGGGATCTCCCGCGAATGGCGCACCGTGCACCTTGCCGCCGGAGATCGCCGGCACGAGCTACGCGACGCGACCCGGCTGATGGGCCTGCGCGCGGCAGCGGCGCGGCAGTTCCGGGCAGTAACGGTCTGCGGCGCCGAAGCATCCGCCGATCCAGTCCAGCCTGGACCGATGGCGGCTCGGCCGAATTGACCTCAACCGGAACGTGCAACACACTCGGGTCCCTGACGTCATTGCGGGGCCGGCAGCGATGGCCGGCCAATTGCGCAGGGAGGCGGTCATGAAGCTCTCGGAAAACCCCATTGCGCCGGGAAAGCTGACCGGCATGCGTGAGTTGAAGGGGGGCCACAAGGGGGTTCTCTTCCTGCTCGAAAACGACAGCGGCGAGAAGCTCGTCGTGAAGTTCCAGAATGAGGCTCCGACGGAAGCGCTTGCCGGCACGCGCATCATGAAGGTGGCAGGCGGCAGCACGCCCGGGGTGCGTCTGGCATCGAGGATCGACGTCGGCATTCTCTCGCATGCGGTTGCGAACATCGCCTTCGAGCTGGCGGCGCTGCGCAAGGCGTTCGAATCGGCAAAATCGAGCTTCAAGCACGTGCTGCTGATGGAGTTCGCCGAGGGCGCCACGCTCAAGGCGAAGCGCGAAGATGCCGTGGATGAATTCCTGGCCGTCATCCAGGATCGATCGTTCCAGATCGCGCTCGGCAAGGTCATCGCGGCGGATGCGTTCGCCGGGAACCCGGACCGGATGTTTGCCGGCAAGATCGGCTTCGATCCGAAGCTCGCAGGCTGGTACCACGAGCAGAACCTGTTCATGGCCAAAAGCAGCGACGGATCGCCGAATGCCGTGGCGATCGACAACGCCTTCCAGCCACACGTCTTCGACGCCACGGCGCCCTGGGGCCGCTACCTCGGCGGCATGGGTGTCCAGTGGGGCAGCCTGGCTGCCGGCAATGTCGAGCTGGCGAAGCACGAAGCGGGCCTGCTGTTCGACCTGTTCCTGTCCACGGCCGAGAACGACCATCCCGATGCCGGACCGCAGATCGAGCAGGCACGCTCCGGCAAGCCGACCTTCCAGACCAATGTTGCGAATGGCGCCTACGAGGCCATGCAGGCGCTGCTGGCCCGCGGCCAAGGCTGGAAGGACAAGCTACGCAAGGATGGCGCGACGGAGGACACGATCCGCAGCTTCCGCGTCCGCAAACGCCTTCTTCGGCTCATGGCGGAAGGCGAAGGCACGGAAGAGGCGACCCAGGAGGCCATCAAGGACGCGCGCGACGACCAAGCCTACCGCAAATGGGTCCTGGTCAACGAGTATCACATGGCGAGCGACGGCGCCGATGCGCTGCTCCTGGAGTCGCTTGCCGCCTACAAGGATTTCAAGCGCCGCAGCAGGCACGTCTAGAACCTGGAACATCGGTCGCTGACATACCGGTCATCCCTCGCGGCGCTCGGGACGGCAGAAGAGCCATATGCGATCGCCCCTGCATCGAGACTGTTGCCACCGCGGCCGGCGGCGCGGCTCATGCCCGGGTCATCACCGCGCCGCATGCCACGAGCTTTTCCGTGATCCGATCATAGCCTCGATCGAGGTGGTCCAGCCCGTCGATGACCGTCTCGCCTGAGGCGCCCAGCGCCGCGATCACCAGCGCCGCCGCCGCGCGGACGTCGGTGCAGGATACGGCCGCGCCCCGCAGCGACGGCACGCCGCGTACCCAGGCGGTCCGGCCGCGCACGGTGATGTCGGCACCCATCTTGCGCAGCTCGTCGACATGCCGGAACCGCTGTTCGAAGATCGTTTCGGTGATGGCGCTGGCACCGCGCGCTGCCGCCAGCAATGCCATCATCGGCGCCTGCAGGTCGGTGGCGAAGCCGGGATAGGGTTGGGTCACGACATCCGTGCCGGTCACGCCAGTCGCGGAGCGCCGCGCCACGACGCCGTGACCGGTCGGGCACAGCTCGACGCCGGCGGCTGCCAGCACAGGCCCGGCGGCGCCCAGCAAGTCGGGCTGCGCGTGCTGCAGGAGGATCTCGCCATCGGTGGCCGCCGCCGCGCAGGCGAGCGTGCCCAGCTCGATGCGATCGGGCATGACCGTATGCACGGCTCCCATGAGACACGCGCCGCCCGTGATGGTCAGCGTATGGCTGCCAAGGCCGGTGATCGTCGCGCCCATGGCGACAAGGCAGCGGGCGAGATCAGCGATTTCCGGCTCGCGCGCGGCGTTGCGGATCACGGTCGTGCCGTCCGCGCACGGCCGCCAGCATGAGATTCTCGGTGGCGCCGACCGAAGGCAGCGGCAGGCGGATATCGGCGGCTTTCAAGCCGGCCGGCGCGCGCGCGTGGATCATGCCATCGGCCAGCTCGACCCGCGCGCCCATCGCCCGCAGGCCGGCGACATGAAAATCGATGCCGCGCAGGCCGATGGCGTCGCCACCGGGCAAGGGCAGGCGCGCCTCGCCGCAGCGGGCCAGCAGCGCGCCCAGCAGCAGCACCGATGCGCGCATGCGCGCGACCAGGTCAGGCTCGATGCTCCCCGCCAGGATGCGATCGGCGCAGATGGTGAGGCAGAGCGTGCCGGCGCTGGTCGACCATTGCAGGCCGGCGCCAAGGCGCTGCAGCAGCGCCGCCAGCACGGCGACGTCGAGGCTGGCCGGCACGTTGCGCAATGTCACGAGATGAGGTGTCAGCAATGCCGACACCATCAGCGGCAGCACGGCGTTCTTGGCGCCGCTGATCGCATAGGTTCCCGCCAGCGGCCGGCCGCCGCGTATGGCGAGCCGCTGGCCCTGCTGCGGACGCCATCACGGCGCCGCCGCATGCAAGGCGGTCAAGGACGGATCATGCATTGGCGCGGCTCCACTGATTCGCGCCCCCAGCCTAAGGGAGAGCTTGCGCCCGGAAAATCTGGACTGTCATTCCGCGCGCAGCAGGGACGAGGGTGAGCTGTCGGGTGCGGTGTCGACTCGACGAAATGAATTGATCTCTCGCGGAGAATTATCTATAAGCATGACAGTAGTCTGCGTTCCCGCCGCCGGGGCCAACGGGCGCTTTCGTGGGCCCCGGCGCAAGGGGCGAGGCCGTCGCCGGGCCGATCTTCGGGCGTGTCGTCCGCTCCACGCACGGAGCCGCCGTCAGGCACCACCCTCGGAAACAGGAGTCGCCGCATGGCTGCTGTCGCCATTGCCCTGCATGTCCGTGCGCGGTTGACTGCACCGGCAGCGCCGAATTTTCGTATTTTCCGACATTTCCGTCACGCGGTTTTTCGACCTGAAAACGGTAAGTCATTGTTATTATTTGAGAATTCTCATGAACCCCGAAACAGTTGAAGCCCAAGCCGGGGTGGGACAGTGTCATGCTGCCATGCTGCGCCTCGCCTTTCATACGCCGCTGAAGCCGCTCGACCACCCGACACCGTCGGGCGACCGTGCCATGGGACGGGCGCTCGTGGCCCTGCTGCGGCGGCTCGGCCACGCGGTGCAGCCGCTCGACGCCTATTGCGCCGGCAGCGGGCTGCCGCCGATGGCGCCGCAGTCGTTGCCGGTCCTGCAGGCGGCGGCGCAGCAACGGGCCGCGGCTCTGATCGCCCAGTGGTCGGCGCTGGCGGCGCACGACCCGATGCGGCCGACCGCCTGGTTCACCTATCATGCCTGGTACAAGAGGCCGGATTGGCTCGGCCCCGCCGTCGCCGCGGCGCTCGGCATCCCCTACGTGATCGCCGAAGCGTCCTATGCCCCCAAGCGCGCGGGCGGCCCCTGGGACCTCGGCCATCGCGCCACGGAAGCTGCCGTGCGCGCGGCCGACCTGATCCTGACCCTCAATCCCGATGACGGGCCCTGCCTGCTGCCGCTGCTCGCGGCACTCGAGATCATGACCATCGTGCCGCCGTTCCTCGATACGGCGCCGTTTTGCTCCGACGCCGCCGCCCGGGCATCGGCCGGCGCGGCGCTGCGGCAGCGCTTCGGCTGGCCGGCGTCGGCGCCGGTACTGATCACGGTCGCGATGATGCGTCCGCCCGACAAGCTGGCGTCATACCGCGTGCTGGCCGATGCGATGGCGGCGGTCGTGGATCGCGACTGGCGGCTGCTGCTGGTGGGCGACGGCCCGGCGCGGGCTGAGGTCGAGCGCCTGTTCGCGCCGCTGGGCGATCGTGTCGCCTTCGCCGGCTCCCAGGCCGGTGAGGCGTTGCCGGCGCTCTACGCCGGTGCCGACCTCTATGCCTGGCCGGCCGTCAACGAAGCCTACGGCATCAGCCTGCTGGAGGCGCAGGCGGCCGGGTTGCCTGTGGTTGCCGGCCGCACGCGCGGGGTGCCGGCCGTGGTCGCCGACGGCGAGACGGGCCTGCTGACGCCACTGGGCGATGCCGCCGCGTTCGCGGCCTGCCTGCGCGTCCTGCTCGACGACCCGGCGCGCCACGCGGCGATGGGCCGCGCCGCGGTCGCGCGCATCGCGCGCGACCATGATCTCGATGCCGCCGCCCGGGTCATCGGCGGGGCGCTGGACGCCATGCAGGCCCGCCGTGCCGCAGCATGCGAGACGGCACCATGACCCGCGTCGCTTTCCTGCGCCACGGCCCCACCGCGTGGAACGTCGAGAAGCGGCTGCAGGGCATGACCGACGTGGAGCTGTCGGCGGAAGGCCGGGCGCAGGTGCAGCGCTGGGTCCTGCCCGCCGACGTCGCCGGCTGGCGCTGGCAGTCCAGCCCACTGGCGCGTGCCATGGAGACGGCGCAGCTGCTGCGCGGCGGACTCGAGGCCGAGCCGCAGCCGGCCCTGCGCGAGATGAGCTTCGGCGCCTGGGAGGGCTATCGGCTGGCGGAGCTGCGCCAGCGGTTCGGCGCCGAGATGGAAGGCAACGAGGCCCGCGGCATCGACCTGGTCCCGCCCGGCGGCGAGAGCCCGCGCCAGGTGATGGCGCGGCTGCGGCCCTGGCTGGCGGCGCTGGCGGCCGACGGGCGGGACACCGTCGCCGTCAGCCACAAGGGCGTCATCCGCGTCGTGCTGGCCCTGGCCACGGGATGGGATATGAAGGGCCGGCAACCCCTGAAGCTGGATTGGCAATCGATGCATGTCTTCCGCGCCCAGGCCGACGGATCGGCCGCCGTCGAGCGGCTCAACGTGGCGTTGACGCATGCCTAGCGCCGTTCGTCTTTCGGACCGCGGGCGTCCACGCCCGCATTCGCTCGCAGCGAAGCGAAGAGCGAAAGGCAGTCGGCGCTGCCGCGCCGAGGCGCGCGTGGACGCGCGCGGTCCGGCAAGAGACACCCCATGAGCGCGCGCATCCTGTTCCACGTCCAGCATCTGCTGGGCATCGGCCATCTGCGCCGCGCCGCGACGCTGGTGCGCCACCTCGCGGCGGCGGGACACGACGTCATCCTCACCTCGGGCGGCCTGCCGGTGCCGGGCCTCGATCTCGGCGGCGCGCGGCTGGTGCAGCTGCCGCCGGTGCGCGCGACCGACAAGCGCTTCAAGATCCTGGTCGACAGCCATGACGTCGTGATCGACGATGCCTTCAAGGACCGGCGCGTCGCGCTGCTGCTCGACACGCTGCGGCAGCACCGGCCCGACCTGCTGATCACCGAGCTGTTCCCGTTCGGCCGCCGGCAGCTGCGCTTCGAGCTCGTGCCGCTGGTGGAGGCGGCCCGGGCGCTGCCGCGGCGGCCCCTGGTCGTGTCGTCGGTCCGCGACATCCTCGTGCGCTCGCCCAAGCCCGAGCGGGTCGACGAGATGATCGACCTGTTCGGCCGCTATTTCGACTACACCCTGGTGCACGGCGATCCCGCCTTCATCCCCTTCGCGCGCACCTTCCCGCGCTGGCGCGATATCGCCGACCGCACCTTCCACACCGGCTATGTCATCGACGGCCTGCCGGCAGGCGATGCCTCGACGCAGGGCGGGCGCGGCGAGGTGCTGGTGTCGGCCGGCGGCGGCGCGGTGGGCGGGCCGCTGCTGCAGGCGGCCCTCGCCGCGCGCCCGTTCAGCCGGATGCGCGAGGCGCCCTGGCGCTTCCTGTGCGGACCGGCGATGCCGGCCGCCGACGTCGCGGCCTTGCGCGCCCGGGCGCAGGCGGCCGGCGACGGCGTCGTGATCGAGCCGGCCCGCCGCGACTTCACCACCCTGCTGCGCAATTGCACGCTGTCGATCTCGCAAGGCGGCTACAACACCATGATCGAGACGCTGTCGGTGGCGGACCGGGCCGTCATCGTGCCCTATGCCGGCGGGCTGGAGACCGAGCAGGAGCTACGGGCGGAACTGCTGGCCGAACGCGGCGTCTTCCAGGTGGTGCCGGAAGCGGACCTGTCGCCCCGGACGCTGGCCACCGGCATCGACCGCGCCCTGGATGGCCCGTCGATTCGCACCTTTCCCAGGATCGACGCCGGCGGCATCGCCAAGACGGTGTCGCTGATCGAGCAATGGCTGACAGCGCGCGAAAGGAAGACGGCGTGAGCGTGTGGGCGAGCCTGGACGAGGAGCTGTCGCGCTGGGCGGATGCCGGGCGCTCAGCCACCCTGTGGTGGCGCGACGACGACGCGGTGGCGGCCAGCCCGGCGCTGGACCGGCTTCTGGCGATGCGCGCGTCCTACGGCATCGGCCTGGCGCTGGCCGTCATTCCGGCCACGCTGCAGGCGTCGCTGACGGCGCGGCTGCAGGCCGAGCCGGCCGACGTCGCCGTGCTGCAGCATGGCTACGCGCACCAGAACCATGCCCCGGCCGGCGAGAAGAGCGTCGAGCTGGGCCCGCATCGGCCGGCGCAGGTGGTGATCGGCGAGCTGGGCACCGGCCTGCTGGCGATGATGCAGGGCTTCGGCGAGCGCTTCCTGCCGGTGCTGGTGCCGCCGTGGAACCGCATCGCGCCGGCCCTGGTGCCGGCGCTGCCGGAAATCGGCTATCGTGGCCTGTCGACCTACACGGCGCGGACACGGGTGAACCCCGTGCGCGGGCTGCTGCAGGTCAACACCCATGCCGGCCCGATCCGCTGGCGCCCGACGCAGGGCTTCCTCGGTGACGACTTCATCGTGGGCTTGCTGGTCGACACCCTGCGCGCGCGCCGGACCGCGGCGGCCTCGTCGCCGATCGCCGACGAGCCGACCGGCATGCTCACGCATCACCTGGTGCACGACGACGACATCTGGACGTTTTTGGACCGGTTATGGAGTCGATTGTGCGCTCATCCTGCGGTACGCATAGTCCCGCCAGCGGAGGTTTTCCCCCAACCCCAGGACGTTCGCTCATGACGCATCTTCGCGCCGCCGCGGCGAGGCCATGACCGTGACGCTGCACTATGCCCGTCCGGCGCTCTACGCCGACTACGCGCGCGCCGCCGTCGGTGTCGCCATCTGCTTCCTGCCGCTGTTGTTCGTGGCCAGCAATGCTGTCACATTGGCTCTGGCTGCGTTGGGTGCGCTGTTCCTTCTGTTCGGCGCGCGCACGGCGCTGCGGCATGCGACACAGATCGTGGCCGACGATTCAGGGATTGCGGCGCGTGGCCCGTTCGGTGGCAGGATCGCGTGGGAGCGGTTGGAGCGGCTGAAGCTCGCCTACTACGCGACCCGGCGCGACCGGAAGGGAGGATGGATGCATATGACGTTGGCGGGGAATGGCCGCACCTTGCGGCTCGATTCGTCGCTCGACGGCTTCAACGACGTAGCACGTCTGGCCGCTCGCGCCGGGGTCGCCAACAACCTCGAGATCAGCCCCGCGACACGCGCCAACTTCGCGGCGCTCGACATCGCCTTGCCCGCCGGTGCGGAGACGCCGGCATGAACGCGTTGCTGCGGGTCGATGACCTCAAGGTCCACTTCCGCGTTCACGACGGCACCCTGAAAGCCGTCGACGGCGTCAGCTTCACCATCAACCCCGGCGCGACCGTCGCCCTGGTGGGCGAGTCGGGCTCGGGCAAGTCGGTCTGCAGCCAGGCCATCATGGGGCTGCTGCCCAAGGCGGCCAGGATCGTGGGCGGCTCGATCCTGTTCCAGGACCCGCGGACCAACCGGACCGCGCCGATCGACATCGCCAAGCTGCGCCGCGACGGCCCGGAGATGCGCGCCATTCGCGGCGGCGGCATCTCGATCATCTTCCAGGAACCGATGACCTCGCTGTCGGCGCTGCACACCGTGGGCGATCAGATCGGCGAGGCGGTGCAGCTGCACGGCAGCCGCCTGTCGGACATGCACTCGATCGGCGAGCAGATCGGCGACGGGTTGCGCACGCCGGCGGGCAAGAAGCTCGACCGCAAGCAGGCGCTGGAGGTCACCGAGCAGATGCTGCGCATGGTCGGCTTCCCCGATCCCAAGCGGGCGCTGCGCACATTCCCCTTCGAGCTGTCCGGCGGCCTGCGCCAGCGCGCCATGATCGCCATGGCGCTGGTCTGCCGCCCGGCGCTGCTGATCGCCGACGAGCCGACCACGGCCCTGGACGTCACCATCCAGGCCCAGATCCTGAAGCTGATGAAGGATCTGCAGGCCGAGCTCGGCATGGCGATGCTGATGATCACCCACGACCTGGGCGTGGTGGCGAACGTCGCCGAGGAAGTGGTGGTGATGTATCGCGGCCGCGTGGTCGAGAGCGGCGGCATCGACGACATCTTCCGCAACGCCGAGCATCCCTACCTGAAGGCGCTGCTCAACGCCGTGCCGCGCTTCGGCATGCCCGACGACGAGCGGCTGGTGCCGATCCGCGAGATCAAGCCGGCCACCGGCCATCTGCTGGCCGAGAAGAAGCCGGTCGCGCATGCGTCAGGCTACGATCCCGCCGCGCCGGTGCTGTCGGTGCGGCACCTGCACAAGACCTACGCCATCAAGAAGGCCGACACGCTCTTCGAAGCGCTATGGGGCATCGGCCGCACGCGCACCGTGCACGCCGTCAACGACGTCAGCTTCGACGTGCGGCGCGGCGAGTGCCTGGGCCTGGTGGGCGAAAGCGGCTGCGGCAAGACCACGCTCAGCAAGATCCTGATGCGCGCCATCACCGCCGACCAGGCCATGTCGGACCAGGGCGGTGGCGTGGTCTACGACGACTGGGGCCGCAAGATCGACGTGCTGGCGCTGCGCAACCACGAGCTGATCGAATTCCGCCGCAAGCTGCAGTTCATCTTCCAGGACCCGTTCAGCTCGCTCAACCCGCGCATGACGGTGTTCGACATCATCAGCGAGCCGCTGGTGATCCACGATGTCGGCGACGCCGCGCATCGCCGCGAGATGGTCGGCGAGCTGATGGAGCTGGTCGGGCTCGATCGCCGCCATCTCAGCCGCTATCCGCACTCCTTCTCCGGTGGCCAGCGCCAGCGCCTGGGCATCGCGCGCGCGCTGGCGCTGCGCCCCGACATGGTGATCTGCGACGAGCCGGTCTCGGCGCTGGACGTCTCGATCCAGGCCCAGATCCTGAACCTGCTGCGCGACCTGCAGGACCGCCTGGGGCTCACCTACCTCTTCATCTCCCACAACCTGGCGGTGGTCGACTACATCGCCGATCGCATCGCGGTGATGTGCGCCGGACGGCTTGTCGAGCTGGCGCCCGGCAAGGAGCTGTTCCGCAATCCCGTGCATCCCTACACCCAGGCGCTGGTGTCGGCCGTGCCAGAGCCGGACCCGTCGAAGAAGCTCGACCTCACCGCGCTGATGGAGGGCAAGGCCTCGATCCCAGCCGAATGGCCGGTGCCGTTCCGCGACAGCGGCAGCGAGCCGCTCGACTGGCTCGACCTCGGCAACGATCATTTCGTGCGCGCCACGGCGGCGCTGACCGGCCGCACCACCGAGAAGGCGGCGTGACGATGCGGCAGACATCCCGGGCCGGCTGGCTGCGGTGCCTGATCGTGCCACTCGCCGCGGCCCTGCTGTCCGGCACCGCCCTGCCCGCGGCCGCCGACGACGCCTGTCCGGCGCCCCAGCAGATCGTCGACAACACCGCGCGGCTGCCGGCCCTGCAGGAGACGCCGTTCCTGGCCGAGAGCGTCAAGGCCGGCAAGATCGCCACCGTCGCCGAGCGCATGCCGCGCGTGCCGTCGGTGGTCGATCATTTCGCCGGCAAGGACGGCCCCGGACGGTCCGGCGGCGAGATCGTCACCCTGATGGCCATCGCCCGCGAGGTGCGGATGATGGTGGTCTACGGCTATGCCCGGCTGGTGGGTTTCGACGAGCGCCTGCACCTGGTGCCCGACATACTGCAGGACGTCGATGTCGAGGACGGGCGCATCTTCACGCTCAAGCTGCGCCCCGGCCATCGCTGGTCGGACGGCGCGCCGTTCACGACCGAGGACTTCCGCTATTTCTGGGAGGACGTGGCCAACAACGCCGAGCTGTCGCCCAGCGGACCGCCGCTGGAGATGCTGGTCGACGGCCAGCCGCCCAAGGTCGAGGTCATCGACGCGACGACGATCCGCTACACCTGGGACAAGCCCAACCCGTTCTTCCTGCCGGCGCAGGCGCGGCCGGCGCCGCTCTTCATCTACCGGCCGGCCCACTACCTCAAGCAGTACCATCAGAAATACGCCGACCCGGTCGAGCTGAAGAAGAAGATCGACGCGCTGCGGCAGCGCACCTGGGCGTCGCTGCACAACCGCCTCGACGACATGTACCGCAACGAGAACCCGGACCTGCCGTCGCTGCAGCCGTGGATCCTGGAGTCGCGGCCGCCGTTCCAGAACCGCATCACCTTCGTGCGCAATCCGTACTACCACCGCGTCGATGCCCGCGGCGTGCAGCTGCCCTATATCGACCGGGTCCACATGAACCTGGTGTCGCCCAGCCTCATTCCGCTGAAGGCCGGCTCGGGCGAAAGCGACCTGCAGGCCCGCTACCTGCGCTTCGACAACTACACCTTCCTGCGCCAGGGCGCGAAGCAGTTCGGCTTCGATGTGCGGCTGTGGGAGACCGGGCTCGGCTCGCATCTCGCGCTCTACCCCAACCTCAACTACGCCGAGCCGATCTGGCAGCTGGTGCTGCGCGAGCCCAATGTCCGGCGCGCGCTGTCGATGGCCATCGACCGCGAGGAGATCAACGAGATCCTCTATGTCGGCATGGCGACGCCGTCGAACAACACGGTGCGGCCCGAATCGCCGCTGTTCCGCGACGAATACCGCAGCAAGTACACCCGCCTGGACTACAAGGAAGCCAACCGCGTCCTCGACAAGGTGCGCTTCACGCTGCCCGACGGCAGCGAGGGCGACGTGCGCAAGCGCAACGGGCGCGGCGTGCGGCTGCTGCCCGACGGCCGGCCGATGGTGATCGTGCTGGAGACCGCCGGCGAGAGCACCGAGGAGACCGACGTCCTGCGGCTGATCGCCGACAGCTGGAAGAAGATCGGGGTCGAGCTGGTGACCCGGCCGCAGACCCGCGAGATCCTGCGCGGCCGCATCTACAGCGGCGAGGCGATGATGACCATCTGGGGCGGCCTGGAAAACAGCGTGCCGGATGCCCGCTCCAATCCGGCGGAGCTCGCCTGCCTGTCGCAGGCTGTCCTGTGGTGCCCCAAGTTCGGCCAGTACCGCGAAACCGGCGGCAAGTCGGGCGAGGCGATCCCCGAAAGCCTCGAGGTGGTGCGCGAGCTGTCGGATCTGGCCGAGCGGTGGAGCCGCACCGCCGACTGCCGCGAGCAGGAGCGCATCTGGCACCGGATGCTGCAGATCCATGCCGATTTCCAGTACACAATCGGCATCGTCAGCGGCGTCAAGCAGCCCGTGGTGGTGACGTCGAAATTGAAGAACGTCCCGCACAGCGGGGTCTATAGTTGGGAGCCTTACGCCTTTTTCGGCGCCTACCGGCCCGACACGTTCTGGCTGAGCGAGAAGAAGTGATGGTGCACGCAGTGTCGACGGGGAAGCGGGATGCGGCGGCAGCGCCGCGGGAGCCAGGCTAGTGCTGCGCTATGTCGCCAAGCGCTTCCTGATCATGGTGCCCACCCTGGTCATCATCAGCTTCCTCGTGTTCTTCATCATCACCTTGCCGCCCGGCAACTGCGTGACGGCGCAGATCGACGAGATCCTCTCCAGCGGCGGCTCCAATGCCATGGAGAAGGTGCATCAGCTGGAGCAGCTCTACGACCTCGACAAGCCCTGGATCCAGCGCTACGCCATCTGGGCGTCGGGGACGCTGACCTGGGATTTCGGGCTCTCGTGCCAGGACAACCAGCCGGTATCGCAGCTGATCGGCGAGCGCATCGCGCTCACCATGGTGATGGAGATCTCGACCATCATCTTCATCTGGGTGGTGTCGTTCATCATCGGCGTCTACGCCGCCACCCATCAGTACCGGCCCGGCGACTACATCGCCTCCTTCATCGGCTTCATCGGGCTGGCGATCCCCAACTTCCTGCTGGCCCTGGTGCTGCTCTATGTCGGCAAGCGCTATTTCGGCGTCTCGGTCGGCGGCCTGATGGACCCGCAATACATCGACCAGCCCTGGAGCTGGGCCAAGACCCGGTCCGTCCTCGAGCACCTGATCATCCCGGTGATCGTGATCGGCACCGCCGGCACCGCCGGCATGATCCGCCGCCTGCGCGCCAACCTGCTCGACGAGCTGCAGAAGCAGTACGTCACCACCGGCCGCGCCAAGGGCCTGCCGCCGCTGAAGCTGCTGATGAAGTACCCGCTGCGCCATGCGCTGAACCCCTTCGTGTCCGATATCGGCCATATCCTGCCGGAGGTGATCTCGGGGTCGGTGATCGTCTCGGTGGTGCTGTCGCTGCCGACGACGGGACCGATGCTGCTGAACGCGCTCAAGACGCAGGACACCAACCTGGCCGCCACCTTCCTGCTGCTCGTGGCGGTGCTGACGGTCATCGGGACGCTGATTTCCGATCTTCTGCTGGCCGCGCTCGACCCGCGCATCCGCCTGCAGGGCGGCAGGGAGAAATGACGGCCATGGACGAGGCGCGACAGGCGGCCGGCGCGGTCGCGACCCCGCCCCCCGCCCCTCCGCCGGCACATGTCGTGTCGAAGGAGCCGTGGGATCCGTACGTCGCCGAGAAGCTGACGGCGGAGCAGGAACGCTTCTACATGGCCGGGCAGTGGAAGCTGATGTGGTGGCGCCTGCGCCGCCACAAGCCGGCGGTGATCTGCGGCGGCTTCCTGCTGTTCATGTACCTGGTCACGCTGGTCAGCGAGATCATCGCGCCCTACGACCAGCACACGCGGCACATCAGGCACATCTTCGCGCCGCCGCAGGGCATCCATCTGTTCCACGAGGGCAGCTTCGTGGGGCCGTTCACCTACGGCTACAAGATGGAGCGCGACCCCGACACCCTGCAGCGGATCTACACGGAGGACAAGAGCACGACCCATCCCGTGCGCTTCTTCTGCCTGGGCGAGAGCTACGAGTTCTGGGGGCTCATCGAGGGCCGCTTCCATCTCGCCTGCCCGTCGGAAGGCGGCACGCTGTTCCTGCTCGGCACCGACCGGCTGGGCCGTGACATGTTCTCGCGCATCGTCTACGCGGCGCGCATCTCGCTGACGGTCGGCCTGTTCGGCATCTCGCTCAGCTTCGTGCTCGGGCTGGTGATCGGCGGCATCGCCGGCTACTACGGCGGCTGGATCGACAACATCATCCAGCGCGCCATCGAGATCATCAAAAGCTTCCCGCACCTGCCGCTGTGGCTGGCGCTGTCGGCGGCGCTGCCGGTGACCTGGTCGCCGCTGCTGGTCTATTTCGGCATCACCATCATCCTTGCCCTGCTCGACTGGCCGGGGCTGGCGCGCGCCGTGCGCTCCAAGCTGCTGTCGCTGCGCGAGGAGGATTTCGCCACCGCGGCGGCGCTGATGGGGGCCTCGCCGCAGCGCATCATCGGGCGCCACCTGATCCCCAGCTTCATGAGCCACCTGATCGCCTCGGCGACGCTGTCGATCCCGTCGATGATCCTGGCCGAGACGGCGCTGTCGTTCCTCGGCCTGGGCCTGCGGCCGCCCATCACCTCCTGGGGCGTGCTGCTCAACGAGGCCACCGACATCAATGTCGTGGCCGTGAACTGGTGGCTGATGCTGCCGGTGGTGCCGGTGATCCTGGTGATCCTGTCGTTCCAGTTCTTCGGCGACGGCCTGCGCGACGCCGCCGACCCGTATCACTGAGCGCATGAGCCTGTCGCGCCGCCATCTGCTGACGGCCGGCGCGGCGGTCGCGGTGGCGGCGCCGGGCCGCGGGCTGGCCAATCCCCGCTTCGACCGCAACCCGTTCGGGCTGGGGGTGGCGTCGGGCGAGCCGACGCCCGACGGCTTCGTGATCTGGACACGGGTGCTGGCCGACCCGGTGACGCCGGCGCCCCTGGCCGGCGATGCCTTCCGGCTGGCCTACCAGGTCGCCGGCGACCCCGGCTTCCGCCGCATCCTGCGCCGCGCCGAGGTGGTGGCCCTGCCGCAGGATGCGCACACGGTGCATGTCGAGGTGAGCGGCCTGCAGCCGGGGTGCGACTACTGGTATCGCTTCCTGCTGCCGCCAGGGCATGTCAGCGCCATCGGCCGGGCCCGCACCACGGCGGCGCCGGGCGCGCCGGTCGAGCGGCTCGACCTGGTGGTCGGCTCCTGCCAGCACTACGAAGGCGGCTACTACGGCGCCTGGCGCGACGCCATCCGCGAGCGCGGCCGGCCGCTCGACGCCGTCGTGTTCCTCGGCGACTACATCTACGAGTCGTCCGTGGGCGGCACCCCGCCACGGCGCCACAATGTGCTGGACAACCCGGTCACGCTCGACGACTTCCGCCGCCGCTATGCCCTCTACCGCGCCGATCCGGACCTGCAGCGTGCCCATGCCGCCGCGCCCTGGCTCGTGATCTGGGATGACCACGAGGTCGACAACGACTACGCCGACGCGCAGTCGCAGGGCCTGATGGACCGCACCGCGTTCCTGGCGCTGCGCGCCGCCGCCTACCGCGCCTGGTGGGAGCACATGCCCGTGCGCCCGGCGCTGCGGCCCCAAGGGCCGCGCGCCACGATCCATCGCCGCGTCCGGTTCGGCGACCTCGCGCGCATCGACCTGCTCGACGGCCGGCAGCACCGCAGCCCACAGCCGTGCCCGCGACCCGGCCGCGGCGGCTCCAGCATCGTCGGTCCGGATTGCGCCGCGCGCCTCGACCCGGCGCTCAGCCTGCTGGGCCAGGCGCAGGAAAGCTGGCTCTACGACGGTTTCCGCGCCGGCGGCGCGCGCTGGAGCCTGCTCGCCAACCCGGTGCTGATGGCGCCGCTGGACTTCCAGATCGGGCCCGGCGAGCAGTGGCGCACCGACCAGTGGGACGGCTACCCCGCGGCACGGGCGCGGCTCTACGCGGCGATGCGCGCAGCGCGGCTGTCCAACCCCGTCGTGCTGACCGGCGACTTCCATGCCCACATCGCAGCCGACCTGCTTGATCCCGCGGCCGGCAACGCGCCGGTCGCGGCCGAGTTCGCCGGCACGTCCATCACCTCGGGCGCGCCGCAGCGCGACGATGCCTGGTTCGCCGCACGCCTGGCGGAGAACCCGCATCTGCGGCTGTTCAACAACCGCCACCGCGGCCATCTCGCCGTCAGCCTCACGCGCGACCGGCTGGTGGCCGACCTGCGGATCATCGAGGACGTGGGCGACCGGCTCACCGCCGCGCGCACGCTCCGGAGCTTCACGGTCGAGAGCGGCCGGCCCGGGATCGTCGGCGCATAGGTTAGACCGAAGTTACCCCTGAGGGAATTGAGCAAGTTGTTGTGATCGCAGGGATTTGTTGACTGCGAAGTGTTTCGTGCTGCCTACAGCGAGGGTGTCAGGTCGAGCAGATCGAAGGCGCGTTGCTGGACAT